>NZ_JBGEDP010000001.1:1203929-2407858 GCF_041206865.1 Mycobacterium sp. HUMS_12744610
GATTCGCCGCCGTTTTCCTGTTTTTCAAGGTCTTCGAGTGGGCCCGGTTGGTCCGCATGGGAAACGGCCTGGACAGCAACGACTTCTTCACCTACTACTTCTTTCTCACCGGCATCCATTTCGTGCACCTGCTGATCGGGTTCGTGGTGCTCGGTGTTGTCGCGTACCAGCTTTGGAGTCCGGCGCGGCGATCGCAGGAGCTTGTCGAGACGTGCGCGACGTACTGGCACACGGTCGACTATCTGTGGGTGCTCATCTTTGCATTGCTGTACGTGGTGAGGTGACGGTGCTCAAAGTCAACAAGCGGCTGTTGGGGGTCTGGGTCGTGCTGGCGTCGTTGACGCTGGGCTATCTGGCGATCGACCACGCGGATTCGCTGAAACCCAGCGCGTTGGTCACGTCCAGCGTCATCGTGATCGCGCTCATCAAGGTGCGCATCATCTTTCGGGAGTTCATGGAAGTCAGGCTGGCTCCCGCCCTGCTGTGCCGACTGACCGATACCTGGGTGATTCTCATCGGGGCGAGCCTGCTGGGCACCTATTTCGCGGGCATGACGAGCCGGTAGTCACCGGATCGCGCTTCGGTGCGGCCGCCGTGGCCGGTGTGTGGCGCCTGCGCAATGCACATCAGGAGCACTGTTGCCTATGTCACTTTTCAATAATGATCGACAGATGTTTTTGTGGCGTCTTCTGGGGTGTTTTGTGCACGCACGTCGAATTGCGTCGTAATCTACCCGATACGTCGAACCCCTTGACATGTAGGTGGCGCCATGACGTTTGTGATCGCAGCACCGGAGATTCTGGCAACAGCGGCCTCGGACGTGGTCGGTATCGATTCGACGCTGAGCGCGGCGAATTCGCTGGCGGCGGTGCCAATCACCACATTGATACCCGCCGCCGGTGATGAGGTGTCGGCGGCGGTTGCATCATTGTTTTCCGGCCACGCGCAGATGTACCAATCGCTGCTTGCTCGTGCCCAGGTCTTCCACCAGCAGTTCGCGCAGGCACTGAATAGCGCGGGAATTGCCTACGCGGCCGCCGAGGCGGCCACAGCCACCTCGCTGCAGAATCTGGACCGCACCGTTGTGGGCCTGATCAACGGGTCGTCGAGTATGTTGCTGGGCCGTCCCCTCATCGGCAATGGCGCCCATGGGCCGGGGAACGCGGATACCGGCAGGTCTGCCGCGGTTTCGTCCGGCGGTGGCGGGGCTGGCAGCGGAACCGGCGCCACGGGGGCCGGTCTTTCCAGCGCAGGCTCCGGCAACGCTGCCACCGGTGGCAATGCCGGCGCGACGGGCGGTAGCAGCGCTACCAGCGCAGTCAGCAGTGTCAGCGGCGCCAGCCTCAGTGGCACCGGTAGCGGCGGGGCTACGACGACCTATGCGGTGACGTCGCATTGGGGCAACGGTTTCATCGCGAATTACACGATCACCAATTCCGGCACAACTCCGTTGACCAACTGGCAGCTCCAATTCAATCTGCCTGCAAACGAATCCGTCACGAATCTGTGGAACGGGCAGCTTACGCAGTCCGGCAGCCAATACACCGTCAGCCCGGTGTCCTGGACGCAAAGCATTGCGCCAGGCCATTCGGTCACCATCGGCTTCCAGGCCACCCAGAACGGTGCATATTCGGCACCGACGCATGTTCTGCTCAACGGACATTCGATCAGCGGCGCTGGCACGGGTACGGGTACGGGGACGGGGACGGGGACGGGGACGGGGACTGGCACGGGGACGGGGACTGGCACGGGGACGGGTACCGGGACGGGGACGGGTACGGGTACTGGCACGGGGACGGGGACGGGGACGGGGACTGGCACGGGGACGGGGACTGGCACGGGGACGGGGACTGGCACGGGGACGGGTACCGGGACGGGTACGGGGACCGGTACGGGGACGGGGACCGGTACGGGTACGGGTACGGGTACCGGGACGGGCACCGGCACCGGCACGGGTAGCGGAACCGGCGGCGGCAGCGCCAGCGGGGTAGAGGCGACATACAAGGTGACGTCCCAGTGGAACAACGGCTTCGTTGCCGATTACACGATCACCAATACGGGTTCGACTCCACTGACCAACTGGCAGGCCCAATTCAACCTGCCCGCAAACGAATCCATCACCAGCGCCTGGAACGCGCAGGTCGCCCAGTCCGGCACTCAGTACACCCTGACACCCGAGTCGTGGGACCATTCGATCGCAGCGGGCGGTTCGGTCACGGTTGGCTTCCAAGTCGCGCACACCGGCAGTTACTCACCGCCCACCCATTTGCTGGTCAACGGGCAATCGGTCAGTGGCGGCGCTACCGGCACCGGCACCGGCACCGGTACGGGTACGGGAACGGGCACCGGTACGGGGACCGGCACCGGTACGGGTACGGGAACGGGCACCGGTACGGGGACCGGCACCGGTACGGGTACGGGAACGGGCACAGGTACGGGGACCGGCACCGGTACGGGTACGGGAACGGGAACGGGCACAGGTACCGGTACCGGCGGGGCGTCGTCGCAGGAGTACAACCCCTATGTCGACGTGACGCTCTGGCCCGGGCCCAATGGGTACAACTTCGCGAACGCCGCCAATGCGGGAATCAAGGACGTCACGCTCGCCTTCATCACCGCCGATGCCTCGGGTCACCCGGCCTGGGGCGGCTACGGCGCGTACGACGTCACCGGCGGTTCCCAAATCTCATACATCAACAACCAGATCGCGGACATGCACAGCGTGGGCATCACCGGGACGATCTCCTTCGGCGGCGCGGCCGGCACCAGCCTCGCCGTGTACGCGGCATCGAACCATCAAAGCGCCGCCCAGCTGGCCCAGGACTACGAGCAGGTGGTGAACACCTACAAGATCTACAACTTCGACTATGACGTCGAAGGTGCTGTGCAAGGCAATAATTCGGCGCTCACCTTGCAGTCGCAGGCGATCAGCATCATGCAGCAGCAGGAGGCGTCCAACGGCACGCCCGTCACCGTCTCGTACACGCTTCCGGTGCTGCCGTCGGGTCTGGTCGCGGGAACCAACGGAGGCATCAACGTCCTCAACTTCGCCAACACCAATGGCGTGGACGTCTCCCGGGTCAACATCATGGCCATGGATTACTACGACCCGTCGGTCACCAACATGGGCACGGCCGCAATCGACGCGGCGACGGCCACCCACAGCCAGTTGATGGCGATGTACCCGTCGCTGTCCAGCCAGCAGGCGTGGCATATGCTCGGAGTGACACCGCTAATCGGAATCAACGACGACCCGAGCGAAATCTTCACCCTTGCCAACGCGCAACAGCTGACCACTTTCTCTCAGCAGCACGGGATCGGCGAGCTGTCCATGTGGGAGCTTCCCCGCGACCTCACGGGCACGTTGGGCGCCGCAGACGCCACCACCGGTAGTGGAATTGCGCAGACGCCCTTCGAGTTCTCCCAGATCTTCGAGCAGATCGCCAGCCCACCCCAGACGTGATGTGCGGCCGGAGCGGTTGAAGCTCCAATTCTACTGCCGTGCTTAGCCGTTCGGTGTGAACGTGAGGTACAGCTCGCTGAGCCCTCGCAGGATGTAGGTCGGCTCGTAGGTGTATCGCCGGTCGTCGGCCGGGCCATGCTTGACCTCGTTGATCTCGATGTCGGCCATGCGGTCCAGGATGCGTTCGATCGAGACGCGGCCCTCCACGCGGGCGAGCGGCCCGCCGGGGCACGAGTGGACGCCGCGGGCAAAAGCCATGTGTTCGCGGACGTTTCTGCGGTGCAGGTCGAACTCGTGCGGGTTCTCGAAGCGGCGCGGGTCGCGGTTGGCCGCGCCCGGGAGCACCATCACCACGGTGCCCGCGGGAATGTCGACGCCGCCGATCCGGGTGGATCTGCGCGCGAGTCGCGAGTCGCTCTTGACCGGGCTCTCCATGCGCAGCGACTCCTCGATGAACCCGGGGATCAGGCTGCGGTCGTTGCGCAGCTGCTGCTGGATGTCGGGCCGGTCGCCGAGTACCTGGAGCGCGGCGCTGAGCAGCTTGGCGGTGGTTTCCTGCCCGGCGGCGAACAGGAACGTGGCCGAGCGGACCACCTCGATCACCGGCGGCGTCGAACCGTCGGGATACTTGGCCGACGCGAGGAAGGTCAGCACGTCGTTGCGGGGCTCGCGGCGGCGTTCCTCGATATACGAGCAGAACTTGTCGTCGAGCCACTCCAGCGGGTTGACGCCGACCGACTCGTGGTCCAGCGCGCCGACTCGCGCCTCGGGACGCTCGGCGCCCAGGACGACACGGAACTCCTTGTGGTCGTCCTCCGGCACGCCGAGGAGGTCGGCGATCACCAAGGTGGCGAACGGCTTTGAATACTCGGCGATGAACTCGCACTCGCCGTTGTGCAGGAACTCGTCGAGCTGGCGGTCGGCGAGGCGCCACATGAACTCCTCGTTCTGCTTCAGCCGGCTCGGCGTCAGCAGCTTGCTCAGCACGGACCGGGCCTTGGTGTGGTCCGGCGGGTCCATCGTGACCATGTGCTCGTTCATCGGAAAATAGCTGCGGTGCGCGTCGATCTGGGCGCTGATGTCGTCGCCCTCCGGCGTGAACGGCAGCGGGGGAAACGGCCCGCCGAGCGCGACGATATTCGAGAACGTCTCGGGGTCCTTGTAGATCTCGGTGGCTTCGTCGTAGCCGGTGACGGCGACGACCCCGTAGTGCGGCAGCCTCAGCACCGGGTTCTGGCTGCGCAGGTAGTCGAAATAGGGGTGCGGGTCGGGGACCAGGGAGGGATCCGCGAAGAAGTCGATCGTGTCGAAATTGCTCATGTCGTGCATCCCTCCAAAGCCGCCGTCGGCCCTAATGACTGCTCGGCGGCGAGACTCCGCGCCGCCCCGGTCCGATGTCCACGAAGTGCTGAGCACTTGCTTAGCATGGCGGTAATGTCGGGGTCAAGATCACCGCAGCGCGCCACGATACGATCCGTGGGGTTGGCAAGGGAGCGCGAAGAGTACGGAGCACGGGCATGACGACTTCTTCCGCGGCTCGCAGGATCGGGGCGCCGGACGCCAAGAACCGCGGGCTGCTGCTCGACGCGGCCGAGCAGCTGATGCTCGAAGAGGGCTACGCCGCCGTCACCTCTCGCCGCCTGGCCAACAAGGCGGGGCTCAAACCCCAGCTGGTGCACTACTACTTCCGCACCATGGAGGACCTGTTCCTCGAGGTCTTCCGCCGCCGCGCCGAAGAGGGCCTTCAGGTGCAGGCCCACCTGCTGCAGTCGGCGCAGCCGTTGTGGGCGTTGTGGAGGTTTGGCACGGACCCCGCGTTCACCCGCATCTCGATGGAGTTCATGGCGCTGGCCAACCACCGAAAGGAGATGCGCGCCGAGATCGCTTACTACGCCGAACGTTTCCGGGAGGAACAACGCCAGGCGGTCACGGCGGCGCTGCAGCGATACGAGGTGAAAAGCCAGGATGTGCCGCCGGTGGTGTGGACCGTGCTGATGACCAGCCTGTCCCGATTTCTCGTGCTCGAGCAGGCCATCGGCATGTCCGGTGGCCACGCCGAAACCGTGGAAGTGGTCGAAGACCACCTGCGCCGCCTGGAGGGGGAGCCGCAGCCGATCCCGGATATGCCCCAGGCCTGGGTGGTTCACCAGGTGCGCAACGAACAGAGCGCGCCCTTGGGGCCGAGTTTGGACACCACGACCTTGCCATCCACCGACAGGTCGCACTGAATTCCGCCGGCCGCCAACGGTTCGCGACCGGTGGTGACGGTCACCATCGCCCACTGATCGGGGTTGAGCAGGCTCACCGGCTGAACCCACGGCTTATCGGGACCGACATCCGCGTGCACCTGCGGGGTGAACGTGTACGGGTTGTGGCTGTAGTCGGCGAAGACGGTGGGGTCCTGGTCCTGGTAGAAGATGTCGACATGGGCGGGGGTTCTGGACGAGACCACGTACACGACCTGATGCCAGACCGGGTCGGCGTGAGCACGTCCCGTGCTTGTCGCCAAACCTGTCCCGGCCACCAACACCGCCGCACCCGAGGCCAACAGTTTCCCTATGGTGCTCATGTCGCTCCTCCGGGCGCCGTGCGCGGACTGCCGGTGCGGTTCATCACCCGCTCTGCGGCCTGCCAGTGGGCGTCGCCGACCCACAGCCGTGCAAAGGATGCTATCGCCTCATCGGGCGAAACTCCGCCGATTACCCGCTTTATCTCGGTCGCCGGGCGGTTGGCCAACGACCTGGCGACCGAGCGCCATCCCACCTCGAAAGAGGAGCGGGGCACCACCACGTCCACCAAGCCCATTCGCTCGGCCTCGGCGGCGTCCAGCGTCCGCCCGGTGCCCGCCAGCAGCAGCGCCTTGCTCTTTCCAACGAGGGCGGCCAGCCTTTCCGCGCCGCCCCAGGCCGGCATGATCTCCAGCGCGACCTGGTTGAAGGCGATCTTGATGTCGTCGGCCGCCACCCGGATATCGGCGGCGACCGCGACCTCGGCGCCGCCACCGAAGGCGTGGCCGTTCAGCGCCGCGACGACCGGCGCCGGAAAACTCGCCAGCTGATCACAGACCGAGCGCATCCTCCTGGCCATCGCCGCGGCGTCCTCTTCGGTGCGCAAGGCACTCAATTCCTTGAGGTCACCGCCCGATACGAAGGCCCGATCGCCGGCGCCCCTGATCACCAGTGCCTGAGCGCCCGCCGCCGCGGCGAGCGCTTTTTCCAGCTGCTCCATGGTGTCGAGCGCGATGGCGTTGCGCGCATGCGGGCGGTCGATGGTGAGCACCGCCAACCCGTCGTCGAACTCCAAGTCCACCATGCGTGATTGCTCCCTGGGTGCGAGGACGCGACATTGGCATTCTCTTGCGCGGAGAATAACATCACCGCTGCAGGCCAGGACTTGTCGTCGAGGATCGAGGTGGCTTCGTGCGCAATCGGAGCGCGGTGGTGGTGGCCGTAGTGCTGGCGGTGGCAGGGCTCGGCGCCTGCACCGCGCGTCCGCGGACGCCCCTCTCCGGGTCGGCGTCGGTGACCGTCGACGGCAAGGACGCGAAGATTCCCGTGGTCAAATGCCATCAGCAGGAGTGGTACCGGACGATCGAGATCGGCGGCGACTTCGCCGGGGCCAAGATCGTCGTCGACGAACATGCGCAGCCGCTCACCACGACGTCGGTGCGCATCCAGAACGTGGGCGGCTTCACCGGCATGTACTCCCAGGGCGACGGGGGCAGCGCCGACATGAGCTTCAGCGGTGACAGGTTCACGATCACCGGCACCGCCAACGGGTTCAAGACCGACAAACCGAACGAACCGGCATCCGCCGTGTTCAAGATCGTCGCGACCTGCTGACCGCCGCCGTCGCCGACCCGTCGAGGGGTCGCCGTTGCGGTGCGGCAACTGAGAGAATATTATTCTCGCAAATCAAGAAGGAGGATTCCATGGGGCAACTGTCGCATCGGGAGGACGTCCCGTTTCCGATCTTTGACGCGGACAACCATCTCTACGAGCCGCCGGAAGCGCTGACCAAGTTCCTGCCCAAGGAGTACAAGGACTTCGTCCAGTACGTGCAGGTCAACGGGCGCACCAAGATCGCGATCCGCGGCCACATCAGCAACTACATCCCCAACCCGACCTTCGAGGTCGTCGCCCGGCCGGGCGCCTGGGAGGAGTACTTCAAGTACGGCAACCCGGAGGGCAAGAGCAAGCGCGAGCTGTTCGGTGAGCCGATGCGGGCGATCCCGGCCTTCTTCGAGCCCGGCCCGCGCCTGGAGAAGATGAACGAGCTGGGCCTGGACCGCACCCTGATGTTCCCGACACTGGCCAGCCTGATCGAGGAGCGGTTGCGCGACGACCCGGTCGCCATCCACGTCCTGATCCACGCGCTGAACCAGTGGCTCGACGAGGTCTGGGGATTCAACTACCAGAACCGCATCTTCACCACCCCGGTGATCACCCTCCCGATCGTCGAGAAAGCGATCGAGGAGCTGGAGTGGGCGGTCAAGCGCGGTGCCCGCTGCATCCTGGTCCGCCCGGCTCCCGTCCCCGGTTTCCGTGGGCCCCGGTCGTTCGCGGTGCCTGAGTTCGACCCGTTCTGGGAGCGGGTCGTCGAGCACGACGTGCTGGTTGGCATGCACTCCAGTGACAGCGGCTACTCCCGCTACACCTCCGAGTGGGACGGCGCCGAGCAGGAGATGCTGCCGTTCCAGACCAACGCGATGGGCATCCTCAACGAGTGGCGGCCGATCCAGGACTCGGTGGGGTCGTGGGTCATCCACGGGGCGCTCTACCGCCACCCGAAGCTGAAGGTCGCCATCGTCGAGGCCGGTTCGAAGTGGATGAACCCGCTGCTGGACGGCCTGGCCGAGGTCTTCCGGAAGGCCCCGGAAGCCTTCCCGAGCGATCCCGTCGAGATGGTCAAGAGCCGGATCCACGTCAGTCCGTTCTTCGAGGACGGCATCGACGATCTGGTCAACCTCGTCGGGGTGAATCAGGTCCTGTACGGCTCGGACTGGCCGCACCCCGAAGGGCTGGCGGAGCCGACCTACTACGTCAACGCGCTGTCGCACCTGTCCGTGGAGGATCAGGCAAAGATCATGGGCGGCAACCTCGCTCGTCTCGTATCGGTGTGAGACCGGCCGCGACGACGTGGCAGACCATCCCCGAGATGGTCTTGAGCGCGGCGGACCGGTTCGGCGACGCGGAAGCGGTCGTCGACGGTCCGCTGCGCCTCACCTTCGCCGAGGTCGTCGAGCGAATACGCCGGGCCGCGGGCGCGTTCGCCGACCTCGGCATCGGCAAGGGTGAGCGGGTCGCCATCTGGGCCCCCAACTCCGCGGAGTGGATCGTCGCGGCGTTCGGACTGCTCACCGCCGGCGGGGTGCTCGTCCCGGTCAACACGCGATTCAAAACCGAAGAGGCGGGCGACGTCATCGTCCGCAGCGGGGCGAAGGCCGTGCTGGTGCAGAAGGGATTCCTGGGCCAGGACTACACGGCGCCGGCGGGCACGCCGGTCATCGACCTGAAATCCGACTTCCTTTCCAGCGGTTCACCGTTCCAGCGTGATGTCAGCGGCACCGACACCGCCGACATCATCTTCACCTCGGGCACGACCGGACGCCCCAAGGGCGCGATGATGAATCATCGGCAGACGCTGCGGATGTACGAGGAGTGGGCCACCCTGGCCGATCTGCGCGAGGGCGACCGTTACCTGCAGATCAACCCCTACTTCCACACGTTCGGTCTGAAGGCGGGACTCATCACGTCCTTCCTGCGCGGGGCGACGATGCTGCCGGTCGCGGTCTTCGGCGTCGACACCGTGGTGGATATCGTTGAGCGCGAACGCATAACGATGCTGCCCGGCCCGCCGACGTTGTACCATTCGTTGCTGACCGTGCGCGACAAGGACCGCCTGTCGACGCTGCGGGCCGGCGTGACCGGCGCCGCCGACATCCCCGTCGAACTGGTCCGCCGCATCCACGGCGAACTGCCCTTCCAGACGCTGATGACCGGCTACGGGCTGACCGAGGCCGGCAATGTCACCCTGTCCCGGCCCGGTGACTCCTTCGAGGATGTGGCCACCACCGCGGGCCTGCCGTGCGAGGGGGTCGAGGTGCGCGTCGCCGATGACGGCGAGGTGCTGGTGCGCGGCTACGGCGTGATGCAGGGCTATCTCGACGACCCCGAGGCCACCGCGCAAGCCATCGACGGCGACGGCTGGCTGCACACCGGGGATCTGGGCGCCATCGACTCGTCCGGGCGGCTGCGCATCGTCGGCCGCAAAAAGGACATGTTCATCGTGGGCGGGTTCAACGCCTACCCGGCCGAGATCGAGGGGTTCCTGCTCAACCACCCGGCCGTCGCGCAGGCGGCGGTCATCGGCGTTCCCGACGAGCGGCTCGGCCAGGTGGGCAAGGCATTCGTCGTCGCGAACGGGGCCGTGGACGCCGAGGAACTCATCGGCTGGTGCACCGAACGCATGGCCGGATTCAAGGTGCCGCGGTCGGTGGAGTTTCTCGACGCGCTTCCGCTCAACGCCACCGGCAAGGTGGTCAAAGACCTGCTGCGCTGATCGTCCCGGCGGGCTCCATATGCCCGATGAGAGAATGATATTTCCGCTGCTGTATATCTGTTTCACGCGGTGCTGAGGGCTAGGGCTAGCGAGGTTCCGCGGGATGGGTGATAACCTGGTTCTCCTGGCGACATCGGCCGCCGTGGCACTCGACGCGCGCAAGGATCTCGCAGCAGGCGCCTGTGCGTGAGGGGGTGCGACGAGTAGGGTTGCGCAACGGCGACGTCGGTCGTCGGCGGTCAGGGCAAACATCCCGTCGACGGGCACGCGGTAGAGGAGTTGGGCATTTGGGTCACGAGCAGCGTCGGGCCGGTGAGCGGTGAGTGGTGGCCGCCAGAATGCTGCTGAGGCGAGACCGGTTCCGGTGAACGAAGGCGAAACCCCCAGTACCGCCGCGGACATCATGGCGTTGGCCGAGCAGGCCGAGGCAGAGGCCGCGGAAGCCGAAGCCCTCGCCGCCGCCGCCCGGGCCCGCGCGCGGGCCATCCAGTTGCGCCGCGAGGCCGAACTCGCCGAAGCCAGGACGCAACAGGCAGCGCGCGAGGAAACCGCGGCCGACCTCTCCGGCGACGAGGCGGCGGTGGATGCGACGGCCGACGTCGGGACCGAGGCGCCCGATACCGAGACGACCGCGGCCGCAGAGTCCGCCGTCGAACCGGAGAGCGAGTCGGGGGAGGAATCCCGCGATGAGGCCGCGGAGGCGGAGAAGCCGGGGCGACGCCGGCTGCGCCGCCCCAAATGGTCGACCGTCGCGGCCGCCCTGGCCGTGATCGTCGTGCTCGCCGCGCTGTCCGGCACCGGATACATGGTCAAGGAGCATCGCGACGCGGTCCGGCAGCGGCAGCGTGCGGCCGAGTTCGCCGCCGCCGCGCGCCAGGGTGTCGTGACGTTGACGTCGATGGATTTCAACAACGCCAAGCAGAGCGTGCAGCGCATCCTCGACGACTCCACCGGTTCGTTCAAGGACGACTTCCTCAAGATGGCCGACGACTTCGTCAAGGTGGTCGAGCAGTCCAAGGTCGTGTCGCAGGGCACCGTCCAGTCCGCAGCCGTGGAACTGGACTCGATGACCGACAATTCGGCGACGGTGCTGGTCGCCTCCACCTCCGAGGTCACCAATGCGGCCGGCGCCAAACAGGATCCACGTAGCTACCGGCTGATCGTGACGGTGGCCCGCGACGGCGACCAGATCAAGATATCGAAAGTTGAGTTCGTGCCGTGAGCGCAGACGAAACGCCGGCCCCGGAAACCGAGGAACAGGTCGAGACGGCCCCGGACGCTGAGGACGCCGAGGAGCCCACCGCCGCGACAGCCGACACCGGCGCGGGCCCGACCACGCCCGGCCGGCTCAAGCGCGTTGGCGCACAGGTGAAGAGGCGGTCGTCCGGAAAGGTCCTGCCCGCCGTGTTGGCGTTGCTGGTCGTTGCTTCGCTGGGGTTGCTGGGCGGGTTGTACTACTTCTCCTACCTACCGGACCGGGAAACGGACGGCGCGGCCGCCAAGGCGGCGATCACGGCGGCCAGCGAGGGGACGGTCGCGGTCCTGTCGTATTCCCCCGACACCCTCGACCGCGACTTCTCTTCGGCGAAGTCGCATCTGACGGGCGACTTCCTGACCTACTACAACCAGTTCACCCGGGAGATCGTCGCCCCGGCCGCCAAGCAGAAGTCGGTGAAGACGAACGCGGTCGTGCTTCGCGCCGCCATCTCGGAATTCCGCCCCGGCGCGGCCACGGTGCTGCTGTTCGTCAACCAGAGCACCCAGAGCAAAGACCGGCCGGAGCCCACCCTGACCTCGAGCAGCGTCCTGGTCAAACTGGACAAAGCCGATGGGAAATGGCTCATTTCGTCATTCAACCCGGTATAGGACCCGGCGATGACGAACGACATCCACTCGATGGTCATCGCGACGGACTACCGCGTTCCCGATCCGACGCGGGTGTGGCCGCTGCTCGAGCGCAACAAACCGGCCCTCGCCGACATCGGCGCCCACCATGTCCTCGTGTACATGTCCACGCACGACTACGGGCGTGTGCTGGTGATGATCGGCGTGCACAGCCGGGAGCCGATCGTGGAACTGCTGCGCTCGCGGGTGTTCTTCGACTGGTTCGATGAGGCCGGCGTCGAAGACATCCCCGCGGTGTTCGCCGGCGAGATCGTCGACAGGTTCGTCGCCGAGCAACCGTCGACCCCGGGAGCGCCGGGGGTCGTGGTCGCCGCCTTCGCCTCCGTCGACGACGTGGCGACGCTGAACTCGGGGGTGCGTGTCGCGATGGACCGGTTCGCCGCCGCGGGGATTCGGAAGACCTGGGTGTTCCAGGCGTTCGACGACGAGCGCGAGGTGCTCATCCTGCAGGAGCTGCCCGACGAAGAGGGGGCGCGGGAGTGGCTCGAGCATCCCGACGCCGCCGCCCAATGGATGTCCGGGGCGGGGGCCGGCGCCTACCCGCCGCTGTTCGTCGGCCGCTTCTTCGACATGATGCGCATCGAGGCGGACTGAGCGGATCGCCGGAATGTTCGTGTGCCTGTGCAACGGCGTCACCAACCAGACGGTGTGCGAGGCCATTGCGGCCGGGGCGTCGACGACCAGGGATGTCGCTCGGGCCTGCGGCGCGGGCGCCGACTGCGGGCGCTGCCGGCGCACCGTCCGGGCGATCCTGCGCTCGGCGACCCCCGATCCCACATCGCCCCGCCCCGGGGCGCGCTGAGACCGCGGCTCAGCGGCGCGGGCTGCCGTCCGGTGACGTCGGCTGCACGAGTTCGACCAGCAGCCCGGGGATTTCCATCCGCGGCAACACCACCTCGACGAACACCATGCGGTTCTGCTCCTCCGCCGCCGCGGTCAACGCGTCGTCGAGTTCGCCGTAGGTCTCGGCCCGGAATGCCAGGTAGTTGGTGACGCCCAGCGCGCTGGGCAGATCGGTCCACCGCCAATTGACGATGTCGTTGTAGGGCGCGGCTTCCCCGTGGATCGCCCGTTCGACGGTGTAGCCGTCGTTGTTGACCACCACGATGACCGGCGAGAGCCCCTCGCGGGAGAAGTTGCCCAGCTCCTGGACGGTGAGCTGGGCGGCGCCGTCGCCGATCAGCAGCACCGTCCTGCGGTCCGGGTGTGCCACCCCCGCGCCGAGCGCCGCGGGCAGGGTGTAGCCGATCGAGCCCCACAAGGGTTGGCCGATGAAGGTGACGCCTTGCGGCAACCGGTGGTTGGCCATGCCGTAGAACGACGTCCCCTGGTCGGCGAGCACCACGTTGCCCGGGGTGAGCGCCGAACACAGCCGGTCCCACAGCATCGGCTGGGTCAGTGCCTGCTCACGCGCGGGAGTGCCGGCGGCCGCCGGGTCCGGTTCCGCCGGGGCCGTGACCACCTCCGGTGAACGCCTTCCGCGCCGCACCAGGATCTCGGCCAGCGCGTCGAGGGCGGCGCCCATCTCCAGCGGCGCGAACACCCGGCCGGCCACACTGCTCTGGTACTGCCCGACGTCGATGGTCCGCGCCGGGTCGATGTGCTGGCTGAAGAAGCCGCTGACCATGTCGGTGAACACCACCCCGGCGGTGACCAGCACCGGCGCCTCCTCGATCGCCGTGCGCACCTGCGGGCTGCTTGCCGCGCCGGCGTAGATGCCCAGGAAATGCGGTGAGCTCTCGTCGAGCAGGCTCTTTCCCCACATCAGCGTGGCGTAGGGCACCACGTCGGCGGCCAGCAGCGCCTCGAGTTCCTTGACCACCTGCAGCCGGTGGACCAGCAGGTCGGCCAGCACCGTCAAGCGGTGCCCGCCGATCAGTTCGCCGGCTGCCTCGATGAACTCGGCCAGCGCCCGCGGGCTGGTGCCCCCGGTGTAGCGGGGCAACGGGTCGCGGGGGTTCGGTGGGAAAACGCGCCACGTCGGTGGACATCAGGATGTATCCGGGGCGCTTCTGCTCCCGCACCTCGGACAGCACCCGGTCGATCTCGCGGCAGGCCGTTGCGGGCATCAGATTGGCTTGGGCGCAGGTGATTTCGCGGCTGACCCGGAAGAAGTGCTCGAAGTCGCCGTCGCCCAGGGAGTGGTGCAGCGCGCGCCGGGTGCCCTGGGCGTCCTTGGACGGGCCGCCGACGATGTGCACCACGGGCACGTGCTCGGCATAGCTGCCCGCGATCGCGTTGGCCGCCGACAGCTCGCCGACACCGAACGTCGTTACCACGGCGGACATTCCGCGCAGCCGCCCGTACCCGTCGGCGGCGTAGCCGGCGTTCAGCTCGTTGGCGTTGCCTACCCATCGCAGGGTCGGGTGCGCGACGATGTGGTCGAGGAATTCCAGATTGTAGTCACCGGGCACGCCGAAGATCTCGGACACACCGAGCTCGGCAAGGCGGTCGAGGAGGTAGTCGCCGACGGTGTAGGCGGGATCAATGGGCGCTTCACTCACGAAGTCGACGTTACGCCCGGTGGCCATTGTGAATCGCTCCCGGCCGGGCTCCGATTGTCCTATGGTGCGCCCATGGCAATCAAAGAGTCGCGCGACATCGTCATCGAAGCGAGCCCGGCGCAGATCCTGGACGTCATCGCCGACTTCGAGGCGATGCCCGAGTGGTCCGAACCCCATCAGAGCGCGGAGGTGCTCGAGACCGGCGACGACGGCCGGCCGCGCCAGGTCAGGATGAAGGTCAAGGTCGCGGGCATCACCGACGAACAGGTAGTGGCCTACACGTGGGGCGACAACGAGGTGAGCTGGACGCTGGTCAGCTCCTCCCAGCAGAAGGCGCAGGACGGCAAGTACACGCTGGTGCCCAAAGGTGACGAGACCTTGGTGAAGTTCGAGCTGCTCGCCGACCCCAACGTGCCGCTACCCGGTTTCGTGCTCAAACGCGCCGTCAAGGGGACGATCGACTCCGCGACCAAGGCGCTGCGCGAGCGGGTGCTGAAGGTGAAGAAGGACGCGTAGTCCGTGGGTCGCGGCGGGCCCCTGGCCGGGGTCAGGGTCATCGAGCTCGGCGGCATCGGGCCGGGGCCGCACACCGGGATGATGCTGGCCGACCTGGGTGCCGACGTGGTGCGGGTGCGCCGGCCCGGCGTGGCGATCGCGATGCCGGCGGAGGGCCGTGACCTGCTCCACCGCGGCAAGCGCATCGTCGACCTGGACGTCAAGGCGCGGCCCGGGGCGCTGCTGGAGCTGGCCGCCAGGGCCGACGTGCTGCTGGACTGTTTCCGGCCCGGCACCTGCGAGCGGCTCGGCATCGGCCCCGACGACTGCGCGGCGGTCAACCCGCGCCTGATCTTCGCGCGGATCACCGGGTGGGGGCAGGAGGGGCCCCTGGCGCAGACGGCCGGTCACGACATCAACTATCTGTCGCGCACCGGTGCGCTCTCCGCGCTCGGCTACGCCGACCGCCCACCGCTGCCGCCGCTGAACCTCGTCGCCGACTTCGGCGGCGGTTCGATGCTGGTCCTGGTGGGCATCGTCGCCGCCTTGTACGAGCGGGAACGCTCGGGCCGCGGACAGGTCGTCGACGCCGCGATGGTCGACGGGGTCAGTCTGCTCGCTCAGGTGATGTGGACGATGAAGTCGACCGGGTCGCTGTGCGACCGGCGCGAGTCGTTCCTGCTCGACGGCGGCGCGCCGTTCTACCGCTGCTATGAGACGTCCGACGGCAAGTACGTGGCAGTCGGGGCGATCGAACCGCAGTTCTTCGCCGCGTTGCTCGAAGGGCTCGGCCTGTCGCCGGACGAGGTGCCCGGTCAGCGCGACATCGCTTCCTACCCAAGGATGTTCGACATCTTCACCGAGCGGTTCGCCGCCCGGACCCGCGACGAGTGGACGCGGGTCTTTGCCGGCACCGACGCGTGTGTCACGCCGGTGCTGACGTGGGGCGAGGCGGCCACCGACGACCACTTGCGGGCCCGGTCCACGGTGATCACCGCGCACGGCGCCGACCAGGCCGCGCCCGCCCCGCGCTTCTCGCGCACACCCGCCCCGCCGGTGGGGCCGCCGCCATCCGGCACCACTTCGCTGACCGAAATCGACTGGTACGAAACCGGTTACGGCGAAACCCGCGCACTCCCGGTGCGGCGTTGCTAGGTTGGGCGCAGTGGCTGTAAAAGCATCGCGGGAGTTCGTCGTCGACGCGCCGCCGGCAGTGGTCATGGAGGCGCTGACCGACGTCGTCGTGCTGTCGTCCTGGTCGCCGCTGCACAAGCACATCGAGGTGATCGACCGTTATCCCGACGGCCGGCCCCACCACGTCAAGGCCACGATCAAGATCCTGGGGCTCACCGACAGGGAGGTCCTGGAATACCACTGGGGCCCCGACTGGGTCGTCTACGACGCCAAGGGAACCCCCCAACAGCACGGCCAGCACGTCGAGTACAACCTCAAGCCGGAGGGAACGGACAAGACCCGGGTGCGCTTCGACATCACCGTCGAGCCGGCGGGGCCCATCCCGGGTTTCATCGTCAGGCGGGCGACGCGGTCCGTCCTCGATGCCGCGGTGAAAGGCCTGAGCGACCTCATCGCCGGCGGCGGCTGATCGAAGAGTTTCGGGCACATCCGGTAGTGCGGTTGCTAACTTGGTAGCGGTGGCCGTACAAGCATCGGCGCAGATCGTCATTGATGCGCCCCCGGAAGAGATCATGGTGGTGCTCGCCGACGTCGGCGCGGTGCCGCTGTGGTCCTCGGTGCACAAGAAGGCCGAGGTCATCGATGCCTATCCCGACGGCCTGCCGCACCACGTCAAGGTCACGGTCAAGGTGCTCGGTATCGTCGATCATGAAGTGCTGGAATATCATTGGGGTCCCGACTGGGTCGTGTGGGACGCGCGGAAGACCGTGCAGCAGCACGGCCAGCACGTCGAATACCGGTTGCAGCGCGTCGGCGTCGACAAGACGCGGGTGCAATTCGACATCACCCTGGAACCGTCGGCGCCGCTGCCGGAGTTTCTGGTCAACCGTGCGCGAAAGACGGTCGTACGCGCCGCAACCGAGGGATTGCGCAAGCAGGTCCTGACCGCGCAGCGGGCCCGCCGGCCGGAATAGCCGGCTCAGGTCCCCGCGGGGTCGGAAGGCGGCGCCAAGGGCAGGCTCAGCCGGAAGGCCGCGCCGGGTTCGTGGGGCAGGCATTCCAGCGTGCCGTGGTGGGCCTCGGCCAGTCCGCGGGCGATCGACAGCCCGAGTCCGGCGCCCCCGGAGCCGCGGTCGCGCGCGTCGTCGAGGCGGACCAGCCGGTCGAAGACCCGCTCGCGGTCCGCATCGGGGATGCCGGGCCCGGAGTCGACGACCGTCACTTCCGCGGTGTGGTCGCGGGCCGCGGTGTGCACGGTGATCTCACCGCCGCGCGGGGTGTAGCGGCGGGCGTTGTCCAACACGTTGGACAGGATCTGCACGATCCGGCCAGGGTCGGCGCGGATGGGTAGACGAGCGTCGTCCCCGACCAGCCGCACCGTCACGCTGGGCGCGAGCATGGCGGCGCGTTCCACTTCGGCGGCGACGACGTCGACGAGGTCCACCTGCTCGCTGCGCAATGCCGTCCCCGCATCGATGCCGGCGATGTCCAGCAGGTCGGAAACCAGCCGGCCGGCCCGCCGGGTCTCACCGCCCAGCAGCGCGGCGTAGCGGCGCAGCCGCGAGATCGACGCCGCGTCGTCATGACCGGTTCCCTCGGTGCTGGCGGTCAGTTGTTGCGCCACCGCCTGGATCGCGGTCACCGGGCTGCGCAGTTCGTGGGCGGCGTCGGAGAGGAAGCGGCGTGTCTTGGACTCGGCGCGTTGCGCGGCTTCGGCAGCCCGGTGAGCGTTGGTCTCTGCGGTCTCCAGCGCGTCGAGCATGTTGTCGAACGCGGCGGCGGCGTGACCGAGTTCGGTGGTCGGCCGGTCCGGCCGGAGTCGCCGTCCCCGGTCGCCGTGGGTGATCTGCTCCGCCGTCGAGGTGATCCGCTGAAGCGGTGCCAGCGCGCGACCGACGACGAGCCTGACCAGCACCGCGATCAATATCAGCGTTGCGGTGCCGCCGATGAGGAGGTCGCGCCGCAGCTGGGCCCGGCGGGCCTGGATGCCGTTGGTCTTGCCCACCAGGATGATCGTCGAGCCGTCGCGCAGGACCCGGGTGACCGCCTTGCTGCTCCGTTCCTTGGCGGTCGGTGGCGGCACCGCCCCGGTTTGCGGTGGTGGCGGCGGGGACGCGCCGGTGTCCAGCGAACGGTCACCGTAACGGGTGCCGTCCGGGCCGATCACCCGCACCCGGATCCGCTGCGCCTGCAGCTGAACGACGAGTTCTGCCGGGCCGACACCCACCTTGACGAGATTGGCGGCGCGCACGACGTCGTCGGCCAGCCGGGACTCGAGGTCACGGTTGAGCTGAACCCCGACCACTTCGTCGATCGCCGCGCCGAGAGCCAGCAGCAGGATCGCGATCAGGCCCACCGTCGCCACCGTGACCCGCCGGCGCAGCGACGGGGTGGGAGTGGTCGGCGCGGTCACGGATGGCCCGCCGACAGCCGGTAGCCGATTCCCCGGACCGTGTGCAGCATCCGGGGCCCGTGTGCCTCCAGCTTGCGGCGCAGCGCGCTGATGTAGACCTCGACGAGGTTGGCGTCGTAGGCGTCGTATCCCCATACCGCCGCGAGGATCTGATCCTTGCTCACCGTCCGGCCCCGCTGCTCCACCAGGTAGCTGAGCAACTTGAACTCGGTGCCGGTGAGGTCCAGCATGGTGCCGGCCCGGCTCACCACCCCGCCCTCGGCGTCCAGCACCAGATCGCCGACCTGCATCGCCGAGGGCACCCGTCCGCGCCGCCGCAGCACGGCGCCCACCCGGGAGACCAGCTCGGCGACGTCGAACGGCTTGACCACGTAGTCGTCCGCACCGGCGTCGAGCCCCCGCAACCGATCCGGGAGCGCGTCGCGGGCGGTGAGCAGGACGATGCCGGCATCGCCGTAGCCGCGCACCACGTCGATGAGGGCGAAGCCGTCGCGGCCGGGCAGCATCACGTCGAGCACCACCAAGTCGGGACGAAACGCGGCCAGCGCGTCCTCGAGCCCCCGGCCGTCGACCCGTCCGCCGCTGACATACCCGGCGTCGGCGAGCGCCTCCACGACCATCTCGCGAATGGCGCCGTAGTCCTCCACCACCAGCACCCTGGGCGGGTTGGTGTCCGAGTGCTGCCGAGCGGGGAGTCCGTGCACACGGCCATTGTGACGACGCTTTCCTGAAGGGAGCCTGAGCGTCGGTGCCTCGGGGTGCCTCTTTCAGCTCGGCTTCAGCTTCGCCTTGGAGTGTCTGTGTCGAACGAAGACCCGACCGGCTTGAGCACAAAAGGTGTTGCGCAATGGATTTCGGAATGTTGCCTCCGGAAGTCAACTCCGCCCGGATGTATGCGGGACCGGGCTCGAGTCCGTTGTTGACGGCCGCGGCGGCCTGGGACGGGTTGGCCGCCGAGCTGCGCGTCACGGCGGCCTCGTACGACTCGGCGATCTCGGGTCTGATGGGCTCGTGGACGGGGCCGGCGTCGGCCTCGATGGTCGCCGCGGCCGCACCCTACGTCGCATGGATGAACACCACCGCCGTCCAGTCCGAGCAGACGGCGGCCCAGGCGCGGTCCGCGGCGGCCGCCTACGAGGCCGCGTTCGCGATGACGGTGCCGCCCCCGGTGGTCGCGGCCAACCGCAGTTTGGTGGCGTCGCTGATCGCCACCAACTTTCTGGGTCAGAACACCCCGGCGATCGCGGCCGCCGAGGCGCAATACGGCGAAATGTGGGCCCAGGACGCCGCCGCCATGTACGGCTATGCCGCCTCCTCGGCGACCGCGACGAGGTTGACGCTGTTCCAGGCGCCGCAGCAGATCGGCAACCCGGCGGGTCTGGTCAGCCAGGCCGCGGCGGCGCACGCCGCCACGACGGCGGCGGCGGCGAACACCCCGACGACACTGCAGGAGGCCATGACGGCGCTGCCGCAGACCCTGCAGGGACTCGCCTCGCCGTTGTCGTCGGCGTCGTCGCTGCCCTCCACGTCGACGCTGACGTCGATGTTCAACACCTCGATGAACAGCCTGAAGACGGTTCTCTACCCCGCGTCGATCGTGTCGATGATGCCGATGCGGGGACTCTCGATGGCCAACATGTCGAAGTCGTTGATGTCGTCGGTCGGTGCGGCCGCCAAAGCGCTTCCCGCCGCCGGGGCGGCGCTGTCGCACGGTGTTGGCTCGGGTGCGCTGGGGTCACTGGGCACGGTGAACCTGGGGCTGGGCGGAAGCCCGGGCGCGGTGTCGGCGGGGTTGGGCCGCGCCGCCACGGTCGGCGCGCTGTCGGTGCCGCAGGCGTGGTCGCCCGCGCAGATAGCCAATCCCTTCGCCGCGGGGTTGCCGGGGGTCGGGTTCGGGTCCCTGCCGAGCGAGGCCGCCGCATCGATGGGTCTGCCACCGATGACGCCGATCACGAACATGGCCACGCAGGGCATGCATGGCGTGTTCACCGCGGCGCCCCGGTACGGGTTTCGTCCCGCCGTGCTCGCCCGCCCGCCCGCCGCGGGATGAGCGCGCGGCGCGGGTCACCCCGCTGGCGGGTCCGGCAGCGCCGCGAGTCGCCTGAGCGCTTCGTCCAGGGTGTCGTCCCGTTTGCAGAACGTGAAGCGCACCAAATGATTCCACACCTTGGCCTGCTCCGCGGCGTGTGGGGCGTCCGGGTCGCAGAACGCCGACAGCGGGATGGCCGCCACACCGACCCGCTCCGGGAGGGCCGCGCAGAACGTCGTGCTGTCGTCGTAGCCGAGTGGGCGCGGATCGGCGCACAGAAAGTACGTTCCGTAGCTGTCGTGTACCTCGAAACCGATCTCGGTCAGCCCCGCGCTGAGCCGGTCCCGCCTGGCCTGCAACGTGTTCCGGAGTTCGGACACCCACGCGTCCTCGGTGTCGAGCGCCAGCGCGACGGCCGGTTGGGACGGGGCACCGCCGACGTAGGTCAGATATTGTTTTGCCGCCTTCACGCCGACGATGAGCGGCGCCGGGCCGCAGGCCCACCCGATCTTCCAGCCGGTGCAGTTGAACATCTTCGCCGCGCTGGAAATGGTGACGGTGCGCTCGGCCATGCCGTCGAAGCCTGCCAGCGGGAGGTGCTCGCGGCCGTCAAACACCAGGTGCTCGTACACCTCGTCGGTGATCACCAAAAGGTCTGCCGCCACGGCGATCTCGGCGATCGCCTGCAGGTCGGCCCTGCTCAGCACCGCTCCGGTCGGGTTGTGCGGTGAGTTGACGATCAGCGCCCGGGTGCGCGGCGTCACCGCCCGGCGCAACGCGTCGGCGTCCAGGGCGAAGCCGCGGCCGTCGGGTACCAGCGGCACGGCCACCCGCTGCGCGCCGGCCATCGCCAGCACCGGTGCATAGGAGTCGTAGAACGGCTCGATGAGCACGACTTCCTCACCTGGCTCCACCAGGCCGAGCACCGCCGCCGCGATGGCCTCGGTGGCCCCGACCGTGACCAGCACCTCGGTGTCGGGGTCGTAGTCGATGCCGAACCGCCGCCGGCGCTGGGCCGCGATGGCCCGGCGCAGCGCCGGGATGCCGATCCCCGGCGGGTACTGGTTGGCACCGCCGGCGATGGCGTCCTGCGCCGCCTTCAGCAACGCGGGTGGCCCGTCCTCGTCGGGGAAGCCCTGGCCGAGGTTGACCGCGCCGATCCGCGCGGCCAGGGCCGACATCTCGGCGAACACCGTGGTCGCGTACGGACGCAGTCGCGACACCGTCATGATGCTCGAGCTTAAGACGCGTTGGCGATGTGCTACGCACGGCCCGTGATGGGCTACGGTCGTTTACACACGGGACGGAGGTTGTCATGGCCGGGCAGATTCCTTTGGTCGACTATCTGGTGCTCGACGACGGCGAACCGCACCTCGTCGCGCACGAATGCACCCATTGCGGGGCCCGGTTCTTCGACCGCCGTAACGCGTGCGCGAGCTGCTTTGCCACGGAGTTCAAGACCGTCCCGGTCGCGACCGAGGGCACGGTGCGTGCGTTCACGATCGTCACCTTCGCCGCGCCGGGGATCCCGACCCCGTTCGTCGCGTCCGTGGTGGACTGCGACGGCACGCAGGTGCGCGCCAATCTGATCAACGTCGAGCCCGACCCCGAGCATGTGCGCGACGGGATGAAGGTGCGCCTGGCCACCTATTCGTTGGGGGCCGACGCCGAGGGCACCGAGGCGATCGGCTTCGGTTTCGAGCCCGCCGCCTGAGTCAACCGAGTCACTTCGAAGGAGCAGCGACGATGAGCGCCAGCGACGAGATCTGGATCCTGGGCATCCGGATGACCAAGTTCGGCAAGCACCCCGACCTCGACACCGTCGACCTGGCGGCCGAGGCGGCGCTGGGCGCGCTGGCCGATGCCGGGGTCAGCATGGCCGACATCGGGGTGCTGGCCGCCGGCAACCTGATGAACGCCAACGCCGGGATCGGTCAGCAACTGCAGAAGCAGATCGGCCAGACCGGCATCCCGGTGTACAACGTGGCCAACGCGTGCGCCACCGGGGCCACCGCGCTGCGCACCGCCATCATGGCCGTCAAGGCCGGCGAGGTCGACTACGGCATGGCCGTGGGCGTGGAGAAGCTGTCCGGCGCCGGGCTGCTGGCCGGGGGCAGCCAAAAGAAGTCCGACGACGTCTGGGCGCCCAAGGGCCGTTACGGCGCGGTCGCCCCGGTCGACGGGCGCATCGGCACCGAGACCATGCCCGGGGTGTTCGCCCAGATCGGCACCGAGTACGGCCACAAGTACGGCGGCACCAGCTTCGAGCTGTTCGCCAAGATCAGCGAGAAGAACCACGCCCACTCGACCCTGAACCCGCTGGCCGCCTACCAGAAGCGGTTCACCCTCGAGCAGATCATGGGCGATGTCATGATCGCCTACCCCAACACCCGGCCGATGTGCTCGGCCAACTGCGACGGGGCGGCGGCCGCGATCGTGTGCAACGGCGAAACGCTGAAGTCGCTCTCGCTCGAACAGCGCCGGCGCGCGGTGAAGGTGTCGGCGTCGGTGCTGACCACCGACCCCTACGAGGAGGGCTGCCAGGTCCTGCCCAACGTCAACACCCTGACCCGCAGGGCCGCCGCGACCGCCTACGAGCAGGCCGGCGTCGGCCCCGACGAGCTGGACCTGGTCGAGCTGCACGACTGCTTCGCCACCGCCGAACTGGTGCACTACGACAACCTGATGCTCTGCCAGGAAGGCGGGGCCGCGGACTTCTTCAACTCCGGCGCCACCTGGCGCGACGGCTCCACCCCGGTCAACGTGTCCGGCGGGCTGCAGTCCAAGGGCCATCCCATCGCGGCCACCGGTATCGCCAACATCTGGGAAATCTGCCATCACCTGCGGGGGGAGGCCGGCGACCGCCAGATCGCCGACGCCAAGGTCGGGCTGGCCCACGTGATCGGCCTCGGCTCGGCCTGCGGTGTGCACATCCTGGAGAAATCCGCAGCCTGAGTGCTCCGCGGGTTCATCCGTCCTGACGTCACGTTCGGTGCAGCGCAGGGCCGGGCTCAGTCGCGCGCTCTCGGCCCAACCAACAGGTTGGACGGGAGCCCTGTTAGGGTGCTGGTACTCCCGCCTAACCTGAACACGGAACCCCCGAAGCCAACTGCGAAGAGGTAGTCGACATGTCCGAAGAAGCCTTCGTCTACGAGGCCATCCGCACGCCGCGCGGAAAACAGAAGAACGGATCGCTGACCGAGGTCAAACCACTCAACCTGGTCGTCGGCCTGATCGAGGAGCTGCGCAGGCGTCACCCCGACCTCGACGAGAACCTGATCAGCGACGTCATCCTGGGCTGCGTCTCGCCTGTGGGTGACCAGGGCGGCGACATCGCCCGCACCGCGGTGATCGCGGCCGGTATGCCCGACACCGTCGGCGGCGTGCAGCTCAACCGCTTCTGCGCCTCCGGGCTGGAAGCCGTCAACACCGCCGCCCAGAAGGTCCGCTCCGGCTGGGACGACCTGGTGCTCGCCGGTGGCGTGGAGTCGATGAGCCGCATCCCGATGGGCTCCGACGGCGGCGCGATGATGGCCGACCCTGCCACCTCCTACGACGCCTACATCGTCCCGCAGGGCATCGGCGCGGACCTGATCGCCACCATCGAGGGCTTCTCCCGCGAGGACGTCGACGCCTACGCGCTGCGCTCCCAGGAGCTCGCGGCCGCGGCGTGGTCGGGCGGCTACTTCGCCAAGTCCGTGGTGCCGGTCCGCGACCAGAACGGCCTGCTGATCCTCGACCACGACGAGCACATGCGCCCCGGCACCACCAAGGAGGGGCTCGGCAAGCTGAAGCCCGCCTTCGAGGGCCTGGCCGCCATGGCCGGGTTCGACGACGTGGCGCTGCAGAAGTACCACTGGGTCGAGTCGATCAACCACGTGCACACCGGCGGCAACAGCTCGGGCATCGTCGACGGGGCCGCGCTGGTGCTGGTCGGCTCCGAGGCGGCCGGCATGTCGCAGGGCCTGACCCCCCGCGCCCGGATCGTGGCCACCGCCACCACCGGTGCCGACCCGACCATCATGCTGACCGGCCCGACGCCCGCAACTCAGAAGGCGCTCGACCGGGCCGGCCTGACCGTCGACGACATCGATCTGTTCGAGCTGAACGAGGCGTTCGCGTCGGTGGTCCTGAAGTTCCAGAAGGACCTGAACATCCCCGACGAGAAGCTCAACGTCAACGGCGGCGCCATCGCGATGGGCCACCCGCTGGGCGCCACCGGCGCGATGCTCCTGGGCACCATGGTCGACGAGCTCGAGCGCCGCGACGCCCGGCGTGCACTGATCACGCTGTGCATCGGCGGCGGCATGGGCGTGGCCACCATCATCGAGCGAGTCTGAAAGGCTGAATGACCATGACAGAGAACACTATTGCGTGGGACAAGGATGCCGACGGCATCGTCACGCTGACGTTGGACGACCCGACCGGGTCGGCCAATGTGATGAACGAGCACTACAAGGAGTCCATGCACAAGGCCGTCGAACGCCTTGTGGCCGAAAAGGACTCGATCACCGGCGTGGTGATCACCAGCGGTAAGAAGACCTTCTTCGCCGGCGGCGACCTCAAGAGCATGATCACCGCGGGCCCGGAGAACGCCGGCGAGATCTTCGCCGAGGTCGAGGACATCAAGCGCGACCTGCGCACGCTGGAGACCCTGGGCAAGCCGGTGGTGGCCGCCATCAACGGCGCGGCGCTGGGCGGCGGACTGGAGATCGCGCTGGCCTGCCACCACCGCATCGTCGCCGACGTCAAGGGAGTCCAGATCGGCCTGCCCGAGGTCACCCTCGGCTTGCTGCCCGGCGGCGGCGGGGTGACCCGCACGGTGCGGATGCTGGGCATCCAGAACGCCTTCGTCAACGTGCTGAGCCAGGGAACCCGCTTCAAGCCGGCCGCCGCCAAGGACAACGGGCTGGTCGACGAACTCGTTTCCAGCGTCGAGGAATTGGTCCCGGCAGCCAAGGCGTGGATCAAGGCCAACCCCGAGGCGCACGAGCAGCCCTGGGACAAGAAGGGTTACAAGATGCCCGGCGGCACCCCGTCGTCGCCGGGGCTGGCGGCGATCCTGCCGTCGTTCCCGTCGCTGCTGCGCAAGCAGCTCAAGGGTGCGCCGATGCCCGCGCCGCGGGCCATCCTGGCCGCCGCGGTCGAGGGCGCGCAGGTGGACTTCGACACGGCGACCCGCATCGAGAGCCGCTATTTCACCGAGCTGGTCACCGGCCCGATCGCCAAGAACATGATCCAGGCGTTCTTCTTCGACCTGCAGACCATCAACTCCGGGGGCTCGCGGCCCGACGGCATCGAGCCGGTCAAGATCAACAAGATCGGTGTGCTGGGTGCGGGCATGATGGGCGCCGGCATCGCCTACGTCTCGGCCAAGGCCGGATTCGACGTCGTGCTCAAGGACGTCAGCCTCGAGGCGGCGCAGAAGGGCAAGGGCTACTCCGAGAAGCTCGAGGCCAAGGCGCTGGAGCGGGGCAAGACCAGCAAGGAGCGCTCCGATGCGCTGCTGGCGCGCATCACCCCGACCGGTGACGCCGCGGACCTCAAGGGCGTCGACTTCGTCGTCGAGGCGGTGTTCGAGAACCAGGACCTCAAGCACAAGGTCTTCCAGGAGATCGAGGACGTCGTCGAGCCGAACGCGGTCCTGGGGTCGAACACCTCCACGCTGCCGATCACCGGTCTGGCCACCGGCGTCAAGCGGCAGGAGGACTTCATCGGGATCCACTTCTTCTCGCCGGTCGACAAGATGCCGCTGGTCGAGATCATCAAGGGCGAGAAGACCTCCGACGAGGCGCTGGCCCGGGTGTTCGACTACACCCTGGCCATCGGCAAGACCCCGATCGTGGTCAACGACAGCCGCGGCTTCTACACCTCCCGGGTCATCGGCACGTTCGTCAACGAGGCCCTGGCGATGCTCGGCGAGGGGGTGGAGCCGGCCTCGATCGAGCATGCCGGTTCGCAGGCCGGATACCCGGCACCGCCGCTGCAGCTCTCCGACGAGCTCAACCTGGAGCTGATGCACAAGATCGCGCTCGCCACCCGCAAGGGCGTCGAGGACGCCGGCGGCACCTACGAGCCGCACCCGGCCGAGGCCGTCGTGGAGAAGATGATCGAGATCGGCCGCCCGTCAAGGCTTTCCGGGGCCGGCTTCTACGAGTACGTCGACGGCAAGCGCACCCGGCTGTGGCCGGGCCTGCGGGAGACGTTCAAGTCCGGCACCTCGGAGCCGCCGCTGCAGGACATGATCGACCGGATGCTGTTCGCCGAGGCGCTCGAGACGCAGAAGTGCATCGACGAGGGCGTCATCACCTCGACCGCGGACGCCAACATCGGCTCGATCATGGGCATCGGCTTCCCGCCGTGGACCGGTGGCGCCGCGCAGTTGATCGCGGGTTACCCGCACGGCGGCAAGGCCGGGTTCGTCGCGCGGGCCAAGGAGCTGGCCGCCAAGTACGGCGACCGCTTCTTGCCGCCGGCCTCGCTGAGCTGATCACCGCGCGACCAGACGCGAAAGCCCCCGAACACAGCCTGTTTCGGGGGCTTTTGCGTCTGCTCGCGGTCAGAGGGCGGCGGCGATCCGGCGCCATTGCTCGCGGGGGAAGGCCGTCGGGTCGTCGGTGAGCACCTGGACGCAGACGTGGTCGGCGCCGGCCGACCGGTGCTCGGCGACCCGGCGCAGGATCGCCTCTTCGTCGCCCCAGGCGATGACCGCGTCGAAGAGCCGGTCGCTCACCTGCCTGACGTCTTCTTCGGAGAAGCCGCTGCGCAGCATGTTGTTGGCGTAGTTCGGCATCGAGAGATACGACCGAAGCATGCCGGTGCCGATGCGGCGTGCCTCGTCGGCGTCGTCGGACAGGATCACGGTCTGCTCGGGCAGCAGCAGCGGTCCCTCGCCCAAAATCTCACGGGCGAAGGCGGTGTGGTCGGGGGTGACCAAGTAGGGGTGGGCCCCGCTGGCACGGGTCGCCGACAACGCCAGCATCTTGGGACCCAGCGCGGCGAGGACCCGGCTCTCGACGGGCACCGGGCGCGGGGCGGCGTCCAGGCCGTCCAGGAACGACGCCGTCGCGGCCAGCGGCTTGCGGTAGCGCCCCGGCTGCTTGGCATCGATCAGCGGGGCATGGCTGACCCCGATGCCCAGCAGGAACCGGTCTCCGTGCGCGGCGGTCAGCTCCGCATGGGATTCGGCGACGTCGCCCGGCGAGTGCATCCACAGGTTCAGGATTCCGGTGGCGATCACCGTGCGCCTGGTCGCGGCGAGCAGGCGGCCCACCGCGTCGAGCAGCGGCCCGCCGACGTCGGGAATCCACAGCGCCGGGAAACCCAGTTCATCCAATTCCGTTGCTGCCTCGGCGGACTCGGCTGCGTCGCCGTAGCGCAGCTGGCTGCTCCAGATCCCGACACCGGTGAGTTGCATGCAGGCCATTCCTTTCTCCGAGGGCTTGGAGACCATGCTGTCAGACGTCGAGTTCGGAGTAGTCGGGCACCTGTATCGAGTCGTACAGTCGCAGGCCCTTGGTGTTGAGCTTGGCCAGCGCGCGCGACAACGGCGCGGGCATCTGCGAGACGAGCTGGGCTCCGCGGGTCAGCGCCCACACCCCCGTCGCCGATCCGGGAATGACGCTCTTGGCGGCGCCGCGGGCGAAGGCCCGACTGCGCAGCACCGGCTCGCGCATGGCCAATTCGTATGCGGCGAATGCGCGCAGGTGGTCGCCGTCGGCCCGGGCCAGCTCGCCGGCCAGCACGTAGGCGCCCAGCACCGCGAGGCTGGTGCTGCCGCCGACCGCGGGGCCCGGGCAGTACCCGGCGTCGCCGACCAGGGTGACCCGTCGGCGCGACCATCTGTCCAGTCGCAGTTGCGTGATCGCATCGAAGTAGAACGCCGGTGTTTGGTCCAGTTCCTCGAGCCAGCGGTCCACCTGCGCATGCATGCCCGCGAACTTGTCGCGCAGAATCTGGCGCTGCCGCGGCAGATCCCGATGCCCGCAATCCAGTTCTGCCTTGCTGCGAAACAGAAAGGCCGCGCGCGCGTCGTCCAGATGCTGCGCGGTGTAGAGCGCCGCGACGCGACCGACGCCGACGTGACCGGTCATGCGCCCCGCGTCGGCCAGCGCCTTGGGCACCGACAGCACGGCCAGGTATCCCCCGAGGAAACGGGTGAGTTCGCCCTCCTCGCCGAACGTCAGGCGCCGCACGTTGGAGTGCACCCCGTCGGCGCCGACGACGACGTCGAACGCGCGGGTGGGCGAGTGCTCGAAGGTCACGTCGCCGTCGACGTCGATCGATGTGATCGAGTCGTCGAACAGGTACTCGACGTCGTCACGGCCTGCGGCGTAGTAGATCTCGCTGAGGTCGTCGCGCATGATCTCCACGTGCCGGTCGGAGGTGGCGGCATAGATCTTGGCGAGGTCGATCTCGGTGGGCCGCGTGCGTCCCTCACGGTGCATCGTGAGCCGGTCGGTTCCGGTGGCGCGGTCCTCGATGCGCGGCAGGACGCCCATTCTCGCCGAGATCTCCATCGCCGGACGGAACAGGTCGACGGCGTGGCCGCCGGCTTTGCGCAGGGCCGTCGCGCGCTCGACGACGGTGACGTCGAAGCCGTACCGGTTCAGCCAGTACGCCAGTACCGGCCCGGCGATGCTGGCACCGGAGATGAGGATCCGCATCGCGCGCAGCCTACTCGGTCCAGGCTAGAGTCGGCGCCATGCGCTTTGGGCTTTTCATCCCGCAAGGCTGGCGGATGGATCTGGTCGACATCGCACCCGACGAACACTGGCCGGTGATGCGCGATCTGGCCGCCTACGCCGACGGCGGCGCATGGGACTCGCTGTGGGTCTACGACCACTTCCACACCGTCCCGATGCCGACGGACGAGGCCACCCATGAGGCGTGGTCGCTGATGGCGGCCTACGCGGCCACCACGTCGCGGATCAAGCTGGGGCAGATGTGCACGGCGATGAGCTACCGCAACCCGGTGTATCTGGCCAAGGTGGCCGCCACGGCCGACATCATCTCCGGCGGCCGGATCCAGATGGGCATCGGCGGCGGCTGGTACGAACACGAGTGGCGGGCTTACGGCTACGGGTTCCCGTCGGCCGGGGTGCGGCTGGGCCGGCTGGACGAGGGCGTCCAGATCATGCGTTCGGCCTGGCGCGACGGCAAAGTCAGCTTCCAGGGCCGGCACTACCAGGTCGACGGTGCGATCGTCGCACCGAAGCCTTTGCAGGACAACGGGTTACCGCTGTGGATCGCCGGCGGGGGTGAGAAGGTGACGTTGCGCATCGCCGCGCAGTACGCCCGCTACACCAACTTCACGCCGGAGCCCGAGGCGTTCGCCCACAAGTCGGAGGTGCTGGCCGGGCACTGCCGCGAGGTGGGCACCGACTTCGGTGCAATCGTGCGTTCGGTCAACATCAACGCCGTGGTCGGCGCGTCCGACGCCGACGTCGCCGACCGGATGCGACGCGTCCGCGACCGCCTGGTGCGTCACCTCCCCGAGGCCGCCGCCGACGCGATGATCGCGGGCACCAGCGGTCCGGATTCGGCGACGGGCACACCGGAACAGGTGATCGAGCGGATCACCCGGATTCGCGACCTCGGGTGCGAGTATGTGATCTGCTATTTCCCCGAGGCGGCCTACGACCGCTCCGGTATCGAGTTGTTCGAACGCGAAGTGATCCACGCGTTGAGCTAGATATCGCTGGTGCGGTAACGCGTCTTGACCGGAGGCGCGGCCAGCAGCGGAGGCAGCTCGGTCAGCTTTCCCTCGCCGGCGCGAAACGCGCGGTAGGCCTCGTCGTCCTCGACCGTCGCCCAGATCTCGTAGACGAGCCAGTGGGCCTCGTCGTCCTCGTCGACGAGCACGTCGGTGCCGAGGTTTCCCGCAAACGCCCGGGTGTCCTGCAGCGCACGGCCCATCACGTCGCGCGCCGCGGGAACCGCGTCGGGCCTGAACTTCAGTTCCAGTATCACGGTGACCGGCATGTCGTCTCCCTCGCTGTGGCGGCTCTCGAAATCGTCGCATGCGATTCGACGCGTCGCCCGGTGGCCCGGCACGCGACCGCTGTATCGGCGAGAACGTAATTTCCGCTTTCGTCTAATGCTGTTGTACCTTTGCGTGAGCGCATTCTCGCGCGCGGATGACCGCTGGAGGACTCTCGATGCAACGAGCACTCGCCCCCGACATCTCCACCTGGCCCGCCGAGAACCCGCAGCTGATCGGCAGCAGGTGCGGCAGTTGCGGCGCCACAACGTTTCCCGTGCAGCAGTGGTGCCCGCGCTGCAGCGCCGGGGTGATGAGCGAGGTGCTGCTGCCGCGCCGCGGCACCCTGGTGGCCTGGACGACGCAGGGGTTCCCGCCCGGGGTGCCCTACGCCGGTCCGTCCGGCAAGGACTTCGTGCCGTTCGGCGTGGGACTGGTCCAGCTCGATGACGTGATCCGGGTCGAGGGCCGGCTGACCGAGAACGACCCGGCCAAGATCCGGTTCGGTCAGGAGGTCGAGTTGACCATGGTGCCGCTGACCACCGACGAGGAGGGCGCCGAAGTGATGACGTTCGCGTTCCGGCCGATGGCAGAGGGGGCCTGAAATGAGCAATGACGTAGCCATCGTGGGCGTGGGCCTGCACCCGTTCGGCAGGTTCGACACGACCGCGATGCAGATGGGCGCCGAGGCGATCCAATCCGCGCTCACCGACGCCGGCATGGATTGGAAGGACATCCAGTTCGGGTTCGGTGGCAGTTACGAGGTGTCCAACCCCGACGCGGTCACCCGACTGGTCGGGCTGACCGGCATCACGTTCACCAACGTGTTCAACGCCTGCGCGACCGCGGCCAGCGCCATCCAGCAGACGGCGGACACCATCCGGTTGGGCAAGTACGACATCGGCATCGCCATCGGCATGGACAAACACCCGCGCGGGGCGTTCACCGACGACCCGGCCAAGCTGGCGCTGCCGCAGTGGTACGCCCAGAACGGGCAGTTCGTCACCACCAAGTTCTTCGGCATGAAGGCCAACAAGTACCTGCACGACCACAACATCTCCCAGGCCACGCTGGCCAGGGTGGCCGCCAAGAACTTCCGCAACGGCGCGCTGAACCCCAACGCGTTCCGCCGCAAGCCGATCCCCGAGGAGGAGATTCTCAACTCGGCGGTGCTCAACTACCCGTTGACCCAGTACATGTTCTGTGCGCCCGACGAGGGCGCCGCCGCGGTCATCATGTGCCGCGCCGACATCGCGCACAGGTTCACCGACAAGCCGGTGTATGTGCGCGCGTGCGAGATCCGCACGCGCCGCTACGGCGCCTACGAGGTGCACGCCACCTCGGCACCGCTGGACGGCGATGCCGCGCCGACCGTCTACGCGGCCCGGGCCGCCTACGAGGCCGCGGGCATCGGGCCCGAGGACGTCGACGTCGCCCAACTGCAGGACACCGACGCCGGCGCCGAGGTCATCCACATGGCCGAGACGGGCCTGTGCGCCGACGGCGAACAGGAGAAGCTGGTGGCCGACGGCGCCACCGAGATCCACGGCTCGATCCCGGTCAACACCGACGGGGGACTGATCGCCAACGGCGAGCCGATCGGCGCGTCGGGGCTGCGGCAGATGCATGAGCTGGTGCGTCAGCTGCGCGGCGAGGCCGGCGAGCGTCAGGTGCCGGGCGACCCGCGCGTCGGGCTGGCCCAGGTCTACGGCGCACCGGGCACCGCGTCGGCCACGATCCTGTCGCTGTAAACGCGAGATCGCCGCTGTCCACGTCAGGGCCGTGCCTGATTCTCAGATTTGATACCACGGGCAATATCAGATTTGGCGAGAGTCACATGGCTTGGAGGAGAGCCTCGGCGATCGTCGGGGTCGGCCTACGCGGCGTACTCGGGTATCAGAGTTGGCCTGTGGCCCTAGCGCACAGCATCTTCGGTGATGCAACTCGAAGGGCTACACCATTGCGCTATGCAATAGTTGCACTAGGATGCAGAATCTCCCGGTAGGCCGCTCGAGCGGCGCTCTTCACCGGCGAGACTGAAGAGGGGCTGCCATGGTCGAAAAAGTAAGGCGGACAAGCTCGCTACCATCTAAATCGCCGGGCCAAGTAGGTCGTCGGCGTCGCGGATGATGTAGCCGTAGCCCTGCTCGGCGAGGAAACGCTGCCGGTGCGCGGCGTACTCGGCGTCCAGGCTGTCGCGCGCCACCACCGAATAGAAGACGGCGCCCCCGCCGTCGGACTTCGGCCGCAGCAGCCGGCCCAACCGCTGCGCCTCCTCTTGGCGGGATCCGAACGTCCCTGAAACCTGCACCGCCACCGAGGCTTCCGGCAGGTCGATGGAGAAGTTGGCGACCTTGGACACCACCAGTGTGGACACCTCACCGCGCCGGAAGGCGTCGAACAGCGCTTCGCGCTCCTTGGTCCTGGTGGATCCCTGGATCACCGGCGCGTCCAGCTCGGTGCCGAGTTCGTCGAGCTGGTCCAGATAGGCACCGATCACCAGGGTCTGCTCGCCGGGGTGTTTCGCCAAAATCGACTTGACCACCGCGATCTTGGTGTGGGCGGTCGAACACAGCTTGTAGCGCTCCTCGGGTTCGGCGGTCGCGTATGCCATCCGCTCGCTCTCGGTCATCGTCACCCGGACCTCGACGCACTCCGCCGGCGCGATCCAGCCCTGCGCCTCGATGTCCTTCCACGGCGCGTCATAGCGTTTGGGCCCGATCAGGGAGAACACGTCGCCCTCGCGGCCGTCCTCGCGGACCAGGGTGGCGGTCAAGCCCAGCCGCCGCCTGGACTGCAGGTCGGCGGTCATCCGGAACACCGGCGCCGGCAGCAAGTGCACCTCGTCGTAGACGATCAGCCCCCAATCCCGGCTGTCGAAAAGCTCCAGATGGCGATACTCGCCCTTGGTGCGCCGGGTGACAATCTGATAGGTCGAGATGGTGACCGGCCGGATCTCCTTGCGCTCGCCCGAGTATTCGCCGATCTCGTCCTCGGTCAACGAGGTGCGGGCAACCAGTTCGCGTTTCCATTGCCGGGCGGCGACGACATTGGTCACCAGGATCAGCGTCGTGGCACTGGCTTTGGCCATCGCCGCCGCCCCGACCAGGGTCTTGCCCGCGCCGCACGGCAGCACCACCACACCCGAGCCGCCGTCCCAGAACGAGTCCGCGGCCAGCTGCTGATAGTCGCGCAGCTGCCAGCCGTCCTGCCGCAGGCTGATCGGATGCGCCTCGCCGTCGACGTAACCGGCGAGATCCTCTGCGGGCCAACCGATCTTGAGCAGCATCTGCTTGACGCGGCCGCGCTCGCTGGGATGCACGACGACGGTGTCGTCGTCGATGCGCGCGCCCAGCATCGGCGCGATCTTCTTGTTGCGCAGCACCTCCTCGAGCACCGCGCGGTCCAGGCTCACCAGAGTCAGGCCGTGCGCCGGGTGCTTGACCAGCTGCAGGCGGCCGTAGCGGGCCATGGTGTCGACGATGTCGACGAGTAGCGGCTGCGGCACCGCGTACCGCGAGTGCGACACCAGCGCGTCGACCACCTGCTCGGCGTCGTGCCCGGCGGCGCGCGCGTTCCACAGCGCCAGCGGCGTGATCCGGTAGGTGTGCACGTGTTCGGGCGCGCGCTCGAGTTCGGCGAACGGCGCGATGGCGGCGCGCGCCGCGCCGGCCTGCTCGTGGTCCACTTCGAGCAGCACTGTCTTGTCGGACTGCACGATCAAAGGCCCGTCAGTCACGACAGCCGCTCCTCCCTCTGTTTTGTCACGTGATCCATTATCGGCCGTGGGCCGACACCACCGACGTGATGCGGTGAACGGCGAAGTCACGCAGCCGCCCGGAGCCCGAGTCGAACGCCACCAGCTGACCGCCCCGGATGGTAATCGGCGACACCACCCGCTGGGTGGCCACGCCCGCGGCGTCGAGGTAACCGATCACCAGCGTCTCCTGATCCTTTGCCGCGCGCTGCAGCAGCGACATCGCAACGGCCGGGTCGACGCGAATGTTCCCGAACGGCGCGGCGGTCACCTTGCGCAGCACCGAGACGACGGCGTTCAGCGTCTCGGCGCTCGGTCGCGGCGCGGGGCGGTACGGCCGGCGCCGCTGCGGTGTGGCCACCCGGGCCCCGCGCGGCCGGACGTCGACGATGGAGCCGGAGGAATCCTCGGCGGCCGGGGCGAAGCCGGCGGTCCGCAACGCGGCGAGCACGTCGGCGATCGGCACCGGCGACACCGCCACCGTCGGCGCCAGGGCGCGCAACTGGACCCCTTCGACGGCGGGCGCCGCCAGCGCCTGGGCCAGCAGCGCCGGGTCCTCGCAGCGCACGAACGACGCGGCCATCCCGATCCGCAGCTGGCCATGCCGGCGCGCGACGTCGTCGATCAGGTACGTCAGCCCTTGCGGTACCGGGGTTTTGGAGTGCTGCGTGAAAAAATTCTGCATCCAGTCGCGGGTCCTGCCGACATCGAGCGCGTGGCGGATCGACTGCTCGCTGATGCGGTACACCATCGCCGCGCCGGCCGATTCGACGGTGGCGACGGTGGCCAGTTCGTCGGCGAGGTCGCGCTGCAGGGGGCCGGGCACCACGACGGTCAGATCGGTCTGCACCAGGAAGTGGTCGATCGGCTCGGGCAGGGCGTGCGCCATCGCATCGATCGCGAAACGGGGGTCGGCGTCCTCGTCCAGCAGCGCGCGGCCGGGCGTGCTGATCGCCCCGCGGCCCACCAGTCCCAGCGCGTGGCTCTCGCCCAGCAGATCGCCGACGGGTCCCGGCTGCAGCCGTCGGGCCCACCGTGGGCGCCGCCACACCAGCGCGGCCGACGCCTCGGCCGCGTCGACGCAGGCGCCGGCGGGCAACTCCGAGAGCATGCCCAGCAGCAGTTGCCGATCCAGCGGCGCCGCCGTCGAGTACAGCGAGTCCGAAAGGGCGCCATAAAGTTTGGCGTCCGGGCCGCGGGTGCCGATCAGCGCCGGACGGCCCGGCAGGTCGAGCCAGGCTTCGGCCAGCAGATGCCAACGCTCGGCGGGGGACATCGCGGCGAACCGGTCGGTGGCCGGCGTCGGCGCCCAGAACGGCCCGTCGGCGTTGGGGCCTTCAGCCGGCTCCGGATCGGGCGTGCCGCTGGCGATCAGGCCGGCCGCGGCCGTGATCTCAAGGATCAACCCGAGCCGTGGCTCCTCGATGCCGGTCGTCTTGGCCAGCCGCTTGAGGTCGCGCACCCCCAGCCCGCCGCTGCGCAGCTCGGGAACCGGCGCGGTGCTCAGGGTCTCGATCACCACGTCGACTTCCCGCAACAGGTCGATGACGGCCCCGGCGGCCGCGGCGTCGACGTCGTCGGGTGTGGTGGTCGATACCACCGGGTCGGGCGCCGTCAGCTGCATCGGGCCCGGCTGTTCGCCGCGCAGCACCTGCCCGACGTGGCGGGGCAGGATCACCGTCTCGGCGTCGACGCGTCGCAGCAGGCCCAGCGCCAGCAGCTGCGGTACCGGCCGGTCCGCCGGGGCGCCCGGGGCGGCGTCGCGGGTGCGGCCGATCGGGGAACCCTCGAGCAGTTTGTCCAGCACCTCGCGCTGTGGCGGGGTGAGGCCGTCGACGAGGTCGGCGATCTGCTCACCCGAGCGCGAGGTGTCCTCGAGGATGACCTGGCCCGGGTGCCACGGCAGGGCGGTCCCCGCGTCGGCGGCCACCCGGACCGCGGCCTCGCCCCAGGCCAGGGCCCGCTCTCTGAGGGCGTCCAGCGCGGCGAGGACGTCGGTCTCCGGGGCGCGGTCGCCGATCAGCGCCAACAGCTTCGCGCTCGGCACCGGCGCCGAATCGGCGTGCAGCACCAGCAGGGCGTCGAGCACCGCCAGTCGCAGGAAGTCGAGGTCGTCGGTGGCGGCCTTGACCGACTGGCGGGCCTGCGCGCGCGCCGCCAGCGCCGCGATGCTGCCGGGTGGGGGCTGGGCCAGGTCGGGCCGCAGTTGCAGCAGCCGGATCAGCCGCTCGTCGGGCAAGTCGGCCAGCCAGGACCCCAGCGGGATGTCCGGGGTGTTGTCGGTCATTGCCGACCAGCGTAAAGCAGCCCCCAGGCCCCGCGTCCGCAGCGAGGAGACGGGCAGGCCGCCGCGCGCCCGGGACACCCGAGCGTGCGGACTGGCCGACCTTGCGCCGCGCGGGCGGGCGCGCAATGTCAGAATGGACTTCGTGGCTGACATTGCTGAGGGTAAAGCCCGCAAAACCAAGTACGTCGACAACGGCTGGCCTGCGACGGGGCCGGACGACCACGCGGTGAGCGAACTCGTCAGCGACCGCACGGGCGCGTTGTCGCCCTTCGGTGAGCTGTCGTTCCCGCTGCCCTCCGACGACCTCCCCTACGTGCACCCGGTTACCGAAATCAACCGCTAGGTCGCGAGGTGGCAGAGGCGTCCGAGGCCGCGACCCGCCCAGGCCCGCTGTCGCACCTGGACGAGCAGGGGGCGGTGCGCATGGTCGACGTCACCGCTAAAGACGCCACCAAGCGCACCGCCGTGGCGGCGGGAATTTTGCGCACCTCGGCCCACGTGGTGGGGCTGATCTCGACCGGCGGGCTGCCCAAGGGCGACGCATTGGCCACCGCACGGATCGCGGGCATTCTCGCGGCAAAGCGCACCAGCGACCTGATCCCGTTGTGCCATCAGCTCGTGCTCACCGGGGTCGACGTCGAGTTCACCGTCGGCGAGTCGGTCATCGAAATCACCGCGACGGTGCGCAGTACCGACCGCACCGGCGTGGAAATGGAAGCGCTGACCGCTGTCAGCGTGGCCGGGCTTACGCTCTACGACATGATCAAGGCGGTTGACCCGGCCGCTCGCATCGACGACATCCGGGTGCTCTCCAAAGAGGGCGGCAAGAGCGGGAACTGGGCGCGGGCATGAGCGACCGATCCGCACGAGTCATCATCGCCTCCACCCGCGCGTCGACCGGAGAGTACGCCGACCGGTGCGGGCCCGTCATCGCCGACTGGCTCGAGCAGCGCGGATTCGCACCCGTCACGCCCCAGGTGGTGCCCGACGGGTCAGCGGTCGGTGAGGCGCTGCGCAAAGCGGTCGCCGACGACGTCGACGTCATCCTCACCTCCGGCGGCACCGGCATCTCGCCCACCGACAGCACCCCGGACCAGACCGTGGCGGTGCTGGACTACATGATTCCCGGGCTGGCCGACGCCATCCGCCGCTCCGGGCTGCCCGGCGTGCCGACGTCGGTGCTGTCGCGGGGCGTGTGCGGGGTCGTCGGGCGGACCCTCGTCGTCAACCTGCCGGGCTCGCCGGGCGGAGTCCGGGACGGCCTCGCGGTGCTCGCCGACGTGCTCGATCACGGGCTGGATCAGATCGCCGGCGAAGACCACCGGCGATGACGCTGGTCGTCCGGGCCGGGCTGACCGACCGGCCGATCTTTCTGCCCGAACACGAAGATCTGGTGCGGCACCGGTCGGCCGGGGCCGTCGTCGGGTTCGTCGGCATGATCCGCGACCACGACGGCGGGCGCCGCGTGGTGCGGCTGGAGTATTCGTCCCATCCGTTGGCCGCGCAGATCATGACCGATGTCGTCACCGAGGTCGCGGAGCGGTCGACCGGCGTGCGCGCCGTCGCGGCCACGCACCGCATCGGTGCGCTGCACATCGGTGACGCGGCGCTGGTGGCCGCGGTGGCCGCCGACCACCGGCAAGAGGCATTTGCGACGTGCGCCCTGTTGGTCGACACCATCAAGGAGCGGCTGCCGGTGTGGAAACACCAGTTCTTCGACGACGGCACCGACGAATGGGTGGGTTCGGCCTGACGGCGCGGACACCGGTCCGTCGCGGTCCGCGATGCCGCCGCTGCCCGCGAGCGCGCGGCCGGCGGGGCAGCGTCGAGCAGTCTTACTCCGTCGGGCCTCAGATGACGGCGGACGGCTGAGCCAGGGCGTCCAGCGCGTCGTTGCCGTGGATGTCCAGTCCTCGGATGGCTTCCCACAACTGCTTGGTGTAGCCGACCTCGGAGGCCTGCTGTGGTTCCACCGGCGAGCCGTCGTCATCGCCGGGCGGCGGCGGGGGCACGTCGGCCGGCGATGACACGTCGGCCGGTGCGGGGTCCGGCAAGCCGGCGTCGACGACCGGCGCGTCCTCGGGTGGTGCCGGCGGTAGGTCGGCCGGGGGCGCGAGGTCCTCGGGTGGTGCCGGCGGTAGGTCTTCGGGTGGTGCCGGCGGCAGGTCTTCGGGGGGCGCCAGCTGATGCTCCGAGGCCAGTTCCACCGCGGGCGGCGGGGGCTCCGCCGGGGCGGGAGGGGGCGGCGGGGGAGCGTCGGGCTCGGGGCCGTCCGCGGGCGGGGGAGCGTCGGGTGGCGGCGCGTCCTCCGGCGGCGCGTCCATGCCCGCCGGAGCGAGCACCTCGCGCGGGGTCGCGTTCGACAGCCCGCGTCCGCATGCGGGCCAGGCACCCCGCCCCTGGGTCGCCAGGACTCGCTCGGCGACGGCGATCTGCTGTTCCCGGGTGGCCATCTGAGCCGCCGGGGCGTACTCGCCGCCGCCGTGGGCGGCCCAGGTGCCCTGGCTGAACTGCAGGCCGCCTTGGTAGCCGTTGCCGGTGTTGATCGACCAGTTACCGCCGGACTCGCAACGGGCTACCTGGTCCCATTCGCCGTCGGTGGCGGCGGCCGCCTGGCCGGCGAGGGCGATGCTGCCGCCGCCAAGCACCGCCCCGGTGAAGGCGATCTTGGCGACATTGATGTTTGACGTAGTGGGCTTGCGGTGACGTCCACTCATACGCGCCGGGTAAATCCTCTCGTCTAGCGCCTGCGAGGTCAGCTGTCGGGTTCGGGTTGGAGAGGCCACCCGGCCGCGTCGAACTCTGCATCGAGACGACGCCGGCTTCACCCCAAGGAGTCGCGGAGCGACCCCGGTTCGGTCACGGCGGACCCGGTGGGTCCCCCGCCTCCATCCACGTGTGGTCTGCCCCCCGCCTACTGGATGGAGCTCGGCGCGATAGGGAGGGGAGGGACGCCATTCGGCTTGCTTGGCGAACCTCCGGGAGACGCTAGCGGTTTCGGTAGGCGGCGTCACGTTTGGCGAAACCCGGCGTTTCCGCTGCGGACACCTTCGAAAAGCCCAGCAGCGCTATGGGTTTCCGCAGGTCATTGCACCCGAGATCGTGCCGTGTCCGGCTCGTTATCGTTCCGTTACGTGAGATATGTCACAGACCTCAGCCGCCAGCAAAAGGCGGGAGGACGTCGACCGTGTCGCCCGGGCACAACGCCGCGGCATCGTCTCGCACGGCGATCCCGTCGCGCAGGTAGGAGCAGCGGCGCAACACCGTGGCCAGGCGAGTTCCGCGCACGGCCAGCCGGTCGACGAGCTCGGCGAGCGTGGTGCCCGCGGGCAGCACCACGGTCTCGGAATCGGCTCCGGCGGCTGCGCGCGCGGCGGCGAAGTAGCGGACCGTCACCTGCATCCCGCCCGGATCGGCGGGGGCTTCGCCCATGGCGCTAGCCACCGATCGCGCTCATCGGGCGGTCGGGCTGGATGAAGCCGGGGTCGTTGATGCCGTGCCCGGCGGGCTTGCCCCACATCGCGTCGCGCCAGGCCGCCTCGATCGCCTCGTCGGCCGCGCCGCCGCGCAGCAGGCCCCGAAGGTCAGTCTCCTCGGTGGAGAACAGGCAGCTGCGGACCTGTCCGTCGGCGGTGAGCCGGGTGCGATCGCAGGACGCGCAGAAAGCGTGCGAAACCGACGCGATCACCCCGACCTTGCCGGCCGGCGTGCCGGGCCCGGTGTCGACCAGCCACAGCTCGGCCGGGGCGGACCCGCGCGGCGTCGGGTCGGGCCGCAGCCGGAAGTGCGGCCGCAGCGCGTCCAGCACGTCGTCGGCGCTCAGGGCCGCCCCGCGCCGCCATTGGTGCCCGGCGTCCAGCGGCATCTGTTCGATGACCCGCAACTGGTAGCCGTGCGCCAGGCAGAACCGCAACAGTTCGACGACGTCCTCCCGGCCCGAGGCGGGATCGAGCACGGCGTTCACCTTCACCGGCGCCAGCCCCGCCTCCTTGGCGGCGGTCAGGCCGTCCAGCACGTCGGCCAGCCGGTCCCGGCGAGTGATGGTCGCAAAGCGGGTCCGGTCCACGGTGTCCAACGACACGTTGACCCGGTCCAGGCCGGCTCTGGCCAGCGCGGCGGCGCGCGGGGCCAGTCCCACCCCGTTGGTGGTCAGGGAGATCTCCGGGCGTGGCCGCAGGGCGGCGGCGGCTTCGACCATCTCCTCGAGGTGGCGGGACAGCAGCGGCTCGCCGCCGGTGAAGCGCACACTGGTGACGCCCAGCCGCGTCACGGCGATATGCATCAGCCGGCTCAGCTCGTCGGGTCGCAGGAGTTGCTCTCCGGGCAGCCAGTCCAGCCCGTCGGCCGGCATGCAGTAACGGCACCGCAGGTTGCACCGGTCGGTCAGCGACACCCGCAGATCGGTGGCGACCCGGCCGTAGGCGTCCGCCAGCGGGCCACCGGTGGGGGCCTGCCCCGCCGCGGACCGACGGTCCGTGTGGCCGGGCACCACAGGCAGGCCGAGGGCGGTCAGCGTCATGCGCGCACCCGTGCGAGTTCGTGCGGCGAGTCGGAGGAAATGATCTGCTTGCCCAGCGGCATCAGCGAGACGGGGATCAGCTTGAGGTTTGCCAGCGCCAGCGGCAGGCCGATGACCGTGAGCGCCATCGCCACGGCGCTCACCAGATGCCCGATGGCCAGCCACACCCCGAACAGCAGCACCCAGATGATGTTCCCCAGCAGCGCGCCGGTTCCGGCGGTCGGCTTGTCGACGAGGGTCCGGCCGAACGGCCACAACGTATAAGAGGCGATGCGCAGCGACGCGAACCCGAACGGGATCGTGACGATCAGCAGAAAGCAGACGAGCGCCGCCACGAGGTAGCCGGCGGCCATCCACAGGCCGCCGAATACCAGCCAGACAACGTTCAGGATCGTGCGCATCTCACCTCCGCAGTAGTGCCAGCCTAGCGAGTAACGCTCGGCCCGGGGGGTGCTCGTCGGACAACGATCCGAGTAGGATCATCACTCGACATTGCGTCTCGCGCAGGCGGGACGCTTCTTGTGTCGTTCAACTAGTGGCCCGTCAGACAAGCAGGTGAGACCAGTGCCGACCGGCAAGGTTAAGTGGTACGACTCCGAAAAGGGGTTCGGCTTCCTGTCGCAGGAGGACGGCGAGGACGTCTACGTCCGCGCGTCGGCGCTGCCCGAGGGTGTCGAGGGGCTCAAATCCGGGCAGCGGGTGGAGTTCGGCATCGCTTCGGGTCGGCGCGGACCGCAGGCGTTGAGCCTCAAGCTGATTGAACCGCCGCCCAGCCTCACCAAGCCCCGCCGCGAGGTGCCCGCCGAGCACAAGCACAGCCCGGACGAGTTGCACGGCATGGTCGAGGACATGATCACGTTGCTGGAGAGCACCGTGCAGCCCGAGTTGCGCAAGGGGCGCTACCCGGACCGCAAGACGGCCCGACGAGTTTCCGAGGTGGTCAAGGCCGTGGCCCGCGAGCTCGACGCCTGACCGCGACGTCGGCGGGTCATCGCATTCGTCGGGCGCGGCGATGTGAGAAACGGCCCGTGCTGGGTATGCTCCTCGCGATCAGCGAGTAGCCTGCAAATCCCACAACAAGCACAAGTCACCGAGGAGCAGGCCAGAGCCGTTGCCGAGGAGTCGCGCGAAAGCGGTTGGGATAAGCCATCCTTCGCCAAAGAGTTGTTCCTTGGCCGGTTTCCGCTGGACCTGATCCACCCGTTCCCCAAACCCAGCGACGCCGAAGAGGCCCGGGCGCGTGCGTTCCTCGACAAGTTGCGGCAGTTCCTTCGCACCGTCGATGGCAGCGTCATCGAGCGTGAGGCGCGGATCCCGGACGAATACGTCAAGGGGCTGGCCGAATGGGGCTGCTTCGGCATGACGATACCGGCCGAGTACGGCGGCCTGGAGATGTCGCAGGTGGCTTACAACCGGGCGCTGATGATGGTTTCGACGGTCAACCCCAGCCTGGGCGCGCTGCTGTCGGCCCACCAATCGAGCGGTGTGCCCGAGCCGCTCAAGCTCGCCGGCACCCGGAGCAGAAGCGCAAGTTCCTGCCGCGCTGCGCCGCCGGCGCGATATCGGCGTTCCTGCTGACCGAACCCGACGTGGGCTCCGACCCGGCGCGGCTGGGTTCCACGGCCACACCGGTCGACGGCGGCGACGCCTACGAACTCGACGGCGTGAAGCTGTGGACCACCAACGGTCTGGTCGCCGAACTGCCGGTGATGGCCCGGGTGCCCACAGCCGCGGCGGGGTCAGCCCCTTTGTCGTCGAGGCCGATTCCCCCGGAATCACCGTGGAGCGGCGCAACAAGTTCATGGGACTGCGCGGCATCGAAAACGGCGTGACCCGGTTCCACCGCGTGCGGGTGCCGCGCGAAAACCTGATCGGCCGCGAAGGCGACGGCCTCAAGATCGCGTTGACCACGCTCAACGCCGGCCGGCTGTCGATCCCGGCGACCGCGGCGGGGGCGTCGAAGTGGTCGCTGAAGATCGCCCGCGAGTGGTCCGCCGAGCGCTATGAGACCGCCGAATCCCTGGCCACGCGGGGGAGCGCGCCGTTCCGGCCGAGCAGATGCTGGCGATCTGCGGATCAACCGCATCTTCGAGGGATTCAGCGAGATCACGCGGTTGCTGATCGCCCGGGAGGCGGTCGACGCGCACCTGAGCGCGGCCGGAGACCTCGCGAAGCCCGACGCCGATCTGAAGAAGAAGGCGGCCGCGGCGGTCGGCGCCAGCGGGTTCTACGCAAAGTGGTTGCCGCAGCTGGTTTTCGGCGAAGGCCAACGGCCTTCGGCCTACAGCGAGTCCGGTGCGTTGGCGGGTCATCTCCGGTTCATCGAACGCTCCGCCCGAAAGCTGGCCCGCAACACCTTCTACGGGATGGCGCGGTGGCAGGCCAAGCTCGAGCAGAAGCAGGGCTTTTTGGGCCGCATCGTCGACATCGGCGCCGAGCTGTTCGCGATGTCGGCGGCAGGCCCGGCGCTTTCTGAGTACCTAGCCGCGGACCGGCTCCTCGGCGGGGCAGAATTGCCGTCATGGCCTCCTACGTCGCACCGGCGGGCGAATTCACCCGTGACACCGACTACATCACCACGCGGATCACCGCCGACGGACGCGACGGGTACCCGGTCGAGCCCGGCCGGTATCGGCTCGTCGTCGCCCGGGCCTGCCCGTGGGCCAACCGCGCCATCATCGTGCGCCGCCTGCTGGGTTTGGAAGACGTTCTCTCCATTGGCTTTTGCGGGCCGACCCACGACAAGCGCAGTTGGACGTTCGACCTCGACCCCGGCGGTGTCGACCCCGTGCTGATGATCCCGCGACTGCAGAACGCCTACTTCAAGCGATTCCCCGACTACCCCAAAGGCATCACCGTCCCCGCGATCGTCGACATTCCGACCGGGGCTGTGGTCACCAATGACTTCGCGCAGATGACGCTGGATTTCTCGACGCAGTGGACCGCCCACCATCGCGACGGGGCACCGGACCTGTACCCCGAGCCGCTGCGGGCCGAGATCGACGAGGTGAACAAGAGGGTTTACACCGAGATCAACAACGGCGTGTACCGCTGCGGCTTCGCCGGTTCACAGCAGGCCTACGACGCGGCCTACGACCGGCTGTTCACCGCCCTGGACTGGGTGAGCGACCGCCTGGCCGGGCAGCGCTACCTGGTGGGTGACACCATCACCGAGGCCGACGTGCGGCTGTTCACCACCCTGGTGCGCTTCGACCCGGTCTACCACGGGCATTTCAAATGCAATCGCCGCAAGCTCAGCGAGATGCCCGTGCTGTGGGCCTACGCGCGTGATCTGTTCCAGACGCCGGGCTTCGGCGACACCGTGGACTTCGACCAGATCAAGAAGCACTACTACGTCGTGCATGCCGACATCAACCCGACCCGTATCGTGCCCAAGGGCCCCGACCTGGAAAACTGGCTGACCCCGCATGGTCGGGAAGCATTGGGCGGCAACCCCTTCGGGAAGGGAACGCCGCCCGGCCCGCCCCTCGACGGCGAGCGCGTCGCCCAGCAGCCGGCGGCGCGGTAGCTAGCCCTGCCGGGCGACGATCACCGGCGCGCGCACCGCCTGCACGACGGCGGTGCCCACCGATCCGAGCAGCATCCCCGCGAAGCCACCGCGCCCGTGGCTGCCGACGACCACCAGCTGCGCGGACGCCGAGCGCTCGATCAGATGCTGCGCGGGCCGGTTGGTGACGACCACCCGCTGGACGGTGACGTCGGGATAGCGCTCCCGCCAGCCGACCAGGCGCTCGGCCAACGTCTCCTCGGCCGCCGAGCGCAGTCTCGTCCAGGACGTCCTGGTCGTTCCGGCCCACTCCCGGCTCGGGAGGTCGGGGACCTCGGCGTCGGTCCAGGCGTGTAGCGCCACCAAATCCACACCCCGCCAAGAAGCTTCGTCGAAAGCGATCGCGGTGGCCAGCTCCGACGCCGTGGACCCGTCGATGCCGACCAGGACGCAGCCCTGCGGTGGCGGCGAAAAGTCGCTGTGGATCACCGCCACCGGGCAGTGGGCATGATGAACCAGTCCCGTGCTGACGGACCCCAGCAGCGCTCGCTGCAGCGCGCCTTGGCCGCTTCTGCCCACCACGACCATGTCCGCTTTGTCGGACAACTCGACGAGGCTGGCGACCGGTCCCGCGGCGGACAGCTCGCTGTTGACCCGCAGGCGGCGCTCCCGGGTCATGTCGTCGACGAGCTTGGCCGCGTCGGCGAGCACCTGACGAGCGTTCGCATCGAGCTGCTGGACGACTTCTGCCGGGAGGGACTCACCCGACCACTCGAGCACCGGCGAACCGGCAGGCAACCGCGCGGCGGCGTGGACCAGGGTCAGCGCCACGTTGCGCATCGTCGCCTCGTGGACCGCCCACTGCATGGCCGCATTCCCGTCGGGCGATCCGTCGACCCCGACGACGATTCCCGGATCCGCTATGTCGCTGACCATATCGCTGTCCCATCGCTGGAGAGTTCGCTTCGGCCTCTCGACCCTAGAAGCGCGCCACCGCGCAGTCAGGAGCCGTTCGTCCCAAGCATTGGTGACTTGAGGCCCGACAATCCGACCCTGGGATGCTCGCTCAGAAGGTAAGCCGCACGGACCATTCCGCGTGCGGGACGTCGCGCAACTCGCCGGAGCGGTCCAGCGCCAGCGTCAGCAACTGCACGACTATCCCGGTGAGCCGGCCGCGTTGGCGGTCGACCGAGGGGATGGTGACCGCCATCCGGGTGTGCGGACGGAACAGGGTGGCCGTCGTGTTGGCCGGGTCCTCGTAGACCTGCAGGAGCCGCCAGGGCGCCCGGGCGATGGCCTCGGGCACCGAGAGCTGCACCGGGTAGCGGGCGTCGACCGGCAGTTCGCCCTGGGTCTGCGGGTTCTGGCAGTCGTTGAGGTCGAGCACGTTGCAGTACATGTACGGCCCGACCCGGGCCAGGTGTCCGTGCGAGTACGCGCTGATCTGCGGCCGCTGCGGACCGGGGTGGCGCACCAACAGCCAGGTCGCGACCCCGCCGCCCACGGCCAGCAACGTCACCAGGGTCAGGGCCAGCAACCTCACCCCGCGCTTGCGCCGCGGTCTCACTCCGGCACCGCCGCCGGCCTGCCCGTGCCGCGCCGCCTGCCTTCCTGCTCGACCATGACCGGGCGATTGCCCCCGAGCCCGGGAATCAGCGAGTCGCCGCGGAAGCTCACCAGGGTCTGCGCCAGCCCGAGGATGAGCAGGGCGGTGACCGCGGTGAAGCCGATCCACCATTCCGTGTACACCAGGACGCCCAGCGCCCCGCCCAGCACCCAGGCCAGCTGCAGCGTCGACTCCGAGCGCCCGAACCCCGACGCCCGCGACTCCTCCGGCAGATCGTTCTGCAACGACGCATCCAGCGAGGCCTTGGCGATCGCGCTCGAGCCCGACGTGACCAGGGTGGCGATCACCGCCACCATCAGGTTGCCCGCCACCGCCGCCGCCAGCGCGACGGTGCACACCGCCACCGCGCAGCGCACCACCAGCACCGCGGGCCTGCCCAGTTGCAGGCGGGCGCTGGCGAAGTTGCCGGCGAAGTTGCCGATGCCCGCCGCGGCCCCGATCATGCCCAGCATGCCCAGTTGCACCCAGCCGTTCGCCTGGTGCGCCTTGGCCACGAACGCCGGGTACAAGAACAAAAAGCCCACCATGACCTTCACGGTGCAATTGCCCCACAGCGAAGTGATGATGTTGCGGCCCAGTGGTTGTCGTAGTGTTCCGCTGACCTTTTTGACCTCTTCGGGCCAGCTGCGGCGCAGCGGGCCGCTGTCCCGGCGGTAGCTCAACGTCGCGGGGACTTCACCGGCGGTCACCTCGACCCAGCGCGGAATCCGCATCGACAGCATGGCGCCGACGACCGTGACGGCGACGACGACGAACAACGCGCCCGGCAGCTTGAACAGGTGGGTGCAGACGAACTCGACACCCGCCGCGATCGCGCCGCCGGCGATGGTACCGCCCAGCAGGCCGAACACGGTCAGCCGGGAGTTGACCCGCACCAGGTCGATGGTCGGCGGCATCACCCTGGGCGTGACGGCGCTGCGCAGCACGCTGAACGACTTCGACAGCACCATCATGGCCAGCGCGCAGGGATAGAGCACCCACGAGGGATAGCTGCCGGACGGGCCGTCGTAGTTCATGATCAACAGCGCCGCCAACCCCGTGCGCAGCGCGAACGAGGTCGCCAGCGCCACGCGGCGGCCGTGCTGCAACCGGTCCAGCGCCGGACCGATCAGCGGCGCGATCACCGCGAACGGGGCGATGGTGATCAGCAGATACAGGGCGACACGGCCCTTGCTCTCCCCGGTGGCCGCGGCGAAGAATAGCGTGTTGGCCAGGGCCACGGCCATCGCGGCGTCCACCGCGAAATTCGCCACCACCGGCCAGGTCAGCGCCGTCAGCCCGGACTTGTCCGCGCCGTCGGCCGTGGCGGCGCGTTGCACCATCGAGTACATCCGGGAACCCATCTCCCGGCTGCGCTGCGCCGCGGCGCGGGTGACGGTGATGCGTTCGCCCGCGACGGGACCGCGCGGCGCGCTGCTACCGCGGTCCGGTTCGGGTCGTTCGCCCAGGGGCGGCAGGTAGCGGTTGGCGCTAGGCATCGGCGGTGGACGGCGCGCGCGCCGCTGGTCGGAGCCGTCAGGCGGGTAGTTGGCCAGGCCGGGATGCGGGTTGGCCGCCCTCCGGAGGTCCGAATGGGTCCGGCGGCCCGGGTTGGGGGCCGCGCGGCCCGGATCGTCACGCCGCCGTCCAGACACCACGCAATTCTCTCTCATGGCCGCTTCCCGCGTCCGTAGGTCACCGGGTGTGGCTCGCACCCCTAGTATTGGAGGCGCGATGCAAAGAGAGGTAAGCGTGACCGGACCCATCGAGGAGACTGCCGCAGCGACCGTGGCCGACTGGCACGAGGGGCTGGCGGAGTTGCTCGCGGGTGCGGCCGACCAGGCCAGGGCGGCCGTGGAGGAGTTCAGTGGCCCGGACGCGGTCGGTGACTACCTCGGCGTGAGCTACGAGGATTCCACGGCCGCAACCCACCGGTTCCTGGCGCACCTGCCCGGGTACCAGGGCTGGCAGTGGGCCGCCGTCGTCGCCGCTTATCCCGGTGCCGGGCACGCCACCATCAGCGAGGTCGTGCTGATTCCCGGTCCGACCGCGTTGCTGGCGCCGGAATGGGTGCCCTGGGAGCGCCGTGTGCGGCCGGGGGACTTGAGCCCGGGAGATTTGCTGGCACCGGCTGCCGACGACCCGCGTCTGGTTCCGGGCTACACCGCCAGCGGTGACCCTCAGGTCGACGAGACCGCCGCGGAGGTCGGGCTGGGTCGACGCTGGGTGCTGGGCGTCGTGGGCCGGTCCGAGGCCGCCGAGAGGTGGCACACCGGAGACTACGGTCCCGAGTCCCCGATGGCGCGGTCCACCAAACGCGTCTGCCGCGACTGCGGTTTTTTCCTGCCGTTGGCGGGATCGCTGGGCGCGATGTTCGGGGTGTGCGGCAACGAGCTGTCCGCCGACGGCCATGTCGTGGACAAGCAATACGGGTGCGGCGCCCATTCGGACACACCGGCTCCGGCGGGTAGCGGCTCACCGCGGTACGAGGCATTCGACGACGGCGTGCTCGACGTCATGCAGGCGCCGGCGCCGGTCACGGAGCCCGAGGTCAAGGAGCCCGAGGTCACGGAGCCCGCGTCCCCGGAGCCCGAGGTCACGGAGTCCGAGGCCCCGGAGTCCGAAACTGCTCCCGCCGAACCCCGCCCCGAGCTCGAGCCGGAGCTGCCCGATACCCCGGAGTCCCCACCGGCGCCTCCGGAGCCCCAGCCCGAGCCGCTGGAGCCGCCGGACTAACCGTTCTCGGCGGCGGCTTTGATCTTCGCCAGCGAGATATCGATGCCCGCGAGCAATTCGCGCTCGAATTTGGTGGTTCCGCCGAAAAACGCGTTCGCCGTGAGGTTCGAAAATGCCGTCACACCGTTTTCGGCGTGCCGACTCTCGATCAGCCGCGTGCCCCGGTCATGCGGCTCGAGCTCGTAGCTCCAGATGGTGCGGTTGACGTCGACCTTGAAGGCGAGCCGCTTTTCGGGGACGACCTCGATGACGGTGCATGTGGTGAACCAGAACAACCAGCCGCGACGGTTGAGGTTGAGGGTGCGAACACCGGCGTGCAGCGGGCCGAACGCCTTCATCCACCGGCACTGTGGGCTCCACTGGCGCATGCGCCGCAAATCGGAGATCAGCTCCCAGACTTTCGACGCCGGTGCCGCGATCTCGATTTCGGCCTGCAGTAGCTCGGCGGCCATAGATTCCCCCGAATCTCAAGTGTCCTGGGTGACTTTATCTCCGGTGGAGATACGTCTCGAGGCCGGCCTGCGCACCGCGGTCACCGCGACGGGCCGCGGCCAGCTGCCAGACGAAGATGCCCGTACCGAGCAACCCCACGGCCAGTCCGGCCACCGCCACCGGGCGCCAACTCTGCAGCGTCGGGACGAGGAAGGCGGCCACCGCGGCGGCCAGCCATCCCGCGGCGCCCACCGCGATGACCGGCCATACCTCGAGCAACGCTGGCGGCAGCGGTGGTGGTGTGCGGCTCCGGCCCGACTCGACGGACATAGCCCTCAACATAGCTTTGCCGGGCCTCGGGACGCCCCAAGGGGTGAGCCGGGTCGCCGGGAAACGCGCCGGCAGCAGCCGGTTCGGAGCCGCATTTGCCGCCGCGCGCCGACAAGGGTCCGCGCCGGTCGTTAGCCAGGTAGTCACGCCGAATTCTCCTGGTTGCGTGTACCCTCGCGCCATGCCTGACAGCGATGCACGACTGGCCAGCGACTTGTCGCTGGCCGTGATGCGGCTGTCCCGCCAGCTGAGGTTTCGCAGCCCTCCCTCGCCGGTGTCGTTGTCGCAGCTGTCGGCGCTGGCGACGCTGCTCGGCGAGGGCGCGATGACCCCGGGCACGCTGGCGATCCGCGAGGGGGTCCGGCCGCCGTCGATGACAAGGGTGATCGCATCGCTCGCCGAGATGGGCCTGGTGGACCGCGTCCCGCACCCCGTCGACGGCCGGCAGGTGCTGGTCTCGGTGTCCGCGTCCGGCGCCGAGTTGGTCAAGGCGACGCGGCGTGCCCGGCAGGAGTGGCTGGCCAAGCGGCTCTCGACGCTGGACAGCCGGCAACGCGAGACCCTGCGCGCCGCCGCTGACCTGATGCTGGCCCTCGTCGACGAAAGCCCGTGAGCGACGGCCCGGACGTTCACGACGTCGACGATCCCGACGATCCCCGTCTCGACGACTTCCGCGACCTTAACAGCGTCGATCGTCGTCCCGACCTGCCCAGCGGCAAGGGTGGTGATCGCCGAGGGCGTCTTGGTCGTCCAGCGCATGCTCGCCTCCCGGTTCACCCCGCACGCCCTGCTGGGCACCGATCGGCGGCTGGCCGAACTCGCGGACGACCTCACCGGCGTCGCGGCGCCGTTTTATCGAACCTCCGCCGAGGTCATGGCGCAGGTGGTTGGTTTTCATCTCAACCGGGGCGTGCTGGCGGCCGCCAGGAGGGTGCCCGAACACGGGGTGGACCAGATCGCCGCGGGGGCCCACACCCTTGCGGTGCTCGAGGGGGTCAACGATCACGAGAACCTGGGCTCGATGTTCCGCAACGCCGCGGGGCTGGGCGTGGACGCGGTGGTGTTCGGCAGCGGCTGCGCCGACCCGCTGTACCGTCGCGCCGTCCGGGTGTCCATGGGGCATGCGTTGCTGGTGCCCTACGCGCGGGCCACCGACTGGCCCGCCGACCTGGTGACGTTGCGAGAACGCGGGTTCCGGCTGCTGGCGATGACCCCGCGCGGCGACGCTTGTGCGCTGCCGGAGGCGATGGCGGAGTTGCGCGACGAACGGGTCGCGATCGTCGTGGGCGCCGAAGGCCCGGGACTGACGGCCACCACGCTGCGGTTGAGCGATATGCGGGTGCAAATCCCCATGTCGCGGGGCACCGACTCGCTCAACGTGGCGACTGCGGCCGCCGTGGCGTTCTACGAACGCTCTAGGCTGCGTTCGTGAACGAGTCGGTGCCGTGGGCCACGGGATTGGCGGTCGCGGGGTTCGTCGCCGCGGTGACCGGCGCCGCGATAGTGGTGCTGAGCCTCGGGTTGATCCGGGTGCATCCGTTGTTGGCGGTCGGCCTCAACGCGGTGGCGGCCGGCGGGCTGGCGCCCAGCTTGTGGGGGTGGCGGCGGACGCCGGTGCTGCGCTGGCTGGTGCTGGGCGCAGGGGTCGGTGTGGTCGGCGGGTGGCTGGCGCTGCTGGCCCTGACGGTGTCCGGGAACAGCTAGCGCTGCCCGCTCGAGCGCACCCCGAGCAGCACGTCTTCCCAGGCCGGAATGGCCGGCTTGGCCGTCTTGCTCGCCTTGCCGCGCCGGGTGGGCGCGGGTTGCTCGGGCGGCGCAGGAGCGGCGGGCGCAGCGGCCTCCGGCGCGGTCTCCGGTTCGGCGGTCTCCTCGAGGTCGAGGTGGGCCACCCGCGCGAGCGGCCGCAGCGGGCGTTCGAAGTTCGGGTCGATCAGCTCGCTGGCCGCGTCGTCGACCGCGGTGACCGTTCCGCCGTGGGCGCCGGGCATGAAGCAGAAGTGTGCGAGGTTGTCGGAGCGGCCCACCTTCCAGGCCAGCTGAACCGTCCACCGGTTGTCTTCGTTGCGCCAGGCGTCCCAGCCGATCTGGTGCGGGTCGAGGCCACGCGTCACCAGGGCCGTGCTCACGGTTTCCAGCAGCGTCAGCACCGCGGGGCCGTCGGCGAGCACCGGATGTGCGGCCGTCGCCAGCTCGGCCGCGCGGGCGCGTTCCAGCAGCACCGGGTGTGCGAACCGGCGAACCCGCGAGATGTCGGAGCCCGACGCAGTGGCCACCTGCTCGACGGACGCGCCGGCGCGGATTTTCGACTGAATTTCCCTGGGACTCAGCATGTTCGTGATCTCGATGTCGAGCTGCGGTTGCTCCGAGGCTGTGGGGCCGTCCCGCAGGGCGGCCCGCAACCGGTCATCGACCGCCAGCTTGAACTGGTTCGCGGGGTCGCCGCCTTCGCAGATGAGGTATTTGCCGTCGGCATCGAGCCCAACCAACTTGAGTTCCCGCATGGCTTCTCCTCGCAGGGTCCAGGTGCATGGCAAAGGACCCGTCACGTGCGCACTCTAGTCCAGCTGACGCCCGTAACCGGGCCTGACACGCTGGCCGGTTGCGAGCTGATGACGCCGAAGTTAAAGCCGCTCGACGACCCAGTCGACGCACTGGGTGAGGGCGCTGACGTCATCGGGATCGACCGCGGGGAACATCGCGACGCGCAACTGGTTGCGGCCGAGCTTGCGGTAGGGCTCGGTGTCGACGATGCCGTTGGCCCGCAGCACCTTCGCGACGGCGGCGGCGTCGACGTCGTCGGCGAAGTCGATCGTGCCCACCACCTGCGAACGCAGGGCGGGATCGGCGACGAACGGCGTGGTGTAGGGCCGCTCTTCGGCCCAGGAGTACAGCCGCTGCGACGAGTCGGCCGTGCGCTTGACCGCCCAGTCCAGGCCGCCGTTGCCCAGCATCCAGTCGAGCTGCTCCGCCATCAGCACCAGCGTGCCGATGGCCGGGGTGTTGTAGGTCTGGTTCTTCAGGCTGTTGTCGATCGCCGTCGGCAGCGACAAGAAATCGGGCACCCAGCGGCCCGAGCCGGCGATGGCCTCGACGCGGGCCAGCGCGGCAGGGCTCATGACGGCCAGCCACAGGCCGCCGTCGCTGGCGAAGTTCTTCTGCGGCGAGAAGTAGTACGCATCGGTCTCGGTGATGTCGACCGGGAGGCCCCCAGCCCCGGAGGTGGCGTCGATGACGATGAGCGCCTCACCGGAGCCCGACGGGCGGCGGATCGGCACGGCGACCCCGGTCGACGTCTCGTTGTGCGCCCAGGCGATCGCGTCGACGGACGGGTCGGACTGCGGTTCGGGGGCGCTGCCGGGATCCGCCTTGATGACGACCGGATCGCCGACGAACGGGTTCTTGGTGACGGCGGAGGCGAACTTCGCGCTGAACTCCCCGTAGGTCAGGTGCAGCGAACGCTTGTCGATCAACCCGAAGGCCGCGGCATCCCAGAACGCCGTGGCGCCGCCGTTGCCCAGGATGACCTCATAGCCGTCCGGCAGCGAGAACAGCTCCGCCACGCCCGAGCGCACCCTTCCCACCAGGTTCTTGACGGGCGCTTGCCGGTGCGACGTGCCGAACAGGCCGGCCGCGGTGGTGCTCAGCGCGTTCAGCTGTTCGGGTCGGACCTTTGACGGACCGCATCCGAAGCGGCCGTCGCGGGGTTTGAGGTCAGCGGGAATCTCGAGCTCGTCAGCCATGCTCACCAGCGTAGTGAGCCGGGCCGGCACCCAGAAGCGGCGGTCCCGTCGCGCCCGTCGACTGTGACCCAGACCGCACCGATCCGGTGACCAGTGGTCAGGTCACAGTGGTCCAAGGGGGTCTGGAACATATCCAGTACCTGCGGTACCGTCTAGACATTGCACGTCCGAATGTAAACCTCGCTTGGGGAGGCTCGGGATGGACAGGACGCGAATGGTCCGGCGTTGGCGCCGCAACATGGAGGTGCGCGACGACGCCGAGTACGTCGACATGCTCGCCACACTGTCCGAGGGGTCGGTGCGGCGAAACTTCAACCCGTACACCGACATCGACTGGGACTCGCCGGAGTTCGCGGTCACCGACGACGACCCGCGGTGGATCCTGCCGGCGACCGACCCGCTGGGGCGCCACCCCTGGTACCGGGCGCAGTCCGAAGAGCGCCAGATCAAGATCGGCATGTGGCGCCAGGCCAACGTGGCCAAGGTGGGACTGCACTTCGAATCCATCCTGATCCGCGGCCTGATGAACTACACGTTCTGGCTGCCCAACGGGTCTCCGGAATACCGCTACTGCCTGCACGAATCCGTCGAAGAGTGCAACCACACGATGATGTTCCAGGAGATGGTCAACCGCGTCGGCGCCGACGTCCCCGGGATGCCGCGGATGCTGCGCTGGCTCTCGCCGCTGGTGCCGTTGGTGGCCGGCCCGCTGCCGGCGGCGTTCTTCATCGGGGTGCTCGCCGGTGAGGAGCCCATCGACCACACGCAGAAGAACGTGCTGCGCGAAGGCAAGTCGTTGCACCCGATCATGGAACGGGTGATGGCCATCCACGTGGCCGAGGAGGCGCGGCACATCTCCTTCGCCCACGAGTTCCTGCGCAAGCGGTTGCCGGAGCTGACCCGCAGGCAACGGTTCTGGATCTCGCTGTTCTACCCGCTGACGATGCGCGTGCTGTGCCAGGCCATCGTGGTGCCGCCGAAGGCGTTCTGGGACGAGTTCGACATCCCCCGCGAGGTCAAGAAGGAACTCTTCTTCGCCTCGCCCGAGTCGCGAAAGTGGCTGAGCGACATGTTCGCCGACGTGCGGATGCTGGCGTGTGACACCGGCCTGATGGAGAGCCGTCTGGCGCGGCTGATGTGGCGGATCTGCAAGATCGACGGCAAGCCGTCGCGCTACCGCAGCGAGCCGCAACGCCGGCACCTTGCCGTGGCCCCGGCCGCCTAGCACGTCCCGGTTGCCACATGCCGCATGTGATCACCCAGTCGTGCTGCAACGACGGGTCCTGCGTTTACGCGTGTCCGGTGAACTGCATTCACCCGACACCGGATGAGCCGGGCTTTGCCGCCTCGGAGATGTTGTACATCGACCCGGTGGCTTGCGTGGACTGCGGTGCCTGCGTGAGCGCCTGCCCGGTGGGCGCGATCGTGCCCGACAACCGGCTGGAAGCCAGGCAGCTGCCGTTCGTCGAGATCAACGCGTCGTTCTACCCGAAGCGGCCCGCGGGGGAGAAGTTGCCGCCCACCTCGAAGCTGGCGCCCGTGATTCCCGCGGCCGAGGTGCGCGCCCGTCGCCGGCCGCTGACCGTGGCGATCGTGGGGTCCGGCCCGGCGGCGATGTATGCCGCCGACGAACTGCTCACCCAGCCTGGCGTGCGGGTCAACGTGTTCGAGAAGCTGCCCACGCCGTACGGGCTGGTGCGTGCCGGGGTCGCCCCCGATCATCAGAGCACCAAACAGGTCACAAAGCTGTTCGACCGGGTCGCCGGCCATCGCCACTTCCGGTTCTACCTCAACGTCGAGGTCGGCGAACACCTGAGCCATGCCGATCTGTCGGCGCACCATCACGCCGTGCTCTACGCCGTCGGTGCACCCGAGGACCGTCGGCTCGATATCGACGGGATGGGCCTCGCGGGCACCGGCACTGCCACCCAGGTGGTCGCGTGGATCAACGGCCATCCCGACTTCGCCGGGCTTGCGGTCGATCTCAGTCACGAGCGCGTGGTGATCATCGGCAACGGCAACGTCGCCCTCGATGTGGCCCGGGTGCTCACCGCGGACCCGGACGACCTGGCCCGCACCGACGTCTCCGACCGCGCGCTGGACGCATTCCGACGCTCCGCGGTGCGCGAAGTGGTGATCGCCGCGCGGCGTGGACCCGCCCACTCGGCGTTCACGTTGCCCGAGTTGATCGGGCTCACGGGCTGCTCCGAGGTCGTGTTGGACGCCGGTAACCACGAATTGGTCGCGCGGGATCTCGTGACGGCGTCGGACTCGTTGACCAGGACCAAGCTGGAGATCCTGAGCAAGCTCGGCGACGGGTCGGCGCCGCCCCCGGCTGCCGGGCGCCCGCGAATCCGGTTGGCGTACCAGCTCACACCCGAGCGCGTGCTCGGTGAGCACCGCGCCACCGGCGTGGAGTTCTCGGTCACCGGCACCCGGGAGTTGCGCCGGCTCGACGCGGGTCTCGTGCTGACGTCGATCGGCTATCGCGGCAAGATGATTCGCGACCTTCCGTTCGACGAGTCAGCCGGTGCGGTCCCCAACGAGGATGGACGGGTGGTGGACCCCGGCTCCGGCCGGCCGATGCCGGGCACCTATGTCGCAGGCTGGATCAAGCGGGGGCCCACCGGTTTCATCGGTACCAACAAGTCCTGCTCCTTCCAGACGGTGCAGGCCCTGGTCGCCGATTTCAACGCCGGCGAGTTGGCCGCCCCGGTGGCCCGGCCCGAGGCATTGGAGGAGCTGGTGCGGGCCCGCCGGCCCGACGTCGTCGGCTCCGCCGGGTGGCGTGCGATCGACTCCGCCGAGGTCGCCCGCGGCAGGCGCGACGGACGGCCGCGCAACAAGTTCACCGAAGTCGCCGACATGCTCGCGGCCGCGTCAACCGCCCCGCCCCCGCGGCGGCAGAAGCTGCTCGACCGCCTGCTGGACCGGGGTTAGCGGCCGCGCGCTCGCGCTCCCGCTCCCCGCGAGCGTGCGTGTCGGTACGCCGACACGCCGTGACAGCCGTCAGTTTGCGCGCGCTCGCGCGTCCGCCGTGGCGCGCTCAGGCGCTGGTGCGCACCCGGTCCCAGCCCTCGACCGCCTCCGGGCTGCGCGGGCCCGGACCGACGTAGATGGCCGACGGGCGGACCAGCTTGCCCAGGTGCTTCTGCTCCAGGATGTGGGCGCACCATCCAGCGGTGCGTCCACAGGTGAACATCGCCGGCATCATGTTGGCCGGCACCCGCGCGAAGTCCAGGATCACCGCGGCCCAGAACTCCACGTTGGTTTCGATGGCCCGGTCCGGGCGGCGTTCGCGCAGCTCGGCCAGCGCGGCCTGCTCGAGCGCGACGGCGACCTCGTGGCGCGGGGCGCCCAGCCGCTCGGCGGCCGCGCGCAGGACCCGCGCCCGCGGGTCCTCGGCCCGGTAGACGCGGTGCCCGAATCCCATCAGCTTCTCCCCGCGGTCCAGGATCCCCTTGACCAGGCCGCGGGCGTCGCCGGTGCGCTCGACCTCCTCGATCATCGGCAGCACCCGCGCCGGCGCGCCGCCGTGCAGCGGCCCGCTCATCGCGCCGATCGCGCCGGACAACGCCGCGGCCACATCGGCTCCCGTCGAGGCGATCACCCGCGCGGTGAACGTCGAGGCGTTCATGCCGTGCTCCGCCGCCGACACCCAGTAGGCGTCGATGGCCTCGACGTGCCTGGGGTCGGGCTCGCCCTGCCAGCGCGTCATGAAACGCGCTGTGACGGTGGGGCATTCGTCGATGACCCGCTGGGGAACCGCCGGCTGGTAGATGCCGCGGGCGGACTGCGCGACGTAGGACAGCGCCATCACCGACGCCCGGGCCAGCTGCTCGCGGGCGGTGGCGTCGTCGGTGTCGAGCAGCGGCTTGTAGCCCCAGATGGGTGCCAGCATCGCCAGGCCCGCCTGCACGTCGACGCGCACGTCGCCGGTGTGGATCGGCAGCGGGAAGGGCTCGGCGGGCGGCAGCCCGTGTCCGAACCTGCCGTCGACCAGCAGGGCCCACACGTCGCCGAACGTGACCTTTTGGCTCACCAGGTCTTCGATGTCGACGCCGCGGTAGCGCAGCGCGCCGCCATCCTTGTCCGGCTCGGCGATTTCGGTGGTGAAGGCGACGACGCCTTCGAGGCCGGGCACGAAGTCTTCTGGGACCACAGTCATGGGGAAAATTCTCGCACCCCGTGCCCGCGGCGCTGCTACCGGCCGGTAGCTAAAGCGTCACGCCCGGTAGCGTGGGGCCGATGGTAGGGCCGGACGACCGGCATCTTTCGCAGATGCGGGTGGAATATGGGTCGGTGGAGAAGGACGGCAGCCCCGACCTGGACATCGACTGGCTGGCGGACGGCTGGCTTGCGTTGTTCCGCAGGTGGATTGACGACGCCGAGCGCGCGGGGCTGGCTGAGCCCAACGCCATGGTGTTGGCCACGGTCGCGGACGGCAGGCCCGTAAGCCGAACGGTGTTGTGCAAGAGCGTCGACGAGACCGGAATCACATTTTTCACCAACTACGACTCGGCCAAGGGTGCCGAGCTGGCGTCGACGCCCTTCGCGTCGGCCACCTTCCCCTGGTTCCGGCTGGGCCGGCAGGTCCATATCCGCGGGCCGGTCAGCCGGGTCGAGCCTCAGGCCACCGCGGACTACTGGGCCAGGCGCCCGCGCGGCTCGCAACTGGGAGCGTGGGCCTCGCAGCAGTCGCGGCCCATCGCGTCGCGGCGGGCGCTGCTCGACCAGCTGGCCGAGGTGACCGCGCGTTTCGCCGCCACCGAGAGCGTGCCGGTGCCCCCCAACTGGGGCGGGTATCTCATCGCGCCTGAGGTGGTGGAGTTCTGGCAGGGGCGGGAAAATCGGCTGCACAACCGGATTCGGGTCAGCGGCGGCCGTGTGGAGCGTCTGCAGCCCTGACGGCGCCGGACGAAAGGCCGCACGACCAGCGAACCGGACCCCGGGCAGGCGCGCCGTCGCGATAACGACTACCTTCAGCAGTACGCACCCGCGTGCGGGGCAGCCATATCAGATCAGCCAGAGTGCAAAGGGGTTCTCGTGGCCGACACCGACGACAGCGCGACACTCCGTTATCCGGGGGGCGAAATCGACCTGGAGGTCGTCCGCGCCACCGAAGGAAACGACGGTATTGCGCTCGGATCCCTCTTGGCCAAGACGGGGTACACCACCTTCGACAACGGCTTCGTCAACACCGCGTCCACCAAGAGTTCCATCACCTACATCGACGGCGAGGCCGGCATCCTGCGGTACCGGGGCATCCCGATCGAGCAGCTGGCGGAGAAGTCGACGTTCATCGAGGTCAGCTACCTGCTGATCTACGGCGAGCTGCCGGACAAGCAACAGCTGGCCGAGTTCACCAACCGGATTCAGCGCCACACCATGCTGCACGAGGATCTCAAGCGGTTCTTCGACGGCTTCCCGCCCAACGCCCACCCGATGCCGGTGCTGTCCAGCGTCGTCAACGCGTTGAGCTCGTACTATCCGGACGCGCTGGACCCGATGGACACCGAGCAGGTGGAGCTGTCGACCACCCGCCTGCTGGCCAAGCTGCCGACCATCGCCGCGTATGCCTACAAGAAGTCGATCGGGCAGCCGTTCCTCTACCCGGACAACTCGCTGACCCTGGTGGAGAACTTCCTGCGGATGACGTTCGGGTTGCCGGCCGAGCCCTACGTGGCCGATCCCGAAATCGTACGGGCGCTGGACATGCTGTTCATTCTGCACGCCGACCACGAGCAGAACTGCTCGACGTCGACGGTCCGACTGGTCGGCTCGTCCCGGGCCAACCTTTTCACCTCGATCTCCGGCGGGATCAACGCGCTGTGGGGTCCGCTGCACGGCGGCGCCAACCAGGCGGTGCTCGAGATGCTCGAGCAGATTCGCGAGAGCGGCGACGGTGTCGGGGAATTCGTCCGGAAGGTCAAGAACCGCGAGGCCGGCGTAAAGCTCATGGGCTTCGGCCACCGCGTCTACAAGAACTACGACCCCCGGGCGCGCATCGTCAAGGAGCAGGCCGACAAGATCCTTTCCAAGATCGGCGGGGACGACGACCTGCTGGGCATCGCGAAGGAACTCGAAGAAACGGCGCTGACCGACGAATACTTCATCGAGCGCAAGCTCTACCCCAACGTCGACTTCTACACCGGCCTGATCTACCGGGCCCTCGGGTTCCCGACCCGGATGTTCACGGTGTTGTTCGCGTTGGGCCGGCTGCCCGGCTGGATCGCGCACTGGCGTGAGATGCACGACGAGGGCGACAGCAAGATCGGCCGTCCGCGCCAGATCTACACCGGCTACACCGAGCGCGACTACGTGAGCATCGACGCGCGCTAGACCGGCGCGTTCGCGTCACAGGGACGACAGGACCGCCGTCGCGGCGGTTGTGACCGCCGATGCCCGACATCGCACCACCGCGGCGGGCGCCCGACCCGCACACCATGGTCCGCCGAGTAACCCGTCGAGGACCGCGGGGGTGACGCCGGCCAGGAGGAACCGCCCACGGACCACGTGGTCTTGGCCCCCGACGCGGTAACGCGCCCGCCCGTCCGGGTCGACGGCGTAGGACGTCGGCGCGGTGACGATTTCGGCTCCCTGGCCGCGACCAGCCCGTTGTGGCCGCCGCTCACCACGCCGACGCCGACATCCGCCGTGCGTTGCGTCAGCTCAGGTAGCCCTCGACCTCGTCGGGCGGACGTACCTCCGCCTCGCGGGGATCGCCACCGCTGTCGCGCAGCGCCCGGCGCTGCCGCAGCAGGTCCCAGCACTGGTCGAGCTCGACTTCCAGCCGGCGCAGGCGCTCGTGTTCCTCGGACGCGCTGACGTCGCCGTGCTGCACCTGCGACCGCAGCGCTTTCTCCTCGGCGACCAGTTCGCGGATGCGCCCCAGCGTTTCGGTGTCGGTCGGTTTACTGCCGTTGCCCATCGCTCCAGTGTGCCCGACCTAAAGTCGCGCCGCTCCGGACTAGGTAGGCTGCATATCGCCCGAAGAACCGACGGGCACGGGGATGGAAATTGAGCTAGGGGGCGGAAGTGAGTTTAGGGACGGGTTTGAGTCGACCGCCCGAGACAACAGACCCGGGGCGAAGTCCGGAAATGTTCCGGCGGTCGCTGGGTCGTCCCTGGCTGATCGCGTTGTTGGTCATTCCGTTGTCTTTCCGGCGGTCACTCGGCCTGCCCTGGCTAATTGCCCTCGTCGTTATTCCATTGCTGATAGCGGTCATCGGCTACGGCGCGTTGGACCGCCCGGCCGCCACCACGGGACCGACCGGTGCGCTCCCGACCTTGACACCGCCGAACAAAGCCGAAGCCCCGAAGTTGTCCCTGGCGCCGCTTTCCATTGTCCGTAACGGCAACGACGTCGCGCTCAGCGGTAATTTCCCGGATGATTCCGACAAGTCGGCTTTGATCGCGGCGCTCAAGAAGGCCCTGGGCCCGGGTACCAACATCATCGACCAAATTATTATCGACCCCAAAGTCGATTCACTCGACTTTTCAAATGCCGGAGTGCTTTTCAAAGACAGCGCGTCGATTCTCGATTTCAGTCTGACGGTCAATGGGAACACGATCATCTTGGCGGGTACCACCGGATCGCAGGACGAGAAGATAGCGGTGGAGCGTGACGCCGCGACCACGTGGTCGGGTGTGAACGTGGTCGACAGTCTCGTGGTCACGGGGACGGCGTCCCCCGGAGAACCCGGCTCGCCTCCACCGCCCCCCGCGGCGTGTCCGGATCTACCCTCGGCCATCAACGCGGTGACGGGTGGGCAGATCGCCTTCGGTGCAGACGGGTTCAGCTTGACCCCGGCCGACGAGCAAAGCCTCAGCCAGGTGGCGGAGCAGCTGAAGGCATGTCCCTCGGCCCGAGCGACGATCAACGGTTACAGCGACGACAACGGCACCGAGGCCATTAACATTGCGCTGAGCAGCCAACGAGCGCAAAAGGTCGCTGACTTCCTGGCTGGCCGTGGCGTCCCCAGCGGCCAGTTGGTGGTCAAGGGTCTGGGATCGGTCAACCCGGTGGTTCCCAACGACACGGCCGGGGCCCGCGCCAAGAATCGCCGCGTCGAAATAGTGGTCAGCTGAATAATGGTCAGCTAAGGAGAAGCAGCATGGATTTCATCATCCAGTGGTTGTGGTACCTGCTGGCTTTTGTGGCGGGCTCGGCCCTCGCCTGGGTGATCGCGACGAGACTGGTCAAGCGCAGCGCCGCCAGGAAAGTTTTTGCCGGTCTGACCGGCGAGGAGACCGGAGTGCGGCGATGAGTCACGTGCACTGGTGGCTGGTCGGCTTGTCCTTCGTCATGGGATTGGTGTTGACGTCCGCGCTGATACTGCGCCCGGCCAAGGGCTCTTCGCTGTTGGAGAAGTCACTGGAGGCCGCAATGGCGGGCATCGGGGAGCCACCCGGTCCGCCGCCCAGCACTCTTGAGTGGCCTAGCGCGCAGGGGGCTCACGCTGTCGACTTGTTGACCACGACGGTTGCGGTTCCCGACGAATGGGTGGCGACGGAGGCCCCGGCCGAGGAAGAGGGGGAGGCCCCGGCCGTCGAGGAACCTGTGCCGGCCAGCCCCGCGGCTGTCGAGGATTTGTTGTCGAGGGAAAGCCCGGTTGCCGAGGAGCCGGCGTCGGCGGAAGAACTCGCGGTTGCCGAGGAGCCGATGCCGGCGGCTGAGCGGCCGGTGGCCCGGAGGGCCTCCGGTATCGAGGACCTGTTGGCAAGGAAGGCCCCCGTTGTCGTGGAGGCCCCGGTTGTCGCGGAGTCGGTGACCGTGGAGGCCCCTGAGGAGGCCCCGAGTGGTGAAGAGGCCCCGCGTGCTGAAGCGACTCCCGTGGCAGAGGAGGCCCCGGTGGCTGAGGAGGCCCCGGTGGCTGAGGAGGCCTCGGTTGTCGACGAGGCCCGGCTTACCGAAGAGGCCCCGCGTGCCGAAGAGACCCGGGTGGCTAAGGAGGTGCCGGTTGTCGCGGAGCCCCCCCGTGCTGAAGAGGCCCCGGTTACTGAAGCGGCCCCGGTGGCTGAGGAGGCACCGGTGCCCGGAGAGTCGCCGCCTGTGGGGCACTCGGTCGCCGAGGAGCCGGTGACCACGGAGTTCCCGGTGACCGATGAGTCACCCTGGACGACGCGGCCCGGCACGCCGGTCCAGCCGGTGAACGAGGCCCCAGGCGGCCCGCCGGTCCCGTCGGTGCGCAAGCCCCCGCCCGCCGCGACGGCGCCGGTGCGCAAGCCCCCGCCCGCGAAGAAGGCCCCACCCGCGAAGGCCCCGCCGGTGAAGAAGGCCCCACCCGGCAAAAGGCCGCGGCCTGCCAAAGCGGCGCCGCCAAAGCGGCCCACGCTGCCGTATGCGCCGTACGGTCCCGGCTCCGCCCGCGCCACCCCCGAGGGTGGCGGACCGTCGGGCTGGTTGGTGAAGGGGCGCTCGGATACCCGGCTCTTCTACACTCCCGACGACCCTGCCTATTACCTCACGGTCGCCCAAGTCTGGTTCAAGGACGAGCAGGCGGCTGTGCGGGCCGCCTTCACGCCCTGGCGTAACAGCTCCCGGAGGAAGTGACCCGCGGAGTCGGCGGGCTTTCGCGTGATGGCGCGGGCCTGATCAGCAGGGACCGGGCAGCCGCAGCACCAGCCGGGCGCCGCCCAGCGGGCTGTCCTCCAGCGATGCGATGCCGCGGTGCAGCTTGGCCTGCTGGGCCACCAACGCCAGCCCCAGGCCCGACCCCGAATGCGAGGCCGTGGACCCGCGGGAGAACCGCTCGAACACCACCCGGCGCTCCTCCTCGGGCACTCCGCTGCCGTTGTCGTCGACGGTGATCTCCACTCCGGCCCGAGAGCTGACCGCCGACAGCTGGACCCGGGTGGCGCCGCCGTGCTTGACGGCGTTGGCGATCGCGTTGTCCACGGCGAGACGCAACCCCGCCGGCAGCCCCACGATGATGCAGGTGGGCGACGGCACCAGTGAGACATCGAGGTCGGGGTAGACCCGGGTGGCGTCATGGGCGGCCCGGTCGAGCAACTCGGTGATGTCCACCGGCACGTGGTCATCAGACGTCGACAGTTCGCCCTGTGCCAAGCGCTCCAGCGCGCTCAGCGTGGCCTCGATGCGCGACTGGGTGCGCACGACGTCGTTGATCACCTCCGTGCGTTGGTCTTCGGCCAGGTCGAGGGTGGACAACACCTCGAGATTGGTGCGCATCGCGGTCAGGGGAGTGCGCAGTTCGTGCGAAGAGACGGCCGCGAAATCGCGGGCCGAGGCGAGCGCCTCCTTGGTGCGGTTCTGCTCCCTCCAGATTCGCTGCAGCATGCCCCGCATCGCTTCGGCGATCTCCACCGCCTCACTGGCTCCGCGCACCTCCACCTGTGGCGCCTCGTCGCCCGCGTCGATCGAGCGGGTCTGCTGGGCGAGCTGTTTGAACGGGCGCACCGCGAAGGCCGCCAGCAGCCAGGCGAACACCGCCGCCGCCCCGATCGCGAAACCGCAGATCAGCAGCACCCTGCGGTGCAGGTTATTGGTCTCGGCGATGGTGGTGTCATACGTCGCGCCCACGGCCACCGAGGTCGGCTGCGGGCCCGGGATCTCCACCGTGCGCACCCGGTACCGCACGCCGTGCACATAGTCGTCGGCGTAGTCGACGTTGAGCTTCGGCAACGTGACGCCCGAATTCGACTTGACCAGGTCACCGCGCCGAACCGTGATGATGGCGTCCTGGTCGTTGGGCGTACGCGGTATCTCGTCCAGGCCGCGCGGCAGGAACGGGATCGCAAAGCCCGCGGCCTCGTCGAGCCGGCGGTCCAGTCGTTCCTTGCGGTCGTTGGTGATCCCGACCCAGACGACCGTGCCGACGATGAGCACCGGAATCGCCGCGCCGATGACCGTCGCGACGACGACCCGCGTTCGCAGCGACGGCGTACGGGCGAAGATCCGCGACAAAACACGCATGACCCGCTTCGATTCGGTCACTGCATACGCAGCACGAACCCGACCCCGCGAACGGTGTGCAGCAGGCGGGGGCCGCCGTTGGCCTCCAGCTTGCGGCGCAGATACCCGATGAACACGTCGACGACGTTGGTGTCGGCGGCGAAGTCGTAACCCCACACCAGCTCCAGCAGCTGGGCGCGCGACAGCACCGCGGTCTTGTGCTCGGCCAGCACCGCCAACAGGTCGAACTCCCGCTTGGTCAGGTCGACGTCGACGCCGTTGACCCGGGCCCGCCGGCCGGGGATGTCGACTTCCAGCGGACCCACGGTGATGGTTTCCGACGACGACGTCGCGGTCGCGCCGCGACGTCGCAGCAGCGCCTTGACCCGCGCCACCAGCTCGGCCAGCACGAACGGTTTGACCAGGTAGTCGTCGGCGCCGGCTTCCAGGCCCGCCACCCGGTCGTCGACGGAGCTGCGGGCGGACAGCACGCAGACCGGCACGTCGTTGTCCATGGCGCGCAGCGCGGTCACCACGCTGACCCCGTCCAAGACGGGCATGTTGATGTCGAGCACGATCGCGTCGGGGCGCGTCTCGGTGGCGCTGCGCAAGGCCTCGGCGCCGTCGACCGCCGTCGACACCTCGAAGCCGGACAGGCGCAGACCGCGTTCCAACGAGGCAAGCACGTCGGAGTCGTCGTCGACGACCAAAACCCGAGGCGAGGTCGCACCAGTGTCCATGCCGACCATTTTGCCGGATCGCTGGCCCTGGCGCGGGGAGGCCGACGGGCCGGGTCGCCGCTTCGCCCGACTACACCGACTGTCCGGCGACCATGCGGCGGTCGATCGAGCGCAGGGTCGCGGCGAATCCCAGCCAGATGATCACTGATCCCACGGACAATCCGCCGAGCATGGCGAATGCGAACGGGAACCCGAGGTGTTGGGCCGCGACGCCGCCTAGCAGTGGACTGAGCGCGCCGCCGAGGCCCTGCGCTGCCATGATGACACCCTGACCGGCATTGATGTGGCCGGTGCCGTCGAGAATGCGGGCCACCAGTCCGGGCACCGCCACCGACAGCATGCCTGCACCGATACCGTCCAGTATTTGCACCGGGACCACCCCCCAGGTCGTTATGACGTTCGCGGCGAGCAGGCCTCGAACTGGTAGGGCGGCGAATGCGATCAAGATGGCCGGCCAGTAGCCACGCGTCTGGGCGATCCGCGTCGAGATAAGCGCGGCCGGAACCATCACCGCCTGGGCGACGACGACCGTGCTCGCCACGGTGGTGAACGGGTTGGCCTGCTTGGCGACCACGGCAAGCCCGTATAGCGGCAGCATGGCGGCATTTGCCAGATGGAACAGCACCAACGCGGCGGCCAACACCAACAGAGGGCGCGACCCCGCGAGGACCCGCATAGCCTTTACCGGAGTTTCGTCGTCGCTGCGCGCCTCCCCGCGGGCAATGTGGTGTTCGATGTGGCCGGGAGGAATGGCCAGTACCGCCGCGATCGTCGCCACGGCGAACATCGCAGCCAGCCCGAAAACGCCAACGTATCCGAACGCCAAACCGAGTAGGCCGCCGATGCCCGCTCCCGCCATGTTGCCCGCATGGTTGTAGGCCTGGTTGCGACCGAATTGCTTCGCAAAACCGTCCTGGCCCACGACGCCCAGCGTGATGCCGATCAGTGCGGGGGCGATTGTGGCACCCGAGACGCACATGGTGGCCTGGGCGGCGGCGATAACCCAGAAATTGTGCGCCGTCAGGATCACCGCCGCAGCTGCAACGGCGGCTGAACCGGCCAGGATGACGCATGCTCGCTTGTGCCGCGTGGCGTCTACCAACGCCCCTGCGGGTGCGACGGCGGCCATTCCGACAATCGCACCGATGGTGATCACTGCACCGATGGCGCCAGTGGCCCACCCACGGCCGGCCAGCAGAACACCCAGGAAAGGGCCCATGCCGGCCTCCATGTCGGCCATGCTGAAATTCACCGCTTCCAGGGCGCGACGAGCCCGGGCACTGGTCTTCGGAGCCGGGACAAGGGTGTACGGCATCCCTTGATTGTCGCGGACTGCCAGCCGTTGCGCCCACCTACCGGTGGTGTTGACGGGCCGATGGCACGTCGTGTGCGGAGGGGCCATAATTAGCACTCATCGGATGAGATTGCTAACGCGTGTGATCAAGTGACAAGGAGGAAACTTCAATGCGCGGTGCCGATTTCGTCTTTCCGTCCGAAGTCTCGGACTCCGGCCGTCCCCTGCGGATCGTCCTCGTCGCTCCGCCCTATTTCGACGTTCCGCCGCACGGCTACGGCGGTGTCGAGGCCGTCGTAGCGGACCTGGCCGACACGCTCGTAGATCGCGGGCACCAGGTCACCTTGCTCGGCGCCGGAGAACCCGGCACGACAGCGCACTTCATCCCGTTGTGGGATCGCACCATGCACGACCGGCTGGGCGAGCCGTATCCGGAGGTGATGCACGCTCTGAAGGTGCGCAGTGCCATCACCCGGATCGTCGCTGCCCAGGGTGTCGACATCGTGCACGACCACACCTTCGCCGGCCCGATCAACGCACCGGTCTACCACGCGCTCGGGGTGCCGACGGTAGTGACGGTGCACGGTCCCATCGACGACGATCTGCATCCTTACTACCGGGAGCTCAGCGGCGATGTCGGGCTGGTGGCGATCAGCGACAGGCAGCGAGCCCTGGCCCCGGACCTGAACTGGATCGGCCGAGTGCACAACGCGCTGAGGTTGGACGATTGGCCGTTCGAGACCGAAAAAGCCGACTACGCTCTCTTCCTCGGCAGGTACGCTCCTTACAAGGGTGCGCACTTGGCTCTGGAGGCGGCGCACGCGGCAGGTCTTCCCTTGGTGTTGGCCGGCAAGTGCAACGAGCCGGCGGAAAAGCAGTACTTCGAGGACTGCGTACGGCCGCTGCTCACCGCGGACGACCACGTGTTCGGTGAGGCTGACGGTGTGAGCAAGCGGAAGCTGTTGGCCGGGGCCCGTTGTCTGCTGTTCCCCATCCAATGGGAAGAGCCGTTCGGGATCGTGATGATCGAAGCAATGGCGTGCGGCACGCCCGTCGTCGCGTTGCGTGGAGGGGCCGTCCCAGAGGTGGTCGTGGACGGTGTGACGGGCGTGGTGTGTGATGTGGTCGATGATCTGCCCGCTGCGATCGAACGGGCGCGGTCGATCGATTCGCTCGCTTGCCGGCATCACGTTGCTAAGAACTTCGAAGTCACGCAGTTCGGCGCTGCCTACGAGCGGATTTACCGAAAGGTGCTGCGACACCAGGCATCAGCTCGTCGTGTGCCGGGCTGGCGGTCGGTAGAAACCCTTGAGCTCCCGGTAGCCGATGCCAGACGGAAAGTGAGCGCATGACGGGGCCGGCGGCGTTCAACACCGGAGCTCCAGCCGCGATCGGTCTCGGCAGCGACACGGTGACACTGCTCGAAGGCGGAACGTTCTGCCTATCCGACCGCCACGGCGACGTCCTGGTAGGCGGTTCGCACGGGTTGTTTTTCCGGGATGCGCGGGTGTTATCACGGTGGGAGTTGCGCGTGGACGGTCAGGTCGCCGAGTCTTTATCCGTCGAATCGACGGAAGCATTCGCTGCGCAGTTTATTTCGCGTCGGGCTCCACGTTCGGGATTGGTGGACAGCACGTTGCTCGTGGTGCGCGAGCGGTTGGTCGGCGATGGGCTGCGGGAGACCATTTCGCTGCACAACCTCGACAAGGAGACGACGGTTGTGTCACTCGAACTGCACGTCGATGCCGACTTCGCCGACCTGTTCGCCGTCAAGGAGGGGCGGGCGCTGGTGGGTGCAGCGGAAATGACGGTCACTGACGGGGAACTCTTGTTGCGCGAGCGGGGCGATCGGGTGCGTGGCGTGGCGGTGACCGCAACCGGTGGCGCGGTGGTGTTGCCCGCGTCGCTGAATTGGCGTGCCGTCGTGCCCCCAGGAAAATGCTGGCGGACGGAAATCGTGGTTCAGCCGACATGGGCGGAACACAAGATCAGCACTCGTTTTCGCCGCGGCGAAGATGTCGAGTCGACCGCCCCGGCGCGCAAGATCGAGGCGTGGCGCGACACCGCGACTACGGTCGAGACGAACAATCCGGCGTTAGCGCAGGTGTTGCGTCAAACCGAAAGCGACCTCGGCGCCTTGCTCATTCACGACGAGCACAACCGCGGCGACGACGGCCGCGACCGGGTGTTCGTCGCGGCCGGGGCGCCGTGGTTCATGACGTTGTTCGGTCGGGACAGCTTGCTGACCGCCTGGATGGCGTTGCCGCTGGACGTGGGACTTTCGATCGGCACACTACAGCGACTGGCAGCATTGCAAGGACGGCACGTCGACCTGGTCACGGAGGAACAACCAGGCCGGATCATGCATGAAATCCGGCGCGGTCCGGCCAGCTCCGACGTTTTGGGTGGCAACGTCTATTACGGCGCGGTCGATGCCACCCCGCTGTTCGTGATGCTACTTGCCGAATCATGGCGTTGGGGTGCCGACGAAGCGTCGGTACGGTCGCTGCTACCCGCCGCCGACGCGGCATTGTGGGCGGAACGCTATGGCGACCGTGATGGCGACTGTTTTATCGAGTACCAGCGCGCCACCGACCGGGGGTTGATCAACCAGGGTTGGAAGGACAGCTTCAATGGCGTCAACGACGCCGTCGGCCGCCTGGCCGAACCTCCCGTTGCGTTGTGCGAAGTTCAGGCCTACTTGTATGCGGCCCTCATGTCGGGAGCGGAGCTCGTCGATGCGTTCGGCGACGCCGCCAAAGCGGCACAGCTACGGAAGCGTGCCCAGAAACTGAGGGCCGACTTCGCCGAGGCCTTCTGGCTGCCGGATAAAGGCTGGTATGCGGTTGCGCTCGACGGTGCTAAGCGTCCGGTCGATGCATTGACCAGCAATGTCGGTCATTGTCTGTGGACTGGGATTGCCACGGATGAGCACGCTGCGGCCGTCATCGAGCGGCTGTCCGGTCCCGAGATGGACTCCGGGTTCGGATTACGCACGCTGGCGACCACTATGGGCGCGTACAACCCGATGAGCTACCACAACGGCTCCGTGTGGCCGCATGACACGGCCATCGTCGTAGCCGGTTTGCTGCGCTACCGGCATGTGCCAGGCGCAGTAGCGCTGGCCGAACGCCTCGCCACCGGCCTCCTTGATGCGGCAACAGCATTCGGGGGGCGCCTCCCCGAGCTGTTCTGCGGGTTTGACCGTTCACAGTTCGCTGCGCCGGTGCCCTATCCCACCTCCTGCTCACCCCAAGCGTGGGCCAGCGCGGCGCCGTTGCTCCTCCTCCGGTCGTTTCTGGGGCTTGAACCGCATGTGCCACATCGCGTCCTCACCGTGTCCCCTCAGCTGCCGTCCACGTGGGGCACGATCGCGCTGACCAATTTGCGACTCGGCAACGCGACGGTTCACATCGAGGCCGAGGGCGAGACCGTCACGGCGGACGGCCTGGGCGAGGACTGGCGGCTTGTGACCTCTGCGACATGACACGGCGCCGCAAAGTTCAGGGCAAGCCGATGCGCCGGTAGCGTCGCAGCCGCGCGGCCAGCCTCTCGCCGTCCGGCACGTTCCGCAACGCGTGCAGCTCGGCGGCGATGGCCTGCGACATTCGCTGGCTGAACTCGGCCGGTTCGTCGGCGGCGTCGGGCTCCTCGGGCACCACGACGTCGACGATCCCGGCGGCCAGCAACTCGGCCGAGCGGATGCCCTGGATCGCGGCGAGCTCGGCCGCGTGTGCGGTGTCCCGGAAGACGATCGCGCTGGCCCCCTCGGGTGGCAACGGCGCGAGCCAGCCGTGCAGCGCGGCCAGCACGCGGTCGGCGGGGACCATCGCCAGCGCCGGCCCGCCGCTGCCCTGCCCGAGCAGCACCGACACCGTCGGGGTGTCCAGCGTCACCAGCTCGGCCAGGCACTGGGCGATCTGGGCGGCCAGCCCGTCCTGCTCGGCCTCGGCCGACAACGCGGGCCCGGCCGTGTCGATCACCAGCACCAGGGGCAGGCGCAATTCGGCGGCCAGCGCCATGCCGCGCCGGGCCTCGCGCAACGCGGCCGGCCCGACCAGACCGCCAGTCACCCGTTGTTGGCCCAGCACCACCGCGGGCTGGCCGGCGAATCGCGCCAGCGCCAGCAGGGTGGTCGCCGCCTCGCCGTAACCGGTGCCCGACAACAGCACCACGTCACTCGCGCCGTGCCGCAACAGGAACCTGACGCCCGGCCGGTCCGGTCGCCGGGAAGCCATCACCGAATCCCACGCCGGCACGTCGGCGATCGGTCGCGCCGGTGGCGGATCCGGCAGCGGTTCCGCGGGGTCGGCGATGACCGTCAGCGCGCGGTCCAGCGTCCGGCGCAGCTCGTCGAGGGCGACGACACCGTCGAGGACTCCGTAGCGTTGCAGGTTCTCCGCGGTTTGCACGCCTTCCGGGAAGGGTTCGTCGTACAGCAACTCGTAGACGCGCGGACCCAGAAAGCCGATCAGGGCGCCCGGCTCGGCGATCGTGACATGGCCCAGCGATCCCCACGAAGCGAACACCCCGCCCGTGGTCGGGTGGCGCAGGTAGACCAGGTAGGGCAGGTGCGCCCGCTTGTGCAGCGTCACCGCGGCCGCGATTTTCACCATCTGCAGGAACGCGACGGTGCCCTCCTGCATACGGGTGCCGCCGGAACTCGGCGAGGCCAGCAGCGGCAGCCGCTCGGCGGTGGCCCGCTCGACCGCGGCGGTGATCCGTTCGGCCGCGGCCACCCCGATCGAGCCGCCCAGGAAGCCGAACTCGCAGACGATCACCGCCACCCGGCGCCCGTAGATCCGGCCCTCGCCGGTGAGCACCGATTCGTCCAGACCGGTGGCGGCCCGCGCCTCGGCCAGTTCCCGCTCGTAGGACTCGCTGAGCGGCAACGGTGGCGGCGCACCGTCCCAGCTGAGAAAGGATCCCTCGTCCAGCACCGCGTCCCGGAGTTGACCGGCCGTGATACGACTCACGACACGAGGCTATATAGGGTGGCCTCCATGATCGGTGTCACCCAGGCCGGGGCCGTTTTGACCATTGAGCTGCAACGACCCGAGCGTCGCAACGCCCTGAACTCCCAGCTCGTCGAGGAGTTGCGGGAGACTTTCCAGAAGGCCGGCGACGGGACGGTCCGGGCGATCGTGCTGACCGGCCAGGGCACCGCGTTCTGCGCCGGCGCCGACCTGAGCGGTGACGCCTTCGCGGCCGACTACCCTGACCGGCTCATCGAACTGCACCGGTTGATGGACGCCACCCTGATCCCGGTGATCGGCGCCGTCAACGGCCCCGCCATCGGCGCGGGACTGCAGCTGGCCATGCGCTGTGACCTGCGGGTGGTCGCACCTGAGGCGTTCTTCCAGTTCCCGACGTCGAAGTACGGTCTGGCCCTGGACAATTGGAGCATCCGCCGACTGGCCTCGCTGGTCGGCCACGGCCGGGCCAGCGCGATGCTGCTGACCGCGGAGAAGCTGACCGCCGAGACGGCGCTGCAGACCGGGATGGCCAACCGCATCGGTACTCTCTCCGACGCCCAGGCGTGGGCCGACGAGATCGCCGGCCTGGCCCCGCTGGCCATCCAGCACGCCAAGCGGGTGCTCAACGACGACGGAGCCATGGACGATCAGCTGCCGATCCACAAGGAGCTTTTCGACAAGGCGTGGGCGAGCAAGGACGTCGTCGAGGCCCAGGTCGCCCGCATCGAGAAGCGGCCGCCCAACTTCACGGGCGCCTGACGGCCATGGTGCGGGGGGCGCTGCGGCTGGCCGCCGGCACGGCCTCGGTGGCCGCCGGGGGCTGGGTGGTTCGCGCGCTGCACGGCGCGCCGATGGCGCTGGGCGCGGACCCCGCGTCGATCCGGGCGGTGGCAGAGCGCTCGCCACACTACCGTGACGGCGTCTTCGTCAACCTGGACCCGGTGTCGATGTTCACCGTGGACCGCGAGGAGCTGAGGCTCATCGCCTGGGAGCTAGTGGCCGGGCGCGCCAGAAGCCGCCCGCCGGCCTCGATCCCGCTGAGTGCGCCCGGGATCTTCGACAGCGACCCCGGCCGGCTGGCCGCGAGCTGGTTCGGTCACTCCACCGCGCTGCTGGAGATCGACGGCTACCGGGTGCTGACGGATCCGGTGTGGAGCCGGCGGTGCTCACCGTCGGACGTGGTCGGCCCGGAGCGGCTGCATCCGCCGCCCGTGCAGCTGGAGGCGCTGCCCGCCCTCGACGCCGTGGTGATCAGTCACGACCACTACGACCACCTCGACATCGACACGGTCATGACGCTGGCCCGCACGCAACGGGCCCCGTTCTTCGTGCCGCTGGGGGTGGGCGCTCACCTGCGCGCGTGGGGCGTACCCGAGCACCGTGTCGTCGAACTCGACTGGCACCAGAGCGCCCGGGTCGACGAACTCACCCTGGTCTGCGCCCCGGCGCGGCACTTCTCGGGACGCTTCCTGGACCGCAACACCACGCTGTGGGCGTCGTGGGCGATGGTCGGGCCGCGTCATCGCGCCTATTTCGGCGGCGACACCGGCTACACCGCAAGCTTCGCCCGGATCGGCGCCGACCACGGGCCGTTCGACCTGACGCTGCTGCCCATCGGCGCCTACAACCGGGCCTGGCCGGACATCCACATGAACCCCGAGGAAGCGGTGCGGGCCCACCTCGACATGACGGCCGCCGGGTCGGGCCTGTTGGTGCCCGTTCATTGGGGCACCTTCCGCCTCGCCCCGCATCCGTGGGCGGAGCCGGTCGAGCGTCTGCTCGAGGCCGCCGAAGCCGCCGGCGTCGAGGTGGCGGTCCCGGTGCCCGGCGAACGCGTCGGCCCGGCCGGTCGCACGAGCGCCGACGCCTGGTGGCGGCTCTGACCTCAGCCCAGCATGGACAGCCAGGTATCCCACTGCTCGGCGCGCCGGGTCCAGTTGTTCTCGGCGACCGTGTAGGTGACCTGAGCCCGCAGGCGGGCCTCGGTGCCGTCGGGATCGGCCTCGCGCGCGGCCAGTGAGCTGATGACGCGCTCGGCGAAGGCCTCGGCGTGGGCGTGGGGATCGGCCAGCGGCTCCATCAGTTCGACGAAACCGGCGCCCGTCTCGGGCAAAGCGCCGAGATCGCTGGTGACGACGGTGCACCCGGCCGCCATCGCTTCCATCACGGCGATGCAGGACGTTTCGGCGAAGGTGTTGGGGTAGGCCAGCATCGCGGCGCCGCGCAGCGCGTTTGCCAGTGCCGGCTGGGCGACCGAGCCGTGATAGGCGACGCCGGGTGCCTCGCGGGCCGCGTCGTAGAGCGGGCGGAACGGGTCCATCAGGGCGTTGTAGACGGCCATGCTGCTGTAGACCTCGAGGCGGGCGTCCGGCACCGCGGTCCGGACGAGGGCGAACGCGTCCAGCAGCCGGTCCAGCCCCCGGTAGGGCGTGCTGGTGTAGCACAGGGTCGGCGGGCCCGATTTGGCCGGCAGGATCGGGCCGTCGGCGAACAACTCGGCGAAGGCCGGGCCGACGGCGTTGCGCAGGATGCCGATGCGTGCGGGATCGAGCCCGAACGCCTGGTGGAAACGGTCGGCCTGCCACTCGCTGACCATGGCGAAACCATGGAACAGCGCCCGGATCTCGGGCTGCGCCAAGGGGGCGACGAACGGCTGGTCGTGCGCCAGGCCGGTCCACAGGACGTGGCGGGCCTGCGGCCGGCACAGCGCCATGAGTTCGGCGAGCCTGGCATGCACCCCGCCCAGGTGCACGACGCAGTCTGCGTTTCGGAGCGCGCCGTCCTCGACGACGGGGATCGGTTGGCAGTGGACCCCGCGCACCAGCTTGACCTCGGCGTCACGACTGGCCAGCGTGACCCGGTGACCCAGCTTCACCAGTTCGGTGCTCAGGTAGCAGGCCGCTGACTGCGAGCCGCCCAGGGGCCGGTGGAACGGGGTGTCCGGATCGTAAGCCGAGGCGGCGGCGTCGACGAACACGATGTCCATGCGCCCGCACTTTAGGTGCCCGAGCGATCAGGCCGCCAACCGGCGTACCACGCTAGAGTTCCGCCATGACGAAACGCGCGGCAACGGCCGCTGTCGTGATGTTGTCGATGGCGTTCACCGGATGCGAAACCGCACAACACCTGTCGAACCCGCCGTCGGCGGTGTCGCAGACCCCACCCAACGAGTTCTCGGGAGTTGACATCCCGCCCGGCCGCATCGGCGACGCCGTATCCAGAGTCGACGGCCTAGTCGCCGACCTGATGAAGACCAGCGGCATCCCGGGCATGGCGGTCGCCATCGTGCACGGAGGGAAAACGCTGTACGCCAAGGGTTTCGGGGTCAGGGACGCGAGCAGGGGTGACCGTCAGGATAACTGGGTCGACGCCGACACCGTCTTCCAGCTGGCATCGTTGTCCAAGTCGGTGGGTGCGACGGTGGTGGCGCACGAGGTGACCGACAAGGTGATCGCCTGGGACACGCCGGTGACGTCGGTGCTGCCGTGGTTCTCGCTGTCCGACCCCTACGTCACCAGCCACGTGACCGTCGCCGACTTCTATTCGCACCGTTCCGGGCTGCCCGACCACGCCGGCGACAAGCTCGAGGACCTGGGCTACGACCGCCGCCAGACGCTGGAGAGGCTGAAGTACCTGCCGCTGGCCCCATTTCGAAACACGTACGCCTACACCAACTTCGGCGTGACAACCGCGGCCGAGGCGGTGGCCGCGGCGGCGGGCAAACCGTGGGAGGACCTTTCCGGCGAGGTGCTCTACCGGCCGCTGGGCATGGCGTCGACGAGCTCGCGCTACGCCGACTTCCTGGCCCGGTCCGACCACGCGGTCGGCCACGTCAAGGTAGGGGACAAGTGGGAGCCGCGCTACCAGCGGGATCCCGACCCCCAGTCGGCCGCCGGTGGCGCGAGCTCCTCGGTCAACGACATGGCGCGCTGGCTGGCGATGCTGTTGGCCAACGGTGCCTACGACGGCGGGCGGATCACCTCGGCCGAAGCGCTGCTGCCCGCCATCACCCCGCAGGTCGTCTCGATCCCGGCCCCAAACTCGAAGGCGCGCCCCGGTTTCTATGGCCACGGGTTCAACATCACGGTGAGCTCGTCGGGACGCACCGAGCTGAGCCATTCCGGCGCCTTCACGATGGGCGCCGCCACCAACTTCGTGGTCTTGCCGTCCGAGGACCTGGCCATCGTCGCGCTGACCAACGCCGCGCCCATCGGAGTGCCGGAGACGCTGACCGCCGAATTCCTGGATCTGGTGCAGTACGGCCAGATCCGCGAGGACTGGGCCGGGCTCTACCAGAAGGCGATGGGCTGGATGAACAACCCCGAGGGCTCGCTGGTCGGCAAGCAGCCCCCCGCCCATCCCGCGCCGGCCAGGCCGCTCGGCGAGTACCTGGGCGTGTACACCAGCGACTACTGGGGCCCGGCGATCGTGACCGAACACGACGGTGCGCTGCAGCTGGAGATGGGTCCCAAAAACCGGACGTTCCCCTTGACGCACTGGGACGGCGATACCTTCACCTTCCCGGTGACCGACGAAAACGCGCCGCCCGGAACGATTTCCAAGGCGGTATTCTCCGGGGCCCCGGCCACCACGCTGAACTTGGAGTACTTCGACTCCGAGAAGCTGGGAACCTTCACCCGATGACACCGGGCGGCGCCGTCGGCCTGACCGACGCCGAGGTGGCCCGGCGGGTCGCCGACGGCCAGGGCAACACCACCCCGCGACGCGCCACCCGCAGCGTCGCCGCGATCGTCCGCGCCAACGTCTTCACCCGGATCAACGCGATCCTGGGGGTGTTGCTGCTGATCGTGCTCGCGACCGGCTCGTTGATCAACGGGCTGTTCGGCCTGCTGATCGTCGCCAACAGCGTCATCGGCATGGTCCAGGAGATCCGCGCCAAGCAGACGCTGGACAAGCTGGCGATCATCGGGCAGGCGAAACCGTTGGTGCGCAGGGCCTGCGGGACGCGCGCGTTGCCGCCCGAGCAGGTCGTGCGCGACGACGTCATCGAGCTGGGACCCGGTGACCAGGTTGTCGTCGACGGCGAGATCGTCGAGGAGAACAACCTGGAGATCGACGAATCGCTGCTGACCGGGGAGGCCGATCCGATCGCCAAGGACACCGGCGACGCGGTGATGTCGGGCAGCTTCGTCGTCGCCGGCACCGGGGCCTACCGGGCGACGAACGTCGGGCCGGAATCCTACGTCGCCAGGCTCGCCGAGGAGGCCAGCAAGTTCAGCCTGGTGAATTCCGAACTGCGCAAGGGCATCAACCGGATCCTGCAGTTCATCACCTACCTGCTGGTGCCGGCGGGCCTGTTGACCATCTACACCCAGTTGTTCACCACCCACGTCGGGTGGCGGCAGTCGGTGTTGCGCACGGTCGGTGCGCTGGTGCCGATGGTGCCCGAGGGGCTGGTGCTGCTGACGTCGATCGCGTTCGCCGTCGGCGTCGTCAGGCTGGGCCAACGTCGTTGCCTGGTACAGGAACTGCCGGCCATCGAGGGCCTGGCCCGCGTCGACGTCGTCTGCGCCGACAAGACGGGCACGCTGACCGAGAGCGGCATGCGGGTCCGCGAGGTCCAGGAACTGGCCGCGACCTCCGAAGCCGTCGCCGACGTCCTGGCCGCGCTGGCGGCCGCCGACTCGCGACCGAATGCCAGCATGCAGGCGATCGCAGAATCCTACGACCGCCCACCCGGCTGGATCGCCACGGCGAGTGCGCCGTTCAAGTCGGCGACCAAGTGGAGCGGCGTGTCCTTCCGTGACCACGGCCACTGGGTGATCGGGGCGCCCGACGTGCTGCTCGACCCCGCGTCGGCGGCCGCGCAGCAGGCCGAGCGTCTCGGGGCGCGGGGGCTGCGGGTGTTGCTGTTGGGTGCCGCCGAGGATGCCGTCGACCGCCCGGGCGCACCGGGCCGCGTGCGAGCGGTCGCCCTGGTGGTGCTCGAGCAGAAGGTGCGCCCCGACGCTCGCGATACCTTGGAATACTTTGCTGAGCAAGGGGTTTCCGTCAAGGTGCTGTCCGGCGACAACGCGGTGTCGGTGGCCGCGGTGGCCGGTCAGCTCGGGCTGTACGGGGAGACGATGGACACGCGGCGGCTGCCGGGCGGGGACGCGGCCCTGGCCGACGCGCTGGAGTCCCACACCACCTTCGGTCGGGTGCGCCCCGACCAGAAGCGCGCCATCGTGCATGCGCTGCAATCGCGCGGCCACACCGTGGCGATGACCGGTGACGGCGTCAACGACGTGCTGGCCCTCAAGGACGCGGATATCGGTGTCGCGATGGGTGCGGGCAGCCCGGCGTCGCGGGCGGTCGCGCAAATCGTGTTGCTGGACAACAGGTTCGCCACGCTTCCCTATGTCGTCGGCGAGGGCAGGCGGGTGATCGGCAACATCGAGCGGGTCGCCAACCTGTTCCTGACCAAGACGGTGTATTCGGTGCTGCTGGCGTTGCTGGTCGGTACCGAATGCCTGTTCGCCAAACCCCTGAACGCCGATCCGCTGCTCTACCCGTTCCAGCCGATCCACGTCACCATCGCGGCGTGGTTCACGATCGGGATCCCCTCGTTCATCCTGTCGCTGGCGCCCAACAACGAGCGCGCCCAACCCGGTTTCGTGCGGCGGGTGCTGACGTCGGCGCTGCCGTCCGGACTGATCGTGGGCGTCGCGACATTCGTCTCCTACCTGGCCGCCTACCAGGGCCGCCACGCCACGTTCCGGCAGCAGGATCAGGCGTCGACCGCCGCGCTGATCACGCTGCTGGTCACCGCGCTGTGGGTGCTGGCCGTGGTGGCACGGCCGTACCAGTGGTGGCGGGTGGCGCTCGTGGCCGGCTCCGGGCTGGCCTATGTGGTGATCTTCAGCATCCCGCTGGCCCGGCAGAAGTTCCTGCTGGATCCTTCCAATGTGACGGTCACCGCGGTTGCGCTGGCGATCGGTGTGCTGGGTGCCGCGGCCATCGAGGCGCTGTGGTGGATGCGGGCCAGGATGCTCGGCGAGTCCCCGCGGCTGTGGCGGCAGGCCGGGCAACAGGCAAAGTAGGGTTTGCAGCGGTTGAGTAGGGTTTCCCGGGGAAGGAAGGGCGCATGGGATTCCTGGACAAGGCGAAGGCCCTGCTGTCGCAGAACGCGGAGACTGTCGAGAAGGCCATCGACACCGCCGGCGCGTTCGTCGACGACAAGACGCAGGGCAACTACTCCGACACCATCCACAAGGTGGCCGAAGAGGCCAAGAAGGCGGCCGGTTCCACGGCCGATCAGCAGGGCTGAGCGATGGCGAAACTCTCGGGATCCATCGACGTGCCCCTGCCCCCGGAGACGGCCTGGCAGCACGCCTCGGACCTGTCCCGGTTCAGGGAATGGCTGACCATCCATCGGGTGTGGCGCAGCACCCTGCCCGACGAGATCGACAAGGGCACCGTCATCGAGTCGATCGTCGAGGTCAAGGGGATGTACAACCGGATCAAATGGACGGTCGTGCGCTACAAGCCGCCGGAGGGCATGACCCTCAACGGTGACGGTGTCGGCGGCGTCAAGGTCAAGCTGATGGCCAAGGTCGCGCCCAAGGACGACGGCTCCGTCGTCAGCTTCGACGTCCACCTCGGCGGCCCGGCCCTGTTCGGACCGATCGGCATGATCGTCGCGGCGGCATTGCGCAGCGACATCAACGAATCGCTGCAGAACTTCCTCACCGTGTTCACGGGAACCGGCACCTCGTCCCGCCCAGGCCTGAACGGAGACGGCCGCCCCCGCCACTGACGGCTGCGCCGGCCCCGGGTGCCGCGTGGCGAGGCGGAACGCTGTCCGAGCCCCCTACTAATGTGGGAACCCATGACTCGGCGGCTGGGCCCTGGTTGGCTGGTGGCACTGTGCGCGCTGGTCATCTCGGCCAGCGCCTGGATGCCGTGGCTGACGACGGCGGTCAACGGCGGGGGCTGGGCCAACGCCATCGGGGGTGCGCACGGCAGTCTGCACCTTCCCCCCGGCTTCGGTGCCGGGCAGCTCATCGTGTTGCTCTCCTCGGCTCTGCTGGTCGCCGGGGCGATGGTGGGCCGCGGTTTATCGGTGAAGGTCTCTTCGGTTGCCGCCCTAATCATTTCGCTGCTGCTGGTGGGGCTGACGGCGTGGTACTACCAGCTCAACGTCAATCCGCCGGTGTCGGCCGAGTACGGGCTCTACGTCGGGGCGATCGCCGCGCTGTGCGCGGCTGCGTGCTCGCTCGTGGCCGTCGTCGCTGCGGCGTCGGGCGGGCGGTGAGGCTCAGCGTGGGGGGAACTCGTGCCGCCCCGAGTCGGCGCTGCCCGCGAGCTCGTTGACGCCGAACACGAACGGCGCGAACACGACTTCGCGACCGTCCGGGTCCCGATAGGTGATCGCCCGGTCGCTTCCCAGTACGGGTGCTGTGGCACCGGTTCGGCTGTCGCGGCCCGCAGCCACGCGGTCGCCGCCTGCACTGCGTGCTGGTCGGGGAAGTACAGGCACAGCTGGTCGTGGGGATCCACCGTGACGGGCTCGACCGATTCGACGATTTCGAGCGTCAGATTCCAGCTGGGCAGGCCGAAGATCGCACCGGTGCTGCCGTAGCTGGCTTCGAACGTCTCGAAGATCGGCAGGCCCACGAGATCGCGGTAGAACCGCACCATGGCGCGGAAGTTCGGCGAGCGCCGGGCGAAGCGGATCGCGCCGATCGGCGCCAACTGCGCGGGCCAGTGCGTTGCGCGGCGATGCGTCTGCTCGTCCACGGCTCCTCCGATTCGGCGCGCCACGCAGCCGCGCGTCGCGGCCGCGGACCCGCCGCAACCAGTGTGCACGCCGGCTGGGTGAGATCAGACCGCGGCAAACACCCCTTCACTCGGACAAAGAGCGGCCCCGCCGGCTCTCGGGCTGAACCGACGGGACCTGGGTGAGGGCGTAGGCCGGCCGACGCGCTCACCTCTTCTGACGCATTTCCCCCGGCGCCAGGAGACAAACATCGGAATTCGACACGCAAGCCCAAGGGGCATCGGACCGCTTGTGTGGCAGCGCATTTCGGCGATCATCCGTGGTGCCGCGGTAGTCGCGCACCATAGTACAACGGTGCGAGCGGTGTTTCGAGCGCCGCCGAGCCAAACGCAGCGGCGGAGTGGGAGGCGCTGACGGCGCCAGGGGAGCGGAAAGCGTCGGCGTCGGCGGCAACGTCGTGAGCGGGGTGGGCGTGGTCGTCTCGGTGCCGGTGGCGGAGACGAGGGTGTTCGAATGCCAATTCGCGTCCCAGGCCATTCCGGCGAGGGCGATCCCCACGCTGATCGCCTGCCGAGTGTAGTGCCGCGAGTGTCGGGCTTTCATGGGCCGTGCCCCTTTTGCGAGAAGGGGAGCCGGCCGGCTCATCAGGCGGCAGTTCCGCGTCTCCGGAGACTGTCGATCCGTGATACGAAGCTGCCGTGCCGCAAGAGGACCACCGCTGGCGTGCCGCGCAAGGCCCGATCGGCGGGGAAACGATGAGGCCCCCCACGTTTGCCGCTGGTCTTCCGGGATGGGAAGGCGGGCGGGCTCGTTGACTACGGCGGTTCCGCGGCCGTCGACCGCGGAGCGGCTGGGTTTCGACACGGTCACGGATGCATACCCATCGGCAACTCGCTGGTCACAAACGTCCCATGAATCACTATCGTCACATTTGCCCACTGCGGCGTCAATGCGAGGTTCTGCCCGCGGAAAGGTGTTAGATGTCGGCGATTCTTCGAAGCCTGGCGCTTTCGATGGCGTCGGCGGCTGCTATTGGACTCACCGTCGCGATAGGTACCGCCCCGTCGGCGACCGCCACGCCTTGCAGTGCGCCGGAAGCGAACATTCCGCCGCCCAACACCCAGCCGACCATGCCGGCGCCCGGGCCCGTGGTGCAACCGCCGACGGGTCGTCGCCCCGCGCACACCAACGACAGCGCGCCGCTGCCGAAGCTAGGTCCGCTGATCTCGTCCCTGCTCAAGCCCGTCGCTCCGAACACGCGGTACGCCGCACCACTGCAGCCGCAGGCGGGCGTCGTCCCGCCCGCGCCCAACCCCCCGGCCCCGCCGCCGCCGAATGCGACCCAGCTGGCACCCAACGCCGCACCCGTGCAACCGCCGCCGGCGCCGGAGGCGGAGGTGCCCTCTATCGCGGGGGCCCCGACGTCCCTCGTCGACTTCGTGACCGGGACCAACAGCCCCAACCAAACCCTCAAGCGGTTCGGCATCTCCGGGACCGACCTCGGGATCGCCTGGGACAACGGGGATCCCGTTAACCACCAGGTGCTCATGGCCTTCGGCGACACGTTCGGCTACTGCAGCGTGCACGGCCAGCAGTGGCGCTACAACACGCTCTTCCGCAGCTCGGACCGCGATTTGTCCCAGGGCATCCACATCGCCGACGGCGTACCCAACAACAGGTACTCCGGGTCGCCGGTCTGGACGAGCGGCCTTTCCAAACAGGTCGTCAACAGCATCCACAAGGCCCCCCACGAGACGGGGATCATTCCCACCGCGGCCATCTCCGTCGGGCGAACCCAGTTCATGAACTACATGTCCATCCGGCAATGGGGCCGCGACGGCGAGTGGTCGACGAACTATTCGGCGATCGCGAGATCGCTTGACAATGGCCAGACTTGGGGCGTGTACCCCGGGACCATCCGAACCGCCTCACCGGACGCCATCCCCGGCGCCCGGTTCGTCCCGGGGAACGAGAACTTCCAGATGGGCGCGTTCATGAAGGGTAACGACGGCTACCTCTATTCGTTCGGCACCCCGTCCGGCCGCGGCGGGAACGCATACCTGGCGCGGGTGCAGCCGGGCGTCCTGCCCGACCTGAGCAAATACCAGTACTGGAACGGAGACTCCAATACCTGGGTCCCGGCCGATCCGGGGGCTGCGACGCCGGTGATCCCGGGCCCGGTCGGGGAGATGTCGGCCCAGTACAACAACTACCTCAAGCAGTACCTGGTGCTCTACACCAACGGCGGCAGCAACGACATCGTGGCGAGGACGGCGCCCGCCCCACAGGGGCCGTGGAGTCCCGAGCAGCCGCTCGTGTCGTCGTTCCAGATGCCCGGTGGCATCTACGCGCCGATGATCCATCCCTGGTCGTCGGGCAGGGACTTGTACTTCAACCTGTCGCTGTGGTCGGCCTACGACGTGATGTTGATGCACACGGTGCTGCCGTAGCCGCGGCGTTCCGTGCTACAGCCACCACCAACCCGGATCGGCGCCAACGGCGCCACCGCCACCACCGCCCCCGTTGAAGGCGCCGCCGCCACCCCCGCCGCCGGAGCCGATGACGCCGAACAGCCGCCCGCTGTCACCCTCCCTGCCGCCGGCGCCACCGCTGCGCGCAGCGCCGGTGCCGAGCCCGCCGGTGCCCCCGACGCCGATCAGCGCTGCCGGCCAGCCCGGCGGCCGTGCTGGCGCCGCCGTTGGCGCCGTTGCTGTACAGGATCCCGCCGGGACCACCCGGCTGCCCGACGCCGTTGACGGTCGTCCCATTGGCGCCGTTGCCGATCAGCGGCCGGCCGAACAGCGCCTCGGTGGGCGCGTTGATCGCACCGAGCAGGCTGTGCTCGACGTTGGCGGCTTCGGTGGTCGCATACGAGCCGGCGCCGGCGGTCAGGGTCTGCACGAACTGGTCGTGGAACGCCGCCGCCCGCACACTCAGCGCGTGATAGGCCAGCGCGTGGGTGCTGAACCGCGCCGCGATGGCCGCCGAGACCTCGTCGGCGGCCGCGGGCAGCACCGCGGTGGTCCGGGTCGCCGCGGCCGCCTGGGCGCCGCTGATCGCCGAGCCGATCCCGGCCAGGTCACGGGCCGCCGACACCAACGTTTCCGGGACTGCGATCACAAAAGACATCCGGCTCCTTCGATGCCACGTTGTCGGCCTGACGCGACATTCTGCGTCAATTTCGTGGCAGCGACGGCCGCCCGACGGGTACGGGCGGTGAACGCGAAATTAATTCACCGGTGCGCCACGTGTTCGCCGTCAGGCGCAACGGTGTTGCGGCACGGCGCCTTTCACCGGGCCAGCGGCTTGTAGAAGACCAGGCCGTTGCCCTTGTTGTCGTAGACCACGGCACGGCGTTCGTGTGCGTCGTCGTAGGGGGCCCGCACGATGCCGCCACCACTGTCCTCCACCGCCTTGGCCGCGGCGTCGACGTCGGCGGTTTTGATGCCCACGACGACCTGTCCGTGAATGGGGTGGTCCACCGCGGTCGCCAGCGCGAGGGTCACCGGCCCGCCGTCGAGGGCCGCGAAATGGGTTCCGTCGCGAAACTTCAGCGGCATTCCCAGCGTCTCGCTGTAGAACCGGATCGACTCGTCCAAGTCGTCGGTCGACAAGATGATCATCTTCACTTCGTGTTCGCTCAACGGTGCCTCCTTTGGCTGAAACCGCCTTACAGACTAAGCGCGACGTCAAGGCGCGCAACTCTTGTCGGGGGTCGCCGCGCGTCAGGCCAACGGGAGTGACAGGTCTTCGGAGATCACACTCGACAGAGTTTCCGCCAGCGGCGAGTCGCTGTCGTGAACGACGCAGATGTCGAAGCCCCACACCGGGCGGTGCCGGATGTGGGTGAGGTAGTTGAGCAGGTTGGTGACGGGCGGTTCGGCCGAGAGATCGAGGCGGCCGTAGAACCGTCCCGGGTCGTCCCAGACGAAAGCCCGGCGGTACCCGGCCTGGACCAGGCGCGCGAAAAGTTGCCGGGCCCGCGTGCACGCCGCCGTCGCTTCCGCCCGGTCGGGGGTGGTGATCTCGAGCTCGAAGTAGATGGGGAACGCCGGCGCCGGCAGGTCCAGGCAGCCGACGACGAGTGCCAAGTCGGTGCCGTCGGTGTCGATCTTCACCAGCGCCACGTTCCCGGCCTCGTTGACCAGTCGACCGATGGGGACGATGCTGCCCTGTTCGGAGTACGGCCCGTCGATCGGCTTGGCCGTGCCGCCCCAGTGGAACAACGCCCGGGCGGGTTCGTCCTCGTGCGCCGTGACATAGCAGTCCGCGACCGTGGCCCGATCCGCGAAATGCCGAGCGACGTTGTCGCGCAGGTACTTCAGGAAGTAGTCCGACGGCTCGACGCACAGGACGTCCAGCGTGCTGTAGCGGGCGATGAGGGCCAGGGTGTCGCCGACGTTGGCGCCGATGTCCACCGCGACGCCGCGGCGACCGAGCCGCTCCAGCGCGGTCACCACCTCGGCCAGGCCTTGCTCGCGGTAGGGCTGGAACAGGCCTCCGCCGGGGGAGTGGAACTGCAGCAGGACGTGCCCGGACGGCACGGTCAGCTCGTAGCCGTGCAGGTTGAAGTCGACCGGAACCTGCATCGCGAAGCCTGCCTGCATGTGCGTCACGTGCTCATCCTGCACGGGAGCCAAATTGTCTTGCCACCGGCACGAGGTCTTCTCGCGGAGTTGCGGTTACGCTATGGGCATTTAGCGCGCTGTCGACCCGCCCCGGCGCTCGCGCGTTCTACGACCAACACCGCGCAGCCGGCGACACTCACCATCAAGCCCTCCGCGCCCTAGGCAACCGCCTCGTCGGCATCCTGCACGGCTGCCTACGCCACAAACAGCCCTACAACGAACACACCGCCTGGGCACACCGCATGGCCGCCGCTTGACGAATTAGGGCCCTGGGATGTCTAGTCCGAGAGGACGAAGAACCCAGCTCGGCGCGCTACTTCAGCGCTGACGGCCGCGACGTCGCGGTTCCGGAGGGGCGCCTGACCTTCAATGAGACCACCTGGCACCTAACCTACGTTGACGGCTCGAGTCGTTGCTGAGAGTGAAGTGGAGCCAGATCATTCGCGATCGCACATGAGCAGGGCGATCATGTTTTAACGTCCGGGCAATAGTGTTGGATCGCAACGCCAATGAACTTTTCACACGGCGGTCAGCCCCGCCGTCCGGCCCGTTCGGCGAACGCGTCGAGTGCAGCGAGCACTGCAGGAGAACGCCACACGCGGTTGCGGGGCCCGCTGGTCGTCTCGACGAGGATTCCCGCCTCGGTGAGCGGGTTGAGGTAGCGGTGAGCGTTGGTGGACCCGATGCCCAGCTCGTGCGCGAGTAGGGCAGCGTTGACGACCGGGCGGCGGGTCAACAAATCAGCGACCTTCCACACCGCCGAGTCGGACCGCGCCGTGATCACGTCGTTCCAGGTTTCGCGGATATCGCGAATGTCGGCGACCAGCTGACGCCCGTTCGCGATAGCCAGGACGCTGGCCTGTGAGAAGCGCTCGACAATCGGCGCGGCGTCACCGTCGCGGTAGGTGGTCAGCGCGGCGAAGTATGCGCCCGTGTCGGCCAGCAGCCCGGCCGAGACCGGCACCGTCACCTGGCGGGTCAAGCCTTTGTTGCGCAGCATGGCTTGTACCAGTGCGCGGCCCGTGCGTCCGTTCCCGTCGGTGAAGGGGTGAATGGTCTCGAACTGTGCATGGGCCACCGCGATCTGCGGCAGTGCGGGAACGTCGGCGCGCTGCGCGAAGGCGATCAAGTCGTCAATCGCGCCGGGGACCAGCTCGTGGCGCGGGCCGACGAATGTCGCGCCGATGGGGGTGGAGCCGCCGCCGATCCACACTGGCTCGGTACGGAATTCGCCTTGTGTATGGCGTGGCTCGTTGGCCATCAACGCGTGGTGCATCGCCAGGATGGCGTCGGCGTCAACAGTGTCGGACAGGGCGACCGCTGCTTGCATCGCAGCGGTGTTGGCGACGATCATCTGAGCGTTGCGCTTGGCCCTGCCGCCGGGCAGCTCGGCCTCGGCGATAGCGCGGGCTGATGCGGTCAGGTTCTCGATCTGCGAGCTGGCGGCGGACTCTGACCGCAGCAACACGGCGGCAAGCGGCGCGATATCGCCTCCGAGTTCGGCGTCGAAGCGCGTGATCTCGCGGCTGGCGGATTCGGCTTCTGCGAGCATGGACGGCGGCAGGTCCAGGATCAGCTCGGCAATGTTGGCCGGCACGGCAGGGTGGTAGGTGCCGTACTTCGGCAGCGCCGCGCTCGCGTACCGCGTCCCCTGTGGTTCCCAACGAACGTCCTCGTAGGTGATGGGGCGAAGTGAAGTCACTGCTGCAGTCTAACCTCACTTATACGACTAAGTGAAGTTAATAGCGGCGGGTGACTTCACTTAGGGCCTGCGACAAAATAATCTAGGTGGTGTTCGGGCGTGTCGGGTGCACGGTGTAGTTCCACTCGCCGTGGAAGTCGTGGCGTGTGATCGGTAGGGCGTCAACGTTTTTGGCGGTGTAGTTGATGCCGGTGGGGTACTGTTCGGTGTCGAGGACGCAGTGCACGGTCAGTCCGGTGGTTGTGGTGGTGTTGCTGATCAGGTCGACGATCATGCGGTGGCTGCGCAGCGGGCGTCCGCGCCAGTTCATGGTGATCTGGGAGAACAGCCGGTGTTCGATCTTGTTCCACTTGCTGGTGCCCGGGGGGAGGTGGCAGACGGTGATGGCCAGCCCGGTCTCGGCGGCCAGCTTGGCCAGTTCGATTTTCCAGGCGCGCAGCCGGTAGCCGTTGGAGCCGCCGCCGTCGGCGCAGATCAACAGCTTCTGCGCGTGTGGGTAGCGGCGTCGGCCGATGCTGTCCCACCACGAGCGCAGGGTCGCCACGGCGAACGCGGCGGTGTCGTGGTCGGTGCCCACCGTCACCCAGCCGGTGTTGGTGGCCACGTCGTAGACGCCGTACGGGATCGCCTTGCCGAGCTCTTTGTCCATGAAGTCGTGCACGTTGGTCGGCACCGGCGAGCCCTTGGGCTGGTACTCACGGCCACCGTTGCTGAACTCACCGACCAGCTCTTTCTTTTTCGTGTCCACCGAGATCACCGGCTGACCAGCGGCGATATGCTCACCGACGCACCGGTTGAGGTAGCCGAATTGGGCGTCGCGATCCTCGTGCTGACGGCCCTCGGAGCCTGTCACGATTTCTGTGTAAGTCAGAGGTGATTTGACTACGAGTTGTATTCTAGCACAATGGGATTCGCCCAGGGAATAGTCTGGCGAGTGTGTTGAGCGCCACAGTCCAGTTGTGCGTTCCAGTACCCGAATAGCCTCCTCTCTCGCTGGAGATGTTGCGCAGCCCGAGGTACAGCAACTTCATCGCGGCGTCCTTGTCCGTGAAATGACCACGGTTCTTGGTGATCTTGCGCAACTGGAAGTTGATCGACTCGATCGCATTGGTGGTGTAGACGATCTTGCGCAACTCCACCGGATAGTCCAGGAACGGAACGAATTCCCCCCAGGCGTTGTGCCACACGTCAATTGCACCCGGATATTGGGCGCCGAATTGCTGGTCGAACTCCTTGAGTGCGAGTTCGGCTCCATCGACGGTCGGCGCACTGTAGATCGCCCGCATCGCGGTGGCGACCTTCTTGCGGTCCTTATAAGACACGAAGCGCATCGCATTCCTAATGACGTGCACGACGCAGGTCTGCACCACGGTATCGGGATAGATCGAGCGGATCGCATCAGGCAGACCGGTCAGCCCGTCGCAGCAGGCGATGAGGATGTCGCGCACCCCGCGGTTGCGCAGGTCGATGACGACCTTCTGCCAGAACTTCGCCCCCTCGGAGTCCTGGATCCAGCAGCCCAAGGCGTGTTTGCGGCCCTCCAGATCCACGCCAATGGCCAAATAGGCGACCTTGGTGGTGATGACCCCGTTGTCGCCGATCCGCAGCCGCAGCCCATCGATGTAGAGGATCGGGTAGACCTCATCGAGCGGGCGGGCCTGCCAGGCCTTGATCTCATCGACCACCACCTCGGTGATATTGGAGATCAACTCCCGCGACACCGACGCCCCATAGACCTCCTGCAGGTGGGCTTCGATATCGCGGGTGGTCATTCCCCGTGAATACAGCGACAACACCACCGAATTGATGTTGTTGAGCCGGCGGGTCTTCTTCGGCACAATCGCCGGCTCAAACGAGCCGTTGCGATCACGCGGCGCATCGATCTGCACCGGGCCGTTGACGGTGGTCACCGTTTTCGGCGTGGTGCCGTTGCGCGAATTTCCCGATCCGCGTCCGGCCGGATCGCCGGCCTCATAGCCCAGATGGTGGGTTAGCTCCGCATTCAGCGCCCGCTCCAGCACGGCCTTAGTCAGCTGGTTCAGCAAACCGTCCGCGCCGTCGATCGGGGTCCCGGTCTTCACCGCATCCTTAATCAACGAGTCCAGCGTCTCTTCGGTGAACATCTCGGCCAGCCGCCGCGCCGCGGTCGTCTCCTCAGCCGGCATCTGCATGGTCTTGGTCACAAAACACTCCTTCTGTCCGCCCAACGGCGGTCCGATGATGGACCACCCCGGACTTACACAGATGGAATGACACGCCCCCGCGCCGGGATCACCGATCGGCACGCCATGTGGGCGACCCGCAAGAACCCGGCTGACCTGTCCTGCGAGCAGCGCACCAGCCTCGCTAAGATCGCCGACACCAACCGCACCCTCTACCGGGCGTATCTGCTCAAAGAGCAACTACGCGAGGTGTTTCGGGTCAAGGGCACCCACGGGCGGCAGCTGCTGGCCGGCTGGCTGTCGTGGGCGTCGCACTCACGCATCCCCGAGTTCGCCGCGCTGGCCCGCAGCATCCGCCGCTACCGCGACCTCATCTGGAACACGCTCGATCACGGCCTGTCCAACGCCCGATCCGAAGCCACCAACACCCACCTGCGGGCATTAACCAAACGCGCCTACGGATTCCACAGCCCAGACGCACTCATCGCCATGGCCATGCTCACCCGAGGCGGCCTTTGCCCAGCACTACCCGGACGGAAATGACCCACTACAACGTCAGTAGATCCTTAGCTGAAAGCTCGGGCGGTTTTCTTTAAGGTCACGCCGGGGGCACGGCGCGTCGTCCATTATCGGGAAAACCACTATCTAACTGCAGAAATAGTGGTGCCCCCGGCAGGATTCGAACCTGCGACACCGGCTTTAGGAGAGCCGTGCTCTATCCCCTGAGCTACGAGGGCGCGGGACGTCCTTGAATACCTGACTAAAACCCTGGCGGGGCGCGATTTCAGCGGCTTCTTGGACATCCTGGTGCCGTGGTCGGCGTCGTGACGGTGGGCGTCGTGTTGTCGAGTCCGGCGGGTGTGAGTGTATCGGGCATGACAAAGGCCACGCGACGCGTGGGCGTCCGTGGGCAGCTTGGGGTCGCTCGTCGTGGTGGCCGGCGTTAGGCTGCTCGCTCGTCTGGGTGTCGTCGTCGGTGCAGGTAGGCCGCTATTGCGTTGCGGCCCAGGCCGAATCCGAGCATGACGGTCAGTTGGCGAACAGCCGAGTAGGCGATCATGCGCCCGCCGTAGAGGGTGCGGTCGAGAGTGTTATTGAGACTTTCGGAGTCTTCGCGCCACCCGTAGCAGCGGTCGTAGACGCTGTCGCCGTCCTCGGTTTTGACGTGCTGGCGCAGGTGCTCTGCCCGATTGTAGCCACGCTTGCGGTCGTCGTCGGTGGTGTCAATGCGCTCTCGCTGCACGGTGCCGCACGTGGGAGTCGCGAACTCGATGTACCACCGGTGATTTCCGTCGGCGTTGCGGCGCGAGTAGATCTTGGCGGTTGGGCAGGGTTGCAGGTGCGTGTCGCCGGTGTCGAGGATCTGGCGTTGGCAGATGCGCCCGTCTTGAGTCCATAGGTTGTGAACCTCGCCGCAGGCACAGTCGAGGCGGGCCAGTGCGGTGGGTTTTCGGGTGCCGTCGTGGATGGGTGAGAGCACGGTCAGGCCGTGTTTCATGGCGTGGTCGATGTGTTTGCCGCGGAAGGCGCCGTCGTAGCAGACGCCGTCGCAGCGGACGTCGGAGTCGGCGATGACGCGGTCGATCATGTCGACGGCGATGCGGGCTTCGCCGCCGTAGCCTTTGCCCGCCGGCACGGCGTCGACATCGAGGATGACGCGGTTGTTGCGGATGGCGTTGGGGCGGGTGGCGAGCATGGTGAACTTGGTGCCGTAGCGGAACTCCCTGTCGTTTTCGCCGTTTTGCACTTCGATGCCGGCGTGGACGCGGCGTCCACCCTCTTCGGCCCACCGGTCGGCGGTGGCCTTACGGACGGGCGCGGCCACCACGGTGCCATCGCCGACGACGTATTGTCCCCGGGCGGGATTGGTGTGCGAGACAGGGGCGGTGTGGGCCAGGCAGCCGAGTTCGGTGGCCAGCCGGCGGGCGAGCGGCCGAAACGCGGTGAGCAGCTCGTTGGCGTGGTCGTCGAGCAACCGTTGGGCGTAGTTGTGGTGCCATCGCTGCGGTGGGCGGCGCTGCGCGGTGGGGGCTCCGTGTTTGGCGGCGTGCTGGCGGATCGAGCGCCAGTAGGCGGGGTGGGCCATGGCGCGGGCGGCCTTGCTGTGTGAGCCGAGCACCCCGGTCAATGCTTTGTGCAGCACGTGCACCCACGGTGGGTAGTGCGGGCGCCGGCCGGGAGTTCCGGGCTCGTGGACGGGCAGGATCGCAGCCAGGTGGTAAATGACCTCGTGTGAGGCGACGGCTTCGATGGTGTCGATTTCGAGCAGCGTGAGATCGGTCGGGGTTTCGAGCTTGCCCAGCCGGCGCTGCTCGATGCGCTGGGCCCCATAGGCCGGCGTCGGCGTGGCGGTGTCGCGCTTCATGGTGCGCCGCCGGGGTCGTGCCAGGCGTAGCCGATGAGGGCGGCGGTGGTGTCCAGCGAGGGCGAGCCGATAAGGCGGGCGGCGTCCTCGATGCGGCCGGTGCGCTCGAACTCGCGGCGCGCGGCGTAGGCGGTCAGCGATGCGGGTCGTACCCCGCTGTCGTCGGATAGTCCCGCGCGGGTGAGGATGTCGCGCACGGTCACGCACACTCGGGCCTGTTTGTGGGCGTCGCTGCCGTGGGCGCCGGTGCACAGCACCGGTGGGTGGCCGCCGCGAGGAAGCGGTTCGGTGAGGTGGGCGGCGCGTTCGACGAGCACCCGCACCGACCAGGTGTCCAGGGGCAGCAGCCGGGCCCGGTGCTTGGCTGATCCGTGCGCCCACACGGTGGCGGCGCGGTGGTCGAGGTCGGCGGCGCTGATGTGACCGAGTTCGCCGGTGTGCGCCCCCGCAAGCAGCAGTGCGGCGGTGGCGGCGTGGCGGGTTGGGGTGGCGTGTTCGGAGAACAGCCGCACCAGCGCGGCTTCGTCATCGGTGAGTGGGCGCCGGGCCGAGGACCGACGTGCTGGGACGTCGATGTCGGTGGTGGGGTCGTCGAGGGTTAGCCGCAGCCGGCGGGCGGTGCGGTAGAACGCGCGCAGCGCGGCGCGGCGGTTGTGCATGGTCGCGACCGCCGCAGCCGACACGGTCCCGTGTCGGGTGCGGCCTTTGGCGGCAACAAATGTCGCGACCAACACTCGATCGACGCCGGCCAGGGTAGTGACGTCATGCGCGGCGGCGAACCGGGCGAAACGGCGGGCGAGCAAGCCGAACTTGTCGAGCGTCTGCACCGACAGCGCGCCGTCGGCGATCCACGCCCCGGTCACTGCCGCCACCGCCGCGCTCAAGCTGCCCTCAGCCATGGCCGGCCCCCACCCCAGCGGCAACAGCAACTGCTGCCCGGCGCTCACCACGGGTCCGCGCCGTTGGTGAAACGTTGGCCATGCCGCCTCCATCCATAATGGTGCATGTATGCACCATTCGAGCAGGGGGGTCCGACAGCCTGCCTGAATGCGGCGGGGCTGCGGGATAGGGTGGGCTGGTGGCGCGCAGCAACGGCGATAAGCCGCCGGTGGCTTACGTGGCCAGAGGCCTCTGGCCTAACGCCGCCATGACACCTGATGCCCCGCCGTCGGCGTCGGCCGCGCAGCATCTGGCCCGCGCGCTGGGGGCGGCGATGGCCGAGACCGCTACCGGTCAGCGGGCACTGGCTGTGGTCAGCGGGGTGGCACACACCACCATCGGGCGGATCCTGGCCGGCACCGTGCTGTGCGACATCGGCTCGCTGGCTCGCCTGGAACACGCCCTGGGCCGGCGGCTGTGGCCCGAACACCCAGACGCCGCCACCCACCGCCGCCTCGGCGGGAAACCGCACGCTCACCATCGCGATGCCGTCTGACACATGAGGCAGATTACAGAATCGTTATTCGGTTGGGGTGTTACCGCGACCGCGTGTTGCGCTTGACTCGTGTTCCACGCGCCGCAACAATGGGTTTCGGGCGCACGCGCGCGTCAGGGTAGCGAGGGAGTGGGTGTAACGCTATGGCAAAGACCAGCAAGTCGCTGATCGACCTGATCGAGATCGCCGCCACACGGCACGGCGGGGCATCCGGACGCCGCCTGGCCGAGCTGGCGCAGCGCGCCGGCCACGATATCTCGCACGCCACGCTGAATCGCCTGCGGCAGGGCACCTACGCCACCCGCCCGTCAGACGCATCGATCCGGGCGATCGCCTTCCTGGCCGACGTGTCGGAGAACGTCGCGTTCGCGGCGGCGGGGGTGAGCGCCCCGGCTGCTGCGGTGTATCAGGCTCCGGCCGAAGCGCAGCGGATGACGACCCGGCAGCGTAAGGCGGTCGACGAGCTGATCCGCGCGTTCGCCGCCGACGACAAACCGGCACCCGCCGCGGGGCTCGACTTTGGCCGGCTGCTGGCCGCGCGAGAGCGCCTCACTACCGCGTTGACCGCCGGGGGTGAGCACGTCGCGGCCGCCGGGCTGGTCGAGGCGGCGCAAGAGGCGGTGGCCGGCATCGACGAGGTGATCGACGCGTTGTTCGCCGCGGCCAGCGACCAGGACCCAGCCGATGATGAATCGCTTTCGGGTTTCACGGGATTGAGCACAGATCACCCCGCCCGCGCGGTCGGGTAGAGCCAACAGGCCGTCCGGCAGGAGGGGCAATGGTGTGATTCCGGAGTTGGATCCATCCGGTGGGCTACTGCCACCCGGTCGCTACCGGGCAAGCCGGGCCGAGGTCTACCAGCGATTCGTCAACGGGCGCGGCGAGCACCGGCAGCACCTATGGCGGGACTGGGAGTCGGCGACAAGCCTGCTTTGTCGCCACGTGCACGTCAACGCCTGCTGGCTCTACGGACGGTTCCTGTCCGAGGAGCCCGAACCCGAGGTCGTGTCGTGTGTGTATTGGGCCGAGGACCTGGAGTTGTCCAAAGCCCACCTGGACCCGGCCAGCGCCAACATCCTGCGGGCGTTCGCGCAGCGCGCTACGCTGCGTCGCGTTGTCGGAGTGCGGGTGGATACTTCGGTCGTCGCCTGGCACTGCCAACCCGACACCGAGATTGAGGACCGCTACCTGCCCCAATACTTGGAGCGACGAGGCCGGGTCGATGATTACCTGCAGCGAATGCGTTCTGGCCCAACGGGTTCGCCGCCCGTACGCGAGGACGCGCTGCCGCGCTGCGGATATGTGGAGGTGATCGTCGATGACTACCAGTGAGGATGACCTCGACCGGATGCAGGCGGCGATCCTGGCGGCGATGACCGACGACGACACACCAGCCTGGAGTACTCCTGATGACTTATCCCGCATCAGCGTCGAGGCCCTGATCGCCGACGATAGCCTCGGGCGAACCCTGCCCTCGCGTGGCAACATCCGCCTCAGCGGCGACGGCGTGACCGGGGCCTCGGCGCGGGTCTCCGAAGTCGCCCGCGTGATGGCCGGATTTCAACGCCTGGCCACCGCGGTCGGGGCAGCCCAACAAGGCGATAAAGCGCTGGGACGCCAACCCAACGCCGACGTGCGCCGGCGCACCGACCTGCTGCTCAGAGCCTCACCCGGGCCTGGATCGATCATCTTGACCCTCACCCCGGCGACCTCACCGATCACCGAAACCGGCCACGCCGGCGGCAAAGTCGGCATGTTCGCCGAACTGGAAACCGACGATCAGTTGCTCGACACCGCAATCGGTGCGGCCATCGATGTGTTCAGCGCCGGCAACGACATCGGGCCCAGCCCAGCGCAATCCCGGTTCGTCCAACAGCTCGCCGAGATGGGACCACGTACCGCCTCGGCCCTACGCGACCTGTCCAAAACACTGGACCGCGCCGGATTCGACGTCGAAATCGACTGGCAGCAACCATCCCGCGCCACCCGCCGCGTCACCGTGTCGGCAACGGCCGCCGCCTACATCGCCGCCACCGTCGAAAACGCCAACCTCGACGAACAACCCGTGCAAATCATCGGCGAATACCTCACCGTCAGCGCGGTCTCGTCCTGGCTCATTCAGCAAGACGACGGAGAGACCGTGACGGTCAAACTCGGCCGCATCGGCAAGGACCAAGCGCGCGGCCTGGCAGTCGGTGATCGCGTCCGCATCCACGCACTCATGAAAATCGAAACAACCCCCGGCGGCGCCGTCAAAACCACCTACACCGCCCACGCCGTCTACCGGCTCAACGACTAAAACTAAAACTGAGCTTCACAGGCGGCTTTCGACTCGGGGTCTGTAAGTTAAACGGTGTAACTCCTGAGGAAGAAGGAGAGCACTGTGACTGATGTGATTATCGGTGACACCGTCGTTGAGTCGGCCGACGAGGAGGCCGTGGTGCGGCTGGACGACCTGGACCAGCAACTGGTCGGGCAGTTGGTGGATCGGGCCCGCTCGCAGGGGCTGCAGCTGACCGGCGAGGGCGGGCTGCTGGCCCAGCTGACCAAGACGATCATCGAGTCCGCAGCCGAGGGCGAGCTCGATGAGCATCTCGGCTACGCCAAACATGACCCGGCCGGCCGTGACGGCGGCAACTCCCGCAACGGCAGCCGCCCCAAGACCGTGCTCACCGACATCGGGCCGGTCGAGGTCGAGATGCCGCGGGACCGCGAGGGCACGTTCGAGCCGCAGATCGTGCGCAAGCGCCAGCGCCGGCTGTCCGGGATTGAGTCGCTGGTGATCTCGTTGTCGGCCAAGGGATTGACCCATGGCGAGATCTGCGCGCACCTGGCCGAGGTGTACGGCGCGCAGGTGTCCAAGCAGACCATCTCCACGATCACCGACCGGGTGATCGAGGGCATGAGCGAGTGGCAGAACCGGCCGCTGGATGCGGTGTATCCGGTGGTGTTCATCGACGCGATCAACGTCAAGATCCGTGAGGGCAACGTGGCCAACCGGCCGATCTACACCGCGCTGGGTGTCACCGTGGATGGCACCCGCGACGTGCTGGGGCTGTGGGCCGGTGAGCACGGCGACGGGGAGGGGTCCAAGTATTGGCTGCGGGTCTTGTCGGAGATCAAGAACAGAGGGGTCCAAGACGTCTGCATCGTGGTGTGCGACGGTCTGAAGGGGCTGCCCGACGCCATCGCCAACGTGTGGCCGGCCGCGATCACCCAGACCTGCGTTATTCACTTGCTGCGCAACAGTTTCCGCTACACCTCGAAGAGGGACTGGGCCGCGATCGCCAAAGACCTCAAGCTGGTCTACACCGCGGCCAGTGAGTCCGCGGCGCTGGACGCGTTCGCCGCGTTCGCCGAGAAATGGGAACAGCGCTACCCGGCGATCATCAAACTGTGGGAGAACGCGTGGGCCGAGTTCGTGCCGTTCCTGGCCTTCGACAAGGAAATCCGCGGCGTGATCTGCACGACCAACAGCGTCGAAAGCCTCAATTCGCGCATCCGCAGGGCGGTCAACGCGCGTGGACACTTCCCGACCGAGCAGGCCGCGCTCAAATGCGTCTACCTGGCGATCATGAGCCTCGACCCCACCGGCAAAGGCCGACAACGCTGGATGAACCGATGGAAGGCACCCCTCAACGCCTTCGAGATCGCCTTCCCCGGACGACTGACCCAAGGCCGAAAGTAACACTACGACAACCAGTTACACCGTTAACTTGACAGTCTCTCGACTCGTCCCTCGTGGCCGCAGGCACCCCTTCGACCGTTTGCGGCTGCGGCAGATGCCGACGTTGTTGGGGGGCGTTATCCGACGGGCCGGCGCTGCGATGCAGTTCACCGCGGGCGGTGGCCGGGCGGGTGCGGGTGCGGGGGTGTGGTCGAGGTCGGTGTGTTGGGCCACCAGCTGGCTTGGCGTAGGAGTGTGGCGATGGCGGGGACGGTGAGGGTGCGCACGAGGAAGGTGTCGAGCAGCAGTCCGCAGCCGATGATGAATCCGGCTTGGACCATGATGGCCACCGAGCCGACCATCAGGCCAAACATGCTGGCGGCGAAGATGAGTCCCGCTGAGGTGATGACCGAGCCGGTGTTGGCAACGGTACGTAGTACGCCGACGCGGATATTGCGTCCTGATTCTTCACGCAGCCGCGACACGAGAAGCATGTTGTAGTCGGCGCCGACCGCGACCAGGATGATGAATGCCACCAGGGGCACCGGCCAGGCGATGGGATAGCCCAGCCCCCATTGGAATAGAAGCACGCCGATGCCCAGTGCGGCGAGGTAGTTGAGCACCACGGTGCCCAGCAGGTAGAGCGGGGCCAGCACAGCGCGCAGCAGCAGTACCAGGATGAGCCCGACGATGAGCAGGGTAGCGATGGCCAGTTGGGCGAAGTCGGCGCGCAGCAGGCGTTGGATGTCGGAGTTGACGGCGGGAAAGCCGGCGACTGACACGGTGGCGTGGGCTAACGCGGTGTTGGGCCGGCCGGCGTTGGCGATGTCGGTGATCTGGTGGGCAAGGTGGATTGCTTCGGCGCTGTAGGGGTCGAAATTGGATTCGATGGCAAAGCGCGCGGCTTTACCGTCGGGGGAGACAAATTGCTTTGCCACGTCGGCGAATTGGCGGTTTTCGAAGACATCGGCGGGTAGGTAGAAGCCGCTGGAGGAATCTGAGCGGGCGCTGGCCCGGGCTGAGTTTTGCAGTTGGATGGCGATCTGGCTCATCCCGGAAAGCATGTCGATGTTGCTGTCGGCCAGGGTGTGCACGCCGGTCGCCAGCGCTTGGGCGCCCGAGGCAAGCTGGCCGACGCCGTCCTGGAGGCGCCGTATGTTGCCGGCAAGGTCGGCGGGGTCCCCGAGGGTTCCGAAGGCTTTGTCCAGTGCGCCGACGGCTGACTGGACGTTGATGAGGGTGCCGGTGACGGTGGCATTGGTGGCGGGGTTGTAGCGGTCGCCGAGATCGGCGACCTCGGTGAAGAACCCATTGTCACGCAGGCTCACCAGAATCTGGACTTGGTCACGGATCTGGGTGCACTGCGTTGTGGTGGCACACCACGGGGAGCTGTTGAGGGCACCGGCGAGGGGGTCGAGGACGGCGATGGCGTTTTGAGCTTGGTCGGCCATAGGCCGCAGCCCGGGGCCGGATTGGATGGCTTGATCGACGGCGGGGGCGGTGGCCGAAAGCTGTTGCAGCAAAGGCCGCAACTGCTGGGCCGGGGTGCCGGCAGACTGGGCCTGGGTGAGTATTCCGGTTAGCGGAGTCAGGGCGGTGCGCAGGGTGGTGTCGAGTTGGGCCAGGCCCTCCGCGAGTTGGCCGGCGCCGTTGGTGAGTTTGGTGAGGTCGTCTTTTCGGGTGTTGCCGTCGGCGACGGCGCGGGCCATCTTGTCGCCGATCTGAGCGTTTTGCCATGAAAGTTGGGCTTGCTCGAGGCGGGTTCCGGTGGGGCGGGTGACTCCGGATACTTTGGTGACGCCGGGGATTTGCGCGATGCGGGAGGCCATTTCGTCGAGGTCGGCCAGCCCCTTTCCAGTGCGCATGTCGGTCGGGTTTTCCACGAGCAGGAATTCGGTGACGATGCTGTCTTTGCGGAAGTGGCGGTCCAGCAGGCGGTAGCCCTGGTTGCTGGCGGTGCCGGCCGGCTGGCCTTTGCGGTCGTCGTAGCTGATCTTCATGGTCGCCGCGACCGCGGTCAGGGCCAGCAGGATGACCAGGCTGGTGATCAACAGCGGTACCGGCCGGCGGACCACCGCGACTGCAACGCTGTTCCAGTAGCGCCGGGTGCGGTCAGATTTGGGTTCGCCGATGCCTCTTTTGGCGGCCAGCGCCAGCACCGGCGGCAGCAGCGTGATGGTGGCTGCGAACCCGACCAGTACGGCGACCGCGCAGGCCGGACCGAGGGCGGCGAACACGCTCAGGTGGGCGAACACCATGGTCAAGAAGGCGAACGCCACGGTGGCCGCCGAGGCCATGATCACCCGGCCGATGCTGGCGGTGGCGGCGATGACGGCTTGATCGGCGGGAACCTGGGCGCGGCGCTGCTCGTGGTATCGGCTGATCAGAAACACCGTGTAGTCGGTGCCCGCGCCGAGCAGGATTGCGGTCATAAACGCCACAGTGAACTGGGAGACAGGCATGCCGATTTCGCCGAGCGCGGACAGTACACCGCGCCCAACGGCCAGGCTTATCCCGATCACCAGCAGCGGCAGCAGGGCGGTGAACACCGACCGGTAGACGATCAGCAAGATCAACGCGATCAGCCCGGCCGTTGCGATCGAGATCAGCAGTAGATCGTGCTCGGCAGAGGAGATCATGTCACTGAACGTCGTCGGCGGACCCGTCACATACGCGGTGGTCGACGAGCCCGCGAACACCTCTGCGACGAGGGCGCGCACCGCCTGCACCGATGCGGCCGCGGTGGGATCGCCCCACGTGCCGGCCACACCCACCGGCAGGTACCACGCCTTGCCGTCGCGGCTGACCGCCTGAGACGCGGTGACCGGATCGGCCAGCAAGTCTTTCACCAGCAAGATATGGCCGGTGTCGGCGCGCAGCCGCGCCAGCAGCTGGTCGTAGCGCTGCCGCGCCGAAGGCGTCAACCCCGCGGGGTCTTCCATCGCAACGAACACCACCGTCTTGGAACCCTGTTCACCGAAGGCCGCGCTCATCCGGTCCACTGTTTGCAACGACGGAACGTCTCGCGGGAGAAGGTTCACCGATTGCTCACGCACCACCGTCTCCAGCTGGGGAAACAGCATCGCCAGCAGCACGGCCGTACCCAGCCACGCCCCGATCGCCAGCGCTTTGTGCCGAACGGTGAACCCGGCCAGGGCCGCTAACCGCCTGCTGTATTCGCGTGGCCTCGCCACATCGGCAGGCGGTGCGGGACGCGACAAAAGCGCAGGCCCCGCACCCGAGCCCGTTGAAGGAGCGTCGGTCATGTATTCCCCCGTAGCGAGACTATCGGTATCGCTACGCTACTAGAAGTAGCGCAGCATGCAAGGTGGAGACGCCGTGAGCGGTCGCGAGGCCACGATCCACCCATCCGGGAGGGCTGATGTGCAGTCCAGAAATGCTGCCGGCCGGTTGATCCATAGAGCGAAGTGCCTGGCTAGACGGCCTCGCGGTTTATCCTACCGACCATGCCCAGCGAATCTATGCGAATGTCGTTTCGCCGGCACATGCGCGAACAAGTGTTGGACGCTGCGCGGGCCCTGACGATCGAGAAGGGCTGGGAGCGAGTACGGGTGAGTGAAGTCGCCGAGCTGGTGGGTGTCTCTCGTCCGACGCTGTACAAGGAGTTCACCGACAAGAAAGGACTCGGCGACGCGCTGATCGTCCGCGAAGGCGAGCAATTCTTGGATGGCGTTCGCGCGGTGCTCGAAGAGCATGCCCGCGACGCCGGTGCAGGCATCATGGCCGCCGTCCGCTACACCCTGGACGAGGCGGAGTCCAGCCCGTTGCTGAAAGCGGTACTGACCTCCAACCGGGGGACCGACGCCGGGCCCGGGTCGCCCGACACCGGGGTATTGCCGCTGCTGCCGACATCGGCGTCGCTGCTCGAGTTGTCCTCGGCAACGATGATCAAGTGGTTCATCGGCCATTTCCCGGGGCTCGACGCCCAGGATGTACGGGATGTCGTCGACGCCTTGGTCCGGCTGACCGTCAGCCACCTGGTATTGCCCACTGACGACGCCGCAGCCACAGCGGGGCGTATTTCGCAGGTCGCGTTGCGGTATCTGCGACTGGACTACCCATCTGTGACAGATTGAGCCGAACTGTCTGAAGCTTGACATTTAACCGATCCCTGTAAATGATTCGGGGTATCACCGGTTAGGCGCAGTCACGCGAGAACTGCCAGCGGTCGATGGCGATCTGTGTGTTCAGAGGAGTGCGAAGGAATGCTCATGACTGGGTTGTTGCACGCTCCGGTCGATAAGGCCCGCGAGCGCTTGTCGTCGGTGATTTTGGTTCCGGCCCCCCGCCGCGTCGAGGACGGCTGGCGCGAGCTGAGCCGGCGGTGGCCGGTGCGCGATTTGGCGGCTCCACCGGCTGGCAGCGGTCTCAAGCCGGTTCCTGGTGACCCTGGGCTGCCTTTCGTTGGGCACACCTTGGACTACATCCGCTTTGGTTGCGAACTCGGCCGCGAACGCTATGCCCGGCTTGGGCCTGTGACCTGGATGGGAGCTTTCGGCACCAAGATGGTGGTTATCGCCGGACCGGAGGCCACCCAGCAAGCATTGACCAGCAACGCCAAGGCGTTCTCGCAAGACGGCTGGAGCTTCCTCATCGATGCGTTTTTTCATCGCGGACTGATGTTGATGAGCTTCGATGAACACCGGATGCACCGGCGCATCATGCAAGAGGCGTTCACCCGGCCCCGGCTGGCCGGATACGTCAAACAGGTCGCCCCGTGCGTGCGCGCCACCGTTCCGGCCTGGCCGACCGGGCCATCGACTCGCCTGTATCGCCTGCTGAAGAACCTGACACTCGACGTCGCCACCGATGTGTTCATGGGCGGCCGCGGCAAGGATGAAAGCGAGGCGGTCAACCGGGCTTTCATCGCGACCGTCCGCGCTGCTAGCGCCATCGTCCGCGCGCCGCTGCCCGGCACCCGGTATCGGGCCGGGATCCGTGGTCGACGGGTCCTGGAAAACTATTTCACCCGTCACCTGCCCCAGGCTCGCTCCGGAGGCAGCGACGACTTGTTCACCGCGCTGTGTCAGGCCCGCACAGAAGACGGCGAACAGTTCACCGACGCCGACGTCATCAACCACATGATCTTTTTGATGATGGCTGCCCACGACACCTCGACCATCACCACCACCGCCGTCGCCTACTACCTGGCTAAACATCCCGATTGGCAGGACCGGGTGCGCGCCCAATCCGACGTCTTCGGCGACAAGGTTCTCGATATCGACGATTTGGAGGGCTTGACCGACCTCGACCTCGTCATCAAGGAGTCGCTGCGCCTTCTCGCCCCGGTGCCTCTGGTGATGCGCAAGACCGTCGAAGACACCGCTATTGCCGGCTACTACATCCCGGCCGGCACCCTGGTGGCCATCACTCCGGCGGTCAACCACTTCGTCACCGACGTCTGGACCGAGCCCGACCGCTTCGATCCCCTGCGCTTCGACTCACAGCGGCGCGAGGACAACGCGCACCGTTTCGCCTGGATCCCCTTCGGCGGAGGCGCCCACAAATGCATCGGGATGCATTTCGGCATGCTCGAAGTCAAGGCCATCCTGCACCAAATGCTGCGCACCTACACCTGGAGTGTGCGGCCCGACTACACCGCCAGGTGGGACAACACCTCGCTGCCCATCCCCGTCGACGGCCTTCCCGTCGACTTGCGCAGGCGATGAGCACGCAGGTGACAGTTCCACGCCCGCACTGTCTCTTGGCGGGCCGATATTGTCCCTAGCTCATTTCGACACGATTCTTCCCGGGCTGGCGTCGGCGCGAAATCCGCTGCGGTACAGGCAAACGTAGCCGCACAGCCGCCAGGCGATTCTGACGCCGAACTGATTTTTGACAGCGAATCTCGACAGGCTCGACAGCAGAAAGGCTTCTTGATGAACCTCAACTCGCCCTGGCGCACTTCAGAACTCGACGCAGTCCGCGAGCTGGCTGCCAAGTTCTGCGCCACTGAACTCGCACCTCACCGGGAGCGGTTCGCTCAACAGCACCACGTTGACCGGGCGTTGTGGCAGCGCGCCGGAGATCTCGGCCTGCTGTGTATGTCGATACCGGTCGAATACGGCGGTGGCGGCGGAACTTTCGCCCACGAAGCAGTATTACTCGAAGAGCAAGCCCGCATCGCTGACAGCTCGTGGGGCGCGGGCCTGCACAGCGGCATCGTCGCGCACTACGTCCTTCAGTATGCCCAAGAAGAATTAAAGCAGCGCTGGCTGCCTAAAATGGCTTCCGGCGAACTTATCGGTGCGATCGCGATGACCGAGCCCGGCACCGGCTCCGATCTGCAGAATATCACCACGCGAGCAGTAGCGGAGGGCGACGACTATGTGATCAGTGGCTCCAAAACTTTTATCACCAACGGTCAACAAGCTGACCTCGTAATCGTCGTCGCCAAAACTGATCCAAATCACGGAGCCAGCGGCATCTCGTTGATCGTCGTGGAGGCCGACCGGCCCGGGTTCCGCCGCGGGCACGTCTTGAACAAGATCGGCCAGCACGGCCAAGACACCTCCGAACTGTTTTTCGACGCGGTGCGCGTGCCCAAGTCCCACCTGCTCGGCGAAACCGAAGGTCAGGGTTTCATCCAGCTGATGACTCAGCTGCCACAGGAGCGGTTGATCGTCGCAGTCGGTGCCGTCGCCGCCATGGAGACGGCGTTGCAGCACACCTTGCGTTACACCCACGAACGAGAAGCGTTCGGCCGCAATCTGTTCAGCTTTCAGAATACCAAGTTCACGTTGGCTGAAGCCGCCACCGAAACCCGCATCGCGCGTGTCTTCCTCGACCACTGCATCTGTTTGCATCTCCACGGCAAGCTCGATGTGCAAACCGTAGCGATGGCGAAGTGGTGGACGACAGAACACGCGATGACCGTCATCGATAACTGCTTGCAGCTGCATGGCGGCTACGGATACATGAACGACTACCCGATTTCTCGTCTCTGGGTCGACCAGAGAGTCCAGAAAATCTACGCCGGAACTAACGAAATCATGAAAGAGATCATCGCGCGATCCCTGTAGCCTGAACTACCTTGCGTCCCCGCAAATCGCCATGCCGACTACCCTCTCAGCGACCACCGCGTCGCGCTGAGAAGGTCATGACCCGAAGTGGCGGTACCCGCGCTCACGTCACGAGATTTCCTCAACGCTTGGGGCGGATGATCGCTGACCTACACCGGCCCAGACTTCACCCATCGGCTGACGGCTCGCAACTGAACGTGCCGCTTGCACAGTCTATTTCGACTCGGAAAGCCTCCCCCGCGGCACGAGGTGAGACTGTCAAGTTAACGGTGTAACTGGTTGTCGTAGTGTTACTTTCGGCCTTGGGTCAGTCGTCCGGGGAAGGCGATCTCGAAGGCGTTGAGGGGTGCCTTCCATCGGTTCATCCAGCGTTGTCGGCCTTTGCCGGTGGGGTCGAGGCTCATGATCGCCAGGTAGACGCATTTGAGCGCGGCCTGCTCGGTCGGGAAGTGTCCACGCGCGTTGACCGCCCTGCGGATGCGCGAATTGAGGCTTTCGACGCTGTTGGTCGTGCAGATCACGCCGCGGATTTCCTTGTCGAAGGCCAGGAACGGCACGAACTCGGCCCACGCGTTCTCCCACAGTTTGATGATCGCCGGGTAGCGCTGTTCCCATTTCTCGGCGAACGCGGCGAACGCGTCCAGCGCCGCGGACTCACTGGCCGCGGTGTAGACCAGCTTGAGGTCTTTGGCGATCGCGGCCCAGTCCCTCTTCGAGGTGTAGCGGAAACTGTTGCGCAGCAAGTGAATAACGCAGGTCTGGGTGATCGCGGCCGGCCACACGTTGGCGATGGCGTCGGGCAGCCCCTTCAGACCGTCGCACACCACGATGCAGACGTCTTGGACCCCTCTGTTCTTGATCTCCGACAAGACCCGCAGCCAATACTTGGACCCCTCCCCGTCGCCGTGCTCACCGGCCCACAGCCCCAGCACGTCGCGGGTGCCATCCACGGTGACACCCAGCGCGGTGTAGATCGGCCGGTTGGCCACGTTGCCCTCACGGATCTTGACGTTGATCGCGTCGATGAACACCACCGGATACACCGCATCCAGCGGCCGGTTCTGCCACTCGCTCATGCCCTCGATCACCCGGTCGGTGATCGTGGAGATGGTCTGCTTGGACACCTGCGCGCCGTACACCTCGGCCAGGTGCGCGCAGATCTCGCCATGGGTCAATCCCTTGGCCGACAACGAGATCACCAGCGACTCAATCCCGGACAGCCGGCGCTGGCGCTTGCGCACGATCTGCGGCTCGAACGTGCCCTCGCGGTCCCGCGGCATCTCGACCTCGACCGGCCCGATGTCGGTGAGCACGGTCTTGGGGCGGCTGCCGTTGCGGGAGTTGCCGCCGTCACGGCCGGCCGGGTCATGTTTGGCGTAGCCGAGATGCTCATCGAGCTCGCCCTCGGCTGCGGACTCGATGATCGTCTTGGTCAGCTGGGCCAGCAGCCCGCCCTCGCCGGTCAGCTGCAGCCCCTGCGAGCGGGCCCGATCCACCAACTGCCCGACCAGTTGCTGGTCCAGGTCGTCCAGCCGCACCACGGCCTCCTCGTCGGCCGACTCAACGACGGTGTCACCGATAATCACATCAGTCACAGTGCTCTCCTTCTTCCTCAGGAGTTACACCGTTTAACTTACAGACCCCACGAGGTGCCTCACCTAAAAGTGAGCGCGAAGCGGTCGCTGGTGCCTCACACATAGTGAGCGCGTAGGAGGCCTGCACTACCTCGCCTTGGCCAATCGGTTGATTGACGGTTGTAATGCTTGCAGGTCGATGTGGCGGGCGGCGGCCAGGGCCTCGGTCTTGGCTTTGGCCAGGTCCAGCAGCTGCATCTGGATGGTGTTGATCTGGCGGGTCAGATCGGCCGGGTTGGTGCCTTCGATGCGGGTTGCAACGTTCGAAAGCTGTTGCGCATCAAGGACGCCCGATGCCCGCAGACGCTGCCACGGGGTGGCCGGCTTATCGTAGACGCGCTTACGGCGACCGGCCGCGGTGGTGGTGTAGCCGACGGCCTTTCTGGTCGGGGTGAAGAAATTCAGGCGCAGCGACACCAGCTCCCATAACCGGTTGAGCAGCTGCAACTCGCCGGGGGTGTCGTAGCGCCAGTAGAAGGCGTGCTTGTCAGTTACGTGGAATCTGGCTGCAGTGAGGATCAGCTCACTGCGGTACGACCACGAACTGAGGAGACCTGTTGGGCACGGTAGTGCTGGCGGAGAAGTGGCCGGTCCTCGGCCGACACGAGCAGGCGGTCATCTGGCTGCGCATGTGGGCCGATCTTGGGCGTGCGTCCCGGACGATGGACGCCTACGCACGGGGGCTGGCGGAGTACCTGGAGATGTGCGAGCGGGTGGGAGTCGATCCGCTCGGCGCTGACCGGTCCCATATCGCAAGCTATGTAAGGGAATTGGGCGACCGGCCGAGCCGTCGGGGTGCGAACGTGGTCTCGATCGACTCGGGCGCGGGGTTGGCCAACGCCACGCTGCAGCAGCGGATGGTTCCCGTGAGGTTGTTTTACGACTTCCTGGTCGAGGAGGGCGTGCGTGAGTCCAACCCGGTCGGCCGTGGTCGCTACACGGCCCGCAATCGTGGCGGCGCAGGCCATCAGCGTGGCTTGATTCCCCGGTTGACCAAGCTGCCGTGGATTCCCACCGAATCGCAATGGCTGTCGCTGCTGGCGGTGGCCGCCGGGGAGCCGGCCCGCAACCGGGTGATGCTCGCGCTCGCCTATGACGCCGCGCTGCGGCGCGAGGAGCTGTGCTCCCTGCGCACCGATGATGTCGACCCGGCTCACCGGACTCTGCAGATCCGGGCGGAAACGACGAAGAACCGGTTGGAACGGGTGGTGCCCTACTCGGCGCCTACGGGGATACTGCTGTCAGGCTATCTGGCCCACCGAGCGACGCTTTCCCGCGCTCGTGGGCCGTTGTTCTTGTCGGAGTCCCGGCGGAATAGGGCTGCGCCGCTGAGCCTGTGGACGTGGTCGAAGGTCGTCAGGCGGCTGGCGTTGGCGGCCGATCTGCCGCAGTTCTCCACCCATACGACTCGGCACTTGTGCCTGACCGACCTGGCGCGCATGGGCTGGGAGCTGCATGCGATCGCGACATTCGCCGGTCACCGTTCGACAGATTCCACTCTGGCCTATATCCACCTGTCCGGCCGTGATCTTGCCGACAAGCTCAGTCGCGGGATGGAGCAGATTCATGGTTGGCGGGTCCGCACATTGGCCCGGCTCGGCGAACCAGAATCGGGGGTGGTCGAGCAGTGACTGCAGAGTCGTCGGCGGCCGCCACGGTCATAGTTCCCGCGTGGTCCTGGCTGGTCGGCACCGCGCAATTTGATCGCTCCGCGACGCTGTCGATCGCCGAGCGGGCCGCGCTGGACACCCTCGGCTGGGACGTGCGTCACTGGCCGCAGTACTGGAAGGACCCGCGGCTGCGGCGGTGGCGAGCTGTTCACCGACTGGTGCTTCCACTGGCTCAGGCGGTGGAACGCCTTGAGGTAGCTGATGGCTGGTACCACCGCCGGTCGGCCCGAGACGCCGTCGCGGTGATCCTGTCGGGCTGCGCCACGCTCGGGGCCAGCTTCTGGGCCTGGGACGGGCCAACCTGGGCCGGCGTTCTGGGGATCAACGGAAAAGCTTTCCTGGAAACGTATCCGCGATGGGCACACACGTCGGCAAGGTCCTACGCCATCGCCATGGCTTACTTGTTTGGGTTCACCGAACTGCACTTACTGGGCAACGTCGACCGCGGCGCGGTCGCTCGGAAAGTGTTCGGCAGAAACGCCGTCGACCAAGCGGTAGAACAAGTCGCCTCGGTACTGCACGGATGGGGCCAGCGGTCACCAAAAGTGAGCGTGCGGACCGCGAGCCTGGTCTGCCATGCGATGCTGCTCAACCGCAGCCCGCTGCTGGCCGACCTGTCCGAAGACGCGCTGCGGGCACTGCGGACGAACATGTCGGTCCCGTACTCGTTGCGCCAGAACGTCCACAGCCTGCACCGGGCGCTGGCGGCGCTCGGGTATGTTGATCCGCCGCGACCGCCCAGGCGGCTGACTCTGGCGCCGGCCGAGGGCGTGGACCCGGTCTGGGCGGACTGGGTGGTGCGTTGGTACGACACCTCGACTCTTCCATCATCGGGCAGGAAGGGCCGACGCAACCAGATGCTGCGGATGGGACGCTGGCTGGCTGCCGAGCATCCCGAGGTCCAGGAGCCGGGCCAGTGGACGCGAGAGCTGTGCGCGGCCTGGGTCGCCGCTGTCGACCGCCTGCGTATCGGCGACTACACCCAAAACGACGACTCCCTACGAGATCGGATCGGGGAGCCGTTGATGCCGCGCACGAAGAGTAGCCTGCTCGCCGGGGCTCGCCAGCTCTTTCGCGACTGCCAGGAGTGGGGTTGGATCTCCCGACGGTTCGATCCCGCTCGCGTGCTGGCCACCCCGCGCAGCATCCGCGCACTCATCGGCCCCGACCCGCGCGTGATCGCCGACGATGTCTGGGCCAAGCTGCTGTGGGCAGGCCTCAACTTGGAGCACAGCGACGTCTACGCCAACCCGGTCGGCCGTATGTATCCGATCGAGCTTCTCCGGGCATTGGCACTGACCTGGCTGTTCGGTGGACTGCGCAGCGACGAGATCGTCCGACTGCGGGTCGGATGCGTGCGTTGGCAACGTGAAGACGTCGCCCTGCCCGGCGACACCGACCAAACGCTGGACAAGGATGCGGTCTGTTTACTGGATGTCCCGGTGCACAAGACCGGGACCGCGTTCACCAAACCGGTCGACCCGATCCTGGGGCAGGCCATCGCAGCATGGGAGGCCGTCCGGCCGACCCAGCCCGCTGTCCTTGACCGCAAGACCAGCGAACGGGTGCACCCGCTGTTCTCCTACCGCGCACAAGGAATCGGTAGGCAATACCTGAACATCCGCGTCATCCCCGCCCTCTGCACCAAAGCGGGTGTGCCGACCGCCGACGTCCGCGGCAACATCACCAGCCACCGGGCCCGCTCCACCATCGCCAGCCAGCTCTACAACGCCAAAGAGCCCATGACCCTGTTCGAGCTGCAAGCATGGCTTGGTCACCGAAGTCCCTCTGCCACTCAGCATTACGCCAAGATCGCCCCAACTACGTTGGCGAAGGCATACAGCGACGCCGGGTACTTCGCTCGCAACGTCCGCACCATCGAGGTCCTCGTGGACCGCGACGCCGTCGTCTCCGGGGCCGCGGCGACCGGCGAGCCCTGGCAGTACTACGACCTCGGCCACGGCTACTGCACCTACAGCTTCTTCGAGCAATGCAGACACCGAATGGCCTGCGCCCGTTGCGATTTCTACACTCCGAAGGCCTCCAGCAAGGCGCAATTGCTGGAGGCCAAGGAAAACCTCCAGCGCATGCTGGCCAGTGTCCCGCTGACCGACGACGAACAAGCGGCGGTCGACGAGGGACAGAGCGCGCTCGACCGCCTATTGGAACGACTGATCGACGTCGCCACACCCGATGAGACAACCCCACGCGAGATCGGTATCCCAGCGACCGCCACCCTGCTACCGATCACCGCAGTCAACCAGGGCAAATAGGGACCGAACTTGATGACAAATCAGATTCCACATAATGCGCACCACATGGTTGTTCTTGGACTCCACATGGGCCTGGTCGTTCTTCTGGTAGGGCCGCGAGCGGGTCTGGGTGATGTCGCGGTCCTGCAACCAGTCGGCGACCTCGTGGTTGATGAAGTCACCGCCGCAGTCCGAGTCGAAGGTCACCATGGGAAACGGGAACCGCGCCCGCAACTCCTCGATGCCGGCGGTGATCCACTTGGAGGCGTTGTTGCGGATCGAGTAGTTTTCGGTCCAGCCGATGACGACGTCGGTCATGGTCAGGGTGCGGGCGAACTCGCCGATCAGCGTCGGGCCGCAGTGCGCCACAGTGTCAGCCTCGATCACCCCCGGAGTCTCGGGCGCCTCGTCGGAGCAGGTGCGGATGGTGATCGAATTACGCAGCAGCGGTGAGGGTTTCGTCGTCGAGATGCCCTTGATGCGCATCGCATCCCGGGCCGGTTTGAGGTAGCGGTCCACGGTGGCCGCGCTCATTGTCTTCAGCTCGGCCAAGGCCGCTTCGGTGGCGAACGGCTTGTCGAGGTCACCGGCGGCCGCCAGCAGCGGTAGCCACAGCTCGGCCATGACCACCAGGTACTTGCCGCACGGCATGCCCATCAAGGCCCACACGTGCTCCAAAAGCGCCCTGGCGTCGTCGCTGAAGCCCCGCGCCCGCAGGGTGCGCCCATCGACCTGCTCAGCCGGGTCCGCCAGCGCAGGACCGGTCAGCATCCGCCGGGCCGTCGAGCGGCCCATCCCGGTGGTGGACACCACCCGGTCCAGGATCTTGGTCTTGTCCGCTTTCGACGCCTTGCGATACCGACCTCGCAATTTGTTCGTCACCTGCCGTCTCGCGGCCATATCGATCTTGCCCTCCATACCGGGCAAGCCTCTCGGGCTACGCGCTCAAAATTGGTGAGGCACCGCCGTCGCCCACGCGCTCAAAGTAGGTGAGGCACGCCGCGGCATTGACTGTGACCTGCATCATGCTACAATGACCAGTGGTCATTACTTTTGACGGGTCGCGACAAGGAGGTGGGATGCCGACGGTTACTTGGGCGCGTGTCGATCCGGCCCGTCGCGCAGCCGTGATAGAGGCGGCCGAAGCCGAGTTCGCGGCGCATGGGTTTTCAGGCGGCAGCCTGAACGTGATCGCGCGGCGTGCGCGAGTGGCCAAGGGCAGCCTCTTTCAGTATTTCGCTGACAAACGCGACTTGTACGCATTCGTCGCCGACGTGGCTAGCCAGCGGGTGCGGTCTTATCTGGAGGTCCGTATCCGCGAACTTGATCCGCGCCGACCGTTTTTCGACTTCCTGACCGACTTGCTCGACGACTGGATCGTCTATTTCGCTGAGCATCCTCGCGAGCGTGCGCTGCATGCCGCGGTGAGTTTGGAGGTCGATACCGACGCCCGCGTCAGTGTGCGGACCGTGGTTCACCGCCATTACCTGGAGGTGTTGCGGCCCTTGGTGCGCGACGCACATGTACGCGGGGACCTGCGCGCCGACGCCGACACCGATGCGCTGTTGTCGTTGCTGTTGCTGCTTTTCCCGCATCTGGCGCTCGCGCCGTACGTGCGCGGGATGGATCCGATCCTCGGTCTCGACGAGCCCACACCTGAGCAGCCGCAGCTGGCGGTGCGGCGGCTGGTCGCGGTCCTGACGCACGCTTTCGCGTCGTTACCGTCGCCGCCGATGAGAGCCAAAGCTGCGGCCGGACGGGGGCTGTCCTATCCGGGAAGCGTTGCATCGAGATGAGTCCGAGGAGGAGGCCAGCATCAAGACACTGCGACAGTCCAACACGCAAGTTTCACAGCATGACAAGGAGGTCACTATCATGACACGAACGGGTTACGGCTCGCTGGCTGCGGGCGGACTTAACTGGGATAGCTTGCCGCTCAAGCTGTTCGCCGGGGGCAACGCGAAATTCTGGGATCCGGCCGACATCGACTTCTCCCGCGACCGCAAGGACTGGGAGTCGCTATCAGAGAGCGAACGCGATCTCGCGGTGCGGTTGTGTGCGGCGTTCCTCGCCGGTGAAGAGGCGGTCACACAGGACATCCAACCGTTCATGGCCGCGATGCGGGCCGAGGGCCGGCTGGGTGACGAGATGTATTTGACCCAGTTCGCTTTCGAGGAGGCTAAGCACACTCAGGGGTTCCGGTTATGGCTGGATGCCGTGGGGGTCACCGAGGATTTGCATGGTTATCACTCTCCGGCGTACCGGAAGATTTTCAATGAGGAGCTTTCGGAATCACTTGGCGATCTCGTCACGGATCCCTCGCCGGCCGCCCAGATTCGTGCGGCCACAACTTACAACCACATCGTCGAGGGGATGTTGGCGCTGACCGGATATTATGCCTGGCACAAGATCTGTGTGGACCGCGGCGTTCTTCCCGGTATGCAGGAGTTCATCGGACGCATCGGTGACGACGAGCGCCGCCACATGGCGTGGGGCACCTTCACCTGCCGGCGTCACATCGCCGCCGACGATGCCAACTGGTCGGTGTTCGAAGCACGCATGAACGAGTTGATCCCGTTGGGAGTTCAGATGATCGAAGAACTCCTGACACCCTACGGCGACCAGATCCCGTTCAACCTGACCGTGGAGGAGTTGACTCGTTATGCGACCGACAAGGGAATGCGCAGGTTGAGCACGATCGAGAGCGCGCGGGGGCGTCCGGTTGCCGACATCGATGTCGACTACACGCCGGTTCAGCTCGAAGACGACTTCGCCGATGAGGATCGCAAAGCCCTGGCCGGCACGTCGGCCTAACCGGCTGGGTGCCACGTTGGCAAGCGCCGGCTGGGCCAGTTAGCGCGGCCGGACTGGGGCAACGTATCGCTGCCCCAGTCCGGCGATGAGCAGCGACATCCGCATCGGTGGTGTCGTGATGTCTGGTCCGCCAAGCGCTTTGAGTGTCAAATATCGATTCAAGACGTCGGGCCTAGTTGAAAACGTCGCGAGTTGTTGATCCCTACGAGACGAGGTTGGGATGGCTGTTTTTGCTGATGAGGATGAGGTTTACACGTATCTGGGTGGGATTTTTAGGCGTGGGCTGGACAAGGAGGGGTTGGCTGACAAGCTGGCGGGTTCGGGGGTGGTGTTGCGGGTTCATTACACCGATCCGGATGCGGTGGTGACGGTGGATATGCCTAACAAGGTCGTCGAGACCGGTGCGTCGAGTGCGGCGGTGCCCAATGTGGAGTTGTTCATGTCGGCGGACATGGGAAACAGGTTTTGGTTGGGGAAGGTGAACTTGACGGTGGCGATGGCTAAGGGCACGGTGCGGGCCAAGGGTCCGGTGGCCAAGCTGGTCAAGCTGATACCGCAGGCCAAGAATCTGTTCCCGGAGTATCGGCTGATGTTGGAGGCCGCGCAGCGGCAGGACCTCATTGATGCGTGAGCCGCAGCGGTCGACTGGTCTGCTGAGCGGGGTGGTGTCGCGGTGAAATCGACGATGCAGGACGTTCAGTTGGGTGTCGCCGGGATCGTCGGGCATGCGGCGACGGTGCATGGTGAGCGGGAGGTGTTCACCGCGCGTGGTCCGGAGGAGATTTCTCGGGTGACGTATCGGGAGTTGGCGGTTCGGGCGGCTCGGCTGGCCAACGCGTTGCGTGAGATCGGTGTGCGCGGTGATGAGCGGGTCGCCACGTTGCAGTGGAGCAATCAGGAGCACCTGGACAGTTACGCCGCGGTGCCGTCGATGGGCGCGGTGCTGCACACGTTGAACCTGCGGCTGCCGCCGCAGCAGTTGGCGTGGATCGCCAACGATGCCGATGACCGGGTGGTCATCGTCGACGACACGGTGCTGGGCGTGCTGGCGGCGGCGCTGCCGACGATGGCCTCGGTGCACACGGTGCTGGTCACCGGTGAGGGTGATCTGGCGCTGCTGGAGGGTTGCGGGAAAACCGTGCTGCGCTACGAGGAGGTGGTGGCGGGCCAGCCGGAGACCTTCGACTGGCCCAGTGTTGACGAGCGCTCCGCCGCGGCGATGTGCTACACGAGCGGCACCACCGGTCACCCGAAAGGAGTGGTTTACAGTCACCGTTCGACGTGGCTGCATTCGCAGGCCGCCTGCACGGCGAACGCGTTGGGTATCGGCCATGACGACACGGTGCTGGCCATTGTGCCGATGTTTCACGCCAACGCCTGGGGGCTGCCCTATGCGGCGATGATGGCCGGCGCGCAGCTGGTGTTGCCGGATCGCTTCTTGCAGGCCGCGCCGCTGGTGGAGATGATCGAAGCGACGCGGACGACGATATCGGGTGCGGTGCCAACAATTTGGACCGACATCCTGCACTACCTGCGCAGCAATCCCGGCCATGACTTGAGTTCACTGAAGCTGGTGGCGTGCGGGGGATCTGCGGTGCCGCGGTCGCTGATGGCTGCGTTTGACGAGTTGGGCATCCGGATCGTGCAGGCGTGGGGCATGACAGAAACCTCGCCGCTGGCCTCGGTGGCCCTGCCGCGCCACACCGACCCCGCCGATACCGCGCAGCGACTGCGGGCGACGCAGGGTCGGGTGGTGGCCGGCGTGCAAGCCCGCATCGTTGACGACACGGACGTCGAACAACCCTGGGACGGCGAGTCGGTCGGGGAGATCCAGGTGCGCGGGCCGTGGATCACCGAACGCTACTACGGCCAGGACACCGCAGCGGTTACTGCCGACGGGTGGCTGCCGACCGGTGATGTCGGCACGATCTCTGAGGATGCGTTCATCACGTTGACCGACCGGGCCAAAGACGTGATCAAGTCCGGCGGTGAATGGATTTCCTCGGTGGAACTGGAAAACGAATTGGCCGCGCACCCCGGGGTGCGCACCGCGGCGGTCATCGCGGTGCCCGACCCCAAATGGCAGGAACGGCCGTTGGCGGTGATCGTGCGTCACGCCGAGCACACCGCCACTGCTGGGGAACTGGCGGACTTCCTGCGCGACCGGGTGGCTAAGTGGTGGCTGCCGGAGCGGTGGACGTTCGTCCCCGAAATTCCGTTGACGTCGACCGGCAAGTTCGACAAAAAAACGCTCCGCCAGCAGCACACCGACTGCGCGTTCGTCATCGAGACCCTCGGTTGATCTTTTCCCGGCGATAAACCCGAAGCATCGATAAAACCGAAACATCAACGTGCAAGGAGTGAAACGGTGAAGACACGCGCAGCGATTCTGTGGGGCCTGGGCCAGAAATGGGAGGTCGAGGAGATTGAGCTCGATCCCCCCGGTCCCGACGAGGTGTTGGTCCGGCTGACCGCGACCGGGTTATGTCACTCCGATGAGCACCTGGTCACCGGCGACCTGCCGATACCGCTGCCGGTGGTGGGCGGACACGAAGGTGCCGGCACCGTGGCCGCGGTCGGGCCCGGCGTCGAGGATCTCGCAGAGGGCGATTCGGTCATTTTGACGTTCCTGCCCGCGTGCGGACGCTGCTCGTACTGTGCGCGCGGCATGGGCAACCTGTGCGAGATGGGTGCGGCGATCATGATGGGACCCCAGATTGATGGCACCTACCGCTTCCACGCCCGCGGCCAGGACATCGGTCAGATGTGTTTGTTGGGAACGTTTTCCGAGTACACCGTGGTGCCGCAAGCCTCACTGGTCAAAATCGACGCCGGAACCCCGCTGGACAAAGCAGCCTTGATCGGGTGCGGTGTCACGACCGGTTACGGGTCGGCGGTGCGCACCGGGGAGGTGCGCGCCGGGGACACCATGGTCGTGGTGGGGGCGGGCGGTATCGGCATGAACGCCATCCAGGGCGCCCGCATCGCCGGAGCGTTGACGATCGTCGCGGTCGACCCGGTCGCGTTCAAACGCGAGCAGGCCGCCCGCTTCGGCGCGACGCACACCGCCGCCACGATCGATCAGGCGTGGGCGTTGGTCAGCGATCTGACCCGAGGCAAACTCGCCGACGTGTGCGTGTTGACCACCGACGTGGCCGAGGCGTCCTACATCGGTGAGGCGCTGTCATTGGTGGGAAAGCGGGGCCGGGTGGTGGTGACCGCGATCGGGCACCCCGACGACACCTCGATGTCGGGATCGCTGCTGGAACTGACGTTGTACGAAAAGCAGATCCGCGGCGCGTTGTACGGGTCGTCCAACGCCGCCCACGACATCCCGCGGCTGGTCGAACTCTACAACGCCGGGCAACTCAAACTCGACGAGCTGATCACCCGGGAATACACCCTCGAGCAGGTCAACGAGGGATACGAGGACATGAGATCAGGCCGCAACATCCGAGGACATCCGATTCTGACGAGCGAAAGGCGCGAAAGGCTTTGGGCGCAGGACAGATCGCCTACCGGCACCGAATGGGTGGGCACTGCGGGTCGTCGGCGTTGCGTGATCTCACCGAGTGGGCCGAACTCGGCTGGGAATCTGAGCCGCCAACCGAGGGGCTGGTGTTCGCTCTCGGTGGTGTCGTGGGTTTCAGCTACATCCGCTGCGCCCGGTTGCGGCCGCAGATCTATCTGGTGGGGCGCGGAGGCGGGCTGGAAGAGGATTACCTGACCCGTATCGGCGCCGGGCTGCGGGTGGCCTCGACTGATGACGCCGACCTCGGTTGGGCGTGGGTGACCGGCGAGATCGACGCCGGCCGGCCGGTGATGGTGTGGGCCGACATCGCCGAGCTGCCCTATCTTCGGGTGCGGTTGAGCATGAGCCGCCACGATGTCGTGATCGTCGGCTACGACGACGATCATCAACTGGCCTATGTTGTCGACAACGACCGGGACACCATCCAAAGCGTTCCGTATGAGAACCTGCGGCGCGCCCGGTGCTCGACCGGGTTCCCGATGCCGACCCGTCACACCACCTATCTGATCGACTGGCCACGCCACGTTCCCGAACTGGCCGTGATCAGCGGGCCCGCGCTGGCAGCCAGCGCGGCGTCGATGCGCGGCGAGGCCGCCGGGCCGCCGCTTCTAAATTTCAACGACGCCGACCTGGCAGGGGCCGGGTTACCTGGTGTGCGGGTTTTCGCCGACGACGTGCGCTGCTGGCTTGACTATTTCGACGACGATGCGCTCGCCGAAGCACTGTTCGGGCTTGGCGCGTTCATCGAAAAGGCCGGTACCGGTGGCGGACTGTTCCGCCGCCTGCAAGCTCACGGCTGCCAGCACATCGCCGAGTTGCTGGACAACGACGCGGTCGCCATCGCGGCAGCAGCGGCCCGCGGAGCAGCCGACCTGTGGACCGCTGTCGCCGAGAAAGCCATGGACAACAGCCTTTCGGTGCGGGACCGCTGTGCTGCGGCGGCCCATCTAGCCGCCGGACTGCCCGAAGCCGAGCGGTGTCTTGCCGAGGCCTTGGACCACGCGGCGCGATCGCTGACAGGCCATATCGCGGCCGAGGCGAGGACAAAAGGCGCTCAGTGACCGACACATCCACCGGGCAGCACCCGAGTTTTCTGGCAACGACGGAGTTCCTGGACTGGCGCCACGACAATGTTCAGCGTTTCACCCGGGCGGCGATCGGCGACAGCCACGATCCGGTGACACGAGCCCAGCGCATCTTCGCCGCTGTCCGCGACACGATTTGGTACGACCCCTACAGTGTCGATGACGATCCCGGCCACTACCGCGCCAGCTACGTCGCCACCGCTACCCGCGCCTACTGCGTCCCCAAGGCAGTCCTGCTCACCGCGGCGGCCCGCGCCGCGGGTATACCCGCCCGCCTTGGGTTCGCCGACGTGCGCAACCACCTACAAACCGACACGCTGCGCGCCCGAATGGGCGGCACCGACCTATTCGTCTACCACGGCTACAGCGAACTTTTCGTCAACAACCGCTGGGTCAAGGCGACACCGGCGTTCAACGCCGAACTGTGTGCCCGATTCGGTGTGCCCCCAATCGACTTTGACGGCGAACACGACGCACTGCTGCATGCCTTCGACAGCGAAGGCCACCAGCACATGGAATATCTTCATGACCGAGGCTGGTATCACGACCTGCCGTTCGCCGACATCGTCACCGAGCTCCGGCAACGCTACGGCCCGCTCATGCGTACAACCCCCGCCGAGCGCGACACCTTCACCCGATAAGCGGCAGCCGCCTGGCAGCGGGAATGAAAGTCGCTCACGTCAGAACATGCCGAAATGGGCTGCGGAACAGCGTAATTGAGTAGCAGATCCGTGTATCGGTGGTGGCGGCTTCGACGTCGGCGATCCGGTTATCGGCGTGTTTGTCTCTGGATGACGCTAGGCCCTTGGCGCGTCGGCCGGCTGCCCGATCTGCTGGGCGCCGTCGGCGTCGAACAACTCGGCCGCCCAGCGGCCCAGGACGTCGGCGCTGTCCCAGTCGTCAGGGTGAAACCCGGGGCGAGTGTAAGAACGGAAGCGTTGCACCGCCTCGGGGCTGAACATGGGGGACCGACGAAATGCCTTCAGGCTGGCCGTCATTCGTCTCGGATGATATGCAGCACGGTCAGCCGCCATAGACCGGAGCGTTTGGGCGATCAACTCGGTGAACAAAAGCAGCGAAGCGACGCGCATTCCCCAGACGCGGGTGCGTTCGGTGGCCCCGATCGTCCGCAAGACATCAAAAGCGACGGCCTTGTGCTCGGACTCCTCGAACGCATGCCACAGCAGGATCGGCCGGACCTCGGTGTCGCCGATCAGTTTCTGGGCTTCATCACTGGTCAAGATGATCTCGGCCAGTGTCGCGGTGTAGTGCTCAAGCGCGGCGGTGACAGCCAGGCGCATGACCGGGGAGAAGCGCTGCTCCAACCGGGCAACCAATTTTTTGATGTGCCGATCGATCCGGTCAGTCGGATAACCCATCGCCTGCAGCCGCTCGTTGAGCAGCCGATGCTGGTGCCGGTGGGTGGCCTCCTGTGCGATGAATCCCTTGACCGCCTCCTGAAGGTCAGGGTCGCTGATCTGGTCACGGTACTGGCGCACTGACCGAATAAAAAAGTCTTCTCCCTCGGGAAACGTTGCCGACAAGGTCGAAATAAAGTGGCTCATCACCAGCTCGCCGCCCACGAAATGCTGACGAGTGGTGCCCGAAGGCAATGCGAAACGGACCCGGCGGGCCTTCGGCAGCACCCGTGTTCTCGACGATATCGACGACTCGTTGCTCATCACGCTGCCCCTTGTTCGTAGTGGACGAATCTGACTTTACACCTTGTCAGATGTGGGTGCCAGACTATACGTGTGCGTTCGGTCCGGGTGTACAGCGGAGTGTCGGCCGAGCAGCGTCATCGCCGCCGCCGCGAGCGCTTGATCGATGCTGCCGTGGAGTTGATCGGCACCCGGGGCGTGACGGCGGCCACGGTGACGGCGGTGTGTGCGACCTCGGGGGTAACCTCGCGGTACTTCTATCAACACTTCACCGATCGGGACGAGCTGTTGCGGGCGGTCTACCAGCAGCTCTACGCCACCTTCCAGGAGGTGATTGTCCAAGCGATCCCCGACGCGGGCGCAACCCCCGACGTGTTGGCGCACGCTCCGATTCGCGCGCTGATCACGATGATCGAAAACGACCGGCGGCTGGGCCGGATTTTGTTTGTCGAATCGGCAACCGAGCCGCTGCTACGTGAGTTGCGCAGCCAACTCATGGCTGGATTCGCCGACCTCGTGCTGCGCGAGGCTAGAGTGCGCCTCGATATTCCCGACTCCGCAGTGAGCGTCGCCCATCTGGCGTCGACCCTGGGGGTGGGCGGGCTGTTCGAGGTGCTGCGCCGCTGGCTCGACGACGAACTCGACTTCAGCACCGACGAACTCGTCGCCCACTGCGCAGGCTTCCTCGGAAGCCTCGGCGCCTACGTGCTGTCACTCAATACCAGTGAGACGACGCCGGCAGCCGCTCACCGTCGCGCCGGCGGCGCAGCGGCAGGCGACTCGCCGTAGGGATGGCTTCAGCGGGCAGCGTCACGACGTTGCCGCAATGGTGCGGTCCAGAAAGTCCGCGACTGCCGCGGTGAAGGCGTCGTTGTCGTCGCCGGCGACCATGTGGGCCGTGCCCGAGACGTCCACTGTCTGGGCGTGCGGTACGACCTGCAGGAATTCATCGACCGATTGCGGCGATGTGACGTCGGAGAGCACACCGCGCACCAGCAGCGTCGGCGCCTGTACGCGGCGGGCTCCGTCGACCAGCAGGTCGGTGATGGCGTTGAACTCCTCGGCGCCGGCCGCGGGATCGCCGCGCAGGACGTGGAAGTTGGAGGTCACGAAAGCCGGGTCCCATCGCCAGATCCACCGATTGTCCTCGCGTGGCCGTAACACTTTGCGGAGTCCGTTCAGACTGCGCGGCCGTGCGCGGTGTGGGTTGTATTCGGCGATGACGTCGGCCGCCTCGTCGAGGCTGCCGAATCCATCAGGGTGGGCGGCCATGAACGACACGACACGGCGTGCTCTGTCGAACTCCATGCGCGGGGTGATGTCGACCAGGGTTACTGCGGCCCACAGGTCTGCGGCTGCGAGTCGGTGTGCCCCGAGGACGGTCATGCCGCCCAGAGACGCACCCACCACCGCTACGGGGCGGTCGCTTGACGCTTGCGCACGTACGGCCAGTAGATCCGACGCCAGCACGTCGAGATCGTAGTGTCCGGTGGGATCCCAGGCGCTGTCTCCATGACCACGGGCGTCATAGGCGATGACGGTGTAGCCAGCTTCGTGTAACTCGTGCGCGGTGGCCGCCCAAGCCTGGCGGTTTTGACCTCCGCCGTGTAGCAGGAGGACGACAGCGGGGGAATCGTGATGCCGGTAGCAATCCGCGGCAAGCGTGACACCGTCGCTGCCGTTGAAGTGCGTGAGCGTCATCGGCGCAGCCGTGCGAATCGGGCAGCTAGAGCCGCGAGGGGAACGGTGACTTTCGCGCTCACGCCGACCCGGTCGTTGGGCGCACCACGGTTACGATTCCTTGGGCGGCGCACACTGCGCTCCCGTCGTTGCTGATGTCGATTCTGGCGACCCCGCTACGCTTTCCCAGCGCGATGATCTCGGCCACGGCGACGCACACGCGGTGTGACACGGGCGCAAGCCGGTTCAGCTTGAAACCCCGTGGTCGCGACCCATGATCCGGCCGGGATGACTGGATAGAACACCACACCCAGGCAGTGGTCGACCATCGCGGTCGGGCATCCGCCGAGCAGATTGCCGAACGCAGTCAACAGGTCAGCGCGGGCGTCCATCTCCACCACCAGTCGCCCGGCGGTGAACTCGGTGTGGCGAAAACCCAGATAACCGGATAGCCCTTCCACGACCGCCGAAGCGTTCTGCAGTTGTTCGGCAATGGCCGGGTCGACCTGCGCAAACTGCACGGTCAGCGCTCTCGATCGGCGTCGGAGTCAATCGTCATGACTTAAGACACTACTCACGGTTTGTTGCATGTGTCGCCAGACTCGGCGGTGGAAAGCAACGACGGCAGCAGGAAACGGCGTAGGAAGGTGTTCAGGCCGTCGGGACTGCGCTGGCGGGGGCCGCGCACCGCGATCAGACTGAGGATGACGCGCAGAATCCACTCGGCGGCGTCGTCAACTGACATCCCCGACCCTAGTTGATCCCACCGCTCTTTGAAGACTGGTCGTAGGAATTCGGCGACGAGGTCGAATAGTGCCACCGACGTGCCTTCGGCCAACCCGACACCGGCTAAATCGTCGTCGCTGCCGAACAACACACCGATGATCGGCTCGCGTTGAGCCGCCCGTACCGTTACTTCGACGAAATCGACGATCGCCGAACCTAAATCGGCATGTTCAGCGATGCGCGGAGCAATGCTTCGCAGGTAGCGTTCGGTTGTCCGCAGGATGACACCGGACATGACGGACTCGCGATTGGAGAAGTAGCGGTACACCGTGGCGCGCGAGACCCCGGTACGCCCCGCGAGGTCCTCCATGGTGGTGCCCGATTGCCCCCTTATCCCGCAAGCAGTCTTCGGCGGCGTCGAGCAGCCGATCCGTGGCCACCGCGCGGGTGGCCGCAGACGCCTGACCCCGACGCGATGGTGTCCTCGCCACGATGCCCTCACCCTGACTCGAACCGACTAGCGACGTAACGAAAGCGAATTGGCGACCCTCCCGCTTTTCGGATGCGACATTATCAGTCTTCTGTCGCATTGCCACAGACTCCGGCCACACCGACAAGGCCCGCGGCGATGCCGCAACGAGGCGCGTGCCCAATGCCGTCGCCTTGGGTCACGGTCGTCGGGCTGTTGATGACAATGCCAGATTGGCCAGTATCCGCCGGGTGGCTCGAGTGATGCGGTCGCGGGTCTGTGACGCCGAGGCCCGTCGGCCGATGAAAGCGGTCAAATTCGCCAGCCAGATGTCGGCGATGACCCCGGCGACACGTCGATCGAGAAGGCTGGGCGTGCCGCCGGCGAGGGTGCGCGCCAGGAGATCTTCGATGACCCCGGCGGCCTCGTTCACCACGTCAGCCGCGGTGCTGTCGGTGACCCGGAAAGCCTTGACCATGGCTTCGGTAAGCAGCGGATCGCGCTGCCAGCGGTCGTGCAGATAGGCGCTGAGCCGGTCGAGTCGCTGCGCGGGCGTAGCGGCGCCGGCCGTCCAGTGCCAGCCTGCCTCCACACGGTGAAATTGACGCGTCAGCGCGACGGCCAGCAGGTAATTCTTCGACGGAACGTAGCGATACAACGTGCCCACGGCCATGCCGGCATGTTTGGCAACTGCCCGCATTTGCACGGCGTCGTAGCCGCCCACCGACGCCAATCTCACCGCCTCATCCAGCAACGCTTCCCATCGCTCCCCGGCCAGGTGCGGTGCGGCGCTCACGCCGCGCGCAGGCGACGCAGTGGCGCCAAATTTCTTCGTGGCGGGGTGAGCGCGCAAGTCGGGTGAGCTCATCGAGCCAGGCCGTTTCGGGACACCCCATCGCGGCCGAATTGCTCCAGCAGGCCACCAAAACCGGACACGTCACCGTGAGCAGCGAAATGTGCGGCGTCGACCACCACGAACACCGCATCGGCGGTGAAGCGGATGATCCCATCGCCGCCGACGCCAGCGGCTCTGACGTGCAACGCGCGGCCCTGTCGCATCTCAATGTGGGCCGTGATCCGATGAGGCTGGTTCAGTGGAACCGGCAGCAAGTACTCGACGGTCAGGCGGCGAGTGACTGCCGGCGCTCCAATGAGCCACGGCGTAAAACCCAGCACGTCGTCGCACGCCGCAGCAACAGCACCACCGTGGGCAAGCCCGGGAGCGCCGACGTGGCGGTCGGTGAACGTCACATCGGCGTATACCGAATCGCCACTGCGATGTGCCACCAAATGCAGGCCATGCGGATTCTGCGGCCCACAACCCAAACATGTCGAAGTGTGGTAGGGCAGCAATTGCGGGACCGACACCGGCAAGTCGCCGGGCGCGCTACCCTCGTCGACCAAGCGATCAGACAAACTAACGGCCTTTCGCTACCATCGGTTTCGCTACGATACTGCCGGTACTATAGCGGCTCCACATGGAACCGTCAGCCAGGAGCATGGTCAACCGCGAAGCGAGGAAGAATGAGCAGCCTGCAGCCGCAAGCCCACAGCGCCGGCGTCGACGATGTCGACCCGCGGCGAATTCGATCCCGCAACCGGCTTCTCGACGCCGCAACAGCCTTGCTCACCAGCGGCGGCATCGAAGCCGTCACCGTCGACGCGGTGACCAAAGCCTCCAAAGTCGCCAGAACCACCCTTTACCGCCACTTCAACAGCTCGTCACACCTGCTCGCGGCCACTTTCGAACGGCTACTTCCCCAAGTCGAATCACTGCCACCCGCCCCAGGCTTGCTGCGCGAACAAATTGAGCTGCTGAGCCGCCAGGCCGGCGTCTTCGCTGAGGCGCCGCTGCACGTCACCGTACTGGCCTGGCTCGCGCTTGGCCCCGCCGCGCCAGCTGATGAGCACGCCTCCACGGCCCTGCGCGCCCGCGTCATCGAGCAGTACCGCTGGCCCTTCGACGCCGTTCTGCAACACGCCACAGCACGAGCCGAACTCGACGACTTCGACCCACAACTGGCTTTGTGCCAACTCATCGGCCCGCTGGCATTCGCGCGAATAACCGGCCTGCGCGTCATCACCGCCGACGACTGCGCACGCATCGCCGACGACTTCCTAGCCGCTCACCGATCTGTCGACAGCCCAGCACGCATCAACACCACGAAGTGTGACGTGGCCATCCCGCTCGACCCCACAAGACGAACTGCGCTCAGAGAGACTTCGTTGTAGGGATTGACCTCAAATTGGGGCACCCGGCGTGCACCAGATCGTGGCCTTGGTCCTAACCGGTGCGTTCCGAAATCGTCGGGATCACGTTCCCAACCTCAATGCCTACCACCAGCTACCAGGCGCCGAACAATTTTCGTCACCTCCCCGAGGGCGCGGACGGCGTTCTCAGACGTCCTAGTGCCGCTTCGGACGGTCGGCCGCCGTCCGGGTGTGGCGGGTGTGAGTCTAGCCCCCGTCCGCCCCAGTCGCGCGGCGCGTTACGACGACGGAGACCGCCGCTCACACCGGCGGGTAAGCCGGCGGGGGACAACCACCGCGCAGCATCCAGGCGAACCAGTCGACCGCGTACTCGATCTCGTCGGAGGCGTCGTAGTCGGGATCGGGATCCACTCGAAGCACCCCTTTTCGTGGAACCGGGCGGTGGTCAGCGGAGGCTGCCGGTGATCAGCGCGCCGCGGCGGCTACTGCCATTTGATGTCGTCGCCCGGCGGCTGAGGTTCTTCGCGCGCAGGCGTGGGGCCGGCGTCGATCATGACCTCTTGCCAGTGGTGCGGGCTGTAAAGGCGAATGTCGTTGCCGCTGCTGATCATCAGGACACCGCCCGGCAAAACCTCGTAGTCGACGTCGGGGAACTCGGCGTCCTCGTCGCGGTCCTTGATCTGTACCCACAGCTTCATCTCGGGAGCGTCCTTCGACTAGTCCGCGTCGTCGATGATGTGCATCGCGGCTTCCTCGGCCGATGCCGCGCCGCCGCTGATACCGACGTCTTCGGCGACCATGTCCGACTCGGTGTCCTCGCCGAAACCGTGGTCCGGTGCCACCAGCCGGCCCGCCCGCGCGCGACCGACCTCGCGTCGCCGCTGCGGGAACTCGGCCTCGCGCTCGGCGTCATCGGAGCGCTGCCGTTCGGCCTCGTCGAGCAGCACGTCGACTCGCGCGGCGGGATCCGGTTCCTCCTCGGCGAGCAGCTCATCCATGCTCTCGCCGGGCCCGAATGCGCCGCGTCCGTAGGGGTGCTCGGGCGGCGAATAGCCCTCGTCGAGCACATCGTCGACGCCCCGGTCGATCAGGGTGTCCTCAGGCTGGAGCTGGTTGTCGTCCTCGGCGCTGTATTCGCCTGGCGCCGGGCCGGTTTCATAATGAGTGCTCATCGCTGACTGTCCAGATCCTCGCTGGTGGGTGGTTATGCGCCTGGACTCACCATAGAAATGCCGATGTCGCCGGGCCTAGGGCCATTCGGCCCTTGGGCCGAAGCCGTTGGACCAGTGAACGGCGACCGGCGCGACGCGAGCCGACGTCGCCGCCGGTCAACGAGCACCTCGTCGAATTGCTCCTGCTCATCGACGCGTGCCGCCGGTCCCGTGCGGGACGGGTGACCGCGGTGGTGCCGTACTTCGGCTACGCGCGCCAGGATCGGCGCACCGCGCCGGGGCAGGCCCTCGGCTCGGCCGTGGTCGCCGACGCGATCGCCGCCGCGGGCGTCGACCGGCTCGTGATCGTCGATCCCCATACCCCGACCCTGGAAGCGGTGTGCCGGATCCCGGCGGAAGCTCTGTCGGCCGTCCCGGTCCTGGCCGGCGAGCTGGCCGGCGGGTTGCCCGACGGCGCGGTGGTGGTCGCCCCCGACCTGGGTGCGGTCAAGCTGGCCGAGCGGTACGCGGCGGTGCTGGGCGGCCCGGTGGCGGTGGTGCGCAAACAGCGTGACGCGGGCTCGGCCGTCGCCGCCCTGGACGTCGCCGGCGACGTGCGCGGCCGCCCGGCGGTGATCGTCGACGACATGATCACCACCGGGGCCACCATCGAAGCCGCCGTCGGTTTGCTGCGTGCGCGCGGCGCCGCACCCGACATCGTCGTCGCCGCCACGCACGGGCTGTTCGTCCATGCCGCGGCGGGCCGCCTGCAGCGGCTCGGGCTGCGCCGCGTGCTGGTCAGCGACACTGTGGCGGTCAAGGCGACGGGGATCGGTATCGCCTCGGTCGCGCCGACGATCGCCGACGCCGTCGCCTGTTTGCACGCCGACAGGCCGCTACCTTGATTCAGCCGGCTTGGACCGTGATGTGCTTTTCGGCCGACGCCGCGGCCTTCTGCTCGGGGACGGCCACGTCCACGGTCAGGATGCCCTTGTCGTAGGTGGCCTTGATGGCCTCCTCGTCGGCGCCGGCCGGCAACGTGATCGAGCGGGTCAGCGAGCCGTAGCAGAACTCCGAGCGGCCCTTGGATTCCTTCTTCTCGGTTCGCTCCGCCTTGATCGTGAGCTGGCCGTGGTGCACGGTGATGTCGATGTCCTTGGCCGGGTCGATGCCGGGCAGTTCGGCGTGCAGCAGGTAGTGGCCGTCCTCCAGCTCTTCCTCGAGCCGGATCAGGTGGCCGGAGCGCAGGCCCGCCCAGGACGGCATGCCGGTGCGCAGGTCCGACCAGAGATCGGACCAGTCCGGCAGCCAGGAGCGTGGTTGGTGACGGGCAGGGAGATCGTTCATGACCCCTCCTCGGTTTCGGTTTGCTGTTGACGTGCCATCGATCCTTGGACCACGCGCCGCCGACCGGTAGGGACCGAAGTCCCATGCACCGCCGCAATTCGGCCCGAACAGGCTGGCGCCCACTGTCTTCGGTCGGCCGGTAGACGGTCCCGGATCAGGCGAGCCATTCCAGTTCGTCGGCCGCCTCGTTCAGTGCGGCCGCCAGTTCGCGGGCCGCCGGCGCGTCCAGCGCGTCCAGGTGGCGGGTGTGCACGGTGATCCACCGCCGCGTCGAGCCGTCTTCCTCCTGCCGGCCGCAGATCTCCACGCGGGCCAGCCCTCCTCGGCGCATGGTGCCCTTGAAGTCGCGGAACCAGTTGCCGTCACGTTGCCAGCCGAACATGCGCACCGCCCCCGTGGGCGGGACCACCTGGTCCAACGGCGAGGCCGCGGTCTCGTTGTCGGCCGCCCACTGCCGCGCCATCTCCAGCAGCGTGTGCGGCTCGTCGTGTTCGAGGCGCTCCAGCTGGGCGATCTGCGCCGCGGTGAGCTGGTCGGCCACGTCGCGCCAAGTCTGCGTAGTGCTCTCAGATGCGGTCATAGTGTGCAGTGTGCGCAGCCGGACCGGCGAGCGACCAGGGTCGAAGGTCACGTTCTAGGTCCCGGTGCGCACACCGCCGGGCCGGTCAGCCGATCTCGGTGCGCAGCCCGTGGTGCCGCAGCTCCAGCTCACTGCTGATCCCGGTGAACAGGTCGCGCGCGTCGACCTCCAGGCCGCGCAGCTTGACCTCCAGCGCACCCGGCTTCTTGTCGACGACGACCTTGCCGGCGGGATCCATCGGGTACTCGTTCCGGGCTGCCGAGGCATCCTGCGGGCTCTCCGCCGCCAACCGGTACCCGTGGTTGTCGCGAAGTCTGTCGGCGACCGCGGTGACCAGTTCGCGTTCGAGCTCTCCGGCGTCGACCTGTGCTGGGATGGTCACGGTCATCCTGGTCACCCGGACCACGCTACTCTCGTCATCCGCGGCCCGGGGAATCCTGCCGCTGGTGGTCGCCCCGGTGTCGAACCGCGAACTCGCCGTCGTAGGCCCGCGGCAACGCTCCAAAATAACCCTGTGCCGTGACTTTTCGTCGCGGTCAGGGGCTCGCGGGCGTGGCCACGCGGCTCAGGTGTTCGATGAACCAGTCCCGGGCCAGCGCCGCGACCTGCTCGAGCGTGCCGGGTTCCTCGAAGAGGTGGGTGGCGCCGGGAACGACGGCGAGCTCGCAGACGCCGGGGATCATGGCCCGGGCGTGCCGATTGAGCTCCAGCACCACGTCATCACGCCCGCCGACGATCAGCAGCGTCGGGGCAAGGACCTCGGTCAGCGCGTCACCCGCCAGGTCCGGTCGCCCACCGCGGGACACCACCGCCGCCACGTTGACTCGGGGATCGGCGGCGGCGACCAGGGCCGCGCCCGCACCGGTGCTAGCGCCGAAGTAGCCGACCGGCAGCGGCGCGGTGTCGGGCTGGCCGGCCAGCCAGCCGGTCACGTCGACCAGGCGGCGTGCCAGCAGCCCGATGTCGAACACGTTGGCGCGATTGCGTTCCTCCTCGGCGGTGAGCAGGTCGAACAGCAGGGTCGCGAGGCCCGCCGCGTTCAAGACCTCCGCCACGTAGCGGTTGCGCGGGCTGTGGCGGCTGCTGCCGCTGCCGTGGGCGAACACCACGACGCCGACCGGCCGCTCCGGGACCGTCAGGTGCCCGGCCACCGACACCGGGCCGGCGCTCACCCGCACCTCCTCGTCGCGTATGGGCGGGTCGTCGGCGGCGCCGACCGTGGGCTCGCGGAAGCCTTCCCGGGCACGGTCGAGCAGGGCGACCACCTCGTCGTCGGAGGTCTGCGTGAAGTTGCAGTAACCCTGGCCGACCGCGTAGAAGAACTCCGGGGTGTGCAGGCAGATCACGTCGTCGGCGTATCCGGAGAATCTGGCGAAGATGTCGCGCCCGCCGATCGGCACAGCCAGGACCACACGGTTCGCGCCCTGGGCGCGCGCCACCTCGCAGGCGGCCTTGGCGGTGGCGCCGGTCGCGACGCCGTCGTCGACGATCACCGCGATCCGCCCGGCCACCGGGATGCGTGCGTGGCCGCGCCGGAAGCGTTCCGAGCGGCGCTCCAGCTCGGTGCGTTGCCGCGCCTCGACTGCGGCCATCTCGTCCTCGGAGAGGTCGGCTTCGTCCACCACGGCGTCGTTGATCACCCGGATGCCGCCCTCGCCGATGGCGCCGAAGGCCAGCTCGGGCTGATACGGCACCCCCAGCTTGCGCACCACCAGCACGTCCAGGGGCGCGTTGAGCGCCCGGGCGACCTCGAAGGCCACCGGCACCCCACCGCGCGGCAGCCCCAGCACGACAATGTCCTGGCCGCGCAACGGTTCCAGGCGTTCGGCCAGGTGTCTCCCGGCGTCGACGCGATCGTCGAACAGCCGCATACCACCGCGCAACGTGCCCAGCCGCCCGCTCGGCAAACTTTCGTCCATGCATCGAGTCTGTCGCGGCGGGTCGGCGCACCGAAGGGCCGTTAGGCCCCACTTTTTTGGGCGCTTCCGGGTTTTCTGTGGGTCTGGTCTGGGCGTGATGGGCGCAGGGCGGCAGGATGTGCTGTGTGCGCGACACCGAGTTGTACCGCCATCTGCTGGGACTGGTAGCGCTGTGGGAGGTGCAACGGGTGGAGCTGTCGGCTCAGGAAGGTCGGGTGGACGTCTGGGTCGTGCATCCGGGCCGGACCCGGTTCGCCTGCCCGGACTGCGAGCGCGAGCTGTCGGTGTATGACCATGGCGAGGAACGGGCGTGGCGGCATCTGGACTCGTGTGCGTTTCTGACGTTCCTGCATGCCAGCCCGCCGCGGGTGGCCTGTCCCGAGCACGGGGTGCATCAGGTGCGGCTGCCGTGGGCCGAGCCGCATTCGCGGTTCACCATGTTGTTTGAGCGGCTGGCCATCGACGTGCTCGCCGCGTGCGACGTGGCGGCCGCGGCCGGGCTGCTGCGGGTCAGCTGGGACGAGGCGTGGCACCTGATGGACCGTGCGGTGGCCCGCGGCCTGGCCGCCAAACCGCTGGTGGCGCCGGCCCACGTCGGGGTCGATGAGAAGGCGGCCGGGAAGGGACAGGACTACATCACCGTGGTCAGTGACCTGGACGCGGGCACGGTGGACTACATCGCCGACGAACGCCGCCAGGCCAGCCTGGACGGCTACTTCGACCGGTTCACCCCCGAGCAGCTGGCCGGGATCGAGGCGGTGGCAATGGACATGTGGGAGCCGTTCGCCGCCTCGGTGCGCGCGCACCTGAGCGACGCCGAGAACAAGATCGTCTTCGACCGCTACCACCTGATGGGCTACCTGACCAAGGCCGTGGACACCGTGCGCAAGGCCGAGAACCGGGCGCTGGCCGCGGCCGGCGATAAGAGCCTGGCCGGCAGCAAGTACCTGTGGCTGTATTCGGCGGAGAACCTGCCCGACCGTCACCAAGACCGCTTCGCCACGCTGCGCTCCGGTGACCTGAAAACCGCTCGGGCATGGGCGATCAAGGAGAGTCTGCGGCACTTCTGGTCCTACCAGCGTCGCGGCTGGGCAGCCAAACACTTTAAGCGCTGGTACTTCTGGGCCACCCACTGCCGTCTCAAGCCGATCATCGACGCGGCCAAGACGTTGAAGCGCCACGAGGCGGGGCTGTTGTCCTACTTCGCCCACCGCATCACCAACGCCGGTGCCGAGGGCCTGAACTCACGCATCCAGGCCATCCGGGTTTCGGCCCGCGGCTACCGCAACCGCGAGCACTTCAAGACCGCGATCTACTTCCACCTCGGCGGGCTCCAGCTCTATCCGGCCATCCCATGACCCACGGAGTTCCCAGAAGAGCCCTTTTTTGGGGGGGTACCAACGCCCCCAGCGCGCGGCCGGCACGTGCGGCGGATGACCTTGGGCGCACTGTCACGGCACTTTCATCCCCTCCCGGCCGGGCCCGCGGGGTGCGATGGTGGCGTCGATATGTGCCAGCGATCGACTGTGGCGGGTGGCAAGTATGGCCGGCGATTCCGATGTGGTGACCGTGCTGCTGGGCGGCGACGTGATGCTCGGGCGGGGCGTCGACCAGGTTCTGTCCCGACCCGGTGACCCGCAGTTGCGCGAGCCGCACCTGCGCGACGCGCGCGGCTACATACGGCTGGCCGAGCACGCGCACGGGCCGATACCGCGCCCCGAGCATTGGAACTGGCCGTGGGGCGAGGGGCTGGCGCTGCTCGACGAGGCCGCACCCGATGTCCGGCTGATCAACCTCGAAACGACGATCACCGCCGGCGGCCGGTTCGCCGAGGGCAAGACGGTCTGTTACCGCATGCATCCGGACAACCTGCCCGCGCTGACGGCGTTGCGGCCCGACGTGTGCGCCCTGGCCAACAATCACATTCTCGATTTCGGCTACCAGGGACTGGCCGACACCGTTGCGGCCTTGACCGGGGCGCAGATCCAGACCGTCGGGGCGGGCGCCGACGTGCTCGCCGCGCGGCGTCCGGCGGTGCTGGCGGGCCGCGGCGGGCGCCGCTTGCTTGTCGGCTCGGTGGCGGTGACGTCGGCCGGTGTGCCCGAAAGCTTTGCGGCGCAAGCAGATCTGCCGGGGGTGTGGCTGATCGCGGACACGGCGCTGCGGGATGCCGTCGAGGAGGTGGCGGCCGAGGTCCTGGCCCACCGACGCGACGGCGACGTCGCGATCGTCTCGGTGCACTGGGGATCCAATTGGGGCTACGCGATGACGGCGAGCGAAATCGCGTTCGCGCACCGGCTGATCGACGCCGGCATCGACGTCGTGCACGGACACTCCTTGCACCACCCAGGCCGATCGAGATATACCGCGGCCGGCCGATCCTGTACGGCTGCGGCGACGTCATCGACGACTACGAAGGCATCGGGGGCCACGAGTCGTTCCGTGGCGACCTCCGCCTGCTCTATCTGGTGAGCACCGACGCGGCCAGTAGGGAACTGGTCTCGCTGCGGATGATCCCGATGCGCGTGCGGCGGATGCGACTCGAGCGGGCCTCGCGCGCCGACACCGAATGGCTGCGCACCACCATGGGCCAGACCGGCCGCTGTTTCGGCACCCGTGTCGCGGTCGGGCCCGACGGGCTTTTGCAGGTTGCGCCGGGTCGCACCGACGGGCACCCTCGGATCACTCAGACGCTCACCGGCGGGCGGGGTGAACCGCGGGCGGCCAAGGGCGGCAACGGGAACCGCCCCGCGATCGGTCATGCCTCCCGCGGGAGGTGATCCGGGTCAGCGCAGCTCGGCGATCACCTTCGAGAAGTTGTCGATGTGGTTGTCCTGCACCGTGAATGATGTGATGCCGTACTGGTCGCGGTAGCCGCGCAACGTGTCGGCCATTTCGCGTGGTGTCCCGCTGAGCACCGACGGCATGGACAGCAGTTCGTCGTCGGAGAGCTCCGAGGCGTACATGCGGGTCATCGTCAAGTCCGGCATGCGGGACCCGTCGGTCGGCACGGCGGTGATGGCCAGGTTGAGCTCCAGCGAGTCGAACCGGTCACCGGCTGCGCTGCGCACGAACTCGACACGCTCGGCCAGTGGGTCGTCGACGTCGCGAACCCGGGAACCGGTCAGGCCGATGATGCTGGCGTGCCGGGCGGCAATCGTCAGCACCCGGTCGCCGTTGCCGGCGATCAGGATCGGCGTGGTCGGGTGGTGCTCCTCGAGGTAGGTCGTCATGTGCTCGAGGTAGTCGACCCGGGCGCCGGCGCTCGGGTACGGCAGTTCGGCCGCCTCGAACTCCTCGCGGACGTATCCGGTGCCCAGCCCGACCTCGAGGCGGCCGTCGCTGAGCACGTCCAGAGCCTGAAGGTCCCTGCTGAGCAGGGCCGGCTTGTAGAAGGCCGCGTTGAGCACGTACATGCTCATCCGCATCCGCGTCGTGATCATCGCGGCCGCGGTCAGCGTCGGGAACGGTGCCGCCGCACCGATGTGGTCGGGCACGCACAGCACGTCGAAGCCGAAATCCTCGGCGCGCTTCACCTTCTCCTGCAACCTCTCGCGGGACTTGAAGAAGCGCATGCTCATTCCGAAGCGAAAATCCTTGGCCACCAACAACCTCCGATCGACAGTTACGAAAACTCACCAACACCTGGCCGAGTCCGCCAGCGCCCGCACCAGGCCGGCGGTGACCGGCGACAATCCGTCGTCGCCGGCCGGTTGCCGACGCGGGCCGAGGCCGCGGACGCGCACCGACAACTCCAGCTGGGCCCCGCCGTCGCGCACGCGGTTGACGGGGTTGTCCGGATGCAGGCCGCGCAGTGCGCGCGGGATCCTGTCGAGTTCGGTGACGACCTCATACCCGCTCAGCCGGATGTGCCGGGCCAGGTGCGTGGCCAGTGCGCGGTTGCGGCCACCGGCCAACAGCTGCGTGCTGCGCCCGATGCGCCCGTAGCCGTGCAGCGAGACCGCGACGTCGACGTGGTCCAGGAACTCGGCGAGCCGCGCCGACTCGGCGGGGTCGAACCGGGCCGACGGCAGGTGGTGCGGGTAGCGGTCGGGGTGGCGCAACACGTACAGCGATGCCCCGGCGGCCTCGGCGGCACGTTCGGCGACGACGTCGGTCATCTTCTCGAGGCCGCCGCCGTGGACGGCGAGAAATCCGAAGCGGGACCGCAACCGGCTGACCTCGACCATCCCGGGTTCACCAAGCAACTCCGAAAGGGACTGTGGCGCAGTCCCTGTGGCGGAAGCCGGGCGCTGCCAGCGTGCAGGATCCCAGCGGTGCAGAAACGAGATCCAGCACTGCGGCAGGCCGTGGTGGACGGCCCCGTCGATGATGCGCGGCAGGTAGCCCGGGCGCGGTGGACCGGGAACCACGCGGTGGTCGATGTACACCCAGGCGGGCGAGGGGCCGTCGCCGGTGACCACGGTCAGCCGGTCCCGCCGGTAGCGCACGGGCACGCCCTCCGCGCCGTCGAGTGCGGCCAGGTCGCTGTCGGAGACCTGCCAGAGCACCCCGTGCACCCGGCTGCCGGACAGGGGTTCGATGGTGGCGACGCCGCGCTGGTTGATCAGCCAGTCGTGATCGGACAGCACCGCCGGCCGCGGGTCGGCCGCGTCGGGACAGCGCAGCGCCATCTGCCTGACGCACAGGTTCGATCCGTATGCGAAGTAGGGATGCCGCCGGGCCGGCATCTAGCCGGCCACCGTCAGCCAGATCAGCACCACGTTAAGCAGACTAACCATCACCGCGACCGCCCATCCGATAACGGTGGTGACGGGATGGTTGGCGTCGCTGCCCATCAGCCGGCGGTCGCTGGTGAGCCTGATCAGGGGAAGCACCGCGAACGGTATCCCGAACGACAGCACGACCTGCGAGAGGACCAGCGCGCGGGTGGGGTCGAACCCGAGCGCCAGGATCGCCAGCGCGGGGCACAGCGTCACCACGCGGCGCACCACCATCGGCACCGATCGGTGCAGCAACCCCTGCATGATCATGGCGCCGGCATAGGCGCCCACCGACGACGACGCGAGCCCCGAGGCGAGCAAGCCGATCGCGAACAGCACCGCGATCGCCGGGCCCAGGGTGTCGTGGATGGCGGCGTAGGCGCCGTCGATGGACACGGTGATGTCGCGGTGTTGCAGGTTGATCGCGGCGACCAGCAGCATCGCCGCGTTCACCGTCCCGGCCACCGCCATCGCCAGCACCACGTCGACGCGGGTGACGCGCAGCAGCATGCTCCGGCGCGGGCCCTTGTCGGGATGTCCGTGCCGGTCGAGGGCCAGGCCGGAGTGCAGATACACCGCATGCGGCATCACCGTCGCGCCCAGGATCGCGGCGGCCAGCAGCACGCTCTCGCTGCCCCGGAAGTGCGGCAGCAGCCCGCCCATGACGTCGCCGGGCGGGGGCGTCTTGACGAAGAAGCTCGCCGCGAAGCCGATCGCGATCACCAGCAGCAAACCCGTGATCACCCGCTCGAAGAGGATCTGGCCGCGGCGGTCCTGGATCGCCAGCAACAGCAGGGACACGACGCCGGTGACGATCCCGCCGATCAGCAGCGGCAGGCCGAACAGGATGCGCAGGGCGATGGCACCGCCGATGACTTCGGCGGCGTCGGTCGCAACCGCGACGAGCTCGGCCTGGACCCAGTAGACCAGCCGCGCCGGGCGGCTCATCCGCCTGCCGATCGTGGCGGGCAGCGACCGGCCGGTCACCAGCCCGAGTTTCGCCGACAGGTACTGCACCAGTCCCGCCAGCACGTTGGCCACCACGATGACCCACAGCAGCAGGTAGCCGAACTTCGCGCCGGCGCTGACGTTGGCGGCGACGTTGCCGGGATCGACGTAGGCGATGGCGGCGACGAACGCCGGGCCGAGCAGGTACCAGCTTATCTTCAGCCCGGACTGGGTGCCCTGCGCCAACGTGCCGATCCCTCGATTCAGTTTCCCGAATAGAAAAGTGAGGTTAGCCGAAGACGCCGGCGCCCGGTCACACCCGGGCCCGGTGTTCGGATTCCGGCCTCACCCGGGGACGTAAAGGCCTTGGCCCGTGACCAGCGGCAAGTCCAGCGTGGTGCGGATACCCGCCGGCGCGGCGACCACCGCGGGGATCGCGTTGACGACCCGCATCGCGGTGGCGACCAGCCCGGCGTGGTTGTGGTCGCCGAGGCGGCTGCCCAGGCAGACGTCGATGGCGTAGGAGGGTTCGCCGGTGATCTCGATGCGGTAGGAGCCGCCGGGCTGCGCGGGCTGCGGCCACTCGGGGCACAGGTCCTCGCGCAGCCGGGTCACGTGCTCGAGGACGACGACGGGGTCGCCGTTGACCATTCCGAACACCTCGAAGCGCAGCGCCGCGGCGGTGCCCTCGGCGATGTGACCCGAGGCGATGTCGAAGTCCTCGGGCGCCGGTTCGCGGACGTAGACCTCGGCCACCTCGTCGAGCGTGATCCCCAGGCCCGCCGCCAACTGCCGCACCACCGATCCCCACGCCATACTCAGCACGCCGGTCTGCAGCAGCATCGGGATCTCGTCGAGCGGCTTGCCGAAGCCCATCACGTCGAACATGACGGCGTGGCTGTCGTAGGTGGCGTAGTCGACGATCTCCATGCAGCGGATCTGCTGGATGTTCTGGCAGGTGCCCGCGAGGGCCAGCGGCAGCAGGTCGTTGGCGAAGCCCGGGTCGATGCCGTTGACGAACAGGCTCGAATTGCCTTCCTGCGCAGCCTCTTCCAGAGGGTTGATGAGCTCGTCGGGGATCACCTGCCACGGGTATTGCAGAAAGACCGGACCGCTGCCCACCACGTTGATTCCCGCCGCCAGGATGCGCCGGTAGTCGTCGAGGGCCTCCATCAGCCGGTTGTCCGCCAGCGCGGTGTAGACGGCGCACCGCGGGCCGGTGGCCAGCACCGCGTCCAGGTCGGTGCTGGCCAGCACGCCGGTAGGTTCCGTCAGGCCGGCAAGTTCCGCCGCGTCCTTGCCGGATTTCGCCTCCGAGGACACCCAGACACCGGTGAGCTCGAACTGCGGATTGGTGATCAGCGCCTTCAGCGCGTGTACACCGACGTTGCCGGTGCCCAGTTGGACGACGGGGATTGCCATGGCTGCTCCTCTAGAGGTCGGGGACTCACAGGTCGGGGACGGGGATGTCGAGGTTGGGGTAGGTGAGGCCGCCGTCGACCTCCAGCGTCTTGCCGGTCAGGAAGCTACCGGCCGGCGACGCCAAATAGACTGCGGCGGCGGCGATGTCGTCGGTGTCGCCGAGGCGGCGCAGCGGTGTCGCCTTCTCCATCGGCGCGCGCAGTTCGTCGTTGGAGGCCACCACGTCCAGCGCGGAGGTCAGGATCGAGCCCGGCGCGATGGCGTTGACCCGGATCCGGGGGCACAGGTCCAGCGCGGACAGCCGCGTGTAGTGGGACAGGGCGGCCTTGGCGGTGCCGTAGGCCGCGAATCCCCGCCCGGCCAGGCGCCCCATCGTGGAGGTGATGTTGATGATGCTGCCGCCCCCGGAGTGCTCGAGCATCAACGGCACGGCCGCGACGGTCAACGCGTGCGCGGTGGCGACGTTGAAGGTGAACGCGTCCTTGAGGTCCTTGGTGGAGGTGGTGAGCAGCGTGTTGGGCATGGTCCCGCCGACGTTGTTGACCGCGATGTCGAGGCGTCCGAAAGCCTCGACGGCCGCAGCGGCCAGCTGCGCGGTGGCCTCCGGGTGGGCCAGGTCGGCGGCGACGGTGTGCGCGCGGCGGCCGGTGGCTCGGACCTGTTCGGCGACGGCGTCTAGTTGGGACTGGGTGCGCGACGCGATGAGGACGTCGGCGCCGGCTTCGGCGAAAGCCACGGCGATAGCGGCACCGATGCCGCGCCCGCCACCGGTGATGACGGCGACTTTGTCGTCGAGGCGGAACCTGTCAAGGATCATTGCGGCCTTTCTTTGTTGAGTTGTGGGCCGAAACGGCAGCAAACCCCGCCGCCCGACGAAGGGCTTTTCTGAAACAGGTTCTAGTTTTGCACACGCGCCGGCGGATGTGACGTGGCCCATACCGGACGGTCGGGCACCCGTGCCGCCGCCGGTGGAGGCCGCTTTCCGCAGCAACCGACGTTTGCTCACCGTTAACCTTGGTCCTGTTAGCTTCGGGGCTGCGAGGAAGACGGCTGGTTAGCGGGCTGCGGCTGCGTGCGGCGGCGATCACCTTCAATCCCTACCGTAAGGATTTGAATGAAACTCAACCGATTTGGCGCCACGCTGGGTGTCCTGGCCGCCGCTGCGCTGGTGGTGTCGGGATGCGGCAGCGACAACAACTCCAACGCGGGGCACGCGACGACGGGCCAGTCGTCAGCGAACGTGAGCTGCGGCGGGAAGAAGGCGCTGAAGGCAAGCGGGTCGACGGCGCAGGCGAACGCGATGACCCGCTTCGTCAATACGTTCGAACAGGCTTGCCCCGGTCAGACCCTGAACTACACACCCAACGGCTCGGGTGCCGGGATCGCCGAATTCACAGGTAACCAAACCGATTTCGGCGGCTCGGACTCCCCGTTGACCGCCCAGGAACACACCAAGGCGCAGCAGCGGTGCGGCTCGCCGGCGTGGGACCTGCCGGTGGTGTTCGGCCCGATCGCGATCACCTACAACGTCAAGGGCCTCGGTTCGCTCAATCTCGACGGCCCGACCGCGGCGAAGATCTTCAACGGTGCCATCACCACCTGGAACGACCCGGCGATCCAGAAGCTGAACGCCGGCGCCAACCTGCCGGCCGAGCCGATCCACGTGGTGTTCCGCAACGACCAGTCGGGAACCACCGACAACTTCCAGGAATACCTCGACGCGGCGTCCGACGGCGCGTGGGGCAAGGGTGCCGGTAAGACGTTCAACGGCGGCGTCGGCGAGGGCGCCAAAGGTAACGACGGCACCTCGGCGGCGATCAAGGCCACCGAGGGGTCGATCACCTACAACGAGTGGTCGTTCGCCCAGTCCCAGAAGCTGAACATGGCCAAGATCGTCACCTCGGCCGGTCCGGACCCGGTGGCGATCAGCGCGGACTCGGTTGGCAAGACGATCTCCGGGGCCACCATCAAGGGCCAGGGCAACGACATGGTGATCGACACGCTTTCGTTCTACAAGCCGACCCAGGCCGGCTCCTATCCGATCGTCCTGGCCACCTATGAAGTGGTCTGCTCGAAGTATCCCGACGCGCAGGTCGGCACGGCGGTGAAGGCGTTCCTGCAAAGCACCATCGGCGCAGGGCAGAATGGCCTGGCCAACAACGGATACATCCCCATTCCCGACGCGTTCAAGTCCAAGCTGTCGACGTCGGTGAACGCCATCAGCTGACCCGGGACATAGATGACACGAGCAACGGTCTCCACCCCGCCGGGCAGGAAGAGCCCTGCGCTGGCGGTGGCAGACACCCGCGCGGGCCGGCGCGGCGACCAACTGTTCAAGTTGGTCGCCGTCGCCGCCGGCGCGACGATCGTCGTCGCGATCGCGCTGATCGCGGTGTTCCTGTTGCTTCGTGCCGTCCCGTCGCTGCGCGCCAACCACGCGGACTTCTTCACCAGCGCCGACTTCAAGACCACCAACCCCAACGAGCTGGCGTTCGGGGTCCGCGACCTGTTCATGGTCACGGTGCTGAGCTCGATCACCGCGCTGGTGCTGGCCGTACCGATCGCGGTCGGCATCGCGGTGTACCTCACCCAGTACGCGCCGACGCGCCTGTCCCGCGCATTCGGCGCGATGGTGGATCTGCTGGCCGCGGTGCCGTCGATCATCTTCGGGTTGTGGGGGATCTTCGTGCTGGCGCCTCAGCTCAGGCCGGTCGCGACGTTCCTCAACCGCAACCTCGGGTGGTTCTTCCTGTTCAGTCACGGCAACGTGTCGGTGGCCGGGGGTGGCACCATCTTCACCGCCGGCATCGTGCTCTCGGTGATGATCCTGCCGATCATCACCTCGGTGTCGCGGGAGGTGTTCCGTCAGACGCCCGGCATCCAGAAGGAAGCCGCCCAGGCGCTCGGTGCCACCAAGTGGGAGGTGGTGCGGATGACCGTGCTGCCGTTCGGGCGCAGCGGTGTCATCGCGGCGTCGATGCTCGGCCTGGGCCGGGCCCTGGGGGAGACCGTGGCCGTGCTGATCATCCTGCGTTCGGCCGCCCAACCGGGACAGTGGTCGCTGTTCGACGGTGGATACACGTTCGCGTCCAAGATCGCGTCCGCGGCGGCCGAGTTCAGCCAGCCGCTGCCCACGGGAGCCTACATCGCCGCGGGTTTCGCGCTGTTCGTCCTGACATTCATCGTCAACGCGCTCGCCCGCGCGGTCGCCGGCGGGAAGGTCAACGGATGACCCCGGAGCGGCGCCGATGACCCGCGCTGGTGACGATGCAGAGCGAAGCGATGAGGAGGAGCGGCGCCGATGACCCGCGCTGGTGACGATGCAGAGCGAAGCGATGAGGAGGAGCGGCGCCGATGACCCGCGCTGGTGACGATGCAGAGCGAAGCGATGAGGAGGAGCGGCGCCGATGACCGTCGACGCGTTCGACCGCCCGGTCAAGGCGGAGGTGTTCCACCGGCTGAGCCTGCGGCGGCGGATCACCAACAACGTCGCCACCGCGTTCTTCCTCGTCTCGTTCGTCACGGCGCTGGTGCCGCTGCTGTGGGTCCTCTCGGTGGTGGTCTCGCGGGGCTGGTATGCGGTCACCCGGTCGGGCTGGTGGACGCACTCGCTGCGCGGCGTGCTGCCCGAACAGTTCGCCGGCGGGATCTACCACGCGCTGTACGGGACGCTGGTGCAAGCCGGGGTGGCCGTCGTCCTGTCGGTGCCGCTGGGCCTGATGGTTGCGGTGTACCTGGTCGAATACAGCTCCAGCCGGCTGGTACGGGTGACGACGTTCATGGTCGACGTGCTGGCCGGGGTCCCGTCGATCGTGGCGGCGCTGTTCGTCTTCAGCCTCTGGATCGTGACCCTGGGCTTCCAGCAGAGCGCCTTCGCCGTGTCGTTGGCGCTGGTGCTGCTGATGCTGCCTGTCGTGGTGCGCTCCGCCGAGGAGATGCTCAGGCTGGTGCCCGACGACCTGCGCGAGGCCAGCTACGCGCTGGGTGTCACCAAGTGGAAGACCATCGTGCGGATCGTCTTCCCGATCGCGATGCCCGGCATCGTCTCGGGTGTGCTGTTGTCGGTCGCACGTGTCATCGGCGAGACCGCGCCGGTGCTGGTGCTGGTCGGGTACAGTCGCTCGATCAACCTCGACGTCCTGCACGGCAACATGGCCTCGCTGCCGCTGCTCATCTACACCGAGCTCACCAACCCCGAGCAGGCCGGTTTCCTGCGCATCTGGGGTGCGGCGCTGAGCCTGATCATCCTCGTGGGCGTCATCAACCTTATTGCCGCGGCAACCCGTTTCGTCGCGAACCGGCGCGGCTGAGTCGGGCGCGTCAGGACTTCGACGCGGCCCGCGCGCGGGACTTCTTGGCGGGCGCCTTTTTCGCGGGGGGTTTTTTCGCCGGCGCCTTCTTCACCGGCGCCCTGTCGTCGCCGCCGCCGGAACGTGCCTTCAGGCTGGCCTCCAGCTTGGCGAGCAGATCGGAGACGTCTTCGGTCTCGTCGAGCTCCTGGGGTTGCTCCTCGGTGGTGAACGCCTCCCCGCCTTCGAGCTTGGCGTCGATGAGCTCCCGTAGCTGCTCCTGGTAGCTGTCGTGGAAGCGGTCCGGGTTGAACTCCTCGGCCATCGACTCCACGACCTGCCCGGCCATCTTGAGCTCGGCGGGCTTGATCTCGACCTCCTTGTCGAGCACCGGGAAGTCGGGATCGCGGATCTCGTCGGGCCACAACAGGGTGTGGATCACCATCACGTCGCGCTTGCCGAAATCCTTGACGCGCAACGCGGCCAGCCGCGTCTTGTTGCGCAGCGTGAAGTGGACGATCGCCATCCGTTCGGTCTGGGCGAGCGTCTTGGCAAGCAGCACATAGGATTTCGACGACTTCGAGTCCGGCTCCAGGAAGTAGCTGCGATCGAACATCATCGGGTCGACCTCGCTGGCCGGCACGAACTCGAGCACCTCGATCTCGCGGCTGCGTTCCTCGGGCAGGGTGGCGATGTCGTCGTCGGTGATCACCACCATCTGCCCGTCGGCGGACTCGTAGGCGCGGGCGAGGTCGCCGTATTCGACCACCTCGCCGCACACCTCACACACGCGCTTGTAGCGGACGCGGCCGTTGTCCTTGGCGTGCACCTGATGGAACTTGATGTCGTGGTCTTCGGTGGCGCTGTATACCTTGACCGGCACGTTGACCAGACCGAACGCGATCGAGCCCTTCCAGATGGAGCGCATGTAAGTCAGTATGCCCACACAGTTGGGCCGCTAACAGCGCGCCGGGCCGGGCTACCTGCGATTTGCCGCGGCGTCAAGTGCGGCGCGGTCGGGCAGGTCCGCCCCGGGCCGGCCGATGGTGAGCGCCGAGGACAGGGCGGCCGCGTGCAGCGCGGTGGTCAGCGCGTCGAGCCCGATCGAGCGGAGGTCGGCCCGCCGGCCGGCACCGAGCAGACCCAGCCCCCACAGCGCGTCGAGCAGGCCGACCGTGAAGGCGTCGCCGGCGCCGACGGTGTCCACCACCTCGACCGGCCGGGCCGCCACCCGGGCCTCGCCGGCCGCGCACAACGCCAGCGCGCCCCGCTCGCCCATCGTCACGGCGACGATCGCGGGCCCCACGGCCAACCAGCTGCGGGCGGTCTGCTCCGGCTCGCGGTCGGGTTCGATCCAGCGCAGGTCCTCGTTGCTGACCTTGACGACGTCGCTGCGCTCGACGGCGCGCTCGATGCGTTCGCGGGCCAGCGCCCGGTCCTCGATCAAAGACGGCCGCACATTGGGGTCGAAGCTGACCGTCGCCGACACCCGGTAGGCATCCAGCAGCGCCGCTACCGCAAGGCAGCCCGGCTCCCGCACGGCGGCGATGGACCCGGTGTGCACCAGCAGCGGCGGCGCCACCTCGGGGGTGCCGGACAGCCGCCAGTCCAGGTCGAAGGTGTAGGTGGCGGACCCGTCGGCGCCGATCGTGGCCACCGAGCTCGGCGTCCGGGCGGCGGAGAAGCTACCCGGAACTAGTTGTACCCCTGAGGATTTCAGGTGCGCTGCGATGCGCTGTCCCGAATCGTCGTCGCCGATGTGGGTGAGGAAATCGACATCGTGACCCAGCCGGGCGAGCCCGACCGCGACGTTGAGGGGGCTGCCGCCGACATGGTCGGTGGTGCCCCTGTGCTTGACGACGTCGATCAGCGCCTCGCCGATCACCAGTCCGCGGCTCATGCCCGTGCCTCCTTCACCAACCCCTCCAGGGTCGCCCGCGCGCCGTTGGTGTGCAACGAGTCCAGCGCCCGGCGGTAGGCCTCCGCAAAGCGGGGCGCCCGCGGCAGGTCGCCGAACACCGCCGGGTTCTCCAGGAAGGCGCCGGGACGTTCCCGCTCCGAGCGGGCGGCGGGCACCAGCGAATCGGCCAGGTTGTCGACGACCTCGATCGGTTCGCCGTGTTCGTCTACTGCCTCGCTGTAGCGCGCCCAGCTCGCCACCGCCGCCGACGCGAGCCGGACGGGCCCGCCGGTGCGCAGGTTGGCGCGGATCACCGGAAGCAGCCAGGCCGGGATGCGGTCCGAGGAGTAGGCGCACAACCGGGCAACCGTGTCGGCGACGCCGGGGTTGGCGAACCGCTCGACGAGTTCCCGGCTGTAGGCGGCCAAGTCGATGCCGGGGACCGGCGCCAACGTGGGGATCGCCTCGGAATCGAAGTAGGCGCAGAGGAATTCGGCCAGCAATGGGTCGCGCGCCGCGTCGTGCACCATGCGGTACCCGCACAGCCACGCGAAGTAGCACAGGCACTGGTGCCCGGCGTTGAGGAGCCGCAGCTTCATCGCCTCGTAGGGGGCGACGTCGTCGACCAGCAGCACACCCGCGTCCTCCAGTGGCGGCCTGCCGGCGGCGAAGTCGTCCTCGAGCACCCACGCGGCGAAGGACTCGGCCGCCACCGGCCACCGGTCGGCGACACCGAAGTCGCGTTCCACAGCGGCCACGAGGTCGGGGGTGGTGGCTGGGGTGATGCGGTCCACCATCGAGCACGGGAACCGGGCGTGCTCGTCCACCCAGCCGACCACGCCCGGATGCAACAGCTGCGCGTGCTCGACGACTGCCCGCCGGGCCACCTCGCCGTTGTGCTCGATGTTGTCGCACGACACGATCGTCGGCGCGCCGACGCCGCGGTCGCGGCGGCGCACCAGGGCCTCGACGATCAGGCCGAACACCGACGCGCGGTCCCGGACCCGGTAGCCCCCTTCGGTGATGGTCAGCGTGATGACGCGCGTCGCCGGTGCGGCGAGCAGTTCGACCGTGGCCGCGGGATCGTCGGGCACGTAGCGGTAGTCGACGATCGAGCCGATGACGCGTGCGTCGCGACTGTCGTCGGGGTGCTCGGAGATCAGCGTGTACAGGCCGTCCTGGGCGGCCAGCACGTCGCGCATGCGGCGGTCGGCGGGCAGCACCCCCAGCCCGCGGATGCCCCACTCGCGGGCCAGCCCGCGCCGCAGCAGCCGGTCGACGTACATCGCCTGATGCGCGCGGTGAAAGTTGCCGACACCGAAGTGCGCGATGCCCGTCCCGACGCCGTCCCGGTCGTAGCCCGGCGTCGCGATCGGCAGGCGCGGCAGGGTGGCGCTGTTCAGGCGAACCACCACATCGACGGTACCGGGTTCCACCGCCCGGCAAGTACGTTGACACCATGGGGTCCACGGCGCGGGCGCGGGTGAAGCTGACCAACGCCGACAAGGTGCTCTACCCGGCCACCGGAACCACCAAGGGTGACGTGTTCGACTACTACACCCGCATCGCCGAGGTGATGATCCCGCACATCGCCGCTCGCCCCGCCACCCGCAAGCGCTGGCCCAACGGCGTCGACGAGGACTCGTTCTTCGAGAAGCAGCTGGCCTCCTCGGCGCCGGGCTGGCTGCCCCGCGGCAGCGTCACGCACCGGTCCGGGACGACGACCTACCCGATCATCGACAGCCCGGACGGGTTGGCCTGGATCGCGCAGCAGGCGGCGCTGGAGGTGCACGTGCCGCAGTGGCGGTTCGTCGCCGAGTGGACCCGCAGCAGGGCCGAGGAGCTCAAACCGGGGCCGGCCACCCGGCTGGTGTTCGACCTCGACCCGGGCGAGGGCGTGACGATGGCGCAGCTGGCCGAGGTGGCCCGTGCCGTCCGCGACCTGATCGCCGATATCGGACTGACCACCTTCCCGCTCACCAGCGGCAGCAAGGGGCTGCACCTTTACGCGCCGCTGGCCGAGCCGGTCAGCAGCCGGGGCGCCTCGGTGCTGGCCAAACGCGTTGCGCAGCAACTGGAAAAAGCGATGCCCAAGCTCGTTACGGCGATCATGACCAAAAGCTTGCGCGCGGGAAAGGTGTTCTTGGACTGGAGCCAGAACAACGGGGCGAAAACCACTATCGCGCCCTATTCGCTGCGCGGGCGGCAGCATCCGACGGTCGCCGCGCCGCGCACCTGGGAGGAACTCGACGACCCCGCGCTGACCCAGCTGCGCTACGACGAGGTGCTGGCCCGCGTCGAGCGTGACGGCGACCTGCTGGCTCCGCTCGACGCCGATGCGGCCGTATCGGATCGGCTGGCCAAATACCGCAGCATGCGCGACGCCGCCAAGACTCCCGAACCCGTTCCGGCCGCCGGACCCGCCCCCGGGCGGGGCAACACGTTCGTCATCCAGGAGCACCACGCCCGCCGGCTGCACTACGACTTTCGGCTGGAGCGCGACGGGGTGCTGGTGTCGTGGGCGGTGCCGAAAAACCTGCCCGAGACGACGTCGGTGAACCACCTGGCGGTGCGCACCGAGGACCATCCGCTCGAGTACGGCGGATTCGAGGGCGTCATTCCCAAGGGGGAGTACGGGGCCGGCAAGGTGATCATCTGGGACTCGGGGACCTACGAGGCCGAGAAGTTCCGCGATGACCCCGCCGAAAAGGGCGAGGTGATCGTCAACCTGCATGGCAACCGGATCTCGGGGCGCTATGCGCTGATCCAGACCAACGGCGCCCAGTGGCTGGTGCACCGGATGAAGGATCAGAAGTCCTTCGACTTCGACGAGATCGCCCCCATGCTCGCCACGCACGGCTCGGTGGCGGCGTACACGGCCGGCCAGTGGGCCTTCGAAGGCAAATGGGACGGCTACCGCCTGCTGCTCGAGGCCGACCACGGCACGTTGCGGCTGCGGTCCCGCCGCGGCCGCAACGTCACCGCCGAATATCCTCAATTCGCCTCCTTGGCAGCGGATCTGGTCGACCATCACGTGGTCCTCGATGGCGAGGCCGTCGTTCTGGACACCTCCGGTGTGCCCAGCTTCCACGCGATGCAGAACCGCGGCCGCGGCGCCCAAGTCGAGTTCTGGGCCTTCGATCTGCTCTACCTGGACGGCCGGTCGCTGCTGCGTGCCCGCTATGAGGACCGGCGCAAACTGCTGGAGACGCTGGGCGGCGGCACCAATCTCGTCGTTCCGAAACTGCTGCCCGGCAACGGCAAGCGGGCGCTGGAGTATTCCGCCGCGCACGGTTGGGAGGGCGTGGTGGCCAAGCGGCGCGACTCCGCCTACCAGCCGGGCCGGCGGTCGGCGTCGTGGGTCAAGGACAAGCACTGGAAAACACAGGAAGTCGTCATCGGCGGCTGGAAGGCCGGGGAGGGCAGGCGTAGCAGCGGCATCGGTTCGCTGCTGATGGGCATCCCCGGCGCCGACGGCCTGCGTTTCGCCGGCAAGGTCGGAACCGGTTTCACCGAGCGGGATCTGGTGAGCCTGAAGGAGACGCTGGCGCCGCTGCACACCACCACGTCGCCGTTCAGTCCGCCGTTGCCCCGCAGCGAGGCCAGGGGGGTGACGTTCGTCGAGCCGGTGCTGGTGGGCGAGGTGCGCTACAGCGAGTGGACCCCCGATGACCGGCTGCGCCAGACGAGTTGGCGCGGCCTGCGGCCGGACAAGGAACCGAGTGAGGTGGTGCGGGAATGAAATGGGTGACCTATCAAGACGACGACGGTATACGCACCGGGGTCGTGTCGGATGACAACATCCACGCGATGCCGGCGGGGGTGACGCTGCTCGAGCTGGTCGGGCGTGGCGTCGATGGCTTGCGGTATGCAGGCGAGGAGGCGCTGCGTTCCCCCGCGGTGGTCACCCCGGTGGCCGAGGTGCGGCTCATGGCGCCGATCCCGCGCCCGCCGTCGATCCGCGACACGCTGTGCTTCCTCGACCACATGCGCAACTGCAAGGCCGCGATGGGCGCCGACCGGATGCTCGCCGATGCCTGGTACCGTATCCCAGCGTTCTATTTCGCCTGCCCGGCAACGGTTCTCGGGCCCTACGACGACGCCCCGATGGCGCCCGGCAGCGCGTGGCAGGACTTCGAGCTGGAGATCGGCGCGGTCATCGGCACCGGCGGTAGGGATTTGACGGTCGAGGAGGCCGAACGGGCCATCATCGGTTATACGATCTTCAACGACTGGTCCGCGCGCGATCTGCAGCAGCTGGAGAGCCAGCTGGCGATCGGGCAGGGCAAGGGCAAGGACAGCGGGGTGACGCTGGGCCCGTATCTGGTGACGCCCGACGAGCTCGAGCCGTTCCGCGACCTCACCCGTCCCGGCCGGCTCGACCTGGAAGTGACAGCCCTGGTCAACGACACCGTGATCGGTTCGGGGTCCACCGCCCAGATGGACTGGACCTTCGCAGAGGTCATCTCCTACGTGTCGCGCGGCGTGATGCTCGCCCCCGGCGACGTCATCGGCTCCGGCACCGTGCCCACCTGCACGCTTGTCGAGCACCTCAATCCGGTAGCGCTAGAATTGTTTCCGGGTTGGCTGCACGATGGCGACGTCGTCACCCTGCGGGTACAGGGGCTGGGGGAGACCCGGCAGACCGTGCGCGCCAGCAGGCCGCCGCACCCCCTGGCCGCCCGGCCCAACCCGGACGCCGCGCCAGCTCCACGCCGGGTCAACCCGGCCCCCGCGCGAGTGACCTACACCCGCGGGCTGCACGAGGTCGCCGAACGGGTCTGGGCATGGACCCTGCCCGACGGGGGATTCGGCTGGAGCAACGCCGGGCTGGTTGCCGGCGAGGGCGCCTCCCTGCTGGTGGACACGCTCTTCGACCTGGCGTTGACCCGCGAAATGCTCACCGCCATGAGGCCTTTCACCGATCGAGCGCCGATCACCGACGCGCTGATCACCCACTCCAACGGTGATCACACCCACGGCAACCAGCTGCTGGACCCTTCGGTGCGGATCATCGCCGCCAAGGACACCGCCGAGGAGATTGCCCACGGACTGGCGCCGGAGATGCTGGCGATGGTGCAGAACGCCGACCTCGGGCCGATCGCGACGAAGTTCGTGCGGGACCGGTTCGGGTTCTTCGACTTCGGCGGCATCAGGGTGCGCAATGCCGATCTGACCTTCGACCGCGAGCTGAGCATCGACGTCGGTGGCAGGCGGGTGGAACTGCTCAACCTCGGCCCTGCCCACACCGCCGCGGACTCCGTGGTCCATGTGCCCGACGCCGGCGTGCTATTCGGTGGCGACCTGCTGTTCATCGGCTGCACCCCGATCGTGTGGGCCGGCCCGATCGCCAACTGGGTGGCCGCCTGCGACGCCATGATCGCCTTGGACGCCCCGATCGTCGTTCCCGGCCACGGCCCGGTCACCGACCCGGACGGCATCCGCGCCGTGCGCGGCTATCTCACGCACGTCGCCGAACAGGCCGAGGCCGCCTACCGCAGGGGACTGTCGTGGGCCGAGGCCGCCGACACCATCGATCTCGGCGAGTACGCGAGTTGGCTGGACGCCGAGCGCGTCGTCGTCAACGTCTATCAGCGTTACCGCGAACTCGACCCCGAGACCCCGCAACTGGAGGTGATGGCGCTGCTGGTGATGCAGGCCGAGTGGCTGGCCAAGCGGTCGGCGTGAGCCGCGAAAGTGCAACCAGCTAAGCGCTTCCCGAGAAGAGGCGCCGGTAGTCGCACTTTCGCGGCCCAGGCCCGCGCGGATCAGCGGCCCCCGGGCCGCGGTTACCATCGTGGCGGTCGCGCCAACGTGTCGCCCTCGGTTCGTGCCATCGTCATTCCGTCACATTCGTGGTCGGATGAAGACCGAAATCGCCTACGGTTCGGTTATGCCCGCTGTGGAACTCAACACCCTCGAAGACAACATCGCCTGCCTCACCCTCAACCGTCCCGAACGCCTCAACGCGATCGACGGCGCGCTGATCGACGGCGTGGACGACGCCCTGACCGCGCTCGACGGCGGCGAATTCCGGGCGGCGATCCTGACCGGTGCAGGACGGGGGTTCTGCGCCGGAGCAGACCTGAGCGGCACCGGCGAGCCGTGGACCAAGCCCCGGCCGACCACGCCGCCGTTCAAGGTCAACTACGACGCACAGGTCCGGCTGGCCGACCTGTTCACCCGCCTCTACGAACTGCCCATCCCGGTGATCGCCGCGGTCAACGGCGTCGCTGTCGGCGGCGGGTTGGCGTTCGCGCTGGTCTGCGACGTGCGGGTCGCCTCCGAGCACGCCCGGTTCGGGTCGGCGTTCATCAAGGCCGGCTTCTCCTCGATGGACATGGGCACCAGCTACCTGCTGCCCAAGATCGTCGGCGCCGGGGTGGCCCGGGAACTCATGCTGACCGGCCGCATCATCGACGCCGCCGAGGCGTACCGGATCAAGCTGGTCCACGAGGTGGTGGCCCCGGACGACCTGATGCCGGCCGCGGTCGAGGTGGCGCGCTCGATCGCCGCGAACAACGCCTACGGCGTCTGGCAGACCAAGATCGGCCTCAACGCCGCGCTGGACGCGCCCAGCCTGCGGCATGCCATCGAGCTGGAGAACCGCACGCAGATCCTGAGCGGATTCACCAACAACCCGGTCGAGGCCGCGATCGCGCACCGGGAGAAGCGGGCCCCGAAGTGGGATCCGCTCTGATCGCCGCGCTTGCGAGCGCCACGGTCTAGATGGCGGCGGCCCGCTGCGCCCGGCCTTCGCCGCGCTTGCGACCGTCGCTAGACCTTGGCGATCACGTTCTCGGCGAACATCTCCAGGTTGCGGATCTTGGTGTCCAGCGGCTCGGTGTCGTTGCCCTTGATGTAGGGGATGCGGAAGCCCACGATGACGTCGGTGACGCCCTTGTCCTCGAGCCGCTTGATGCCGTCCGCGGTGTAGGCGTCGGCCGAGATGACGTGGATTTCGAACGGGCCGGTCTTGCCGGCTTCGTCCCGGTACCGCTGCAGCTTGGCGATGAGGCCGTCGAGTTCCTCGGGGGCCCCGCCGCCGTGCATCCAGCCGTCCAGCCGCGCGGCGCGCCGCAGCGCAGCGTCGGCGTGACCGCCGATGAGGACCGGGATCGGCTTCGTGGGTGCCGGGGTCATCTTGGTCTTGGGAATGTCGTAGAACTCGCCGTGGAACTCGAAGTACTCGCCGCTGGTGAGGCCTTGGACGATCTCGATGCACTCATCCATCCGCTTGCCCCGCTTGGCGAACGGGACGCCCATCAGCTCGTAGTCCTCGGGCCACGGGCTGGTGCCCACCCCGAATCCCACGCGGTTGTCGGTCATCGCGGCCAGCGAACCGATCTGTTTGGCGACCAGGGCGGGCGGGCGGATCGGCAGTTTGAGGACGAAGAAGTTGAACCGCAGCGTCGACGTCACCGCACCCAACGCCGATGTCAGCACGAATGTTTCGATGAACTCCTTGCCGTCGAGGAATTCGCGGTTCCCGTCGGGCGTATACGGATACTTCGAATCGGACTCAAACGGATAGGCGATGCTGTCGGCTATCGTCATCGCGTTGTAGCCGGCCGCCTCGGCGGCTTTGGCCAGGGGGATGTAGTACCGGAAGTCGGTCATCGCCTCCGCGTAGGTGAACCGCACGTCATCTGCCTTCCTGCAACGGGTCGTCACACGACATTAGAACGTGTTCTAGTTTGACCCCGCCTCGGGGCGCAGCACAACCAGTCGCGGCTTACAGCTGGTTCTCGGGCCCGATGACCGCCCAGACGGTTTTGCCGGTTGCGGTGGGGGCGCTGCCCCATGCGCGGGACAACGCGTCGACGATCGCCAGGCCGGAGACGTCGATGCCCTCCTCGGGGGGCGGCAGCCGCACCGCGGGGGTGTTGCTGCCGTCGGACACCGCGACGGTGGCGGTGGCGCCGTCGCTCTCGACGCGCATCATCGGGACGCTGCCGGTGTGCTCGAGCACGTTCTCCACGAACACGTTGACCACCACCAGCGCGACCGGGATGAGCGCGGGCTGCGACCACTCGGTCAGCCACTCGCGGACCAGCCGTCGTGACTCCCGAAGGCTGGTCAGGTTGGCCGGTAGCTCGGCGTCGGCACGCCGTACGCTGCGACGGGTCCGGCGCCCGAGCGCCCTGATCGCGCCCTTCTCGCTCGAATACACCGGCATCAGGCGGGCCACGCCGCTGCGGTCGATCGCATCCCGATTGGCGCGCCGAGCGCACACCAGCACGATCGGGACATCGACCCCCGGGTGAAGCTGCCAGCGCGCGCCGATGAAGGCCGCCCACGCCGACTCCGCGGGCACTCGAAGCGCGGTCACGTCGAGAATGAGGGCGGACGGCTTGTCGAGGATGGTCCGCACGACGGCGTCGCGCAGCGCCGCGGAGTTGGCGGTGTCCAGCACTCCATCGACGGTGAGCACCGCCACCGACTGGTTCATTCGCCCGTCGACGATCAGCGCACTCACCGCAGCCGCCCCCCTTCGCACGTCAGAGCTTCATCGTCGCTGACGGGCAGGCGCGACCCGGCGATCTACGGGCGCGCGTGTCCCGATTGTGATTGAAACGTGGGCATTCTGGTGGTGCCGTTCTCTGCCATGGCTCTCCCCGCATTCCCGGTTGGCGAACTGCTCGAGCAACCAGGTCGGCTGCGCGGACTCGCGCGCGCCGAAGCCGCCATGCATCAGCGGGTGCGCAGGGCAGAACTCCCCCGGCCCCGCCCGCCCGGGACCTCGGCCGCTTGCGCTTTCGAACATGCCGTCTCGCCCAGGTCGCTCGCGTCGGCACTGAACCCCGAGCCCCCGGCGGTGCGTGGCCACCTCCCGATGAAAGGTGAGGCTACCCCACGGCGTTCCGTTGCTAAACCGGATCGCCGCGCCGGGTTCAGTTACCGCCGAGCGGGTACGGCGGCGCGCCGACCCCGGCGATCGAGTGGGTGCCCCACGGGGTCTGCTCGGTGATCCGCGCCGGCGCGCTGCGCTCGCCCACGGTCAGGGTCGCCGTCTGTGCCCGGCTGAGCGCGTCGTCCGGCAGTGGCTCGGACGGAGAACCGAAAACCGTTCCCTGCCAGTGGTATCGACCATCGATGGGATCCAGCCGGCCGGCAAGCCGGACGCGTACGGGGTGCGGTGCGCCCGCGAGCATCAGGGTCGCCGCACCGTCGTAGATCTCCCGGTCCTCGCGTGGGGAGCCGTTCGACAAGTCGAACGCCCGGGACACCGGCTGGGGCTGGACGGCCCGCACGTAGACGCGCTCGTTGAACACCTGCTGGCTGCTGCGCCGCACCTCGATGCGGGTCGCTCCGCTGTCGGTCAGGAGACGCACGCATTCGGCGACGTAGCGTGCCTGCGCGCCTGTTTCTTCTGCGCTTGACCCGCCGCCGAGGACGAAATAGTTGGGGAAACCGTGCATGGCGACGCCGAAGTAGGGTTCCGTGCCGGCAGCCCAGTCGTGCCGCAGCGTCACGCCGCCGACACCGACGACGGTCGCACCGGCGCCCGGATCGGCGGGTGTGAACCCGGTGGCGTAGACGACGGCGTCGGCGGGGTGGTCGACGCCGTCGCGGGTGCGGACACCGGTGGCGGTGAGGGTGTCGATCGCCGACCCCACCAGGACGGGCCCGGATTCGCGGGGTGTCGCGCCCGGCCGGAGCCGGCGGTGTAGCCAGCGTCTGGCGCGGGTCGACGGAAGTGGCAGCTCGGGGACCGTCCGGCGCGGCGCGTGCGCGAAGACGGTGACCGACGCCGCCCGTGCCAGCCGTCCGATGTGATGGCCGGCGACGGAGTCGGCGCCGACGAGCGCGATGCGCTTGCCAGCCGGATCGAAGCCGGCGTCCCAGCTCGCCGCGGCAAACGACGCTCCGCGGAACTGGTCTCGCCCCGCCAGCTCCGGCACCCATGGGCTCAGCAGGGCTTCGCGGGCGGCGACGACGACGCGGGCCCGCACCACGTCGCCGGAGGCCGCGTGCAGCGACCACGTGGCGCTCGCCTCGTCGAACACCGACCCGACCACGCGGCTGGCGTCGAGTTCGAGGAGGTCGGTGACTCCGGCGGCCGTCAACTCCGCGGCGGCGGCACCCGCGCCGACGACGACGACGCGGCGGTCGGGTTCGTGCGTCACAGAAACCTGGTGCGCCGCCATCCGCGGCGCGCCAGCGGACCGAACAGGCCCACCTCCGTCAGGAACGCCGCCAGCGGGGCGAAGCCGGACACCTGCACCTCGTGCCGGTGCCGGCTGCTGCGCGCGGTCGCCTGTGCCCGCTTGGCGTCCAGACCCGTGCGGGCGTAGGGGATCGGGTTGGTGAACAGGTAGCGGAAGAAGTACCCGCCCAGCCCGTTGATGTTGGCCATGAACCATCTGTTGAACCGCGGCATCTCCCGCACCCGCTTGCGGGCGCCGTCGCGGGCGAACTGGATGTGGCGGGCCTCCTCGGTGACGTGAATGCGCATGAGCCGCTGGATGATCGGCTGCAATTCCGGATCGTCCATCATCTGCCGCTGCAGCGAGTCGAAGATCTCCTCGCCGATCAGGGCGGCCACCCACAGCATCGAGCCGTACTGGAAGGCCAGCGGCATGGTGTTGATGATCATCCGCTGCAACCGTCGCGGGCGGACCGGCTTGGCGCCGATGCGTTCGATGGCCTTGCCGAACATCACCATGTGCCGCGTCTCGTCGCCCATCTCGGTCAGCTTGTAATGCGTCGAGGAGCTGGTGGGGTCCTCGTGCAGGATGGTGCGCAGCAACGACTGGTTGAGCATGTTCTCGAACCAGATGCCCGCCGACAACGTGTTGACCAACTCCTGGCGGGACAGCTCGATCTGTTGCTCGCGGGTTATCTCGTCCCACATCGGCGTGCCGTACAGGGACACGAATCGCGGTGGCAGATAGAACTTGTCCGGGTCCAGCGGTGCGTCCCAGTCGATGTCCACGACGGGTTCGTAGGACTTCTTGACCGAGCCTTTGAGCAACCGATCCGAGAACTCTTCCCGACTCGGCCCACCTGGCTTCACCGCAGTGGTCATCGCTGCTGTCCCTTCATCGGACCTTCAGACGGTACCCATGGTATCGGGTACTTGGAGTCCCCGACTAGCCCTTCGCGGTTTCGATTCGGTTGACTGACCCCGTGAGTCGGCACATCCACGTCATCGGCATCGGAGCCGGCGACCCCGGCTACGTGACGGTCCAGGCGATCGAAGCGCTCAACGACACGCAGGTGTTCTTCGCGATGGACAAAGGCGAACAGAAAAGCGACCTGGTGGCCCTGCGCCGGGAGATCTGCGCCCGGTTCATCCGCGAGCCCGGCTACCGCTTCGTCGAGCTGGCCGACCCGAAGCGCGCCGCCGACGGCGAGTATCGGGAAGCGGTGTCGGACTGGCATGCGGCCCGCACGCGCATCTGGTCGCAGGCCATCTCCGAGGAGCTGGGTCCCGACGGCGTCGGCGCCTTCCTGGCGTGGGGGGACCCGTCGCTGTACGACAGCACGCTGCGCATCCTCGAGGCGGTAGCGGCCGACGTCGAGTTCAGCTTCGATGTCATCCCGGGCATCACCGCCGTGCAGGCGCTGACGGCCCGGCACCGCATCCCCCTCAACGAGGTCGGCGAACCGGTCCTCATCACCACCGGCAGGCGGCTGCGCGAGCGCGGCATGTCGGGCTCGGCGGTGGTGATGCTCGACGGTGACTGCGCGTTCCAGACGTGTCCGGCAAACACCCGGATCTGGTGGGGTGCCTACCTCGGGACGGACGACGAGCTGCTGGTGGCGGGGACCGTCGGCGGGGTGGGTGCGCGGATCGCGGCGTTGCGGGCCCGGGCCCGCGCACGGCACGGCTGGATCATGGACACATATTTGCTCAGAGCGGCAGACTGAAGAAGTGCCCGAACTGCCCGAGGTCGAAGCGCTGGCCGACCATCTGCGCCGCAACGCCGTCGGCCTGACGATAGGCCGCATCGACGTCTCCGCGTTCTCGGTGCTCAAGACGTTCGACCCGCCGATCGGTGCGCTGCACGGCCAGGCCGTCGTCGGCGCCGATCGGTGGGGCAAATACCTGGGGCTGCACGCCGGGGAGCTGTGGTTGATCGCTCACCTGTCGCGCGCGGGCTGGTTGCGCTGGTCTGACAAGCTGGCCGCCGCGCCGCTGCGCCCGGGCAAGGGGCCGATCGCGCTGCGGGTCCATCTGGGCACGCCCGGCGAGGCGCCGGGCTTCGACCTCACCGAGGCCGGCACCCAGAAGCGGTTGGCCGTGTGGCTGGTCGAGGACCCGAAAGCGGTTCCCGGCATCGCCACCCTGGGCCCGGATGCGCTGGAACTCGGTCCCGAGGAGCTGGCCGGGGTGTTGGCCGGCAACATGGGCCGGATCAAGACCGTCATCACCGACCAGAAGGTGATCGCCGGCATCGGCAACGCCTACAGCGACGAGATCCTGCACGTCGCCAAGATTTCGCCGTTCGCGACGGCGGGCAAGTTGTCGGCCGACCAACTGGGCACCCTGCACGACGCGATGGTGTCGGTATTGACGGACGCGGTGAGTCGCTCCGTCGGCCAGGGCGCAGCGATGCTGAAGGGGGAGAAGCGCTCCGGGCTGCGGGTGCATGCCCGCACCGGCCTGCCGTGTCCGGTGTGCGGGGACACCGTGCGTGAGGTCTCGTTCGCGGACAAGTCGTTTCAGTACTGTGCGACCTGCCAGACCGGCGGCAAGGTGCTGGCCGACCGCCGCATGTCGCGGCTGCTCAAGTAGTCGCTATGCTGCCCGGGTGGTGCGTCCTGAAAGTTGGATTGGACTAGCGGGTGGAAGTCCCGTCCCGGTAGGTACCGGAGCGCCGGGTAGCAGGCCCCGGTTCGTTGGAGAGATCTGGCGGGCTGAGCGGGGTGTCGAGAGCCTCTTTGGAGGGAGCAAGTGTGCGGGCCGTAGCGTTAAGCGAACTCTGCAGCCTCGTCACAACCACAATGGGAGAGCCGAGCCGCTCATTTCACGGCGAAGGCCATGTCCGGCGAGCCCTGGTCCGGGGTCAGCTTGTCGGGTCTTCCCGGGGTATGGGTGGCGGCACGTGCACATAGTCTGGTTCGGAACAGGAGAGACCCGTCTGCCTGGCCTTCGTCGGGCAAAGACCAGGGGTATAAGCCGATGGTGAAATCCTTTGGAGGGCAGCGGGAGTCCGATGGGGTCGTAGTACCGCGGATCGGCGTGCAACATAACGCGCCGGGAGGGAAGGGCCCCGACTTTGATCATGCGCGTGAAGTGGGTAAGCGTGAGGGCATGGCCGGGTCTGCCCGGTCCAACTACCCCGGTGGGCTATCGCCTGTCGTAGCCGACGAGGAGCCGTTGAGTTGCTCGCCGGTGAAAGTGCGACAACTGCAACGCACGCTATGGGCTGCGGCCAAGCAGTCGAAGGGTCGGCGTTTCCACGTCCTGTATGACCGTATCTGTCGGGGTGACGTCCTGGTGGAGGCGTGGGAACGAGTGCGCAAGAACAGGGGTGCGGCCGGGATGGATCGTGTCACTCTGGTCGCGGTGGAGGATTACGGCGTGGACCGCATGTTGCGTGAGTTGCGCCATGACCTTTGCGAGGGTGTGTATCGTCCCGCGCCAGCCAGGCGTGTGGAGATTCCGAAACCACGAGGTGGTGTGCGGCCGTTGGGGATTCCCACGGTGCGAGACCGGGTGGCTCAGGCGGCGGCCAAGCTGGTGTTGGAACCGATTTTCGAGGCGGACTTTCTGTCGTGCTCGTATGGGTTTCGGCCGAAGCGGTCGGCGACGATGGCGATGGAGCGGTTGCGTACCGGGTTCATCGAGGGTCATCGGTTCGTGGTCGAGTTCGACATCGCCAATTTCTTCGGCGAGATCGACCACGAACGCCTGCTTGAGTTGGTGGGCAGGCGGGTCTCGGATCGCAGAATACTCAAACTGCTGCGTTTGTGGCTGCAAGCAGGGGTGTTGGTCGACGGGGTGGTGACGCGGACGGTCGCGGGCACCCCGCAGGGCGGGGTCATCTCCCCGCTGCTGGCTAACGTCTTCCTGCACGTGCTCGACACTGAACTGTCCGCCCGCGGGGTGGGTGAGTTGGTGCGCTACGCCGATGACGGTGTGGTGCTGTGCCGATCGCAGGCACAGGCGAATGTGGCTCTGGAAGCGGTGGGAGAGATCCTGGCGTCGTTGGGGTTGCGGCTGCATCCGGAGAAGACGAAGGTGGTCGATCTGCGTGAGGGTCGTGAGGGCCTGGATTTTCTGGGTTGTCATTTCCGGGCGCGCATGTCGGGGCGGTTGTGGGAGCAGCAGCGCATTGTGCGCTACTACCTGCACCGTTGGCCCAGCCAAACGGCGATGGTGCGGCTGCGGACGAAAGTTCGTGAGCGTACCGGTCGTCACCGGGTCGGAGCCGATATTCGCGATGTGATCGCGGATCTCAATCCGATCTTGCACGGCTGGGGCAACTACTTTCGGACCGGTAACGCCGCCGAGAAGTTCCGTCAGATCGACTGGTATGTGAATAGTCGGCTGTTCCGCTTGATGGTTAAGAAGCGGGGCCGCAACCTACGCGCAGGCCAGGCCGATCAGTGGACCGAAGCGTGGTTCAACGGGCACGGCCTGCACCGGCTTCGTGGCACTATCCGCTACCCGAAGGCTGCGTAACCATGTCAAGAAGATCATCGGTAAGCCGTGTGCGGGAAAACCGCATGCACGGATTGAAAGGGGGATGGGGAAACGGGTCTGCTCTGCGGACACCGCGCCCCTGACTACCAATGACTCGTCAGAAGATCCTGATCACCGGCGCCAGCTCCGGCCTAGGCGCCGGGATGGCGCGTTCCTTCGCGGCCAAGGGCCGTGACCTGGCGTTGTGCGCCCGTCGCACCGAACGACTCGACGAGCTCAAAGGCGAACTGTCACAACGGTATCCAGGGATCAAGATCGCGGTAGCGGCGCTGGATGTCAACGACCACGAGCAGGTGCCCAAGGTGTTCGGCGAACTCGGCGACGAGATCGGTGGCATCGATCGCGTCATCGTCAACGCCGGCATCGGCAAGGGCGCCAAGCTGGGCTCGGGCAAGATGTGGGCCAACAAGGCGACCATCGAGACCAACCTGGTCGCCGCCCTGGTGCAGATCGAGACCGCGCTGGAGATGTTCGCCAAGAGCGGCTCGGGCCATCTGGTGCTGATCTCCTCGGTGCTCGGCAACAAGGGAGTGCCGGGCGTCAAAGCCGCCTACTGCGCAAGCAAAGCCGGTCTGAGCTCACTGGGCGAGTCGCTGCGCGCCGAGTACGCAAAAGGCCCCATCAAGGTGACGGTGATCGAGCCCGGATACATCGAATCGGAGATGACGGCCAAGTCGAACAGCACAATGTTGATGGTGGACAACGAAACCGGCGTCAAGGCGCTGGTCGAGGCCATCGAGCGCGAGCCTGGCCGGGCCGTGGTGCCGCGGTGGCCGTGGGCGCCGCTGGTGCAACTGATGCGGGTCTTACCGCCCCCGCTCACCAAGCGGTTCGCCTGACCCTTCCGCAGCTCCCGTCGCCGAGCGTGCGTGTCTGTACGCGACACTCCGGGCGCGCGCGTACAACTGCGCACGCTCGCGCCAGGGGTCAGTGCGGCACCGGGGTGTAATGTGCCGCGTCGGTGGTGAATTCGGGCTTTCCGTAGGTCGCGAGCCGCAGCTTGAGCAGCCCGATGACGTACGCGTCGGTGATGTCCCGAAGCACCGGAATGCGGCTGGCGTGGCTCACCGCTGTGAAGCGCCCGAGGATGAACGGCGCGGTGAGGGCGATGCGCAGGAGATCGGTGGCCTCGAGGGAAACGCCCATCGCCTCGGCGATCTCGCGGTCGCCGTTGCAGAAGGTGCGAACGAACGTGAGCTTGCTGAAGCTCTTCTCGACCGCGTCGGCGCACCGGTCGAACAGGGTGGTGTCGGGGCGCAGATAGGCAGCCATCGTGCCGCGGACGAGCTCTTGGCAGATGGCGTCGAACCCGTGGCGCAGCAACGCCGATCGCGCGTGCATGACGTGGACGATGTCGGCGGGTTCGGCGGGCAGCAGTTCCTCGGGCAGGCCGAGCAGAAAGCAGCGGTACCTGGCGAATTCGACGACGGCGCGTTCGGCGGCGGTGAACTCGCTGCGGCCCTGCTGGCGCGCCTTGCGGGCCAACAGGTATTGGCCGATCATCCCGGCGGGCATCTGGTCGACCTGCGGAACCGGCATCCCGTAGACCGCGACGTCCCATTTGTCCGACTTCTTGAGCGCGTTGTAGCGGACCATCGAGTGCATCAACCGGACCATGGCGGCCGCCTCGAACCCGGGGCCGTAGCGGTCGAGTGCTCCGGGGAGCGTGGTGACGGCGAAGAAACTGGCCGTCTCGTTGACCCGCCGCGCGGCCCGCTTGCCCGACAGCGCGCCGGTCAGGGCCATCGGCAGCGCGGCATAGGTGTTGGTGAAGGTCGCCACGAAGGCTCCCCGCGTGATGAACGGGGCCAGCAGCGCCGCGGGGATGCGCTCCTGCCGGGCGCCCTCACGGACCAGGTCGAAGTCGATCCACTCGGGGGTGGCCTCCATGGCGGCGATGAACGCCGCGAGTTCGGGGGGCGCGTCGGGCACGGCCTCGATCCCCTTGCGGCAGGCCGTCTTGAGCATGTCGATCAGGTGCGTGACGCTGTGCGTGGTCATCAGCGCGGCATAGGGATCGGCCACGACGTCGCCGAGCATGGTGGCCGTGCTCATCAGCTCGACGACGCGCTCGTCGTCGAGGATCGTGGCGCGCTCGGCGATCCAGGCGGGCAGGGCCGATTCGGCGTCGGGCTCGGTGGCCAGGCGGTCCGGTCGCCGGTCGAAGTCGAAGTCCCCGTACAGCTCGGGCTGCAGGTCGCGTTGGCTCCGGACCCGGCGGGCGAGCTCGGGGTAATACGCGACCATGACGACCTCCCGGGTAACTAACACTTGGTGAGTAATACTCACAACTTGTTAGTTAAGCTGTCAAGGGTGAGCACCGTGGACGTCCCGAAGCGCCGGATGACCGCCCAAGGGCGCCGCGAGCAGATTCTCGACGTCACGCACGCGATCGTCGACGCCGAAGGGTTCCACGCGGCGACGCCGAATCGCATCGCCGAAGAGGCCGGCATCAACCGGTCGTTGATCTATCAGAAGTTCGGGGATCTGGCGGGGCTGTTCGTCGAACTCATCGACCGCGAGGCGGCACGGGCCGGCGCCCAGTTCGCCGAGGCGATCGCCGGGCTGGACACCGCCCCCGGGGACCAGTCGTTGGTGCTCGCGTTCGACGGCGTGCTGGCCGCCGTCGACGCCCACCCGGCAACGTGGCGGCTGTTCTTGTTCCCGCCGCAGGGCGCTCCGCCGCAGTTGTACGCGCGCCTGGCGCAATCCCAGGCCGTCGTGCTCGAGTTCTTCGTCACGGAACTGCTGCGCCGCAATCCCGAACTGCACGAGCCGGAATACACCGCCCGGGTCCTGCACGCCGCCGGTCGCGAACTGCTGCAGTTGCACCTCAGCGACCCGCAGAACGCATCCGGAGAACGCCTGCGCACCTTTGTGCGCCGATTCGGTGCCGAGCTCTCGAAAGGTTAGCTCGCGCGCCCTCTTTCGGCGCGATAGCGACGGACCAGCGCGTCGGTGGAGCTGTCCGGCTGCGGGTCGGGGGCGGCGTCGGCGGTGAGCACCGGAAGCAACGCCTTGGCCTGCGTCTTGCCCAGTTCCACACCCCACTGGTCGAACGAGTCGATGCCCCACACGACGCCCTCGGTGAACACCTGATGCTCGTAGAGGGCGATCAGCTGGCCCAGCACCGACGGGGTGAGGCGGTCGGCCAGGATCGAGGTGGACGGCCGGTTGCCGGGCATGACCTTGTGCGGCACGACATCTTCGGGTGTTCCTTCGGCGGCGATCTCCTCGGCCGTCTTGCCGAACGCCAGCACCTGGGTCTGGGCGAAGAAGTTGCTCATCAACAGGTCGTGCATGCTGCCGTCGCCCTCGGCGGTCGGCAGGTCGTCGAGGGGCTGGCTGAACCCGATGAAATCGGCCGGCACCAGCCGGGTGCCCTGATGAAGCAACTGGTAGAACGCGTGCTGGCCGTTGGTTCCCGGTTCGCCCCAGAAGATTTCGCCAGTGTCGGTGGTGACGGGCGTGCCGTCGGCGCGGGTCGACTTGCCGTTGGACTCCATGGTCAGCTGCTGCAGGTAGGCCGCGAAACGGGAAAGGTCATTGGAATACGGCAGCACGGCGCGTGACTGGGCTCCCAGGAAGTCGGAGTACCACAGGCCGATCAGGCCGAGCAGGGCGGGCGCGTTGGACTCCAGCGGCGCCGTCCGGAAGTGTTCGTCCACGATGTGGAACCCGGACAGGAAGTCGGCGAAGGCCTCTCGCCCGATGGTGGCCATCACCGACAGCCCGATCGCCGAGTCGACCGAGTAGCGCCCGCCGACCCAATCCCAGAACCCGAACATGTTGGCGGTGTCGATGCCGAATTCGTCGACCAGTCGCTTGTTGGTGGACACGGCCACGAAATGTTTGGACACCGCGGCGTCGCCGAGGGCGTCGGTGAGCCAGCGGCGCGCGGCCGTTGCGTTGGTCAGCGTCTCCAGCGTGGAGAACGTCTTCGACGCGACGATGAAAAGTGTTGTGGCGGGGTCTAAGTCGGCCAGCGTCGCGGTCAGGTCGGCGGGGTCGACGTTGGAGACGAAGCGTGCCGTGATGCCGGCGTCGACGTAGTGGCGCAGCGCCTGATAGACCATCACCGGTCCCAGATCCGATCCGCCGATGCCGATGTTGACCACGGTGCTGATCCGTTTCCCGGTGGCCCCGGTCCACTCGCCGCTGCGCAGGCGATCGGTGAAGTCGCCCATCGCGTCGAGCACGGCGTGCACGTCGGCGACGACGTTCTGGCCGTCGACCGTCAACTCGGCGCCGCGGGGCAGTCGCAGCGCGGTGTGCAGCACCGCACGGTTCTCGGAGGTGTTGATGTGCTCGCCGGCGAACATCTGGTCGCGGCGCTCCTCGAGGTGGGCGGCGCGCGCCAGATCGGCGAGCAGACGCAGCGTCTCGCGGGTCACACGGTGTTTGCTGTAGTCGATGTAGAGGTTGCCGACGGTGACGGTGAGTTCGCGCCCGCGGTCGGGGTCGTCGTCGAAGAGCTGGCGCAGGTGGGTGTCGCCGATGTCTTCGCGATGCCTGCGCAGGGCGTCCCACGCCTTGGTGGCGGTGATGTCGGGAATGGTGTGCACCGATTTCATGGGCGCCGCTCCTCCTCATCGCTTCGCTCGCCGACGCGGGTCATGGTTCGACCCTAGTGCGTCCCGCTGCGACGAAGCCACCGCTGGCGTCAGGCGCAATCCGCTGCCGCACCGCAGAGATTCGCGGTTACAGGTGGCCGAGCCGGCCTCTGCCCAGGCGTAACAGCAGCATCGCCAGGTCCTTACCGTCCGGGCCCAGTTCGCTGTAGCGTTCGATGACCTTCATCTCGCGGCTGTGGACGAGCCGGGTGCCGCCGGAGGCCATCCGGACCCTGCCGATCGCCTGGGACACCTCCGCGCGCCGTTTCACCGCGGCGAGAATCTCGGCGTCCAGCCGGTCGATCTCCGCGCGCAACTCCTCGATGTCGGTCACTTGCTGGCCGACGGCCGTCTCGGTGTTCATCTCTGGGATCTCCGCGTTCTCGTGATGTGGGGGTTCTGGTCTCATCCGGTATCGGGCCTCACAAAAGAGACGAGCCCCGAATCGCCGAAGCGGACCACGGGGCTCTGCGAAGGCAGCTAAACCACGGGCACCGCTGGCCGGTACCCATAGAAAAATCGGCCTGAACACTGCCGACGTCGCTGCGCGTTGAGCACCAATCGAGTGTGCCACCAACGGCCGCGCCCAGCAAAATCCCCCTGCGTCGGCTTCGGCAGAGGCGCCCGGGTCGTTGACCCCCTGGTGGCGGCTCGTCCCCGGACCCGCGTATGGCTGGCCCCGCGCTGTCGGCGCGCGGCGGTAAATTTGGACCGTCATGATTGTGCACGCCCCCGATGCCAAGCCCGCCCCCGATGCCGACCGCCTGCTCGACGGGCTCAACCCGCAACAACGCCAGGCGGTGGTGCACGAGGGTTCGCCGCTGCTGATCGTCGCGGGCGCCGGCTCGGGCAAGACGGCGGTGCTGACCCGGCGCATCGCCTATCTGATCGGCGCGCGCGGCGCCGAAGTCGGTCAGATCCTGGCGATCACGTTCACCAACAAGGCCGCCGCCGAGATGCGCGAACGGGTGGTGCAGCTGGTCGGCAACCGTGCCCGGGCCATGTGGGTGTCCACCTTCCACTCCACCTGCGTGCGCATCCTGCGCAACCAGGCGTCGTTGATCCCCGGGCTGAACTCCAACTTCTCGATCTATGACGCCGACGATTCGCGCCGGCTGCTGCAGATGATCGGCCGCGACATGGGGCTCGACATCAAGCGCTATTCGCCGCGCTTGCTGGCCAACGCCATCTCCAACCTGAAGAACGAGCTGATCCATCCCGCCCAGGCCGTGGACAATCTGGCCAAACCGTCGGACTCCTCCGACGACCTGGCGCATACCGTCGCCTCGGTGTACGTCGAATATCAGCGGCGGTTGCGGGCGGCCAACGCGCTGGACTTCGACGACCTGATCGGCGAAACCGTGGGGGTGCTGCAGGCCTTCCCCGACATCGCCCAGTACTACCGGCGCCGGTTCCGCCACGTGCTGGTCGACGAGTACCAGGACACCAACCACGCCCAGTACGTGCTGGTGCGGGAACTGGTCGGACGCGACGGCGGGGGCTCACCCGATGACCTGCCGTCCGCGGAGTTGTGCGTGGTCGGCGACGCCGATCAGTCGATCTATGCGTTCCGCGGCGCCACCATCCGCAACATCGAGGACTTCGAACGCGACTACCCTGACGCCACAACGATTCTGCTGGAACAGAATTACCGCTCCACGCAGAACATCCTGTCTGCGGCCAACTCGGTGATCGCGCGCAACTCCGGACGGCGCGAGAAGCGGCTGTGGACCGACGCCGGCGCCGGGGAGCTGATCGTCGGCTACGTCGCCGACAACGAGCACGACGAGGCCAGGTTCGTGGCCGAGGAGATCGACGCCCTGGCCGACCGCGGCGAGATCACCTACAACGACGTGGCCGTCTTCTACCGCACCAACAACTCGTCGCGGTCGCTGGAAGAGGTGTTCATCCGCGTCGGAATTCCCTACAAAGTCGTTGGGGGAGTGCGGTTCTACGAGCGCAAGGAAATCCGCGACATCGTCGCCTACCTGCGGGTGCTGAACAACCCCGGCGATGCGGTCAGCATGCGGCGCATCCTCAACACCCCGCGGCGGGGGATCGGCGAGCGGGCCGAGGCCTGCGTGGCGGTGTACGCCGAGAACACCGGCGCGAGCTTCGCCGACGCGCTCGTGGCGGCCGCCGCGGGCAAGGTGCCGATGCTCAACAGCCGCGCGGAGAAGGCGATCGCCGGGTTCGTCGAGATGCTCGACGAGTTGCGGGGTCGCCTCGACGACGATCTCGGCGACCTGGTCGAGTCGGTGCTCGAGCGCACCGGATACCGCCGCGAGCTGGAGTCCTCGAGCGATCCGCAGGAGCTGGCCCGGCTGGACAACCTCAACGAACTCGTCAGCGTCGCCCACGAATTCAGCACCGATCAGGCCAACGCGGCAGCGCTGGCGGCTCCCGAGGACGAAGACGTGCCGGACACCGGTGTGCTGGCGTCGTTCCTGGAGAGGGTGTCGCTGGTGGCCGACACCGACGAGATTCCCGAACACGGCGCCGGTGTGGTCACCCTGATGACGTTGCACACCGCGAAGGGCCTGGAGTTCCCGGTCGTGTTCGTCACCGGCTGGGAGGACGGCATGTTCCCGCACATGCGCGCCCTCGACGACCCGAGCGAGCTCTCCGAGGAGCGGCGGCTGGCCTACGTCGGCATCACGCGGGCCCGGCAGCGGCTGTACGTGAGCAGGGCCGTCGTCCGGTCGTCGTGGGGCCAGCCGATGCTCAACCCCGAATCGCGCTTCCTGCGCGAGATTCCCCAGGAGCTGATCGACTGGCGGCGCAGCGCGCCCGCGCCGTCGTTCAGCGCACCGGTCAGCGGCGCCGGCCGGTTCGGTGCGCCGCGGGCGACGCCGACCCGCGCGGGGATGGCCAAACGTCCGCTGCTGGTGCTGCAGCCCGGGGACCGGGTCACGCACGACAAGTACGGGCTGGGCCGCGTCGAGGAGGTTTCCGGCGCCGGCGAATCCGCGATGTCGCTGATCGACTTCGGCAGCTCAGGCCGGGTCAAGCTGATGCACAACCACGCCCCGATCAGCAAGCTGTAGGCGGAACTGGCGGGCGGCTATTCCTCCAGCCAATCCTTGGTGCGCGGGTGCATCGCCAGCACGACGCTGGCGACCGGCAGCAACGGGAGGGTGTGCACGATCCACGCGACGCGGGCACCCGCGATGAACACGCCACCGTAGGTGAGCACCGCGACCACCGCGCCGGCCACGATGAGGTACCGCCCGAGGGGGCGGTGCTGCAGCAGCATGATGACGCCGGTGACGGTGGCCACGGCAAAGACCAGCGCGAGAAACGCGATCGCGAGGCAGAACAGCCGGTCGGTTCTCCACCAGCCGGCGATCAGGTCCGTGGCCACGACCGAGGTGGCCCACCCGCTGACGATGCTGACCGCGCAGGCGGCGACGGCCGTCCGGTCGCTCGGCGCCTCGCCCGGGAAACCCGCCCGATCCCCGGCTTGGGGTCCGGCCGGATACGACGGCGGTGGTTGGGGGGCGAACTGGCCGGTCGGCGATCGCGGCGCCTTGGGTATCGGGCCGGTGGGTGCACGCCGGATGATCCGCGACCCGGAGTCGAACGACGGCGCGTCGGACTCGGCTGGGCGCTGACGGGTGGGTTCGTTCGGTGAGCTCACCAGATCAACCGGTGTAGTTGCCCAGGTACAGACCCCGCCTGGCCAGCCAGGGCACCGGGTCGATGCGTTGGCTGCCGCCCTGCAGCACCTCGAAATGCAGATGCGGTCCGGTCGAATTGCCCCGGTTGCCCATGGTGGCGATCTGGTCGCCGGCCATCACCCGCTGACCGACGCTGACCAGCGTCGAGTTGATGTGACCGTAGAGCGTGACCGTCCCGTCGGCGTGGCGCAGCTTGACCAGCGCGCCGTAGCCGGCGGCCGGGCCGGCCTCCACGACGACTCCGTCGGAGACGGCGAGGATGGGCGTTCCGATCGAGTTGGCGATGTCGATTCCGGCGTGCAGCACTCCCCAGCGATACCCAAAGTTGGAGGTGAATATCCCTTTGGTCGGCATGACGTAGAGCGGCTGCTGCAGCCGCGCCTCGCGCTGGGCGCGATCGTTGGCGAAAGCGACGCCCTTGGCCAGTTCTTCGTTGTGGACCGCGACGTTTGCCGCGGGCTGCACGGCGATCACCTGAGCTCCCCGGATCGTGCCGGTGCCCGCCCCGCCGGTGAGCGGCGACGCGTGGGCGGTCAGCACGGCCGTGGTCCTGGGTGCGTCGGTGTGGCTGGTCGCGGTATGCGCCGCGGCGGCCGCCGCTCCGGCTGCCATCGCCGAGATGAGCAGCCGGCCCCTGGCCGCGCTGGTCGGCTCTTTGCGATGCTGGCCTCCGCGCCGCACCGCGCTGATCACCTGGGTGGCCTCGGGGTCATCGGAGTGCAGAAGATGCCTGATCTCGATGCCCGGCTCGATGGCCACCCGGACGTCGAGCGGATGGGGGGCGGCCAGTCGCAGCGGGATCAGATCGTCGCTCGCGTCGAGGTCATCGAGCTCGGGCGCCAGCAGGACACGCGCTCCGTTGTCGAAGGCGGTGTCGTTGCTGAAATCCAGCTCGGCGAGATCGCCGAAGTCGTCGGCGAAATCCGCAACCTCGAAGTCGAAGCCGTCGAGGGGCAGGATTTCGGTCACTTCGTTGCGGTGCGGCTTTACCCTGCGGTGCGTGATACCCGGCCCTGTGGCGGCGGGCGAACGACTCAAACGGTGCTGGGACAAACTGGAATGTCCTCGTATCGTGACCATAACGTTATCTGGACCCTAGGACGTTATCCGCTGACCGAAGCAACTGGCAACCTCACGACACGGTTCGACCGATTTTGTGATCTGGCTCACCCCGGGCCCATGCGCCGAAAGGGCCGTGACCTGCGCCACATCGGTGGACGCGGCGTCGGGATCCTTTTTGCGTGTGGATACAGTGCCACCGTGCGCGTTGCCGATCCGGGCACCGCCGACGGACAGGCCTAGCAGCAAGCCGAGCGAAGACAGTGAGTCCATGGACCTTTTCGAATACCAAGCCAAAGAATTGTTCGCCAAACACAACGTACCGAGCACGCCGGGCCGGGTGACCGACACCGCCGAGGGTGCCAAGGCTATCGCGACCGAAATCGGTCACCCCGTGATGGTCAAGGCTCAGGTGAAGGTCGGCGGTCGCGGGAAGGCCGGCGGTGTGAAGTACGCCGCCACGCCCGACGACGCCTACGAGCACGCCAAGAACATCCTCGGCCTGGACATAAAGGGCCACCTCGTCAAGAAGCTTCTGGTCGCCGAGGCCAGCGACATCGCCGAGGAGTACTACATCTCCTTCCTGCTGGACCGGGCCAACCGGACGTATCTGGCGATGTGCTCGGTCGAGGGCGGCATGGAGATCGAAGAGGTCGCCGCCACCAAGCCCGAACGGCTGGCCAAGGTCCCGGTAGACGCCGTCAAGGGCGTCGACCTCGACTTCGCGCGCTCCATCGCAGAAAAGGGCCACCTGCCGGCTGAGGTGCTCGACGCGGCCGCGGTCACCATCTCCAAGCTGTGGGAGCTCTTCGTCGCCGAGGACGCCACACTGGTCGAGGTCAATCCGTTGGTGCGTACCCCGGACGACCGCATTCTGGCGCTGGACGGGAAGGTCACGCTCGACGCCAACGCCGACTTCCGTCACCCCGAGCACGCCGAGTTCGAGGACCGCGCGTCCACCGACCCGCTCGAGCTCAAGGCCAAGGAGCACGACCTCAACTACGTCAAGCTCGACGGCGAGGTCGGCATCATCGGCAACGGCGCCGGTCTGGTCATGTCGACGCTGGACGTGACCGCCTATGCCGGCGAGAAGCACGGCGGCGTCAAGCCTGCCAACTTCCTCGACATCGGCGGGGGCGCATCGGCCGAGGTGATGGCCGCCGGGCTGGACGTGATCCTGAACGACGTCCAGGTCAAGAGCGTGTTCGTGAACGTCTTCGGCGGCATCACCTCCTGCGACGCCGTGGCGACCGGGATCGTCAAGGCGCTGGAGATCCTCGGCGACGAGGCCAACAAGCCGCTGGTTGTTCGTCTCGACGGCAACAACGTCGACGAGGGCCGCCGCATCCTGGCCGAGGCCAACCATCCGCTGGTGATCCAGGCCGAGACCATGGACGCCGGTGCAGACAAAGCCGCCGAGCTGGCGAACAAGTAAGGGAGCCAATCATGTCGATCTTCCTGAACAAAGATTCCAAGGTCATCGTCCAGGGCATCACCGGTGGCGAGGGCACCAAGCACACCGCGCTCATGCTGAAGGCGGGAACCCAGGTGGTGGGCGGCGTCAACGCCCGCAAGACGGGAACCACCGTGTTGCACAAGGATTCCGGTGGCAAGGACGTCGAGTTGCCGGTGTTCGGCACCGTCGAGGAGGCGATGAAGAAGACCGGCGCCGACGTGTCCGTCGTCTTCGTGCCGCCGAAGTTCGCCAAGGACGCGATCATCGAGGCCATCGACGCGCAGATCCCGCTGCTGGTGGTCATCACCGAGGGAATCCCGGTGCAGGACACCGCCTACGCGTGGGCCTACAACCTGGAAAAGGGTGGGAAGACGCGGATCATCGGGCCGAACTGCCCGGGCATCATCACTCCGGGCGAGGCGCTGGCGGGCATCACCCCCGCCACCATCACCGGCTCCGGGCCAGTCGGGCTGGTGTCCAAGTCCGGGACGCTGACCTACCAGATGATGTACGAGCTGCGCGATTTCGGCTTCTCGACGGCGATCGGCATCGGCGGCGACCCGGTGATCGGCACGACCCACATCGACGCCATCGAGGCCTTCGAGAAAGACCCCGACACCAAGATCATCGTGATGATCGGGGAGATCGGCGGCGACGCCGAGGAGCGTGCGGCCGACTACATCAAGGCCCACGTGTCCAAACCGGTGGTCGGCTACGTCGCGGGGTTCACCGCGCCCGAGGGCAAGACCATGGGCCACGCCGGGGCCATCGTGTCCGGCTCCTCGGGCACCGCGGCCGCCAAGAAGGAGGCCCTCGAGGCGGCCGGGGTCAAGGTCGGCAAGACCCCGTCGGAGACCGCGGCGCTGGCCCGAGAGATCCTGGGCAGCCTCTAGTGTCGCGCGACCGGCGGCCCGGGTGTGAGCCCGGGACCGCCGTGCGGTAGATAGTTACGCTATGAATCTCGATCCGCGCACGCCCGTCGTCGTGGGCGTCGGCCAGTCCGCCGAGCGCATCGACGACCCCGGCTACCGGGCGATGTCGCCGGTCGAACTGGCCGCCGCCGCTGCCCGCGCCGCCCTCGTCGACTCCGGCGGTGACGTCGACGCGGTGGCGGCGGCCGTGGACACCGTGGCCGGCGTCCGGCAGTTCGAGATCTCCGGGCCGGTCGCCAAGGCCGTGCTGGGCTGCTCGAACAACTATCCGCGGTCGGTGGCCAATCGCCTTGGCGCCCACCCGGCTCGCGCGATTCTGGAGATCGTCGGCGGCCAGGGGCCCCAGCACCTGATCAGTGAGCTGGCCGCCGGGATCGCCGCGGGCCGGTCGGAGGTCGCCCTGGTCTTCGGGTCGGATGCGACGTCCACGCTGCGGCACTGGGCGGGCCGCGACGACAAGCCGGACTTCACCGAGACCGTGGACGGCGACCTCGAGGACCGCGGCCACGGCATCGAGAAGCTCATCTCGCGCTACACGGTCGTCCACGGTCTGACCAGTGCGCCGATCCAATACGCGCTGCTCGAGAACGCCCGCCGGGCCGGCACCGGACAGGGGCCCGGCGAGTACCGGCGGACCATGGCCGAGCTGTTCGCACCGTTCACCAAGATCGCCGCCAACAATCCGTTCGCGGCCGCCCCGGTCGAGCGCAGCGTCGACGAACTGGTCACCGTGACCGAGAGCAACCGGATGATCGCCGAGCCGTATCCGCGGCTGATGGTCGCGCGCGATCAGGTCAACCAGGGTGCGGCCGCGCTGCTGATGTCGGTGGGGACGGCGCGGCGGCTGGGCGTGCCCGAGGACAACTGGGTCTACCTGCACGGGCACACCGACCTGGAGGAACAGGCGCTGCTGGACCGCCCGGACCTCGGCCACTCCCCGTCGGCCGTCCTGGCGGTCCGCGAGGCGCTCGCGATGGCCGGCATCGGCGTCGACGACGTCGCCACCTTCGACCTCTACAGCTGTTTTCCCGTGCCGGTGTTCAACATCTGCGACGGCATGGGCATCGCGCCCGACGACCCCCGCGGGCTGACCCTGACCGGCGGGTTGCCGTTCTTCGGAGGCGCCGGCAACAACTACTCGATGCACGCGGTCGCCGAGACGGTCGCCCAGATGCGGAAGATGCCGGGGCGGTTCGGCCTCGTCGGCGCCAACGGCGGGATCCTGAGCAAGTACTCGGTCGGCGTGTACTCCACCACGCCGGCGGGGTGGACGCCGGACCGCAACGCGCAGTTGCAGGCACAGGTCGCCACGTGGCCCACCCAACCGGTCACCGAGACCGCCGACGGCCGCGGCACTGTCGAGACCTACACGGTCCGCCGCGACGACGGACGCCCGACCGGCATCATCATCGGCCGGCTCGAGGACGGCAGCCGGTTCCTGTCCACCACCGAGGACGAGGACCTGATCGCGCTGCTGATCGACGGTGACCCGTTGGGGCGCGAGGTGCGGGTGCGCTCCTTCGACTACGGCAACCGCTGCTACTAACAGCGGTGTTCGCCGGGCCCTGCCCGGCCACCAGACGCAGAATCGCACGCCGCTGCGCGGCTTGGTGCGATTCTGCGTCTGCTCGCGGGTCAGACCAGGGCGGCGAGCTTGCCGGCCAGTCGCTCCACGTAGGCGGCGACCTCGTCGTCGGGACGGTCGGGCAGGCCGAACAGCACCTCGGTGACCCCGAGTTCGGCCCAGCGCGCCAGCTTCTCGGGCACCGGCTTGAAGTCCAGCGCCACGATCTGCGGGGCCCCGTCGCGGCCGGCGGCCGCCCAGATGTCCTGCAGTTGCTTGACCGGGCCATCGATGTCGAAGTCGCGGGGCGTGGTGATCCAACCGTCGGCGCTGCGGGCGATCCACTTGAAGTTCTTCTCGTTGCCCGCGGCGCCCACCAGCACCGGAATGTGCGGCTGAACCGGCTTGGGCCAGGCCCAGCTGGGCCCGAACTGGACGAACTCGCCGTCGTAGGCGGCCTCTTCCTGCGTCCATAGGGCCCGCATCGCCTCGATGTATTCGCGCAGCATGGTGCGGCGTCGCCCGGGGGGCACACCGTGGTCGGCGAGTTCGTCGGTGTTCCACCCGAACCCGACACCCAGGCTGACGCGACCGCCGGAGAGGTGGTCGAGCGTGGCGATGCTCTTCGCCAGCGTGATCGGGTCGTGCTCGACGGGCAACGCGACGGCCGTCGACAGCCGGACCCGGGAGGTGACGGAGCAGGCGGCGCCCAGACTCACCCACGGGTCCAGCGTGCGCATGTAGCGGTCGTCCGGCAGTGACTCGTCACCGGTCGTCGGGTGAGCCGCTTCGCGCTTGACCGGGATGTGGGTATGTTCCGGGACGTAGAACGTCTGGAAGTTGTGGTCGTCGGCCAGCTTGGCGGCTGCCGCCGGGGAGATGCCGCGGTCACTGGTGAAAAGCACAAGCCCGTAATCCATGCCGAGAATTAGAACGTGTTCTACCTGTGCGGGGCAAGCGGACCGTCGCGGCGACGGGCCGGTCGTACCGGCGCAGCAACCCGAACGTGCGCTAGCGTGGTTGATCGACCGCGGGGCAACTCGAGCGCAGGGCGATCGGCGTTGACACGGCGCCGGCAGCGCGCCGCACTGCAGCAGTGGCCTGGCGCCGCGACGGACTGGAAGCAACAGGAGGAGTCATGACCTACTCGGCCGGTAGTCCCGGTTACCCGCCCACGCAGCCCGGCGGCTCCTACTCGGGCGCGACACCGTCCTTCACCAAGACCGACGACGCGGCCAAGCTCCCGGTCTACCTCACCGTCGCGGTCGTCGGACTCGGCCTGGCGGTCTACCTGCTGAACTTCGGTCCCACCTTCATCATTGGCGCCGAACTCGGCCCGAGCGCCGGCGGCCGCGCCGGCGATGCCGGCTACGCGGTCGACGTCTCGGTGCTGGCCGGGCTGCTCGCCGCGGTGTCCCTGCTGCCCAAGGCGAAGAAAAACCTGGGCGTGGTCGCCGTGATCGCGGTGCTGGGCGCGTTGATCGTGATCACCGAGATGATCAACACGCCCGCCGGCTACGAGATCGGATGGGCGCTGTGGCCGCTGCTGGCCTGCAGCGTGCTGCAGGGGATTGCCGCGGTCCTCGCGATCCTGCTGGAGGCCGGCGTGGTCACCGCGCCGGCGCCGCGGCCCAAGTACGACCCCTATGCGCAGTACGGGCAATACGGGCAGTACGGACAGTACGGCGCGCAGCAACCGCCCGGCGGGTACCACGGTCAGCCGGGTGCGCACGAGCACGGCGGCCCCCAGTCGCACAATCCCCAGCAGCCCCCCGGCTACGGACAGCAGCAGTACAGCGGCTACTCGCGGCCGAGCCAGAGTCCCACCCAGAGCGTTTCGACCGGTGGATCCGGTCCGTTCAGCGCCCCGCCCGCGGCGCCGCAGGGTCCGTCCACGCCGCCCACCGGTTTTCCCAGCTTCAGTCCGCCACCCATGGTCGGCACGGAAAGCACCGGGTCCGCGGGCGGGTCGGCCCCGGCCGACCGCTCCGGCCAGGGCGGGGAGCAGCAGTCCCACGAACAGGGGCAACAACAGTCGCCGTCGTCATCCTCTGGCCCGGCGTCGGGCTGACCGCGCGTTCTCGCGCCTAGTCGGGCACGTGCGCCCAGAGTGACACGGGTGGAGGACTATCGGGCGGCGGGGGCCCGCCAGGGGCGTGACCTCCTGCGGGTCGCGTTCGGCCCCGGCGTGGTGGCGCTTGGCATCATCGCCGCCGTCACGCTGCTTCAATTGCTGATCGCCAACAGCGACATGACGGGCGCCCTGGGGGCCATCGCCAGCATGTGGCTCGGCGTGCACGGCGTGCCCATCTCCATAGGCGGTCGCGAGCTGGGTGTGCTGCCGCTGTTGCCCGTGCTGTTGATGGTCTGGGGTACCGCGCGCAGCACGGCACGCGCGACCTCTCCGTACTCGTCGTGGCTCGTGGTTCGCTGGGTTGCCGCATCGGCGCTCGGCGGGCCCATGTTGATGGCGGCGATCGCGCTGGCGGTGATCCACGATGCGTCGACGGTGATCACCGAACTGGAGACGCCCAGCGCGCTGCGCGCGTTCGCCGGTGTGCTGGTGGTACACGCCATCGGCGCGGCGATCGGCGTCTGGTCCCGCGTGGGCCCGCGGTTGCTGGCGATCTCCGCGCTGCCGTTGTGGCTGGGTGACTCCCTGCGCGCGGCCGCGGCCGGTGTGCTGGCGCTGGTGGGGCTGTCCGGCCTGGTGACGGCGGGGTCACTGGTTGTGCACTGGGCCACCATGCAAGAGCTCTACGGCATCACCGACTCGATATGGGGGCAGTTCAACCTCACTGCGCTGTCGGTGTTATACGCACCCAACGTCATCGTCGGCACGTCGGCGGTCGCGGTCGGGTCCAGTGCCCATCTCGGCTTCGCGACGTTCAGTTCCTTCACCGTTTTCGGCGGCGACATCCCGGCGTTGCCCATCCTGGCCGCGGCGCCCACACCGCCGCTCGGACCCGTATGGGTGGCTCTGCTCATCATCGGCGCGTCGTCGGGCGTGGCGGTCGGCCAGCAGTGCGCCCGGCACGCGCTGCCCCTGGTTCCGGCGGCGGCCAAGCTGCTGGTCGCCTCGGTGGCCGGGACCCTGGTGATGTCGCTGCTTGCCTTCGGCGCAAGCGGTCGGCTGGGCAACTTCGGCGAGGTCGGCGTGGACCAGGACACGCTGGCGCTCGGCGTGTTGTTCTGGTTCACGGTCATCGGCTGGATCACCGTGGTGATGGCCGGCGGCGTACGGCGTCGCCCGCGGCGGCCCAAACCCAAACGCGCGCCCGCCCCGGCGACCGACGAACCGGCCGATTTCGCAGGGGTGTTCGCCGGGGAGCAGGAGCCGGCCGCCGATTCCGTCGATTCCGGCGATCCCGCCGAGCCTGCCGAGGCGGCGGACACCGACGTGTCGCCGGCCGAGGAGCCCGGACAGCGGCCGGATTGACCGTCCCGCTGGGGCGCACGGGACCGGGCGTTGACGCCGGACTCCGCGCGGGACGGGTCCCGACGGCGTTCGACTAGGCTCTGCGTGTGCTTGAACCGCTCCGCGTGCCCCCGAGCGCGCCGGCGCGAGTGGTGGTGCTGGCTTCGGGCACCGGTTCGCTGCTGGCCTCGCTGATCGAGGCCGCCACCGGCGACTATCCCGCCCGGGTGGTCGCCGTCGGCGCGGACCGAGACTGCCCGGCCGTCGAGATCGCCGCGGCGGCATCCGTGCCGGCATTCGTGGCCCGGCTCGCCGACCATCCCGGCCGCGAGGCCTGGGACGCCGCCATCGCCGACGCCACCGCCGCTCACTCGCCCGATCTCGTCGTGTCGGCAGGCTTCATGAAAATCCTCGGGCCACAATTCCTTTCACGCTTCTACGGCCGTGTCATCAACACGCATCCCGCGCTGCTGCCGGCGTTTCCCGGCGCGCACGGCGTGGCCGACGCGCTGGCCTACGGAGTGAAGGTCACAGGCTGTACGGTGCACCTGGTAGATGACGGTATGGACACCGGGCCGATCCTGGCGCAGCAGGCCGTCCCGGTACTCGACGGCGACGACGAACAGACGTTGCACGAACGCATCAAAGTCACCGAGCGGCAGCTCTTGGTGGACGTGGTGGCCGCGATCGCAACCGGTGGCATGACCCTGGCCGGGCGACAGGCGACGATCGGACGAAAGGCGATCATAGGATGAGCACCGACGACTGGCGGGAATCGGCGAGGAGGCCGATCCGCCGCGCGCTGATCAGCGTCTACGACAAGACCGGGCTCATAGAGCTGGCCCGGGGACTGGCCGCGGCGGGCGTAGAGATCGTTTCCACCGGGTCCACGGCAAAGACCATCGCGGACAAAGCGATCCCGGTGACGCGCGTGGAGGAGCTGACCGGGTTTCCCGAGGTGCTCGACGGCAGGGTCAAGACGCTGCATCCGCGGGTGCACGCCGGACTGCTGGCCGATCTGCGCAAGCCCGAGCACGCCTCCGCCCTCGAGCGGCTGGGGATCGCGGCGTTCGAACTGGTCGTCGTCAACCTGTATCCCTTCACCGAAACTGTCGAATCCGGTGCGAGCGTCGACGAATGCGTCGAGCAGATCGACATCGGCGGCCCGTCGATGGTGCGCGCCGCGGCGAAAAACCATCCCAGCGTCGCGGTGGTCACCGACCCGCTCGGGTACGACGGCGTGCTCGCCGCGGTGCGGCACGGTGGGTTCACCCTGGCCGAGCGCAAGAAGCTGGCGGCCCTGGCATTTCAGCACACCGCCGAGTACGACATCGCGGTCGCGAGCTGGATGCAGTCGACGCTGGCGCCCGAGCATCCGCCCACCGCGTTCCCCGAGTGGTTCGGCCGCAGCTGGCGTCGTTCGGCGATGCTGCGCTACGGCGAGAACCCGCACCAGCAGGCGGCGCTCTACGCCGATCCCGGCGCCTGGCCCGGCCTGGCGCAGGCGGAACAGCTGCACGGAAAAGAGATGTCCTACAACAACTTCACCGACGCGGATGCGGCATGGCGGGCCGCCTTCGACCACGAGCAGATCTGCGTGGCGATCATCAAGCACGCCAACCCGTGTGGCATCGCGATCTCGTCGGTATCGGTCGCGGACGCACACCGCAAGGCCCACGAGTGCGATCCGCTGAGCGCGTTCGGGGGGGTGATCGCGGCGAACACCGAGGTCACCGTCGAGATGGCGGAGTATGTGAGCACCATCTTCACCGAGGTGATCGTCGCACCGGCCTATGCGCCCGGCGCCGTCGATGCGTTGACGCGCAAGAAGAACATCCGGGTCCTGCTGGCCTCCGAGCCGCTGACCGGCGGCGCCGAGCTGCGACCGGTGAGCGGCGGCCTGCTGATGCAGCAGCGCGACGAGCTCGACGCCCACGGTGACAACCCGGCGAACTGGACCCTGGCGACCGGATCGCCGGCCGACCTGGCGACGTTGACCGATCTGGTCTTCGCCTGGCGCACCTGCCGCGCGGTCAAGTCGAACGCGATCGTGATCGCGGCCGACGGCGCGACCGTCGGGGTCGGCATGGGACAGGTCAACCGGGTCGACGCGGCGCGGCTCGCCGTAGAACGCGGCGGCGACCGGGTCCGCGGCGCGGTCGCGGCTTCCGACGCGTTTTTCCCGTTCCCCGACGGGCTCGAGACCCTGGCCGCCGCCGGCGTGAAGGCGATCGTGCATCCGGGCGGATCGGTGCGCGACGAAGAGGTCACCGCAGCGGCCGCCACGGCCGGTGTCACGGTCTACCTGACCGGAGCCCGGCATTTCGCGCATTGAGGCGATCCGGATGACGCACGTCGCCGCGCGTCGTAGCGTGGAGTCGTGACTTCACCGAGCAACCTGCCCCGCACGGTCGGCGAATTGCGTGCCGCCGGGCACCGAACGGGGCGTCAAGCAAGAAATCCGGGAGAATTTGCTGACCGCGCTTGCCGCCGGCCCCGACGTGGATGAGATCTGGCCCGGGATCCTGGGCTTCGAGGACACCGTGTTACCGCAGTTGGAGCGGGCGCTGATCGCCGGCCACGACATCGTCCTGCTCGGTGAGCGCGGCCAGGGCAAGACACGGCTGCTGCGGGCGCTGGTCGGCCTGCTCGACGAGTGGACGCCGGTGATCGCCGGGTCCGAACTCAGTGAGCACCCCTACACACCGATCACGCCGGGATCCATCCGGCGTGCCGCCGAGTTGGGCGACGCCCTGCCGATCGAGTGGAAGCACCGCAGCGAGCGCTACACCGAGAAACTGGCCACCCCCGACACCAGCGTCGCCGACCTGGTCGGCGACATCGACCCGATCAAGGTCGCCGAGGGTCGCAGCCTCGGGGACCCCGAGACCATCGCCTACGGCCTCATCCCGCGGGCGCACCGCGGCATCGTGGCGGTCAACGAACTTCCCGACCTGGCCGAGCGCATCCAGGTCTCGATGCTCAACGTCATGGAGGAGCGCGACATCCAGGTACGCGGCTACACGCTGCGTCTGCCGCTGGACGTGCTGGTGGTGGCCAGCGCCAACCCGGAGGACTACACCAACCGCGGGCGCATCATCACCCCGCTCAAAGACCGGTTCGGCGCCGAGATCCGCACCCACTATCCGCGTGAGCTCGACGCCGAGATCGGCGTGATCGCCCAGGAGGCGCACCTGAGCGCGCAGGTGCCCGACTACCTGATGCAGGTGATCGCCCGCTTCGCCCGCTACCTGCGGGAGTCCAACTCGGTCGACCAGCGGTCCGGCGTCTCGGCGCGGTTCGCGATCGCGGCGGCCGAGACCGTGGCGGCCGCCGCCCGTCATCGCGGTGCGGTGCTGGGGGAGACCGAGCCGGTGGCGCGCGTGGTCGACCTGGGCACGATCATCGACGTGCTGCGCGGCAAGCTGGAATTCGAGTCCGGTGAGGAGGGCCGCGAACAGGCCGTGCTCGAGCACCTGCTGCGCCGCGCGACCGCCGACACCGCGTCGCGGGTGCTGGGCGGCATCGACGTCGGCTCCCTGGTGGCCGCCGTCGAGGCGGGTTCGGCGGTGACGACGGGCGAGCGGGTGTCGGCCAAAGACGTGCTGGCCGCCGTGCCGGGGCTGCCCGTCGTGGACAAGATCGCGGCCAAGCTCGGCGCCGAATCCGAGGGCGAGCGTGCCGCGGCGCTGGAGTTGGCGCTGGAGGCGCTGTATCTGGCCAAGCGCATCGACAAGGCCTCCGGAGAGGGCCAAACCGTCTATGGCTGAACCGATCAGGGGGCACTCGCTTCGCTACTCGGCGTACACCGGGGGGCCCGACCCCCTGGCTCCGCCGGTGGATCTGCGCGAGGCCCTCGAGCAGATCGGTGCGGACGTCATGGCCGGGACCTCGCCGCGCCGCGCGCTGTCCGAACTGCTGCGCCGCGGCACCAAGAACATGCCCGGCGCCGACCGGCTGGCCGCCGAGGCGAACAAGCGTCGGCGGGAGTTGTTGCGCCGCAACAACTTGGACGGAACCCTGCAGCAGATCAAGGAGCTGCTCGACGAGGCCGTGCTGGCCGAGCGCAAGGCGCTGGCGCGCGCACTCGACGACGACGCACGTTTCGGCGAACTGCAGCTGGACGCGCTGCCGTCGTCGCCGGCCAAGGCCGTCCAGGAGCTCTCCGACTACAACTGGCGCAGCGACGAAGCCCGCGAAAAGTACGACCAGATCAAGGATCTGCTGGGCCGTGAGATGCTCGACCAGCGTTTCGCCGGCATGAAGCAGGCGCTCGAGGGCGCCACCGACGAGGACCGCCAGCGGGTCAAGGAGATGCTGGACGACCTCAACGGGCTGCTCGACAAGCACGCCCGCGGCCAGGACACGCCGCAGGACTTCCAGGACTTCATGGCCAAGCACGGCGAGTTCTTCCCGGAGAACCCGCGCAACGTCGACGAGCTGCTGGACTCGCTGGCCAAGCGCGCGGCCGCCGCGCAGCGCTTCCGCAACAGCCTGAGCCCGGATCAGCGCGCCGAACTGGACGCGTTGGCGCAGCAGGCATTCGGCTCCCCGGCGCTGATGCAGGCCCTGGATCGGCTCGACGCCCATCTGCAGGCGGCGCGCCCGGGTGAGGACTGGAGAGGGTCCGAGGAGTTCTCCGGGGACAATCCCTTCGGCATGGGAGAAGGCGCCCAGGCGATGGCCGACATCGCCGAACTCGAGCAACTGGCCGAGCAGCTGTCGCAGAGCTACCCGGGTGCCACGATGGACGACGTCGATCTCGACGCGCTGGCGCGCCAGCTCGGGGACCAGGCCGCCATCGACGCCCGCACGCTCGCCGAACTGGAACGCACCCTGGTCAACCAGGGCTTTTTGGACCGCGGGTCCGACGGCCAGTGGCGGCTCTCGCCGAAAGCCATGCGCAGGCTCGGCGAGACCGCGCTTCGTGATGTGGCACAACAACTTTCGGGTCGACGCGGTGACCGCGAGCTGCGCCGCGCGGGCGCGGCGGGGGAGATGACCGGCGCGACCCGGCCCTGGCAGTTCGGTGACACCGAGCCGTGGAACATCTCGCGCACGTTGACCAACGCGGTGCTGCGCGAGGCGGGAACCGCGACGCTGGACGGCCCGATCAGGATCACCGTCGACGACGTCGAGGTGTCCGAGACCGAGGCCCGCACCCAGGCCGCAGTGGCGCTGCTGGTCGACACCTCGTTCTCGATGGTGATGGAGAACCGGTGGCTGCCGATGAAGCAGACCGCCCTGGCGCTCAATCACCTTGTGTGCACGCGGTTCCGGGCGGACGCCTTGCAGATCGTCGCCTTCGGCCGCTACGCGCGGACGGTGACGGCCGCCGAGCTCACGGGTCTCGAGGGGGTCTACGAGCAGGGCACGAACCTGCACCACGCGCTGGCCCTGGCGGGCCGGCACCTGCGGCGCCATCCCAACGCGCAGCCCGTCGTGCTGGTGGTGACCGACGGCGAGCCGACCGCCCACCTGGAGAACTTCGACGGGGAGGGGTCGGGTTCTGCTGTGTTTTTTGATTACCCGCCGCATCCGCGGACCATCGCGGCCACCGTGCGCGGGTTCGACGACATCGCCCGCCTCGGCGCGCAGGTGACGATCTTCCGGCTGGGCAGCGATCCCGGCCTGGCGCGGTTCATCGACCAGGTCGCCCGGCGGGTCGAGGGGCGGGTCGTGGTGCCCGACGTGGACGGGCTGGGCGCGGCCGTGGTGGGCGACTACCTGCGGTCCCGGCGACGGCGCCGCTGACGGCTAGGGGCGGCGGTTGCGGGCCTTGCGCTTGATGCCCACCCCGCCCCACAGGGAGAAGCCGCGGATGTGGACGGTCGGCGCCCCGGGGGTGCCCTGGCCCACGACGGCGCGATCGAAGCCCCCCATCACGCCGCGGCCGTGGATCTCGACGTTCACCTCCGGCGGCAGCAAAATGTTCTGCATGCCCATGATCGACACGGCGTGGATCTCGACCTCGGTCGAGGTGAAATCGGCGTAGCGCAGGTCCAGCACCCCGCTGCCCCAGAACGTGAAGGTGGTCAGCTTCCTGGGCACGTTCCACCGGCCGCGTCGCTCGAATCCGCTCACCAGCGCCAGCAGCAGCGTGGAGGGCGCCGGGTTGGGGGTGCCGCCCCGGCGAGGGTTGACCGTCGAGCAACCCTGCAGGTCGGCCCGCAGCTGATCCAACTCCTCGTACGTGGTCGCCGCATACGCCTTGGTCAGGCGTTCTTCGTAGTCCTTGAGCTGCAACCGGCCCTGCTCAGCCGCGTAGGCCAGCAACTGCGCGATCTGGATGCGATCGGTGTCGGCCGCGCGCGACGATACGTCACGCGTGTCCTTCGCATCGCGTTGCGCTGAGTTGCTCATCACCACGAGCCTACGACGTCCAGATTTTGCTGCAAGAGGGTTGGCTAAACTGCAACGTACCCAACGGTTGTGCGCATTCGCGGGCCGGGTCGGGCCTCTCTTCTTGTTAGACGTCTGGCGAACTTGCCCAGCTGGGCTGCCGCTTCTGGAGAAACGCCAGCATCCCCTCGCGCGCCTCCGCGGAGACGAACAGCCGCGCCGATTCTTCGCTGAGCCGGTCGGCGTCGCGGTCGAAGCCCTCCAGCACCGCCGCCGTGGTCAGCGCCTTCGATGCGGCAAGCCCCTGCGGGGAGCCGCGCCCGATGTCGGCGACCAGCCCCGCGACCGCGGCGTCCACGTCGTCGACGGCCATCGTGACCAGCCCGATCTCCGCCGCCTCGGCGGCGTGGAAGGTCGTGCCGGTGAGGTAGTAGCGGGCCGCGGCCCGCGCCGACATCTTCGGCAGCAACGTCAGCGAGATGATCGCCGGGGCGACACCGATGCGGGCCTCGGTCAGCGCGAAGGTGCTGCGCGGGCCGGCGACGACGATGTCGCAGGCGCCGACGAGGCCGAACCCACCGGCCCGGACGTGCCCGTCGATGGCGCCGATCACCGGCAGCGGCGAGGAGACGATGGCCCGCATCACCGCGGTCATCTCGCGGGCCCGGGCGACGGCCATGTCGTATGGCGACGTTGGTGGCGACCCGCTTCGCCCGGCCGCGCCGCCGGCCTCGCTCAGGTCGGCACCGGCGCAGAATGTGCCGCCGGCGTGCCCGAGCACCACCAGCCGCACGGCCGGGTCCGCCGCTGCGTCGCGCAACCCCTGGTGCAGTTGGCCGACGAGCGCACTGGACAGCGCGTTGCGGTTGTGCGGCGAGTTCAGCGTCAGGCGGGCGACCGGGCCGCCGCTGTCGGCGGGCCCGGCGTACTCGACCAGCGTCTCCATCAGTAGGACCGGGGCAGGCCCAGCGAGGTCTGCGCCACGAAGTTCAGCACCATCTCGCGGCTGACCGGGGCGATCCGTCCCAGCCGCGCCGAGGCCAGCATGGCGGCGACGCCGTACTCCTTGGTCAGCCCGTTGCCGCCCATCGACTGCACGGCCTGGTCGACCGAGCGGGTGGCGGCCTCGGCCGCGGCGTATTTGGCCATGTTGGCGGCCTCGGCCGCGCCCGCGTCATCGCCCGCGTCGTAGAGCGTTGCGGCCTTCTGCATCATCAGCTTGGCGAGTTCGACCTCGATGTGGCACTGCGCCAACGGATGTGAGAGGCCCTGGTGCGCGCCGATCGGCGTGCCCCACACCTGGCGGGTCGTGACGTAGTCGGCGGCCTTCTTCAGCGCAAACCGGCCCATTCCCACCGAGCTGGCCGCACCCATGATGCGTTCGGGGTTGAGCCCTGCGAACAGCTGCGCGATCGCGGCGTCCTCGGCGCCGACCAGCGCGTCGGCGGGTAGCCGGACGTCGTCGAGGAAGACCTGGAACTGACGCTCGGGGCTGACCAGTTCCATTTCGATTGCGGTGTAGGTGAATCCGGGCGCATCGGTGGGCACCACGAACAGCGCCGGGCGTAGCTTGCCGGTCTTGGCCTCCTCGCTGCGGGCCACCACCAGCACCGCCTGCGCCTGGTCGATCCCGGAGATGTAGACCTTCTGGCCCTTGAGGATCCAGTCGCCGCCGTCGCGGCGGGCGGTCGTGGTGATCTTGTGGGAGTTGGATCCGGCGTCGGGCTCGGTGATCGCGAACGCCATCGTCAGCGTCCCGTCGGCGATGCCCGGGATCCAGCGCTTCTTCTGCTCTTCGGTGCCGAACTTGCTGATGATGGTGCCGTTGATGGCCGGGGAGACCACCATCAACAGCAGCGCGCTGCCCGCGGCCGCCATCTCCTCCATCACCAGCGACAGCTCGTACATGCCCGCGCCGCCACCGCCGTACTCTTCGGGCAGGTTCACACCGAGGAAGCCGAGTTTGCCTGCCTCGGACCACAATTCGGTCGTGTGCTGGTGTGCGCGCGCTTTTTGAAGGTAGTAGTCGGCGCCGTAGTTGGACGCCCACTCGGCCACCGCCTTGCGCAGGGCGCGGCGTTCCTCGTTCTCGATGAAGCTGGTGTCGGTCACCGTGGATCTCCTTCTGCTTCGGGCGCGTCGACTCGCGCCGGCATTGGATGGTCGTGACCCGCCGCGCCCGGCTCTGCCGCGCTTGCGATCACTCCGGGGCTTGGATGGTCGTGACCCGCCGCGCCCGGCTCCGCCGCGCTTGCGATCACTCCCAGAACAGCGCCTACCTCGACTTGCTGACCGGTGCCGACGTTGAGCTCGGCCAGGATGCCGTCGGCCGGCGCGGTGATGGTGTGTTCCATCTTCATCGCCTCCAGCCAGATCAGCGGCTGGCCGGCGGTGACGGTGTCGCCGACGGCGGCGCCGAGCCGGATGACGTTGCCGGGCATGGGCGCGACGAGCGATCCCTGTTCGACGGCTGCGCCCGGCTCCGGGAAGCGGGGCAGCGCCGCCAGGTGCACGGGCCCGAGCGCCGAGTCGACGTAGACGTCGTCGCCGTACCGCGCGACCGCGAAGCTGCGGGCCACGCCGTGCTCGTCGGCCAGCACCACCTCGTCCGCGGCGGCCGAGACGAGCCGCACCGAAGGGTCGGTGGGAAGCGTCAACCCGCTTCTGGTGTAACGGTATTCGATGCGGTGCTCGCCGCCTTCGGCGTCCCGGAAGGCCTTGACCTGGTAGCCCGACGCCAGGTTTCGCCAGCCGCTCGGTATCGAGCCGAGCACCCCGGAGGCTTTGGCCACCGCGCGGTTGTGTGCGGCGTCGGCGAGCGCGGCTGCGAGCGCGGACATCCGGACCGCCGCGGCGCCGGCCAGCGGCGCGGCGAGTTCCGGCAGTCCGTGGGTGTCGAAGAACGCGGTGTCGGTCGCGCCGTCGAGAAACGCCGGGTGTCGCAGCACGTTGACCAGCAGCTCGCGGTTGGTGCGCACGCCGTGCACGCGGGCGCGGGCCAGTGCGTCGGCCAGTATCCGCGCCGCGCGGTGGCGCGTCGGGGCATAGGAGATGACCTTGGCCAGCATCGGGTCGTAGTGAATCGACACGGTGGAACCGGCGACAACACCCGAGTCGAGCCGGATGCCGGTGCGCCATGCCAACGTCTCGAACCGCGTCCGGACCGACGGCACCTCGAAGGCGTGCACCGATCCGGCCTGCGGTTGCCAGCCCTGCGCCGGGTCCTCGGCGTAGAGGCGGGCCTCGATCGAACACCCTCGAGCGGCAGGGGGCTCGGCTCCGAGGGGGTGCCCGTCGGCGACCGCGATCTGCAGTTCGACCAGATCCAGCCCCGTGGTCTCCTCGGTGACCGGGTGCTCGACCTGCAGCCGGGTGTTCATCTCGAGGAAGTAGAAGTCGCCGTTGGCGTCGGCCAGGAACTCCACCGTTCCGGCGCCGGTGTAGCCGATCGCGCTCGCCGCCAGCCTGGCCGCGTCGAACAGCTTGTCGCGCATGCCCGGTGTTCGTTCGACCAATGGGGAGGGGGCCTCTTCGATGATCTTCTGGTGGCGGCGCTGAATCGAACATTCCCGCTCCCCGACGGCCCAGACGGTTCCGTGGGTGTCGGCCAGGACCTGCACCTCCACGTGGTGCCCGGTCGGCAGGTAGCGCTCGCAGAACACGGTCGCATCGCCGAAGGCGGACTGCGCCTCGCGGCGGGCCGCGGCGACTTCGGCGGGCAGCGCGGACAATTCGCGGACCACGCGCATGCCGCGCCCGCCCCCGCCGGCGGAGGCCTTGACGAGCACCGGCAGGTGCGCCTCGGTGACCGAATCGGGGTCGAGTTCGTCGAGCACCGGAACGCCGGCCGCGGCCATCAGCTTCTTGGACTCGATCTTGGAGCCCATCGCCCGTACCGCCTCGACCGGCGGCCCGATCCAGGTCAGGCCCGCCGCGGTGACGGCGGCCGCGAAGTCGGCGTTCTCCGAGAGGAATCCGTAGCCGGGATGCACCGCGTCGGCCCCGGCGGCGCGGGCGGCCGCGATCAGGGCGTCGGCGTTGAGATAGTCGTTGGTGTCGGCCAGCCGCACCCGGGCGTCGGCCTCGGAGACGTGGGGGGCGGCCGCGTCGGGGTCGGTGTGCACCGCGACGGTGCCCAGGCCCAGCCTGCGGCAGGTGGCGAACACCCGCCGGGCGATCTCCCCGCGGTTGGCGACCAGTATCCGAGTGATGCCCATGGGGCTCACATCCGGAAGACGCCGAAGTTCGACGTTCCCTTGATCGGGCCGTTGGCGATGGCGGACAGGCACATTCCCAACACGGTGCGGGTGTCGCGCGGGTCGATCACCCCGTCGTCGTAGAGCATCCCCGACAACACCAGCGGCAGGGACTCCGCCTCGATCTGCCCCTCGACGGCGGCGCGCATCGCGGCGTCGGCCGCCTCGTCGACCTGCTGCCCGCGCGCCTCGGCGGCCGCCCGGGCGACGATCGACAGGACGCCCGACAGCTGCGCCCCGCCCATCACCGCGGCCTTGGCGGACGGCCAGGCGAACAGGAACCGGGGGTCGTAGGCGCGGCCGCACATGCCGTAGTGCCCGGCACCGTAGGAGGCGCCGATCAGCACCGAAATGTGCGGGACGGTCGAGTTGGAGACGGCGTTGATCATCATCGAGCCGTGCTTGATCATCCCGCCCTCTTCGTATTCCCTGCCCACCATGTAGCCGGTGGTGTTGTGCAGGAACAACAGTGGGGTGTCGGAGCGGTTGGCCAGCTGGATGAACTGGGTGGCCTTCTGCGACTCCTCGCTGAACAGGATGCCGCGGGCGTTGGCCAGGATGCCCAGCGGATAGCCGTGCAGCCGGGCCCAGCCCGTCACCAGCGACGACCCGTACATCGCCTTGAACTCGTCGAAGTCGGAGCCGTCGACGATGCGCGCGATCACCTCCCGCGGGTCGAACGGGGTGCGCAGATCGGGGGGCACGATGCCGATCAGCTCCTCGGTGTCGAACAGCGGCTCGGTCACCGGGCCGGGCGCGGGGCCCTGCTTGACCCAGTTCAGCCTCGCGACGACGCGCCGCCCGATGCGGATGGCGTCGAGTTCGTCGACGGCGAAATAGTCGGCCAAACCGGAGACGCGGGCGTGCATTTCGGCGCCGCCCAGGGATTCGTCGTCGGACTCCTCACCGGTGGCCATCTTGACCAGCGGCGGACCCGCCAGGAACACCTTTGAACGTTCCTTGATCATCACCACGTGGTCGGACATGCCCGGCACATAGGCGCCGCCCGCGGTGGAGTTGCCGAAAACCAGTGCAATGGTGGGGATTCCGGCCGCCGAAAGCCGGGTGAGGTCGCGGAACATCTGCCCGCCGGGGATGAAGACCTCCTTCTGGGTGGGCAGGTCCGCGCCGCCGGACTCCACCAGGGAGATGACCGGAAGCCGGTTTTCCAGGGCGATCTTCTTGGCCCGCAGTATCTTGCGCAGCGTCCACGGGTTGCTGGTCCCGCCCTTGACGGTCGGATCGTTGGCGACGATCATGCATTCCACGCCGGAGACCGCGCCGATGCCGGTGACCAGGCTGGCGCCGACCTGAAAGGCGCTGCCATAGGCCGCGAGCGGGCACAGCTCCAGGAACGGTGAGTCCGGGTCGACGAGCAGTTCGATGCGTTCGCGCGCGGTGAGCTTGCCGCGGTCGTGGTGGCGCTCGACGTACTTGGGTCCGCCGCCCGCAAGGGCTTTGGCGAGCTCGCCGTCGATCTCGTCGAGCCTGGCGTTCGCCGCCGACGCCGCCTCGGCGTAGGCGGGGGCATGCGGGTCGAGCGTCGAGCGCAATACGGTCACGATTGATACCCCAGGGTTTTGGCGGCCAGTGCGGTGAGGATTTCGGTGGTGCCGCCGCCGATGCCGAGGATGCGCATGTCCCGGTATTGGCGTTCGACTTCGGATTCGGCCATGTAGCCCATGCCGCCGAAAAGCTGGACGGCCTGATGCGCCACCCATTCGCCGGCCTCGACGGCGGTGTTCTTGGCGAAGCACACCTCGGCGATCAGGTTGGTCTCGCCGGCCAGCTGACGCTCGACCACATTGCGCGAGTAGACGCGGGCCACGTCGATGCGCCGGGCCATCTCGGCCAGCGTGTTCTGCACCGACTGCCGCGAGATCAGCGGGCGCCCGAACGTCTCCCGGTCGCGGCACCACTGCACCGTCAGGTCCAGGCAGCGTTGCGCGCTCGAATACGCTTGGGCGGCGAGGCCGATGCGCTCGGACACGAAGGCCTGGGCGATCTGCAGGAACCCACTGTTCTCGGGGCCGACGAGGTTGGCCGCGGGCACGCGCGCGTCGGTGTAGGACAGCTCGGCGGTGTCCGAGGACCGCCAGCCCATCTTGTCCAGCTTGCGGCTGACCTCGAAACCCGGCGTGCCCTTCTCCACCACCAGCAGCGAGACCCCGGCCGCGCCGGGGCCCCCGGTGCGCACCGCGGTGACGACGAAGTCCGCGCGCACCCCGGAGGTGATGTAGGTCTTGGCGCCGTTGACGACGTAGTGGTCGCCGTCCTGCACCGCCGTGGTCCGCAGGTGGCCGACGTCTGAGCCGCCGCCGGGCTCGGTGATGGCCAGCGCGCCGATCTTCTCGCCGGCCAGCGTGGGCCGGACGAACTCCTCGATCAGCCGCGAGTCACCGGAGGCGATCATGTGCGGCACCGCGATGCCGCAGGTGAACAGGGAGGCGAAGACCCCACCGGGGGCGCCGGCTTGGTGCACCTCCTCGCAGATGATCACCGCGTCGGCGCCGTCCCCGCCGCCCCCGCCGACCGCCTCGGGGAAGCCCGCGCCCAGCAGGCCGGCATCTCCGGCGCGGCGATGCAGATCGCGCGGCAGTTCGCCCACGCGCTCCCACTCGTCGGCGTGCGGCAGGATCTCGCGTTCGGTGAACGCGCGCACCGTCTTTCGCAGCTGGTCGCGCTCAGGGGTGTTCCACAGAGTCATAAAAGCCCTTCCGGCACCTCGACGTAACGGCTGCGCAGCCACTCTCCGAGCCCCTTGGCCTGCGGATCGAACCGCGCCTGGTAGGCGACGCCCTGGCCCAGGATGCCGTTGATGACGAAGTTCACCGCGCGCAGGTTCGGCAACACGTGCCGGGTGACTTCGAACTCCGTCACCTCGGGCAGCAGCTCCCCGAGCGCCTCGACGGTCAACGTGTTGGCCAGCCAGCGCCATTGGTCGTCGGTGCGCACCCAGACCCCGACGTTGGCCGAGCCGCCCTTGTCGCCGCTGCGGGCACCGGCGATGCGGCCCAGCGGCACGCGGCGCGTCGGGCCTGCCGGCAGCGGCTCGGGCAGCGGTGGCGGGTCCGCGGGTGAAAGATCGAGAATTTCTGTGGCGCAGCCGATTTCGGTGCGGGAACCGTCGGGGTGTACGGCGACGTGCGGCACGGCGGCGGCATCGACGTACCCGGCGGTGAACACGCCGTAGACCTGACCGTCGCCCGGCGGGGCGGTCACGTGAAATCCCGGGTAGCTGGCGAGCGCCAATTCGACGGCTGCCGAGGAGAATTGGCGTCCGACGTTGGCGGGGTCGGGGTCGCGCACGACGCAGCGCAGCATGGCGCTGGCGGTCTCCTCGGTGTCGGCGTCGGCGTGGTCGGTGCGGGCCAGGGTCCACACCAGCTCGGCGGGCTTGACGGTGAGCGCGTCCTCGAGCTGGCGGCGCACCAGATCGGCCTTGGCCTCGACGTCCAGGCCGGTCAGCACGAAGGTCATGGCGTTGCGGTACCCGCCGATGCTGTTCAGCGACACCTTGAGGGTGGGCGGCGGCGGCTCGCCGCGCACCCCGCTGATTGCCACCCGGTCGGGCCCGTCGGAGGCCAACGCGATGCTGTCCATCCGGGCGGTGACGTCGGGGTTGGCGTAGCGGGCGCCGCCGATCTCGTAGAGCAACTGCGCGGTGACGGTGTCGACGCTGACCAGTCCGCCGGTGCCGGGGTGCTTGGTGATCACCGAGGACCCGTCGGCGTGGACCTCGGCCAGCGGGAAGCCGGCGTGCCCGAGGTCGGGAATCTCCGTGAAGAACGAATAGTTGCCGCCGCTGGCCTGGACGCCGCATTCGATGACGTGGCCGGCGACCACGGCGCCGGCGAGCCGGTCGTAATCGGTGCGGTTCCAGCCGAAGTGCGCGGCCGCGGCGCCCACCGTCACCGAGGCGTCGGTGACCCGGCCGGTGACCACGACGTCGGCCCCGGCGTCGAGGCAGTCGACGATGCCCCACGCGCCCAGGTAGGCGTTGGCCGTCAGCGGCGAGCCGAGCCCGAGTTGCCCCGCGCGCGGCGCCAGGTCGTCGCCCTCGACGTGGGCGACCCGGGCGTCGATGCCCAGCCGCGTGGCCAGGGCGCGCACGGCGTCGGCCAGCCCGGCCGGGTTGAGGCCGCCGGCGTTGGCCACGATGCGCACATCCCGGTCGCGGGCCTCGCCGAGGCAGTCCTCGAGCTGGATCAGGAAGGTCTTGGCGTAGCCGCGCTCCGGATGTTTCATGCGGTCGCGACCCAGGATGAGCATGGTCAGTTCGGCCAGGTAGTCGCCGGTGATGAAGTCCACGTCCCCGCCGGTCAGCATCTCGCGCATCGCCGAGAGGCGGTCGCCGTAGAAGCCCGAGCAGTTCGCGATCCGGACGGGAGCAACGGAAGCACCGGAAGCCGAGGCCATGGGCGCCCTCCGTTCCTCGACTCACCGCTGAGCACAACCAACCAACCGGTAGGTTAGCGGGTGCGGCCGGTGCCGCGTCAAGGCTCCTGTGCCGGCGCGCGCGGCCCATTTTGGCGCCCACGAGGCCAGCGACTATCCTGAAGGGCAATCGTCGCTCGTCCGGCCCGCCCGGCCATGCCGCGACATGCCCACCAGAAGCCCGAATGAGGAGTAAGGCCCGACCATGGCCACACCCAAGCGCAGGATGTCGCGCGCCAACACCCGAAGCCGCCGCGCGCAGTGGAAGGCCACCCGGACCGAGCTCGTCGGCGTCACGGTGGCGGGCCAGCGGCACAAGTTGCCCCGCCGCCTGCTCAAGGCGGCCCGTCTCGGCCTCATCGATCTCGACAAGCGTTAATCCCGCCGGACACCCGGCGCGCCTCTCAGGCCGCTCTCAGGCGCCGGGGCCAGACTGATGGCCGTGCGGATACTGGTCGTCGACGACGACCGCGCGGTGCGCGAGTCGCTGCGCAGGTCACTTTCCTTCAACGGCTATTCGGTCGAGCTCGCCCACGACGGGGTCGAGGCCCTCGACAAGATCGCGTCCGAGCGGCCCGACGCCCTGGTCCTGGACGTGATGATGCCGCGGCTGGACGGCCTGGAGGTGTGCCGCCAGCTCCGCAGCACCGGCGACGACCTGCCGATTCTGGTGCTCACCGCCCGCGACTCGGTCTCCGAGCGCGTCGCGGGCCTGGACGCCGGCGCCGATGACTACCTGCCGAAGCCGTTCGCGCTCGAAGAGCTGCTGGCGCGCATGCGCGCGCTGTTGCGCCGCACCAAACCCGACGATGACGATGCCGCCGAGTCGGTCGCCCTGCGGTTCTCCGACCTGGCCCTGGACCCGGTGACCCGCGAGGTGACCCGCGGGCAGCGGCAGATCAGCCTGACCCGCACCGAGTTCGCGCTGCTGGAGATGCTGATCGCCAACCCGCGCCGCGTGCTCACCCGCAGCCGCATCCTCGAGGAGGTGTGGGGCTTCGACTTCCCGACCTCGGGTAATGCGCTGGAGGTTTACGTCGGGTATCTGCGCCGCAAGACCGAGGCCGAGGGCGAGCCCCGGCTGATCCACACGGTGCGCGGCGTGGGTTACGTGCTGCGGGAGACGCCGCCCTGATGAGCCTGTTCCCGCGATGATCCGGTTCAACCGGCGACGTCGCACCGCCTGGCGGCCCGCCAGTTCGCTCTCCCTGCGGTGGCGGGTGATGCTGATGGCGATGTCGACGGGCGTGATGGTCGTCCTGTTGATGGACTTCGCCGTCTACGCCTCGGTATCGGCGGCGCTGTACAAGGACATCGACAATCAGCTGCAGAGCCGGGCGCAGCTGATGATCGCCAGCGGGTCGCTGGGCGCCGACCCCGGGAAGGCGATCGAGGGCAGCGCCTATTCCGACGTCAACGCGATGCTGGTTAACCCGGGCCGCTCCATCTACACCGCCCAGCAGCCGGGTCAGACGCTCCCGGTCGGCGCGCCGGAGAAGGCCGTGATCAACGGTGAGCTGTTGATGTCGCGGCGCACGGCGTCCGATCAGCGGATACTGGCCATCCACCTGCCCAACGGCAGCACGCTGCTGATCTCCAAGAGCCTCAAGCCCACGCAGGCGGTGATGAACCAGGTCGGCTGGGTGTTGCTGATCGTCGGCGGCATCGGTGTCGTGGTCGCCGCGGTGGCCGGCGGCATGGTGACCAAAGCCGGGTTGCGCCCGGTGGCCCGGCTGACCGCGGCGGCCGAACGGGTGGCGCGCACCGACGATCTGCGGCCCATCCCAGTGGTCGGCAGCGACGAGTTGGCCCGGCTGACCGAGGCGTTCAACCTGATGTTGCGGGCGTTGGCCGAGTCGCGGGAGCGGCAGGCCCGGCTGGTGACCGACGCGGGGCACGAATTACGCACGCCGCTGACCTCGCTGCGCACCAATGTCGAGCTGCTGATGGCCTCGATGGAACCGGGCGCGCCCCGGCTGCCCGAGCAGGAGATGGTGGATCTGCGCGCCGACGTGCTCGCGCAGATCGAGGAACTGTCCACCCTGGTGGGCGATCTGGTGGACCTGTCCCGCGACGACGCCGGCCAGGTGGTGCACGAACTGGTGGACATGTCCGAGGTGGTGGATCGCAGCCTCGAGCGGGTCAAGCGGCGGCGCAACGACATCCAGTTCGACGTCCAGGTCACCCCGTGGCAGGTCTACGGTGACTCGGCCGGGCTGTCGCGTGCGGCGTTGAACCTCATGGACAATGCCGCCAAGTGGAGCCCGCCGGGCGGCCGCGTCGGCGTCGGGATGAGGCAGCTCGACGACTCGCACGTCGAATTCGTGGTCTGGGATTACGGCCCGGGGATTCCGCCGCAGGAGCGCCGCCTGGTGTTCGAGCGCTTCTACCGGTCGACGACCGCACGGGCCATGCCGGGCTCGGGCCTGGGGCTGGCGATCGTGAAACAGGTCGTGCTCAGGCACGGCGGGACGCTTCGCGTCGAAGACACCGTGCCGGGTGGGCAGCCCCCGGGGACCGCGATCTATGTGGTGCTTCCCGGCCGGCCCATGCCGGGCGGGCCCTACGCGGCGGCCGCCGCGGACTTCGGCCCCGACGATCCCGGGGCTCACTCCGTGCCGGGCGCGCCCGCGCCGGGAAACACGGCGAACTCTGGGGAATCGGCGAACGTTATCTCAGTGGACTCTCAGTCCGCGCGCGCAAGGTAGTTGTGCAGTTACTGTTGGAATTCAGGTCGAGTCGTGCCCACACCAGCCGACATTTACAGGAAGAGCGAACTTAGCGACATGACGAATCACCCGAGGTATTCGCCACCGCCGCAGCAGCAGCCGGGCTACCGCACCGCGCCCAACCAGCCCGGAGGCCCCGCGTACGCGCAGGGGCAGCAGCACCCCTACAACCAGCAGTACGACTGGCGTTACCCGCAGTCCCAGCCCTCGCCGACGGCACAGTACCGTCGGCCCCACGATCCGTTCGGTGGCGGCGGGCCGGGCGCCGTGCCCGGCGGCACCGGGGCGGGGCCGATGCCCGGGATGCTGCCCCCGATGGGCCCCCCTCCGGTACGCCAGAAGCGCTCCCGTGGGGGCCTGCTGGCCGCCGGCGCGCTGGCCATCGCGGTGGTGTCGGCCGGCATCGGTGGTGCCGCGGCCACGGTCGTCGAGCTGGGCGCGCACTCGACCGGCGGGCACGGCGGCCGCGTCATCGGGGCCGCTTCCAGCGTCCCGGCGGCCAACATGCCGGCAGACAGCGTCGAACAGGTCGCCGCCAAGGTGGTGCCCAGCGTCGTCATGCTCGAGACCGACCTGGGCCGCCAATCCGAGGAGGGCTCCGGCATCATCCTGTCCTCCGACGGGCTGATCCTGACCAACAACCACGTGGTCGCGGCCGCCGCGGGCCCGGGCCCGGGCAAGCCGCCGGCCGGACCCGTCAATCCGGCACCGAAGACGACGGTGACGTTCTCCGACGGGCGCACCGCGCCCTTCACGGTGGTGGGCACGGATCCGACCAGCGACATCGCCGTGATCCGCGTGCAGGGCGTCTCCGGGCTCACTCCGATCTCGCTGGGCTCCTCGTCGGACCTGCGCGTCGGCCAGCCGGTGGTGGCGATCGGATCCCCGCTGGGCCTGTCCGGCACCGTGACGACGGGCATCGTCAGCGCCCTGAACCGGCCGGTATCCACGACCGGCGAGGCGGGCAACCAGAACACCGTGCTGGACGCGATCCAGACCGACGCGGCGATCAACCCGGGTAACTCGGGCGGCGCCCTGGTCAACATGAGCGGCCAGCTGGTGGGGGTGAACTCGGCGATCGCCACCCTCGGCGCCGACTCGCCGGATGCCCAGAGCGGGTCGATCGGGCTCGGCTTCGCCATCCCGGTGGACCAGGCCAAGCGCATCGCCGACGAGCTGATCAGCAGCGGCAAGGCGTCGCACGCGTCGCTGGGTGTGCAGGTGACCAACGACAAGGGCTCTCCCGGCGCCAAGGTCGTCGAGGTCGTGCAGGGCGGTGCTGCCGCGAGCGCCGGCCTGCCCAAGGGCGTCGTCGTCACCAAAGTCGACGACCGGCCGATCAACAGCGCCGACGCGCTGGTCGCCGCCGTGCGTTCCAAAGCGCCGGGCGACAAGATCACGCTGACCTTCGAGGATCCCGCCGGCGGCGGCAGCCGGACCGTCCAGGTCACCCTCGGCAAGGCGGATCAGTGATGCGGGTCGAGGAGCCCTCGGCAGGGGCGTTGTCGGAGCTCGGATATACGGTTGCTCCCATGGAGACGGGTGCGCAATTGGTGGTGGGCCGGGCGCTGGTGGTGGTGGTCGATGACCGCACCGCGCACGGCGACGAGGACCACAGCGGGCCGTTGGTCACCGAGTTGTTGACCGAGGCGGGGTTCGTCGTGGACGGAGTGGTGGCGGTCGAGGCCGACGAGGTCGAGATTCGCAATGCGCTCAACACCGCGGTGATCGGCGGGGTGGATCTGGTGGTCTCCGTCGGTGGCACCGGCGTCACGCCGCGCGATGTCGCACCGGAGGCCACCCGCGAGATTCTCGACCGGGAGATCCTCGGCATCGCCGAGGCGATCCGGGCTTCGGGCCTGTCCGCGGGGATCATCGACGCGGGGTTGTCCCGCGGTCTGGCTGGGGTGTCGGGAAGCACCCTGGTGGTCAACCTCGCCGGTTCCCGGTACGCGGTGCGCGACGGGATGGCGACGTTGAATCCGCTCGCCGCCCAGATCATCGGGCAGCTGTCGAGCCTGGAGATCTGACCCCGCGCAGCCGCAGCTCAGTGCGATTCGGCGTCCGCGCGCGGTCCGTGGCTCGGGGGCGGCGTCTTGTCCACTGCACCGACGCGCTTGCCGGATGAGTCGCCGTTGGTCTGGGCCAGTAGGTCGCGGATCTCTTTGAGCAGGACGACCTGCGCGTCTTCGGCCACCTCGACTTCACCACGTTTGCGCAGCGTCGTGTACGGCAGCACCACCAGGAAGTACACCACCGCCGCGATGATGACGAAGTTGATCGCGGCCGACAAGACGTTGTTGAGGTCGATGGCCTGGCCGCCACCGATGCCGATCCGCAGGATGCCGACGTTCGACTGCTGGTTGACGCCGATGCGGTTGATCAGCGGCTTGATGACGTTGTCGGTGAACTGCGTGACCAGCGCGGTGAACGCGGTACCGATGACCACCGCGGTAGACAGGTCGATGATGTTGCCCCGGGAGAGAAACTCCTTGAACCCTTTGAGCATCGAGGTGTCCTTTCTGGGACTGGGCAGAGTTTGCTGCGGGTCACGCCCCGAGTCGTGGCCGGGCACTCAGTGCAGGGTCAGGGTTACCGCCTGACCCAGCGTCGAACCCGCCACCGCGTTCGCCACGCGAGCCGGCAGCGCCACCAACACTACGCGGTCGCCCTCGGTGGCCTGGGCTTTTCGACCGGCCGACACGAGGACCACGACGGCGTCGGTGGCCACCACCTTGCCGGCCGGCTGACCGGTCGCCGGCGAATCGGTGGCCGGCGCGGCGAGCACGTCGACGACGTCGCCGACGCGGACGAGGTCGAGGAGGGCCCCGTCGGCCAGGCGCAGCGGCACGATCCGCGCACCGGGGCCGGCAGTCGACTCGGCGAGCCGGCTGCCGAGCAACCGGACGTCGGTGAGCACTTCACCGCGGCGGGCCGGGCCCGCCAGCGTCGCACCGACCACGGCGCCCAGGTCGGCAGCTGAACCGTCGGGAATGGTTGCACGCGAACGAGTTTCGAGTCGGACATCGTCGGCGCTCAGCGCGGTGCCGGGGGTGAGGTCATGCGCGGCGACGACGACCTCGGCGTGATCGCCGTCCGGGCCCGGCCGCAGCATCGCGATCCCGGCGAGCACGACGAGCCCGCCCGCGGCCACCCGCCGGGCCCGCACGGTGCGGGTCCAGTCCGGGCGCGACGACGCCGTCAGTCGGCGCCACAACGAAGGGTTGAGCGAAGCTCCCGCCACGCCGCCACGGTAGGCGCCGGGGGCGCCGGCCGCGGGCGGGGTTGTGGATAACTGCTGAGCTAGCTCGACGCCGCCGCCGGGGACGGGGTGGAGCTGGAACTGGTGCCGGCCGATTTCTCGGCGGATCCGGACGCGGACTTCTCGCTCGAGCCCGAGCTCTCCGACGAGCCGCCACCCGAAGCGCCCGATGGGGCGGTGGAGCCGTTGGTGCCGCTGGATCCGTTGGCCCCGCCGGTCTTGGCCTTGCCCGACTCGCGGCTGTCGGTGCGGTAGAAGCCGCTGCCCTTGAACACGATGCCCACCGAGTTGAACCGCTTGCGCAGCCGACCGGAGCACTTCTCGCAGGTGGTCAGCGCGTCGTCGGTGAAGGCCTGCGTGATGTCGAAGCGGTCGCCGCACTCCGTGCACTCATAGGTGTAGGTCGGCACGTGAACCTCCGGGTCGGGGGCTTACAGGGTGGATAGAGCCTGTTAGCACTCTAGCGTTTCAAGTGCTAGAACCGCCACGTGGCCTGCTTCATTCCCCGGTGCCGGCCGCCAGGGCGATCACCCCGCGCCGTGGCGTGAGCGCGTGCGTCATCGCGACGTCGTGCGGCTCGGCGGGCAGCTCGTCGAGGAGCTCGTCGTCGCGCACCACGGCGATCAGGCGCGCCCGCGGGTCACGGGCCGGCAGCGAGCGGTCGTAGAACCCGGCGCCTCGGCCCAGCCGCACGCCCCGGCGGTCGACCGCGAGCGCCGGGACGATCACCAGCGCGGCCTCGGCCAGCGCGGAGGCCGGTAGCCGGGGTGGGAGGGGCTCGCGCAGCCCCCAGGGCCCGGCGGCCAGCGCGTCGGGCCGGTACTCGCCCCACTGCAACGGCATCGGGTCGCCGTCGGCGGCGGTGCGTGCCACCGGCAGCAGGACCCGCCCGGCGCGGCGGGCGAGCATGTCCAGCATCGCGACGGATCCGGGCTCGGTGCCCACCGGCACGTACGCGCAGACGGTGCCGGCGCACACCACGGGCTCCAGCGCCGCGCACAGCATGCGGGCCTCGGTGGTGCGAACGTTGTCGGGAACGTCGCGCCGCGCAGCCAGCAACCGCGCGCGCAGCGCGGTCTTGTCTACCCTCGCCACGGGTCCACGATGACAGCCCGGCCGTTACCGCCGCCACGCCCCCTCGCATCGGCGGTGCGGGTTATGGTTGTGTGCGATGTCACGAGCTGAAGTTCCCGTGCCTTACACGGCGATCGTCCCAGCGGCCGGCCTGGGTACGCGTTTCCTGCCGGCGACCAAGACGGTGCCCAAGGAGCTGCTGCCCGTCGTCGACACGCCGGGCATCGAGCTGGTCGCCGAGGAGGCGGCCGCCGCCGGTGCCGAGCGTCTGGTGATCGTCACCTCCGAGGGCAAGGACGGTGTCGTCGCGCATTTCGTGCAGGACCTGGTGCTCGAGGGCACCCTCGAGCAGCGCGGGAAGAAGGCGATGCTCGACAAGGTTCGGCGCGCACCACAACTGATCAAGGTGGAATCGGTCGTGCAGGCCCAGCCGCTGGGCCTCGGACACGCCATCGGCTGTGTGGAGCCCACCCTGGCCGCGGACGAGGACGCGGTGATGGTCCTGCTGCCCGACGACCTGGTGCTGCCGACCGGCGTCCTGGAGACGATGGCCAAGGTGCGCGCCGACTACGGCGGCACCGTGCTGTGCGCGATCGAGGTGGCCCCCGAGGAGATCAGTGCCTACGGGGTCTTCGACGTGGATCCGGCCGCCGGCTCGGACAACCCCGACGTGCTGAAGGTCAAGGGCATGGTCGAAAAGCCCAAGGCCGAGGACGCCCCGTCGATGTACGCCGCGGCGGGCCGCTACGTGCTGGACCGCGCGATCTTCGACGCGCTGCGCCGCATCGACCGCGGGGCCGGCGGCGAGGTGCAGCTGACCGATGCGGTCGCGCTGCTGATTTCGGAGGGCCACCCCGTCCACGTCGTCGTGCATCGTGGATCTCGACACGACTTGGGAAATCCCGGCGGCTACCTCAAAGCTGCGGTTGACTTTGCTTTGGATCGCGACGACTATGGCCCGGATCTGCGGCGATGGTTGGTGGCGCGGTTAGGCCTGACCGAGCGCTAGCCCGGCGAAACCATGCGGTCCCGGTGCACCGGGAGCCGCGTCACCGGGGATCGCGCCCGTCGGGGCTGGAGGGCAGAAAGGCGCGCTTGTGCGTTCTGTGGAGGAGCAGCAGGCCCGGATAACGGCCGCGGCGGTGGCCCCGCGGCCGATACGCGTCGCCATCGCCGAGGCGCAGGGCCTGATGTGCGCCGAGGAGGTGGTCACCGAGCGGCCCCTGCCCGGTTTCGATCAGGCCGCGATCGACGGCTACGCGGTGCGCAGCGTCGATGTGCTCGGCGTCGGCGAGGTCGGCAGTGACGAGCTCGACGGGATCTCGGGCGACGTCACCGAGGAGGCGGACCGGCGCGGCGGGCTGGTCCTGCCGGTGATGGGCACCATCGAGGCCGGTGCGCGCACGCCCAGCCGGCTGCAGCCCCGCCAGGCCGTCCGGGTGCACACCGGCGCGCCGCTGCCCACGCTGGCCGACGCGGTGCTGCCGCTGCGGTGGACCGACGGCGGGACGTCGAAGGTGCGGATTCTGCGCGGGGCGCCCTCGGGTGCCTACGTGCGCCGCGCCGGCGACGACGTCCAGCCCGGTGACGTCGCCGTGCGCGCCGGGACGATCATCGGTGCGGCCCAGGTGGGCCTGCTGGCGGCGGTCGGCCGCGAACGGGTGCTGGTGCATCCGCGGCCGCGGCTGTCGGTGATGGCCGTCGGCGGGGAGCTGGTCGACATCTCGCGCACCCCGGGCAACGGGCAGGTGTACGACGTCAACTCCTATGCGCTGGCGGCCGCGGGCCGCGACGCCGGCGCCGAGGTCAACCGGGTCGGCATCGTCAGCGGCGACCCCCGGGAGCTGCGCGACATCGTCGAGGGCCAGATCAATCGCTCGGAGGCCGTCGTCATCGCCGGCGCGGTCGGCGGCGCGGCCGCCGAGGCGGTGCGGACCGCGCTGTCCGAACTCGGCGAGATGGAGGTGGTCCGGGTCGCCATGCATCCCGGGTCGGTCCAGGGCTTCGGCCAGCTGGGCCGCGAGGGGGTCCCGACGTTTCTGCTGCCCGCCAACCCCGTCAGCGCGCTGGTGGTCTTCGAGGTGATGGTCCGGCCGCTGCTGCGGCTGTCCCTGGGCAAGCGCCAGCCGATGCGCCGGATCGTGCGTGCCCGCACCCTCTCGCCGATCACCTCGGTGGCCGGGCGCAAGGGCTACCTGCGCGGTCAGCTGATGCGCGACCAGGACACCGGGGAGTACCTGGTGCAGGCGCTCGGCGGTGCTCCCGGCGCCTCGTCGCACCTGCTGGCCACGCTCGCCGAAGCGAACTGCCTGGTCGTCGTCCCCACCGGTGCCGAGCAGATCCGCACCGGCGAGCTCGTCGACGTCGCCTTCCTGGCGCAACGCGGCTGAGGATTGCGATGCGCGTGAACCTGTTGCGCTACAACTCCCGTCACCCGGGTTGGCCCGTGGACGTCGGCCCGCTGCGGGTCCGCGCCGGCGTGGTCCGGTTGCGCCCGGTGCGCACGCGGGACGGCGCCCAGTGGAGTCGGGCGCGGCAGGCCGATCGTGCCCACCTGGAACCTTGGGAGCCCAGCGCGGAGGGTGATTGGGCGGTCCGGCATTCCGTCGCCGCCTGGCCGGCATTGTGTTCGGGTCTGCGGGCGGAGGCCCGCAAGGGCCGCATGCTGCCCTACGTCATCGAGTTGGACGGGCGGTTCTGCGGTCAGCTGACCATCGGCAACGTCGTGCACGGGGCCCTGCGGTCGGCGTGGATCGGCTACTGGGTGTGCCGGTCGGCGACCGGCGGGGGAGTGGCGACCGCGGCGCTGGCGCTGGGACTCGACCATTGCTTCGGTCCGGATGCTGCATCGCGTCGAGGCCACGGTGCGACCCGAGAACGCCGCCAGCCGTGCGGTGTTGGCGAAGGCTGGGTTCCGGGAAGAGGGCCTGCTGCTCCGATACCTCGAGGTCGACAAGGCGTGGCGAGACCACCTGCTGATGGCCATCACCGTCGAAGAGGTGTACGGCTCGGTGGCCTCGGCCCTGGTCCGCGCCGGCCGCGCCAGCTGGGTGTGACCGGGCGGCGGCCCGCGCCGCCAGCAACCCGACTGCCGACACGCGCTGTGACTGGCGCGACACGAGTGACGTTTGGTGCTTGTGAGAGCGAAATTACAGGTGTGTAATTGTGCTGGTCACTTGACCCGGCCGCGCTGGCCACCGACCGGCCTCGCGGGGATGGGAACGAAGAGAGCAGGTCATCATGCCAAGCATCCCGCAGTCGTTGTTGTGGATCTCGCTCGTGGTGCTGTGGCTGTTCGTCCTGGTTCCGATGCTGATCAGCAAACGCGACGCGGTGCGCCGCACCAGCGACGTGGCCCTGGCGACGCGGGTGCTCAACGGCGACGCCGGTTCCCGGCTGCTCAAGCGCGGCGGCCCCGCCGCGGGCCACCGCAGCGATCCCGACTGGAAGCCGGAGCAAGAGCCGGCCGACGACGAGTTCATGGGTGCTGACCAGGACCTACACCGCAACCCGGACGCCGACCAGGACCCCGAGACCGACGAGCTGCAGCGCGCCCGGCCGGTCGTCGTCCAGGTCGCCACCACCGGGTCCGCCGAGCCCGACTATCTCGACGTCGACGTCATCGAGGACTCCGGGGCCCTGCCCGCGGGAGCAAGCGCCGCGGCGACGGAACCGGCGCCCGTCGCCGTGGGCTCGGACGGCGCGCCGGAGGGGACCGACGCCGGCGCCGATGCGTCCGACGACGACGAAGCGGTGCGCGACGAGGAGGACCGCTACGACTATGTCGAGGACTCCTCCGGCCTCGAACCCGAGGCCGACGCCGGCGACGACGAGGACGAAACCCCGCGCCCGTCGGTCGCACCGGGCTCGCGGCGGCGCCGATTCGACTCCCGGAACGCCGCGGCGGTCAGCGCCCGCAAATACGTCTTCCGCAAGCGGGTGCTGATGGCGATGGCGGTCGTCCTGGTCGGTTCGGCCACCGCGGCGTTCGAGCTGACCCCCAGCGCCTGGTGGATCTGTGGCAGCGCCACCACCGTGACGGTGCTCTACCTGGCGTATCTGCGCCGCCAGACCCGCATCGAGGAGAGGGTGCGGCGGCGCCGGATGCAGCGGATGGCTCGCGCGCGGCTCGGCGTGGAGAACGCTCACGACCGGGAGTACGACGTGGTGCCGTCCCGGCTGCGGCGCCCGGGCGCGGTGGTGCTCGAGATCGACGACGAGGACCCGATCTTCGAACATCTTGACTACTCGGTGCCGGCGCGGAATTACGGCTGGTCCAGGGAATTGCCGCGCGCCGTCGGGCAGTAGTGCTCGCGGTTCGGCGGTTGGTGCCGCGCCTGGTAGCCTGCTATCGGTCAGGGGCTATGGCGCAGTTGGTAGCGCGACTCGTTCGCATCGAGTAGGTCAGGGGTTCGAATCCCCTTAGCTCCACAGAAATTGGTTTGACAGCGTTATTTGACTCGCTGCGCGCGCTGAAATGCCTCGCGTTCCACGGCCACCAGCGTGGTGTCCCCGATGGCCCGTACGGTGGCGATGCGCGGGACGTCGCGCAGGGTCGCCTGCTCGCCGAAGCCGTCCCCCGGGCCGAGGTCGCGCACCGTCCGCTCGCCCCTGAGCACCTGGGCGGCGCCGTCGAGGACGAGGTAGTAGGTCTGGGCGTAGTCACCCTCGCGGATGACGATCGCGCCGTCCGGGGCGGTCACCACGCGGGTGGTGTCGGCGAGCTCGCGGAGCTCATCGGCACCGATTCCGGTCAGGGGCTGCTGTGCCGCCAGCAGCTGGGCGACCGACCGGCCGCCCAGCGCGTCGTCGCGGTCCAGTTCCACCAGGCGTTCCTCCACCGGCGGGGCGGTGACCCCGCAAAGTCGGCCGGCGGCGCCGGGGTGGTTCGACAGGGCGCCGAGGAACTCGGCGCGATCGACGACCACCAGGTCGAGATCCTGGCGCGCCGTCACGGTGAACAGGCGTGGCACGTCGTGGAGCAGGGCGATTTCGCCGAACGAGTCGCCGGGACCCAGCGTGCCCATCGGGCCGCCGTCGACGGTCACGTCGGCCTCACCCGCGGCGATCATGTAGAACCGGTCGCCGGGGTCGCCCTGGCGAATGACCTCGGCGCCCGCGGGCACCGCCAGACGGGCGGCGGCCCGCGCGAGCTGTTCGAGGGCGAGCGCCGGCAGCGGGGCCAGCACCGAGGTGGCCCGGATCACCGCAAGCTTGGCGGTGTCCTCGGCGCTGAGCACGTCGGCCAGACGCAATTGCGGCCACGCCAACGCCGTGATCAGGGCCGTCGCGGCGCCCACCATGATCAGGGTCGCCCCTCGAGCGCCTGCCGAGCGGCCAAGTGACGCAAGCGACTTCGCGGTTGCACCGGCAGTCCACCTGCCGGTCACGATCGCGCAATGATGTCCGCGACGGTCGGCGAGCGCCACGCGGCGTCAAAGTCTGGCAAAGCCCGCGAGAGGCGTTGTGCCGCTCGCGGAGTCGGTCACCCCGGCTTGCGCGCCGCGACGAACTGCAGCGCCCGCTGCGCCTGTTGGTCGATGTCGACCAGCCCCGCCGCCGCGAAGAGGTCGACGAAGCAGTGCCGGTCGAACATGGTGAGCCCGATCTGGCGGGCTCCGGTGGTCAGGATGTGGCGGATCGGGAAGAAGTCGGGGCTGTAGCTGGTCAGCACCGCGATCCTGCCGCCGGGCGCTAGCACCCGCACCATCTCGGATGCGACGCGATACGGCTCCGGCATCAGGTACAGCGCGCCGAAGCAGCACACGGCGTCGAAGGTCGCGTCGGCGAACGGCAGCGCGCGGGCATCGCCGCGGACGTAGCAGGTCCGCGGCGTGCTGTTGTCCAACACGGCCCGGGCCAACATCGGCTCGGAGATGTCGAATCCGACCCCCAGGCCGCCGCCGGCCAGGCGCCCGGCGAGGGGGCCGGTGAAATTGCCCGGGCCGCAGGCGACGTCGAGCAGCCGTCGAGCGGCGGCAAGACGCAGAGCCGAGGCCGCGCGCCGTTGCTCGGCGCCGGTGGTGACGCCGCTGGCCGTGTAGAAGGAGACCGGGCGCCACAGCCGCTCGTACACGGTCGCGACGAAGGGGCTGTTCATGGCGCGCTGGGCAAATGTCGGAGCCGGGGCGCGCGTCGATTCGCCCAGCACGTCGAGGAAACCATGCCTCAACACGGCGGGTGTGGTGAGCAGGGCGCGGGTCAGCGCTACCGGGTCGTCCTGGGTCACGGGCTCACTCTCGGCGGTTCGTCGCGGTCGTCGGCCTCGCACGAACGTCGTCCGAAACCTGATGCCAGGCTAGTAGCGCGGGCATGGCGGATCGGGGCCGCGGCCACCCGCGCAAAGACCGTTAGTCTGTCCTTGGGTATCTATTGCGACAATAAGTATGTAAAGTATCGGATAGATCCAACATCGGTATGGCAGTGTCGCGGTGGTCGCGGCCGCGGGGCGGCGTGTTAGGAGCGAGACGGGGCCTTGGGCAGGTTGATAATCACGCTGAGCTATCTATTGGATCGCACCTGCGGACGTCACTGCGTGCGGGCGCGCCGGGCCGCCGGGACGGGGTCGTCGCGCCCGAGGAGCGTTGCCCCGCGCGGTGCGCCGCACAGCGCCGTACAGATGGGTACCGAAGCATGACCAGCCTTGCGTTCTCGGAGTCAACCGAGCCCTACCGCGGGGCGTCGCCGGGCTCCTCCGCGCGTCCGTTCGGCCGGGACGTGGGGCGCGAAGGCGTTCTCCGATACCGCGGCTTTTTTGAAAGCGTTGTTGCCGAACATGATTCGACCGCTGGCGCCACCTCGGCGCCGCGCCTTCTGGGCGCTGGGCGTATCTTTGCGCGGGTGGGCCGCCGATGAGCGCTGAGGGCATGAGCTCGACGACGCCGTCCAACGGCGGCGCCGACTACCTACCCATCGGTCTCATCGACATCGAACTCGGCACCCCGCCGACCGAACTCGTCGACGACACGACCGCATTCCTGCTCGGCGCCGACCAGGGATCACCGTCGGCCGTGCTGAAGGTGGCCCGGGGCCTGCTGGGAACCGCGGAACTGCGCACCCAGCGCCGGGTGCTCTCCGAGCTCGCTATTCACCATGGCCTCGACGGCGCATGGCGCGAGCTGCTGCCCCGGGTCCTGGCCTTCGACGAGCGCAGCGACGCGACCCTGTCCGTGGAGTCGTTCCTGCCGGGCATCGGACTGACCGAGGCGCTGACCTACCACCCCGACCGCGTCGAGGAACTGACCACCGCGGCCCTGAGCGCGATTGCGCCACTGCATCGGCGGACCACCACATTCGTCGGCGTCGACAACGCGATCATGTTGTGGCGCTGGCTTGTCGGCCCCTTGGCCGGCCTGGCGCACATGTGCCGAAGGCTCGATCCCGGCCGGGCGGTGAAGGTGGACCGGCTCTCGCAGATGCTGCGCCGCGACGTGCGCGAATGGCGGATGCCGGTGGGCTGGACTCATGGTGGCTACACGCCCGCCAACGTCCTGGTCGACGGCGCGCAAGGCCAGGTCACCGGCATCGTCGACTGGGGCGGCGCGGGGCCGGGCCGGCCTCCGCTGATCGACGAATACCTGTTGATCCTCACGGTGGGTTGCCAGGTGCAGGGGGCCGACCTGGGCACGGTCGTCACCGAGCGGCTGCGATCCGGCGGACTTCTGGAACGGGAACGCAACGCACTGCACGCCGCGCGCGACCGATCCGGCACCGACCCCGGCGATCGTGATCTGGGCGAGGGACGCGTCGACGAGTGCGTCGCCGTTGTGCTGACCTGGTTGCACCACGTCGCCGACTTGTGGCGCAGGCGCGCCACCCGACCGAATCACTATGCCTGGTGGGCGACCAACGTGGCACCGGTGATTGACCTCGCGGCCGCGTGGTATCCCGGCGGGGCCGGCTATTTCGCGGACGGCCGGGTCGGGGAGTGACGATGCGGTACCCACCGACCGCGGTCGGCACTGTCGGCGATTGCGGAGCCGAACACGTTGCAGTCGAACATTATTCATCATCGAACCGGAGGTAGCCGATAATGCGCACCCTCGTCACCGGCGCCGCCGGATTCATCGGATCCGCCCTCGTCGACCGCCTGCTGGCCGAAGGCCACCACGTCGTCGGGGTCGACAATCTCAGCGCGGGCTCGCCTGCGACCAATCTTCAGTCGGCACATCGGCACAGGGGTCCCGGCCGGTTCTCCTTCGAAGCGGTCGACGTCCGGCACCCCGAGTTGTGCGAGGTCGTCGCGCGGTTCGATCCCGATGTGGTGTTCCACCTGGCGGCCCAGACCGATGTGCGCCGCTCCGTCGAGGATCCGCAACACGATGCCCGCAACAACGTGCTGGGCACCATCAACCTGCTGGAGGCCAGCCGGGGCGCGCGGGTGCGGCGGATCGTCTACGCCGCCTCGGGTGGCGAACGCTACGGTGCGCAGACCGCCTTGCCGGCCACCGAGGACGCCGCCGTGAACCCGCTTTCCCCGCACGCCGTGGCCAGCGTCGCCGGCGAGTTCTACATGCGCGCCTACGCCGAGATGTACGGGCTGGCGCCGATCTCCCTTGCGCTGTCCAATGTCTACGGGCCGCGCCAGTACGCGCACGGCAGGGCCGGGGTGGTGACGGTGTTCGCCAGTGCGATGCTGGCCGGCCGCGGTACGACCATCTTCGGCGACGGCACCTCCACCCGGGACTACGTCTACGTCGACGACGTGGTGACCGCCTTCCTGTGTGCCGCGGATGCGCCGCCGACGACGACGGGCACCTTCAACATCGGCACCGGCGTCCAGACGACCATCGCCGCGTTGCACGAGCTGATTGCCGGGGAGGTGGGCGTCTCGCACGCACCCGAGTACGTCGGAGCCCGCACCGGAGAGGTGCGTGCGAGCGCACTCGACCCGACTCTGGCGGGCCGGGTGCTGGGCTGGAAGCCCGACATGGACCTCGCCGACGGCGTCACGCTCACCGTGGACTGGCTGCGCACGGCCCTCAAACCCCGGACGGCTGCTTAGCTGGAACCCGAGGTCGGCAGGCACGCCGGTCGATGAATTCGACCGTTTGCCATGCTTTGACCTCGATGCGTTGCTACTGTTGCCGTCCATGGCGCACGCGCGGTTGCACAAGGGCTCACACGCCGACCTGGATGAAAGTCGGCGGGTGGAGCGGCGGCGAAACGGGAGTTCCAGCGATACGCCGGCCGACATCCTGACGCGTTTGCCCGTAGTGGTGGTGCTGGAGCGGATTCCCGTACCCACGGTCGCCATGGCACGCGACGGCAACATCCTGTTCGCGAACACGGCGTTCGCCGAGATGGTCGGTCATACGCAGGAAAGGCTGGCGGGGGCGGAGTTCCCACGGATCTTCAATACCGATCCGGCCGCACTGACCGCCCTGTCCGGCGTCGACGCACTGGCGAACATGGTCGTCGAGCTGGAGCACTGTGAGGGGTGGACGGTGCGGGCCAGGATGAGCAAATCGGCGCTGATGCGCCACGACGATCCGGTCGTGCTGGTGACGTTCGAGAATCTCACCGAGCGGCTCTGGATCAACGAGGCCTAGCCTCGACTGCGCTCGCCGAGTTTCGTCGGTCCGCTACACCTACTCGGTGTGAGCCGACGCCGTGGCGGCGCTGTGGAGATCGATCCCGAGCCCCTCGGTGGAGACCTTTTTCACCGCGAGCGCGTGCCGGCGGGTGATGAACTGGGTGAAGTAGTCGGTCCGGTCCGGGCTGGTGAAGCATGCGAGCGCGAGTGTCCACGTCTTCCGCAGGTTGTCGAAGTAGTGCTCGGGTTGGTCGAGGTCGCTGATCCTGCGGACGCCCAACCACAGGGCAACCAGCATTTTGGCGACGTCCTCGGGCTCGTGACGGTCGGTGACGTCGCCCTCGGAGAGTGCTCGTTCGAGGAGGGTGGTGACGAACTCGACCCACGACTGCCACCGGGCATCGGCCATGTCCGTCGAGTTGTCGAGCGTCTCGAGCAGTCGGACACCCGCGCGGGCCACCTCGTCCTGGGTGTCCTGGACGGCAAGGAAGTAGATGAGGTCGATCAGCGTCTCCAGCCCCGACATCTTGCGGGCGAGCAACTCGCTGACCGCGGCACCGCTCATCTCCGTGACGTCGTCGATGATCGCCATCGCCAGCGCTTGCTTGGAGGGGAAATGAAAGTACATCGCCCCTTTGGTGAGCTGGGCCTCCGCGAGGATGTCGTCGAGGCTCACCATGCTGTACGGGCGGTGAGCGAACTGGCGTGACGCCGCGGCGATGAGCCGGTGGCGGGTGGTGCCGGCCCGCCGTTCGCTGCCCTCCGTCATTGCACTCCCCGTCTGGTTGCGTTCGCCGCGCAGCGGCGTGGTCGCTTGGCGCCACGGCAGTTCCGCCACCGAGTCAGTCTCCTCAATCATAGAGGGCGGCGACCCCGGCGGGGGCGTACTGGTCTGCAATGGCGTCGTGTCGGCGGTGCCGTGGGAGGTTTGCGCTGGGGGGGTTCGCCGTCCATCACCGTTTGAGGTCTTTACTTCAGCACTAAAAGTTTGTTACATAGTGACTATTGCTCCATCCAGTATGTAATATCCCGATTCAGTTGCATACTGAGTATCTGCCCGATGACGCCTCCGGGCGCCCTGCTCCCTTAAGGAGGAGCGATGTCGGTGACGACGACACAGCCAGGGGTGCCGACGTCGGCGCCGTGCACGTCCCTCGAGCCCGCGCCGACGCGGGATGCTCCTGCCGCCCGGGAACTTGCCGGCGCGGACGGCGGGCGACCGGTTGAGCGCCGGCGCAAAAGCGGCCCGAACGAGTCCCCGCTATCGATCCTGAAACGTGTGCCCGCCGTGGTGGTCTTGGAGTGGGTTCGAATCCCGTCGCTCGCCGTGGCGCGCGACGGCAGCATCTTGTTCGCCAACTCGGCATTTGCCGAGATGGTGGGCCACCGGCAGGACGACCTGGAGGGCGCGGCCTTCAGCCAGATCTTCAACACCGAACCCGCCACGGTGACCGCCCTGTCCGGCGTCGATGCGCTGTCGAACATGGTCGTGGAACTGCAGCACCGTGAGGGTTGGACCGTGCGGGCCGGGATGAGCAAGTCGGCGCTGATACGGCACGACGATCCGGTCGTATTGGTGACCTTCGAAGACGTGACCGAGCAGTTGTGGCTGGACGAGCCCTGACGCCGGCGCCGTCGCTATTTGCCGATGATCGATTTACGGGCGGTGACCTGTGAGCGGGCGAACCGCGGCTGGTGAAGCCGCCCGCGGGCGACTCGCCCGAAGTGGGCGGGTGAGATTTGCCATAGCACCACCCCCAGCCGGCCGTGGGGCGCTCTGGTGGCCATCGCCGCGCGCGAGTGCCGGGATCACGGCCGTTGAGCGCGCGCTGTCACCGTCGGCCCCGGCGTAGATCCGCCCCCGTCCGGCGTCGTAGTTGCGCGTCCGCCGGGGCGGCGTGGCACGCGGCCCGTGGCGCTGCGCGTCGGCCCCCCAGGACCCCCGAACGGCCCGCAGCGCGCGTCCGGGGCGTCCGCATCGGCCCCTACGTAATTTTCCGGCACCCCGTAGAACCGCATCTTCAGTTCTATTGGTCTGTTTTCCTGCCGATTTACCGGTCGATCTGAGCGCCGACAAGCTCGAAGTGGACCGCGAGTTTGTAAATCACTACACAAGGCGTCTGCCGGTATGTATTCTCACTGTGTAGGTACATCTCCGGTATAGCGAGAGCAACCGACCGCCGCGGTAACCGTGGCCCGCTTCCGTGAGGAGGAGCCCATGTCGTTCGTGACCACACAGCCCGAGCTGCTCGCGGCAGCGGCGGGAGAACTTCAAAGCATCGGCGCCGCGATGGCTGCCGGTAACACAGCGGCGTCGGCGCCGACGACCGCAGTCGCTCCGGCGGCCGCCGACGAGGTGTCCGCGCTGACCGCGGCGCATTTCGCCGTGCACGCCGTCCAGTACCAGGACTTGAGCGCCCAGGCAACAGCGATTCACGAAGCGTTCGTCAGCGCCCTGGGCGCCGGCGCCGGTTCGTACGCGTTCACCGAGGCCGCCAACGCGGCCACAGTCAACTGAGTTCACAGGGATTTCAGCATGGATTTTGGAGCTTTGCCGCCGGAGATCAACTCGGCCCGCATGTATGCCGGCCCGGGTGCGGGGCCGATGCTGGCCGCCGCGTCCGCCTGGCACGGGGTGGCGGCCGAAATGCGTTCCGCGGCTTCCTCGTACGAGTTCGTGATCTCGGAACTGAGCACCGGATGGCTCGGGCCGTCGGCAGCTACGATGACGGCCGCGGTCACTCCGTACCTGGCGTGGATGAATGCGACCGCCGGCCAGGCCGAGCTGACAGCGGTTCAGGCGCAGGCGGCGGCGAACGCCTATGAGCAGGCGTTCGCGATGACCGTGCCGCCGCCGGTGGTCGCGGCGAACCGCGCTCAGCTGATGATGTTGTTGGCGACCAACTTCTTCGGTCAGAACGCACCGGCGATCGCGGCCAACGAGGCTCAGTACGCCGAGATGTGGGCCCAGGATGCCGCGGCGATGTACGGGTATGCCGCGCATTCGGCCGCGGCCACCGCGCAGGTGACACCGTTCGGCGCGGCGCCGCAGACCACCAACGCGTCCGGGTTGGCCGCACAGGGCGCCGCGACCGCCCAGAATGCCGGCGCGGCGAGCGGCACGGGCGTGCAGTCGGCGCTGTCGCACGTCGTTTCGTCGATTCCCACCACGCTCCAGGGGCTCGCCTCGCCGCTTTCGGTTCCGGCGTCGGCGGCCGGGACCACCTCGGCCGCGTCCGTGAACCCCATCACCGGGATCGTCTCCTCCTCCTCGCTGCAGACGATCGGGACGACTCTGCTCTCCGAGTACCTGTACCTGCCCGGCTTCGCCGGCCTGCTGCTCTCGACCAGCGCGCTCGGGCCGCTGATGAACCCCGACGTGTTCCTGCCCTTCATGAACATGGGGGCGGCCGCGGCGGGACCCGCGGCAGCGCTACCCGGGGCGGCCGCCGCCGAGGGTGCGCTCGGCGCGGGAGCCGCCGGCGGCTGGGGCGGTCTGGCGGGCCTCGGTCAAGCTGCCTCATTGGGCGGGTTGTCCGTGCCGCCGAGTTGGGGTTGGGCCGCAACGGCTCCCGAGGGAATGCTGGGGTCGGTTCCGCTGATGCACATGATGGAACCCGCGGCCGCGTCGGTGGCCGGCGCCGATCTGGGTGCCGGATCAAGTTTCCCCTTCATGTTCAGTCCGCTGGGGCGGGCCGCGACGATGGGTGCCGCCGCCGGCGCGGGCGCCGGCGCTGCCGCCGTCGTCGCCAAGTACGGCCCGCGACTCAAGGTGCTTTCGCGCTCGCCCGCCGCGGGCTACTCGGAGGAAGCGGCAGCGGCCCCGGCGGCATCGAAGGCTCCGAAATACCCTGTCCCAGCTAGCTTCCCGTCGAATGGGCATGCGCCGCCGGGGTACCAGCCGGCGATCGTCTACGTCCCGATCAACGGCAACGCGCCGACCAACGTCTGACACAACACAACGCGCACGAATTCGGTACACGGCATCGCGATGGACCGGAGCGCCGCACCGTCGCGGGCACCCGGGCCCCGTTAACTCGACCTGCTCGATCAAGGAACACATAGGTGAACGTGCGTTCTAGGAGGTGCGCCCAATGAAGAATCCACCCACTGATGTCGTTCGGGTGACGAGCCCGGATTACCGGGCGCACAGTCGAAATAGCCCTGCAGCGGGATTCATGTCGCGTCGGATGACGTCGCTTCGTGTCGCCGGGACGGAGCCGCGACGATGACATCTCTCTACCAGGAGCGCGACAGCGACCAGCTCGTCGGTCTGACCGATCCAGCCGGGGATTCGCGGGGGCACGGCCGATGCGGGCCTCAGCGAGCAGAGCGCCGTCGCCACCCCGTCGAAACGCGACTTCGACGCCCGCGCCAGCCTGGCGAAATCGCCTCGCGCGCAATGGCAGCAACGCTACGGCAACTGGCTCGTCGCCTCCGACATTTTCGTTGTCAGCGGCGTCGTGGCGATCGCACAGATCCTGAGGTTCGGCAACGTGACGGCCGGTGGTCTGTGGGCGGGCCACACCGTGGTGGCCTACTCCGCCGTCTCGGTGCTGATCGTGGCCGCCTGGACACTGGTCCTCGCGATCTACCACACGCGCGCGCAATGCGTGATCGGGGCCGGCCTGGAGGAGTTCCGCCGGGTGTGGACGGCCACGTTGTGGGTGTTCGGGGTCGTCGCGGTGCTGGCCACCTCGCTCAAGCTCGAGATCGCGCGCGGCTATCTGGCGATCGCCTTCCCGCTCGGGCTGCTCGCACTCACGGTCAATCGGCACCTGGCCCGCAGATACGTTGCCGCACAGCGCCGGCGCGGCCGTTTCATGACCGCGGTGCTCGCGATCGGCGAGCCCATCTCGGTCACCGTCCTCGCGCAGTCCCTGACGCAGCGCCCGGCCGACGGGTACTCCGTGGTCGGTCTCTGTCCGCTGGGCGCCGAGCAACGCGACAGGCTCGTCGTCCCCGGCCTGGGACCGGTGCCGGTGTTTCCCTACGACGGCGACATCCGTCACGCAATCGCGGCCTCGGAGGCCGACACGGTCGCGCTGACCTCCTCCGGTGAGCTCGGGCCCGAGGGCATCCGCGACCTGTCCTGGCAATTGGAGAAACTCGGCGTCGACCTTCTGGTGGCGCCGGGGATCGTCGACGTGGCCGGCCCGCGGCTGACCGTGCGTCCGGTTGCCGACCTACCGCTGATTCACGTCGACAAGCCGCAATACCAAGGGGCCAAGCGGTTTCAGAAGCGGGCCTTCGATGTGTGCTTCTCGCTGCTGGCGCTGCTGGCCGCGTCGCCGATCATGATCGCGGCCGCCGTCGCGATCAAGCTCACCAGCCGTGGCCCGATCTTCTATCGCGCCGAACGGATCGGTCTGGACGGTGTCCCGTTCCGGATGATCAAGTTCCGCAGCATGGTCGTCGACGCCGACAAGAAGCTGGCGGAGATCGCCGATCTCAACGAGAGCATCGGTGGCGTGCTGTTCAAGATCCGCAAGGACCCGAGAGTGACCTCGGTCGGCAGGGTTCTGCGGCGGTACAGCATCGACGAACTCCCCCAGTTCTTCAACGTGCTGGTCGGGGACATGAGCGTGGTCGGACCGCGGCCCCCGCTGCGGTGCGAGGTCGAGACCTACGACCACCGGGTGCGGCGCCGGTTGCTGGTGCGTCCGGGTATCACCGGGCTGTGGCAGGTGAGCGGCCGCTCGGACCTGCCCTGGGAGGACTCCGTGCGGTTGGACCAGTCCTACGTGGAGAACTGGTCGATGCTCAGCGATCTGGCGATCGCGGCCAAGACCGTGGGGGTCATCGTCGGCGGATCGGGCGCATATTGAGCACGCACGCGGGCAGGGCAAAGCAGCAGTCTCGTGGCCCGGTGGGCAAATTGGGAGCAGCACAACGTGATCCGGCTCCGCGGGCAGTGGTCACTGGGATCGGGGTGGTCACCCCGGTGGGTCGGGGCATCGAGGAGTTCTTCTCGGCGCTGTGCGCCCCGACGTCGGGGCTGGTGCGCCCGCCCGAGGGGCATTTCGCAGCCGGCCTGGTCGACGCAATCGGCATCGCCCCGCCGCTCGACCCGTTCGAATTGCTGCCCGAGAAGGACGCCCCGTTCGCGGACCGGTTCTCGCTGACCGCGGTGGCCGCCGCGGACGACGCGATCGCGGACTCGGGCATCCGGATCGGGGTCGACGTCGACCCGTTGCGCGTCGCCGCCGTGATAGCGACGGCGACCGGCGGCACGATGACATTCGCGCAGCAGGCCCTCATGCAGCACCGGGAGGGCTTCGACGCGGTGGACGGCCACCTGTTCAACGGGTTCCTGCCGAACATGTCCGCGGCCAGGATCGCCATCAAGCACGGGATCCGCGGACCCAGCTTCGCGATCGCGTCGGCGTGCACGGCGAGCGCGCAAGCGGTCGCCGAGGCGCTGCGGCTGATCCGCGCGGGTGACGCCGACGTGGTGATCTGCGGTGGCACCGAGGGGCCGCTGGGGCCGACGGGCCTGGCCGGGTTCCACAATGCGGGGACGCTGGCCACCGGGTGGGCCGACCCGACCGCCGCGAGCAGGCCGTTCGCCAGCGACCGCAACGGCTTCGTGGTCGGTGAGGGCGGCGGCGTGCTGGTCATCGAACGCGCGGACATCGTCGAGGCGCGCGGCGGCAGCGGCTATGCGGACCTCATCGGGTGGGGCGCGACGAGCGATGCCTACCACCTGGCGATCCCGCGCCCGGATGCGACCGGGATCGCGGAGAGCATGCGGATCGCGCTGCGCAACGCCGGCGTGGCGCCGGGTGAGACCGATTACCTCAATGCCCACGGCACCGGCACCCGGGTCGGCGACCTGACCGAGGCCAAGGCCATCCGCGCGGTGTTCGGCGACGACCAGCCGCTGGTGAGTTCGACCAAGGGCGTCACCGGGCACCTGCTGGGCGGCGGGGGGGTGGTGGAGGCGGCGGCCACGGTGCTGGCCCTGGCGCGCGAGCAGCTGCCGCCCACCAAGAACCTGGAGGAGCCGGACGGCAAGTGCGACCTCAACCACCTCAGCGGCGACGCGGTGTCCAAAGCCGTGGACATCGCGATGTCGAACTCGTTCGCCTTCGGCGGGCACAACGTCAGCCTCGTCTTCGGCGCCCCGTCCACGCGCCGCCGGCGCGGCGCTCCCGATCCGGGTGAGCCGTCGGCGATCCCGTCCCCGAAAGACGAATAGGAACCATGTCGCACAGTGCCTTTCCCGATACCGATATCGCCGTACCCGACGTCGATGTCGTGGCGGACGTGGTGGCGGACTTCCTCGCCGCGGCCCGCGATTGGCCGCATCGTCCCGCCGTCATGCACAACGGGACCACCACCACCTATCAGGACCTTGCCGAGCGGGTCCGCCTGACCGCCGCGGGCTACCGCGCCTGCCGCTCGCGCGCCGACGGGGCCGCCGAGCTGATCGGCGCGCTGGTCTCGCACACGCCCGCCGTGGTGGAGCACCTGCTCGGGATCCTGCAGGCCCGCGGCGCCTACTGCCCGATCGATGCCGCTCTGCCGTCGGGCCGCAAGGAGGCGCTCGCCGCGGCGCTGGGGCTCGACCGGCTGTTCGCGGTGGGCCCGGTCCCCGGCGACGTCGCGAACCTTCGGGTCGAAACACTCGACACCGGCGCGATGCCGGTGGATGCCGCTGTGCCGCAGCCCGTGTGGCGGCGGGACGATCCGGCATACGTGCTGTGCACGTCGGGCTCGACCGGGACGCCGAAGCCGGTGGTGGTCTCCCGGCATGCCCTGACCGTCACGGTGCGCGCGCTGCGAGACCTCTTCGGGCTGTCCCCCGAAGACCGCGTGCTGCAATTCGCCTCGCTCGGCTGGGACACCTGCCTGGAGGAGATTCTGCCCGCGCTGACCGCCGGCGCGACACTGGTTTTCGACGACGGCGCCCATGGCGGCTCGTTCCCGCGCTTCGTGCGCATGCTGGCGGAACGGGAAGTCAGCGTGCTCGACCTGCCCACGGCGTTCTGGCACGAACTGGTGCTCTTCCTGCACGAGGAGGGTGCTGCGCTGCCGCCCTGCGTCCGGCTGGTGGTGATCGGCGGTGAGCGGGTCGATCCCACCCGGCTGCGGCAGTGGCGCGCGCTTGACGCCGGACACATCAGATTGCTCAACACCTATGGGTGCACCGAGACGACGATGATCACCCACGCGGCACAGCTGGCCGGCCCCGGCGCCGAACCCGAAGTCGCGGCCGACGACGCCGAGGCGCCGCTGGGCCGCCCGCTCGCCCACGTGCGCGATCACGTCACCGAGGAGGGGGAGCTGCTGGTGGCGGGCCCCTCGCTGGCCACCGGCTACCGCGGGATGCCGGAACTCACGGCAAAGGGGTTCCCGGTCACCGATCACGGGTCCGGACCGGCGCGGTGGTTCCACACCGGCGATCTGGTCGTTCGGGGCGAACGCGGTTTGCTGTATTCCCGCGGCCGCGCGGATGAACAGGTGAAAGTCCTTGGCGTCCGGGTGCATCCGGCCGAGGTGGAGGCCCACCTCAACGCCCATCCCGCGGTCTCGGGTGCCGTCGTGCTGGGCGAGCGGATGCTCGGGCACACGACGCTGACGGCGTACGTCGCGCCGGCCGGGGAGGTCTCGCCGGCCGAGCTGAAGCGCTACCTGCGTGACCGCCTGCCCAGCCAATTCGTGCCCAGCCGAGTCAAATTCGTCGCCGCGTTGGCCCACACGCCGACGGGCAAAGTCGATCGGGCGGCAACGCGCCGTGCCGCAGCGGACTACAACAGCAAAGGAGCAGGCCAATGAGCGCCGACCACATCGTCGACATCTTCAGACGGGTCCTCGGCACGCCCGAGGTGAACGAGAGTTCGGACTTCTTCGAGCTCGGCGGCGATTCGCTGCTCGCGACGCGGGTGCTCAGCGCGATCGCCCGCGAATTCGGGACGGAGTTGATGTTCGAGGACTTCGTCGACGACCCAACGGCGGACGGGCTTTTCGCCAAAGTCGCAGGCGCAGCCGCGAAGTGAACGGCAACGGCATGCGCGTGGTCGTCGTGGGCGCCGGGCTGGCCGGGCTGACGGCCGCGGTCGACCTGGTGGCGGCGGGCGCGGATGTCACGGTGCTGGAGGCGCGCGACCGGGTCGGCGGCAGGATGCATGGCATCCCGGTGTCGGAGGACGCCTTCGCCGACGGCGGTGCCGCCTATCTCGGCGTGCGGCACACCGAACTGCTCGCGATGCTGCGGGAGAACGGGCTCGGGCTGGCATCGACGGGGATGGTGGGGGACAGCACCTTCCTGGTCGCGGATCGGCACACGACAACGGCGAGCCGGATGCCCCCGCTGGACGCGATCGCCCTCGGGGATCTCTTCGACCGGCTGGAGGAACTCGTCGAGCAGGTGGTGCCCGCCGCACCGTGGCTGAGCCCGCGCGCGGAGAGCCTGGACCGGCTGACCGCCGCCCGCTGGCTCGCCGACGAGGTCGGCCATCCGGACGCGCGGACCTTCTTCCCGCTGTTCATCGGCGAGATGATGGCGGCCGACCCGGCCGCGATCTCCGTGCTGCACATGGCGTTCTACCTGAGTTCGGGCGGCGGGATCCGTTACCTCAACGCGTTCCAGGGCGGGGCGCAGGAGTGGCGGATCGACGGTGGCTCGCACCAACTGTGCGAAGCGCTGGCCGCCCAGCTCGGCGATCGGGTGCGGCTGGGCGAGCCGGTGTACGCCATCGACCAGGAGGGGCCCGACACCGTTGTGGTGCAGTGCGGTTCGGCCGGCGACGGGACCCGGTCGCAGTACCGCGCCGACAGGGTCGTCGTCGCGATACCGCCGCTGCTGGCGCAGCGGATCGAGTTCCGCCCCGGCCTGCCGTCGCCGCGGGCGACAACGGTCACCGGCCGCGGCTGCGCGATCAAGGTGCATCTGAGCTACCCGGCTCCGCTGTGGCGCGAACAGGGGCTGTCCGGGTGGTCGGTCAGCACCCACGGGCCGCTGCTGTCCACGGTCGACGACTCGCCGCCGGACCAATCCGTGGGTGTGCTGACGGGATTCGTGACGGGCGCGGCCGCGTCGAGCTTCAGTGCGCTCTCGCCGGTCCAGCAGCGCGACGCGGCGCTCGAGCATGCCCGCCGGCTGTTCCCGCAGCTGCCGCCGCCGACGCGCTGCACAGTGACCGACTGGGTGGCCGAGGAATACAGCAGGGGATGTTATGCCGCCCTGTTCGGCCCCGGGGACTGGTTGAAGCTGGGGCCGACCCTGACGGCGCCCCACGGCCGCGTGCATTGGGCGGGCACCGAAACCAGCCTGGAGTTCTTCGGCCTGATGGAGGGCGCGATCAGGTCGGGACGCCGCGTCGCGAACGAATTGACCCACGGCGCCGAACCGGCGTCCGCCTCGCGAAAGGTGATGTCACTGTGACGAATATCCTCGAGACGACGAACCTCGTCGACACCACGCGTAGCGGGTTCAACGCCGCGATCGACCAGCCCTACGCCTATGCCCGCAAGCCGTTGTCCGAACCGGACTGGCGTCGGTACCCGGGCTGGGCGGCGGTGACCGACGCCGAGTGGCGCGACCCGCAATGGCAGCGGGCGCACTCCGTGAAGAACATCGACCAGTTGCGCGCGGTGGTCGGCGACCTCCTCGACGATCGGTTCTACGCCGACCTCGCCGCCGATCAACGGCAACGGGCCACCATGTCGATGCTGCTGCCGCCGCAGATGCTCAACACCATGGCACCGGAAACCGCGCCGGGACGCCACGGCCTGACCGAGGCGTTCTATGCCGACCCGATCCGGCGGTACATGCTGCCGCTGCTCAGCGACCGCGACGCGGAATGGGGCTCACACCCGCACGCGGAGCGGGATTCGTTGCACGAGAGCGACATGTGGGTCGTGGAGGGCTTGACCCATCGGTACCCCACCAAGGTGCTCGCCGAGCTGGTGTCGACCTGCCCGCAATATTGCGGCCACTGCACGCGGATGGATCTGGTCGGCAACTCCACGCCGACGGTACGCAAGACCAAGCTGACCCTGCAGCCGGCCGACCGGCAGGAACAGATGCTGGTATACCTGCGCGCCACCCCGACGGTGCGTGACGTCGTGGTGTCCGGCGGGGACGTGGGTAACGTCCCCTGGCCGCGGCTGGAGTCGTTCCTCGTACGGTTGCTCGAGATCGACACCGTCCGCGACATCCGCCTGGCGTCGAAGGCTCTTTCCGGCCTGCCGCAGCACTGGCTGCAACCGAGGGTGCTCGACGGCGTGTACCGCACCGCGCACGTCGCCGCCGCCCGCGGCGTCAACCTGGCGTTGCACACCCACATCAACCACGTCCAGTCGGTGACCCCCCTGGTGGCGGCGGCGGCGCGGGCGCTGCTCGACGCGGGCCTGCGCGACGTGCGCAACCAGGGCGTGTTGTTGCGCGGCGTCAACGCGACCGCGGCCGACCTGCTCGATCTGTGCTTCGCGCTGCAGGGCGAGGCGAACATCCTGCCGTACTACTTCTACATGTGCGACATGATCCCCAACGCCGAGCACTGGCGGATTCCGCTGTGGGAAGCCCAGCAGTTGCAGTCGGAGATCATGGGCTACCTGCCGGGCTTCGCCACGCCGCGACTGGTCTGCGACGTTCCCTACGTCGGCAAGCGATGGGTCCATCAGGTCATCTACTACGACCGCATCCGCGGCATCTCGCACTGGAGCAAGAACTACCGCACCGGACTGGACGGATCGGATATCGACGCGCTGAACCGGGTGTACCCGTATTACGACCCCATCAGCAGCCTGCCGTCCTCCGGGCAGGCCTGGTGGCGGAAGCTCTGCAACCGCAGCCCCGAACCGGCCGTCGCACCCGGCTACGAGCAGTACCTGATTCCCGACGGCGCCGCGCTGGCCGGCCGCTGGATGTGATCAGTCCCTCGAGATGGGTTGGAACACAGTGGGGGCAGGCTTGTTCGTGCCAGGTTCGCCGTCGTCGCCGATCGGGTGGTGAAGGCGAAAACGCGTCGGGCTGCGTCGCCGGTGAGAGCGCCCGGTCGAATGCGGCGGCGGGAGACGGCCCCGGTAGCTGCAGGTCCTGCACCGTTCGCGCCGCTTGGGCTACTGTCGATCGCGTGGTGACGACGCAGGGCACGCAGGTGCGCGAACTCGCGTGGACGGTGGTGGGGGCATCGGCCGGAAGCCTCGCGCGCTACTGGGTCGCCCAGCTGTGGCCGGGCCGCATGCTTGAGGCGATGCTCGGCCTCACCGCGGCCGCGGCCTGCGTCGCGGGCTTCGCCCTGCTCGCACCGCTGCGGGCCGCCGTGCGCACGGTGCTGCTGGCCGCCGGCGGGGCCGCGGCCAGCATCAGCACCATGGCGACGCTGGTCGCGTCGGCAACACCCGTGCACTCGATGCTCGTGCTCGCCGGCTTCTTCGGCTGTGCGGTGGCCGGCGTGCTGGTGGGCATGCTGGCGGTACCGTCCGTCCCGCCCACCGTGCAACGCGATGAACGACTCTGAGAGCCGCTGTGGACGCGATCCTGTTCGCCTCCGGCTCGGCAGTCGGGGCGGTGTTGGCGTGGTTGGTGGTCCGCGGTGGGCCGAGCCGTTCAACGGTGCTGGCGCTCAACGGAATCGCGTGTGGGCTGTTCGGCGCACTGGGATCGGCGAGTTTGGGTGCCAACATGCCCGCGGTTGAATTCGGCTTCGGCCTCTTGGGCACGGCGGCGCCACTGACGTTGTGCCTGAATCGGTCGGTCATCGGGAGCGTGGGAATCCCCGCCACGGTCCGCCACCTCGCCGTCGGCCTCGCGTTCGCCCTGGTGTCCGGCATCGGCTGTGCCACAGTGGGGTTCGTGGCGGTGCACGGCGTGCGCCAGATCTCCGGCAAGGAACGTCGCGGCATCCACGTGGGCTGTCCGTCCACCGTGTCGCCGGAGTCGGTCCGCATCTCCACCGCAGTCTCATGAGATCGACGTCGTTCCGCCGCTTGGCCGCCTGGACCTGCCTGCTGTTGCTGGCCGTCGTCCTGGCGTTGCCGTGGGCACCTCCGCCCCGGTGCGCCGAGCGGATGCCCGCGCAGCCGGGCGCCTCCACGCCGTATCTGCCCTTCGACATGGACGAGGCCCCCACGCAGCGCAAGGTCTTCGCCCACTACATGCCGAATCTGCCGATCTCGATCGACAACAAGAACGGGGACGAAGACTATTACGCCCAGCAGTACCTGGCGGTCAACGGCGAGAACGGCGTACACGCCGCCTACGGCGGACTGCTGCGGGACAGGCCGCTGCCCCGGGCGCACAGTTCCAACCCCGACTGGCGGGTGGCCGACCTGGAAGCCGAGATCGGGCAAGCCAAGAGCGTGGGCATCGACGGGTTCGCGGTAGACGTGCTCGCGCCCCGCAGCGCGTCCGATGACGTCGACCGACTGCTGCGCGCGACCGAGGCGATGGGAAATTTCACGGTCCTGATCACCGCCGACATCTCGAGCCCGCTGGGGGCGATGGCCCCGGCCGACTTCGCGGCGGACATCGCGCCGTACCTGACCGCACCGGGGGCCTTCCACCTGTCCGACGGCCGGGCCGTCCTGGGCGCCTTCGCCGCCGAGCGGCAGTCGACGGAGTGGTGGGTGAGCGTCATCAGCACCCTGCGCGACAAATCCAACGTCGATGTCGCCTTCGTCCCGACCTTCCTCGACGTGGCCGACAACCTGGAGCGATTCGCCGGCTTCAGCTATGGATTCAGCGAGTGGGGGGGACGAAGCCCCAACGCCATGGCGGTCCAGGACAGCGGCCACGGCTCCCCGGTGGATGTCATCCGGCGCGCGCATCAGCTCGGCAAGCTATGGATGCAGCCGGTGCCCTTCCAGGACAATCGGCCGCGCAGCGGCATTTTCGTGGAGTCGGCCAACGGCGTGACTAACCGCCTGGCGTGGCAACTCGCCGAGCAACAGCATGCCGAGTGGGTGCAGTTGCTCACCTGGAACGACTACGTGGAGACGACCGCGATGGCGCCGTCGGTCGCCCACGGCTGGCGCATCCTGGACATGAACGCCTACGACATCGCGTGTTTCAAGTTCGGTGGGCCTCCGCGCATCGTGCGCAACGCGCTGTATCTGTCGTACCGGGCTCAACCGTTCGGCGCGCTGCCGGTGTACCCGGAATCCTCCCTGATGCACCTGCTGCCGACCAGCGTGCCGGCCCGCGACATGATCGAAGTTGTGGCGTTCGCGACGGGGCCGTCGCGCGTCGTCATCAAAACCGGCCCGCACGAGTACTCGTGCGACGTCCCCGAGGGCCGGGGAATCTGCACCTTCCCGTTGAGCCTCGGGCCGATCGCGGCCGAGATGTGGCGCGACGGCGCGGTGGTCGCCACGGCGCGGTCCAACGCCGACGTCACCAACACGCCCTATGTGCAAGACCTTCAGTACCGCGTGGTGGGGGGTCTGCGGTAGATTGCCGAACCCTGGCCGCGCGGGGATCCGCGCCAAACGGGTGCGAGCGGCCGGGCGCGCCGCGCGCCGGTCCGCGGCCGTGCTCGCCGTGCTGGCCCCGGTGCTGGTGGCGGTGAACGGTGTATGCGGCTACCTCGTTTTCGCCAGAGCCGCAGACAGCGTCGTGTCGCACGTGGATGCCGTGGTCGTGCTGGGCGGCGAGCACGACGGTCGGGAGGGCTACGGTGTGGCGTTGGCGCGGCAGGGGCTTGCCCCCACCGTGGTGCTGTCGAACCCCTACCCGGCCACGGACCGCGTGATGAGCCGGATCTGTTCCGGGCAGCACGGCGCGGTGCGGGTGATCTGCCCGCGGCCCGAGCCGCCGACGACCCGCGGGGAGGCCATGATGACGCGACGTCTGGCGCTCGAGCACCACTGGAAACAGGTCATGGTCGTCACGTGGCGCTACCATCTGCCCCGGGCGCGTCTGTTGTTCTGCCAATGTTTGTGCGCGAGTGGGGTTTCGGTAACGGCCAAGGCCGTGCCCCGCCAGTACGTGCTGCCCGTGTGGTACTGGGAGTACATCTATCTCTACCAGTTCGCGGGCATCGCGAAGGCGCTCCTCGTCGGTCACTGCTAGAGCGGCGGACCAGCAGCCGGGCGGGGCCTAACGCCGGCCCGACAGCTCGCCCAACGCGTCGCTGTCGACGACGAACCGTGTGTCGTGGTCGAGGTCCTCGGGCAGGATTCCCATGGGCTCGTCGACGATGTGGCCCCCCATGACATAGGTGTCCCGCGAAAACCATTCGCCCTGCGTGCCGCGCTTCCATACGGCCGGGGAACCGGCGTAGAGGCCTTTCCTGCCGTCCGCGCCGCCGCCGCGCATCAGCGTGGAGTTGGCCCCCAGCAGCGACTCGTCCGGCAGTGCGGCACCCTTGAGCAGCACGGCGCGGCTGCCCACCAGCGAGTGGTGGCCGACCGTGATGCGTCCCACCGACTGTTGGTCGGTCGCGAAGTCCGGCTCGTGCGTCTGCATCAGGCACCTGTTTCCGCCGACCATGCAGAACGCTCTGAGGACGATGGTTCCCGAGCAGTCGAGATAGTTGCGGCTGCCGATCTTGGCGCAGGTTCCCATGAACAGGGTGCCGGCCTGACTGTCGTAGTCCCGATAGATCGGATGCGCGGAGACCCAGTTCCACGACTCGATGATGACGTGGTTGCTGAGCCGTACGTGGCGCATCCGCCGGAAGACGTTGAAGGGGCCGATCCGCACATCATGGTCGATTTCGAACTTCTCCACACCCACAACGAGGTTCGGGCCGATGTGCGAGGACGGGTGGATGTCGTGACCGAACAGTCTCAACAGCCGATTCTTCAGCCGCGAGGCGGGCAACAGCCAGCAGAACGCTTCGATGAGGACTCTCATTGCAAGCGGCCCCCGGCGTCCGGGGCGAAGGCTCGCGGGGGAAGGTGAAACAGGTCGAGACTCATCAACGGCCCTTTCGTGTCGGGATTCTGCACGCCGGCGGGTGGGTGACACAGGTGGAGTCGCGGATGCGTGGCTCGCAATCCGCCCGGCAGTCCACACCCGGCCCAAGAGCCGCCCCCGGCGATGGAATCCCCCTCGACGGTTCGGGCTCCCGTCGCCGGTCGCCCCGCCACGAGGCCGCATCGCTGCAAGTCGTCGTGACGGACCTGCCGGGCCTGTCCGGGGTCTTCGTGCCCGTCGCACTCACCATGCCTAAATACTACAAGCCCGCGATTAGCGTTGCAGCCATTCTTAAAGTATGTAATATGACCAAGGTGAGGGCGATCGGTTTCGACTTCTGTCGTTTCGATCGGCACGACGAGGGGGCGAACGGTGCGGTGCGGTGTCAGTCGCGGTGATGCGTGGTCAGCCGGTGGCGCCGGCTACGGCCCGAACGGCATCGCCCGCGCCGCGGCGCGGGCAGGCCGGGTTTCGTGCCGACGGGCCCGGGTGCAGCGGCGCGGAGCCGCGAACCGGGCACCGGCCGCACCACTTTGACAGGCTCGGCTGAAAAGGACGCATGGATGAAAAAGGCTTTGATCACCGGTATCACTGGTCAGGACGGCTCGTACCTGGCCGAGTTGCTGTTGCGCAAGGGGTACGAAGTACACGGGTTCATCCGGCGTGCCTCCACCTTCAACACGTCGCGTATCGAGCACCTCTACGTCGACCCCCACGACCCCGACGCCCGGCTGTTCCTGCACTACGGTGACCTGTCGGACGGCTCGCGACTGGTGACCCTGCTCTCGAAGATCGATCCCGACGAGGTCTACAACCTCGCGGCACAGTCCCACGTCCGGGTCAGCTTCGACGAACCCGAACACACCGGCAACACGACCGGCCTGGGGTCGATCCGCCTTCTGGAGGCCGTGCGCATCGGGAAGGTCAACTGCAGGTTCTACCAGGCATCGAGCTCGGAGATGTTCGGCGCGTCGCCCCCGCCGCAGAATGAGGAGACCGCGTTCTACCCGCGTTCTCCCTACGGTGCGGCGAAGGTGTACGCCTACTGGATAGCGCGAAACTACCGCGAGGCGTACGGCATGTACGTGGTCAACGGGATTCTGTTCAACCACGAGTCCCCCCGGCGCGGCGAGACATTCGTGACCCGCAAGATCAGCCGTGCCGCGGCACGCATCAAGGCGGGACTCGACCAGCACCTCTACCTGGGCAACCTGGACGCGGTCCGCGACTGGGGCTACGCGCCGGAGTACGTGGAGGGCATGTGGCGGATGCTGCAGGCCGACGAGCCCGAAGACTACGTGCTGGCCACCGGAGCGGCGTTCACGGTTCGCGACTTCGTGGAAGCGGCGTTCAATCACGTGGACCTGGACTGGAGGGAACACGTCCGCTTCGACCAGCGCTATCTGCGCCCCACGGAGGTCGACGCCCTGATCGGCGACGCGAGCAAGGCCGAGCGGCTGGTGGGATGGCGCGCATCGGTGCGGGCGCCGGAGCTGGCGCGAATCATGGTCGATGCGGACATCGCAGCCCTGAAAGAAGCGGGCAGCCCCGGGATCGACACACCGATGCTGCCGGTTTGGAGCTGAGTCACCTTGGAATACAAGCGCTTTTCGCCAGGCCCTGTGGACCGCCACGCGCCGGTGTACGTGGCGGGCCATCGCGGGATGGTGGGTTCCGCGATCTGCCGGCAGCTGTCGGCGCGCGGCTTCACCAACGTCCTCACGCGCACGCACGAGGAACTCGACCTCACGGATCGGCACGCGACCTTCTCGTTCTTCGAGCAGGCGCGGCCGCAGGTGGTCGTGCTGGCGGCGGCCCGGGTCGGCGGCATCCTGGCCAACAGCACCTTCCCGGTCGACTTCATCTCGGACAACCTGCAGATCCAGGTCAACGTCCTCGACGCGGCTCTGGGCCAGCGGGTGGAGCGCCTGTTGTTCCTCGGATCCTCTTGCATCTACCCGAAATTCGCTCCCCAGCCGATCGCCGAGGATTCGCTGCTCACCGGCGCGCTCGAACCGACCAATGACGCCTACGCCATCGCGAAGATCGCCGGGATCATCCAGGTGCAGTCCGTGCGTCGCCAGTACGGGCTGCCGTGGATCTCGGCCATGCCGACGAACCTCTACGGTCCGCACGACAACTTCTCGGAGACCACCTCGCACGTGCTGCCGGCGCTGGTTCGCCGGTACGACGAGGCCAAGGCCGCCGGTCAGGCGACGGTGACCAACTGGGGTAGCGGTGCACCGCGACGCGAGTTTCTGCACGTGGACGACATGGCCTCGGCCTGCCTGCACCTGCTGGAAAACTACGACGGGCCAAGCCAGGTCAACGTCGGCACCGGCACGGATCACACGATTCGCGAGGTCGCCCAGATTGTCGCCGACGCGGTCGGCTACACCGGCGAGACCCGATGGGACACCGGCAAACCTGACGGGACGCCTCGAAAGCTGTTGGATGTCAGCCGCTTACGGGCCACCGGCTGGACGGCTCAGATCCCCCTGGAGCGGGGAATCGCCGAGACCGTCGACTGGTACCGCAACCATCACCTGTCTGCGAGGGTCTAGCGTGGCCGGCCGAGCGCTGCTCGTCGCGGCCGCCGTCGCAGAGACAGACCAGACCATCACACCGCACGGCCATTCGGCGGCGGACACACAGCGGAGCGGCGGTCCCCTCGGGCGGCGACCGAACGTGCCGGGATATCCCAAAACAGCCATCCGGGTCTCGGCTTGCCGATCGGACGTGAGGCCCGCCCATGAAGAAAGCTGCTGGTGAAGGCATGGTTGCGACCGAGCAGGTGACAAGACTCTCAGACAGGAACCGGCGTGCGGGGGCGCGTTTCTCGCTGCGCGACTTCACCGGTGACAATTACAGCCGGGGCAGGCCGTTGCCGGTGCAACTGCTGTGGATGGTGGTTTCGCGCGCCGTCGCCATGCGGTGGTGGTGTCCCAACCGGGCGCGGGTGTTCATACTGCGCAGCTTCGGTGCGCGCATCGGACGCGGTACCCTCATCCGCCACGACGTACGCATCCACTGGCCCTGGAAACTGACCATCGGGCACGACACCTGGATCGGCGAATCGGCCTGGATCCTCAACCTCGAGCCCGTGACCATCGGCTCGAACACCTGCATCTCCCAGGACGTGCTGCTGTGCACCGGCAGTCACGATCGGTTCAGCCCCACCTTCGAGTTCGACAACGCGCCGATCTTCATCGGGGACTCGGTGTGGATCGCGGCGCGGGCGACGATCCTGCGCGGCGTTCGTATCGCCGACGGCGCCACGGTCGGCGCCACCGGACTGGTCGTCGAGGACGTCCCGGAGGGCGCCACCATTTTGCCCCCGCGCGCACAGGCGAGGGTGAAGTCGTGAAGGTCAAAATCGTTGGGATCAACTACTTCCCGGAGGTAACCGGGATAGCCCCCTACACCACCGGCATGGCGGAGGGCTTGGCGGCGTTCGGCCACGAGGTCAGCGTGGTCACCGGACTTCCGCACTACCCGGAGTGGCGAATCTACGACGGTTACGGTTCCCGGCGCACCTACCGCGAAACCCTCAACGGCGTCACGATCGAACGTCTGAGGCACTACGTGCCCGAAAAGCCAAGCCCCCGCAACCGCATCCTGATGGAAGCAAGCTTCGCCAAAGCGGTGCTGGCGACGGACTTCGACCGGTCGTCGGTCGTGATCGCCATCAGTCCCTCGCTCCTGGCGACGGCCGGCATCGTCGCCGCGGCACGGATGCGAAAGGTGCCCGTGGGCGTCGTCGTCCAAGACCTGTACGGGAAGGGCGTCGTGGAAACCGGCGCCATGGGCGGTAAGGCGGCCGGGATGGTCACCCACCTCGAGGCGCGGGTGCTGCGGGCGGCGTCGGGGGTGGCCGTGATCCACGACCGGTTCCTGACCGCCCTCGACAGCGCCGGTGTCGACAGTGCCAAGTCGACGGTGATCCGCAACTGGACACATGTCGGCGACACGAACGATCTCGCACCCCACGATTCGGTCGGGGTCCGCCGCAAGTACGGCTGGGGTGAGGACGAACTGGTCATCGTCCATGCCGGCAACATGGGAGTCAAACAGGGGCTCGAGAACGTCGTGGCCGCCGCCCGGCTGGCCGCCGACGAGCTACCGCGCGGCAGGGTCCGGTTCGCGCTGCTCGGCGACGGCAACCAGCGGCGCAAGCTTCAGGAGTGCGGCCAGGACATTTCCGCGCTGCAGTTCATCCAGCCGCTGCCAGACAACGAGTTCCGCGCCGTCCTGCAGACCGCGGATGCCCTGCTGGTCAACGAGAGGCCGGGCGTGGGGGACATGGCCGTGCCCAGCAAGCTGACCACCTACTTCATGACCGGCAAACCGGTCGTGGCCGCCACCGACGAGTCGAGTGCGGCCGCCGACGAGGTGCGTGCCGCCAGGGCCGGTGTGATCGTGCCGCCCACCGACCCGCACGCCCTGCTCGAGGCGGTGCTGAGCGTCGGGGCGGACACGACCGAGGCCCAGCGGTTGGGGGAAGCGGGCAGGCGGTTCGCGCGCGAGGTGCTCGATCGCGGCAGCGCCATCCGTCGCTACGAGAACTGGTGCCACGAACTGGCCGCATCGACTTCGAGGGTGGTGTGCGACCGATGACCTGGCGCGAGGGATTGTCGTCGTTCGTCGGGCGCCTGCCGGCCCGTCAGATCGGTAGGGCGGCGTCGTGGGACGGCGGGACCGCCGTCAAGACCAGAACGGTCCGGGTCGGCCAACTCGACGTCGCCTCGGCCGGTGCATCCGTCTGGGTGGTCGCCGGCCCGGTCCGCAAGGATGCGGGTAGTCGCGCGGGCGCGGTGCTGGACCGGATGGCGAGCATGGGGCCGCATTTCCGGGTGGGGCTGGGGCCGTCGCCGCACACCAGGCGGTGGCGCTACACCGAGAAGCCGAGTCGCAACGCGAAGGCAACCGTGGACATATCCGGGTGTGCCACCGCGCAGCAGGTGCTCGACCGCGTCGTGGGACACCCGGTCGCCGCGCCGATCTCGGTGGCACAGGCGGGCGAGTACCTCTGCGTCCGTTTCGACCACGGAATCGGTGACGCGCATCTCATGACCGAGACGGTGGCCGCGTTGTCGCACGCGACCGACGGCTTCGCCGACCCGCCGCCCGTGCCGACCATCACCAGCCCGGTGCGGGTCGCGATCGGGCACAACCTGAAAGCGGGATTGAGCGAGGTCACACGGCAGGCGGTCGGCCTGGCGCAGGCGCGGTCGTTCCCGAGCCTGGCCGGGCAGTCCGCGGCGTGTCGGGGCGCGCCGGCCGCAGAGGGTGCCGGGGCTCCCGGAGACGCAGGCGTGACGGGAGGCTACCGCGCGGTCTTCGTCAAGAGCGAGGAGCGCTTCGCCGACCAGGTGCGGGCCTGGCGCGACGCCACCGGGGGGTGTACTTCGCTGACGGCGTTGCTCATGTGGTCGATCTGCCGGGCGCTGCGGGACGCCGGCGTGACGCTGGCCGACGATTGCGGTGTGCTCGTCGACCTTCGCCGGTTCCTGCCGGCCGGGGCGCACACCCTTGCGAACTTCTGCACGGTCGCGCGCGTGCGCGGGGCCGCCGACACGTCCTACGAGAAGTTCTCCGCCGAACTCCGGGCCACGGCCGAGTCGGTCGGGCCGCTGGTCAAGCTCGCCGCCTACCTGGGCTCGACGCGGTTGTGTGCGGCGCTCCGCGGCCGCCGGGGCCAGCCGTGGTGGGTCGCCGGTTCTCCGCAAGGCTCCGTGGTGCACCTGACGATCTCGGACATATCGAAGATGCCGGCGCTCGCCAAGATCGCGTGGACCAGGCCGGCGGAGGCCGAACTGGCCGTAGCGCTCCCGCCGGGCAGCCCCGCGCATCTGTCGACCGCGCTGCGCGTGACCGCCCACGGCTCGGTCCAGGTGACCGCGACGTTCCCGGCCGCCCTGGTGGCCGTTGACACGGTCCGGGGCGCTCTGCAAGCCGCGCTCACTCTGGAAAACCTCTGTGCACCACCAGAAATCACGTGCGCGGTCGACGGGAACAGCGCGGCATGAGAATCCTGCACGTGGTGACGCTGGTCACCCCGGACGGGGCCTACGGAGGGCCCACCCGGGTGGCGGTCAACCTGTGTTCGGCGCTGCGCGAGCAGGGCCATGACGCGGTGATCGCCGCAGGCGCCAGCGGGTTCGACGAGCCGCCGGCCGCCGTCGGCGGTGTGCCCGCCCGGCTGTTCCCCGCCAAGCGGGTGGTACCGGGCTTCGGCTACGCGGCGACACGGGCCCCGGCGTTGGGTCCGTGGATCAGGGAACACGCGGTCAAGTTCGACCTCGTCCACGTCCACCTGGCGCGCGACCTGGTGACCCTGCCCGCCGTGGCCACCCTGCGGCGCATGCGAATCCCGTTCGTCGTGCAGACGCATGGCATGATCACCCCCCACAGTCACCCGCTCGCGGCGCCCATCGACCGGATGTGGACGATCGGGCTGCTGCGCGCCGCGGCGGCGGTCTTTCATCTGAATGCGGCCGAGCGCCATGACCTGTGCGCGGTCGGCGGCTCCGGGCTGCGGCTGCGCCAGCTGCGCAACGGCGTGGCGATGCCCCCCGTCACCGGCGATCGTCGCCCCGCGGGGGAACTACCCGAGGTGTTGTTCTTCGCGCGACTGCATCAACGCAAGAGGCCGGAGGTCTTCGCCGAGGCCGCCCTGGCGTTGCTGCGGTCGGGCGTCCGTGCGCGATTCGCGATCGTCGGGCCCGCGGAAGGGGCCGAGGCGGGCGTCGACGCGGTCGTCTCGCAGGCGCGCGCGGAAGGTTTCGGCGACGAGTTGATCAGGCGCGAAGCCGCCGTCCCGCCCGAACTTGCCGGGGAGCGAATGGCCGCCGCGTCCGTCTACGTGCTGCCCGCGGTGCGGGAACCGTTCGGCATGACCGTGATCGAGGCCCTCATGCTCGGCATCCCGGTCGTCATCGGTGCCGATGCGGGGCTGGCGGATTTCGTCGAAACCCACGACTGCGGTCTGGTCGTCGACGGCCGCCCGCAGTCCTTCGCGCAGGCCATCTCGGATCTGCTGTCCGACGAGTCGCGCGCCCGCGCGATGGGCCGGCGGGGGCGATCGGCCGTCGAGGCGGAGTACAGCATCGCCGGCGTCGGGCGCGAACTCGAGCAGATCTACGGCCAGATCCTGGAAAAGGGTGTCGGATGACGATTCTCGAGGCCCGCCGCTCAACCGGAACCCTGGTGGAAGTCGGCTTCGCCCTGGTGCTCACAGCCATCGTGGCCGCGTCGCTGTGGTGGGGATACCTGCGGGAGAACGCCCCGATGGGCACCGGCATAAGGGTCCAGGCGGACTTCACGGGCATGCCCAACGGGCCGGCGCCGGCCCACTTCGAGGACGGTCGGCCCGCTACCGTGCTGGCATCGTCCGGCCAACCCGGCGACCAGTTCAGGATCAGCGACGGCCAGCTGACCTACCAGCCCACCACGCAGGGGACCGCCGTCGCGTATTTCAGCACCCCCGACCTCGGCGCGTCGGTGAAGAGCATGGGCGCCCGCTTCACCTTCCGGGCCGGCCCCGGGCCGAAATCCGGTACGCAGAGCGCCATCACGTTCGTGGTGTCGAGAGGCATCGACCAACGCGTGCCACCGATGGTGCGGCCGCTACCCGTCAACCTCGTCGTGACCCCGGTCAATTGGTACGTCAGCATGGTCCGCACCGACGCCGACAATCCCGAAGTGATCGCCGCGGGCGAATTCAAGACGCCCATGCGCGAGGACGGAAAGACCGCCTACGAGGCGCGCCTCAAGATCGACGGCGCCCAGGTCACCGTGGACTTGCCGGGAACCCACCGGGTCTTGTCGGATCCGCGGTTCTCCGAGTGGCAGGGCAATTTCGCCACCTTCGAGCTTTTCTCGAACCATGGAGCCACCGACTCGGTCGGGGCGTTCGAGAAAATCTGGGCGACGGGCAGCAGGGGCTAGCGCCATGTCCGACAGGTTGTCGATGAGAAAGGTCCGCGCGGTCTCCGGCGCAGCGGATCAAGTCTTCTCCAGCATGAGCAATGGCCTGATCATCTATGCGGTCGCGGTCGTGACGCCGCCGGATAAATTCGGTCAGATCGCCCTTCTCCTCACGCTTCTCGCCGCGGCCATCGGGGTGCTGCGCGGCGCACTGGGGACACCGCTGCTGTTGACGGCCGCGCGCGACCGGTCCGACATTCGGCGGGAGGGGTCCTTCGCGATCACCAGTGCCCTGCTGGCCAGCCCGATCGTCGGCGGCATCATGTGGGCGGTCCAGGGGTCGGGGATAGGTGCGCCGGCGCTGTTGATCGTTGCCGCGACGCCGATCGTGCTCGTCGGCGATGTGCTGCGCTACGTCGTCATCGCCGAGGGCCGACCCCATGTCGCGGCGCTCTGGGACGGCGTCTGGTTCGCCGGTTCGGCCGCATTGTTGGTGGCGACGTGGCTGCATTGGTCGATGGCGACCGCCGTGGACCTCATCGGCGGCTGGGCCGCGCTGGCGCTGATTGCCCTGCTCGGATTGCTGATCGGTGTGCGCGTCGCCCCGCGGTTCACTCAGCTGCCGGCGTGGATGGCCGACGGCTGGCAGCATCGGGCGCGGTACGGCACCGAGTCCGGCCTGGAACAGACGACGGCGTTCGCGGTGCTGCTTTTCGCCGCTTTGGTGTTGAGCCCCGGGGTAACTGCCGCACTGCGCGGCGCCACGGCGTTGCTGGCGCCTCTCGCCATCTTGACGAGTGCGATCCCGCTGGTGGTCATTCCGGACAGCAGGCGGCAGAACATGACACCGCCGCAGGTGTGGAGGTCGCTGGCCCGTATCGCTTCGGCCTCCACTTCCGGGGCGATCTTGATCGGCGCGGCGCTGTACTTCCTGCCCGCCACCATCGGTGAATTAGTCCTGGGCCACACCTTCCGGGAAGCGCAGGCGATCACCCCCATCATCGCCTTCGAGTACGCGGTGGGCTCCTGGATCATCGCGGTCACAATCCATTTGCGAACCTTCAACCGAAGCGCCGACGCACTGCGGCTCAAGGCGGGTTATGTGCTGCTGATGATCCTCACTGCCCTCGGCGGGGGGATGCTTTTCCGCACGGCTGCGGGAGTCGCGGTGGGCATCGCAACGGCGACCACCTTCATCACCGCGATCGCGCTGCTGTTGTTCAAGCCGTGGGCCAGGCCGGGCGACGGCACGACTCCCGAATTCCTCGAGCCGGTGGCACCGGACCCGCTGCGCGCCATCCGGTCCGGGCAGGGTGCCGGCTCCGGCGAAGCGGGCATCGTGGCCGCTTACCGCCATCTGCGCGGCGCCGTGCCGGGACCCGTGCCCGCCGCGGTCAAACTACGCCTGAACGGGCGGGTGCAGTCGAGCCAGGCGCTCATCACGTTGTGGGCCCTCGCGACGATGGTCATCTTCGTGCCCGCCGCCATCATCCGGTTCACCGGCGTCCCCACGAGCTCACTGTGGCTGTGGTCGCTGCCCGGCATCGCGATCAGCGGCGCCCGGTTCGCGTGGCTGCTGGGCAACGGAGAACGGCGGCTGTTCGAGGTGATGTTCTGGGGATACAGTTACGCATTCCTGGGCCTGGCCCCGTTGGTCCAGCTGCGGGAGAACGACTTTCCCGACACCGTGCCCCGCGTCGACAGCACCTACACGGCCGCGGCCGCGTTGATCGTCATCGTCGGATGTTGCGCCTTCCTGGCCGGCGCGGCTCTGGACAACGCCACGAAACTGGGCCGGAGTTGGCGGGCCACCCAGCGCAGCCGCGATGTCGCGGCGACGTTCACCGTCAACAACGCCCGACTGGTGTTGCTGTGCGGATTCGCCATCTTCGCCAACATGTACTACTGCTCGAAGGTCGGCTGGCTGCTGTTTCTCAAGAGCCGCACGGACGCATTGAACATCGAAGCGAACGCCTGGGGCGAGACCAACGTGGGTGTGATCATGCGCTCGTGCAGCTGCATGGCGCTGCTGGTGGCCTTCATCGCGCTGATGCGGTTCCGCAAGGAGGCGAAGCTCGCGAACCTGGGGGGCGAGAAGATCTCCGCCACCGTCATGCGCAGCAACTTGGTGCTGCTCGTCATCGTGGGGCTTCTCCTGGCGAACGCCATGAACCCGATCTCGAATGCCCGTTACCTCGCCGGGACCGCGATTCTCGCCGCCGCAACCGCTTTCGGGCTGTTCGCCACCACGCGACGTTTCCGCGCCACCTCGTGCGGGTTCCTGATCGGACTGCTGGTGATCTTCCCGCTCGCCGACGCATTCCGGGTCAGCACGCAGGCCGAGTTGAAGGCGACAAACCCCATCGCCTCGCTGCTGTCGCCCGATTACGACTCCTTCGCGGAGCTGATGAACGGGTACCTGGTCGGGGCACAACAGGGCATCGTGCCCGGCAAGCAGTTCTCCGGGGTGCTGCTGTTCTGGCTGCCCAGAACCATGTGGACCGAAAAGCCGGTCGACACAGGGATTTACATCGCCAACATGCGCGGCTACCCGTTCACCAACCTGTCCGCGCCCCTGTGGATCGAGATGTATCTGAATGGCGGCTGGATCCCGCTGGCGGCCGGCATGTTCGTGCTGGGATACGCCCTGCATCGCTGGGACACCCGGCTGGACACCGAATTCGACGTCTACCGGATGCCTGGCCTGCTCGGCTGCATCCTGCCGTTCTACATGATGATTCTGCTGCGCGGCTCGCTGCTGCAGGCCGCGTCGTTCCTGTTCTTCATCGGGGTGTTCTCGACATTCGTGCGCGAGAGGGAGACGAAGACGAGACCAGGTGTGGCGGCGGTGCCCCGCCAAGTGCGGCCCAACCGTCGCGTCGAGTTGGTGAGGACGGACTATGTCGGTGCTTGAGAAGTTGCGCGGCCTGCCCCGCGCTGTCGGGCTGGGCGCGGTCGCGGTGCTGGCGTTGATCGTCGGTGTCGTGGCCTACACCGAACTGCACGACACCGACCGCCCGCAAAGACAAGCCGGGCCGCGCTACCAGCCGCCCTTGTTGTCGACGATGTTCGACTACAAGCCCACGCTACTGGTCGTCAGCGACTCCTACGCCGGCAACTATCCCGACATGGTGGCCGACAAGCTGGGCTGGAGCCTGGCCGTGGATGCCCAGGACGGCACCGGTTTCGTCAAGGGGGCCAACAAAGACTCACCCGACGGCAAGCCGTTCATCGACCGGCTCGGCAGTGATGCGGCGACCTACAAGGTCGACTACGTGCTCATCGACGGCGGCCGAAGGGATCTCGGTGAATCCCCCGATGCGGTGGTGGCGGCCGTCGACAGGTACATCAACAAAGTCCACGCGGAGTGGCCCGGCGCCAAGATCATCGTCGTACTCCCCACCTCCGCCGCCGCGGAGCCCTCGCCGAACTACCCGGTGGTGGCGCAGGCGATCCAGCACGCGGCCGAAAGCGTCGGCGCGTATGTGATCGACCCGGTCGCGCAGGGCTGGTACCGCGATGTCGATGCGAAAACCCTGCTGTGGCGGGACGGCGCCCACCTCAACTACGCGGGTGACCTGTACTACGCGAACAAGCTCATCGCGAACCTTCAGCAGATGTTCGGCCGCAAGCCGACGTGTCTGGTCGTGGGCGACTCGTTCGGTGTCGGAACCGGCGACCCGCAGGTGGTCACCTATCCCCACCTGCTCGCGGACAAGATAGGCTGCAACCTGGCGCTGGACGCCGAAATCGGCACCGGGTTCCTGCATTCCATCGACAACCTCCCCATCCCGACCGCGCCGTTCATCGATCGCCTCGCCCGCGACGAGGCGACTTACCGGTACCACGTCGACTACGTCCTGATCGACGGCGGCCGCGACGACCTCGGGTCGATGCCGGAGCCGGTGGTGGCGGCGGCTGACGAGTACATCAAGAGGGTGCGCTCGGATTGGCCCAAGGCCAAGATCATCATCATCCTCCCGAGCTACGTCACCACACAGGCGGCGAGCAACTTTCCCGCCGTGGCCGAAGGGCTGCGCCGCGCGGCCGACAGCGTCGGGGCCCACGTCATCGACCCGGTGGCGCAGGGCTGGTACCGCGGCGTCGACCTGAAGGCGCTGCTGGCTCCCGACGGCATCCATTTCAACGCCGAGGGAAACAAGTACTACGCGGACAAGATCATGGAGAACCTGAGCAAGATGGGCCTCGCGTAATGACGGCCATGTTGGCGTTGCTGGCCGTGGTCCGCAACAAGTTGTTGGCCCTGACCATCTGGGCGCTGGCGGGGGCTGCCGTCGGCGGCGGGATCAACATGCTCCTGCCGGTGGTGTACGAGACGAGCGCGAAGATCCTCGTCGTCGCGCCCTACTGGAACGACTCCACCGCCAACGCCGACCCCAACATGGGCGGTGGCAAGACCCTGGCCTACGGTGACGAATTCACCCAGCAGCGGATGGCCAGTTACGCCCGGCTGGTGACGACGCCACTGGTCACCGCCCGCGTCGCGGAACGACTGCACCTCGGGCAGTCCGGGGAAGCCCTCGCCGCCAAGCTGGACGGGCACATCATTCCCGACACCGTGGTGCTGGAAGTGAAGGCGCAGGATTCCTCCCCGACGAGGGCGGCCGCGATCGCCGATGCCGCCGCACAGCAGACCATCTACGTCATCAAGGAACTCGAGCGGCCGCCGCACAGCGTGGTGTCGCCGCTACAGCCGGTCTTCACCGAGCCGGCGTCCGTTCCGTCGCGGCCCATCTCGCCGCGGACGCTGCTCAACATCATCTGCGGAGCGGTCGTCGGGTTCCTGTTCGGATTGACCTATGTCGCTGCCTATGTCGCCGCGCGCGAGAGTCGGCGGGTGGCGCGGCTGGGGGAGGACGCCGGCCTGCGGACCGATGGGGGCGCATCGCTCGGGGAGGTGCTCGGCGTGCTCGAGGCTGCCGAACCCCAACGCCCCGGTGAGATTCGTGGTGACGTGAAGTTGCTACGCCTGGAGTTGGCTCACCGCCTGAACGAGGCCGGCGCCCAATCGCTGATGATCTCGTCGCCGCGGCCCTCGCCGGCCGCCAGCATCGTCGCGACGTCGCTCGCGACCGACTTCGCCGAATCCGGGTCCTCCGCCGTCGTCGTGTGCGCCGACTTCAGCGCCGAACAGGACGGCGAAACCGTCGGATTGGGCGACCTGCTGTGCACCCGGCTGCCGCTGGACTCGGCCATCCGGACGGACGAGGCGCGCGGAATCGACTGGATCCCGGCGGGCACGCCGCCGGCCAACCCGACGCGGGAGCTGACCGGGGCGAAGATGTGCAACTTGCTGATCGACCTGGCCGGTCGATATCGGTACGTGCTGGTCGTCGGCCCGGCGGCCCTGGAATTGGCGGACGCCGTCGACATGGCCAGTCAAGTCGGCGCTTCCGTTCTCGTCGACCTGGTCCCGCAGACTCCTGCCGAGGAGCTGCGCGAGAGCGCGAGGTTGCTGCGGCTGGCCCGCGGCACGTACCTGGGACGGGTCGTCGTTGCCGGCCAAGGGTTTTCAGAGGGGTTCGGATCCTCGCACTTCGGGCACCGACGGACAGCAGCATGAACATGAACACGTCATACGCCGTGAACGGAGAACGATGGAGCTACTGAAGAAAGGGTGGGCCGTCTGCAGGCAGCGGTGGCTGATCTTCCTCACCTTTGTGGCCGTCGCGGCCGTGGGTGCGGCGGTCTACAACGCAACGGCCGGTGAGGAGTACACCGCGTCCACCGAATTGTTCCTCCGGGCGCCGGATGTCAAGTCGTCCGCGAGCGCTTACCAGGGCGACCTGTTCTCCCGCCAGCGGGCGCAGACGTACATCAACATGTTCCAGAGCGACGAGCTGGCTCAGATGGTGGTCGACAGGCTCGGGCTGAGTATGACCCCGCAACAGCTCGTGTCCCACGTCTCGGCGAGCACGGTGAAAAACACCGTGCTGATGATCGTTTCGGTCACCGACCGGAATCCGCAGCGTGCGTCCAACATCGCCAACGCCTACGGCGACGTCTTGGGGAAGTTCATCGCCAAGCTCGAGAACGTCGAGAACAACCCCGACGTCCCGCCCATGGTCCAGGTGGTGACGAGGGCAAGTCCGGCCAGCGCGACTGCGGCCGGCCTGCCGACGCCCATGGTGGCGGTGGCGGCTTTGGTGCTGGCTCTGCTCGCCGCGTCGGGCCTGGTCTGGTTCCTCCAGCATTTCGACACCAAGGTCAGGTCGCGGCGCAAGATCGAGGAGATCACCGAGAGCGACATCATCGGACGGCTTCCGAAAACCCGGTCGCTCGGCTCCGGCGGCGATGCCGACAAGGCGTTCGAGGAGTCCGAGGAATTCGCCCAGGCGGCACTGCGCTTCAGCTTGAACGTCGAGTCAGTGCTGCGCCGACTGCCCAAAGTGGAGATCCCGCCGGTCATCGCTGTGGTGGCCGGCCACCGCGGTGACGAAGGTCCGGTCGCGACGCAGGCGCTCGCGCGCGCGTTCGCCGACCGCGGACGTACGGTGGGCCTCGTTCGCATCGCCGCACGCCGGCAGCAGTCGGGCAGGACCGAAGCGGTTCCGGCGGTTACCGCCTCCGCGGAGGCCGGCAACCGGGTCGACCCGGTGACGACCGTGTCGTGCCCGGCTGCCGGGCTGACCGCGGAAGCCCTCGAGCGCGAAATCGACGCCCTGCGCCCGGCGAGCGATTTCATCCTGATCGATACGCCCGCATTCCACGAGTCGATCGATGCGCAACTGGCTGTGGCGGCGTCGGACGCCGCGGTGCTCGTCGTGCGGCCTTCGTCGACGACCACGCTTTCGCTGTCGGAATTGGACGCCGGGGTGAAGGTGCTCGACGCACCCGTGCTCGGTGTGGTCGTCAACTTGGCGAAGGAGTCGTCGACCGTAGACGGGTCTTATCTATAAGGGGGAAACGGAATGAACACGGGGATTGGAACTGAGTTGATGAACGCAGATGCCGGGGCACATACGGCGGTGGCGCGCGCCCAGGAGAGCGAGTACGGCGAAGGGCACGACTACGCCGTGAGCCCGCACATCCGGCACGCGACGCTGCGGGGACTGCTGGAAAGCAGGATCGAGGCCGTGGTCAAAGAGGTGCTGGCCCGGCAGGGGTCGTGCGCGGTGCTGGAAGTGGGGGCCGGGCACGGAACTTTCACGGATGCGGTCATCCGCGCGGGCGGCATCCCGACCGTGACCGAGATGTCGAGGACGAGCTTCGACTTCCTCAGGCGGAAATTCAGCGACAGCCCCGACGTGTGCGTGAGGTACGACAGCGACGGAACCGCATGGCTCGACGGCGAGACCCAATTCGACCTGATCCTGCTGATCTCTGTCCTGCACCACATTCCGGACTACCTGGGCGTGGTGGCAGCCCAGTGCGACAATGCGCTGCGTCCCGGCGGCAGCGTCCTGACCTTCCAGGATCCGTTGTGGTATCCGCGGCAGGGCAAGCTCTCGAAGGTTCTTTCCTGGGGCTCCTACTTCGCGTGGCGCATCGGCCAGGGTGAGCTGAAACGCGGGGTGAGAACCCGTGCGCGCCGGCTCCGGGGCATCTACGACGAGTCGGAGCCCTCCGACATGGTGGAATATCACGTCGTACGCCAGGGCGTCGACGAACGCGCGCTGATCGAGTTGCTCGGCGCACGCTTCGCCGAGGTCGAGTTGGACGCCTATTTCTCCACCCCGCTGCCAGCGCTTCAGGCGGTCGGCGCAAAGTACTTTCCGCCCAACACGTTCGGCATTCTCGCCCGGGGTCGCAAGGCCGACGCCGACATCGGTCAGCGGCAAACGAGGGGATGACCGGCGCCACGCCGGTCTCGGCTCGACGGGCTCGCCAGGTTTGCGGCCGGGCAACGGAAAGCTTCGGCTGAGCCTCGGGCCGGTCGCACGTCGATCGCCTAGCTCGCCTCGGGCCGGCAGTGGGCTAGCCTGAACTTCGCTTCGTCGAACGCCGTGACCGGCGTGTGGTACGAGTCGCGGTGCCACCATTGGAGGTCCGTGAGCTCTTTGATGTAGCGGGCGGGTGCGCCGCCGTAGAGGCCGGACTTCGGCGCTTCGCCGTTGTCTTTCGCTTTCACCATCACCGACCCCGCGGCCAGGATCGATCGGTTCGGCAGGCGAGATTCCTTGAGCATGATGCAGGCCGTGGAGATGACCGACCTTTCGCCGAGGACGACGCGACCGACGGTGGTCTTGTTGTCGACCAGGTCCAGCTCGTGGCTCTGAATGATGCACTTGATCCCTGAAACCGCGGCATAGGGCTCCAGGATGACTTGACCGGAACAATCGATGTAATGCCTATTGGTGACGAAACTCTGCTCTTTCATCCACAGCATGCCGATGCGGTCGCTGTAGTCCTGATAACCCGGCGCCGCGGTGAACTGGTTCCACGACCCGATGAAGTTCTTGCCGTCCAATTGAATGTGCGCCACACCCTTGAAGACATTGAACGACGAGATGGTGCAGTCCTCGCCCAGCGTGAATTTGCCGCAGTCGAGAACCAGGATTGGCCCCACTTTCGCGTTGCCACCGATCTGATTGCCCAAGGCGCGCAATGCCAACCGCTTGAGACCGCAACTGGGTATCAGCCAAATGATAAGGGACAGATACCTATTGGGCCTTTTCTGTGAGCTCATCTACTATCCTTAACGATTCGGGCCACCCTGGAACCCCCAGCGCCTCCGAGTGCAGACGTCATACGTCCCCCGCGGGGCATGGCACGTGTTGTCCCGTTGCCGGACCTGTATTGCGTGTTATTGGCCGGTGCATACGGGAGGGGATACCCGTTCCGGAGTTCGCCACCCCCACCGACGGTGGGTGCGTCGCCCGGCTGACCGGCCACATCGGGTCCGACCGGCACCGGCCGTCGACGCTGTCGCGGTGTGACGACTCCGTCGCTGCCGCACTGTTGCACCCGCGGGCCGGGCCGCCGCAGTCGGCGCACACGAATTCGTTGTGCGACAGGAATTGCCGCGGTTCCGTGACAGCTTTCCATTCGCCAGGCGACGCAGCGCCGCGGGCGCGGAACATGCGATGGGTCGGCTTCACGAGAATGGCCGTCGGCGCGTCACTCGGGTAATCGGCGTGCCGACACCGGCGAATCATCACCGCGCCGGCGGCGTCGCCCCCCGGGCACGGCCCGGCGTGGCTCGGCTCCGGAGCACGATTCCGCGCCACCCGCGATCGCAGCGGCGGGCGCCGACGCTCGCGACCGGCGCGAAACGCGACTGGTTCGACGGCCGCGAGCACCGGATCACCCGCGACCGTCACGTTGATTCGAAGCATTGTCTGTCTGGCCGGCATCAGCAGCCCCTCAATGATCCGCGGTTGGCAGGTGCGCTCTCCGGCCCGCGGCGGTCATCCGAGGACCGATGCGGGCGCGAAGGTCGCGTCAATCGCTGCGCCGTCCATCGCCCACTCTCTCGGGTCCGCCGTTGCGGGACGATCGTGCCCCTCGGTGAGGGGACGAACGGGTCCGGTAGTGGCGGGGGTCTACCCCGACATCCGCCGCGAATGCGTCGTGAACCCACCATAACACCTATGACGTGATTGCATACCAAAAGCACTTGTACAAGGACGGTAGCAAACCGCGAGTCGGTACGACGAGTTTTGCTGCACGAACCCTCGCAAAGTTGCGCCGGCCGCCCCGGCGGGCCGGCTGGCGACTCCGCCGTCCGGGTCGGCCCGATTTTGCGGGCCCGTGGTCACGAGATCGTGGAGAGCCGATGCCGCCGCGACGGGCGAGTGCGGGCCGTGCCCGATGCCCGGGGTGACCCACGATCGGGCTGGAACGGGCGGTTTGACGGCAATGCGCATTGCCACGCGGCGCCGGAACTGTTTGCCCCCTAATATGTTGCAGTGACAAACCGGTCCAATACGCGGACTCCACGGATATGGGCGTCCGATCGGGACAAACATTCGCCGATGCGGTCGAGCACCGAGGAGAAAAGACCATAGCTTCCTGCACCGCGCAGATTCTCGACGCCGAATCCCGCAGACAAGGCGGTATTGGATCGACTGCGCGCAGATCCAGCTGTTGACTTCATCGACAGTTATGAGGACCAGTTCGCGGAATTGCGCGACCTGCGGCCCGCACCCCCGGCGGAACTGGTGGCCGAGCGCCGGCGTTGGGCGTACTACCCGTGGCGGCGGGCCGTGGTGTCGGTCCTGGGTCCCGGCGGATTCCGCGCGGTGCGCCTGGATCGCAACAGGAACGTGATCACCGCCGACGAACAGGCCCGGCTCGGTGAACTGCGCGTCGGCGTCGCCGGTCTCAGCGTCGGCCACGTCATCGCACACACTCTGGCCGCGCAGGGCGTCTGCGGCGAGTTGCGGCTGGCCGATTTCGACCGGCTCGAGCTGTCCAACCTCAACCGGGTGCCGGCAACCGTGTTCGATCTCGGTCTGAACAAGGCCGAGGTGGCCGCCCGGCGAATCGCCGAGACCGATCCCTATGTGCGCATCCGGGTGCTGGACGCCGGGCTGACCGGCGACAACATCGACGAGTTCCTCGACGGACTGGACGTCGTCGTCGAGGAGTGCGACTCGCTGGACATCAAGGTCATCCTGCGGGAGCGCGCCCGGGCCCGGCGGATCCCGGTGCTGATGGCGACCAGCGACCGGGGGCTGCTGGACGTGGAACGGTTCGACCTGGAGTCGGAGCGCCCGATCCTGCACGGTCTGCTCGGCGACCTGGATTACCCGCGGCTGGCCGGCATGGGGAGCCGGGAGAAGGTTCCGCACCTGTTGCGGTTCCTCGAAGCCGAGCAGCTATCGCCCCGCATCCTGGCGTCCGTGGTCGAGATCGACCGCACGCTGTCGACCTGGCCCCAGGTGGCCGGCGATGTCGTCCTGGGAGCGACCGCCGTCACCGAGGCCGTGCGCCGGATCGGACTGGGTGAATCCCTGCGGTCGGGCCGGACCCGCATCGACGTCGGCTCGGCACTCGATCGGCTCGACAACCCGCGGCCGGCCGAGGCGAGCCCGGTGCCGGCCGACACCGAGCCGGAGGCGTCGCTGCCGGGTCTGGCGGGCCTGATCGCCGCCGCGGCGGTACGGGCGCCGTCGGGCGGCAACTCGCAACCCTGGCGCATCCAGGCCTCGCCGCAGGAGGTCACCATCGCGCTCGCGCCCGAGCACACGTCCACGATGGACGCCGGGTACCGCGGCAGTGCGGTCGCGCTGGGCGCCGCCGTCTTCAACGTCAGGGTCGCCGCCGCCAGCCGGCAGGTGCTGGGGCCGGTGACCGTGGCGGAGAACGTCGACGGCGTACCGCTACGGGCGACGGTGCAGTTGCGGGACGGCACCGACCCCGACCTGGCCGCGCTATACCAGCCGATGCTGGCACGCGAGACGAACCGGCAGGCCGGCACGCCGCAGCCGATCGCCGCCGAGACCGTCGACCACCTGCACGCGGTCGCCGCCCGGGAGGGGGCCGGCCTGCACCTGGTGACCGGGCAACCCGAAATCTCTTCGGTGGCAGACGTTCTCGCTGCGGCCGACCGCATCAGGTACCTCACGCCGCGGCTGCACGCGGAGATGATCTCCGAGCTGAGGTGGCCCGGAGATCCGCATCCCGACACCGGTATCGACGTGCGCAGCCTCGAACTCGGATCCGGCGACCTCGCCGTGCTCGACATCTTCCGGCGGCCGGACGTGATGGCGTGCCTGGCCGACTGGCATGCCGGGAGCGCGCTCGGCGAGGACACTCGCCGGCGCGTGTCGACGAGCAGTGCGGTGGCCGTCGTCTCGGTGGCCGGGGACTCCCTGTCCGACTACGCGCGCGGCGGGTCGGCCGTCGAGGCGGTGTGGATCGCCGCACAACAGCACGGGCTGGCCGTGCAACCCGCCTCGCCGGCGTTTTTATATGCCCACGACCGTGCGGACCTCGTGGATTTGTCGCCGTTATTCGCCGATGAGCTGGGCGAACTGCAGCAGCGATTTCGGCAACTGGCCGGTTTGCCGCCCGGAGCGTCGCCCGCGCTGATCCTGCGCATCGGCGTCGTCGCCGCGGCATCGGTCCGCAGCCGGCGCGACCTGGAGCGCGTTCACTTGCCGTAGTACCGCCGCCCGCTACCCTAGGTGGATGTCCGGCTCGTTGGACGATCTAGTGACCGCGGCCGCTGCAGAGCTGATGGCAGCCGTCGCGGGTAATGCCGCCGCCATCAGCGAGCGGGTACTCGCCAACCTGGTCGACCGCTTCGGCGTGGACTGGGGTTTTCTGCGCCACAACGACCACAACATCCATGCGACGGTGCTGATCGCCGAGTGGCCGCCGCGCCCCGACATCCCCGACCCCGACCCGCTCGGCGTGGTGCATTTCGCCGGCGCCGACTCCGTCTTCGCCAGGGCCGAGACCCTCAAGGAACCCGACGTATTGCGTCCCGAACCGGGAAACGCCGACTACCAGTCGAACATCGAGGAGGGAACCGGCGTACCCGCCGTCTCGCTCGCGTGCGTGCCGCTGCTGTCCGGGGACGTGACCACCGGAACGCTCGGCTTCGTCAAGTTCGGCGACCGCGAATGGCTGCCCGAGGAGCTGAACGCGCTGCAGGCGATCGCCGCGCTCTTCGCCCAGTTGCAGGCCCGCATCGTCGCCGAGGAGCAGGTCCGGTATCTGGCCGAACACGACGATCTCACCGGCCTGCTGAACCGGCGCACCCTGATCGCCCAGCTCGACGAGCGGCTTGCCGCGGGCAGGCCGGGGCCGGTCTCGATCCTGGTCCTCGACGTGGACCGGTTGAAGGTGGTCAACGACCACCTCGGCCAGATTCCGGGGAACCGGTTCATCATGGCCTTCGCCGACCTGCTGCGACAGGCGGTCGACGTTCCCGCCCTCATCGCCCGGTTCGGCGGCGACGAGTTCGTCGTCGTGCCGGCCGCGCCGATGACCGTGGACGCCGCCGCGGACTTCGCCCGGCAGCTGCAAAGTCGGGTTCACACGCAGGTCGTGATCGACGGCGAGATGCTGGCCCGCACGGTCAGCATCGGCGTCGCCGCGGGCACACCCGGGCACGACACCACCTCGGAGCTACTCTTCCGGGGCGATCAGGCCACCCGATCGGCCAAGGTGTCCGGCGGGGCCACCGTCGCCGCCTTCAGCCCCGAGATGGCCGCCCAGGAAGCCATCCGCAACGACATCGAACTGCGCCTGCAAGAGGCCATCGACAGCGAAAGCAGCGACCTGGTGCTGCATTATCTTCCGGAGTTCGACATGCGCACCGGCGAAGTCCTGGGCACCGAGGCGCTGGTTCGCTGGCAACACCCCACCCGGGGACTGCTGATGCCCGACTCGTTCATCGACGTCGTCGAATCGGTCAACCTGGCGGGCAAGCTCGGCCGCCGCGTCATGCGGTTGGCGTGCGCGCAGTTCGGGGACTGGCAGGCGCACGGCGTCGGGCAGGGCACCGTGTTGCGCGTCAACGTCTCTCCGGTGCAACTCGTCGCGGACGGCATCGTGGAGAGGGTTGCCGCGACCATCGAGGCGTTCGGGCTCGAACCGGGCGCGGTCTGCCTGGAGATCACCGAAAGCGTCGTGGTGGCCGACATCGATGCCACGCGCAAGACGCTGACCGGACTCAAGGACATCGGGGTGCAGATCGCCATCGACGACTTCGGCACGGGTTACAGCGCCCTGGGATACCTGAAGTCGCTCCCGGTCGACGTGCTCAAGGTCGACCGCAGTTTCGTTCGCGATCTCGGCCGCAACCCGCACGACCTGGCGATCGTGCAGTCGATCGTGACGCTGGCGAACGCCTTCGGGCTCGAGGTGGTGGCCGAGGGCGTCGAGACCGTCAGCGCGGCCAAAGCGCTGCTCGCCATCGGATGCAACCGCGCGCAGGGCTTTTTGCTGTCCCGGCCCCTGGACAGCGCGGCGATGGAGTCGTTGTTCGCCAGGCGTTTCATACCGATGAACTTCTCCAGCGGGAACCTTCCGGTGTCCCAGGACTTCTCCGCGCCGAACGACCACGGATCCGGCGAGCCGCCCGCCCAGCGCCCCGAGCACATGGGGATCCAGTCGCTGCAGTAGGTCACCAAAGTCCGCCCGCTCGGCTCATCTCGGCCGAGCGGGCGCGAGCCTCCGGTGGATCGCGACGGTCACGCCATGCCGACGAGAGGCGCTTCGGTGCCGGACTGGCGGTAGAACGACTGCGTCAATTGCTGCGTTTCCATGAGGATTTTCGCAACCTGTTCCGGTTCCGCGTAGTTGACGAAATCGCGACGATTCCACCACATCATCTTGGTCTGATAACGCTCGTCGGGATAAGGCGTGGCGGGAATGCTCGCGACCACGCCGCCGGAGGAGCGCCACCGGTTCAGCACGTATGCGGCCGCCGTAGCCATGCAGAATTGGACATCGAGCAGAGCCATCATGTGAAAGCCACTGCGGGCCAGTGCGGCGGTGAGACAGCGATCGTGATTCAGTTCGTCGGCCACCCACGCCGACTTCATTTCCAGAACACCGAAAGGCACCCGGTCAGTGATCATGCTACGGACGGCCTGTTCTCCCGGCTGCCCCGCCCATTCGACCGCCGCGTGCGAGTCGTCGGCCGATCGCAACGGCCCGATGGCCCGCACGCCCGCCACCATCCGCCCGCCGGTGTCGACCACCCCCAGGTACATGACGGTGTCGGAGCCGCTGAGCAGCGCCTCGACGTCCAGAGCGCACTCCACGCCGTGCTTGCGGTAGCTGCGGTGGGCACCGTCCGCGTACTCGTCCCAGAGGTCGCGGTCCGTCGACGGTTGCGAAAGCACCAGCGTGCAATCGATGTCCGGGTCACGCCAGCTCAGGCTGTGCCGGAGGTGGAATCCGTCGACGTGTGGGGCGTTCAGCGAGATTACGGTCATTGGGCCTCCTTGGAGTTGGTGCGCCGACGGTGTGCCGGCGACTTGGTGTCGGATCGATGGACGTACCTCGGCGAAACCGTGCTCTTGCTGGATAAGAATGGCCATCCTTTCGAGCTTCCCAGCAAGGGCGAGTTCCATGCCAAAAGAATGCAAAAGGCACTGAGACTAGACTGAGCATATTACAAATCCGCGAAAATACCATGCCTCCTTTTTGGTGCAATGGTCGCCTTCGTGAAAGCGGCAAGCGCCGGGAATTCACCGCCGGTCGCTTGTCAAGGCGCCTGACAGTCCTGGCCGACACCGGCAGTCCGATGTCAGTCGACCCAGGACGGTGCTCGAGGTTCCCGGGTGGCCGCCCGGGTAATCATCGAGCAATCTTCCATGACCATAATCCATTATTTTCGACTACCTGCAAATGGTCCGCGCGTTCCGGTTCTGACAACCTTATGCGGTGCGGATTGCGGGTGTTCTGCCTGTCGGATGACGCTCGGTCGCAGTTTGGCGGCGCTGGAATGGCTAACTACGTCTCCGTTTGCTGAAATGACGGCCTGGGCCACGGCGCGCAGGATGGTCCGTGTAGACTGGAAGCGTTTTACATTGAGAAATGTTTCGCAACGCACGCCGGAATTTGCGGGGTGGCCGCGGTTGCCGGAACCTGATCAGATTGGTCTCTGGCAAAGATCGGGGTGCTGGCGGGCGGGGCGGATAATGGGTTTCTGAGCGCCGGCGGCGCCGGGGACATTGTGGCAAATCTATTTCGGTCCGACAATTGCGCCAATGGGCGTGCGGCCCCGACGTGCCTCCCGGCCGAGGACAAAGACGTGTCCACGCCAAAGAGAACCTCACCGTTGGTGAACGCAGTTTTTTAATTGGCGCAGGCCTGCCGGTGTGCGGCTACCGGTTGTTGCCGCATCCTGATCGGAGGCCATAGCCTGAGTGGTATCGCGCCGCGAACTGGGGCGGGTGAAGGTCGGGGGAGGCGCAAGGACAAGCGGCAGGTTCACAGCAGTGCGGGCGCGCCGTCGCGGCCGCCCGCGCTCCGCGACCCCTAGGACATCGCAGTGGCCGAACTGACGGGTGCGCGAGCCGAAGAGCTCGTGGGCATGGAGATCTTCCAGGGATGCCCCATCGCGGACCTGGGGCCGCTGGCGGCCAGTGTGCAGCCGCTGCGTGCCGCCAGCGGTCAGGTGCTGATGCGGCAGGGCGAGCAAGCGGTGTCGTTCCTGCTCATCTCCTCGGGCAGCGCCGAGATCGAACACGTCGGCGATGACGGCGTGGTGATCCGGGAAAGCGCCCTCCCCGGCATGATCGTCGGCGAGATCGCGCTGCTGCGCGACATCCCGCGGACGGCGACGGTCACCACCGTCGAAGCCCTCACCGGCTGGATCGGCGACGGCGACGCATTCGCCCGGCTGGTGCACATTCCCGGGATCATGGACCGGTTGCTGCGCATGGTGCGCCAACGCCTCGCCGCATTTATCACGCCGATCCCGATCCGGTTGCGCGACGGAACTCGCCTGCTGCTGCGCCCGGTTCTGCCCGGCGACAGCGAACGGACCGTGCGCGGACATGTCCACTATTCGGCCGAGACGCTGTACCGGCGGTTCATGACGGCCCGGGTTCCGAGCCCGGCGTTGCTGCACTACCTCTCCGAGGTCGACTACGTCGACCACTTCGTCTGGGTGGTGACCGACGGGGCCGACCCGGTGGCGGACGCGCGTTTCGTGCGCGACGAGAACGACCCCACGGTCGCCGAGATCGCGTTCACGGTCGCCGACGACTATCAGGGCCGGGGGATCGGCAGCTTCCTGATCGGTGCGCTGTCCATCGCCGCGAGGCTCAACGGAGTCGAAAGATTTTCGGCGCGAATGCTTTCCGGCAACTCGGCGATGCGTGCCATCATGGACCACTACGGCGCGGTCTGGCAGCGCGAAGACGTCGGAGTCATCGCCACCGTGATCGACGTGCCCCGCCGCCGCGACGTGGGCCTCAAGCGCGCGATGGCCGATCAGATCAGCCGCGTCGCCCGCCAGGTGATCGAGGCCGTCGGCTAGGCGCCCGGAATGCCCGGACGAAACGGACTTTCGTGGTAGGAACACCGCATGCGGTCGTTCCGGATCGGCAGGGCGGCGGTTCCCGCGCTCACCCTGCTGGCGACCGCGTGCGCCACGTCGCCGGCGCCAGGCCCGTCGGCCACGTCGCCGCCCCCCGCGGTGCCCGGCGCCACCATCAACCCCGCCCACATCAAGCGGATCGTGCGCGACTTTCCGCCCGGCTACGAGGTGACCGGCGGCATTGCGAGTGACGCCGCACCCGACTTGACGTGGGGCCTGACGGCGAACGCGGCTGACATCCGGGCCAGGCCCGCGCGCTGCGCCGCGCTCGCCGACCCCGGCACGGGGCGGGGCCGGTCCGCCCAGGGCGTGTCCGGTTCGGGTCCGGGGGGCATCGTCGACGCCGTCGTGGTGACGCTGCCCGGGCCGGTGGGCCCCGCCGCCGATCTCGTCGCGGCCTGCGGTCAGTGGACTATGAGCGCCGCCCACACCACGGCCGGCGTGCACCTCACCGCGGCCCCGCACGTCGACGGGGCGCAAACCCTCGGAATGGTGGCCGACCTCAAGTCCTCCGTCGAGTCGGGAACTCAGATCGATTCGCGGGCATACACTTTCATCGCCTATCTGGGCGAGTGCTATGCGTTCACGACTCTGGTCACCGATCCCGGCTCGGCGCTTCCGGCGCTGCCACCGCAGTTCGCCGCCGACCTGCTCGTCACCACGGTGTCCACGCTGCGCGGCTGAGCGGCGGCCTTGGGTAGATTGACCACGATGTTGAAGCTGTGGGCCGCGGCCGCGTGTGTGTGCGTGCTTGCCGGCTGCTCATCGGGTACGGACGCCTCGATGAAGGCCGACATCGGCAAGGTTTCCGCCGTCAAGTCGAGTTTCGGGCCCGACTTCACCGTCAACGACACCAGCGAGAGGGGGATCGATCCGCTGCTGCTGGAGTCGCGCAAGTTACCGGCGGGGCTGCGCTTCGATCCCGCCAACTGCGCGAAAGTGGCCGTCGGCCCGGACATGCCGCCGGACCTGAAGGGCAATATGGCCGCCGTCTCGGCCGAGGGCAAGGGCAACCGGTTCGTCGTGATCGCCGTGGAGACCTCGGCGCCGGTGCCGCTCGCCGAGCCGGGCAAGGACTGCGCCAAGGTGGCGTTCTCCGGGCCCCAGCTGCGGGGCGGCATCGAGGTGGTCGACGCGCCGCACATCGACGGGGTGCACACCCTGGGCACCCACCGCGTCCTGCAGGCGGTGGTCGCCGGGGCGGCTCGCACCGGCGAGCTCTACGACTATTCGGCCCAGTTCGGGGACTACCAGGTGATCGTCATCGCCAACCCGCTGGTCATCCCCGACCAGCCGGTGGCCCCGGTCGACACCGATCGCGCCCGCGACCTGCTCGTCAAGGCGGTGGCCGCGGTCCGCAGTTGAGCCGGTCAGCGGACGTCGCGGGGCCGGAACTGGATGCTGATTCGGGGACCCGCGGGCAACGAAGTCTTGGGCACCGCGTGTTCCCAGGTGCGCTGGCATGACCCGCCCATCACCAGCAAATCGCCGTGCGCCTGCGGCAGCCGCAACGACGGGCCCTGGGGACCTGAGCCGCGGCGCCGCATCGCGAAGGTGCGGGTGGCGCCCAGACTGACGATCGCCACCATGGTGTCCTCGGCGCTGCTGCGCCCGATCGTGTCACCGTGCCAGGCCACGCTGTCGGAGCCGTCGCGGTAGTAGCACAGTCCCACCGTGGTGAACGGCTCGCCGAGTTCGCCGGCGTAGATGTCGTTGAGCCGCCGCCGTAGCCTCCCCAGCACGGGGTGCGGGGGATCCTCAATGGTCAGGTCGTGAAAGCTCACCAGCCGCGGCACGTCGACCACCCGGTCGTACATCTGGCGGCGTTCGGCCCGCCACGGCACGGTGCTCAGCAGGGCGTCGAACAGGCCGGCCTCGTCGGGCGAGTCGCCCGCCAGCCAGCCGGCGCGGATTTCGACGAAGGCGCCGTCGCCGAGGTGGCGGCGCTCGGTGTGCTCGAAAAGCGAGCCCTGAACCGCGATCCCCACGCCGCCCAGTTTATCGCACGCACGTTCGAACAGGTGGCGGCGCGGCGGATGTGTGGCCGGATCGCAGCGCCGCTACGGTTGGTCTGTGGGCGTTGTTGAGTTGGGCACCGATTCCGAGGTCGGCACGCTACGGGTGGCCATCCTGCACCGCCCGGGCGCCGAACTGGGCAGGCTCAGCCCGCGCAACGTCGACCAGTTGCTGTTCGACGGGCTGCCGTGGGTGGCGCGCGCGCAGGAGGAACACGACCAGTTCGCCGAACTGCTGCGGAACCGCGGTGTGGAGGTGCTGCTGATGTCGGACCTGCTGACCGAGGCGCTCAACCACAGCGGGGCCGCCCGGATGCAGGGCGTGGCCGCCGCGGTCGACGCGCGCCGGTTGGGAGTTCCGCTGGCGCAAGAGCTTTCGGCCCACCTGCGCAGCCTCGAACCGGGCAAGCTGGCCCACGTGCTGATGGCCGGGATGACGTTCAGCGAGCTGCCGCCGGACACCCGCACCGACGTGTCGCTGGTGCTGCGCATGCACCAGGGGTCCGACTTCGTCATCGACCCACTGCCCAACCTGTTGTTCACCCGCGACTCGTCGATCTGGATCGGGCCGCGGGTGGTCATCCCGACCCTGGCGCTGCAGGCGCGCGTGCGCGAGGCCTCGTTGACCGACCTCATCTACGCGCACCACCCACGCTTCACCGGGGTGCGGCGGGCCTACGAGTCGCGCACCGCGCCCGTCGAGGGCGGTGACGTCTTGTTGCTCGCCCCCGGCGTGCTCGCGGTCGGAGTCGGTGAACGCACCTCCCCGGCCGGCGCGGAAGCGTTGGCGCGCAGCCTTTTCGACGACGACCTGGCGACCACCGTGCTGGCGGTGCCGATCGTGCAGCGGCGCGCGCAGATGCACCTGGACACCGTGTGCACGATGGTCGACACCGACACCGTGGTGATGTACGCCAACATCGTCGACTCGCTCTCGGCGTTCACCATCCAGCGCACACCCGACGGGGTGACCATCAGCGACGAGGCGCCGTTCCTGGAGGCCGCGGCCAAGGCGATGGGCATCGACAAGCTGCGGGTCATCGACACCGGCCTGGATCCCGTCGTCGCCGAACGCGAACAGTGGGACGACGGCAACAACACCCTGGCGCTGGCGCCCGGGGTCGTCGTCGCCTACGAGCGCAACGTCCAGACCAACACCCGTCTGCAGGACGCCGGCATCGAGGTGCTGACCATCGCGGGCTCCGAGCTGGGCACCGGCCGCGGCGGCCCCCGCTGCATGTCCTGTCCCGTCGCCCGCAATCCCGTCTAGGCTGCCGGCGCCGAGATTGCCGCCACGGTTGTGGGCCGGCCCGGATCACGGCCCCCACGGCAATCGCGGCGCGAACGATCGCGCACTCACCGCCAGCTGGGCAGCCAGATCTCCATGTTCCAAGTCTGCTGCGAGATGGGCAGCCCGGTGAGCACCGGGAACAGCCAGGCGAAGTTGGTGGCCACCACGGCCACGTAGCAACTCACCAGGATCAGCCCGAGCGTGCGGCGTTCCCGGCCCTGCCCAGGGGCATAGAGAATGTCGCCGCAGATCAGTGCGATCGCCATCACCAGAAACGGCGCCATCGTCGCCGCGTAGAAGAAGTACATCTGCCGGTCGATGTCGGCGAACCACGGCAGCCACCCCGCGCAATAACCGGTCAGAACTGCCGCGTAACGCCAGTCCCGGCGCACGACCGTGCGCCACGTCGCATAGACCAGTACCGGTACCGCCAGCCACCACATGGCGGGCGTGCCGACGAGCATCTCGGCTTTGACGCACGACTGCGCCCCGCAGCCGGGCACGTTCTGCTGGTCGATGGCGTAGAGCACGGGCCGCAACGACATCGGCCAGCTCCACGGCTTGGACTCCCACGGGTGGTGGTTGCCGGCGGCGTTCGTCAGGCCCGCATGGAACTGGAACGCCTTGGCGGTGTAGTACCACAGCGAGCGAACGGCGTCGGGTAGCGGCACCACCGAGTGGGGGCCGATTCCCTGACCCACCTCGTGCCGGTCGATCGCGGTTTCCGAGGCGAACCACGGTGCGTAGCTGGCCAGGTAGACGGCGATCGGGATCAGCCCCAGCGCGTAGCCGGTGGGCACCACGTCGCGGCGCACCGTCCCCAGCCAGGGCCGCGTGACCTGATATTGACGCCGTGCGGCCACGTCGAACGCCAACGACATCGCGCCGAAGAACACGACGAAGTACAGACCGGACCACTTCGTCCCGCATGCCAACCCGAGCAACACCCCGGCGCCGAAGCGCCACCAGCGCACCCCGAGCCGCGGACCCCACTCGGTCTCGGCGTTGCGGCCCTCCAGCAGCGCGACGTGCATCCGCCGGCGCACCTCGTCGCGGTCGACGACGAGCGCGCCGAAAGCCGCCACCACGAAGAAGGTGAGGATCCCGTCGAGCAGCGCGGTCCGCGCGGTGACGAAGCTGACGCCGTCGCAGATGAGCAGCAACCCGGCGACGCCACCGACCAGCGTCGAGCGGCTGATCCGCCGCACGATGCGCGTCACCAGCGCGATCAGCACCACCCCCAGCAGCGCGCCGCTGAACCGCCAGCCCACGCCGTCGTAGCCGAAGATCGCCTCGCCCAGCGCGATCACCTGCTTGCCGACGGGGGGATGGACCACCAGGCCGAAGCCGGGGTTGTCCTCCACCCCGTTGTTGTGCAGCATCTGCCAGGCCTGCGGCGCATAGTGCTTCTCGTCGAAGACGGGCGTGCCGGCGTCGGTCGGCGAGCCCAGGTTCACGAACCGGCTTACCGTCGCCAGCAGCGTGATGACGCCCGTCGCGACCCAGCCGCGGACGCGGTCGGTCGGCCCGAAGTCCGCGAGCGGGACCAGCCGTCCCGGGCTGACGACGGGCACGACACGCCCCCGGTCGGCGAGGGAGGATTCGCGGGGCGGGGCGGTCATCGGTGTCGATCGTAGGCTGTGGGGCATGACCCACGGTCGGCTGTTGCTCGGCGCGACCCCGTTGGGGCAGCCCTCGGATGCGTCGCCACGGCTGACCGACGCCCTGGCGCGCGCCGACGTGGTGGCCGCCGAGGACACCCGCCGGGTCCGGAAGTTGGCCCGGGCGCTCGAGGTGCGCATCGCGGGCCGGGTGATCAGCCTGTTCGACCAGGTCGAGGCCGAGCGGGTGCCCGCCCTGGTCGACGAGGTGAAGTCAGGCGCGACCGTGCTGGTGGTCAGCGACGCGGGCATGCCGGTGATCAGCGATCCCGGCTACCGGCTGGTCGTGGCGTGCGTCGAGGCGGGCCTGCCGGTGACGTGTCTGCCCGGGCCGTCGGCGGTGACCACCGCGCTGGCCGTCTCCGGTCTGCCTTCGGACCGGTTCTGCTTCGAGGGATTCCCGCCACGCAAGGCCTCGGCGCGTCGGACCTGGCTGGCGTCGCTGGCCGACGAGCCCCGCACATGCGTGTTCTTCGAGTCGCCGCGCAGGCTGGCCGCGTGCCTGCGCGACGCGGTCGAGGAACTCGGCGGCGCCCGCTCGGCGGCGGTGTGCCGAGAGTTGACCAAGGTGCACGAGGAAGTGGTGCGCGGGCCGCTCGAGGAGTTGGCGGCCTGGGCGGCCGACGGTGTACTCGGCGAGATCACCGTCGTGCTGGCCGGCGCCATCCCCCGCGCCGACCTGCCGGCGCTGGTGACGCGGGTGGAAGAACTCGTCGCGGACGGTGTTCGCGTCAAAGACGCCTGCGGCGAGGTGGCGGCGGCGCACCCGGGGGTGCGCTCACGCCAGCTCTATGACGCGCTGCTGCGGTCCCGGAACGGCTGAGCCGGTCAGGGCGTGCACGCCCCGATGGGCCCGATCGACGGCGTGCAGAATCGCGGGTGCGGGATGGCGGGCGGGCCCGGTAGCGCCGGAACGCCGACCGCCGGGAGCGCGGGCAGACCGACCGCGGGCAGCGCCGGCAGCGCCGGCGCCGCGGGTAGACCGACCTGGGGAAACGAGGGCAGGGCGGGCGCCGCGGGAAGGGCGGGCGCCGCGGGAAGGGCGGGCGCCGCCGGGAGACCCACCGCGGGCAGCGCGGGGGCCGCCGGGAGACCCACCGCGGGCAGCGCGGGGGCCGCGGGCAGGCCCACCGAGGGCAGACCCACCGCCGGGAGGACCGCCGCCGCGCCCGGGATGGACGCCACCGCGGGGAGCGCGGCCGCCGCGGTCGTCAGGCTGGGCGCACCGATGCCCGGCACGCCCAGTGAGCCCACCGACGGCAGCGAAACCGAGGGCAGGCCGATGTTGCTCGGCAGGAGGCCGGCGTTCTTCAGGAACACGACTGCGATCACGGCGGACTCGACGGTACCCACCAGGCCTGTGCCGATGCCGACGAGGCTGCCGCCGACGCCGACGACGCCCTGCGCGACCGACACGGCGACGGCCGCGCTGTTGGGGACGGCGGCCAGGCCGCCGACTCCGGCCAGGCCGGGCAGCATGGGTGCGACCTCGTACGGGTCGGGGATGCCGCCGAGCCCGACGTCGGGAACACCGCCCAGCCCCGCGGCCGGCGTGGCGCCCCCGCCGATGCCCGATGCGCCGCCGCCACCGACCAATCCGCCGGGTGGGCCGCCCGGCACTTCGCTATCGGCCGACGGCACGCCGGGTTCGGGCGCCGGTCTCGGGGCGATCACGTTGCCCGCCTCGGAAAAGGGCGAGGTTTCGGGGGCCCGCGCAATCGGCTTCGGGGCCTCGGGCATGAGGACTGAGGCCAGCTTCTCGCATCCGGCGCCCCCCGCGCCGTTGCAGACCTCCCCCGCCGGCAAGGGCGCGCTCACCTTGGTCACCGGCGTGACCGCCAGCGTCCCGCCCACGAGCGCGGCGACGGCGGCACCGAGGACAGCGATTCTCATGACAGACCCCTCCAGAACAGCCGACACGCGCCGAGCGCGGGCCGATGGCTCGAGCTTAGGCGCTCGAGGCCACTGGCGTGCAGGTTACCCGGATTTTCACCGGCGGGGCCCGGGCCGTTTAGCTACCGTCCGACCGGCGCCGCGGCCGGGATGCGTGGCATCCCGACGATCGGAGCCACCTTGTGCAGGCACTCCTGCCACTCCCCGTCGGGATCGGAGTCGGCGGTGATCCCGCCGCCGACGCCCAGCACGGCGCCGCCCGCCGCGTCGAACTCGACCGTGCGGATCGCGACGTTGAGCTCGCACCCGGCGATCGGGGAGGCCAAGCCCACCGTGCCGCAATATATTCCGCGTCGCCGCTGTTCCCATCGGGAGATCAGCTGGCGCGCGCGGTGCTTCGGGGTGCCCGTCACCGAGGCCGGGGGAAAGGCGGCGTCCAGCAACGCCGTCGTGGGTAACCCGGCGGGAACCCGGGCCGAGACCGTCGAAACCAGGTGCCACACGCCCGGCGCCCGCCGCACCACCAGCAACTCGGGCACGGTGACCGTGCCGACGACCGCGACCCGGCCCAGGTCGTTGCGCACGAGGTCCACGATCATGGTGTTCTCGGCCACGTCCTTGACCGACGTGCGCAGCGCCGACGGCGAGGCGTCCAGCGGCAGGGTGCCCTTGATCGGGCTGGACGTCACGACCGACCCCCGCCGCTTCAGGAACAGCTCCGGGGACAGCGATGCCACCGCGCCCCATGGTCCGGCGAGATAGGCCGCTCGGGCCGGGGCGGTACGCGCGACGCCCTCGACGAAGAAGTCCAGCGGGTTCCCGGCGACCGTCCCGGTGAACTGGGTGCACACGCACGCCTGGTAGACCTCGCCCGCGCGGATCGCGTCCAGGCAGGCCAGCACCCCGCCGCGGTGTGCGTCCCGGTCGGCAGCGTCCCAGGCGATCCGGCAGCCGCGCGTCCGGGCCGGGGGCGCCGCCAGCGCGGCGGTGAGCCAGTCCGGCATCGGCGTACCGGACAGGCTCTCGTAGAACCACCGCCCGTCCGGGTCGCAGCGCAGCACGCAGTCGGTCCAACCGCCGGCGGCCTCGGGGATCCGGCTTCCTCGCCCGTCGGCGCCGGCGTCCGGGTATGACAGGTATCCGATCCAGCCGCCGCCCACCGCGTCGGGATCCTGCGCGCGGTGGTCCTGCGGGACGGCGAACGCGTCGGCGCCGTCCACGGGTTGCAGCGACAGACTCGGCGCGATCACCGCCGCCGCGCCGAACCAGTCGCCGGTCAGCGCGGCCGGCGGCGGCAGGCCGAGCCGGCCGGTGGCGTCGCCGATCGCCCGCAGCACCCGGGGTGCGGCGCCGAGATCGCCGAGCCGGTCGATTCGCACCGCCCCAGCTTGACAGAACGGCCGCTTCGCGCCCCGTGGACGTCCGTCGCCGGTCGCCCGCAGACGAGGCGGACATCTCGGTCGTCGCCGTGCCGCCGAGGCGCGTGGGCGGCAAAAATATCCCTCTAGCTGCGCGGGTTGAGCGTGTTAGGCTGCGCTACGCCAATCCGTGACCGGCCCCCGCGCCGACGTACCCCGCCAGACAGACGCCGAAAGTAGGCGCGCCCGGTACGTTTGCGCATCGGGGGTAGCGACTTTGCAGACGACCACCGCCCTGATTGCGCCCGGTGCCAGCCGGGACATGCGCTTCGTATCGGAGGAGCCCGTGCCGCGCAACCCGGATCTCGTCGTGACCTCGGTTGCCGCCCTCCTCGTGAAGGCCACGGGGGCGAACGCGACCCGGGTGCCCGCTTGGCCGTCCGTCGCCGCCGCGCCGCTGGTCTCCGGAGAGGCGACCACCGGGGTGCTCGCGTTCGTCAGGTTCGGCGCCAGGAAGTGGAAGCAGGGCGAGATCAGCACCCTCGAGGCGGTCGCCGCCCTGTTCGCGCAGTTGCAGGCGCGCATCGCCGCCGAGGAGAAGCTGCGCTACCTGGCCGAGCACGACGACCTGACCGGCCTCGGCCATGCCGCGGGTGACTGGTTCATCAAGGTGTTCGCGCAACGCATGCGCGTGTGCGCGGGTGACGGCATGATCGCCCGCCTGGGCGGCGACGAGTTCGTCATCATTCCCGAGCGGCCGATGGTGGCCGCGACCGCCGAGGCCTTCGCCCGGCGTCTGGTGACGATGCTGCGCGAGCGCATGACCATCGGCGGGCACGTGATCACCCCCTCGGTGAGCATCCGGGTGACGGTGGGGGTGCCCGGACGCGTCGCCGACCGCGAGGCGCTGTCGGCGGGCGCGATCTGATCCTGGTGTCGAGGTACGGTTTGTTGTCGAGAATTGGCGTGTCGGTCGTTGTCGCGTGCACGGCACTGGCGCTGGCCGGCTGTGGCGGCCACCCCGATCCCGGGCCGCTGTCGGCCATGGTCAGTCCGGCCATACCGCCCAGCGTCCAGGAGATCCCCAATCCGCTGCGCGGCCAGTACGAGACTCTGCTGAACCCTCTTTTCCCGCAAGCAAACCCCGCGCAGCAGCGGTATTCGGGGTGGCCCGCGTCCTATGACGCCAGTCTGCGCGTGTCGTGGCGGCAGTTGCAGCCCACCGATCCGCGCACTCTTCCGCCGGACGCTCCCGACGACCGCAAGTACGACTTCGGCGCCATCGACGACGCGCTGACCAAGCTGGCGAACCGCAACATGCGGCTGATCCTCGGCGTGTACGCGTTCAGTTCCTGTTGCGGGAGCTCCTACCCCGACAACACGAACATCGCGATCCCCGACTGGATGCGCCCCGCGGCCACCTCCTACCCCGGGCGGCCGAACGGCTCCGCGCCCGGGGTGACGCAGGTGGTGCCGAACTGGAACGACGCCGGCTACCTGGACGCGTTCACGCAGCTCCTGGGCGCGCTCGGCCGCCGTTACGACGGCGACGAGCGGCTCAGCGTGTTCGAGTTCTCCGGATACGGCGACTTCGGGGAGAACCAGATCGACTATGTGCGCGACGCGCTGGGGGCGCCGGGGCCGGCCCCCGGCGACAGCATGGCCGCACTGGGCTACTACAGCCAGTCCCGGGATCAGAGCATCACCGCCACGGCCATCCGGCGCCTGGTCGAGGCGAACGTGGCCGCGTTCCCGCACACGCAACTGGTGGTCGCCCCGCAGAATCCCGAGATCGTGCGCCAGCTGCTCGCCGACGACGTCACCAGGAAGCTGTCCGGGCCGGTGGGCATCCGGTCGGACTGCCTGGGCGTGCAATCGCCGCTCCCGTCGTGGGCGGACTCCGGCGACTCCCATTACGTCCAGACCGGGGATGCCGTGGTTGCGGCGCTCAAGCAGCGGCTGGTCTCCGCGCCCGTGATCGCCCAATGGTGCAAGCTGCCCGACGGAACCGACCCACGGTCCTACTACGAGAAGGGCCTGCACGACGTGGTCAGGTATCACGTGTCGATGACGTCGAGTACCGGCTTCCCCGACCGCGACTCTAGGACGGCGATGGATCATGGCCTGTATCTGCTCTGGGCGCAAGCCAATTCGTCCGCTGGTTATCGCTATTCGGTCGAGGCCCAGCCGGGGTCGCAATCCGTTCGCGGCGCCGTGGCCAGCATTTCGGTCGCCTGGACGAACTATGGCTCGGCGGCCGCCACCGAGCACTGGGTTCCCGGTTACCGGCTGGTGGACTTCACCGGGGCGGTGGTGCGGAGCCTGCCGGCGACGGTCGACCTCAAGACCCTGGTCCACGACGACTCCAGTCAATCGCGAGAGGAGGCGGTGCCGGCGTCGTCGACCGAGTCCGTTCACGTGGACCTGACCGGCCTGGCGCCGGGGCACTATACGCTGCGTGCCGCCGTGGACTGGCAGCAGCACAAGCCCGGCGGCTCGCACGTGGTGAACTACGCGCCGATGGCGCTGGCCCGCGACGGCCGCGACGGGTCGGGAATGTATCCGATTGCCACCCTCGACATTCCGCGCGAGGGCACGACTCCGGGCGGCAACGGCTGATCACTCGCGCCCGCTGATCGAGCGAGTGCACCCCGAAGGGGCTCTCGATCGCCTTATCGCCGGCGAAGCTGCGGCGTAGCGGGGTGCGGCACTGCACGCCAGACGGTGCGCCGCACCGACGCTGGCCGAAACTATCAAACACATGCATAATGCGTATACATACGCGGAGTATGTTATAAAATCCACAACCAACTACAAGTTATTGCAGCAGGGAGCTTTGGTCATTACCGTTGAAAAGCAGGGCATTAGGGCATACTGCCAACCTCAGAAGCGGCTTGAAGGCGTCCAATGCGCCGGTGAGCGCCTGCTGCCAGCGTGGCCCGCCGACGAGGGCATCGTGTACCAAAAGGCGGTCGGTGCTCGGCGGGGCCGGTGCCAATCCGAGAACCGCCGTTTGCGCAGTGGTCGCCCCGCCGACGGGCCGGCATAGTGTCGCCTCCCCGTCCCATGACGGACAGCGCGCCGGACGGGCGCGCGGACGCTACTCGGCGGCAGATCTTGCGAGCCGCCTCACATCAGTTCGCGCAGCGGGCCTATCACGACGTCGGCCTCGACGACATCCTGACCGAAGCCGAACTGACGAAGGGCGCGATGTATTTCCACTTCCGTTCCAAGCTGGCGCTGGCCGTCGCGATCATCGAGGACCAGACCGTCGCGGGGACCGTCGCCGTGGAAGACCTGCTGTCCCGCAACCTGTCGGGCCTCGAGACGCTGATCGACTTCTCCTACCGGCTGGCCGCCCAGGACACCCAGATGGACAGGGTCAGAGCGGGGCTGAACCTGCTCGAGTCGGTCGGGCGGGCCGAGGGGCTGCAGGAGCGACTGTTCGACGGCTGGGTTCAAGCCCTCTCGGTGGTCGTCCAGAAAGCGATCGCCGACGGTGATGTCGACAAACGCTGCAGCCCGTGCGATGTGGGCAGGCTCATCGTGTCGCTGCACATGGGCCTGCGGCAGACCAGCAACCTCGACGAACCCGAGCGGTTCCTGCTCGACCTGGAGAAGAGCTGGTCGCTGGTGCTGATCGGCATACTGCAGCCCGATAGGATCGATTACTTCAACCAATTCGTCAGGCGGCGTACGGCGCTCGCCATCCAGTCCCGCCTGGGTGGGGTCGAGTCGAATTGAACGACACGGCGAATCCACCCGATCGAGACCTTCGCTAGGCTAAGTTGCTAGGCTTGGGTCCTTTGCAGCGAGAGACGAGACGCCGAGATTCGGAATCTCTGCAGATTCGCGGAACTCCGGAGGTGTAGGAGCGATGGCGCGCCAGGTTCGATCCGAAGCCACCCGCCGGAAGATTCTCGATGCCGCGATCGACGTGTTCGGGGATGTGGGCTACGCCGCCGCCGCCTGGGGCACGATCATCGAACGGACGGGGATGACGAAGGGGGCCCTGTACCACCACTTCGATTCCAAGGAATCGCTGGCGTCGGCGATCATCGACGAGGGATCGGACACGCTGTTGGGTGCGTTCCGCAACGTGTGCGGGGCCTCGTCGCCGGCGCTCGAGAACATGATCCACGGTACGTTCACGATCGCGAACGTGGTTCGGTTGGACAAGACGGCCCGTGCCGCCGAGCAATTGACCTGTGCCTTAAGCGGATTCAACGACGCTGCGGCCAGCTTCTGCACGGGCCTGGTGGAGCTGATGTCCGCCGAGGCGCAACGGGCAACCGCCGAAGGGGACCTTCGGTCAGACCTCGACCCGGTGGAACTGGGCGAGTCGGTCGTCGGTTCCATGTTCGGAACCCGCCTGCTTTCCAGCCTGGTTCGTGCCGAAGGCCGCGACGAGGACCTCATCGGGCGAACGGGCCGGATGTGGCAGTTGCTGCTCGTCGGCATCGTCGACGAGGCCGCGCTGGCGTACTTCCGCCAATTCCTCGCCCGTGAGGCGCTGCGTCACGCGCAGCCGGATGCTGCCGCCGTCGACGCCATGGTGGCCGAAGCGACCTAGGGGCAGGCTACGTGGGTTCGGAAACGGGCTGGTAGCGCGGGAACACCCCCGCCGGCGCCGGCAGCACCGTGCCGGGGACCAGCCGGGAGCCGATGGCGGCGAAATGCCGTTGGTCTTCGCCCTGCCCGAGCAGGTCCAGCAGCTTTCCCGCCGACTCGGGCATGACGGGCTGCACCAGCAGCGCCGCGATGCGGACCGCCTCGCACGTCGTGTACAGGACGGCCCGAAAGCGCGCCCGGTCCGCCTCGGATTCGCTCTTGCGCAGCACCCACGGCTGCTGGGCCGAGAAATACCTGTTGGCCTCGCCGAGCATCAGCCAGATCGCCTCCAGGGCCGAATGCATCGCCTGGGAGTCGAAACCGGCGCGCACCCGCTTCAGCAGGCCGTCGGCCATCGTCAGCAACTCGGTGTCGGCGGCGCTCGGCTCGCCGGGCTCCGGGACGACGCCGCCCAGGTTCTTGGCGACCATCGACAGCGAGCGCTGGGCCAGGTTGCCCAGCTCGTTGGCCAGGTCGGTGTTGATCCGGGTGACGATGGCCTCTTCGGTGTAGTTGCCGTCCTGGCCGAACGGGACCTCACGCAAGAGGAAGTAGCGGACCTGGTCCACCCCGAACCTCTGCGCCAGCGCCACCGGGTCGACGACGTTACCCACCGACTTGCTCATCTTCTCGCCGCGGTGGTGCAGGAACCCGTGCGCGAAAACCCTTCGGGGAAGCTCGATCCCGGCCGACATCAGGAACGCCGGCCAGTAGACGGCGTGAAACCGGATGATGTCCTTGCCGATCATGTGCAGATCCGCCGGCCAGTAACGGCCGAACAACTCCGCGTCGGTGTCGGGAAAGCCCGCGCCGGTCAGGTAGTTGGTGAGCGCGTCGACCCAGACGTACATGACGTGGTCCGGATCGTCGGGCACCGGCACCCCCCAGTCGAAGGAGGTTCGCGAGATCGAGATGTCTTCCAGCCCACCGGAGACGAAGCTGACCACCTCGTTGCGCCGCACCTCGGGGGCGATGAAGCCGGGGTTGGCGTCGTAATGGGCCAGCAACCTCTCGGCGTACGCCGACAGCCGGAAGAAGTAGGACTGCTCCTCGGTCCAGATCACCGCGGCGCCGGTTTCGGTCGCCACGCGGGTCCCGTCCTCGAGCAGCTGCGTCTCGGCCTCGAAGAAGAACCGTTCGTCGCGCACCGAGTACCACCCCGAGTAGTTGTCGAGGTAGATGTCGCCGGCCGCCGACATGCGCCGCCAGATCTCCTGGGAGGCCCGGTAGTGGTCGGGATCGGTGGTGCGGATGAACCGGTCGAAGGAGATGTTCAGCGCCTCCTGGACGCGCTGGAACACATCCGAGTTGCGCCGGGCCAGCCGTGCGGTGGGTACGCCGGCGGCCGCGGCGGCCTGTGCCACCTTCAGGCCGTGTTCGTCGGTCCCGGTCAGGAAGCGCACGTCGAAGCCGTCGAGCCGCTTGAACCGGGCGATCGCGTCCGTGGCGATGTACTCGTACGCGTGCCCGACGTGCGGAGCCGCGTTCGGATACGCGATGGCAGTCGTGACGTAGTAGGGCCTCATCGAGAGTCCACCCTATTGTGTGGCCGTGAGCTCTGACCGACCAGCCAAACGAGAGGCGCCGCCGCCGCCGGCGCCGTTGGCGCCCCTGATCGACGCGCACACCCACCTCGACGCGTGCGGTGCCCGCGACGCCGCGGACGTGGCCGCCATCATGGACCGCGCCGCCGCCGTCGGTGTGCAGGCGGCGGTCACCATCGCCGACGACCTGGAGTCGGCGCGCTGGGTGACCCGGGCCGCCGACTGGGACCCGCGGGTCTACGCCGCGGTTGCGCTGCACCCGACCCGCGCGGCCGCGCTGACCGACGCCGCCCGCGCCGAGATCGAGAAACTGGTGGCCCACCCCCGGGTGGTGGCCGTCGGCGAGACCGGCATGGACCTGTATTGGCCGGGGCGCCTGGACGGCTGCGCCGAGCCCGCTGCGCAGCGCGAGGCGTTCGCCTGGCACATCGACCTGGCAAAGCGGTGCGGTAAGCCGCTGATGATCCACAACCGGGACGCGGACGCCGAGGTGCTCGACGTGCTGGCGGCCGAGGGCGCGCCGGACGCGGTGATCTTCCACTGCTTCTCGTCGGACGCCGCGATGGCCCGCCGGTGCGTGGACGCCGGTTGGCTGCTGAGCCTGTCCGGGACGGTGAGCTTCCGCAATGCCCGCGCGCTGCGCGAGGCCGTTCCCCTGATCCCGTCCGAGCAGCTGCTGGTGGAGACCGACGCGCCGTTCCTGACGCCGCACCCGCACCGGGGCTCGCCCAACGAGCCCTACTGCCTTCCCTATACTGTTCAGGCGATCGCTGAGTTGGTGCATCGTCCGGCCGAGGAGATGGCACAACTGACCACGAGCAACGCTCGTCGGGTCTACGGGCTGGGGCCCGGCGTGGGTTCCCGTTTCGGAGATTGACGAAACGGACACGCGCCCCGGAGTTGCTCAACAGTGGCCGGTTCGTTACCGTCTTGTGATCATACGGGTGGGCCTCTGGGCCCATTTGTCATTTCAGGTGTCAGGTGAATTAGGTCGTTGAAGTGCTTACTGAGGTCGGGGTAGACGCGCGTTGAGTGTTTTGACAAAACTTCATCAGAATCAATCACCGATGTTGCGGCTGGTAGTCGCAGGGCTGCTGTTGGTAGTCGCGGCCGCGGGCGGGATCGCGGTTTCCGCATGCAAGACCGTGACGCTGACCGTCGACGGAATCGCGATGAGGGTGACGACGATGAAGTCGCGCGTGATCGACATCGTCCAGGAGAACGGCTTCGCCGTCGCCGAGCGCGACGACCTGTATCCCGCCGGTGAGGTGAAGGTCCACGACGCCGCCAACATCGTGTTGCGCCGCAGCCGCCCGTTGCAGATCTCGCTGGACGGACGCGGCTCCAAGCAGGTGTGGACGACGGCGTCGACCGTCGACGAGGCGCTGGCCCAGCTGGCGATGACCGACACCGCGCCGGCCGCCGCCTCGCGCGGCAGCCGGGTTCCGCTGGCCGGGATGGCGCTGCCGGTCGTCAGCGCCAAGACGGTCCAGATCAACGACGGCGGCACGACGCGCACGGTGCACCTGCCGGCCGCCAACGTCGCCGGGCTGCTGGGCGCCGCCGGTGTCCCGCTGGCCGACAGCGACCAGGTGGTGCCGCCCGCGACCGCGCCGATCGTCGACGGCATGCAGGTCGAGGTGACCCGCAACCGGATCGAACGGGTCACCGAGCGGATCCCGCTGCTGCCGCCCGCCCGCCGCGTCGAAGACCCGGACATGAACATGAGCCGCGAGGTCGTCGAGGATCCCGGCAGCCCGGGCATGCAGGACGTGACGTTCGCCGTGGCCATGGTCAACGGTGTCGAGACGGGCCGGCTGCCCGTCGCCAATACCGTCGTGACACCGGCCCGGGAGGCCGTGGTGCGGGTGGGCACCAGACCCGGCACCGAGGTGCCGCCGGTCAGCGACGGGTCCGTCTGGGACGCGATCGCGGGCTGCGAGGCCGGCGGCAACTGGGCGATCAACACCGGCAACGGGTACTACGGCGGCGTGCAGTTCGACCAGGGCACATGGGAGCGCAACGGCGGCCTGCGGTTCGCGCCCCGCGCCGATCTGGCTACCAGGGAAGAGCAGATCGCCGTTGCCGAGGTGACGCGGCAGCGCCAGGGCTGGGGTGCGTGGCCGGTATGCAGTGGTCGGGCGGGTGCGCGCTGACGATTAGGCTGCTCGGCCGCACCGAGATCAGGCGGCTGGTCAGAGAGCTCGAGTTTCGGCCCCGCAAGTCCCTCGGCCAGAACTTCGTTCACGACGCCAACACGGTGCGGCGGGTGGTCGCGGCCTCCGGGGTCGGCCTGTCCGACCACGTGCTGGAGATCGGCCCCGGTCTCGGGTCGCTCACGCTGGCCCTGCTCGACCGCGGCGCCACCGTCACGGCCGTGGAGATCGACCCAGTGTTGGCCGCCCGGCTACCGGGGACGGTGACCGAGCACTCCAACAGCGAAATCCACCGGCTGACGGTGCTGAACCGCGACGTGCTGACCCTCGAGCCCGGCGATCTGCCCGCCGAGCCCACCGCGGTGGTGGCCAATCTGCCTTACAACGTCGCGGTCCCGGCCCTGCTGCATCTGCTCGCGGAATTTCCGTCCGTCCAGGTCGTGACGGTGATGGTGCAGGCCGAGGTGGCCGAGCGGCTGGCCGCCGAACCGGGCGGCAAGGACTACGGCGTGCCCAGCGTCAAGATGCGCTTCTTCGGCCGGGTGCGCCGCTGTGGCATGGTGCCGCCGACCGTGTTCTGGCCGATTCCCCGCGTCTACTCCGGACTGATCCGCATCGACCGGTACCCCGACCCGCCGTGGCCGACCGACGCCGCCTTCCGGCGGCGCGTCTTCGAACTGGTGGACGTCGCCTTCGCTCAGCGGCGCAAGACGGCCCGCAATGCGTTCGCCGAATGGGCGGGCTCGGGCAACGAGTCGGCGAATCGCCTGCTGGCCGCGAGCATCGATCCCGCGCGCCGCGGCGAGACTCTGTCCGTCGACGACTTCGTCCGCCTGCTGCGGCGCTCCGGGGGCGCCCCGGGCAGCGGTCCGGGAGCCGCGGCGCCGCAACTCCCCGGGCCCGCCCCCGCGGGCTGAGTCGCGCGTCGCCAGGCGGCGTCATGGCGTGTGGTTGGGCGGTGGCAGCGATAGTCTGCTGCGGTGGCTGACGTGACCGACGATGTCTGAGGGCAATACCGCCGCGCAGTGGGTTCCGACGGGTTCGGTCACCGTTCGGGTGCCCGGCAAGGTCAACCTCTACCTGGCCGTCGGCGATCGCCGCGCGGACGGCTATCACGAGCTGACGACGGTGTTCCAGGCGGTCTCGCTGATCGACGAGGTGACGGTGCGCAACGCCGATGTGCTCTCGCTCGAGCTCGTCGGCGAGGGCGCCGACACGCTGCCCGCCGACGAGCGCAACCTGGCCTGGCGGGCGGCCGAGCTGATGGCCGAACACGTGGGCCGGGCTCCGGACGTCTCGATCCTGATCGACAAGACCATCCCGGTGGCCGGAGGCATGGCCGGCGGCAGCGCGGACGCGGCGGCGGTGCTAGTCGCGATGAACTCGCTGTGGGAGCTGGGCGTGCCCCGCCGTGACCTGCGCATGCTGGCCGCCCAGCTGGGCAGCGACGTGCCGTTCGCACTGCACGGCGGCACCGCGCTGGGCACGGGCCGCGGCGAGGAGCTGGCCACGGTGCTGTCCCGGAACACCTTCCACTGGGTGTTGGGGTTCGCCGACGCCGGGCTGTCCACTCCGGCGGTGTTCGCCGAGCTCGACCGGCTCAGGGCCGCCGGGGACCCCCCCCGACTCGCCGAGCCCGGCCCGGTGCTGGCGGCGCTGGCCGCGGGCGATCCCGCCGGGCTGGCACCGTTGCTGGGCAACGAGATGCAGGCGGCCGCGGTGAGTTTGCAGCCGGCCCTGCGGCGTGCGCTGCGCGCCGGGGTGGAGGCCGGCGCCCTAGCGGGCCTGGTGTCCGGCTCGGGCCCCACGTGCGCGTTCCTGTGCGCCTCGGCGAGCTCGGCGGTCGACGTCGGCGCCCAGCTGGCGGGGGCGGGCGTGTGCCGCACCGTGCGCGTCGCCAGCGGCCCGGTGCTCGGCGCCCGCGTGGTGCCGGCGCCCACCGAGGTGTGAGATCAAACCGAAACGCCGCAAGAGTTTGGAGGTTACTTAAGAGGAGTTTAAGATGACTCGCGGTGACCTACAGCGGTAAGCAGAACCCCTTCATCCGGTCGTCCGCCCTGCGCGTGGGCGGACGGGCTGCGGCCGCGCGCGGGGTCGTCCCATCACCGCTTCGAGACCTAACCGCTGCCCAACTGTGCTCGCGCGCCTGCTACCACGTGGCGTTCGGCGAGCGGACTATGGAATTCCGGGCCCTGGGTGAAGTGCCGGAACCGAGGAGGCTTCTGTGAGCAGGTTTACCGAGAAGATGTACCGGAACGCCCAAACCGCGACGACGGGCATGGTCACCGGCGAACCCCACGAACCCGTCCGGCACACCTGGGGCGAGGTTCACGAGCGGGCACGTCGCATCGCGGGCGGTCTGGCCGCCGCCGGCATCGGCCTCGGCGACGCGGTGGGCGTGCTCGCCGGCTTCCCGGTGGAGATCGCCCCGACGGCGCAGGGCCTGTGGATGCGTGGGGCCAGCCTGACGATGCTGCACCAGCCCACGCCGCGCACCGACCTGGCCGTGTGGGCCCACGACACGCTGACCGTCATCGGCATGATCGAGGCCAAGGCCGTCATCGTCTCCGAGCCCTTCCTGGTGGCCATTCCGGTGCTCGAGGAGAAGGGCGTCAAGGTCCTGACCGTCGCCGACCTGCTGGCGTCGGACCCGACCGACCCCGTCGAGGTCGGCGAGGACGACCTGGCGCTGATGCAGCTGACGTCCGGATCCACCGGTTCGCCCAAGGCCGTCCAGATCACCCATCGCAACATCTACTCCAATGCCGAGGCGATGTTCATCGGCGCCCAGTACGACGTCGACAAGGACGTCATGGTCAGCTGGCTGCCCTGCTTCCACGACATGGGCATGGTCGGGTTCCTGACCATCCCGATGTACTTCGGCGCGGAGCTGATCAAGGTCACGCCGATGGACTTCCTGCGCGACACGCTGCTGTGGGCCAAGCTGATCGACAAATACAAGGGCACCATGACCGCGGCGCCCAACTTCGCCTACGCCCTGCTGGCCAAGCGGTTGCGCCGCAACGCCAAGCCGGGCGATTTCGACCTGTCCACGCTGCGTTTCGCGCTGTCCGGCGCCGAGCCGGTCGAGCCGGCCGACGTCGAGGACCTGCTGGACGCGGGCCGCCCGTTCGGGCTACGGTCCTCGGCGATCCTGCCGGCCTACGGCATGGCCGAGACGACGCTGGCCGTCTCGTTCTCGGAGTGCAACGCCGGCCTGGTCGTCGACGAGGTCGACGCCGACCTTCTGGCCGCGCTGCGCCGGGCCGTGCCCGCCAGCAAGGGCAACACCCGGCGGCTGGCCACGCTCGGTCCGCTGCTGAAGGGCCTCGAGGCCCGCATCGTCGACGACGACGGTAACGTGATGCCCCCGCGCGGCGTCGGTGTCATCGAACTGCGGGGCGAGTCGCTGACGCCCGGCTACCTGACTATGGGCGGGTTCATCCCCGCCCAGGACGAACACGGCTGGTATGACACCGGCGACCTCGGCTACCTCACCGACGAGGGCCACGTCGTGGTGTGCGGCCGCGTCAAGGACGTAATCATCATGGCGGGCCGCAACATCTACCCCACCGACATCGAGCGTGCCGCCGGCCGCGTCGACGGGGTGCGGCCCGGGTGTGCGGTCGCGGTGCGCCTGGACGCCGGCCACTCCCGCGAGACGTTCGCGGTCGCCGTCGAGTCCAACGCGTGGCAGGACCCGGCCGAGGTGCGCCGCATCGAGCACCAGGTCGCCCACGAGGTGGTGGCCGAGGTCGACGTCCGGCCACGCAACGTCGTGGTGCTGGGCCCGGGCACCATCCCGAAGACCCCGTCGGGCAAGCTGCGCCGGTCCAACTCCGTCACGCTGGTCACCTAGGCCGCGCGAGCGAGCTACCAGGCGTGGACCCGGTTCTGCGCCGCCTCCAAACCCATCTGGACGAGCAGTTCGGTCGCGTCGGCGGCCTGCTCGCAGATCGTGGGGACTTCGGCGCGTTCGGTGCTGGTGAAACTCTCCAGCACGAACGCGGCGGGGTCCTTGCGCCCGGGTGGGCGACCGATCCCCACGCGCACGCGCTGGAACTCCTTGCTCCCCAGCGCGGCGGCCACCGAGCGCAGCCCGTTGTGGCCGCCCTCGCCGCCGCCGACCTTGAGCCGGATGCGGCCGAAGTCCAGGTCGAGGTCGTCGTGGATGACGACGACGTCGGCCGGGGCCACCGAGTAGAACTTCGCCAATGGCCCGACCTGGCGGCCGGACTCGTTCATGTAACAGCGCGGCTTGGCCAGCAACACCGAATGCCCGCCCAGCCGGCCGCTGACCACTTCCGCGCCGGAACGCTTGTGCGCCTTGAACGTCGAGCCCAGTCGCGCGGCCAGCAGGTCGACAACCATGAACCCGACGTTGTGTCGGGTGCGCGCGTAGTTGTCCCCGGGGTTACCCAGGCCGACCACGAGTAGCGGTTCGGCCACGTCCGGGGCCGCCTACTCGCCGGCTTCTTCTTCGACCTCGGCCCCGGCCGCCTCGGGCTCGGCGACTTCGCCGCCGCCCTCGCTCTCCAGCTCCTCGGCGGTCGGCGCGTTTACCACGTGGGCCACCAGCAACTCGGGGTCGGAGATCAGGTTGACGCCGGCCGGCAGCGGGATCTGCCCGGCGGTGATCTGGGTACCGGGTTCGGCGCCCTCGACGGACACGGTCAGCTGCTCGGGGATCGAGGAGACGTCGGCTTCGATTTCGACGCTGTTGACTTCGTGCCGCACCAGGGTGCCGGGCGCGGCATCGCCCTGCACCTCGACGTTGACCTCGACGACGACCTTCTCGCCGCGACGCACGACGACCAGGTCGGCGTGCTGGATGGTGCGGCGGATGGGGTGCACGTCGAGCGCCTTGGTCAGGGCCAGCTGTTCGGTGCCCTCGATGTCGAGGGTGAGGACGGCGTTGGTGCCCGCGTGGCGCAGCACGGCCGCGTAGTCGTGGCCGGGCAGTTCCAGGTGCTGCGGGTCGGTGCCGTGACCGTAGAGAACGGCCGGGATCCTGCCTTCGCGGCGGGCTCGCCGGGACGCGCCCTTGCCGGTCTCGGTCCGCCTCGTGACCGCCAGTTGATTGGCCGGTGCCTTAGCCATGATGTCGCTCCTGTGTGCTCGTTACCCAGTTCCAGGGCACGGCCAGGGTCGCGACTTGATGAGTCGGTCTCCGTCGATAACGGGGCCGGTTCGCCAGCCACCCTCGCCGTGACGCCCGGCCAGGTTAGCGCATCTGCGCCTCAGAGCGGAAATTTGACGCCGGTGAGCTGCTCGGAGAGGTCCCACAGCGCGGTGGCCGTGGCTGCATCCCGCGCCCGGCGGCTGCGCCCCACGGGCTGCGTGCGGCCGAGGTAGCCGAACCGGGGGCCGACGAACGTGTCGCCCGGCAGGTCTTGAGACGCCGCGTACAGGGTCTGCCGGGCACCGAAGTCGGCGTCGGTGGCGACCACCCGGGTGGCGGCCGACATCACCGCGTCGCCCAGCTTGCGCCCGGTGGCCCCCTGCAGGTTGGTGTGCGAGTAGCCGGGGTGCGCCGCCAGGGCACGCAGCGGCGACCCCGCCGAGTCGAGGCGACGCTGCAGCTCGCTGGTGAACAGCAGGTTGGCCAGCTTCGACTGGCTGTAGGCCAGCCACGCCGAGTACCGGCGGTTCTTCCAGTTCAGATCGTCCAGGTCGATGCGGCCGGGCCAATGCGCCATCGAGGACACGGTGACCACGCGGTCGGTGAGCCTGGGCAGCAGCAGGTTGGTCAGCGCGAAGTGGCCGAGGTGGTTGGTGCCGATCTGGCTCTCGAAGCCGTCGGCGGTCAGCGCGTACGGCGCGGCCATGATGCCGGCGTTGTTGATCAGGACGTCGATTTTGTCGACTCCGTCGGCGAACCGGCGAACCGACGACAGATCCTGCAGGTCGAGCCGGCGCACCTCGACCGCGCCGGGAATCTCCTGCGCCGCGGCCTCGCCCTTGGCGGTGTTGCGGACGGCCATGACGATCTCGGCGCCCCTGCGGGCCAGCTCGCGGGCCGTCACCGCCCCCAGCCCGCTGTTGGCGCCGGTGACGACGACGGTGCGTCCGGCGAACGAGAGAAGGTCTGCTGCGGTCCAGTCGGCCATGGCTAACTACCTTACGGCCGGGATCACTTCGTCGCGACGACGAAGCCGTGGATGATCGCCTCGATGTCGGACGACTCCGCGACCGCCCGGTCGGCCAGGCTGGTGACGGTGAGCTGGACCAGGTAGCGCTGATTCGCCGGTGGCGGACCGGTGGGGAACACCACCCGGTTGTAGCCGTGCAGCCGTACGCCGCCGGCGACGTAGCTGCCCTGGATCATCGACGACGGAAAGCCGTTGAAGTCCGCCGTCGAGGCGTCCAGTTGCTTGAAGTCGCGGGCCATCTGGGCGTCGGCGTTGCTGTGCTTGACCGCTTCGGCGGGGTTGAACTCGCCGCGCAGTTTGAACACCATCAGCATAGCCATCGGATACTCACCGCCCTTGGAGATCGTCTCCGTGCCCGGCGTGGCCTTGGGATCGTTGAACGGCGCCCAACCCGGCGGCGTGGGAATGGACACCGTCAGGTCGGTGAGGGTGTCGGGTGCCACCTGCTGGCCGGCGACGCCGATGCTCTGCAAGTACTGCGACAGGGGGACGGCGTTCGCGGCCGTCGTGGTGGCGCTGGTGGTCGAGGTGGTCGACAGGATCGAGCGGAAGTCGGTGGGCTTCGGTGCGCAGGCCGCCGCGGCCGGCGCCAGGGCGACCACCGCGAGAAGCCGGATCGCCCGTGCTCTCACAGAATCTCGCGGACCGCGTCGATCGGCCGGGCGAGCCGCGTGCCCTTCGCCGTGACGACGAACGGCCGCTCGATCAGGATGGGGTATTGGGCCATGGCGTCGAGCAACCGGTCGTCGGTCGCGTCGGCGAGGCCCAGTTCGGCGTGCAGCGCTTCGCGCTTGCGCACCGCGGTGCGCACGTCGATGCCCGCCTCCCGGATCATCGCCGCCAGCTCCTCGCGCGACGGCGGGTTCTTCAGGTACTCGACGATCGTCGGTTCGAAACCGTTGTCCGCCAGCAGCTCCAGCGTCTTGCGGGATGTGCTGCACCGGGGATTGTGGTAGACGGTGGCTTTTTTCGCCTCGGCACCCATCTAGGCGTCCCCGTCGAAAAGTCCTGTGACTGAGCCGTTCTCGAAGACGGCGCGGATGGTGCTGGCCAGCAGCGGCGCGATGGACAGCACGGTCAGCTGCGGGAACCGCTTGTTCTCGTCGATCGGGAGCGTGTTGGTCACGATCACCTCGCGGGCGCCGCAGCCGGCCAGCCGTTCGGCGGCCGGGTCCGAGAGCACGCCGTGGGTCGCCGCGATGATCACGTCGGTGGCGCCGTCGTCGTGCAACAGTTTGACCGCGCCGGCGACGGTGCCACCGGTGTCGATCATGTCGTCGATCAGCACGCAGGTGCGGCCGGCCACCTCGCCGACCACGCGGTTGGACACGACCTGGTTGGGCACCCGCGGGTCGCGAGTCTTGTGGATGAACGCGAGCGGAGCCCCGCCGAGCGCGTCGGCCCACTTCTCGGCGATGCGCACCCGGCCCGAGTCGGGGGAGACCACCACCATGTCGCCGCCGGGATAGTTGTCCTTGATGTAGGCGGTCAGCAGGTGCTGGCCGCGCATGTGGTCGACGGGTCCGTCGAAGAATCCCTGGATCTGGTCGGTGTGCAGGTCGACGGAGACGATCCGGTCGGCGCCCGCGGTCTTGAGCAGGTCGGCCACCAGCCGCGCCGAGATCGGCTCGCGGCCGCGGTGCTTCTTGTCCTGGCGGGCGTAGGGGTAGAACGGCATGACGGCGGTGATCCGCTTGGCACTGCCCCGCTTGAGCGCGTCGATCATGATCAGCTGTTCCATCAGCCAGGTGTTCACCGGCATCGGGCACGACTGCAGGACGAACGCGTCGCAGCCGCGCACCGACTCGTTGAACCGCACGAAGATCTCGCCGTTGGCGAACTCCCGCGCGACCTGCGCGGTGACGTGGACGTCGAGCTCTTTGGCCACCTGCTCGGCCAGCTCGGGATGCGCACGGCCGGAGAAGAGCATCAGGTTCTTGCGGTTATCGGTCCAGTCGTGGCTCACGGTGCTGCCCCCGCCGTTCGGGATCGAATTGGAAGAAGCCCCATCGTACGTAGCGAGGGGGACCGAGATGTGGACGGGTTGCCAGGAAACGAACTCACCGTGTCTATTCGGGCTCGGATGTCTGACCGGTGCGGGCGGCGGCCTCGTCCGCGGCCCGCGCGGCCGCGCTGCCGGGCCGCTTGCGCCGCACCCAGCCTTCGATGTTGCGCTGCGGCCCCGCCGAGACCGCCAGCGCCCCCGGCGGGACGTCTTCGCGCACCACGGTGCCGGCGCCGGTGTAGGCGCCGTCGCCGACCGTCACCGGGGCCACGAACATGGTGTCCGACCCGGTGCGCACGTGCGAGCCGATGGTGGTGCGCCGTTTGGATTCGCCGTCGTAATTGACGAACACGCTGGACGCGCCGATGTTGCTGTGCTCGCCGATCTCGGCGTCGCCGACGTAGGTCAGGTGCGGAACCTTGGTGCCGGCGCCGATCGTGGAGTTCTTGACTTCGACGAAAGCGCCCAGCTTGCCGTCGGCTCCCAGCACGGTGCCGGGCCGCAGATACGTGTAGGGCCCCACCATCGCGCCGTCGCCGATCGAGGACTCCGAGCCGTGGGTGCGCACCACCGACGCGCCGTCACCGACGCTCACGTCGGTCAGCGTGGTGTCCGGGCCGAGGACGCAGCGCCCGCCGACCCGGGTGCGGCCCAGCAGCTGGGTCCCGGGCTGGATGACGGTGTCGCGGCCGATCGTGACGTCCACGTCGATCCAGGTGCTGGCGGGATCGACGACCGTCACACCGGCCATCTGGTGGGCGGCGACGATGCGGCGGTTGAACTCGGCGCCCAGTTCGGCGAGCTGGACACGGTTGTTCACCCCGGCCACCAGCGCGGCATCGTCGACGTGCCGGGCGTGCACGGCCCGGCCGTCGCGGCGCAGGATGGCGACGACGTCGGTGAGGTAGAGCTCCTGCTGGGCGTTGTCGGAGCTCAGCCGGCTCAGAGCCCAGCGCAACGCCCCGATGTCGAAGGCGTAGACGCCCGCGTTGACCTCGTGGATCTCCCGTTGGGACGGTGTCGCGTCGGCGTGCTCGACGATCGCCGTCACCTCGTCGTCCTGGGTGCGCAGGATCCGCCCGTAGCCGCTGGGATCGCCGATCGTGGTGGTCAGCACCGTGACCGCGGGCTGGTATTCGAGCCCGGCCGCGCCGTGCGCGGCGACCAGGTCCGCCAGGGTGTCGGCGTCCAGCAGCGGCGTGTCCCCGGAGGTGACCACGACGATGCCGGCGTACTCGTCGGGCAGGGCGGCCAGCCCGCACAGGGTGGCATGCCCGGTGCCCAGCGGCCGGTCCTGCAGCGCCACGTCGATCGGGCGCCCGAAGCTCTCGGCCAGCTCGGCGACCTGCGGTTCGATGCGCTGGTGGTCGTGGCCCAGCACCACGACCAGGTGCCGGGGCGCCACCTTGGCGATCGCGTGCAGCGAATGCGCCAGCATGCTGCGCCCGGCGATCGTGTGCAGCACCTTGGGGGTGTCCGACCGCATGCGGGTGCCGGCTCCGGCCGCCAGAACCAGGACCGCGATGTCACCACGAAACGACATGAACTCTCCTAGAACCCTCGGCGCGCGAGCCGCGGGTGCCTCCCGCTCGCGAGCGTGCGTGTCTGTGCCGCGACACGCCGTCAAGCGTGGCATTTCGTGCACGCTCGCGGCAAAGGGCGGGGGCTTTTCGGGGCTCCGTCGCCAGGACTCGAACCTGAACTATCTGAACCAAAATCAGAGGTGCTGCCGATTACACCACGACGGACCGCACACCGCGGCGACCACACGAGACCGCGCCCCCCAAACTCTAGACAATGCGGGCACCGGTTGTGGAACCGAGCCAAACGCCGCCGTACGGGACCGGCAAACCGATACGCTGATCGGCGTGGCTGTGCTGGGCACCGAGCCGGACAAACCGGACAAAGAGGTGCGGTCGCCGCGCGCGCGGATGACCGGCAGCGAGCGCCGCCATCAGCTCATCGGGATCGCACGCTCGTTGTTCGCCGAACGCGGCTACGACGGCACCTCGATCGAGGAGATCGCCCAGCGGGCCAACGTGTCCAAGCCGGTGGTGTACGAGCATTTCGGCGGCAAGGAGGGCCTGTACGCCGTCGTGGTCGACCGCGAGATGTCGGCGCTGCTGGACGGCATCACCTCCTCGCTGACCAACAACCGGTCCCGGGTGCGCGTGGAGCGGGTGGCGCTGGCGTTGCTCACCTACGTCGAGGAACGCACCGATGGCTTCCGCATCATGATCCGCGACTCACCCGCATCGATCAGTTCGGGCACCTACTCCAGCCTGCTCAACGACGCCGTCAGCCAGGTCAGCTCCATCTTGGCCGGCGACTTCGCGCGCCGCGGCCTGGATCCCGGGCTGGCCCCGCTGTACGCCCAGGCGCTGGTGGGCTCGGTGTCGATGACGGCCCAGTGGTGGCTCGACACCCGCGAGCCCAAGAAGGAAGTGGTCGCCGCGCATCTGGTGAACCTGATGTGGAACGGCCTGACCCACCTGGAAGCCGACCCCAGGCTGCAGGACGAGTAGGGATTGCCGGCCGGGCCGTCACCCGGTCAGTGTCACATCGACCGCGACGACGGGCCGGGGAAAACGCTCCGCGGCGCAGGCCTCGTCGAGCGCGTCCTCGATGACGGCGGCCAACTCGTCCACACCGGGTTCCGCAACACCCGCGACGTACGGGCCGGCCTGGTCACCGCCCACATGCACTTCGGTCAGCATGACGCCGTGCCGGGATCGGGCGTCGGCCATGGCGGCGACCGTGCGGCGCAGCGCCTCGCCGTAGCAGGCCGGGGCGCCGGCCCCAGAACCCCCGGAATTCGGCCGGCAGTGCAGGCCCACCAGGTCGAAGGTGAGACGCGCCGCCCCGCGCCGCGCCGGGCCGGCGACGTGGGGGATCTCGTGGGGCGAGTCCAGCACGATGCGGCCGACACCGGCGCCCACCGCGGCGCGCAGGTCATCGGGCGACCCCACATGCACGACGATGCGTGCCGGTTCCGTCCCCGCGGCGAGGGCAACCGCCAGTTCGCCGCTCGATCGGACGCCGATGCCGAGGCCGGCTGCGCGCGCCCAGCGCGCGACGCCGATCGTCAGCGGCGAACGGCCGCAGTGGACGACGCGCGCACCCTTGAACGCTCTGCGGCAACGGCGGGCGCGATCCCGGAAATCGGCCTCGTCGGTCACGCGGGCCGGGACGTGGAGTCTGGCACCGGACGACAGCGGGGACCCCACGTGAGCGATGGCGGGCAGGATGTCCAGCAATGTCATGGCTCCAGCCTGCGCGCGCTGATTCAGTGCGCGCGGCTTTCCTTACGACCCTTTGACGGTGCGGGGCCCGATCTTGACGGCCTCCGGCGGCTTCCCGCGCCGCCCTTAGAATGGATTCATCATGACCGCACCGGGGCCTGCTCGCCCAGAAACCCCGATCGCCGGGCTTGTCGAATTGGCGCTCACCGCGCCGACTTTCCAGCGGTTGATCGACAGCGCGGCCGCTGCCCCCGCCGAACTGAGGCTGGCCGGCCCGGCCGGAGCACGGGTGTTCGTGGCCGCCGCGCTGGCGCGGCGCGGCCCGCTGCTGGTGGTCACCGCGACCGGTCGGGAAGCCGACGACCTCGCGGCCGAACTGCGCGGCGTGCTGGGCGACGCGGTGGCGGTCTTCCCGTCCTGGGAGACCCTGCCGCACGAGCGGCTCTCGCCGGGCGTCGACACCGTCGGCGCGCGGTTGACCGTGCTGCGGCGGCTGGCCCATTCCGACGACGCGCGGTTGGGCCCGCCCCTGCAGGTGGTGGTGACCGCGGTGCGCTCGCTGCTGCAGCCGACGACCCCGCGGCTCGGCCTGATCGAACCCGTCACCATGGCCGTCGGCCAGGAAATCGCGTTCGAAGACGTCGTCTCCCGGCTGGTCGAGCTGGCCTACAGCCGGGTCGACATGGTGGGACGTCGGGGCGAATTCGCCGTGCGCGGCGGGATTCTGGACGTCTTCCCCCCGACGGCCGAGCACCCGGTGCGCGTCGAGTTCTGGGGCGACGAGGTCAGCGAGATGCGGATGTTCTCGGTCGCCGACCAGCGGTCGATCCCGGAGCTGGAGGTCGACACCGTCATCGCGGTCCCCTGCCGCGAACTGCTCCTGACCGAGGAGGTCCGGCAGCGCGCCGCCGCGCTGGCGGCGCGGCACCCGGCCACCGAGCCCGACGTCGCCGGCGGCGGCGTCGGCGACATGCTGGCCAAGCTGGCCGAGGGGATCCCGGTCGACGGCATGGAGGCGCTGCTGTCGGTGCTTCGGCCCGGCGAGGATGGCGCCCATGCGCTGCTGACCGACCAGCTGGCCCAGGGCACGCCGGTGCTGCTGTGCGACCCCGAGAAGGTGCGCAGCCGGGCCGCCGACCTGATCAAGACCGGCCGGGAGTTCCTCGAGGCGTCGTGGTCGGTGGCCGCGCTGGGTAGTGATGCGCCCGTCGACGTCGAGCAGTTCGGCGGATCCGGCTTCGCCGAACTGGACGACGTGCGCGACGCGGCGGCGCGGCGCGGTCATCCCTGGTGGACGCTGAGCCAGCTGTCGGACGAGTCGGCGATCGAGCTGGACATCCGGCCCTCGCCGTCGGCCCGCGGGCATCAGCACGACGTCGACGAGATCTTCGGGATGCTGCGTGCCCACGTCACGGCCGGCGGCCACGCGGTGGTGGTCGCGCCCGGGACCGGGACGGCCCACCGCGTGGTGGAGCGGCTGGCCGAGCACGAAGCGCCCGCGGCGATGCTGGACTCGGGCGAGGCCCCCAAACCCGGTGTCGTCGGGGTGCTCAAGGGGCCGCTGCACGAGGGCGTCATCGTCGACGGCGCCAACCTCGTCGTGATCACCGAGACGGATCTGACCGGCAGCCGGGCCACCGCCGTCGAGGGCAGGCGGCTGGCGGCCAAGCGGCGCAACACCGTCGACCCGCTGGCGCTGACGGCCGGTGACCTGGTGGTGCACGACCAGCACGGCATCGGGCGGTTCGTGGAGATGACCGAGCGCACCGTCGGCGGGGCCCGCCGGGAGTACCTGGTGCTCGAGTACGCCTCGAGCAAGCGCGGGGGAGGCTCCGACAAGCTCTATGTCCCGATGGATTCGCTGGACCAGCTGTCGCGCTACGTCGGCGGGCAGGCGCCGGCGCTGAGCAAGCTCGGCGGCAGCGACTGGGCCAACACCAAGACCAAGGCGCGCCGCGCGGTGCGCGAGATCGCCGGCGAGCTGGTGTCCCTGTACGCCAAGCGGCAGGCCAGCCCCGGCCACGCGTTCGCCCCGGACACCCCGTGGCAGGCCGAGATGGAGGACGCGTTCGGTTTCACCGAGACCGTCGACCAGCTCACCGCCATCGCCGAGGTCAAGGCCGACATGGAGAAGCCGATCCCGATGGACCGGGTGATCTGCGGTGATGTCGGCTACGGCAAGACCGAGATCGCTGTGCGCGCGGCGTTCAAGGCGGTGCAGGACGGCAAGCAGGTCGCCGTGCTGGTGCCCACGACGCTGCTGGCCGACCAGCACCTGCAGACGTTCACCGACCGGATGGCCGGCTTCCCGGTGACCGTGAAGGGGTTGTCGCGGTTCACCGACGCCGCCGAGTCCCGGGCCGTGATCGAGGGCCTGGCCGACGGTTCCGTGGACGTCGTGATCGGCACCCACCGGCTGCTGCAGACCGGGGTGCGCTGGAAGGACCTCGGGCTGGTGATCGTCGACGAGGAGCAGCGGTTCGGCGTCGAGCACAAGGAACACATCAAGTCTCTGCGCACCCACGTCGACGTGCTGACCATGAGCGCCACCCCGATCCCGCGCACCCTGGAGATGAGCCTGGCCGGGATCCGGGAGATGTCGACGATCCTGACGCCGCCCGAGGAGCGCTATCCGGTGCTGACCTACGTCGGCCCGCACGACGACAAGCAGGTCGCCGCCGCGTTGCGACGCGAGCTGATGCGCGACGGGCAGGTGTTCTACGTGCACAACCGGGTCAGCTCGATCGACCGGGTCGCGGCCCGGCTGCGCGAGCAGGTTCCCGAGGCGCGGATCGTCGTCGCGCACGGGCAGATGCCCGAGGAGCGCCTGGAACGCACGGTGCAGGGCTTCTGGAACCGCGAATACGACATTCTGGTGTGCACCACGATCGTGGAGACCGGGCTGGACATCTCCAACGCGAACACGCTGATCGTCGAGCGCGCCGACACCTTCGGCCTGTCCCAGCTGCACCAGCTGCGTGGCCGGGTGGGGCGCAGCCGGGAGCGGGGCTACGCCTACTTCCTCTATCCGCCGCACACGCCGCTGACCGAGACCGCCTACGACCGGTTGGCGACGATCGCGCAGAACAACGAGCTCGGTGCGGGCATGGCGGTCGCCATGAAAGACCTCGAGATCCGCGGCGCCGGCAACGTGCTGGGCGTCGAGCAGTCCGGGCACGTCGCCGGGGTCGGGTTCGACCTCTACGTGCGGCTGGTCGGCGAGGCCGTCGAGGCCTATCGCGCCGCGGTGGACGGCCAGACGGTCACCACCGCCGAGGAGCCCAAGGACGTGCGGATCGACCTGCCGGTGGATGCGCACCTGCCGCCGGACTACATCGGCAGCGACCGGCTCCGGCTGGAGGCCTACCGGCGGCTGGCGGCGGCCACGGACGACGCGGTGATCGCCGCGGTCGTCGACGAGCTCGTCGACCGCTACGGGGCGCTGCCCGAACCCGCCCTGCGGCTGGTGGCGGTGGCGCGGGTCCGATTGCTGTGCCGCGCCGCCGGGATCACCGAGGTGTCGGCGCCTTCGGCTTCGGTGGTGCGGTTGTCGCCGGTCACGCTGCAAGACTCCGCCCAGGTGCGTTTGAAGCGCATGTACCCGGCGGCGAGCTACCGCGCCACGACTGCCACCGTGCAGGTCCCGATCCCCCGGGCCGGCGGCTCTCGAAGTTCGGTCGGCGCGCCGCGCATCCGCGACGTCGAGCTGCTGCAGATGGTCGCCGACCTGGTGACCGCCCTGCAGGGGAAATCGCAGGTGAAGATTGGTATAACGAGTCCGTGATCGTCGTGTTGTTCGACCCGCGCCGCCCGTCGCTGGTGCCCGTCGAAGCCGTGGAGTACCTCCTCGGCGAGGTGCAGTACACCGAAGAGATGCCGGTCGCGGTCCCGTGGTCGCTGCCCTCGGCGCATCCGGTCGGCATGGGAGACGACGCGCCGGTGTTGCTGTCGTCCGACCCCGACCACCCGGCCGTCACCGCCCGGCTGGCCGCCGGGGCCCGGCTGATCTCGGCCCCGGAGACCCCCCGCGGCGAACGCCTCGTCGATGCCGTGGCGATGATGGACAAGCTGCGCACCGCCGGGCCCTGGGAGGGCGAGCAGACCCACGACTCGTTGCGCCGCTACTTGCTGGAGGAGACCTACGAGCTGTTGGACGCGGTCCGCAGCGGTGACGCCGACCAACTGCGCGACGAGCTCGGCGATGTGTTGCTGCAGGTCCTCTTCCACGCCCGCATCGCCGAGGAGGCGCCGCAGCACGCGTTCACCATCGACGACGTCGCCCTGGCGCTGACGCGAAAGCTCGGCAACCGGGTGCCGGGAGTGCTAGCCGGCGAAGCGATCTCACTCGAGGACCAGTTGGCCCAGTGGGAGGAGCGCAAGGCCGCCGAGAAGCCCCGCAGTTCGGTCATGGACGACGTCCACACCGGTCAGCCGGCGTTGGCGCTGGCGCAGAAAGTGATGCAGCGCGCGCAGCAGGCGGGGCTGCCCGCCGACCTAATTCCCGTCGAGGTCACCTCGGTCGTCGTGTCGGCCGACATCGACGCGGAAAGCGCGCTGCGCACAGCGGTTCTGGGTTTCGTGGACACCGTCCGCGTCGTCGAGCGGGCGATCGCCGCCACCCGGCGCGGGGACGCCGTTCCGGAAGAGCTCGACGTGACGCCGCTGGGCGCGGTGACCGAGGAGGAGTGGCGCGCTCACTGGCCGTCGACCGTCTCGGCGGTCGCCGAAGCCGTCGAGGGGTAGCCGGACGGTCGTGGTGGACGTCGGTTTTTCGCGCCGGCCGCATATTTCGCTCAGCGACCTCGGCAACGTTCGCCATTTCCCGCTTTATCGCCGGCTATCGTGGCACGTGAGGCGATAATTCCAATGGTTTTCGAAGGCGCTGCATTGCTAGCCGATATTGCCGGCAGCTAATCGACAATTCGCCGGAATCGGTTTCTTGGAGAGGTGTCGCTGCCTCGAAATCGCCGAGTGCGCCGCAAACGCGTGGGACGATGAACAAGAGGAAGTTGATCAAGGGGAGTTGCAGGGGAGCGTGGTGTCGCCGAGGCGTTGGATGCGTGCGGCCGCCGTGATCGGTGCGACCGCGATGCTGCTGGCGTCGTCGAGTTGCACGTGGCAGCTCAGCCTGTTCATCCCCGAGGGCGTGCCACCCCCGGCGGGGGCTCCGGTGCCGCCCGTCGACACCCACGGCGGCGGCCGGCCCGCCGACCAGTTGCGCGACTGGGCCGAGCAACGCTCGGGGACATTGGAGATCCCCGTCATCGCACTGGAGGCCTACGCCTATGCCGCCCGCGTCGCCGAGGTCGAGAACCCGAAGTGCCACATCTCGTGGACCACGCTGGCGGGGATCGGCCAGGTCGAGAGCCACCACGGCACCTACCGGGGTGCGACGCTGTCCGCTAACGGGGATGTGAGCCCGCCCATTCGGGGTGTGCGCCTCGACGGCACCGGCGGCAATCTGCGCATCGTGGATGCCCAGGAAGACGTCACCGACACCGACGGCGTGGCGCGGGCGATGGGTCCGATGCAGTTCATCCCGGAGACGTGGCGGTTGTACGGCGTCGACGCGCACAACGACGGGGTCGTCAGCCCCGACAACATCGACGATGCGGCGCTGGCCGCGGCGGGTTACTTGTGCTGGCGCGGCAAGGATCTCGCGACCCCGCGCGGGTGGGTCACCGCCCTGCGCGCCTACAACAACTCCGGCGTGTACGCGCGGGCGGTCCGGGACTGGGCGACCGCCTACGCGGCGGGCCACCCGCTGTAGCAGGATGTATCGCTGAACGCGAAGCGATGTGCAGCACCGGCTACCATGCAAGGAGAACCCAGTGCCAATTATCGAGCAGGTCGGGGCCCGCGAGATCCTCGACTCCCGCGGTAACCCCACGGTCGAGGTCGAGATAGCGCTCAGTGACGGGACGTTTGCGCGCGCGGCGGTGCCGTCGGGCGCGTCGACCGGCGAACACGAGGCCGTCGAGCTGCGCGACGGCGGCGAGCGGTATGGCGGCAAGGGCGTGCGCAAGGCGGTGGAGGCCGTGCTCGACGAGATCGGTCCGGCCGTGATCGGTCTTGGCGCCGACGACCAGCGGTTGGTGGACCAGGCGCTGGTGGACCTCGACGGCACCCCCGACAAGTCGCGGCTGGGCGCCAACGCGATCCTGGGCGTTTCGCTGGCCGTGGCCAAGGCGGCCGCGGATTCCGCAGAGCTGCCGCTGTTCCGCTACCTCGGCGGCCCCAACGCCCACATCCTGCCCGTGCCGATGATGAACATCCTCAACGGCGGCGCGCACGCCGACACCGGTGTCGACATCCAGGAGTTCATGGTGGCGCCGATCGGCGCGCCCAGCTTCGGCGAGGCGCTGCGCTGGGGCGCCGAGGTGTATCACGCGCTGAAGTCGGTGTTGAAGAAGCAGGGCCTGTCCACCGGCCTGGGCGACGAGGGCGGCTTCGCCCCGGACGTGGCCGGTACGACCGCGGCGCTGGACCTGATCAGCACGGCGGTCGAGGCGGTGGGCCTGAAACTGGGTTCCGACGTGGCGCTGGCGCTGGACGCGGCGGCCAACGAGTTCCACGGCGACGGCACCGGCTACAACTTCGAGGGCAACGTCCGCACCGCCGAGCAGATGACGCAGTTCTACGCGGGCCTGCTCGACTCCTACCCGCTGGTGTCGCTGGAAGACCCCCTGTTCGAAGGGGACTGGGATGGTTGGGCCGCCCTGACGGCGGCGATCGGGGACCGGGTGCAGATCGTCGGCGACGACATCTTCGTCACCAACCCCGAGCGGCTTGAGGAGGGCATCGAGAAGGGCGTGGCGAACGCGTTGCTGGTCAAGGTCAATCAGATCGGCACGCTCACCGAGACGCTCGACGCCGTCGCGCTCGCGCACCACAGCGGGTACCGCACGATGATCAGCCACCGCAGCGGCGAGACCGAGGACACCACGATCGCCGACCTGGCGGTGGCGGTCGGCAGCGGGCAGATCAAGACGGGTGCGCCCGCCCGCAGCGAACGCGTCGCCAAGTACAACCAGTTGCTGCGGATCGAGGAGGCGCTCGGCGACGCCGCCCGCTACGCCGGTGACCTGGCGTTTCCGCGGTTCGCTCTGGAGACGAAATAGGCGGTATGCCCGAAGCCAAGCGGCCAGATCCCAAGCGCCGGTCCCCGGCACCGCGTCCGGGCAAGCCCGGCGGCGCGGTTCGGCGCCGTCGCGCCGCCAAGGTTTCCCGGCCGTCGCAGAGCGCTGCCCACGCCGGCCGCGACTCGGCGCGGACCCTGGCCGAGCACGTCGTCGAACCGATCAAGCGCCAGATCGCCGAGTCCGTCGAGCAGCGGGCCGACCAGCGGCTGGGGTTCACCGCGCGGCGCGCCGCGGTGCTGGCCGCGGTGATCTGCGTGCTGACGCTGACCGTCGCCGGGCCGGTGCGCACCTACTTCGCGCAACGCACCGAGATGGATCAGTTGGCCGCCAGCCAGGCGGCGCTGCGCCGTCAGATCGCCGAACTCGAGCAGCAGAAGGGCAAGCTCGCCGATCCGGCGTACATCGCGGCGCAGGCCCGCGAGCGTCTGGGCTTCGTGATGCCCGGGGACACCCCGTTCCAGGTGCAGCTTCCGCCCGGCGAGTCGGCCGCCCCGCAGCCTGGTTCCGGGGTCGCGAAACCGGCCCGCAACCAGCCGTGGTACACCGCGCTGTGGCACACCATCGCCGACGACCCGCACCTGCCGCCGGCCAAAGCCCCTCTGCCGGAAGCCCCACCGTCGCCGGCCGAACCCGGATCGCCCGGTCCGGTGGCGCCGGCCGCACCGAGCCCCGCCGCGCCCGGTGGTTGACCGCGCCGACCTGGAGGCGGTGGCGCGCCAGCTCGGTCGTGAGCCGCGCGGCGTTCTCGAGATCGCCTACCGCTGCCCCAACGGTGAACCCGGGGTGGTGAAGACCGTGCCGCGGCTCGTCGACGGAACACCGTTCCCGACGTTGTACTACCTCACGCACCCGCTGCTGACCGCGGCCGCGAGCAGGCTGGAGACGTCGGGGCTGATGCGCGAGATGACCGAGCGGTTGGGGCGCGATCCGGAATTGGCGGCCGCGTACCGGCGGGCCCACGAGGCGTACCTGGCCGAGCGGGACGCGATCGAGCCGCTGGGGACCACGTTTTCCGCCGGGGGCATGCCGGACCGGGTCAAGTGTCTGCACGTGCTGATGGCGCACTCGCTGGCCAAGGGGCCCGGATGCAATCCACTCGGCGACGAGGTGCTGCGGTTGCTGGCCGCCGAGCCGGCGATGGCCGATGTCCTGGAGGCGGGGAAATGGTGAGCCGGCTCGCCGGAATCGACTGCGGCACCAACTCGATTCGGCTGCTGATCGCCGATGTCGGCGACGGCGGGCTGCGCGACGTGCATCGTGAGACCCGGATCGTTCGGCTCGGGCAGGGAGTCGACGCGACGGGTGAATTTGCGCCGGACGCGATCGCGCGGACCCGGGCCGCGCTGACCGATTACGCCGCCCTGCTGCGGGCGCACGGCGCCGAACGGGTCCGGATGGTGGCGACCTCGGCCACGCGCGACGCCGTCAACCGCGACGCGTTCTTTGCGATGACGGCCGACGTCCTGGGCGCCGTCATCCCTGGCGCGGTTGCGGAGGTGATCACCGGCGCCGCGGAGGCCGAGTTGTCGTTCCGCGGCGCGGTCGGTGAATTAGACAGTGCTGCAGCGCCTTTCGTGGTTGTCGATTTGGGTGGTGGTTCGACCGAGATCGTGCTCGGCGGGGACGGTGTGGCGGCGAGCCATTCGGCCGACATCGGCTGTGTGCGGTTGACCGAACGTTGCCTGCACTCCGATCCGCCGACGTCGCAGGAGGTGGCGGCGGCGCGCTCCGTGGTGCGCGAGCGTCTCGAGGTCGCGCTGCGCGAGGTGCCCGTCGAAGAGGCGCGGACCTGGGTGGGGGTCGCCGGGACGATGACCACCCTGTCCGCGCTGGCGCACGACATGGCGTCGTATGACTCTGCGGACATTCATCTTTCGCGCGTGCCCGGCAGCAACCTGCTGGCTGTGTGCGAGCGGCTGATCGGTATGACGCGGGCGCAGCGCGCCGCGCTGGGGCCCATGCACGAGGGCCGGGCCGACGTGATCGGCGGCGGCGCGATCGTGGTGGAGGAGTTGGCCCGTGAACTGCGCGCGCGGGCCGGCATCGGCGAGTTGGTGGTCAGCGAGCACGACATCCTGGACGGGATCGTGCTGTCGATCGCCGGCTGAAGTCACACCCGTCACACCAGTCCCTGGAAGGAAACGGCACTCTTTGTGCCCACCTCATAGCGACACTTGCCGCGATGTCGTACCGGTGTGGGAATGTGCGGCAATGGAACTGCGTGGAATAGAGTTGCGTTACGTGCTCACGATGCATCTGGCGCACAACGGGAGATCGACCGTCGCCGAGATGATCGATGCGCTGGCGAGACAAGGTTTTCGCGTCCACGGCCGGGCATCGAAGGCGGTTTCGGATGCGTTGCGCTGGGAGGCCGAACGGGACAGGGTGCGCCGGCTCCGGCGTGGTCTGTACGGGCCGGGGTACATCCCGCGCTCCACCGAACACCGAATGCATAAACGAGTGCTCGGCCTCCGGGCGGCGGCGAAGTTGTCGCTGTGAGGTGGGCGGAACGTGTCAAGGTCGGTGAGACAGTTTCTTACGCGGATTTGATGAGTGCTTCCGGGGTTGGTTGGTTGATCCAGGCGACGGTGGGCAGCTTCGGTGGAGCGGGCCGCCGGTGCCGGAATCTAGCGGGGTTAGCGGCGTAGGCCGCATCCAGCGTGGCGGCACGTTGGGCCTGGATCTCGTTTGCGGTGCCGTAGTGCACCGATGCAACGGTGTGTAGGCCCACGCCGCTGTGGCGATGCTCATGGTTGTAGTAATCGAAGAATGTCGTGCAGAAGGCGCGGGCATCTTCGATCGAGCCGAACCGGCCCGGGAACGCCGGGCAGTACTTGAGGGTCTTGAAATTAGCCTCCGAGTAGGGATTGTCGTTGGACACGTGCGGGCGGCTGTGGCTGCGGTCCACCCCCAGGTCGATCAGCAACTGGGCGACCGGCTTGGAGGTCATCGAGGTGCCGCGATCAGCGTGCAAGGCCAACTGGCCGCGGGCGATGCCGTGACGGGCCATGGTGTCGGCGATAAATGCTTTGGCCAACTCACCGTCCTCAACTTCTGCGATGATCCAGCCGACGACGTAGCGCGAGAAGATGTCGATAATCACATAGAGTTGATAGAAGATACCCCGTTGTGGCCCTTGCAATTTCGTTATATCCCAGGACCAGACCCGGTTTGGTGCGTTAGCGATCAGCTCGGGTTTCTTGCGCGCCGGATGGGTGCGCTGGCGACGCCGCTCGCGGTTCTCCCCGGCAATGGCCAGTAGCCGGTACATGGTGCGAATCGAGCACAGGTAGACACCATCATCAAGCAGTCGCGCCCACACCTGCGCCGGCGCCAGATCGCAGTACTGCTCTGAGCGCAGCACCGTCAGAATCTGCTGGCGTTCGGCCTCGGTGAGCTTATTCAGTGGCTCGGGCCGCACCCGCCGTGCCGGCCGTGGTGGTGGGTTGCGGTGGCGGTGGAGCGTGGCCCGCGATGCACCCAGCAATTCGCACGCCCGTTTGGTGCTGGTTGCGGCCTCCAGGTCGGGCAGGTGCTCGCCGATCACGGCTTGGACTTCGGCTCGAAATCCGCGCTCTCGGAGAGCATCTCCAAGAGCGCGTGTGCTTTTCCCGTGATCTCCAGCGCTAGCTTGGTCCGATCCAGCTCAGCCTGCAGTTGCGTGGTGCGCCGCCGCAGCTTGTCCAACTCGACCTGCTCAGCGCTGCGCTTCGGCTTGCCCTTCGCCGACAAACCCTCCCGAGCGCCGGCATCACGGGCCTTTCGCCATTCGGCGATATGCGAGCTGTACAGGCCTTCACGGCGCAGCAACGCACCACGCTCCGACGAGCCCACCGACAGCGCGTCGTACTCGTCGAGGATGCGGGCCTTGTACTCGGCGGTGAACGTGCGCCGCCGCGCCCGAGCACCTGGATCGGGCACGTTGTCCACTTGGTCATTATCACTGCACCCGTCCAGGGATGCGATCGTCATAGTCACGGAAAATGGTGATCCTGTCTCGCCCTGTAGCGATGATTGGCTACTGCTGCTGTCTCACTTAACCCTGTCACACAGGGGGGCGCAAAGAGTGCCGTTTACTTCCAGGGACTGCTGTGGCTGATGTGACTTCACATCTCGAAGCGATAGCCCATGCCCGATTCGGTCAGCAGGTGTCTCGGGTGCGACGGGTCGTCTTCGAGCTTGCGGCGCAGCTGGGCCAGATAGACACGCAGGTAATGGGTTTCGGTGGCATAAGCGGGGCCCCACACCTCCTTCAACAACTCCTCGCGGCCGACCAGCTTGCCCCGGTTGCGGACCAGCATTTCGAGCATTCCCCACTCGGTGGGGGTGAGATGCACCTCGGCGCCCTTCTTGGTGACCTTCTTGGCGGCCAGGTCGACGGTGAACGCGTCGGTCTCGATGACCGGTTCCTCGGTATCGGACGCGGCGGCGCGGCGGACCGCGGCGCGCAACCGGGCCAGGAACTCGTCCATCCCAAAGGGTTTGGTGACGTAGTCGTCGGCGCCGGCGTCGAGCGCCGCGACCTTGTCCGAGGAGTCGGTGCGCGCCGACAACACGATCACCGGCGCCGTGAGCCAGCCCCGCAAACCGGCCAGCACCTCGATGCCCGAGATGTCGGGCAGGCCGAGGTCGAGGATCACCACGTCGGGCTTGTGTTCGGCCGCGGCACGCAGGGCGGCCGCGCCGGTCGACGCGGTGACGACCTCATAGCCCCGCACCGACAGGTTGATGCGCATCGCGCGCAGGATCTGCGGCTCGTCGTCGATCACCAGGACGCGGGTCATCGGCGCCGCTCCTTCTCATCGCTGCGCTCTGTATCGTCGCCGGCGCGGGTCATCGGCGCCGCTCCTTCTCATCGCTGCGCTCTGTATCGTCGCCGGCGCGGGTCATCGGGCCTCCTGCGGCGCGGCCAGATCCACCACGATGGTCAGGCCGCCTCCCGGGGTGTCGCCGGCCTGGATGGTGCCGCCCATCGCTTCGACGAATCCGCGCGCCACCGACATCCCCAACCCGACGCCGATGGTGTTGTCCTGATCGCCCATCCGCTGGAAGGCGGCGAAGAGTTGGTCTTCGGTTCCATGCGGGATCCCGGGACCCTCGTCGACGACGTTGATCAGGACGCGATCACCCACCCGGCCCGCGTTGACCCGGACCACGCAGTTGGGCGCGTACCGCAGCGCGTTGTCGATCAGGTTGGCCAGCACGCGTTCGAGCAGTCCGGCATCGGCCAGCACCACGGCGTCGCCGACGTCGACCTTCACGCGGTCGATGGCCGAGCGGTAGAAGCCGGTGGCGCCCTTGCCGATGCTGACCAGCGCGCGTTGCACCGTCTCCTCCAGGTACACCCTGCGCAGCTCCGGGTGAACCACGCCGGCGGCCAGGCGGGAGGAATCGAGGAGGTTTCCGACCAGCGCAGTCAGCTGGTCGACCGACTCCTCGATGGTGGCCAGCAGTTCGGCGGTGTCCTCGGGGGAGAAGGCCACATCTTCGGCGCGCAGGCTGGACACGGCGACCTTGGCCGCGGCCAGCGGGGTGCGCAGATCGTGGCTGACCGCCGAGAGCAGGGACCGGCGCAGCTCGTCGGCCCGCACGATCGCCTCGGCCCGGCTGGCCTCTTCGGCCAGCTCGCTCTGCCGGATCAGCCCGGCCGCCTGCCGGGCCACCGCGCTCAGCACCCGGCGATCGCGGGCGGAGAGCTTCCTGCCGGCCAGCAGCATCCAGAACTCGTCGTCGCCGACCTCGATCGCGGTGTCGGCGGAGTCGACGGTCAGGCACGGGTCGTTACCGACGCAGGCTACGACATGGCTCCTGTTTCCAGCGGTACGGTCCGCCTCGCCGGGTTCGCGCAGCATGCTGACCGCGCGCTGCGAGTAGGTCTCGCGCACGCGCTCCAGCAGGGTCTCGAGATCGGCGCCGCGCAGCACCGACCCCGCGAACAACGTCAGCAGCTCGGCTTCCTGCGAGGCGCGCCGGGCCTCCCAGGTGCGTTTGGCCGCGCCGTCGACCAGCACCGCGACCGCCACCGCCACGAGCAGCAGGACCACCTCGGTGACGGCGGCGTCGGGTTCGGCGATGGTGAACGTGTGTCGGGGCGCGGTCAGGAAGTAGTTCAGCAGCAGGCTGGACAGCACGGCCGAGAAGACCGCGGGCGCAACGCCTCCCAGCAGGGCGACCACCACCACGCCGACGAAGAACAGCGCGCTGGCACCGCTGGTCTGAAGGTAGCTGTCCAGCGCGAACACCGTGACCGCGCAGATGACCGATGGCACCAGAAAGGCGGCCAGCCACGAGGTGGCCCGTCGCTCGCGGCGGGTCAGCGACGCCGCGCGGAATCCGCGTTTGGACTCCTCGTGGGTGACCAGGTGCACGTCGATCTTGCCGGAGAGCTCGACGACCCGCGGGCCGATGCCCTCCTCGAAGAGGCGCGCCCAGCGGGTCCGTCGCGACGTGCCGATCACCAGCTGAGTCGCATTCATCTCGCGGGCGAAGTCGAGCAGGGCGCTGGGCACGTCGTCGCCGACCACGGTGTGCAGCGAGGCGTCGAGGCTGTTGGCCAGCTCACGGATCTTGGCCATTCGGGACTCCGAGAGTCCGGCCAGGCCGTCGCCGCGGACTACGTGCACGACCATGAGCTCGGCACTGGATTTCGACGCAATCCGCGACGCCCGCCGCACCAGCGTCTCGGATTCCGGGCCGCCGGTCACGGCCACCACGACCCGCTCGCGTGCCTCCCAGGTGGCGGTGATCTTGTTCTCCGCGCGGTAGGTCGCCAGCGCGGTGTCCACCTGGTCGGCCAGCCACAGCAGCGCCAATTCCCGCAGGGCGGTGAGGTTTCCCCGGCGGAAGTAGTTGGACAGTGCCGCGTCGACCTTTTCCGGGGTGTACACGTTTCCATGGGAAAGCCTGCGGCGCAACGCTTCCGGGGTGATGTCGATGAGTTCGACCTGCGAGGCCTCGCGCACGATCGAGTCCGGCACGGTCTCCCGCTGTTCGATACCGGTGATTTGGGCGACGACGTCGTTCAGGCTCTCCAGGTGCTGGACGTTGACGGTGGAGATCACCGTGATCCCGGCGTCGAGCAGTTCCTCGACGTCCTGCCAGCGTTTGGCGTTCTTGCTGCCCGGTGTGTTGGTGTGGGCGAGTTCGTCGACCAGGACGACCTGCGGATGGCGGGCGAGCACGGCCGGCACGTCGAGCTCGGGGAAGCTGCCGCCGCGATAGTCGACGTAGCGCGGCGGGATGACTTCGATACCCTCAAGCAGCTCAGCGGTTTTCGCGCGCCCATGGGTCTCCACCACCCCCGCCACCAGGTCGGTGCCGCGCTCCAGCCGGCGATGCGCCTCGCCGAGCATCGCGTACGTCTTGCCAACACCCGGGGCCGCGCCGAGGTAGATGCGCAGCTCCCCGCGCTTGGGTGTGTGGTCGTCCACGTCAACCATCATCCCCCAGCGGTCAGCCGGGCAGCGGATACCAGTGGTCGAGTTGCAGGTTGAGCCGCAGCACGTTGACGGTCGGTTCGCCGAAGACCCCTAGGGCGCGGCCGTTCCGGTTCTGCGCGACGAGCTTGCTTATCTGCTCCGGGCCGACGTGACGCGCCCTGGCCACCCGTGCCACCTGCAGGTCGGCGTAGGCCGGCGAGATGTCCGGGTCCAGGCCGCTGCCGCTGGCGGTGACGGCGTCGGCGGGCACTACCGGGTCGGCGGGCGCGGCGCCGCGGACGGGCACGATCTGTCCGATCGAGTAGTCCTCGCGGTCTTTTGCGCACTCGACGCGCACCCCCTCGTAGCCGGCCAGGAACGGCGCCGGCGTCGATGCGCACGGCTCGTTGACGCTGACCACCCGCGTGGGGTGGACGACGTTACCGCGTGCGTCGCGCGGGCCGATCACCGAAAGTACCGCGCCCACACCGCCGCCCGTGCAGAAGGGCCGCGACCCGTCCACACCTTCCAGGCGCCCCACCGCGGCGCTGCGCGTGCACACCTGCGTGAGCAGGCTCGGCTTGCCCGGTGCGTCGACGATGTTCTCCGGGCCGAGGTTGCTCGCACCCGAGGACAGCGGATCGTAGCCGTCGCCCGCGGCCGAGGGCCGGCTCTGGAAGTACTGCGGCAGCGGCTTGCCGGCCGGGCCGGTGAACAGCTGACCGATCAGCCGGCTGCCGACCGGCTTGCCGTCGGCGGTCAGGATCGATCCTTCGGCCTTGTCGTGCAGTCCGGGTATCTGGGCGACCAGCCAGACGAGCAGCGGGTAGGCCAGGCCGGTGATCGCGGTGAGCACCAGCAGCGCACGCAGGGCCGCCCAGTGGATGCGGACGAAACTCGAGAACTTCATGTCAGGACATCCCTGGGACGAATTGAACGATCAGGTCGATCAGCTTGATACCGATGAACGGGGCGACGATGCCGCCGAGGCCGTACACGTAGAGGTTGCGGCTCAACAGTTTCGACGCGCTGCTCGGCGTGTAGCGCACGCCGCGCAGCGACAGCGGTATCAGTGCCACGATGATGAGCGCGTTGAAGATCACCGCGGACAGGATCGCCGACTCCGGGCTGTGCAGGCGCATGATGTTGAGCAGGTCGAGCCCGGGGAACAGGGCGACAAACATGGCCGGGATGATCGCGAAGTACTTTGCGATGTCGTTGGCGATCGAGAAGGTGGTCAGCGCGCCGCGGGTGATCAGCAGTTGCTTGCCGATCTCGACGATCTCGATGAGTTTGGTCGGGTCGGAGTCTAGGTCGACCATGTTGCCGGCCTCTTTGGCGGCCGAGGTGCCGGTGTTCATCGCCACGCCCACGTCGGCCTGCGCCAGGGCCGGCGCGTCGTTGGTTCCGTCACCGGTCATTGCGACCAGCCTGCCGCCTTCCTGTTCGCGCTTGATCAGGGCGAGCTTGTCCTCGGGGGTGGCCTCGGCGAGGAAGTCGTCGACGCCGGCCTCGTCGGCGATCGCCTTCGCGGTCAACGGATTGTCGCCGGTGATCATCACCGTGCGGATGCCCATGCGGCGCATCTCGTCGAACCGGTCGCGCATGCCCTGCTTGACGACGTCCTTGAGTTGGATCACGCCGAGCACCGCCGCGGTGCCGTCGCGTCTCTCCCCGACGACCAGCGGTGTGCCGCCGCCGGCGGAGATGCCGTCGACGATGTCGCCGAGCTGGGTGGGGACCGTGCCGCCGTGCCCGCGAACCCATTCGGCGACCGAGTTGGCGGCGCCCTTGCGCAATTGGTGCCCGTCGAGGTCGACCCCCGACATCCGGGTCGTGGCGGAAAACGCCACCCAGCGGGCGTGCGAGAGCTCGCCGGGCGTGCGGGCGCGCAGGCCGAAGCGTTCCTTGGCGAACACGACGACCGAACGCCCCTCCGGGGTTTCGTCGGCGAGGCTGGACAACTGCGCGGCGTCGGCCAGCTGGTCGGGGGAGACGCCGTCGATCGGGAGGAACCCGGCCGCCTGCCGGTTGCCGAGGGTGATAGTCCCGGTCTTGTCGAGCAGCAGCGTGTTCACGTCGCCCGCGGCCTCGACGGCGCGCCCGGACATCGCGAGCACGTTGCGCTGCACCAGCCGGTCCATGCCGGCGATGCCGATCGCCGACAGCAGCGCGCCGATCGTCGTGGGAATCAGGCACACCAGCAACGACACCATCACGATCCCGGTGACGCCGTTTGCGCCCAACGCCTGCGTGTTCGGGACGCCGGGGTTGTTCGCCTTGGAGTAGATCGCCACCGGTTGCAGGGTCGCGACGGCGAAGACGAAGATGATCGTCAGGGCGGCCAGCAGGATGTTCAGCGCGATCTCGTTGGGCGTCTTCTGCCGATTGGCCCCCTCGACGAGCGCGATCATCCGATCGATGAAGCTCTGCCCGGGCTTTTGGGTGATCTTGACGACGATCCGGTCGCTGAGCACGGTGGTGCCGCCGGTGACCGCCGAACGGTCGCCGCCGGATTCCCGGATCACCGGCGCCGATTCGCCGGTGATCGCCGACTCGTCCACCGACGCAATGCCTTCCACCACGTCGCCGTCACCCGGGATCACCTGCCCGGCCTCGACGACGACGATGTCGCCCTGTTGCAGCTCCGGTGCCGGAACTTCTTCCTCCACGCCCGCCGTGCCCGGCTCCCAGTTCCCCAGCCGCCGGGCCATGGTCTGGGTCTTGGCCTTGCGCAGGGTTTCGGCCTGCGCCTTGCCGCGACCTTCGGCCACCGCCTCGGCGAGATTGGCGAACAGCACCGTCAGCCACAGCCACACCACGATCAGCCAGGCGAACCACGTCGGGTCGACGACCGCCAGCACCGTGCTCCAGACGGCGCCGATTTCCACGACGAACATCACGGGGTTGCGCCACAGCTTGCGCGGGTCGAGTTTGCGCATCGCCTGCGGCGCGGACCGCCACAGCATCGTCGGGTCGAGCACGCCGCCCCGTACCTGTTTGCGGCCCGAATGAGTCGCTTTCATCAGTGCATTCCTTCGGCAAGGGGCCCGAGCGCCAGCATGGGCAGGAACGTGAGGGCGACCAGGATGAGCGTGACGCCGGCGACCATCCCGACGAACTGTGGCCGGTGGGTGGGCAGCGTGCCGGCCGAATCCGGCGTGCTGCCCTGCTTGGCCAGGGAGCCGGCCAGGGCGAGCACCAGCACGATCGGTGCGAACCGGCCGAACACCATGGCCAGCCCCAGCGCGGTGTTGTACCAGTCGGTGTTGGCGCCGAGCCCGGCGAACGCCGACCCGTTGTTGTTGGCGGCGGAGGTGAACGCGTACAGCACCTCCGACAGGCCGTGCGGGCCGCCGTTGAGCATCGCCGCGCGTTCGCCCGCTAGCGCCATAGCCGTGGCGGTGCCGATCAGCACGATGAGCGGAGAAACCAGGAAATACGTTGCGGCAAGCTTGATTTCGCGGGGAGTGATCTTCTTGCCGAGGTATTCCGGGGTGCGCCCCACCATCAGCCCGGCGATGAAGACGGTGATCACCGCGAGGATCAGCATGCCGTACAGGCCGGATCCCACCCCGCCGGGGGCGACCTCGCCGAGCTGCATGTTGAACATCGTCATCATGCCGCCGAGGCTGGTGTAGGAGTCGTGGAAGGAGTCGACCGCGCCGCACGAGGTCAACGTGGTCGTCACGGCGAACACGGCGGAGTCGGCGACGCCGAAACGCTGTTCGACCCCCTCCATCGCCCCGGCGGCCGAACTCGGCACGGTGCCGTGGTGCTGCAGCTGCATCCACATCGTCACGCCGAAGCTGATCAGCGCCAGCGCCGCCATGACGCCGGCGATCGCGAAGCCCTGCCTGGCGCTGCCGACCATACGGCCGAACGTGCGGGGCAGGGAGAAGCCGATCACCGCGATCAGGAAGATCTCCACCCAGTTGGTCCAGGCGGTCGGGTTCTCGAACGGGTGCGCGGAGTTGGCGTTATAGAAGCCGCCGCCGTTGGTGCCGAGCTCCTTGATGGCCTCCTGGCTGGCGACCGGACCGCCGGTGATTGTCTGGTGGACGCCGCCCAGGGTGGTGACAACCTGGTCGTTGAGGTGGAAGTTCTGGATCGCTCCGCCGACGACCAGGACGATCGCGCCGACGGTCGCGATGGGCAACAGGATGCGCAGGGTGCCGCGGACCAGGTCGACCCAGAAGTTGCCCAGCTCAGCGGTGCGCTGGCGGGCGAATCCGCGCACCAGCGCGACCGCGACGGCCATTCCCACCGCAGCCGAGATGAAGTTCTGCACGGCCAGCCCGGCCATCTGCACCAGGTGGCCCTGCGTCGATTCGCCCGAGTAGGCCTGCCAGTTGGTGTTGGTGACGAAGCTGACCGCGGTGTTCCACGCCAACGCTGGCGTCATCGCGGTGGCCGGATCGTGCAGGTGCAACGGCAATTTGTCCTGCACGAGCTGGAACCCGAACAGGAAGAAGATGCCGACCGCCGAGAACGCCAGGACGCTTCGGGCGTAGGCGCCCCACGACTGCTCCGAGCGCGAATCGACACCGATCAGCCGGTAGATCACCTTCTCGACGTGGGAGTCCCGTTGCGCGGTGTACACGCGAAACATGTAGTCGCCCAGGGGCACATGCACCACCACCAGTGCCGCGACGAGGACGGCCAGAAAGACGATTCCCGCGGTCGTGGCCCCCACTAGAACCGCTCCGGGAACAGCAGGGCCGCAAAGAGGAAGAGCACCAGCAGGATCGACAGCACCAAGCCGACGACGTTTTCGTAGCTCAAAGCCGTTCGACCAACTTCTGCGTCAGGCCGAGCACGGCGAACACCACCACCGTCAGCGCGATGAATCCCAGCACGCCCATCCTGTCTCCGTTCCGCGTCAGTTCGTGCCGCATGTCGAGGCACATGTCAGCTTGCGCACATGTCAGCTTGAAGGTAGACGGTGCCGCTCCGGAAGGGCCATTGGTCGAAAGTTTTCTAACAGCTTCCTAACGCCGTCGGGATCGCCCCCCGCGGCTCAGAGTGCGAGCAGGCGGTTCTTTTCCTCGGCGTACTCCTCGTCGGTCAGCTTCCCCTCGTTGCGGAGCTTGGCGATCTCGCGGATCCTGGCCGCGACTCCGGTGACCACGGTCCGAGGTGTGTCGGGCGAGGGTTTGGCCGCCGTGTCGGCGGTCGGGCCCGTGCCGGCGTTCGCCCGCACCGCGGCCGGGGCCAGCACCCGGGTGCCCCCTGACGGCCTGCCGCCGTCCCGGCCGGCGCCGGTGCCCGCACCGCCGCCCATGCCCGCCCCGGCCATACCGCTCAGGGCCATCTCGCCGAACGCGTTTCCCGATCCGGCTTCCAGCGCCTCCCCGGCGGCGCCGAGGGTCGTTTCCGGCGGTGCCGGCAGGGTCAGCGCGGCGGATCGCACGGCCGGTGCGGCGACGGTCCACGTCGACGGCACGGATATCGCCCCGATTGTGTTGGCCTCGCCCAGTCCCGCCGTCACGCCGGATGCCGCCGCCGGGCCCGGGTTCGTGATGAGCGCCCTGAACGCGGAGGGGGGTCTTTCACCTGGGAGCGGCCAGGGTGCTACGCCTTGCCAGCCGCTGACGTCGTCGTCGGTGTGCAGACCGGTCACGGTGCCGATGGCGTTGAGGGGAAAGCTCACCGGACCCGTCAGGATGTCCGTCGGCCCGACGGCGAAGACGGTAGCCAGGTTGGCCGGCCCGCCGGGAAAAATCGTGGCGAGGTTGCCGATCAGGTCCAGCACGGTGGTAGCGCTCGGCGGGTCCGCGGCGGCGGCCCGGCCGAGCGCACCGCCGGGAGCGGTGTTGTGCCGGGGTGGGTCGAACGGTGGCAGCGTCGACGCGGACGCGGACGACCCCGCATAGCCGTACATCGCCGCGGCGTCCTGAGCCCACATCTCGGCGTATTGGGCCTCGGCGGTCGCGATCGCCGTGCTGTTCTGCCCCAGGAAGTTCGTCGCCACCAGCGTCACGAGCAAACTTCGGTTCGCCGCGATCACCGGCGGCGGTACGGTCGCGGCGAATGCAATCTCGTAGGCGGCAACCGCGGCCTGGGCCCGCGTCGCGGTGTCCTCGGCGCGCATCGCGGTGGTGTGCAACCACGTCGCGTAGGGCGCGGCCGCGGCCACCATCGCCGTCGAGGACGGGCCCCACCACGACGCGCTCAGGTCCGAGATCGCCGACTTGTACGACTCGGCCGCCACCCGGAGTTCGATGGCCAGCTCGTTCCAGGCGGCCGCGGCGGCCAGCATCGGACCGGCTCCCGGCCCGGTGTACATCCGACCGGAGTTGATCTCCGGTGGATAGGTCCCGAAATCCATCGATGTGTGTCTCTCGTCCCAGAAGTTGGTGTCCAGCCGAACCGAGGATGCGTCGCTCACCGCCCCAGCAGGCGGTTCTTCTGTTCCGAGTACTCCTCGTCGGTCAAGATTCCTTCGTCGCGGAGCTTGGCGAACTCGCGCAGCTCGGCCGCGACGCCGGTGACCACGGTGCGTGGCTTGTTCTGCGAGGCTCCGTCCCCGGCGACGGGCGCCGCGCCCTCGCTCGTACCCGTCGTGCCGACGCGCACCCGGCTGCCCGCCGTCGCCGTGCCACCTTTGCCGGGCCCGCCGGCCAGCGTGCCGGCGACGGCGCGTCCGGCCAGACCGGCCGCCGCCATCTCGCCGAGTGCGCTGCCCGACCCAACTTCGGCGGCCTCGGCCACGGCCGCGCCGACGGCGGTGGCCGGCAGCGCCGGCAGCGTCACCGCGATCGGCTGTACCGCCGGTGTAGCGATCGTCCACGTCGGCGGCACGGTCAGTGCCCCAACCGTATTGGCCTCGCCCAGACCCGCGGCCGGCTGCAGAACCGCCGACGACGCCGCCGCCGGCTCGATGGGGCCCGTGATTCTCGCCTTGAAGTCCGTAGGGGGTTGATCCCCCGACAGCGGCCAGGGCTGTTCGCCGGCCCAGCCGCTGACGATGTTGTCGGTGTGCAGACCGGTTCCGGCTCCGATGACGTCCAAAGGAAAGCCCACCACACTGAGCGCGTTGGCCGGCACGTCCAGGAAGAACGTGGTGAGGTCGGCCGGCACGTCGAGAAAAATCGCGATCAGGTCGCTGATCACGTTCAGCGCGGTCGTACCCGAGATGCCCTGTGCCGGCGCGCCCGCGGCCAGGCTCTGCAACGTGCTGGGCACCACCGAAAACGCTTGCGGCACGCTCGCTACGGCCCTCTGCGCGGTACCGGCCGAGGTGCCCGCCGCTTGCGTGGCGGCGGCCTGGCTGGCCGGCCCCCCGGGTTGGGTGGTCTGTGGGGGGGTGGCGAACGGCGTCAGTGTGGTCGCGGCCGCCGACGAGCCGGCGTAGTCGTACATCGCGGCGAGGTCTTGGGCCCACATCTCGGCGTACTGGGCCTCGAGGGCCGCGATCGCCGCCGCGTACTGCCCGACGGTGTTGCGTGCCGTCAGCGTCAGCAGCCGGCTTCGGTTGGCCGCGACCAACGCCGGGGGCACCGTCGCCGTATACGCCTGCTGGTAGGAGGCGGCGGCCGCCCTGGCCTGGGAGGCCGCCTCCTCGGCCTGCGCGGCGCTGCCGTTCAGCCATGCCACATAGGGGGCGGCCGCGGCTGCCATCGACGCCGACGCCGGACCCGACCACGGCCCAGAGGTCAGCCCGGAGATGACCGACCCGTACGATGCCGCGGCCAGGTGCAGGTCGGCGGCCAGTTTGTCCCAGGCCGCGGCAGCGGCCAGCAGGGATCCCGATCCCGGACCGGTGTACATACGCCCGGAGTTGACCTCCGGTGGCAACAGCGCAAAGTCCAGTGCGGCACACCTCCTTTAGCTGGCCACGACCGCTGAGCGACCCCGCGCCACGCGATCGGCACCCGTCGCCGGTGGTCCGTGAACCTCCCTGGCTTGAGAGTCAATCGCATAGTCTATGGCTCCGGGTGCGGCGAACCGCGCCGTTATCGCAGCTGACACGCTGAGCCGACACAGGGACCACCTCGGTCACCGGCGGCACTGCGCCTTTGCGGCACGCGCCGTCAAACCGATCGGCTGCAAACCTTCCCGCCGGCCGCCGGTAAACGAGGGGTTTTCCGGACCGCGACGAGCGCATTCAGCTGTTGGCCGTGCAATGCGCCGGGTAACACGTCCGAGGTAGCGATCGCCGGGCGCCGCAGCGGGTGGGCACGCCGAACATCTTCCCGGACACCATCTTCTACGTGTTCCTGCCGCCACTGGTGTACTACGCGGCGTTGTTCATCGCTCCGGACGATCTGCGGGCCAACGCCCGGTCGATCCGGGTGCTGGCGGTCGGGCTGGTGGTGGCCACCGCGGCTGCGGTCGCCGCCGTGATGGTGGGTATCGGTGGTGTCTCACTGGCGGCGGCGCTGGTGGCCGGAGTGGTGGTGGCACTCACGGACCCGGTGTCGGCCACCTCGGTGTTCAAGCGCCTGAAGGTGCCCGAGCGGCTTTCGACCACGGTCGAGGGGGAAGGGCTCACCAACGACGGGATGGGTCTGGTGCTCTATCAGGGCACCGTCGGGATCGCGGTGGCCGGCACGGTGCGGCCGGGCCACCTCGCGATGACCTTCCTCGCGGCTCCCGCGGGCGGTGCGATGCTCGGCCTGTTCGTCGCGTGGCTGCTGGTGAAGGTGACCCTGCCATGGCTGCTGCGCCTGTTCGAACTCCGGGCCGACGATTTCCACACCGAGGAGAACGAGGCGCGGCTGCGGGGCAGTTCGGGCCGCGTTGGATTGGCTCGACGACAACGCGACACTGCTGCGCAGCCTGGAACGCGGCGTCGACCTCGAGGTGGCAGGGCTGCGCCGGTCGTAGGTGCTGCCGCGTACCGTTAAACGGATCAAGGCAATTGCCGCGCTTCTCTCCCGCAATTTTTCCAATCATATTGTTTTGGAAGCGATTTGCCGGCACTCCGCACGCGTCGACGTTGCGCTTTGGCGTTCGTCCGTAACTCGGTAGCCGCGCCCGGTGCCGAAACGCGGAGCGGTCGAAATTTCCCGTGTTTGCGGGTATTTGGCAACCGCGGGTCCGCCGCAGCACGACACAACCACCCTCGCCGGCCGGCTCGTCTTTCGTGAGGAGAAGCCCATGTCCTCGTCACCACGCAGCCCGAGGCGTTGGTCGTCGGCGCGGCGAGGCTCTGCAGCGTCTGCGGAACCGAGGCCGTGGCCGCGCGGGTGTCGGTTGCCTGGGCGGCCGCGGCACCCTGGGCGGCCGTGCCGGCCGGGTCGGTGGTCCGGGGAGGTGCCCGGAACGGGGTGACCCGCGCCGCGGTCGCGGGCTGGCCGGCGTGGTGCCGCCGCGCGCGGATCAGCCGGAGGTGTGCGCCGCCCCCGGGGCGGAATCCCGGTCGGGTGGGTCGATCATCGGGAGGCGTACCCGAAACACCGTTCGGCCGTCGGCGGATTCGGCGGTGACAGAGCCCTGGTGTGCCTTGACGATCGAACTGACGATGGCCAGCCCGAGCCCCAGCCCGAGGCCCGACCCGCTCGACCTGGACGTGTCCGCGCGGGCAAACCGCTCGAACAACCGGGGCAGCAGCTCCGGGTCGATCCCCGGCCCGTCGTCGGCGACGCTCAGTTCGGCGTAGGGCGTGCCGGGGCCGCCTGCGGGGACGTCGTGGCAGCTGATCCCGGTTGTCACGGTGACACCGGGCGGCGTGTGCACCCGGGCATTGCGGAGCAGGTTGCTGACCAGCTGGTGCAGGCGGGCGGGGTCAGCGCGGACCCACACGGGGCTGTCGGGCAGCTTGGTGACCCAGTGGTGGGTCGGTGCCGCGACCGCCGCGTCGTTCACCGCGTCGGTCGCCAGCCCGGCCAGGTCGACGTCTTCGGGGTGCAGGTCCACGCCTTCGCCCAGCCGCGACAACAGCAGCAGCTCCTCGACGAGGACCGCCATGCGCTGCGCTTCCGACTCGATGCGGGCCAGCGCGTATTCGGTGGTCGGCGGCAGATCCGAGCTGTCCTGGCGGGTCAGCTCGGCGTAGCCCTGAATCGCCGCGAGTGGGGTGCGCAGCTCGTGGCTGGCGTCGGTGATGAACTGGCGCATCCGTAGGTCGGATTCGGCGCGATACGCCAGCGCACTGTCGACGTTGTCCAGCAACCGGTTGAGCGTGTTGCCGACGATGCCGACCTCGTTGTCGGGGTCGGTGTCCTCCGGTGACACCCGGACGCTGATGCGCTGGTCGCCGTCCGTCAGCGACATCGCGGCGACCTCGGCCGCCGTGGCGGTCAGCCGGCGCAGTGGGCGAAGCGTGTAGCCGACCACCCAGACGGTGAGCGCCGCGGTCACCGCGAGGGCGGCGGCGACCAGCGCCGCGGTGGTGACCTGTTTGCGGCTGATGATCTTGTCGGCGCGCTGCAGCGACAGCCCGACGAGAAGCCGGTCGGGTCCGTCGAGGTGGCTGGCCACCCGGTAGGTGCCCAGGCTGCCGAGGTGTTCCGTCCGGGGCCGCCCGTCGGCCTGCGACCGCGCTTCCAGGGCGCGCACCACGTCGGGTGGTGCCGGCCGCGCCTCGGCCTCGGAGAAGACCGCCGAGCCGATGACGGTGCCGTCGCGCAGCACGGCGATGAGGTTTCCCGGCGTCTGGTCGGTGAACTCCAGCATCGCCTGCCCCAGCGGCGGGGTGCCGGCATGCTCCCCGGTGTGTTCGCCGCCGAGGTACCTGTTGTAGGAGTTGCTCAATGCCTCCAGGGATTCGGCGACGTCTTCGTCGTTCATCGCGGTGACGTAGCCGCGCAGGCTGACCACCGAGACGACACCGACGGCCACCAGCACCACGCTGACCACGGCCAGCACGCCCAGTAGCAACTGGCGGCGCAGCGACCGGGGGAGCCACCGGGGCGTGTTGCGCTGCCGGGTCATTCCGGCGGCCGCAGCATGTATCCAACGCCGCGGATGGTGTGGATCATCGGCTCCCTGCCGGAGTCGATCTTTTTCCTGAGGTAGGAGATGTACAAGTCGACGATGCTGGTGCGGCCGGCGAAGTCGTAATTCCAGACCCGGTCGAGGATCTCGGTGCGGCTGAGCACCCGGCGCGGATTGCGCATGAGGAATCTGAGCAACTCGAACTCGGTCGTGGACAGCGACACCGCAGCGCCGTCACGGGTGACCTCGCGGCTGGCGGTGTCGACCCGCAGATCGCCGACCTCGAGGGTCTCCGCGGTCGGTGCGGGTTGCCGGCTGGAACGCCGCAGCAGTCCGCGCAGCCGGGCGACCAGCTCCTCCAGGCTGAACGGCTTGGTCATGTAGTCGTCGGCGCCCGCTGTCAGACCGGTGACCCGGTCCATCACCGAGTCGCGCGCGGTCAAAAACAGCGTCGGGGTGTAGGCGTCCGACTCGCGGACGCGCTCCAGGATCCGCAGACCGTCGACGTCGGGCAGCATGATGTCGAGCACCAGCACGTCGGGATTGATCGCGTCGAACTTTGCGATGGCGTCGCGCCCGTTGTGGGCGACTTCGACGACCCAGCCCTCGTAGTGCAGCGCCATCTTCACCAGGTTGGTCAGCGCGGGCTCGTCGTCGACCAGCAAAACCCGAATGGGTGATCCGTCCGCGCGGTAGATCCGGGGCAGCTGGCCGAGGACGGCCTGGCGCGGACGCTGGCCGCCTGCGTGTTGCGACATTGCAGTCATGCTCTCCCATTCTCGCAAGCCACACACGCGGTTGTCACGAAGTTCATAGAGTTCTCAAATATGACGTGTTGCGCGCGTCACGTCCGATGCCGTTCAAATATGAGTTTTGTATGTGCTGCATCAGCCAGCTTGAGATGATCGCCGCACCCAAAAATACTGGTGTTCATGATGGTTGGATCGTACGGCGTGAGCCTGACCGAGGTTAGGCTTCGCAAATCATTTTCACAAGAACGTCTTTCATCGCTATGAGACGCCGGTGCTGCCGTGGGAGTGGTCGAGCTTCGCTACGCGGGAGCGAATCCGGGATCCATGAGTTCGCGGCGTGCGTCAACGCGACGTTACACTTCGTTACGGAATTCCCTTCGAAATGACGGTCTTTCACGGCAAGCCTCGTCTACTTTCCGGCGCGGACACGGCCGGCACCAGCTGCAACCGCGCGCTGTCCCGGGCTCGGACGAGAAGGCCGGTGCGATGCCCGGTGCGCCCGGCGCACCGGACCGCGCGTGCAACAGTGCGCGCGGCCGCGATCAGCAAACGGAATCAGATTGAGGAAAGCTCATGGATTTTGGCGCATTGCCGCCGGAAGTCAACTCCGCTCGCATGTATGCCGGACCGGGACCGGCTTCGATGCTGGCCGCGTCGGCGGGGTGGGAGTCCCTGGCCGCCGAGCTGCAGAGCGCGGCAAGCGGCTACCGGTCGGTGATCTCGACCCTGACGGAAGAATGGGTTGGCCCCACGTCGATGGCGATGGCGGCCGCGGTCACGCCTTACGTGTCATGGATGACGGTGACCGCTGAGCAATGCGGTCAGGCGGCCACCCAGGCCACGGCCGCCGCGGCCGCGTACGAAACGGCGTTTGCGATGACGGTCCCGCCGCCGCTGATCGCGGCCAACCGGGCTCAGCTGATGGCGCTGATCGCGACCAACCTGTTTGGGCAGAACACGCCCGCGATCATGGCGACCGAGGCCGAGTACAGCGAGATGTGGGCGCAGGACGCCACCGCGATGTACAACTACGCTGCCAGTTCGGCGTCCGCATCGAGCTTCGGGACGTTCACGGCACCGCCGCGGACCACCAACCCCGGCGGGGTGGGCATTCAGACGGGTGCGGTGGCCCAGGCGACCGGCGGCAATGCCCGGACGGCGTCGACGCACCTGATGTCCTCGGTGCCCCAGACCCTGCAGAGCCTCGCCAACCCCGGAGCGGCGTCCGGCGTCTCCGGGATGGCGATGGGCGACGGGGTGTCGATGGCATCAGCCGCGTATTCGCCGTTGAGCTCGCTCACATCGCTGGTCAACGGGCCCGGCAAGGGCGCCGCGAAGGCCGTTTCGAGCGCCACGTCGGGGACGTCTGCCGCTTCCGCGCTGAGTGGGCTGGCGGGCGTCTTCGCATCGCCGGAGGGTGTGGTGCTCGGCACCAGCTTCGGCGTGTTCGGCGACGTGGGCGGCTCGATCTCGGATGTCGGTGGCATCGGCTTCGATCTCTACGGCCTGGGCCTCGATTATCAGGGGCTGGCGCTGGACGTGCAGGGCGCGGGTTCGATCATCGGAGCCGACGGGGGTGCGGGACTCCCGGGCTTAGGCACCCTCGGGCTCGGCGGCCTGGGTGAGAGCGCGTCGGCCAGCGTGGGCCAGGCGGCCTCGCTCGGCACCCTGTCGGTGCCGCCCACCTGGGCGGACACTGTGTCGTCGGTCACGCCGTTGCCCACAGCGCCGGGCGCCAACGGCATGCCCGGTGGGTGGGGAGCGGCGCCGGCGTCGGCGACCACCCCGGGTGTGTCCAAGCTGCCGCTGGGTGGGATGGTCGGACGCGAGGCCGACGGCGCGGTGCAACGCGTCGGGTTCCGTCCCTCGCTGATCCCGCGCTCACCGGTGGCCGGCTGACTTAGCAAGACAGGGGCCCGCACACCGGAGGTGTGCGGGCCCCTTCGTGGAGGTGTGTCGTCAGGCCCAGCTGGACCCGACGGCGCTGTCGGTGCTGGCCATGTTGGAACCGGCGCTCTGCACCTTCTGGCCGTGGGAGTTGGCCTGCTCGTAGATCACCTGGAAGTTGCGACCCAACTGGGTGATGAACTCCTGGCAGGCCACCGAACCCGAACCGCCCCAGAAGTCACCGGCGGCCAGCACATCACGAACGATGGCCTGGTGCTCGGCCTCCAACGAGGCGGCCTGCGCGCGGATCGTGGCGCCGTGGGCGTCCACATCCCCGAACTGGTAATTGATGCTCATTGCTTAGCTCCTTCGAAAGTGTTGGAAGGCAGTGGCTTTCGCTATTAGCTGCCGAGGATCTGCTGGGAGGCCTGCTCTTGCTGCTCGTAGTTGTTCGCGTCGCGGATCAACCCGTCGCGCACCCCGTGCAGCATGTTAACGATGTTGCGGAACGCCTGATTCATCTGACCCATGGTGTCGTAGGACGTCGCCTGGGCCTGGCCGCTCCAGCCCGCACCGGCGATGTTCATCGACGACGCCCACATCTTGCGAGCCTCGTCCTCCACCGTCTGCGCGTGCACCTCGAAGCGGCCCGCCATCGCACGCATCTCGTGCGGATCGGTCATAAAACGTGTTGCCATGTTGCCTATCTCCTTCTCTTTCTTGCTTTTCCAGCCTTGGGGTTGGTCGAAGTCTGCAACGGTCGCGGCTCCCCGCGTCCCGGACAGATTAGGGCCTACCGGTTAACTGCCTGCCTCAAATGGGTGACATGTCCCCGCTTTTCCGTCTCAGACCACCACCTGCTTGGGCATGACGATCGGCTTGAAGCCGTAGCGCGGCCCGGCCCCGTAAGCGCCGGCGCCCTTGGCCGCCGCCGCCATCCCCGGCATGCCGGGCATGGCTGTGACCGGCTCGGCCGCCTCGGAGGCGACGGTCCAGCCCGAGCCCTCCAGCGGGGCGGTGGAGGAGGCCAGCGTCGCCGGGGCGGCCGCCGACCAGCCGGCCGGCACCGATAGACCGCCGACGGCGGACGCCTCGCCGAGACCGGCCGACACCGCGCCGCCCAGCCCCAGCGGCGTGGTCGACCCCACCAGCGACGTTCCTATCCCCAAGCCGGCGCCCAGGGGCGTGACGTCGTCGACGGTGACACCCAACGGCGCACCGGCCAGGAAGTGGCCGAGCAGCGGGAAGGTCGCGGTGATCATGGCGACGTTCCACGCCGCGGTGACACCGATGTTGTAGATGACATTCTGGACGACCGGAATCTCGGCGAAATCGGCAATCGACGGGATCTGGCCGTTGAGGGTCAGAATCGAATTCAGTGAGCTCTGCAACTCGGAGAAGCCGGTCTGCAGGCCCGAGATGGCAGAATCGAGCCCCCCCTGCGCGGGCGCTGCCGCCGCGCTCTGGGCTGTCGTCGCGGCTTGAATACCGGCCGCGGCGGGGTTGGTGGCCGGCGTCTGCGGCGCGATCGGCTGAAGCACCCCGGCGGCCGTCGAGGCGGCCTGGTAGGTGTACATGGTGGTGGCATCTTGGACCCACATCTCGGCGTACTGGGCCTCGGTTGCCATGATCGCCGCCGTGTTGATGCCCAGGAAATTGGTCGCGACGAGCGCCGCCAGCTGAGCACGGTTGGCAGCGATCACCGGCGGGGGCACCGTCGCGGAGAACGCTGCTTCGTAGGCGGCCGCCGACGCCGTCGCCTGGGCGCCTGCATGTTCGGCCGCCGCCATCGCGGTGGTCAGCCAGGACACGACGGATTCGGCTGAGGCGGTCGCGGCTGTCGACCCCACACCCGTCCAGTGCTCGGTGGTCAGCGTCGTGACGATCGACTCCCACTGGGACGCTGCAGTGCTCAGCTCCGCGGCCAGGTTAGACCATGACGCGGCGGCGGCCATGAGCGGTCCGGAGCCCGCGCCGGAATACATGAGCGCCGACGTGACGTCTGGGGGTATCGCTCCGAAATCCATAAACATTGGCGGTCTATCCCTTTCCTCTTAATTAGCTGAATTTGGCTTCTTGTTGACCAGTCGTGCAGCGCGGGCGCTTCTGCCGTTTAGACGGTCGTCGACTTGGGCATGACGAGGGGCTTGACGCCGTAGCGTGGCGCACCGAAGCCGGCGCTGTTACGCGCGGCCGCGCCCATCCCGGGCATACCGGGGATGGCCACCCCCGGACCGGACTGCGGCGCTGCGGCGGTCCAGCCCGCGGTCGGCAGTGCCATTGGGTCCATCGGCGTGGTACTCGACACCGTAGTGACTGCGCCGGCCCAGCTCGGCGGCACCGACAACTTGCCGACCATGGTCGCCGAACCCACGCTGGCCACCGGCATGGCACCGATGTCGGCCATGCCGGAGCCGACGGCCGGCGTCGTCGCGCCCGCGAGGTCGGCTGCGCCGGCAAGGCCGCCGAGGTCGGCGCCGGCCTCTTCGGGAGCCGATATGGCCGAAAGGAGGCCGCCGCCCCCCATCCCGATGGTGTCCGAGTAGGCCGAGGCCCAGTTGCCCATCTCGTCCATACCGATGGTGGTTCCACCACCTGAGGGGCTGAAAAGCCCGTTGCTGCTGTTCAGGAAGTTGTATGCCTGGTTGATCAATGAGGCTGGGTCTAGGGACTGCTGGGCCGCGTTGCTGGCCTCGGCAGCTGAGTAGGTACCGGAAGTCTGATTCAGCGTGTTCACATACTGCTGCTGTTCGGTCTGAGCTTGCGTTGCCGTCGCCTGATACTGAGTGCCGTATGCCGAGAAGAGCGCCGCCTGCTGCAACGACACCGGGTCGGCGGCTGCCGGTGCGATGGCCGTGGTCGCCGCCGCAGCGCCCGCGTGCTGCGCGGTCAGCGAACTGACGATGGCCTCCAGCTGCGCCGCCGCAGCGGACAATTCTGCGGGCAGTGTTTTCAGAAATGACATCCGTTCCTCCGTCGTGTCAAAATCGCTGGCTCAATGCGGCCGATCGACCCTGGGTGTTTGCCCAAGGACCGCTGTGCATTGGCGTAAGGCTAACGATCCACGTCTCCATAGTCGCGACCGAAAAGACCTAGCTGGCAGCCGTTTACGCCGTTTTAACGGTGGCGCGGGCAGTTTTAACAAGTCGCCGTCGAGCGACATAGCGCTGTCATGTGGCCAGGGCGGCAGTACGCGATGTACGCCGCTCGGCCGCGGGACAATAATCGAAGCGCGGCCGGGTCGCATGTTGGGGTGCGGGCCGGCCTCGAGAGGGGATGCGATGCCCCCGGCCCCGTTCGCGCACGCTACATTCGCCGCCGGGCCCCCATAGCCCAATTGGCAGAGGCAGCGGACTTAAAATCCGTCAAGTGTCGGTTCGAGTCCGACTGGGGGCACGCCGACTAGCACTAACGGGCTGGTGACGCCGGCGCTCGCGGCATTTTCCGGGGGACTCGCGGCCCGCCGCCTGAGGTATCACCTCCTGAAGTGCCCCGGCCCGCGCCGCCATCGTCCTGGTGTTCGACTGCTGTGGCAGTTCTCGTCACGAAGGGGCGGCCGAGCATGGCTTTTCGGGCAGTCAGCGTGAAGGAAATCAGGGGCGCACTCCCTGTGTGGCCGGTGGGGGCAACGACGCCGTCGAGGCAGTTGATGACGGGTTGATCGGTGCGTGCGCCGAGGCGGGACGTCGGGTGTGCCGGAACGGGCATGGCGTGGCGCGCGAGCAGCTGGTCATGATCGAGGAGCGGACCACGCCGGCAAGCGGCACGCGACCCCGCCCGAAGATCGTGAGTGAGAAAGGATCCCAACCGAGGAAACGTCAGGAAATCCAGTGTGGCAACGGGCCACGGCCACGTTGCCGGCGAAACAGTGTTGCCGGCTCGCCGAGCGCGGCTCCGACAAACTCTTTATCGTTGCGGGATGAGCCAACCCGGGCAATTCGATCCCCTCCGCTACGAGAAGATGTATCGCGATCAGCAGTCCGCGAACGGCTTGCCGGCGGCCACGCCGTGGGACATCGGCGGCCCACAGGAGATCGTTAAGCAACTTGTCGCGCTGGGTGCGGTTAAGGGCGAGGTTCTTGACCCGGGTACCGGTCCGGGGCATCACGCCATCTACTACGCCGCAAAGGGATACTCGGCGACCGGTATCGATTCCTCACCGGCTGCGATCGAGCGGGCAAAGGAGAACGCGCGCCGCGCCGGGGTTTCGGTGAACTTTCAGGTGGGTGACGCGATAAGGCTAGACGGCCTGGAGAACCGCTTCGACACGGTCGTCGATTGCGCGTTCTATCACGTGTTTTCGGACGTGCCTGAGGCGAAGCGGATTTATGCGCAGGCTTTGCATCGGGCGACCAAGCCCGGAGCGCGGCTCTACATGTTCGAGTACGCCCACTACAGTGTTAACGGTATCGTTGCGCCGCGGTCGGTGTCCCTGGACGACTTCATCCAGATGTTCCCCGACGCCGGTTGGCGGCTCACGTATCTGGGGCCGACCACGTATCAGGTCAACATGAGCATCGAATCCTTTGACATGATGATCGCCCGCAATCCCGATAAGGCCGAGCAGATACGGTCTTTCGTCGAGGGGTTTCGGTTGATCGAGCCCTGGCTGACCAATGGCCGGGCGTACGCCCCGTTTTGGGAGATGCACGCCACCCGCGTGGACTGATCGCACACGAAGACGCTCAGGAGCCGGCCGGCACCGGGGCGGCGACGAGGTAACCGGCAAAGGAGAAGACGGTGAGGGTGCGGACGGCGGGTAGGGTGTCGAGGGACGTCCTACCCTCGATTCCCGGCGCGGAAATCGAATTGAGGTTTTCTTTCCCGTGCGGTCCCGGGTGCCAGCGTGGCGGGAAGGTGAAGCCTAGGAATCGATTGTTCCACAGAGGGATTGGGTGTTGTGTGGCGTTGTGGGCGTCGACCGGTTGCGGGTGGTGTTTGCGAAGTTCGAGCGTGCAGGTGTTGTTTTTGTCGATGTTGAGCATGATGCCCCCGTAACGGGTGTGTCGCGTCGCGTTGCCCAAGCCCCGTCGGAGTGCACCGCCGGGCCCAATTCTCGACCCGCCGAAGGGAGCCCGGTGAAAAATTATGAGCGAACCGTCCCAGCCGGACCAAACAGTGGACCGCCACGAAGGCCAAACAGGCTCAGCGTCTTTGGAACTACGTGATCGCCGGTGCTGGTGGCATTGCACCACGCTGCGTGTTTCCCGCAGAATCGCGACACTCCTCCTCCTCGCGGTGCTACTCGCCTGGCTGCTGCCGACTCGCCCCTGGGACGTCGCTTTCCAGGCCGCCCGCCTTTCATGTCTTGCCACGTTCATTGCCGTCTTCGTTGCTCTCTGGCAGTCGGTCGTCATCCGGAGCCGGGCACAAGACGAAGTCAGGGAAGCGCATGAGCGACTGCGGCGTGAGCTTAAGGCGGCCGAGCAAAGGTCGGCCAGAGAGCTGGATAATGTGCGCGAGCTACACCGAATCGAGCTTGAAGCACAGCGGGAACAAGCTCGCATCCAACGCGTCCAGCTGCGCGAACAAGAGTTCAAACTTGCCCTGATTCGGGTGTCGCGCGCGGTCAACGACTACACCCTCGAGCTAGCAATACTCACTGAACGTGGACACAAAGTGGTGACGATGCCCGAGAAACAGGAACGCGAGGACGCTCTTGCGCCGAACAGCAAGAAACTTGACTCCCTTCTCAAGAATATGCAGCTGGAAATCTCAGCGGCGCACATGTTTACCCGTAACAAGGCGCTTCATGATTGCCTTGACGCGGTGAACGCCACCACGGTGCTCGGCTCACACGCTGAGGCGATGTTCCGGGAAGCGGTGATCCGTAACTGCACCATGCCACGCCCGGTCGCGGAGGCGATCTTTCGGGCAATGACGACGATGCAGACGGCGACAGGCAATATCCGTCGGCTGGCTGGCGAACTGCTGGAAGCCGGCTGGGAATGATCGCGTCCCGGTTGCGAACGCGCACCAGCACCCACGCCCGAACGATCATCGGGCCTCGGTAAACCGGGCTTCAGCCAAAGCCCCCGCCTGGCGGCGGGTCTGCGCAAGGATCGCTCCACTGCCCCGAAAACACGGCCCCGAAAACATCAGCGAGAAAGGTAGGGCAACTTGAATTCGCATCCCTTACATCACAAGGAGAGTCCGGTCTTCGTGGCAGACCGCGGCGCCTTCTGGCGTCAGTTGCGCGATCTGGGCCGGGTGGTGAAAATCGAAGCCGGCAAACCCATGCTGCACGGGTATTACCTCACACGGCGCGACGATGTCCGTGCGGCCTTGCTCGACCCGGGCATGTTTATGTCGCCGCCGAAAGCCTTTAGAATCACCTCTTTCGGCGTACCGCTTCCGCAGGTGCCGTTGTCCTGCGGAACGCGAACGGATCATGCCCGTTTCGGCCGCGTCCTACATCCCCTCTTCAGCCCCAAAGCATTGGCCCCTTTTGCCTTGGGCTTGCGCGCGCAGGCCGCGACGCTGATAGCCGGGGTCACCGATGAAGGGCAGTGTGATTCGACGGGCCTCGTCGACGCCTACGCCTGCCAATCGCTGCTCATGGTCTGCGGTTTGCCGCCGGACGACGAAAGTGCGGCACAGCTGATCCGGGCCGCAGTGATCGGCGACTTGGACGGGACAGCCGAACTTCAACTCTTCAATTGGCTGGATGCCGCGCTTGGGGCCGGGCTGAGAAAGACCCGGCGGCCGCCCGGCATTCTCTGGCCGCTAATCGAGGGACGAGCCCGCGACCCGGATTTTCCGCTCAGCCGGGCCGAGGTGGCTGCCGTCGTGCTTCTGTTGTTCTCGGTTGCAGGTATTGAAATGGTCGCGGCGGCGATTTGTTTCTCGCTTCTCCGTCTCGCACGCGATCCACAACTGCAGGCCCGGTTGCGTGAAGACCCAGGACAGATCCCGGCGTTCGTCGAGGAAATGTTGCGGTTGGAGGCACCGGGGCCGGCGATACCACGCGTCACCACCAGAGAAGTCGATGTCGGCGGCTTTACGATCCCGGCGCACAGTGTGGTGTGGCTGGCCTTGGAAGCAGCGGGCCGCGAGAGCGGAGGTGATGAGATGGCAACGGCCAGCGATGGAACCATTCTGCGCCAACGCCATTGGGCGTTCGGCAGCGGTATACACAGATGCTTGGGTATGCACCTGGCCCGTATTGAAATTGTCGAGTTCTTGACCGAGTGGTTGGGGCGCGTGCCGCAATTCGAGCTAGAACCTGGCTTCGTGCCAGCCATTAGACACGTACCGACTGGCGTGACTCACCTGGGCAGCCTAATGCTGCGTTGGGAGACATCCCGATGAGCAGTTCGGGATGATCCGCAAGACCCCGGAGCGTGCATCAGCGGAGTGCGATGGCACGTCGGCGTCGCCGGCACGGCAGAACCATGACGGATGAATCGGCACGCAACGCGTTGTCGGGACTTCAACGAAATCTCTACTGTGGGTGGATCTACAGGTGGCACCAGTACCAACTGGCGCGCCACGGCCGGTGTCGCGGCACGTCATGGACCTCCCCCATGAGGCTGCGCTGGCGCGTTCCTACTTCGGGTAATCTTCTTGATCAGGAGTCAAACACTCGGGCGGCGTCACATTGAGGTTCAGAAAAGCACCTGGCCGACACTGCTGATGGTCCTGCTGCTTGCCGTCGGCACAGACGTAGTATGCCTGTGAATCGTCCGGGTCCTGCACATACTGAAGCCCTGCGGTGTCAGGGCACGTGAACTCGCTGGCCGGGGAGATGAGGGGCGGCTGCGCGTACGCTACAGCTGAACTCGACAAGCTCACCGACCCGATGCCGGCAATAGCGGCGCCGACAGCGGCCACCTGTCTAGCCCTGAAGGACATAATCATTCGCTGTTTCCTCCTCCACTGTTGATCAGTGGGCTAACCCTAAGTATTTTGTGGCAACGTGTCCGGGTTGTCCACGGCTGGTCATTTAGCGCTGGGCTTCGATAGGTAGTCGGGGCAGTAGACGCTCGACGCGATCGCCGTGAACCTAGTCGCGCCGGCGAGGCCGAACCCTTGATTCAGAGTCATCACCTTTTTGATGACGTCGATTTCCTTCTGGCCCGAGTCCATCATGTCGCACGCCGTGTGGGCGGCCGCGACGGCGGCAGGCCCGTTGGCATAGGTGATGCTTGCTTGACTGAGCTGGCTCAGAAAGCTCCCGTCAAGACCCGGGTCGATGCTGCTCGGCTCGGCCTGCGCCGGCACCGCTGCGCCGACGACGGCGGCTAGGTTGGCCAACACCATGAGGAATCGCATCGCCCCATCATCCTCCACGACGCCGTGGTTGTCCTGTCGAGTGCGATGGTCCTATGCCCCGACGTGTCCCCCTGGGTGGCCAGCGCCCGGCAGATCGGTGCGACCCCGAACCGCTGATGGTGTACGTCGATGAGCCGCTGAATCACAGGCGCGGCAGGGCGCACACCCGCGCGAAGAAAGTCGCTCCTTTTCAGGTTCGGGCCTGCGCGCTGACGGCGTAGGAGTTCCTGAGAGAGGTTCACCAGATCTCGGCGTGCCTCAACAACTTTGAGCGCGTGGCTGACGGCGGTGCCTCAGCTATTTTGAGCGCGTAACCAGAGAGGCTTGCCCGGTGTGGAGGGCAAGACCGATATGGCCGCGAGACGGCAGGTAACCAACAAACTGCATGGTCAGTACCGCAAGGCGTCGAAGGCGGATAAGACCGCGATCTTGGATCGGGTGGTGGCTACCACGGGGGATGGGCCGTTCGACCGCCCGGCGGATGCTGACCGGACCGCGGCTGGCGGATCCGGCTGAGCAGGTCGCGATGGGCGTAGGTTGCGCCCGCGGGGCTTCAGCGACGACGCCAGAGCGCTTTTAGAGCACGTGTGGGCCTTGATGGGCATGCCGTGCGGCAAGTATCTGGTGGTCATGGCCGAGCTGAAGGCGATGAGCGCGGCCACCGTCGACCGCTACCTCAAACCAGCTCGGGATGCGATGCGTATCAAGGGCATCTCGACGACCAAACCGTCACCGCTGCTGCGGAATTCGATCACGATCCGTACCTGTTCTGATGAGGCGCCCGAGACTCCGGGGTGATCGAGGCCGACACCGTGGCGCACTGCGGCCCGAGTTTGATCGGCGAGTTCGCCCGCACCCTGACCATGACCGACCTGGTGAGGGCGTGTCATTCCATCTGTGTAAGTCCGGGGTGGTCCATCATCGGACCGCCGTTGGGCGGACAGAAGGAGTGTTTTGTGACCAAGACCATGCAGATGCCGGCTGAGGAGACGACCGCGGCGCGGCGGCTGGCCGAGATGTTCACCGAAGAGACGCTGGACTCGTTGATTAAGGATGCGGTGAAGACCGGGACCCCGATCGACGGCGCGGACGGTTTGCTGAACCAGCTGACTAAGGCCGTGCTGGAGCGGGCGCTGAATGCGGAGCTAACCCACCATCTGGGCTATGAGGCCGGCGATCCGGCCGGACGCGGATCGGGAAATTCGCGCAACGGCACCACGCCGAAAACGGTGACCACCGTCAACGGCCCGGTGCAGATCGATGCGCCGCGTGATCGCAACGGCTCGTTTGAGCCGGCGATTGTGCCGAAGAAGACCCGCCGGCTCAACAACATCAATTCGGTGGTGTTGTCGCTGTATTCACGGGGAATGACCACCCGCGATATCGAAGCCCACCTGCAGGAGGTCTATGGGGCGTCGGTGTCGCGGGAGTTGATCTCCAATATCACCGAGGTGGTGGTCGATGAGATCAAGGCCTGGCAGGCCCGCCCGCTCGATGAGGTCTACCCGATCCTCTACATCGATGGGCTGCGGCTGCGGATCGGCGACAACGGGGTCATCACCACCAAGGTCGCCTATTTGGCCATTGGCGTGGATCTGGAGGGCCGCAAACACGCCTTGGGCTGCTGGATCCAGGACTCCGAGGGGGCGAAGTTCTGGCAGAAGGTCGTCATCGACCTGCGCAACCGCGGGGTGCGCGACATCCTCATCGCCTGCTGCGACGGGCTGACCGGTCTGCCTGATGCGATCCGCTCGATCTATCCCGATACCGTGGTGCAGACCTGCGTCGTGCACGTCATTAGGAATGCGATGCGCTTCGTGTCTTATAAGGACCGCAAGAAGGTCGCCACCGCGATGCGGGCGATCTACAGTGCGCCGACCGTCGATGGAGCCGAACTCGCACTCAAGGAGTTCGACCAGCAATTCGGCGCCCAATATCCGGGTGCAATTGACGTGTGGCACAACGCCTGGGGGGAATTCGTTCCGTTCCTGGACTATCCGGTGGAGTTGCGCAAGATCGTCTACACCACCAATGCGATCGAGTCGATCAACTTCCAGTTGCGCAAGATCACCAAGAACCGTGGTCATTTCACGGACAAGGACGCCGCGATGAAGTTGCTGTACCTCGGGCTGCGCAACATCTCCAGCGAGAGAGGAGGCTATTCGGGTACTGGAACGCACAACTGGACTGTGGCGCTCAACACACTCGCCAGACTATTCCCTGGGCGAATCCCATTGTGCTAGAATACAACTCGTAGTCAAATCACCTCTGACTTACACAGAAATCGTGACAGGCTCCCTGGTGATCGGCTGGACCGAGAAGTACTCGATCCGCAACAACGCCTCCAAGTGGATCACCGCCGGCATCGAGGAGCTGGAGCAGCGGTTCCCGTTTCCCGTGGTGATTTTCGACAGCGATTGCGGTGGTGAATTCATCAATCATGAGGTCGCCCAGTGGCTGCAGGACCGCGACGTCACCCAGACCCGCTCGCGGCCGTACCAGAAGAACGATCAGGCGCATGTGGAGTCCAAGAACAACCACGTGGTGCGCAAACACGCGTTCTACTGGCGCTACGACACCCCAGCGGAGCTGGAGCTGCTCAACCAGCTGTGGAAGCTGGTGTCGCTGCCGCTGAACTTCTTCACCCCGACCAAAAAGCCCCTCGGCTACACCACCACCGCAGCTGGTCGCCGCAAGCGCATCTACGACAAGCCGGCCACCCCGTGGCAGCGTCTGCAGGCATCGGGAGTGCTTGACACCCAACAACTCGCGAACGTCGCCGCCCGGATCGAAGGCATCAACCCGGCCGATCTGACCCGACAGATCAACGCCATCCAAATGCAGCTGCTGGACCTGGCCAAGACCAAGACCGAGGCCCTAGCCCTCAAATAAGCGTGTCGGCGTCGGCGGGTTCCCAGGATTCTTCGGGATGTCGTTTCCGGTCGGCGGTGGGCGGCTTTGTTGGGCGGTGACGGTTGTCATCGGGTGTGTGAGCGGTCCTGGATTGGCTGGATTATCGCTGCTGCGTGGGTTTGTCGGGTGTGTGGACATGCGGGGACGATGCGCGGTGTTTCGGTTCGGGCGAAGAGGGCGAGTGTCGTGGGCGGGCGCGGCAGGGCCCGAAGGTCGGTTCAGGGTGCAGACGTCAGCCAAAGCGAGTGCGTTCAATGGTGGTGTAGGCGCTGAGGAATCGGTCCAGGCTGGGGTGGTAGCCGATGATCCGCACGGTGATGGCGCGGGCGTGGCGGATGATCATGGCGGGGATGAGGATCGCCTGGGTGGTGAAGCGGCGGAACTCCATGGTGATCCACTCGCGGCGGTCGGCTTTGCGGTGCAGCATCATGGCGAACCAGGACTTGATGTTCCAGGCCAGGGCGGCGATGACCATGTAGGCCCAGTTGGATACCAGGTCATAGAGCGGCACCCGTAACGCGTTGACACCGTTTTTGAGCTGCTCGATGACGTTTTCCTGGTCGCAGCGGTCGTTGGCGCAGGCCACGACCTGTGCGGGGGTCAAGTCGGTGCGGGTGGTGATGTAGAAGAAGTAGCGGATCTCCTCGATGAGGGCCGCCTCGCCGCGGGACTTGCTGATGTTCTTGCGCAGCGCGATCACCCGGTAGGGTCGGCGGCATTTGCCGGGCTGGTAGCTGAACTCGGCGACGTGCTCGCAGGTGAGTTCCAGGTTGACGTAGCCGCGTTCGGCGACGATGCGCCGCTTGTGGTTGGGCTCGCGCCGGCGCCGCTGCCCAGTCCGCGCCGGCTCGGGGTCGGGCCGGCGCAGCGGTGTCCAGTCAGCCTCGGTCAGCGCCTCGGCGCGCGAGCGCAGCGCGGTGTTGCAGTCCATGCCGAACACGAAATCGACCCGCTGGGCCCAGTCGTCGAAGTGCGCGGTCAACGAGAAGTCGGTGTCCCCGCGCACACATACTCGCTGGGCGTGCGGGGCGACCAGGTCGATCGCCTTGTCGATCCAGGCCGCCGCGCCGGCGTGGCTGGGCGCGTTGCCCGGCCGGTTGACCAGGTAGAGCACCTCCTTGGTGTTGGCCAGCGACACGATCAGCGGCGCATACCCCCAGATGCCCTTATAGGACATATCCATTCCGGCCTTGTGCTGCCCGTAGGTGGGGGCGATGGTGCCGTCGACGTCGAGGTAGGCGACCGGGCCGAGCAGCTCACGACCCCGGTGCGCCCACAGCTGCGGGCGCACCGCGTTGATCGCCTCCATCAACGTCGCCACGTCGGCCCGGCTGAACCGGCGACAGAAATCACCGGCCGTGGTCGGGTCCGGGATCAACTGCGCGCCCAAGGCGTTCATATAGGCGCTGTCGTGGCGCAGCCGCTCGATGTCTTCGAGCCGAGTGCCCCCGCACGCCACGTTGTAGGCCAGGTTGAGCACGTGGTCGGATTCGTGATAGGGCAGGTGCACCTTAAGCAACTGCAGGTCCTCGTCGATCCGCTCGACCAGCCCCAGCCGGGTCACCAGCCGGTGCAGCGCGGCGATGCCACCGAAAGCGGTGGCGTCGATGTTCGCACCGACCTCATAGCGCACCACACCCGTGTTCAGCATCGGCGCGGGCTGCGCGCCCCAACTCCCCGCCCGCGCGTGCCGCGCCGCCACCCTACGCCGCCGCGCGGCGATGTTCCGCCTACTCTGCTTATGGGTTATCCTCTTCACCACAAAGGCCTTTCCTGCCGGGCTGCGTTGAGACCGCAAAACCCAACCAGGATAAGGCCTTTGCCAAATTCTCACCCGCCGACACGCTTACTGAAGGCCTAGCCGCCGCCCGCCACATCGACCTGCAAGCATTACAACCGTCAATCAACTGATTGGCCAAGCGGAATCTGTCAACCTGAATGAGGCACCGTTGGGTGGTATTTACTGAGTGGCCTCCTGGGTGTCGTCTGGTTTGTTGATCCATGAACCGCTGGGCAGTTTCGGCGGCTCGGGCGGCTTTCGCACGAACCGTTCTGGGTGTGCAGCGTAGGCGGTGTCGAGCACACCGGCGCGCTTGTCACGGATGATCGCGGCGGTGCCGTAGTGCACGTCGGCGGGAACGTGCAAACCCAGCCCGGTATGGCGATGTTCGTCGTTGTACCAGCCGAAGAAGACCTGGCAGTGCCGGCGGGCGGCCTCGATCGAGTTGAACCGGTCGGGGAAATCGGGCCGATACTTCAACGTCTTGAATTGCGCCTCGCTGAAGGGGCTGTCGTTGCTGACGTGCGGGCGCGAGTGCGACTGGGTGACACCGAGGTCGGCGAGCAGGAACGCCACCGGCTTGGAGGTCATCGAGGAGCCACGGTCGGCGTGGATGGTCAACCGGTCGCGCCCGATGCCCTGCTTGGTGCAAGTCTGACGGATCAATACCTCAGCGAGCGCGGCACTTTCGCGACTGGCAACCATCCATCCGACCACGTAGCGAGAGAAGATGTCCAAGATCACGTACAGGTAGTACCAGCTCCACTTCGCCGGGCCGCGCAGCTTGGTGATATCCCAACTCCACACCTGGTTCGGTTCGAACGCGACCAGCTCGGGTTTTACCGTCGTTGGGTGGGTGGCCTGCCGGCGGCGCTCCCGGCTCTCGCCGGCTTGCCGCAGCAGCCGGTAGAAGGTCGAGATCGAGCCGAGGTAGCGGCCTTCGTCGAGCAGGGTGGCCCACACCTCGGCTGGCGAGGTGTCGACGAACCGCTCGCTGTGCAACTCATTGAGGATTGCGGCCCGCTCGGCGCCGGACAACGCACGCGGCTGCACCCGGTCGGTGTGTGGGATCGGCGCCGGCCGCTGTGATGGCGGGCTTTGCCGGTGCCGGCGGTAGTAGCTGGCTCGGGCGACACCGACGGCATCGCAGGCGTTGCGTACGCCGATCTTGGGCGCCAGCTCGACGATCGCTGCGTCGCTCACTTCATCGACCCGTTCTCGGGCTCCGCGCTCTCGGAGAGCGTCTCCAAGAGCGCGTGCAGTTTTGCCTGGACATCCACCACGAAGCGGGTCTTGGCCAGCTCCTGCTCCAGTTGGTGTTTCTCGGCCTCCAACCGGGCGATCCGTTCGGCCTGTGGGTCGCGTCGCTTGCGTCCACGCGGGGCGGCCAGCGCCGCCAGCGCGCCGGCGTCACGGGCCCGCCGCCACTCCACGATGTGGCTGGAGTACAAACCCTCGCGGCGCAGTGCACCCTTCTCACCTTCAGGGGCGGCCTCGTAGGCCGCCAAGATCTCAAGCTTGTACTGCGCCGTGAACGTTCGCCGCCGGGCCCGCTCGGGCACCTGCGGATCGGGACGTTGCGTCTCAGCGTCGGACACCCGACTAGGATCTTCGATCCCGGTCGCTCGCACCAACGTGGTCACCTTGCTTGTCATCTCGGGGAAGCTCTCCATCCCCGCCCTCGAGTCACTGATTGTCAGGGGACGGGTGCCTCACCCAAGGTTGACAGAGAGGGAAGGCGAAGTAGTGCAAGCCTCCTACGCGCTCACTGTGTGTGAGGCACCAGCGACCGCTTCGCACTCACTCTTACTGTAAAAACCGTCCAGTGTCGGTTCGAGCCCGACTGGGGGCACGGCGGGGTTCTCAGGGGTGAAGCTCTGCCCAGCATGGCCGAGCTCACCGGTCCCACGCCTTGCGCATTGATTCGATAAACTGTTATATAGAAATATGTCAAATCAAGCGATTGGCTGCTGCCCCGCGCTGGGGGCGGCGGCCCTCGAGGAGTCAGACGCGGGCCGGTTGGCGGCGATGTTCAAGGCGCTCGGCGACCCGGTCCGACTCCGCCTGCTGAGCCTGATCGCCAGCCACCCCGGCGGTGAAGCCTGCGTCTGCGAGATCTCGACGACCTTCGACCTCTCCCAGCCCACGATCTCCCACCACCTCAAACTGCTGCGCACGGCCGGACTGCTCGACTGTGAGCGGCGCGGCACCTGGGTCTACTACCGAGTGATTCCCGCAGCGCTGCAGCAGCTTTCGTCCGTCCTGTGTCTCGACGAGCAGCCGGCGGCGACCGCGGCGAGGTGCGAGCCATGACCGATGGCACGACATCGGTGTCCACCCCCGCCCCGGTGGTGACCCGGCTCTCGACGCTGGACCGGTTCCTGCCGATCTGGATCGGGGTGGCGATGGTCGCCGGTCTGCTGCTGGGCCGCCTCGTTCCCCGCCTCGGACCGGCATTGAGTTCCGTTGAGGTCCAGGGCATCTCACTGCCGATCGCAATCGGCCTGCTGGTCATGATGTACCCCGTGCTGGCCAAGGTCCGCTACGACCGGCTCGACGAGGTCACCGGCGACCGCAAGATGATGGTGTCCTCGCTGGTGCTCAACTGGCTCGTCGGGCCGGCCGTGATGTTCGCGCTGGCCTGGCTGCTGCTGCCGGACCTGCCCGAGTACCGCACCGGGCTGATCATCGTCGGGCTGGCCCGCTGCATCGCCATGGTCATCATCTGGAACGACCTGGCCTGCGGAGACCGCGAAGCCGCGGCCGTGCTCGTCGCGCTGAACTCGTTGTTCCAGGTGGCCATGTTCGCCGCGCTCGGCTGGTTCTACCTGTCGGTGCTGCCCGGCTGGCTGCACCTGCCGCAGACCGGCATCGCCGTCTCCCCGTGGCACATCGCCGAATCCGTGCTCGTATTCCTCGGTATCCCGCTGCTGGCCGGATACCTCTCGCGCCGCCTGGGCGAACGGGCCAGGGGCCGTACCTGGTACGAGTCGACGTTCCTGCCCCGCATCGGGCCGTGGGCCCTGTACGGGCTGCTGTTCACCATCGTGATCCTGTTCGCCCTGCAGGGCCACCAGATCACCTCGCGGCCATGGGATGTCGCACGCATCGCGCTGCCGCTGCTGGCCTACTTCGCGATCATGTGGGCCGGCGGGTACACCCTCGGGTTCCTGCTGCGGCTCGGCTACGCGCGCACCACCACGCTGGCCTTCACCGCGGCCGGCAACAACTTCGAACTGGCCATCGCGGTGGCGATCGCGACCTACGGCGCGGCCTCGGGGCAGGCCCTGGCCGGGGTCGTCGGACCGCTGATCGAGGTGCCCGTGCTGGTCGGCCTTGTGTACGTGTCCCTGGCGCTGCGTCCCCGGCTGTTCCCGGGCGCGTCGACGGGAGGCCCGGCCGTTGGCCGCTAAACCCAGCGTGCTGTTCGTCTGCGTCCACAACGCCGGGCGGTCACAGATGGCCGCCGCGCTGCTGCGCAGCATGGCCGGGGACCGTATCGAAGTGCGTTCCGCCGGAAGCGAACCCGCGAATCAGGTCAACCCCGTCGCCGTCGCGGCCATGGCCGAGCTCGGCATCGACATCGCCGCCGCGAACCCCAGGGTCCTCACCCCTGACGCGGTTCAGACCAGCGACGTCGTGATCACCATGGGCTGCGGTGATGCTTGCCCGTATTTCCCCGGTGTGTCCTATCGCGACTGGAAACTGCCCGATCCTGCCGGTCAGCCCCTGTCGACGGTGCGGGCCATCCGCGACGACATCGCCGAGCGGGTCCGGTTGTTGGTGGCCGAGCTCCTGGGGTCCGCAGACACGACGCAACCCGGTCGCCCCTGAGAAAGGAACAACGATGTCGCGCATGCAACTGGCCCTCAACGTCGACGACCTTGACGAGGCAATCACGTTCTACTCCAAGCTGTTCAACACCGAACCGGCCAAGGTCAAACCCGGCTACGCCAACTTCGCCGTCGCCGAACCTCCCCTGAAGCTGGTGCTGATCGAGAACCCGGGCCATGGCGGCACCATCAACCACCTCGGCGTCGAGGTCGAATCCAGCGGCGAGGTCCACGACGAGATCGCCCGGCTCGCGGCTGAGGGGATGATCCCCGAGGAGCAGATCGCCACGACCTGTTGCTATGCCCTGCAAGACAAGGCCTGGGTGACCGGACCGGCCGGCGAGCGGTGGGAGGTCTACACCGTCCTGTCCGACTCGCAGACCTTCGGTGCCGGCTGCGATGACACCGGCGACGGGGTCTCCGACGGTGTTGCGGCCGATACTGCCTCCTGTTGCTGAGCGGTAATCGCCAAGACGAGGGCGTTCTCCTGGCGCCTCGGTCGGCTGCGCGACAGCGCAGACCTCCTTCTGCGAGACTGGGAGCCGGGCCGGTCCAGCGTCGAAGGAGAACTAGGGTGCTCGCGCGTCTTCGCGGCAGGGACGACCACCATCCACACCGACCAGTTGGCGGGCCGCGATGACCGCGCCGACGGCAGGTCCCGACCCGCCCGACGATTCGATGCGGGGTTCTCTGCTCATCTGTGTGACGGCGACCGTTGCGGGCGTGGCCATCGGTTTCGTCGGCGGCGCCTTCCGCTGGTGCCTGCAGGCCGCCGACCAGTTGCGCGTCGACTTCGTGGACTGGGCGCACCGGCTGCCCGGGCCGGGCTGGCTGGTCCCCCTCGCCGCGGCGGCGGCCGGCGCCACCCTGGCCGCCCTGGTCGTGCGATGGGAGCCCCTGGCCGCCGGCAGCGGGATCCAGCATGTCGAGGCGGTCTTCCGGGGTGACGCCCGGCCACCGCTGATCCGCCTGCTTCCGGCGAAGTTCATCGGGGGCGTGTTGAGCATCGGGTCGGGGCTGGTGTTGGGCCGCGAGGGCCCGACGGTGCACATGGGTGCGGCGATCGGCGCCGAGGCGGCGCGGCGCGTCCGGCTGCCCGACTCCGAGGTCAGGATGATGCAGACGGCGTTGGGCGGCGCCGGCCTCGCGGTCGCCTTCAACGCACCGATCGGTGGCACCCTGTTCACCCTCGAAGAGGTGACGAAGTCGTTCCGGGTGAAGACCGTGCTGGCGACTCTCTTCGCCGCCGCCGCGGCCGTCGGTTGCGCCCGGCTCGTCCTGGGGAACTACCCGGACTTTGACGTCGAACGCATCGGGCCCCCAGAGCTGCGGTGGCTTCCGTTGTTCGTCGTATTCGGCCTGTTCACCGGATGGCTTGGTGCCGCCTACAACCGGTTGGTGCTGTGGTTCATCGACCACGTGGCTGCGCTGGGCCGGGTACCGGCTCCCGCGAAGGCGGCCCTGGTCGGTGCGGTCATCGGGCTGGCGATGTTCGTCTACCCCCGCGCTGTCGGCGGCGGCGACCCCGTGAGCCAACTGATCCTCGGCGGGCACCGCTTCGCCCTGTCCGTCGTCATCGGCTACCTCGTGGTGCGGTTCTTCGCGGGTCCCCTGTCATACTCGGCCGGCGTGCCGGGCGGGCTGTTCGCGCCGCTACTGGCGGTGGGTGCGCTGTGGGGACTGTTGTTCGTGGGGGTCTTCAACCTCGTGTGGCCGACGGACGCGACGTCGCTGGCGGTTCCGATGGCGCTGGTGGGGATGACGGCGTTCTTCGGGGCAACCGTCCGGGCGCCCGTCACCGGGATGGTCATCGTCGTCGAGATGACGGCCACCACGGAGGTGATCGTGCCCATGCTGGCCGCGACCGCCGCGGCGGTGCTGGCCGCGTACCTGGTGGCGTCGCCGCCGATCTATGACAGCCTGCGCGAGCGGATGGCCGTCGAGGCCGCTGTGGAAGACGAATCGGCCTAAGATGCCCGTTCGGTCCAGCCCAGCCGGCGGCTGATGCTGTCGGCGGCGGCGATCGTGCGCTGCGCGACCTCGGCGAAGGCGGCGGCTTCCGGCCGACGGCGTGCGCCGGGCAGGCCTGGCCGATCCAGGTCTGCAGCGCGATCGGGGCCTGTGTCGGAGCCGGCGGGGGCATCTCCGTTGTCGCCACTCGCCATGATGATCGCGCTTATACCGCTGTTCAGGGACCGACCCGCTCACCTCGGCCCGGCGGGCGCGCCGACGCGCGAGACCACCCACCGGTGGAATTCGGCGATGTGGAGCTCGGCGGGCACCAGGACGCCGCCCGCCCGGTAGGCGCGCGAGGACATCGCCGGCTGGGTGCGCCGGCACGCGTCGAAGTCCTGCTCGTTGACCCGGTGGAACAGCTCGACCGACCCGGACAGGTCGCCTGTGGCCGCCACGTCCGCGGCGTAGCGCCAGTCGCATTCGACGACGGTGCGATCGGGGGCCAGTGGAAACATCCGGTGGAAACGTGGTCGGGCACCGGGTTGATGAACACGGTCGGCTTGACGGTGATCGCGAAGTAGCGCCGCTCCCGCACTGCGCCGACCTCGGGCAGCCAGGCGTAGGCGACGGTGCGGCCCAGCGTGGGCGAATGGCCCGCGCTGGTGATTACCCGATGCACCCGTCCCCGGCGTGCACCGGTTCCTTGCCCAGTGCCACGGCGGCGGGCTCTTCGAAAACGATGGTGCGCAGCATCTTTCGTGGTACCGACGCCAGCAGGGCGGCCTTGCCGACGAAGTCGTCCTTGGTCATGCGCACCGCGAAGCCCAGACCGGCATCGTCGGGCCGGTCCTCGGCGGTCATGTCGGTGCCCCAGGCGCGGTAGCCCTTCCCATGCGCAGGCAGTTGAACGCTATGCGCCCGGCGGCGATGGCGCCGTGGGCCCGGCCGGCCGTCCACAGCAGCTCCCACAGCGCGCCGCCGTAGCCGGCCTCGGTGTAGATCTCCCACCCCAGTTCACCGACGTAGGACACCCGCAGCATCGTGACCGGGACGGCGCCTCGGTAGGTATGGTGCGCACGGAAGTAACCGAAAGCCTTGTGCGACAAGTCTTCCCGGCACAGCGGCTGCACCAGCTCGCGCGCGGCCGGCCCCCACACGCCGACGCCGTAGGTGCCCCCGGTGACATCGCGCAGCGTGACGCTGCCGTCGTCGCGCAGGTGGCGGGTCAGCCAGTCGAAGTCCTGGGGGCCGTTGGCGCCCAACGGGAAGCGGCTTTCGCCCAGCTGCGCGACGGTGAGATCGCTGCGGATGCCACCGGTATCGGCGAGCAGCGGGGTGTAGGTGACCGACCCGACGCTCTTGTCGACCTCGTTGGTGGTGAGCCGCTGCAGGAAGCCGGCGGCGCCCGCCCCCTGAAGCCGGCCGCGCACGCCACGATGTCGGCGTCGATGATCCCGCGGCCGGTGGGGACGCCCGGCCGTTGCGCGCCACCACCGCGAGCACCTCGGTGCCGGGCAGGAACACCGCGCCCCGTTCAAAGGCTCGCCACGCCTGGGCTCGGCCGCCCGCAGGGCCGCGGCGAGCCCGGCGGTCGGCGTGAAGAAGCCCGCGCGATGCCGCCGTAGCGTCGGCCGGCGGTCATACACTGACCCCTCATGGGCATGCTCTTCCGGTTGTCGCCGTGGATCGTCTACTGGGTGCTCGTCGGTGACGCCCCCGCGGCGGTCGCCGCGTGGGTCGCCCTGGTCACCGCCGTGGCGGCGCTGCTGACCGCGGGAGTGACCGGGAAGTCCGGGCGCGTGGCGGAAGCCGGCGCCGTCGCCACGTTCGGGGTCCTGACGGTGTTGACGGTGGTGCTGGGCGAGTCGTCCGCGCTGGCGTGGCTGCTGCCGCTGAGCAACGCCGGCATCCTGCTCATGACGCTGACCGGCACGCTGCTCGGCAGGTCGTTCGTCGCGGAATGCGCCGCTGCCGAGCAGCCGCCCGACGTCGTCAGCACGGAGCTGTTCGGCCGGCTGGCCCGCCTGCTCACCTGGATCTGGGTCGCCGCGTTCGCCGGGATGACCGTGTCGTCGGCCATCCCGCCCGTCGTAAACGCCGGGGCAGGCAGCCGGGACGCGACGAACCCGCTGTCCTACGTCTGCTACTGGGTAGTGCCGTTCTCGCTGCTGGCCCTGGCCGTGCTGGTGTCGCGGGCGCTGCCGAGCCGGTTGCTGGCCGGGATCGACGACGTCGTGCGGGAAACCTCGTTCGTCGCCTACGACGAAGCCACCATCGACGAGCTGTACTACCTGGCCCAGGAGCACGCCAACCGCGAGGTCGGCCCCGGCAAGGAGGCCTACAGCGTCAAGGTCGGCGGAATGGGGACGCCGCTGACCGGAGACGAGGCGCGAAAATCGTGGCCCTCGACCTACAAGGTGCGCGACAGGCGGCGGTGACGGCGGTGCGGCGTTCACTTGCTGGACAACTTCTCTTGGTAAGCCATTCGCGTGGGGCGTAGGGCGGGGTGGCCGGTCGCGGCGGCGACCGTGCTGGCCACGGTGGTGGCCTGTTCGTCGGGCTCCGCGCCGTCGCGGACGTTGCCCGCGGCCGACGCACCGTTGAGCACCGGCGCCGGCAGGGCGCTCCTCATCTCCCCGGCCCGGATGCTGGCCGCCACCCACGGGGTGACACCGGTGTCGTTCGGCAAGCCCGAGCACGGCAGCATCGCGTACGGCGCCAACGGCGCGATGATCTACACCCCCGACGCCGGGTTCACCGGCACCGACCACCTTCCCGCGACCGTCAGCGACACCGTCAAGCTCTACGCCGAGAACGCGGCGCCGCTCGCCACGATCGGCGGCGTTGTGATCCAGGCTAATTCGCACGGGTCCGCGATCGCGGCGGTGCCCGGCAGCGTCGGCGAGATCTACGGCCTCACCGACCGCGGGCCCGCGGTCGACGGCCCTGGCCCCGGCGAAAAGGTGCTTCCGCTACCGGATTTCCACCCGCAGATCGTCAAACTCAAGCTCGCCGACGGAACGGCGTCGGTAGAGCGCGCCGTCACGCTGTGCGGCACGGATGGCGCACCCCTGGTCGGGCTTGCCGACTCGCGGGCGAGCCCCGGCGAATCGCTGGTGGACCTCAACGGCACGGTCCTGGCGCCGTCGGATCACGGCCTGGACCCCGAGGGGCTGGTCGCCATGCCCGACGGCGGCTTCTGGGTGTCCGACGAGTACGGTCCATCGCTGGTCCACTTCGATGCCAACGGCAAAGAGCTGGAACGGCTTTCGCCCTCCGATGGGACGCTGCCCAGAGAGCTCTCGCTGCGCGCCCCGAATCAGGGCATGGAGGGCCTGACGATCACTCCGGACGGCACGACGCTGGTGGGCATCATGCACTCCGCGTTGCGGACACCGGCCGGGCCGTCCGGGTCGGTGCCGGTCACCCGGATCGTGACCGTCGACTTGACCGACCGCGGTGACGTGCACGAGTACCTCTACCCGTTGGCCGATCCGCAGCAGACCAAGGTGGCGGTGTCGGAGATCACGGCCATCGGTGCGACCACATTCCTGGTCGACGAACGCGACAACGAGCCTGCGCCGCAAGGCAACAAGAAGATCTACGTGACCGATATCGCCGGGGCCACCGACGTCGGCCCGCGCGCGATGGTGTCCGGGTCGGTGTACCGGTCCGAGGCTGGCGGCCTCCTGGTCGACGGCGTGCCGATCGAGACGTTCGTCGGTGTCAGCACCGACGCGGCGGCCACGAACAAACTCCAGGAGGCGGGGATCGCCGTTGCGTCCAAGGCGCCCAAGCTCAACCTCGGCGCCCTGTTGCGGACCCTGTCGCCCAACGGTGACTTCTTCGGGCACGAGAAAGTCGAAGGGCTCGTCACCCCGGACGGCGGGAAGACGCTGCTGGTGGCCAACGAAAGCGACTACGGGTTGGCCGGCCTTGCCCCGGGGTCGGACGCGCCGCCGTTCCGGCTTCGGCCCAAGAAGCTGAGCAACGGCACCCAGGACAGCGGGGAGATCCTGTCGGTGGACATGGCCAAGGTGCCCGTCAAGATGGACGAGGTGACGGTGCCGATCGTCGTCGGCTGACGGGCGCGCCGACGGTCGGATACGTTGGGTCCGGCGGGGCGTGCCAGCAGGGCCGCGCGCGTTCCGCATTCGGTTGCGGCCCGGAAAAGGAGCATCGTGATGAGCACGGTCAGCCCGGATGCGATCCGCGCGGAGACGATCAGCATCACCGGCCACCGGGGCGACGAGATCGAGGCCTACCGCGCCATGCCGCTGGCCGAGGGGTCGCGCGGCGGGATCGTGTGGATCCACCACATGCCCGGATATGACCGGCAGACCAAGGAATTCGTCCGCCGGCTCGCGGTCGGCGGCTATCACGCGGTGGTGCCCAACCTGTACTCTCGCGAGGCGCCGGGTGCGTCTCCCGACGACGCCGCCGCGGCGGCGCGTGCGGCCGGCGGGGTGCCCGACGAGCGGCTGGTCGGCGACGTGGCCGGTGCGATCGAACACCTGCGCACGTTGCCCGGCGCGAACGGGAAGTTCGGCGTGATCGGGCACTGCTCGGGCGGGCGGCACGCCTTCCTGGCGGCGTGCTCGCTGCCGCTGGACGCCGCGGTGGACTGCTACGGCGCGTTCGTCGTCGAGGATCCGCCGGAGGGAATGCCCAAGGCCTTCAAGCCGATTCTCGACCTGGCGCCCAACCTGAGCTGCCCACTGCTGGGCCTGTTCGGCAACGAGGACCAGTTCCCCTCGCCCGAGGCGGTGGCCACGCTCGACGCCGAGCTGAACAAGCTGGGTAAGCCGCACGAATTCCACGCCTACGACGACGCCGGCCACGCGTTCTTCGCCGTCGACCGGCCGGCCTACCGGGTGGAGGCGGCGCTGGACGGCTGGCGGCACATCGACGAGTTCTTCGCCACCCACCTGAAAGGCTAGGTTTCCCAACCCATGTGCACCTATCTGACCGAACACGTCGAGATCGACGGCAGCGGCAAGGGGGCGACGGGATGGTTCGGCGCCAGCCGCGCGACCGTGTACGTCGACCATCCGGTCCACGCGCCCTACGGCCACACCGTCAACATCGACGTGATCAACCCGCAGCTGGGGCCGTCGGCGCGGGTGGCGCTCGAGCTCACCGAGGAGAGCGCGCTGGCGCTGGCCGACGCCATCCGCAACGCCGTCGCGCACGCGCCGGCCGGTCTGGCGTCCAAGAACCAGTAGCGGCCGCGTGACCGCCGAACGCGGCAGGATCGAGCCCGCGCGCGCCGGGTCCGCGGCTATCTCGGCGATGCGCTGGTCTTCGACACCACCGCGGCCCGCTACGTGTGGGAGGTGCCCTACTACCCGCAGTACTACATCCCGGTCACCGGCGTCCGCGACGGGTTCCTGCGCGACGAGCAGCACCCGCAGCGCGTGCAGTTCGGGCCGTCGCGGCTGCACTCCCTGGTCGCCGGGGACCGGGTCCACGAATCGGTCGCGCGGGTGTTCGACGGCGAGGGCCCGCTGCGCTGGTTCGAGGAGGACGAGCCGATCTACGGCCATCCGCGCAGTCCGTACGTGCGGGTCGACGCGCTGCGCTCGCACCGCCACGTCCGGGTGGAACTCGGCGGGGTGGTGCTGGCCGATACCGCGACCCCGGTGCTGCTCTTCGAAACCGGTTTGTCCACAAGGTGTTACATCGACTTGACCGATGTCGCCATCGAGCACCTGGAACCGTCGCCGACCCAGACGCTGTGCCCGTACAAGGGAGTGACGTGGGGCTACTGGTGGGTGCGCGCCGTCGGCACCGTCCATCCCGACCTCGCCTGGACGTACCACTACCCGCTGCCCGCGGTGGCCCGGATCGCCGGCCTGGTGGCCTTCTACGACGAGAAGGTCGACGTCGTCGTCGACGGTGTGCGGCAACCGCGCCCGCGGACCCACTTCGGCTGAGAATCTCACCCGCGCGACGCGCGTGGCCCGCGCTGTGACATTTGCCTCCAAATCGCGGCCACAACGGCGAATTTCCCGATTTTCGGTTCCGGGTGTACGGGTGCCCCGAAAAGTTAGCGACGACACGGGAATTCCTGTGAGTAGCCGCATGCCGCGTTTGCCATGCCGCGAATTCCGGCCAATCGCAAGGCCACTTGCCGGGGCGCTCGGGTGATGTGGGTTACAGGGCGCGAATTTGCTTTATTTTCTCGGGAAATTCAGCCGGTAGGATCTGGAAAAAGCAGTCACCTTGCAGGTGCTGGGACACGGGTAAATCCACGCCGCCGGTCTCGCAAAGGTTGTCTCGACCACTGTCGCGCGTGGACGTACGACGAACACAGCAAAGGCGGTGTCAGCATGAAAGACGGGAACGACCGGACGATCGCGCGGAACGGTCAGGTCATCGAACTCGGTGAGGAGCCGGGATCCCCGATCGTCGTCAAGATCGGCGTGAACAACGGTCCCATCGGCGGCATCGCCGCCACCCCCGACGGCTCACGACTGCTCGTGACCAACTACGGCGACGACAGCGTGTCCGTCGTCGACGCGGCCACGTGCCGCGTCACCGGAACCTTCGCCGGGATGGGCGAGGCGTCGGCGATCGCCGCGGCCGGCCCCGACGCCGGGCGCGCCTACGTGCGCACCGCGACCACGGCCTACGACGCGATCGCGATCATCGACCTGGCGACCCACACCGTCGTCGCATCCCACCGACTGGCGCACAGCGTGAGCGACCTGGTGGTGAGCCCCGACGGCGCGCGCGTCTACGCCGGGCGCACCGGCGCCGGTGTGGCGGACGTCGCCGTGTTGGACACGACGACGGGCGCGGTGGAGACGGTCGATCTCACCGCCGCGGTCCACACCGTGGGCGCCGCTGACGCGTGGGCACCCACCGTGGATCGCCTGCGGCTCAGCCCCGACGGCGTTCACCTCTACGTCGCCGCCGGTGGACGGCTCGTCGTGGTCGAGACGGGCGCCCGTTCCGGCGACGGTGCGCGCACCGTCGACACCCTCGACATCGGCCTGCCGATCCGCGACGTCGCGCTCAGCCCCGACGGGACGCTGGCCTACGTCCTGAGCAGCGCGCCCGAACTCGGTGCCGTGATCGACGTCGTCGACACCCGCACCCGCAGGATCACCGGCACGCGCAAACTCGGCGAGATCACCGGCGTCGTGACCGGGCTGACGCTCAGCGGCGACGGCGACCGTGCCTATCTGGTCAGCGACGAGGGCATCACGGTGCTGTGCACCCTGACGCAGGACGTCCTCGGCAGCGTCGGCGTGGCAGACCAACCCTCCTGTGTGGTGGAGAGCCCGGACGGCACCTACCTCTACATCGCCGAGTACTCCGGCGCGATCACCGTCGCGCCGGTTGCCTCGATCGTGGCGCCGGGGATCGAGTGCCCCGGGCGGGCCAGCGGATCCGCCGAGTGGGTCGTGCCCGAGCTGGTCGAGGACGCGCCCGCCCTGGTCTGACGCGCCTCGAGGCGGTGCTCCCGCCACCCGTTTTCTCCCTGGGTGCGCGCGGCGATAGCATTCGGCGCACCGAACACGAGGGGCGAAGGCGGCACAGCGATGGACAGCACGATGCAGGACTTCCCGCTGACGATCACCGCGATCATGCGACACGGCTGCGGCGTCCACGGAGCCCGCACGGTCACCACGGCCACCGGGAGCGGCGGCTACCGGCACACCACCTACGCCGAGCTGGGTCGGCAGGCGGCCCGGCTGGCCAACGCGCTGCGTCACCTGGGCGTCGCGGGGGATCAGCGGGTGGCCACGTTCATGTGGAACAACGCCGAACACCTGGCGACCTACCTGGCGGTGCCGTCGATGGGCGCCGTGCTGCACACCCTCAACATCCGGCTCTTTCCCGAACAGATCGCCTACATCGCCAACGAGGCCGACGACCGCGTCGTGCTCGTCGACCTCTCACTGGCCGGGCAACTCGCCCCGGTGCTGCCCGAGCTCGAGTCGGTGCACACGGTGATCGCGGTCGGGGACGGGGACACCGCCGCGCTGGAGCGCTCGGGCAAGACCGTGCTGCGCTACGCCGATGTCGTGGCCGCCGAGTCCGCCGAATTCGACTGGCCGGACATCGACGAGCGCTCCGCGGCCGCGATGTGCTACACCAGCGGCACCACCGGCAACCCCAAAGGCGTGGTCTACAGCCACCGTTCCAGCTTCCTGCACTCCATCACGACCTGCACCGCCAACGGCATCGGCGTCGGGACCGACGACACGGTGCTGCCCATCGTGCCGATGTTTCACGCCAACGCATGGGGGCTGCCGTACGCTGCGCTGATGGCCGGCGCCGACATCGTGCTGCCCGACCGCCACCTCGACGCCCGGTCGGTGCTCGACATGATCGAGAAGCTGCGGCCCACCGTGGCGGGCGCGGTGCCGACCATCTGGAACGACATCCTGCATCGCCTCGAGGAGGAGCCCGACCACGACCTGTCGTCGCTGCGGCTGGTGGCCTGCGGCGGCTCGGCCGTGCCGGTGTCGCTGATGCGGACCTTCGAGGAGAAGCACCGCGTCGAGATCCGGCAGATGTGGGGGATGACGGAGACGTCCCCGATGGCCACCACGGCCTGGCCGCCGCCCGGTACCCCGCCGGAGCGGCGGTGGGAGTACCGCGCGACCCAGGGGCAGCCGGTGTGCGGGGTGGAGATGCGCATCGTCGACGACGAGGGCCGGCCGCTGCCCAACGACGGCGCGGCCGTGGGCGAGGTGGAGGTCCGCGGGCCGTGGATCGCCGGCTCCTACTACCTGGGGCGCGACGAGTCCAAGTTCGACTCGGGCTGGCTGCGCACCGGCGACGTCGGCCGCATGGACGAGCGCAGCTTCCTCACCCTGACCGACCGGGCCAAGGACGTCATCAAGTCCGGCGGCGAGTGGATCTCCTCGGTGGAGTTGGAGAACTGCCTGATCGGGCATCCGCACGTGGTCGAGGCCGCGGTCGTCGGCGTTCCGGACGAGCGCTGGCAGGAACGGCCGCTGGCGGTGGTCGTGACCAAACCGGGGGAGCCGGTCGGCGCCGAGCAGCTGCGAGAGTACTTGGCCGACAAGGTCGTTCGCTGGTGGCTGCCGGAGCGGTGGACGTTCGTCGACGAGATCCCGCGGACCAGCGTCGGCAAGTACGACAAGAAGGCCATCCGGTCGCGCTACGCCGAGCACGGCTATTGGGTGATCGAAGCGCGCGACTGATCGCGCTCGGCGCGGCGCGGTTACTGTCGAAAGCATGTGTCGACTCTTCGGCCTGCACGCCGGGACGGACGTGTGCACCGCCACTTTCTGGCTGCTGGACGCCCCCGACAACCTCTGTCGGCAGAGCCGCAAAAACCCCGACGGCACCGGCCTGGGCGTCTTCGACCAGCACGGCCGCCCGGAGCTGCGCAAGCAGCCGATGGCGGCCTGGGAGGACGCCGCCTTCGCCACCGAGGCGCACGAGATGACCGGCACCACCTTCCTCGCCCACGTCCGCTACGCCACGACCGGCGCGCACGACGTGCACAACACCCACCCGTTCCTGCAGGACGGCCGGCTCTTCGCCCACAACGGCGTGGTCGAGGGGCTCGACGCCGTCGACGAACGGCTGCGCGAGGCCGGCACCGACGACCTGGTGCTCGGCCAGACCGATTCCGAGCGGGTCTTCGCCCTGATCACCGCCCGCGTCCGCGACCACGACGGCGACGTGACCGCGGGCCTGCTCGACGCGATGGGCTGGCTCGCGGACAGCGTGCCGCTTTATGCCGTCAACGTGCTGCTGAGCACCGCCACCGAGATGTGGGCGCTGCGCTATCCCGAAACCCACACGCTCTACGTCCTGGACCGCCGCCACGACCACGCCGACCGGGATTTCCACCTGCGCACCAACCGGATCCGCGCGTACTCGCGGCACCTGTACGCCCGGTCGTCGGTGGTGTTCGCCAGCGAACGGATGGACGACGACCCACGCTGGCGGCTGATGGAGCCGGGCGAACTGATCCACGTCGACGCCGGGCTGCACATCGACCGCAGCGTGGCGCTGCCCGGCCCGCCCCGCCACCAGCTCGCCAAGTCCGACCTGGACGAGCCGGCGCAGCAGGCGCAGCACGCGCCGGCGTGAACCCGGCCGTCTGGCAGAGTGCATGGGCGTGGCACCCCGACGAGCGCTCGTACTGGCCGGTGGAGGAATAGCGGGAATCGCCTGGGCGACCGGCGTTCTGCGCGGCATCGCCGACGAGTCGCCCCCCGCGGCGCGGCTGCTGCTGGACTCCGACGTGCTGGTCGGGACCTCGGCCGGCGCGGCGGTCGCCGCGCAGCTCGGCAGCGGCAGCACGCTCGAGGCGCTCTACGGCCGGCAGGTGGGCGAGTCGTCGGCCGAGATCGACTCCGGGGTCGACGTCGACGACATCACCGCACTGTTCCTGGCCGCCCTGCGCGAGCCCTACGACGACTCGCAGGACCTGACCCGGCAGCGCATGCAGCGGATCGGCGCGGTGGCCCTGGCCAGCAGGACCGTCGCCGAGGCGGTCCGGCGCCGGGTGATCGCCGAACGCCTGCCCTCGCACGAGTGGCCCGGCCGCGCGCTGCGGATCACCGCCGTCGACACCGCCGCCGGCGAACTCGTCGTCTTCGACCGCGACTCCGGCGTGGGCCTCGTCGACGCGGTGGCGGCCAGTTGCGCGGTGCCGGGGGCGTGGCCGCCGGTGACCATCGCGGGCCGGCGCTACATGGACGGCGGGGTGGCCAGCTCGGTGAACCTCGCGGTGGCCGACGACTGCGACGAGGCGGTGGTCCTGGTGCCCAGCGAGGTGAACACGCCGTCGCCGTTCGGTCCCGGCCCCGCCGCCGAGGTGGAGGCGTTCGGCGGCGCCGCGTTCGCCGTCTTCGCCGACGCGAGCTCGCTGACGGCCTTCGGGCCCAATCCGCTCGACCCGCGGTGCCGCGTGGCCTCCGCGGTCGCCGGGCGCGAGCAGGGACGCCGGGAAGCGGGCGCGGTCGCGCGATTCCTGGGTCTGTGACCCGGCCGGGTCAGGCCTCGATCGCGGGCGGCGTGGTTGCGCCGGAGCCCGCCTCGAAGGCGTCCAGCGCCCGGTCGGCCACCGCGCGGCCGGCGGCGATCACCTCCACCGCGCGATGGAACTCCAGGCTGCGGCAGGTCGAGCGCGGAACCTCGATCAACAGGTCCGGCGGGTAGGCCGCCAGGCTGTGGCGCGCCAGCGCCGACTGGGCGATATCGATCGTGCGGTTCATCACCTCGAAGCTGCTCAGCCGGGGAACGTCCGCGTCGCCGTCGGCGGGTTCGGCGGCCTCGTGCGGCTCGGTGTCGGGATCCGCGTCGGGCCGATCGACGTCGGCGGGCCCGGCGCCCAACCTGCCCAGCACCGCCCGCGCCGTCGGCCGGTCGAGCAGCGAGCGGGTGGCGGCGGTGTCGAGCAGCGCCGAGGTGCTGCGCACCATGCGGTTCAACCACTCGGCGGTGGCGCCCGGCTCGGCGGCGCGGCTGGCGATCACCTCGCTGCCGCTGAGGTTCACCGCGACGGTCAGCTCGGCGTTGACCGCCGAGAGCGGGGCTATCGGCAACGGGTCGAGGATGCCGCCGTCGGCCAGCAGCCGTCCGTCGACCTCGTAGGGGGCGATCAACCCGGGAATCGCGATGGACGCCCGGATCGCCTCGTCGAGGGGGCCGCGCTGGAACCACACCGACTTCCCGGCCAGCAGATCGGTCGCGACCGCGGTGTAGGGGATGGCCAGTTCCTCGATGGCGAGCGGGCCCAGGATATCGCGCACCGCGTCCAGGATCTTGCCGGCCCGCATCACCCCCGCGGCGCTGATGGAGGGGTCCAGCAGCCGCAGGATGGTGCGCTGGGTCAACGACTTCGCCCAGTCGGCGAACTCGTCGAGGCGTCCGGCCGCCTGCAGGCCGCCGACCAGCGCACCCATCGACGAGCCGGCGATCCCGACGACGTCATAGCCGCGCGCCTGCAGCGCCTCGATCACCCCGATGTGGGCGTAGCCGCGGGCGCCGCCGCTGCCGAGGGAGAGCGCCACCCGCGTCGATGCCGATCGACGGGCAACCGCCGCGTCAGGTTCGCCGGGCATCCACTCATTCTGCGCGGCGGAGCGGTCCCCGGCTGCCCGGGCGGCACTTTTGTGCACCGTGATCTCAACAGCGCTGCGGCAGCGGCGCTATCCACATTCGTCGTTGGCGGCCGCCCGCGCGGCGACGATCACCGCTGCCTGCCGGGCCAGGCTCAGCCGCGCCCACGGGGTATCCCAGCTGCCCGGGGTTCCCGACGGCGACGCCTGGACCATCGCCAGATACGGCTCGACCAACGATGCGCCGGAGCCGGGCTGGGCATCCATCCACACCTTCGCGGCGTGACAGGCCTGGAAGTACTGCTCCTCGGTGGAATCGGCGGGGACGTCCACCCGGGTCGTCACGCCGGCGGGGGACAGGCCGATCGGGGCGGGCGGCGCCGGACCCCGGACACCGGCGCTGCCCGACGGCCCTGCCGGCGCCGACGTGGTCCCGCCACCGCCCGAGCCGCGCGAGCAACCGGCGAGCGCCGGCGAACATGCCAGCACGCCGGCAGCGAGGACGACGGCGCCCCACCGCGGGACCCGATGACTGCGCCGGCGCACTCTGCCAATCTATGCAACACTGGCTGCCGTGATGGAGCACTCCGGAATTTGCAGGTGTTGTCGGCGTTAGCACCCCGCCGCTCGCCCCGTCCGTTTTCCGTCTCTGGAGTTCCTCGATGTCCCTGCCCGTCACCCGTCATGCGGCCCTGCGCGCACGCGGCATCTCGTCCCCGTCCTCGGGGCCCACGCGGCTGCGGGTGCCCGACCTGCTCCACGCCACCGACCGGGCCGCCGACGACGTGCTCAGCGGACGTTGCGACCACCTGCTGCCCACCGGCGGCATCCCGGAGTCGCGGCGCTGGTTCACCCGCATCCACGGCGACGACGAACTCGACGTCTGGCTGATCGGCTGGGTGCCGGGCCACGCCACCGAACTGCACGACCACGGCGGGTCGCTGGGGGCGCTGACCGTGTTGTCCGGTGCGCTCGACGAATTCCGTTGGGACGGCGAGCGATTGCGGCGCCGTCGGCTCGAGGCCGGGGATCAGGCCGGGTTTCCGCTGGGCTGGGTGCACGACGTGGTGTGGGCGGGCGGGGGCGACGGCGGTGTGCGTCCGGCGCTGAGCGTGCACGCCTACTCGCCGCCGCTGACCGCGATGTCGTACTACGAGGTCACCGACGCCGACACGTTGCGCCGCAACCGCACCGAACTGACCGGCCACCCAAAGGGGCCGTGATGAGCCGCATCGACGTCGTCCTTCGATCCGCCCGGCGCCGCTACCGCCGGCTTCCCGCCGCCGAGGTGCCCGAGGCGCTGCGCCGCGGGGCGGTGCTCGTCGACATCCGGCCGCAGGCGCAGCGCTCCGACGAAGGTGAGCTGCCCGGGGCGCTGGTCGTCGAACGCAACGTGCTGGAATGGCGCTGCGATCCGACCAGCGAGGCCAGGCTGCCCGAGGCCGTCGGCGACGATGTCGAATGGGTGATCGTGTGCTCGCAGGGTTACACCTCGAGCCTGGCGGCGGCCGCGCTGCTGGACATCGGTCTGCACCGGGCCACCGACGTCGTCGGCGGCTATCACGCGCTGGCCGACGCCGGGGTGCTCGACCGGCTGCCCGGATCCCGTTAGTCGCCGGAGTGCAGCAGCGGCCGCAGTCGCTCGGTCTTGGCCGCTGTCCAGCCGGGTGGCGACAGGACGGCGGCCCAGCCGTTGGCGACGTCGGCGACGTAGCGATGGCCATGGCCGTCGGGCACGTCCAGGGCGACCGCCATGTCGGCGGTGACCTGCAGGAACGTCACCACCGGGATCCAGCGCGTCTGCGGCAGCACGTCGTAGCCCCGTTTTTCCTTCAGCCAGTCCGGTTCCTTGAACAGCAGGCTGGGCGTCCACCAGGCGATCGGGTCCGACGCGTGCTGCAGATAGACCACCCGCGGGACGTCCCAGGCGGCGTCCGGACGCGCGAAATTGCTTGGGCGGGCGACGAACCGGACGTTCTTGCCGTCGTGGTAGATCGGCAGCCACTCCGGTGAGCCGGGATCGCGGGTGGCGGTCAGGTCCGTCCAGATGGTGTTGTTGAACGTCGGGCCGCTGAACAGCGCCCCGTCGGTGCGTGCCAGGACGTTGTTGAGGCTCATGAACGGCGCCTCGGCGCCGAAGGACCCCAGGCTCTCGCCGAACACCACGAGCTTGGGGCGATGCCCCTCGGGCATCAGCCGGATCAGCCTGTCGACGGCCTCGAAGAGCGCCTGGCCGGCGTGGCGGGCGTTCTCCTTGTCCACCAGGAACGACAGCCAGCTGGGCAGGAACGAGTACTGCATGCTCACGACCGCGGTGTTGCCGTTGTACATGTACTCCAGCGCCGAGGCTTCGGCCTCATTGATCCAGCCGGTGCCGGTGGTGGTCCCCACCGCGACGACGGCGCGCTGCAGCCCGCCGGTGCGCTGCAGCTCCTGGGCCGCCAGCTCGGCGGTCGCGGTGATGCCGTCCGTGGTGGCGTCCAGGCCGGCGTAGGCGCGGATCGGCTCGGTGGCCGGGGCCCCGTTGAACTCGGTGAGCTGCTCGACGGTCGGGCCGCCCTCGACGAAGATGCGGCCCTCCCGGCCCAGCGACTCCCACGACACCAGCGATCCCGGGCCACCGGAGCGCAGCGGCGTTCTCGGGGGCGCGGTGGCGGGGTTCATCTCGTCGTTGGCCGAGGCGAAGGTGTGGTTCATTGTGCGCATCGCGGACTTGAGTACGACGCCGTTGAGCACGGTGATCGTGAGGACCGCGAGCGTGACCACCACGATGGTCGCCGAGAGCCGAAACGGCGCCACCCGGTCGACCCGCCTGACCAGGAAGCTGACCAGCCAGCGGATGGCCTGCCCGATCTCGACCAGCGTGAACAGCACCACCAGCGACAGTCCGGCGGCCACCGGGTAGTCGTACCAGCGCAGGTGCGGCACGCCCATCAGGTCGCGCACGTCGTCCTGCCAGACGTGGAAGCGGATCGCCATGATCACCATGCCGACCGCCCCGATCGGGATCAGCACCATCCAGGCCCAACGCGGCGCCGGCGGGCTGGAATTCCGGTCGCTCATGTAGCGGACCAGCCAGACCGCGAAGACGCCGAGCCCGTAGCCGATAGCTCCGGAGATCCCGCTGACCAGTCCCTGGAACAGCGCGGTGCGCGGCAGCAGCGACGGCGTCATCGAGCACCACACGAAGACCAGCCCGACGGCGGTGCCGGTGAAGGTGTAGTGGCGCAGCCACCACTGCCGGCGGCCGAGCACCGACTCCCGTGGTGTGGCTGTTGCGGTTCCGGCTTCCGCACTGTCGGCCGCCGGTTGGTGGCCGACGGTGCTGGTCGCGGAAGCCGCTTGGTCCATCGAAAGCCCTACCGGTGGCGGAAGTTCGGAGGGCGTTTCTCGATGAAGGCGGCCATGCCCTCGGACTGGTCCTCGGTGGCGAAGGTCGAGTGGAACAGCCGGCGCTCGTAGAGCAGGCCCTCGGACAGGGTGGTTTCGAACGAGCGGTTCACGGCCTCCTTGGCCATCCGGGTCGCCGAGCGCGACATCTGCGAGATCGTGGTGGCCACGGCCCTGGCCTCGGTCAGCAGGTCGTCGGCCGGTACCACGCGCGAGACCAGGCCGCTGCGTTCGGCTTCCGCGGCGTCGATGGTGCGCCCGGTCAGGATCAGGTCCATCGCCTTGGCCTTGCCGATGGCGCGGGTGAGCCGTTGGGAGCCGCCCATGCCGGGCAGCACGCCGAGTTTGATCTCCGGCTGGCCGAATTTCGCCGTGTCGGCGGCGATCAGCAGGTCGCACATCATGGCGAGCTCGCAGCCGCCGCCGAGGGCATGACCCGCCACCGCGGCGATCGTCGGGGTGCGGACGGCCGCCAATTTCGCCCAGGGGGCGAAGAAGTCGGCGCCGAAGGCATCCGCGTACGTCAGCGCGGCCATCTCCTTGATGTCGGCACCGGCGGCGAATGCCTTCGCCGATCCGGTGATGATGATCGCCCCGATGCCGGGATCTTCGTCGAATTCCGTCGCTGCGCGGGTGACTTCGTTCATCACCCGACTGTTGAGAGCGTTGAGCGCCTGCGGCCGGTTCAGCGTGATGACGCCGACCCGCTCGTCGCGCTCGACGAGGATGGTCTCGTATTCCGTGTCTGTCACCGAATCCGCCTTTCTCAGAAGCTCAAGTCGTCGTCGACCGGCGCGAAATACGCGTCGACGTCGGCCGCGCTCACCGCGGCCAGCGTCGCCGGCGACCACTTCGGGTTGCGGTCCTTGTCGATCAGCTGCGCCCGGATGCCCTCCACCAGGTCGTGCGATCGCAGCGACGCACTCGACACCCGATAGTCTTGCACCAGAACATCTTCCAGCGTCCCCAGCTTCTCGGCCCGGCGCACCGCGGCCAGCGTCACCGACACCGCGATGGGGGAGCGGGTGGCGATCAGGTCGGCGGCCTCCTGCGCGGCGGGTGCGCCGTGTCCGCGCAACGCGGCCAGGATGTCCTCGGCGCTGTCGGCGGCATAGCATTCGGCGATCCAGTCCCGTTGTGCGGCAAGCTCACTCGGTGGTGGTTCGACGGCGTGGCGGGCCAGCGCGGCGTCGGGCCCGTCGGCGACGACCGCGCGGGTGAAGGCCTCGAGGTCGCCGTGCGGGACGTAGTGGTCGGCGAATCCCATCGCGATGGCGTCGGCGCCGGAGAACGGCGCACCGGTCAGGGCGGCGTGCAGACCCAGCCCGCCCGGCGCGCGGGACAGCAGGAAAACCCCGCCCACGTCGGGGATGAACCCGATGCCGACCTCGGGCATCGCGACCTTCGACGTGTCGGTCACCACCCGGGTGTTCGCGTGCGCGCTGACGCCGACCCCGCCGCCCATCACGATGCCGTCCATCAACGAGACGTACGGCTTGGCGAACCGGCCGATCTGGGCGTTGAGCAGATACTCCTCACGCCAGAACCGCCGCGCCTCCACCCCGTCCTTGCGGGCGCTGTGGTAGACCGCGACGACGTCGCCGCCGGCGCACAGACCGCGTTCCCCCGCCCCGGCGAGCACCACCGCGCGGACTGCGTCGTCACCGGCCCAGTCGGTGAGCACCGCCCGCAGCGCGTCGACCATCGGCTGGTTCAGCGAGTTGATCGCCTTGGGGCGGTTGAGCGTGATCAAGCCGACGTCCCCCTCGACGCGGGTCAGAACCTCGTCGGATCCCTCTGTCACGCCCTGGCCTCCTCTTGTTCGCGATCCGTTCGCATTCTGCGCGGCCGCCCCGAAGCCGAACCCGGCCTCGACGAGAAATCTAGATCGTTCCGAGGTCGGCAATGCCTGCGGGTAAGGTTTATGTTTAAGCCGACGACCACATCCGAGGCAGGAAACACTCGTTAGACGCCGGCTCTGTCGGGAACTCCGGTCGGGCCATCGATCGTTGAGTGTGTGTTCGCACATATCTCGAAGCCACAGCCATGAGAGAGGATCCGACGGTGCGGGAGACTAGCAACCCGGTATTTCGTTCGCTGCCCAAGCAGAGCGGCGGATACGCGCGCTTCGGCACGGGCGCGTCGCAGGTGCAGCAGGGCTACTACCAGGCCGATGCTTATCGGGCCCCCTACCAGGAGGCCAAAGCCACCCGTCCGGTGACCATCGACGACGTCGTCACCAAGACCGGCATCACGCTGGCCGTGCTGTCGGCCGCCGCGGTCGTCTCCTACTTCCTGGTGGCCGGGAATGCCGCGCTGGCGATGCCGCTGACCATGATCGGTGCGCTCGGCGGACTGGGACTGGTGCTGGTCGCCACCTTCGGGCGCAAGCAGGACAGCCCGGCGATCGTGCTCAGCTACGCCGTCCTGGAGGGGCTGTTCCTGGGCGCCATCTCGTTCGTGTTCGCGAACTTCCAGGTGTCCTCGGCCAGCGCCGGCGCCCTGATCGGCGAGGCGGTGCTGGGTACCTTCGGGGTGTTCTTCGGGATGCTCGTGGTCTACAAGACCGGGGCCATCCGGGTCACGCCCAAGTTCACCCGCATGGTCGTCGCCGCCCTGTTCGGTGTGCTGGTCCTGATGCTCGGCAATTTCGTGTTGGCGATGTTCGGCGTCGGCGGCGGCACGGGCATGGGCCTGCGCAGCGGCGGGCCGCTGGCGATCATCTTCTCGCTGGTGTGTATCGGCATCGCGGCCTTCAGCTTCCTCATCGACTTCGACGCCGCCGACCAGATGGTCCGCGCCGGCGCGCCGGAGAAGGCGGCCTGGGGCATCGCGCTGGGGCTGACGGTGACCCTGGTCTGGCTGTACATCGAGATTCTGCGCCTGCTCAGTTACCTGCAGAACGACTAGTTCCTTCACCAAAAAACGGCACGCCGACCGGCGTGCCGTTTTTTTGGTGCTCGCCGGTTCAGCTCAGCCGCTCGATGATCATCGCCATGCCCTGGCCGCCGCCCACGCACATGGTTTCCAGGCCGAACGTCTTGTCGTGGGTCTGCAGGTTGTTGAGCAGCGTGGTGGCGATGCGCGCGCCGGTCATGCCGAAGGGGTGGCCCAGCGCGATGGCCCCGCCCGACACGTTCAGCTTGTCCTCGTCCATGCCCAGCTCGCGCGCCGAGCCCAGCACCTGCACCGCGAACGCTTCGTTGATCTCGTACAGGTCGATGTCGCCGATCGACATCCGGGCGCGCTCCAGGGCCTGCTTGCACGCCTCGATCGGGCCCAGGCCCATGATCTCCGGCGACAGCCCGCTGACCCCGGTGGACACGATGCGCGCCAGCGGTGTGAGGCCGAGTTCCTTGGCCTTGGTGTCGCTGGTGATGACCAGCGCGGCGGCGCCGTCGTTCAGCGGGCAGGCATTGCCCGCCGTCACCGTGCCGTTGGGCCGAAACACCGGCTTGAGCTCGCTGACCTTCTCGTAGGTGGTGCCGGCCCGCGGGCCGTCGTCGGTGCTGACAGTGCTTCCGTCCGGCAGGGTCACCGGGCAGATCTCGCGCTCGAAGAAGCCGCTCTTGATGGCCTCCTCGGCCCGGTTCTGGCTGCGCACCCCCCAGCGGTCCTGCTCCTCGCGGCTGATCCCGGTCAGCAGCGCCACGTTCTCGGCGGTCTGGCCCATCGCGATGTAGACGTCGGGCAGGTTGCCGTCGGCGCGGGGGTCGTGCCACTCGTCGGCGCCAGCCGCGGCGGCCGCCGAGCGCTCCTGGGCCGCGTCGAACAGCGGATTCTTGGTGTCGGGCCACGAGTCGGAGTTGCCCTTACCGAAGCGGGAGACCGTTTCCACGCCCGCGGAGATGAACGCGTCGCCCTCCCCGGCCTTGATCGCGTGGAACGCCATCCGCGTGGTCTGCAACGACGACGAGCAGTACCGGTTGACCGTGGTGCCCGGCAGGAAGTCGTAGCCCAGCTCGACGGCGACGACGCGCGCCATGTTGAACCCGGATTCGCCGCCGGGCAGGCCGCAGCCCAGCATCAGGTCGTCGATCTGGTGCGGGTTGAGCGCGGGAACCTTGTCGAGCGCGGCGCGCACCATCTGGGCGGCCAGGTCGTCGGGCCGCATGCTGACCAGTGACCCCTTCATGGCGCGGCCGATCGGCGAGCGAGCGGTGGACACGATGACAGCTTCAGGCATGACGATTTCCTTCGAATCCGATGGGGCGTGCGCGCTTCAAGAGCCGGTCGTGCGCCCACCGCCTACGGGCCCGGACGCGACCACCCCAAATCTAATCGCTGCCCACCGGCTGGTACGACGACGGGGCTGATGACCCCGCTTCCGGACGCCGCCACAGCCGCGACACCACGGGGATGCCGGACTGCGCCGGCGACGCCGGGATGGCCGGCGCAGGGGCTTCGTCCCTCCCGCTGAGCACATCGACGAGCGCCAGCAACAGCGCGTCGGCCGCCAGCGCGTAGGCGGCGGGGGAGGGGTGGTAGCCGTCGGCGGAGAACATCGCCTCGGGCGTGGCCCGGGACTGCGGCGCCAGCAGATGGGCCAGGGGCACCGGGACCCCGCCCGCGGCCCGCACCGAGGCGGCCTGGGCGCGGGCCAGCTGCGAGGTGCGCGCGTGTGCCAGCGAGCGCAGCGGCTGCGGGATGGCGCTGATCACGCCGAGGTCCGGGCAGGTGCCGACGACCACCACCGCGCCGTGGGTGCGCAACCTGCGGACCGTCAGGGCCAACCGTTGCGCCGACGGGCCGACGCCGTTGAGGGCGGTCACGTCGTTGGCGCCCAGCATCATCACCGCCGCGTCCGGCGGGGGGCCGGCGACGAACATCGCGTCGACCTGCCCGCACACCCCCTTCGACGTCGCGCCGACGATGGCCTTGGTGCTCAGCCGGATGCGGCTTCCAGTGCGTTCGGCGAGCCCGCGGGCAATGAGCACGCCCGGCACTTCCTCGGCGCTCGTGCAGCCGTACCCGGTTGCCGTCGAGTCGCCGAAGATCATCACATGCAGGTCGGAGTGAATGCCGCGATACCATCGCTCGACCGGACCGCCGCCGGGCGCGTAGACGCCGTCGGCCCGCGGCGGGATGTCCCACGACTTCGGGATCACGGTGCGCGCGTGCGTCGCCTGGCCGAGCAGCAGGTTGCGAGCGCCCAGGTACGCGGTACCCGTCGAGGCGAGAGCCCCTGCTGTGGCCAGGGCGATCGTCGAACGACGCGGCACCCGGATGGTCACGGTGATCAGTTTAGACCGGCTCGGGGGTTTGCGCGGGCGCCTTCTGAACAAACTGATCACGTTGTGAATCAGATGTGGTATCAACTTTGGCCGTTCAATCGCCTTCTGTGGCAACGCGTGTCAAGCTGACGCTCGACGGGTTAGCTGAATGGCGCGGCGGGAGCCGGTAACCAGACGCTTAGCTGCCGCGTCGCATGCCGTATCGGACTACAAAGACGTAGGAAGTGTTGAGCATGACCGCATTTCGCGACGAATACAGCTCGCCCCGACCCCCCGTCCGCACCCACGATGTCCTCAAGGCCCGCAGAGCCCGGGCCCGCCGATTCGCCATCAGCGACGGCGCACCGGTCGAGGTCCTCGAATCCGGGCCCAGCATCGCCGCGCGGGTGGCAGGCCTGGCCGCGCGGCTGACGATCCGGCCGGTGCTTGCCGTGGGCAGCCATGCCCCTCACGTGCCGTGGCCCTGGGGGCTGATCGACTTCGCGTCGCGGGTGCTGCTCCCGGTGACGGCCACCGTTCGCGAGACGATCAACCTGCGCAACGCCTCGGCGCAACTGGTGCGCGCGCCCGGGGTCCTGCCCGCGGACGGCACCCGCCGGGTCGTCGTCTACCTGCACGGCGGCGCGTTCTTGACCTGCGGGGCGAACTCGCACGGCAGGCTCGTCGAAGCGTTGTCCGAGTTCGCCGACGCGCCCGTCCTGGTGGTCAACTACCGCCTGCTGCCCAAACATTCGATCGGCATGGCCCTCGACGACTGCCACGACGGATACCGGTGGCTGCGTGAGCGCGGCTATGAGCCCGACCAGATCGTGCTGGCCGGCGACTCCGCCGGCGGCTACCTGGCGCTCGCGCTGGCGCAACGTCTGCAACGCGAAGAGGAAAGCGAGGTACCGGCCGCGCTGGTGGCGATCTCGCCGCTGCTGCAGCTGGCGAAGGAGTGCAAGCAGGCGCACCCCAACATCAGGAGCGACGCGATGTTCCCCCCGAAGGCGTTCGACGCCCTCGACGTCCTCGTCACCAGCTCGGCAGCCAAGAACACGGTGGACGGCAAACCCGAGGAGATCTACGAGCCGTTGGAGCACATCACCCCCGGGCTGCCGCGCACCCTGATCCACGTCTCGGGTTCCGAGGTGTTGCTGCACGACGCCCAGCTGGCCGCCGGCAGGCTGGCGGCGGCCGGGGTCCCGGCCGAACTGCGCGTCTGGCCCGGTCAGATCCACGACTTCCAGCTGGCCGCGCCGATGGTGCCGGAAGCGGTCCGCTCGCTGCGCCAGATCGGCGAGTACATCCGCGAGGCCACCGGCTAGGCGGCCCGACGTGCGCCTGAGACGATGAGCGGATGCGGATCGCGCAGCACATCAGTGACCTGATCGGTGGTACCCCGCTGGTGCGCCTGCACGCCGTCGTCCCCGCCGGTGCCGGCGTCGTGGCGGCAAAGGTCGAATACCTCAACCCCGGAGGCAGCTCCAAGGACCGGATCGCGGCCAAGATGATCGATGCCGCGGAGGCCGGCGGGCAGCTCAGACCGGGCGGGACCATCGTCGAACCGACGTCGGGCAACACCGGCGTCGGTCTCGCCATGGTCGCCCAGCGCCGCGGGTACCGGTGCGTCTTCGTGTGCCCCGACAAGGTCAGCGAGGACAAGCGCAACGTGCTACTCGCCTACGGCGCGGAGGTCGTCGTCTGCCCCACGGCGGTGCCGCCCGAGCATCCCGACAGCTACTACAGCGTCTCGGACCGGCTGACCCGAGAGATCGACGGGGCGTGGAAGCCCGACCAGTACGCCAACCCGGAGGGACCGGCCGGCCACTACGAGACGACCGGCCCGGAGATCTGGGCCGACACCGACGGCAGGGTCACCCACTTCGTCGCCGGGATCGGCACCGGCGGGACCATCACCGGCGCCGGCCGCTACCTCAAGGAGGTGTCCGGCGGGCGGGTGCGCATCGTCGGCGTCGACCCCGAGGGATCGGTGTACTCCGGCGGCAGTGGCCGGCCCTACCTGGTCGAGGGGGTCGGCGAAGACTTCTGGCCGGCGGCCTACGACCCGGGCGTGCCCGACGAGGTCATCGCGGTGTCCGACTCCGACTCGTTCGACATGACGCGGCGGCTGGCTCGCGAGGAGGCGCTGCTGGTCGGCGGCTCGTGCGGGATGGCGGTGGTGGCCGCGGTGGAGGTCGCCGAGCGGGCCGGACCCGACGCCCTCGTCGTCGTCTTGCTTCCCGACGGCGGCCGCGGCTACCTGTCGAAGATCTTCAACGACGCTTGGATGTCGTCGTACGGGTTCCTGCGCAGCCGCCTCGACGGCTCCACCGAGCAACCCACGGTAGGCGAGGTGCTGCGCGGAAAATCCGGTGCGCTGCCCGCCCTGGTGCACACCCATCCCTCCGAGACGGTGCGCGACGCCATCGGGATCCTGCGCGAATACGGCGTGTCACAGATGCCGGTGGTCGGCGCGGAGCCCCCGGTGCGGGTCGGCGAGGTCGCCGGCAGCGTCTCCGAACGCGAACTGCTCTCGGCCGTGTTCGAGGGTCGCGCCAGACTGGCCGACGCCGTATCGCAACACATGAGCCCGCCGCTGCGCATGATCGGCGCCGGCGAGTCGCTCGGTGGCCGGCGCAGCCCTGCGCGACTCGGACGCCCTCATGGTGGTGGAACAGGGCAAACCCGTCGGTGTCATCACACGGCAGGACCTGCTCGGCTTCCTCTCGGACGTGCCGCGGCGGCGCTAGGGGAGACCTCTTGGGCGGCCCCCGTCTCAGGTAATGTGGGTCGGCCCGGTTCGACCAACTCCGCAGCGGAAGGTTGCCCATGACCGATCAACCGCCACCCGGCGGCGCTTACCCGCCCCCGCCGTCGTCGCCCGGGCCCTCCGGCGGGCCTGAGCCGGAAGCCGGTAAGCACGAGGCGCCACCGCCGCCCCCACCGCCGGGCGGAGGCGCTTACCCGCCGCCCCCCGGCCCGTCCTCCCCGCCGCCGCCCCCGCCGCCCCCGCCCTCCGGCGGGTACGCGCCCCCGCCGCCCGGCCCGGCGATCCGCACCCTGCCGAAAAGCGACTACACGTCGTGGTTTTCCCGGGTGCTGGCGTTCGTCATCGACATCCTGCCCTACGTCATCTTGCACTCGATCGGCACCGGAATCCTGATGACCACCCAGCAGACGTCCTGCGTCACCGACATCACGTCGTACGCCGTCAACCAGGTGTGCGCCACCCAGAACTCACCCGTCGGGGTGCTGGCGCAGGCACTGACCTCGGCGGTGGGGTTGTTCTACCTGATCTGGAACTACGGCTACCGCCAGGGCACCACCGGTTCGACCCTGGGCAAGTCGGTGCTCAACTTCAAGGTGGTCAGCGAGGTCACGGGGCAGCCCATCGGGTTCGGGCGGTCCATCCTGCGTGTCTTCGCGCATTTCGTCGACGCGATCATCTGCTTCGTCGGCTTCCTGTTCCCGCTGTGGGACGCCAAGCGGCAGACGCTGGCCGACAAGATCATGTCGACGGTTTGTCTGCCGATCGGAGGTAGGTAGCCGCGCGGATGAAAGGAGAGCGCAGCACACCTCCCCGCGGGACGGCCGGACTGGCCACCCGGGCCATCCACGCCGGCTACCCGCCGGATCCCGCGACCGGGGCTGTGAACGCCCCGATCTATGCCAGCAGCACGTTCGCGCAGGACGGTGTGGGCGTCCTGCGCGGTGGGTTCGAGTACGCGCGCACCGGCAACCCGACCAGGGCCGCGCTGGAAGCCTCGCTGGCGACCGTCGAGGAGGGCGCGTTCGCGCGGGCGTTCAGCTCCGGGATGGCCGCCGCCGACTGCGCCCTGCGGGCGATGCTGAGACCGGGCGACCACCTGATCATCCCCACCGACGCCTACGGCGGCACCTTCCGCCTCATCGACAAGGTGTTCACCCAATGGGGTGTCGGCTACACGCCGGTGGCGCTGGCGGACTTGGACGCCGTCCGCGCCGCGATCACCCCGCAGACGCGGCTGATCTGGGTCGAAACACCGACCAACCCGTTGCTGTCGATCGCCGACATCGCCGCCATCGCGGGTCTCGGGGCGGACCGCGGTGCGAGGGTGCTGGTCGACAACACGTTCGCCTCACCCGCGCTGCAGCAACCGCTGACGCTGGGCGCCGACGTCGTGCTGCACTCGTGCACCAAGTACATCGGCGGCCACTCCGACCTGGTGGGCGGCGCGCTGGTCACCGATGACGAGGAGTTGGACGCCGCCTTCGGTTTTCTGCAGAACGGGGCCGGCGCGGTACCGGGCCCGTTCGACGCCTACCTGGCGATGCGTGGCCTCAAGACGCTGGTGCTCAGGATGCAACGCCACGGCGAGAACGCCCTGGCCGTGGCGCAATTCCTCGCCGAGCACCCCGCGGTGACCACCGTGCTGTACCCGGGCCTGGCCGGCCATCCGGGGCACGAGGTCGCGTCGCGGCAGATGCGGGGCTTCGGCGGCATGGTCTCGGTGCGGATGCGGGGCGGGCGGCGCGCCGCCCAGGAACTGTGCGCCCGCACCGAGGTGTTCATCCTGGCCGAGTCCCTGGGTGGGGTGGAGTCGCTGATCGAGCATCCCAGCGCCATGACGCACGCGTCGACGACCGGGTCGCAGCTGGAGGTTCCCGACGACCTGGTGCGGCTCTCGGTCGGCATCGAGGACGTGGCGGATCTGCTGGCCGATCTCGACCAGGCCCTGCGCTAACCCGCGCGCCAGCACTAGGCGTTAGGAGTGGTAAGGTTCCGCGCTGACGAGCGTGACCTCGACGGTGCTGCCGTTGGGAACAGTGTAGCTGCGGGTCTCGCCGACCTTGGCGTCGATCAGCGCGCCGCCCAGCGGCGAGTTCGGCGAGTACACCTCGAGCTTGCCGTCGTTGACGCCCTCCTGGCGGGTGGCGATCAGGAACGTCTCGGTGTCGGACTTGTCGCCGTTGTAGTAGACCTTCACGACCGAGCCGGGCAGGGCGACGCCGGACTGCTTGGGCGCCTCGCCGACCTTCGCGTTGCTCAGCAGGTCCTGCAGCTGGCGGATACGGGCCTCCTGCTGGCCCTGCTCCTCACGCGCCGCGTGGTACCCGCCGTTCTCGCGCAGGTCGCCCTCCTCGCGGCGGTCGTTGATTTCGGCTGCGATGACCGGACGGTTGGCGATCAGCTGATCGAGCTCGGCCTTGAGTCGGTCATGTGACTCCTGGGTCAACCAGGTCACCTGAGTATCCGTCATCTCGTCGCGCTCCTAGTGTTGTCGCTTCCGCGCCGTCGCGTAAGCCTTCGTGTGCTGCCGCCGGCGGGCGCCTCGGGAACCCCCGGTTGCTGCCGCGTCGCCCCGCCCACGGCCATTAATGCAGCAATACACGGTCCCAGCAGGAACCGTGCATTCATCCATGTTACCACCGCGGAAACATCTGGTGACCCACAAATTCGCAGTTCGCGGTCAGGACGGTCGCAGATAGTCGGGGACGTCGGTGCCGCAGCCGTAGATGTCGGCCATCATCGGCGGCCGGTAGGAGTCCACGGTTGTCGTGACCTGCACCGTGGCCTGGTCGGATGGCGGGACCAGCACCTCTCGTCGACCGGTCTCGCTGCCGTCCCGGGCGCGAACCCGCACGATGCAGTCCACGGGCCGCGACGGGTCCGAGCGCGTCACGCTGATCGTCACCGAGGCCGTCTCGTCGTCGATGACCTGGTAGCCGGCCAGCGAACCCGAGACGTCGCCGGTGCCGAGCCGTTGATAGCCGATGACGGCGACCACGACACCGGCCGCGACCGCGAGGACGGCCAGCGCGATGGCCAGGCCCCGCCGCGACATCCGCGACAGTCGAGGACGCCCGTAGCGGCCCTCGGGGCGAGGAATAAAAGTCTCGCTCATGCGTGATTCATATCTGGATGGCGATCGGGCAACCCCGGCCTAGGGGATGCCGACGATCGAGAACTGCAATTATATGGTCGAACGGGCCGGCCGGCGGAGCGACGAGGGAGCGTGTGAGCGAACTGCGGTTGATGGCGGTGCATGCCCACCCCGACGACGAATCCAGCAAGGGTGCGGCCACACTGGCCAAGTATGCCGACAAGGGGCATCGCGTGCTGGTGGTGACGTTGACCGGCGGGGAACGCGGCGACATCCTCAACCCGGCGATGGACCTGCCCGACGTGCGCGGGCGATTGCCGGAGGTCCGCCGCGACGAGATGGCGAAGGCGGCCGAGATCCTGGGCGTGGAGCACGCCTGGCTGGGTTTCGTCGACTCCGGGTTGCCCCAGGGCGAACCGCCGCCGCCGCTGCCCGAGGGCTGCTTCGCGCTGGCGCCGCTGGAGGAGTCCGTCGAGGCGCTGGTGCGCCTGGTTCGCGAGTTCCGGCCGCACGTGATCACCACCTACGACGAGAACGGCGGCTACCCCCATCCCGACCACATCCGCTGCCACCAGGTCTCGGTCGGCGCCTTCGAGGCCGCGGGCGACTACCGGCGCTTCCCGGAGGCCGGCGACCCGTGGACGGTGTCCAAGCTCTACTACATCCACGGGTTCCTGCGGGCGCGCATGCAGTTGCTGCACGACGAGGCCCTCAAGCACGGCCGCGACGCCCCGTTCAAGAAGTGGCTCGAGCACTGGGATCCCGAGCATGACCCGTTCGAGTCGCGGGTGACGACGCGTGTGGAGTGCTCGGCTTATTTCGGCCGGCGCGACGACGCACTGCGGGCGCACGCCACGCAGATCGACCCCAACCACGACTTCTTCGCCGCTCCCATCGCATGGCAGGAGCGGCTGTGGCCGACCGAGGAGTTCGAGTTGGCCCGCTCCCGGGTGCCGGTCCGCCTGCCCGAGGACGACTTGTTCGCCGGAATCGAGGTCGACGGGTGAATCATGTTCTTCTCGCGGCCCATGTCGCGGTTTGGGCCGACGGTGCGCCGCGCAACCATGGGCCCGACTTCGGCAAGGCCAGCCCGCTGGGGCTGCTGGTGATCGTGCTGCTGCTGATTGCCACGCTGTTTCTGCTGCGGTCGATGAACCGGCAACTGAAGAAGGTGCCCGAATCGTTCGACCCCGAGCACCCGGCCCCCGACCAGGCCGCGGACGAGGGCACCGACACCGTCGACCCGGCCGCGGACGAGGGGGGCGACGTCGACGGCGCGACGCGGCCACCAGGATCCGGTGATGAGCCCCGCTGACCTGGCCCGGACGAACACGCTGGGGCTGGCGGCCAGCCCGTACCTGCGCCAGCACGCCGACAATCCCGTGCACTGGCAGCAGTGGACGCCGGAGGCGCTGGCGGCCGCGGCGGCGCGCGACGTGCCGATCCTGCTGTCCGTCGGCTACGCCGCCTGCCACTGGTGTCACGTCATGGCCCACGAGTCGTTCGCGGACGACGAGGTGGCCGCCGCGATGAACGCGGGGTTCGTCTGCGTCAAGGTCGACCGCGAGGAGCGGCCGGACATCGACGCGGTCTACATGAACGCCACCGTCGCGCTCACCGGTCAGGGGGGCTGGCCGATGACATGCTTTCTGACCCCCGACGGCCGGCCCTTCTTCTGCGGCACGTACTACACGAAAGACGATTTTCTGAAGATCCTCACGGCCGTCACGGAGACCTGGCGGGACCGCCGCGACGACGTCGAGGAGGCGTCTGACCGCATCGCCGGGGAGCTGCGGACGATGACGGCCACGTTCTGGGAGCAAGCAAGCGGGAGTTCGGCGTTGGTCCCGGCGGTGTGCGACCACGCCGTCGCGGCACTGCTGGCCGGCGAGGACAAGGTCAACGGCGGCTTCGGCGATGCACCCAAGTTCCCGTCGGCTGCCGTGCTCGAGGCGTTGTTGCGCAACTACGAGCGCACCCGTTCGCCGGCCGCCCTGGAGGCGGTCGAACGCGCCGGCAACGCGATGGCCCGCGGCGGAATCTACGACCAGCTCGCCGGTGGCTTCGCCCGGTACAGCGTCGACAACGCCTGGGTGGTCCCGCATTTCGAGAAGATGCTCTACGACAACGCGCTGCTGCTGCGCGCCTACGCGCACTGGGCCCGCCGCACCGGGGATCCGCTGGCCCGCCGCATCGCCGCCGAGACGGCGCGCTTCCTGCTCGTCGAGCTGTCCGACGCCGACATGTTCGTCTCGTCGCTGGACGCCGACGCCGACGGCCGCGAGGGTTCGACCTACGTCTGGACGCGCAAGCAGCTGAGCGAGGTGCTCGGTGACGACGAAGGCCGCTGGGCGGCGCAGATTTTCGCGGTGACACGGTCCGGCACGTTCGAGGACCGGGCCTCGGTGCTGCAGCTGCGCGAAGACCCCGACGATCCGCAACGTTTGGAACGGGTGCGGTCCGCGCTGCTGGCCGCCCGCCGCACCCGGGCCCAGCCGGGCCGCGACGACAAGGTCGTCACCTGCTGGAACGGGCTGGCGATCGCCGCGCTGGCCGAGGCCAGCGTGGCTCTGGACGAACCCGAGTTGGCCCGCGCCGCGGCGCGCTGTGCGGCCGCGCTGCTGGACCTGCATATCGTCGGCGGCCGGCTGCGGCGGACCAGCCTGGGCGGGGTGGTCGGCGACAGCGCCGCCACCCTGGACGATCACGCGATGCTGGCCGCCGGCCTGCTGGCGCTGTATCAGCTGACCGCCCAGGAGGACTGGCTGACGGCGGCGGCCGGGCTGCTGGACACCGCGCTGGAGCGCTTCGCCGACCCGGACCGGCCCGGCCGCTGGTTCGACACGGCCGACGATGCCGAGGAGCTGATGTTGCGGCCCGCCGACCCGCTGGACGGCGCGACGCCGTCGGGCGCGTCGTCGGTCACCGAGGCGCTGCTGACTGCGGCGCACCTGGTCGACGGGCCCCGCGCCGAACGGTACCTGCAGGCGGCCTCCGCCGCGCTCGACGCCCATTCGGTGCTGCTGGCGCAGGCGCCGCGCTCGGCCGGCAACTGGGTGTCGGTCGCCGAGCTGGCGGTTCGCGGGCCGCTGCAGGTCGCTGTCGCCTGCGACCCGGCACGCTCGGAGCTGCTCGCCGAGGCGCGCCGCCTGGCGCCCGGCGGGGCGATTGTCGTCGGGGGCGCGCCCGACTCGTCGGCGCTGCTCGCCGGCCGCGCCAGGGTCGGCGACGCCGACGCTGCCTACGTGTGCCGGGGCCGGGTGTGCGACCTCCCGGTGACCCGGGCCGCGGAGCTGGCCGCGGCCCTGGGTGTCCCCCGGCGCTAGCGCGGCCGTTACCCTGCGTCTCATGCCGCACGCCGACGATCGCACCCCAGCGATCACCGCAACCGTCAACCGTTACATCGCGCTGGTCGCCGGGGGCAGCGCGGACGAGTTGGTCGAGCTCTACGCCGACGATGCCACGGTCGAGGACCCGGTCGGCGGTGAGGTGCACATCGGCCGCCAGGCGATCCACGGCTTCTACTCCGCGCTCGAGGGTGCGCAGCGCGAGTGCGAACTGGTGTCGCTGCGGGTGGCCGGCAACGAGGCGGCTTTCCAGTTCCGGCTGACCGTGAACGCGGGCGGTCAGCGGATGCTGATCGAGCCGATCGACGTCATGGCCTTCGACGAGCGCGGCAAGGTCACCACGATGAAGGCGTACTGGTCGGCCACCGACGTGACCCAGCTCTGAAGCTCCGGCGCGATCAGGCCGGGTGGCCGACGTAGAAGACCGCCAGCCACATGGCGATGTAGTGCAGTACCGCCGCGAGCACGGTGAACGTGTGGAACACCTCGTGATAGCCGAACGTGCGCGGCCACGGGTCGGGCCAGCGCAGTGCGTAGAACACGCCGCCGACGCTGTAGAACACTCCGCCGACGGCCAGCAGCACCATCGCCGCCACCCCGGCGGTGTGGATGATCGTCGGGGCGTACCACACCGCCACCCAGCCCAGCAGAAGATACAGCGGCACGCCCACCCAGCGGGGCGCCGTCGGCCAGAACACCTTCAGCACGATCCCCGCCGCCGCGCCGCCCCACACGATCCACAGCACCGTCACCCCGGTGCTCTGCGGCATGGCCAGGCGCGCGAACGGAGTGTAGCTGCCGGCGATGAACAAGAAGATCGTCGAATGGTCCAGCCGCTTCATCCACTGCCGGGCGGCCACCGATTTCCACTGGACGCGGTGGTAGGTGGCGCTGACGGCGAACATCGCCACGGTGGCCGCGGCGTAGATGAGCGTCGAATGCCCGGCGCGGGGCGAGGCGAGCGCCCACGACACCGACACCAGGGTCGTCCCGCACACCACCGCCAGCCACGCCGAGTAGAAGTGGATCCAGCCGCGCATCCGCGGCTTCGTCAGGATCCGGGCGGCGTCTTCGACGAGCTCTTCGACCGGGTTCTCCGGGGCGGATGACTCTGATCGGGGTTCCGAATCGGCCCCCGAATCGGCGGGTGTGCTGGTCTGCCTGCTCATGTCTCCTGTTGCCTTGCACGTCGGGCTCGCACGTCGAAAAACATGCCACGAGCGCTGGCCTTCCACACTAGCCGCGGAGGGTCGTCGCTGCGATGACGCCCGCGCGGTGTCATCCGCCGCAATCACGGCGGGAATCGGGCCGCCCGACAGTAGGGTGGGTCTTCGTGGAGATCATCCCGCCCCGGCTCAAGGAGCCGCTCTACAAGGTCTACGAGCTGCGGCTGCGGCAGGGCCTGGCCGCGTCCAAAGCCGGACTGCCGCGCCACATCGCGGTCCTGTGCGACGGCAACCGGCGTTGGGCGCGCGACGCGGGTTACGACGACGTCAGCTACGGCTACCGGATGGGCGCCGCCAAGATCGCCGAGATGCTGCGCTGGTGTCAGGAGGCCGGCATCGAGATGACCACCGTCTACCTGCTGTCCACCGAGAACCTGCAACGCGATCCCACCGAGCTGGCCGGGCTGATCGAGATCATCACCGATGTCGTCGAGGAGATCTGCGCCCCGGCCAACCGCTGGAGCGTGCGCACCGTCGGGGACCTCGAGCTGCTCGGCGAGGAACCGGCCCGGCGGCTGCGCGGCGCGGTGAAGTCGACACCGGCCGTGGCGTCCTTCCACGTCAACGTCGCGGTCGGCTACGGCGGCCGCCGCGAGATCGTCGACGCGGTGCGGGCGTTGCTGGGCAAGGAACTCGCCAACGGCGCGACGGCCGAGGAACTCGTCGAGGCGGTGACCGTGGACGCCATCTCCGAGAACCTCTACACCTCCGGGCAACCCGACCCCGACCTGGTGATCCGCACGTCCGGCGAACAACGCCTGTCCGGGTTCCTGCTGTGGCAGAGCGCGTACTCGGAGATGTGGTTCACCGAGGCGCACTGGCCCGCGTTCCGCCGGGTGGACTTCCTGCGCGCGTTGCGCGCCTACAGCGAGCGGCACCGCAGGTACGGCAAGTAGCGAGGGTTATCGGCGGGTCCCCGGCGTGCCAGACCTGCGCGGGCGCGTCGATGCCGGTTCGCCGACCGCGGCCCCGCGTTGACGAACCCGGTGCACCCGCGCCGCGGCAGTTACTCTCGCAGCCGGGGCATCGGTTACCGGAAGGGCACTGGAATGGCTATGTCGACGATTCCGCCCGCGAAGGTCGTCCGGGCGATCGAACGCGCCAGGCATCACCTCGGCCGGCTGTACCGCCGGACGCTTCCCGCTCCGGCGGTCTTGCTGGAAATGCTGATGGACGCGTGGGTGGCGCAGGCGATCACGGCGGCGGCCGATCTCGGCATCGCCGACGCGCTGGCGAGCGGCCCGCTCGCGGCCGGGGACCTGGCGAAGGCGGTCGGCGCGGACACCGACGCACTCACCCGGCTCATGCGCGCCCTGATCTCGCGCGGGATATTTCGCCAGCGCCGTGACGGCCGCTACGACCTGACCCCGCTGGCTCAGCCGCTGCGTCGTGACGCCGAGATCTCGCTGGCCGCGTGGGCCCGCTGGGCGGGCTCGCCCCAGCTGCGCGAGCGCTGGAGCCATCTCAGCGACGGCATCCGCGCGGGCCGATGCGTCGCCGCCGAGATGGCCGACCAGAACATGTTCGACTACCTGGCCGGCCAGCCGGAACTGAACGACATCTTCAACCAGGCCATGACCAACGTCTCCGAACTCTCGATCGCCCCGCTCATGGCGGCCTACGACTTCGGGAGCTTCGGTGCCCGCGCCACCATCGTCGACGTCGGGGGTGGGCACGGCCGGCTGCTTTCGGCCATCCTGGCCGCCACCCCGCAGGCGCGCGGCGTCCTGTTCGACATGCCGCAGGTGGTGGCGGGGGCGCCGGAGGAACTGCGCAGACACCGCGTCGCCGACCGCGTCGAGATCGCCGAGGGTTCGTTCTTCGACGACGTGATTCCGCCCGGCGGCGACATCTACGTCCTGAAGAACGTGATCCACGACTGGCTCGACGACGACGCCGAGCGCATCCTGCGCAACGTGCGCTCGGCGTGCGCGACCGGCAAGCACGTGCTGCTCATCGAGCTGGTGATCCCGGCGCACGACCGCGACTCCCCCGGCAAATGGCTGGACCTGGACATGTTCGTCAGCGCCGCCGCCCGCGAACGCACCGCGGAGGAATACCGCCGGCTCCTGCAGCGCGCCGGCTTCCGGCTGACGCGGGTGGTCGAGACGGCCTCGCCGTTCAGCGTCATCGAGGCCGAGGCGGTGTAGGCGGGGTCGGTGGCAGTGGTTGGCAGTGCCGCGCGTCGACGTGGCAGTGCTCCGCGGCGACGCTGAGACGTGTTCGACCCATCCGCCATCGCAAGGAGTGATCGCATGACCTCGGTATCCGGTGCGTCCGGTCTCGGCGCCCCTCATCTCTACGACTCGACCGACTCGCTGCTGCGTTTCGCCATGCGCGCCGACGCGACGGTGACCGGGCTGTGCGGGCTCGCCGTCGCCTTCGCCGCCGACCCGCTGTCGTCGCTGACCGGCCTGCCGTCGGGCGTGGAATACGGCCTCGGCGCCGCTTTCGTGCTTTACGGGCTGGTGGTGTTCAGCCTCGCGGCGGTGCCCCGTCCGCGCCGCGCCGGGGCCAGTGTCGTCGTCGCGAACGTCGCTTGCACGCTGGCCGCGGTGCTGGCCGCCGACCTGGTGCCCATGACCGGCCTCGGGGTTGCGGCGATGCTGGGCAGCGCCGTGTACACGACGGCGTTCGCCGCGCTGCAGTATCTGGGGGTGCGCCGCCTGGCGGCCTGAGCGCCCGACGCGTGGCTGCGGGGTCCGGGCGGGCCCCGCAGCTACAGCTTGCGCAGGCGCAGCCGGTTGATGGAGTGGTTGGCGTCCTTGCGCAGCACCAGGGTCGCGCGCGGCCGGGTGGGCAGGATGTTCTCGACCAGGTTGGGCCGGTTGATCGAGCGCCAGATCTCGCGCGCGGCGGCGACGGCCTTGGTGTCGCTGAGGGGCGCGTAGTGGTGGAAGTGCGATTCGGGGTCGGCGAACGCCGTGCTGCGCATGGCCAGGAACCGCGAGATGTACCACTGCTCGATGTCCTCGATGCGGGCGTCCACGTACAGCGAGAAGTCGAACAGGTCCGAGACCATCAGGGTCGGGCCGGTCTGCAGGACGTTGAGGCCCTCCAGGATCAGGATGTCGGGGTGGCGGACGACCTGCTTGGCCGCGGGGATGATGTCGTAGTGCAGGTGGGAGTACACCGGCGCGCACGCGTACTCGGAACCGGACTTGACCGCGGTCACGAAACGCATCAGCGCCCGCCGGTTGTAGCTCTCGGGAAATCCCTTGCGGTGCATCAAGTTTCGCCGGTCCAGCTCGGCGTTGGGGTACAGGAACCCGTCGGTGGTCACCAGGTCGACCCGCGGGTGGTGTTCCCAGCGGGCCAGCAGGGCCTTCAGCACGCGCGCGGTCGTCGACTTGCCGACCGCGACGCTGCCGGCGACGCCGATGATGAACGGCACGGGCCGGTCGGGGTTCTGCTGCGGTTCGCCGAGGAACTCCGCCGTGGCAGCAAACAGGCGCTGGCGGGCGGCGACCTGGAGGTGGATGAGCCGGGCCAGCGGCAGGTACACCTCTTCGACTTCGAGCAGGTCGATTTGCTCGCCGAGTCCGCGCAGGCTGACGAGCTCCTCCTCGGTGAGGGCCAGCGGCGTCGACATGCGAAGCGCACGCCATTGCTTCCGGTCGAACTCCACATAAGGGCTCGGCTCGCTAAGCCGCGGCATAGAGCAAGTGTGGCAGGGCCCGTCGGGCGCCCGACGGCTGGGCTGGCTAAAAGTGCCGCTCGATAGACTGCCCGTGTGACTGCTGCACCTGACGCCCGCGCCACCGCTCCCGGCACGTCCTCTGTGATGTCCGCCCCGCTCGCCGAGGTCGACCCGGACATCGCGGAGTTGATCGGCAAGGAGCTGCAGCGGCAGCGCGACACCCTGGAGATGATCGCGTCGGAGAACTTCGTGCCGCGCGCGGTGCTGCAGGCCCAGGGCAGTGTGCTGACCAACAAGTACGCCGAGGGTCTGCCCGGCCGGCGCTACTACGGCGGCTGCGAGTACGTCGACGTCGTGGAGAACATCGCCCGCGACCGGGCCAAGGCGCTTTTCGGCGCGGAGTTCGCCAACGTCCAGCCGCATTCGGGGGCCCAGGCCAATGCGGCGGTGCTGCACGCGTTGATGACGCCGGGGGAGCGGCTGCTGGGGCTGGACCTGGCCAACGGCGGGCACCTCACGCACGGCATGAAGCTGAACTTCTCCGGCAAGCTCTACGAGACCGGTTTCTACGGCGTCGACCCCACCACGCACCTGGTCGACATGGACGCGGTTCGGGCCAAGGCCCTCGAGTTCCGTCCGAAGGTCATCATCGCCGGCTGGTCGGCGTATCCGCGGACCCTCGACTTCGCGGCGTTCCGGGCGATCGCCGACGAGGTCGACGCCAAGTTGTGGGTGGACATGGCGCACTTCGCCGGCCTGGTGGCCGCCGGACTGCACCCGTCGCCGGTGCCGCACTCCGACGTGGTGTCCACCACCGTGCACAAGACGTTGGGCGGAGCCCGCTCCGGCATGATCATGGGTAAGCAGGAGTACGCCAAGGCCGTCAACTCGGCGGTCTTCCCGGGCCAGCAGGGCGGCCCGCTGATGCACGTGGTGGCGGGCAAGGCGGTCGCGCTCAAGATCGCCACCACGCCGGAGTTCGCCGACCGGCAGCGGCGCACGCTGTCCGGCGCGCGCCTCATCGCCGAGCGGCTGACGGCCCCCGACGTGACCAAGGCCGGCGTGTCGGTGGTCAGCGGCGGCACCGACGTCCACCTGGTGCTGGTCGACCTGCGCGATTCGCCGCTCGACGGGAAGGCCGCCGAGGACCTGTTGCACGACATCGGCATCACCGTCAACCGCAACGCGGTGCCCAATGACCCCCGCCCGCCGATGGTGACGTCGGGGTTGCGGGTGGGGACCCCGGCGCTGGCCACCCGCGGTTTCGCCGACGCCGAGTTCGCCGAGGTCGCCGACATCATCGCCACCGCGCTCGCGGCGGGGACGTCGGCCGACGTCGCCGCGCTCCGGCGCCGGGTCACCACGCTGGCCGCGAACTTTCCCCTCTACGAGGGCATCGAGGACTGGACGCTGGTCGACGGTTAGCGGACGGCCGGTCGGTCCCGAAAGGACCAAAGTCACCAATCGGTTGCGACACGACCGGAGAATTTCACTCACCTGTGTACGCAGGTTACAGTAACCCCATGGCACAGAAACCTGTCGCTAATGCGCTGACGCTGGAACTCGAGCCCGTCGTCGAGGCGAACATGGACCGGCACCTCAACACCGAGGAACTCTGGTTCGCCCACGACTACGTGCCGTTCGAACGCGGGGAGAACTTCGCCTTCCTGGGCGGTCGCGACTGGGATGCGTCGCAGGCCACGCTGCCCAAGGACATCACCGACGCCTGCGAGATCATGTTGCTGCTCAAGGACAACCTCGCCGGCCATCACCGCGAGCTCGTCGAGCACTTCATCCTCGAGGAGTGGTGGGGCCGCTGGCTGGGCCGCTGGACCGCCGAGGAGCACCTGCACGCGATCGCTTTGCGCGAATACCTGGTGGTGACCCGCGAGGTCGACCCGACCGCCAACGAGCAGGCGCGGGTCGAGCACGTGATGAAGGGCTACCGCGCCGACACGTACACCCAAGTTGAAACCCTGGTGTACATGGCGTTCACCGAACGCACCCATGCGATCTTCTGCGCCAACCTGGCGGCCAAGGTCGAGGAGCCGGTCCTGGCCGGACTCGTCGACCGCATCGCCCGCGACGAGGTGCGGCACGAGGAGTTCTTCTCCAACCTCGTCGCGCACTGCCTCGACTACACCCGCGACGAGACCATCGCGGCGATCGCGGCCCGCGCCGCCGACCTGCAGGTCCCCGGCGCCGACATCGACTCCTACCAGGACAAGGTGCGCAACGTCGCCCAGGCGGGCATCTTCGGTCCCGCGGAACTGCGGCAGGCGATCTCGGACCGCATCACCGCCTGGGGTGTGGCCGACGAGCCCGCGCTGGGCCAGTTCGTCATCGGTTAAGACCTCGGCGCGCCTGCGCGGCGCGCACGCGCCCACGAGAGTAGCGTCGTCGGTGATGGCCAGCGACAAGCTCAGCTGCCAGGGCGGCACCTCCCGTCAACACAACGGCAGGACCGGCCCCGGCCCTGGTGTCGCGATTCCCACCGACATGCCTGTGTGGGTCCGCGCGGGCTCAACCCGCTCGAGGAGCGCCACGTGACCGATATCCGGACCTACGTTCTCGACACCTCCGTGCTGCTGTCCGACCCGTGGGCGTGCAGCCGGTTCGCCGAGCACGAGGTGGTGGTTCCGCTGGTGGTGATCAGCGAACTGGAGGCCAAACGGCACCACCACGAGCTGGGGTGGTTCGCGCGTCAGGCGTTGCGCCTGTTCGACGACCTGCGCCTCGAGCACGGACGACTCGATCAGCCTATTTCCGTTGGGACACAAGGTGGTACGCTGCACGTCGAGCTGAACCACACCGATCCCTCGGTGCTGCCGGCCGGCTTCCGCACCGACAGCAACGACTCCCGGATCCTGAGCTGCGCCGCCAACCTCGCCGCCGAAGGTCGACGAGTTACGTTGGTCAGCAAGGATATTCCGCTTCGGGTCAAGGCGGCTGCGGTGGGCCTGCCCGCCGACGAGTACCACGCCCAGGACGTCGTGACCTCCGGCTGGTCGGGGATGCACGAGATCGACACCGCAGCCGAGGACATCGACACGCTGTTCGCCGACGGTGAGATCGACTTGGCCGAGGCGCGGGATTTGCCGTGCCACACCGGGATTCGGCTTCTTGGCGGCAGCTCGCATGCGCTCGGCCGGGTCACCGCCACCAAACGCGTCCAGCTGGTCCGCGGTGACCGCGAGGTGTTCGGGCTGCGCGGCCGTTCCGCCGAGCAGCGGGTCGCGCTCGACCTGCTGCTCGACGAGTCGGTGGGCATCGTGTCGCTGGGCGGCAAGGCCGGCACCGGGAAGTCCGCGCTGGCGTTGTGCGCGGGCCTGGAGGCCGTGCTGGAACGGCGGACCCACCGCAAGGTGGTGGTGTTCCGCCCGCTCTACGCGGTCGGCGGCCAGGAGCTGGGCTACCTGCCGGGCAGCGAGAGCGAGAAGATGGGGCCGTGGGCGCAGGCGGTGTTCGACACCCTCGAGGGCCTGGCCAGCCCGGCGGTTCTCGACGAGGTGCTCTCCCGGGGCATGCTCGAGGTGCTCCCGCTCACCCACATCCGCGGCCGCTCCCTGCACGACTCGTTCGTCATCGTCGACGAGGCCCAGTCGCTGGAACGCAACGTCCTGCTGACGGTGTTGTCCCGGTTGGGCACGGGCTCGCGGGTGGTGCTGACCCACGACATCGCCCAGCGCGACAACCTGCGAGTCGGCCGCCACGACGGGGTCGTGGCGGTGATCGAGAAGCTCAAGGGCCACCCGCTGTTCGCCCACATCACGCTGCTGCGCAGTGAGCGCTCACCGATCGCCGCGCTGGTCACCGAGATGCTCGAGGAGATCGCCGGGCCGCACTGAGCGCGCAGGACGGTAGGCTGCGAGCGTGCCGAAACGACCCGACAGCCAGGCCTGGCGCTACTGGCGGACCGTTCTCGGCGTCGTGGCGGCCGTCGCGGTGCTGGTCATCGGCGGCCTCACCGGCCACGTCACCCGCGCGGAGAACCTCAGTTGCGCGGTGGTCAAGTGCGTCGCGCTGACGTTCGACGACGGGCCGAGCCCGTTCGACGGCCGGCTGCTGAAAATCCTGAAGGACAACGACGCCAAGGCGACGTTCTTTTTGATCGGCAACAAGGTGGCGGCCGACCCGGCCGGGGCCAGGCGCATCGCCGACGCCGGCATGGAGATCGGCAGCCACACCTGGGAACACCCCAACATGACGACGATCCCCCCGCAGGACATCGCCGGCCAGTTCTCGAGGGCCAACGACGCGATCAGTGCCGCGACCGGCCGCACGCCCGCGCTGTACCGTCCCGCCGGGGGGCTGTCCGACGACGCGGTGCGCCGGACCGCCGCTCGTTTCGGTTTGGCCGAAATCCTTTGGGACGTCATCCCTTTCGACTGGGCGAACGACTCGAACACGGCTGCGACGCGCGCAATGCTGATGACCTACGTCAAGCCCGGCTCCGTGGTGCTGTTCCACGACACCTACTCGAGCACCGTGGATTTGGTATACCAGTTCATCCCGGTACTCAAGGCCAACGGCTACCGCATGGTGACGGTCAGCGAACTGCTGGGGCCGCGGGCGCCGGGCAGCAGCTACGGTAGCCGGGAGAACGGGCCGCCGGCCAACGTCCTGCATGACATCCCGGCGAGCGAGATCCCGGCGCTGCCCGACACACCGTCACCCAAGCCGATGCCCAATTTCCCGATCACCGACATCCCGGGCCAGAACTCGGGCGGGCCGAACAACGGTGCCTAGCCCGCGGCCGGGCCGCGCGCGGCTACCGTTGTAGCGTGAGCACGGCAGCGGCATCCGGTGCGGGGCAGCGCAAGTCCGCACGCCGCCTGTCGATTCAGTACGGGACCGACCTCGCCGTGGCCTACGTCATCGGACTGCTCGACGCGTCGGCCATCCTGATCCCGCTGGGGCGCCGCACCTCGGTGTCCTTCGCCAGGCACGACGCGGTGGCGGTGGTGGTACTGGGCCTGCTGGGCGCCCTCGGCGTCGCCGTGGCGGGCGTGCTCAACCTCGCTCCCACGCTGCGGTGGTTCGCATCGGGGTCCGAACCCGATCCGGATCAGCGGGACACCGCGATGAAACTCGCACGCCACCAGGCGATCATCCTGTTCGGGGCTTGGGCGGTGACCGGCGGGACATCGCTGCTGCTGAACCGGTCCGCCGGCGCGGCGCTGCTGCTGCCCATCGGGCTCGGCGTGCTGTTCGGCGGCCCGGCCACCGCGGGCACCGGTCTGCTGCTCACCCAACGCATCGTGCGGCCCATTATGGTGGCCGCCACCCGCAACGGCGAGCCCCGGGTGGCCGTGCCCGGTGTGTTCGCGCGACTGATCATGCTGTGGTTCCTGTGCAGCGCGCTGCCCATCGGCGTCATCGCGGCATTCGTCGCGCTGCGGTCCTACGGTTGGCTCTTCGCGAGGTCGGCTTCGCTGGACGTGCCCATCCTGGTGGTGTCGCTCGCCGCGCTGCTGCTCGGGCTGCCCATCATGATCCTGACGTCGCGATCCATCTCCGATCCTCTGGGCGACGTGGTGGAGGCGATGGCCGAAGTGGAGCATGGCCGAATCGGCACCTACGTGGGAGTGTACGAGCGCTCCCAAATCGGCCGTCTGCAATCAGGATTCAACAGGATGGTCGCAGGGCTCGCCGAGCGGGACCGGTTGCGTGACCTGTTCGGGCGCCACGTCGGGGCGGACGTCGCGCAGCGGGCCATCCAAGAGGGCGCGTCGCTGTCCGGCGACGTCGTGGAGGCGGCGGTGTTGTTCATCGACCTGGTGGGCTCGACGCAGCTCGCCGAAAGCCGCCCCCCGCAAGAGGTCGCGGACGTGCTCAACGACTTCTTCCGGATCGTCGTGGACGCGGTCGACGCACATCAGGGGCTGGTCAACAAGTTCGCGGGTGACGCCGCGCTGGCCGTCTTCGGGGCGCCGCTGCGCAGTAGTGAACCGGCGGCGGCCGCGCTGGCGACGGCGCGCGCGCTGGGCACCCAGCTGCGCCGGCTGCCGATCGACTTCGGCATCGGGGTCTCGGCAGGCCGCGTCTTCGCCGGCAACATCGGCGCCGAAAACCGCTATGAGTATACGGTGATCGGGGACGCCGTCAACGAGGCGGCGCGGCTGGCCGACCTGGCCAAGACCTCCGAGCGGCGGATCCTGTGTTCGGCGGCGGCCGTCGAGGAGGCCGGCGAGGCCGAACGGGCGCGGTGGGCCGAATGCTATTCCACGGTGTTGCGCGGGCGCTCGGAGGCGACCCACGTGTCGGCGCCGGCGGGTTAGGGAACCACTGATCAAAGGGCGATCCTGAGCGGATGGCTGCCAGGTGTGGGTCTGTGAGGCGGTGGTGGGGTGCTGTCGTGGCGTTATCGGCCTCGTGATCCGGGTTCGGGGGCTGGCGGAGCTGGTTTCGGGCAGGCTCGCGCCTGGGCCGTCACCCTGCCGGATGGGACAACATCGCCGCCGGCCTCCGCCACCACGCCAGACACCCAGATCACGCCCTCAAATTGATCCTGACCTCATGAGACGTGACTTTTCCGGGACGTGCGCCACGAACGGCGAAGGAGGTCTCGATGGGTAGGTAGGGAGACCTCTGGAGTCGATGCTGATAGCGTCCCGCTGAGTGGTGGACTTCGGATCTGGCGTGGTTCACGCGGTAGTGATCAACGAGTCATGTTGAACGCTAGGTGATTTGGTGTTGTTTGGCAAGCGCGGCAGCGGCGTTTTTCGCGTCGATCACCGTCCGCAGTTCGTCCATGGAGATATCGGAGAGGTAGCGGCGGGTGACCTGCCATTCGTCGTGGGCCTCGATGACCACGGCGGTGGCCAGGCGCAGGAACGCCGCAGGGTTGGGGAAGATCTCCACGACATCGGCACGACGCTTGATTTCCTTGTTCAACCGTTCGATCGGGTTGTTCGACCAAATTTTTTGCCAATGTGCCTTCGGGAACGCGGTGAACGCCAGGACGTCGGTTTTCGCGTCGCTCATCATGGCGGCGACCTTCGGGAAGCTGCCCGCCAGGGTGTCGGCGACGCGGTCCCACTGGGCGGCGACCTCCTGCGGGTCGGTGTGGGCGAAGATCGTCTTGACCGCCGCAGTCACCGCCGGGGCGTGTTTGGCCGAGACCGCGGTGTGCAAGTTCCGCATGAAATGCACCCGGCACCGCTGCCACGACGACCCGCTGAAATGTTGAGCCACAGCCGCTTTGAGCCCGGCGTGGGCATCGGAGATGACCAGATGCACTCCGGTCAGGCCACGGGCCTTGAGCGAGGCAAGGAACTCACGCCAGAACTCGTAGGACTCGCTGTCACCGACGGCGGTGCCCCAGCACTTCGCGGGTGCCGTCGATGGACACCCCGGTGGCCACCACCAGCGCCTGAGAGACCACGTGCGCCCCGACGCGCACCTTGCAGAAGGTCGCGTCGCAGAACACTTACGGAAACTGCGTGTGGGCCAGGCTGCGGGTGCGAAACGCCTCGATCTCGGCATCCAGGCCGGCGCAGATACGCGAGGCCTCCGACTTGGACACCCCGGAGTCCACGCCCATCGCGGTGACCAGGTCATCAACGCTGCGGGTCGACACGCCGTGGACGTAGGCCTCCATGATCACCGCGTGCAGGGCCTTGTCGATGCGGCGGCGCCGCTCCAGCAGTGACGGAAAGAACGACCCGGCCCGCAGCTTGGGGATGCCCACCTCGATATCGCCGGCGGTGGTCGACACCGTCTTGGGCCGGTGCCCGTTACGGTGCGTGCCGCGACCGTCACAACGTTCATAGCGGCCGGCGCCGATGGTCTCGGTGGCCTCGGCCTCGATCAGCGCCTGCAGCCCGGCGCGGATCAGCTCGGCGAACACCGCCCCCGAGTCAGCAGACTTCAGCGCGTCGAGCTGGACGAGCAAGGCAGAATGGTCTTGGGTCATCGCGTAGAGGTTCCTTTCGTGAGTCACTTTTGTCGGTAACTCACTGATCACTACGCGATGGCCCACCCCAGAGCCCAGCGACACACCCGACGACAGTCGGCCCACGTCAGCCCCGAGTCCGAAACCCCACCACCCCAGGGGACTTACCCACAACATCGTGCAGGGGTGGGTCAACTACTACGGACGCTTCTACCGCTCCGAGTTGCTCTACTTCCTCCGCCGGCTCACCATGCACCTGGTGCGGTGGGCCACGCGGAAATACAAACGGCTCAAGCGCCGTGAACGCCGCGCAATGGCATGGCTGGCCGAGATCGCTCGTCGATCTCCCCGCCTGTTCGCGCACTGGCGCCTCGGCGCACGTCCTGACGGCTGGGCGATGGGAGCCGGATGAGCCGAGAGGTTCAAGTCCGGTTCTGCGAGAGCCGGGAGGTGCGATCCCTCCCGGCTACTCACCCGGTCGTGCACTGTGTCAGCGAGCGTCAAGCTCGCCATGTGCAGGCGGCGATCGCCGACAGGATGGAGACTGTCGGGCTGCGACTGCACCCCGACAAGACCCGGATCGTGTACTGCCAGGACAACAATCGGCGCGGCTCGGCAGAGCACACGTCGTTTACGTTCCTGGGCTTCACGTTCCGCGCCCGCGGAGCGCGGGATCGACACGGGGTGGTGTTCACCTCGTTCCTGCCCGCGGTCAGCAAGGACGCCTTGAAGAAGATGAGCTGCGTGGTGCGGCGGTGGCGCCTGCATCGGCGCACCGAGCTCGCCTTCGCCGATCTGGCCCGGATGATCAATCCGATCGTTCAGGGCTGGATGCGCTACTACGGGGCTTTCTACCCGTCGGCGCTGTATGGTCTGCTGGCCCGCATCAACACCTACCTGGTGCGGTGGGTCCGGGTGGGTCCGTAAGAAATACAAACAGTTCCGTGCCCGTCGCCGGGCCAGGGCAGCGTGGGAGCGCGTGACTGCGCAGTACCCGCGCTACTTCGCCCCCTGGGTCTGGGTCGCGTACCCGTTGATGATCAAGATGGCAAGAGCGGAGTGACGGGAGACCGTCACGCTCCGTTCCGTGGGAGCCCGGGGGTGCGATTCCCCCGGGCCACCCGACCCTGCCACATACGCCACGCCGGTCACGCGGCGATAACGGCCAAGGTCACAGCACTACGCATCAACTTTTCCGGCGCCCTGCGTGTCGGCCGGATCGATGCAGTGGTGATGCTGCCGTGAGCCCTCAGGAAATTGACGTGTGTCTGACTTAAAGAGGTTCGCGTAATTAAGTGACGAATTGCTCATAAAGAAAGACCGGTGTGGCGCAGCAGCGCGAAACACAGTTCGGTGTTGCTGCCAACTCGTTCTTCGTCTTGAACCTTTGAACAGTCCAAAACGTAAGCAGGACACGGCGTTGCGCCCCAAATCCCCTGGTCACGAACCGGCTCACGTCACAAGAGCCCCGCTTTGCCGCTGCCCTCGCCACGACAATAATTATCGCAGAGAATTACATCATTGTCACTCAATAACACGAACCTCTTTTAGGAATCACTCATCTACCTCAGAATTTCACGGTGGCCCGGGTTCTGCTGTGGCGGTCTGCGGGGCGGCAGCTTTGTCGAGGTTTTGAGGCTGGGGGTAGGCGGCGGCGCCGCGTGTCGTGCGGTGACGCCGGGTCCTTTATCCCGGGGGTGGTTACTCCTTTCTTGGGGTCGAGAGGGCATAGGGGCCTGTGGGTCAGGGTATGGCGCGGACCCTGTTGAGGGCGTCGGCGAATTCTTGTGCCCAGGGCCAGGTTTGGGGGATCCGCAGGATCAGGTAGCGGGATCGTTTGATCAGCCGGGCCGCGGCGTGCAGCAGCCGGTAGCGCAGGGTGGCGGGTTCGGCTTTGGCCAGTGGGCCGTCCAGGAGTAGCAGTCGCATCCAGCACAGCAGGTCGATGGCGATCGCGACGGCGGTGACCCAAGCGGTGTTGATGGCGAACGAGTGTGAGGGCCAGCGGGCCAGGCCGGTGTCTTTGCCGGTGCGGATGAAGCCCTCCACCCGGGCGTGGACGCGGTGGCGGGCTTCCAGTCGCTGGGGTTGTCCACCGGCAGTCGAGGTGGCGAGGACCTGGTAGCGGTAGCCGGCCAGCTGCTCGAACAATGACAACTGGGTGCCGTGTTCGATTTCTTCGCGCCGCACCAGGATGCGCATGCCGGCCGGCCAGCCGACCAGCCGATCCCCTCCGGTGCTGTGGCGCAGCAGCCCGGTCAACTCGGCGACCTGGGCGTCGTCACGGGCCGCTCCGGTGGCATCCAGTGCGGCTTGCCATCCCGCATCGGGCATCTGGCCGATCGCGACCCGGACCCGCTCATCGAGGTCGAATCCGACCGAGTAGCCCACTGACATCCCCGGCCGGGCATTGAGTTTCTCCAGGTGTTCGACGACGGCGTGGCTTGAACCCGCGCCGTCGATGGTGACCAGCAACTTGCGGCGCCACTTGGCCGGGATCGCCGCGATCGCGGCGTCGATGATCGCGATATGATCGGCCGCGGTGTTCGAGCCGGCGTTGCCTGCACGGGCGATCACCGCCAGCAGTTCGCCGGTGTTGTCACACCACGCCAACAGCGGGTGGAAGCCAAACCCGCCTTTGAAATTGCCTGCGGCGTGCTGCTTATCGCTGTGCGACTGAATCAGCGACGCGTCGATGCGGATCACGATCGTGTCCCCGAGGTCCCCATAGCAGGTCTGCGAAGCCGGGATCGCACCGTGGCGGGCCTCGATCGCCTCCCACACCCGAGAGCGGACCTTGTTGCGCACGGCCGTGACCTCGGTGATGCTCTGCTCGTCGATCTCGCCCAGGGACCGCCACATCGTCGGAACCGACGCCACCGCCTGAAACAACCGGTGCTGATCGCGCAGCACCGCGGTGCCGGCCAGGTTCTGCGCGCCGCCGGCGATCGATACCGCCACATCGCGCAACACCGCGCCTCGGTCGTGGGTGACTTCTGGGCGCGACAGCACCGACGACAAACCGCTGGTCAAACCCAGATTGTCGGCCAGCAACCGGGGTATCACGTTACCGGCGTGCCCGACCACGTCGTCGCCACGGACCTCAACTCGGACATTCTTCGACCAATCCGTAGTAGCCTGCATCTGACAGGTGCACTCCCATCCTGGATAACCGAGCCTCGAATACTCCGATTATCCTTGCGGCAGTGCACCTTTCACGTTAACGACACCCCTGAGCTCCACATTCGATGAAAAATCCAGGTCTAACCAGCGAGGCATCAGCTGTAGGCGCGCCGCACGCGCGCATTCTCAGATGAGGCAACGATCCCCTCTACGCGCGCATCTTTGATGGGTCAACGCGGGCCGGTTCATGAATCGACGGTGAGGGTTAAAATCCCGAGGGTTCAGTAACCTGTAACCATTGCGCCGCCTGAAAGGATAAATAAACGACTGTCCGCAAACGGCCGGTCAGGTCAGACCTCTGTGGCCGTTGATCGAATTTCTGATTCTGTCCCGCGTGTTTCGCCGTCCCCGTAGAAGTGACCTGAGGAGAACGATGGCTTCGTCTGTGTTTGCTGCCCCGGATGCTGTTTCTGCGGCTGCGGCGGAGGTGGCGAATATCAGTTCGTCGCTGAGTGCGGCTCATACGGAGGCGGCGGGGTCGACCACGTCGGTGGTGGCGGCCGCTGAGGATGAGGTGTCGGGGGCGATCGCGTCGTTGTTTTCCGGTGTGGGCGCGGACTTTCAGGCGCTGGGTGCTCAGGCGGCGGGGTTTCATGCGAGGTTCGCGCAGTTGTTGAGTGGTGCCGGTGGGGCATACGCGTTCGCCGAGGCGGCGAATATGAACCCGTTGCAGAGGGGGGCGGCAGCTGGGTCCAGCGTGGCAAGTACCGCCGGGGTGCTGTCGGGCAACCCGTTCGCGGGGGTGCCCGCCGGTCTGGCCGGTTCCCTCAACGGTGGGTTCAACAACTTCTATGGTTTGATTCAGACCGGCGGGCAGGACTGGATCTCCAGCCAGTTGGGCACCAGCCTGGATCCGATCATCAACGCGCCGTTTTACGCCCTGACGGGTCGCGGGCTGATCGACAACGGTGCGGCCGGTGTCGGCGGCGGTTCGCTGGCGGCGGCCAACGGCGGGCCGGGTGGATTGTTGTTCGGCAATGGCGGTGCTGGGGCCACCGATGCGGCCGGCGTCGGTGGCGCGGGCGGACCCGCGGGGCTCATCGGCAACGGTGGGGCTGGTGGGGCAGGCGGCAACGGCATCAGCGGCTTGGGTGGCAATGCGAGTTTGACCATCGTCGGGTCGACTGATGGTGGAGCTGGTGGGGCTGGTGGGATCGGTGGACTGTTTATGGGGAACGGTGGTGCCGGTGGTGCTGGCGGTAACGGTGTTGACGGCGGTTACGGCGGGGCCGGCGGTTACGGCGGGGCTGCAGGGTATTACGGTGCCGGTGGAGCTGGCGGTGCCGGTGGAGCCGGCGGCGCGGCCGACACCGCCGGTGCGCCCGGTGGCGACGGTGGGGCGGGTGGCGCCGGCGGGGCCGGTGGGGTCAATCTGGGCAACGGTGGAGCCGGTGGAGCCGGTGGCGCCGGCGGTGATGGCGGTGCGGCGGAAACCGCCGGTGTGTCCGGAGGTGCTGGTGGTGTCGGCGGCAACGGCGGGGCGTCCTGGGTGGGCAACGGCGGCGCCGGTGGCGTCGGCGGTGACGGTGGCACCACCTATGTCCCATCCGCTTCCGGTGGCAGTGACGGTGGCGCCGGTGGCACCGGTGGGGCCGGCGGAGCGAACTTCTTGATTGGTGACGGGGGGGTCGGTGGGGCCGGCGGCAACGGCGGGGTCGGCGGTAGTGGGGCTACAGGCACGTTCAGCGATGGCGGCAGCGGCGTCGGCGGGGCCGGCGGCAACGGCGGGGCTGGCGGGACCGGTGGGGCCGGAGGCGTGGCCGATGGTTGGGGTTCTGGCGCTAGCGGCGGCGTCGGTGGCTTTGGCGGCAACGCCGGTCAAGGCGGGGCCGGAGCCGCAGCCACCGCGAATGACAGCACCGCCGGTGCCGGTGGGGCCGGCGGTGTCGGCGGGACCGGCGGGTCCGGCGGGATCGGCGGCACCGCCTACGGCTGGGGCGACGGCGGTCAAGGCGGCAACGGTGTGAGCGGCGGGCTCGGCGGTAACGGCGGTGCCGGTGGTGGCGCCAGTGGCACCGGTGACACCGCTGGCAGTGGCGGCGCCGGTGGAGATGCCGGAAATGGCGGGCAGGGCGGCGGAGGCGGCGCGGCCTACGGTGTGTTGACCCAAGCCGGCAACGGCGGCAACGGCGGCGGTGGGGTCGCAGGTGGCCAGGGTGGGGCCGGCGGGACACCCACGGGTACCGGTAGCTCCGCCGGCAACGGTGGAGCCGGCGGCAACGGCGGTAACGCTGGTGGCGGCGGCACCGGTGCTTCCGGGCACGGACTGTTGAGCCACACCGGCACGGCAGGCGCCGAGGGCGACGGTGGGGCTGGTGGTAGCGGCGGTGCCGGCGCCTACGGCACAGCCGGTTACAACAGTCATGGAGGGGGCGGGTCGGCGGGGCCGGCGGTGCCGGCGGTGCCGGCGGGGCCGCCACCGGCGAATACGCGACCGGCGGCGACGGCGGGGCCGGCGGATCGAGCACCGGCGGCGCCGGCGGCGCCGCCGGTACGGGCAACGGCGAGTTCGGCGTTACCGCCGCCGGCGGTGCCGGCGGTGCCGGCGGTGCCGCCGGCGGCGGCGGTGCCGGCGGGGCCGCCACCGGCGAATTCGGGCACGGCGGCGACGGCGGGGCCGGCGGATCGAGCACCGGCGGGACTGGCGGTGACGGCGCGCAAGGACCGCAGACAGGCGGGGCCGGCGGTGACGGCGGTGACGGCGGGACCGCCGGCGCCGGTGGTGACGGCGGCAACGCCACGGCAACCGGCGGCGTCGGCGGGCACGGCGGTGACGGCGGGACGGCTCCCGGCGGTGTCGGTGGTGCTGGCGGGGCCGGTGGAAGCACCGGCGGCAGCGGCGGGGCCGGCGGGGCCGGCCAGACCGGCGGGGCCGGCGGGTCCGGCGGGAACTCCAACCCGTCCGAGCCTGGCGGTGACGGCGGTAACGGCGGTAACGGCGGTAACGGCGGTGACGGAGGTGACGGCAGCGCTGTCGGCGGCACGGGCGGCGGGAGCGGCGCGCCCGGCACCGGCGGGGCCGGCGGGACCGGCGGGACCGGCGACCCTACCGGCGCCACCGGCACGCAGGGCGCAGGGGGAGCGCAGGGCGCCCCGGGGAGCAACGGCTAGGGCGGTCAGCCCGCCCCGCGCTGACCGGGCCCGCCATGGTTCTTTCGAAAAGCGCAGCGGGGGCTACGCTCTCGAGTCCGTCCCCCGCCACTCGGCATCCCAAACCGCGTGGCGCGGGAGACGACATGACGGTCAACAGCGGGCAAGATCGCGGTGGGTCAGCGCTGGGCCACCGCGATCTGGTCTGCGACATCAGGCGTGCACGTGGCCAATCTGCGCGCAGCGTGGCCTATTCCACGGTGTTGCGCGGGCGCTCGGAGGCGACCCACGCGTCGGCGCCGGCGGGTTAGGGCCAATGCCGCGCAGTTAGCGTTGATGCCCTGTTGTCAACCGTCAAGTATTTCTATGGTGATGGTGGTTGTGTAGTTGGTGCGGTCGATGGTGCCTTTGGCTCGGTGTTTGGAGATGGCGCGTTTGACCACTCGGGGGCTCGAGCGTGATCGCCGGGCCGGTAGTGGCTGGTTGAGAACGGCTGCTCCGATGCGCCCGATCAGGTCGATGGTGGTGTCGGCGATCGCTGCGGCAGCGTGGATGACTTGGTCGCGGGCGGCGTTTAGTGCGACGGTGAAGCTGAGCCGGTCGGGACCGATGTCGGGTCGGGCCAAGGTGGCATCGGCCAGCGCGGTGCGCAGGGCCTGGTAGGTGATCAGCAGTGCGTAGACCTCTTGGCCAATGCCGGCGGGGGTGGTAGCACGTAGCACTCGTCCGCCCAGGATGGTCGATTTCAGCTCCAGGTAGCTGGTTTCAATCTCCCACCGCTGATGGTAAAGACGGACCAATTCATGTGCGGGATATTGCTTTTCGTCTGTGAGTGTGGTGACCAGGCGGTAGTGGCCGTAGCGGGTTGCCCCGCCATCGAGCCGCACGGTGATCGCGGCGTCGATGACACGCACGGTCACTGAGCCCATCCGTGCCAGCCAGGTTCGATCGGGTAAGTGTTTGATCGGGGGCAGCACGCGGGCGTCTTTGCAGCGGATCAACAGTTCGGCGTGGGCTGAGGCGATCTGTTCGATGAGGGCGGTGACGGCGAAGTTGCGATCGGCCAACAGCAGCATGTCTGGTTTCAGGCACCGCAGCAGTGTTGGCGCGTAGGTGGTTTCGCCGACACGGTAGGAGCCGAACACGGCGTCGATGACGGTGCGGGTGCCACATGCCACAACCGTGAGCAGGCGCAACATCGGATACCCGGACTCGGCGTCAGGGCGACCGGTCTGGCGACCGAACGTCGCAGCATTGGCTGCACTGTTGGGTGTCGACCGCCACGGTGATGGGACCACTTTGAGCAGGGTTTAGCCAGCTTCATTGGACCACCCGTTTGCCAGTTATGGGACCACCGGCGTGTCGCGCCGGTGGCTGCTCGATTACTGGGTCGGATCGCTTCATGTCGATCGATGTGAAGGAGGTTCGCTGAATGTATCGGGAGGTTTCGGTGATCGAGGTACGTGAGCTGTTGCGGGTGTGGATGTCGGGGGCCGGCTTGCGCCGGGTGGGTGCGTTGGCCGGGGTGGATCGCAAGACTGCACGCGACTATACGAACGCTGCGGTGTTGGCGGGGCTGGTCCGCGACGGTGATCTGGAGCAGCTCACCGATGAACTGATCGGGGCGGTGATCGAGGCGGTGCGGCCGGGTCGGCCGGACGGGCATGGACAGGCGTGGGAGGTGTTGCGCGCCAACCACGATCAGATCGTGAAGTGGGTGGAAAAGGGGCTGACGGTGGTCAAGATCGGTGACCTGTTGGCACGTCAGGGCATGGCGGTGCCGCAGCGGACCCTGCACCGGTACGCCACGGCGTGCACCGCCTACCGGGGTCGTGGCAGCGCTGGCACGGTGCCGGTTGCCGACGGTGAGCCCGGTGTGGAGTGCCAGATCGACTTCGGTCAGATGGGCAAGATCTTCGATCCCGAATCGGGGCGCAACCGGGTGGTGCACGCGTTGATCTTCACGGCGGTGTACTCGCGGCACATGTTCGTGTGGCTGACGTTTAACCAGACCCTGGTGGCGATCGTCGCCGGCTGCGAGGCGGCCTGGCGATTCTACGGCGGTGTGGGGCGTGTCATTCCATCTGTGTAAGTCCGGGGTGGTCCATCATCGGACCGCCGTTGGGCGGACAGAAGGAGTGTTTTGTGACCAAGACCATGCAGATGCCGGCTGAGGAGACGACCGCGGCGCGGCGGCTGGCCGAGATGTTCACCGAAGAGACGCTGGACTCGTTGATTAAGGATGCGGTGAAGACCGGGACCCCGATCGACGGCGCGGACGGTTTGCTGAACCAGCTGACTAAGGCCGTGCTGGAGCGGGCGCTGAATGCGGAGCTAACCCACCATCTGGGCTATGAGGCCGGCGATCCGGCCGGACGCGGATCGGGAAATTCGCGCAACGGCACCACGCCGAAAACGGTGACCACCGTCAACGGCCCGGTGCAGATCGATGCGCCGCGTGATCGCAACGGCTCGTTTGAGCCGGCGATTGTGCCGAAGAAGACCCGCCGGCTCAACAACATCAATTCGGTGGTGTTGTCGCTGTATTCACGGGGAATGACCACCCGCGATATCGAAGCCCACCTGCAGGAGGTCTATGGGGCGTCGGTGTCGCGGGAGTTGATCTCCAATATCACCGAGGTGGTGGTCGATGAGATCAAGGCCTGGCAGGCCCGCCCGCTCGATGAGGTCTACCCGATCCTCTACATCGATGGGCTGCGGCTGCGGATCGGCGACAACGGGGTCATCACCACCAAGGTCGCCTATTTGGCCATTGGCGTGGATCTGGAGGGCCGCAAACACGCCTTGGGCTGCTGGATCCAGGACTCCGAGGGGGCGAAGTTCTGGCAGAAGGGAGCCTGTCACGATTTCTGTGTAAGTCAGAGGTGATTTGACTACGAGTTGTATTCTAGCACAATGGGATTCGCCCAGGGAATAGTCTGGCGAGTGTGTTGAGCGCCACAGTCCAGTTGTGCGTTCCAGTACCCGAATAGCCTCCTCTCTCGCTGGAGATGTTGCGCAGCCCGAGGTACAGCAACTTCATCGCGGCGTCCTTGTCCGTGAAATGACCACGGTTCTTGGTGATCTTGCGCAACTGGAAGTTGATCGACTCGATCGCATTGGTGGTGTAGACGATCTTGCGCAACTCCACCGGATAGTCCAGGAACGGAACGAATTCCCCCCAGGCGTTGTGCCACACGTCAATTGCACCCGGATATTGGGCGCCGAATTGCTGGTCGAACTCCTTGAGTGCGAGTTCGGCTCCATCGACGGTCGGCGCACTGTAGATCGCCCGCATCGCGGTGGCGACCTTCTTGCGGTCCTTATAAGACACGAAGCGCATCGCATTCCTAATGACGTGCACGACGCAGGTCTGCACCACGGTATCGGGATAGATCGAGCGGATCGCATCAGGCAGACCGGTCAGCCCGTCGCAGCAGGCGATGAGGATGTCGCGCACCCCGCGGTTGCGCAGGTCGATGACGACCTTCTGCGGGCGTGTCATTCCATCTGTGTAAGTCCGGGGTGGTCCATCATCGGACCGCCGTTGGGCGGACAGAAGGAGTGTTTTGTGACCAAGACCATGCAGATGCCGGCTGAGGAGACGACCGCGGCGCGGCGGCTGGCCGAGATGTTCACCGAAGAGACGCTGGACTCGTTGATTAAGGATGCGGTGAAGACCGGGACCCCGATCGACGGCGCGGACGGTTTGCTGAACCAGCTGACTAAGGCCGTGCTGGAGCGGGCGCTGAATGCGGAGCTAACCCACCATCTGGGCTATGAGGCCGGCGATCCGGCCGGACGCGGATCGGGAAATTCGCGCAACGGCACCACGCCGAAAACGGTGACCACCGTCAACGGCCCGGTGCAGATCGATGCGCCGCGTGATCGCAACGGCTCGTTTGAGCCGGCGATTGTGCCGAAGAAGACCCGCCGGCTCAACAACATCAATTCGGTGGTGTTGTCGCTGTATTCACGGGGAATGACCACCCGCGATATCGAAGCCCACCTGCAGGAGGTCTATGGGGCGTCGGTGTCGCGGGAGTTGATCTCCAATATCACCGAGGTGGTGGTCGATGAGATCAAGGCCTGGCAGGCCCGCCCGCTCGATGAGGTCTACCCGATCCTCTACATCGATGGGCTGCGGCTGCGGATCGGCGACAACGGGGTCATCACCACCAAGGTCGCCTATTTGGCCATTGGCGTGGATCTGGAGGGCCGCAAACACGCCTTGGGCTGCTGGATCCAGGACTCCGAGGGGGCGAAGTTCTGGCAGAAGGTCGTCATCGACCTGCGCAACCGCGGGGTGCGCGACATCCTCATCGCCTGCTGCGACGGGCTGACCGGTCTGCCTGATGCGATCCGCTCGATCTATCCCGATACCGTGGTGCAGACCTGCGTCGTGCACGTCATTAGGAATGCGATGCGCTTCGTGTCTTATAAGGACCGCAAGAAGGTCGCCACCGCGATGCGGGCGATCTACAGTGCGCCGACCGTCGATGGAGCCGAACTCGCACTCAAGGAGTTCGACCAGCAATTCGGCGCCCAATATCCGGGTGCAATTGACGTGTGGCACAACGCCTGGGGGGAATTCGTTCCGTTCCTGGACTATCCGGTGGAGTTGCGCAAGATCGTCTACACCACCAATGCGATCGAGTCGATCAACTTCCAGTTGCGCAAGATCACCAAGAACCGTGGTCATTTCACGGACAAGGACGCCGCGATGAAGTTGCTGTACCTCGGGCTGCGCAACATCTCCAGCGAGAGAGGAGGCTATTCGGGTACTGGAACGCACAACTGGACTGTGGCGCTCAACACACTCGCCAGACTATTCCCTGGGCGAATCCCATTGTGCTAGAATACAACTCGTAGTCAAATCACCTCTGACTTACACAGAAATCGTGACAGGCTCCGACCGTGGTCTACCAGGTGCCGATCTACGCGCAAGCCAAGGTCCACCGTGACTACCACATCCAAGTCGATCGGGCCTTGTACTCGATTCCGGAACACCTTCGCGGGCAAACGCTTTCGGTCCGTGCCGACGGGGAGCTGGTCAAGGCGTTTTTCCGCGGCAAGCTGGTCAAAACCCATCCCCGCCAGCCCGCCGGCGGACGCTCCACCGACCCGGCTGATCTGCCCGCTGACAAGACCGGCTACGCCATGCGGGACCTGACCCGGCTGATCACCACCGCCGCCGGCCACGGGGCCGATATCGGCATCTACGCCGAACGCCTGCTCGACCACCAGCTGCCCTGGACCCGGATGCGCCAGGTCTACCGACTGTTGGGGCTGGTCAAACGCTACGGCGCGACACCAGTGGACACCGCCTGCGGGCGTGCCCTGGAACTCGACGTGGTCTCGGTATCCAAGATCGCCGCCATGCTGCAAAAAGCCACCGAGAACACCCCAGCCGAGGCGGCGCGGGCGGCCACCGGGCTGGCACCGGCCCGGTTCGCCCGCGATCCGGGCGAATACCGCCCCCAAGGCAGGCAGCGGCCCGACTGGATGAGCGTCATCGACGGTGGCGCCAACCCAGTCAGCGACAACGAGAACCAGGGGCGGTGATCGCCATGGCAACCAAACCGACTGTCAGCGACCCGATCTCGACTGACCTGAAGAATGTGATGCGCCAACTCAAGCTCGGGCGGATGCTCGACACCCTGCCCGAGCGGCTCACCTTGGCCCACCAGCAGCACCTATCCCATGCGGCGTTTTTGGAGCTGGTCCTCGCCGATGAGGCCAGCCGCCGCGACAACAGCTCAGCGGCCCGCCGGGCCCGCGACGCAGGACTGGACACCGCAATGCGGCTGGACTCCTGGGACGACACCGCCGCGGTGCGCTACGACCGCACCTTGTGGACCGACCTGACCAGCCTGCGCTTCCTCGACGGTCCCCACGGCGCCCTGCTGCTGGGACCGGTCGGGGTGGGCAAAACGCATCTGGCGACGACACTGGGTCACATCGCCGTGCGTCGCCGCATCCCCACACTGATGCTGCGTGCCGATGCGATGTTCAAGCGGCTCAAAGCATCCCGGCTCGACAACAGCACCGAAGCCGAGATGCGCCGCCTGGCTCAAATCCGGTTATTGATCGTCGACGATTTCGCCCTGCAGCCGATGGATGCCACCGCGACCGCCGACTTCTACGAGCTCGTCGTGGCCCGCCACCAGCGGGCCTCGACCGTGCTGACCTCCAACCGCAGTCCCGATAAAGCGCACATGTTCGCGCGAACCTGTGCGTAGGCGCTGCCGAAGCGTGACACGTTCGCACTTGTCAGGATTCAGCAAGCTGGTCTAGCAATCGGCCATCGTCGAGCTGATCGGCGAGGTAGATCATCGCCCCTTCGGGTTTCATGCCGAATGCTGCGGCGACGAGTTTCGGGTCCATTGTGTTGACGAGATCGGCCAGTCGCGTACTGCGCAGCATCTTGGGCGGCAGGCCGCACGGGTCGAGCAGGTGGCTCATGTAGGCCTCGGAAGCCGGCCGTCGATCGGCCTTGGTGCCCCTGGTGACGAGTACGTGCGGGTTGTCGGTGCGCAGCGTGTCGCGGTGCTCGAGGCAGCGCTGCAGCGCGGCCCAGCTGACCGGGTCGAGCGGCACTGGGTGAGGACGTCTGCCGAGGGTGATCGAGCGATTGACGGTATCGATGTGCTCGACCCGTAGCTGACGCACCTCGCTGCTGGAGGCGCCGTGCAGTATTGCCAGCAGCCCGAACAGCGCCTCGTGTGGGTGCACTGCCGAATCACCGCTTTAGCGCTCAAACAGCACGCGCTGTTCGGGGATGGTGAGAGTACGGCCACGAAATGCCCTGTGCCGCTTGATGGTGACGCCGCGGGTTGGATCGATGAGCACCAGATGATGGTTGCGTGCGAATCGGAAGAATTGGCGCAGCACCGCCAGGCGGCGGGCCCGGTTTTTCGGCAGCTCGGCGAGGAACGCCTCGATATCGGCGATGTCTGCGAGGGCCCAATCCTGTTTGCCGCGTTGGGTATCGAGGAAGCGGGCTAGATCACGTACGATCGTCAGCGCCGACTCGATGGTGCGGTCGGTACGGGGCCGAGTGCCCGCACGGCGGGCGCGTTCACGCGCGTGCAGCATGGACTCAGCGAAGGACGCGAGGGCGTGTCATTCCATCTGTGTAAGTCCGGGGTGGTCCATCATCGGACCGCCGTTGGGCGGACAGAAGGAGTGTTTTGTGACCAAGACCATGCAGATGCCGGCTGAGGAGACGACCGCGGCGCGGCGGCTGGCCGAGATGTTCACCGAAGAGACGCTGGACTCGTTGATTAAGGATGCGGTGAAGACCGGGACCCCGATCGACGGCGCGGACGGTTTGCTGAACCAGCTGACTAAGGCCGTGCTGGAGCGGGCGCTGAATGCGGAGCTAACCCACCATCTGGGCTATGAGGCCGGCGATCCGGCCGGACGCGGATCGGGAAATTCGCGCAACGGCACCACGCCGAAAACGGTGACCACCGTCAACGGCCCGGTGCAGATCGATGCGCCGCGTGATCGCAACGGCTCGTTTGAGCCGGCGATTGTGCCGAAGAAGACCCGCCGGCTCAACAACATCAATTCGGTGGTGTTGTCGCTGTATTCACGGGGAATGACCACCCGCGATATCGAAGCCCACCTGCAGGAGGTCTATGGGGCGTCGGTGTCGCGGGAGTTGATCTCCAATATCACCGAGGTGGTGGTCGATGAGATCAAGGCCTGGCAGGCCCGCCCGCTCGATGAGGTCTACCCGATCCTCTACATCGATGGGCTGCGGCTGCGGATCGGCGACAACGGGGTCATCACCACCAAGGTCGCCTATTTGGCCATTGGCGTGGATCTGGAGGGCCGCAAACACGCCTTGGGCTGCTGGATCCAGGACTCCGAGGGGGCGAAGTTCTGGCAGAAGGTCGTCATCGACCTGCGCAACCGCGGGGTGCGCGACATCCTCATCGCCTGCTGCGACGGGCTGACCGGTCTGCCTGATGCGATCCGCTCGATCTATCCCGATACCGTGGTGCAGACCTGCGTCGTGCACGTCATTAGGAATGCGATGCGCTTCGTGTCTTATAAGGACCGCAAGAAGGTCGCCACCGCGATGCGGGCGATCTACAGTGCGCCGACCGTCGATGGAGCCGAACTCGCACTCAAGGAGTTCGACCAGCAATTCGGCGCCCAATATCCGGGTGCAATTGACGTGTGGCACAACGCCTGGGGGGAATTCGTTCCGTTCCTGGACTATCCGGTGGAGTTGCGCAAGATCGTCTACACCACCAATGCGATCGAGTCGATCAACTTCCAGTTGCGCAAGATCACCAAGAACCGTGGTCATTTCACGGACAAGGACGCCGCGATGAAGTTGCTGTACCTCGGGCTGCGCAACATCTCCAGCGAGAGAGGAGGCTATTCGGGTACTGGAACGCACAACTGGACTGTGGCGCTCAACACACTCGCCAGACTATTCCCTGGGCGAATCCCATTGTGCTAGAATACAACTCGTAGTCAAATCACCTCTGACTTACACAGAAATCGTGACAGGCTCGGACGCGACAGCGCCACGCATCCCGGCCGGTGCGCTGTCGATCCGCCTCTGCCGTCGCCCGGCGGCGAGCCGGTCGGCCTGGTCGGTGGCCATCGCCAAACCACGTTCGGTGAAGAACGCCTCCAACGCCCGAGCCAGCGATCCCATCGACCGACCCGGCGTGCGGGCCCGCTCGAGCACGCTTTGCGGGTGATTTGGGAAATCGTCTGCGAGCAACCGTGCCAACGTGGTGAGCAGCTTGCATGCCTGCGCCGGGCAGTAATGCGTCGCCAGGTCCGCGACGAAATCATCGAGCCAGCCCGGCGGCTCGGCGAGCCGGGCGGCCAGCGTCTCGCCACGCACGAACGGCCGGTCCGGGCGACGCTGCCAGCATCGCCCACACATGCCGCGCCCGACGTGGCGGCGCAACTCGCCGCAGGACACGCAGACCCGGGGCGGATCCTTCGGCGGACCGGGTCGTGAGCACGAGCCACACCACCCAGTCGACTCGCGCAGATAGCCTGGTTTTCCGCAGCGCGGGCAGGTCGATCTCGCGGCCGCGAGCTTGGCCCGCTTCTGACACGGCCGGCACACCACCTCGTTGCGGAACCGCATCGATCTGCCGCATTCCCGGCAACAGCGCGAACACAGCACGCACCGACCCACCGCCGACACCAGCACCCGGTCGCGCCCACAGCGTGGGCATTGCGCCTTGGCCGCCTGCGTCCGTAACCGGCGGGTGCACAGGCAGCAATGCTCGCGGCCGAGGTATCCGACCGGGGCTCCGTAGTCGACGCAGTCTCGTTGCTTTTTCCCCATCGGCCGCAACCCGTTCCGAAGCTTCGCCGAATCTACATCGGCGGCATCGACCGGCCCCGCACGTTGGCTGTCTTCGGTTCCGACGGAACCGACCGCGCCGGAGTGGCGGGCCGTTCGAGCGGGGTGGTATCGGTCTCGAACAGGTCGTCGGGGGTGCACTGCAATGCGGTGCATAACGCGATCAGCGTCGAGAGCTTGATCTGGCTGGGTTCCTTGGTGAACAGCGCCGACACCGACGCCGCCGACATCTCCACCCCGGCCTTCTCTGCCAGCAGTCGCCGCAGCTCGGTTCCGGTCCACACCTCACGCTGCGCAGCCGCCATCCGCAACCGCCACCGGATCTTCATGCCGTCCCGTCCTCTCCGCTGAGCTCGGCCAAGGTCGAGGTGACCGCACGCCGATAAGCGTCCTCGATGAATGTCGCCGACGGACGCTCTGGCGACGTCGGATATCGCAACTGTCGGAATGCCAGGTTGGTCGGGTCCGAGTCTGTCGGTGTCATGTCTGGTTCCGATCGGGGTGTTCGTTGGTCCGGCGCCGGGTCGCGTTGTGTCGGCGAAGGACACCAACCAGGGTGAGAGCGGCAAATGCCGCAAGAGCATGCTGGGCGCTCAAGTAGTAGCGGCGACGGTCGATCTTGCGACCGCGGGCCGGGCGCCGTTCTTGGGCGAGGTTTCGGTAGCGTGTCGGCGAGAACGACCCGAAATATTCGCTGACGAAGTTGCTGGTTCGCCGTGTCGGTAATCCCATGTCGGCCAACAGGTCGTCGATGTGGTGCACCAGGTGCGGTCCGATTTGATAGCCCTGCGGTCGAGCTGGCATGACCTCCTCCAGCCAGGCCTGCACGCGTCGTATCTCAGTCTGCATTTCATCGAGACTGGGAAGTGCGAGTTCGCCGCGGAAGCATCGTGAAAGCCAGTGGGCTGAGATTTCTGAGCTGAGCTGACACGCGGTCGATGAGGCGTAGCCCACGAACCCGAGGCGCTGCTCGGTGGGCGGAAGGATATGCCGGTAGAGCTGGAATCGCCCGTCGGAGACAACGGGTGTCCGCAGTTCGGGCGCTAGAAACGACAACGGCTGGCGCCAGCCGGTGGCGAAAACGACGATGTCGGCAGCGATCTGATCGCCGCTGGCCAGCAGGACCTGCGGTCCGCCGAGAAAGGCCGCGACCGAGTCACGCCGCAGGACCAGCCGACCGCGGCGGGCCATATCGTAGAACTCCTTGCCGAACCCCAGGTTTTCGATTCCAGTAGGCATCGGCTCGTCAGGCACCATGGCCGCAGGCATCCTGAGCAGGAATCGAAACAGCAGACTCACCACCCGCCAGACCAAGTTGGTCAGCTGCTTGCCCGGCCCGTGCAACAACCTCTCCATCAGGCTGGGGTGGTGGTAGCGGAAGAACGCCTCGGTCGAACGTCCCAGAGTCAGCCGGTCGGCGGGAATACCTCCCGGGAAGTAGCGGGGCATCATCCAGTGGGCCTTTCGGAACACCAGCGTGCATTCCTGCGCGTGCGACCCGGCCCACGCCGCGCAATCCAGCGCGGATTTGCCCGCGCCCACGATCACCACCCGTCGCCCCGCGAACAGGGCAGGATTGGTCGCTTGGCTTGAATGGACCACCGTCCCGGTGAACCGGTCGGCACCGTCGATCGCAGGCATGTCCGGTTCAGAGAAGGTTCCCGCGCATACCACCGCAAAGTCACACACCACGGTGCTCAAACCCGTTGGGCCACAGCTTTCTACCGTGAATTCGTTACCGTGGCGAGACACCCGCACCACCTCAGTCGATAACCGAAGAAGCGGGGCCAACTCGAACCGGGCCACATACGAGGCCAGATACGCGCGCACCTGCTCAGCGCTCGGGAAGATGTCGGCTGATCGGTCATAGGGATGGTCGGAGAATGCGTAGGTGCTGCCCGCCGGGGAATAGCCATCGCGAGCTGCGAGGGCGGCCGACGGCGGCGTGAGGTGATCGGGTGGAGACCAGGGCGCGGATCAGTCGGTCTAGCGGTGCTGGGATCAGGATCGGCTCGTGTCCGAGCCGCAACCGGACGCTTTCGTCGGTGAGTTCGATGTCATCAATGGTCAGTTCGCTTCGGCCGGCGGTGTCGATCGTGTCGTCGTGTAGCAGCCAGCGTGCTTGTTCCCAGCGGGTCTCGGTGTCGATGACGCCGCTGGGGCCGTCCCATCGTTGGGCGGCGTGCTCGACTCGGGTGAGCCTGTTTCGGCGTGCCCAGCGCACGAAGTTGCCGCTGTCGCGACGCTGGCCGGCGGCGGCGCTGGTTAGCCACCGGTCGAGATCTCCCTGTCGGGCAGTGGCAAGCTTAAGGTTATGCGCGGCAAGCCAATCCAGTAGGGCAGCTGCAGATCTGATGGAGCGCTTGGCGGCGCGGGCTTGCCCGTAGGTGGTGTCGGTGTCGCCGACGCGGGCACGCAGGCGGCGGATGACGTGCCAGACGGCGTAGCGGTGCAGCAGGCCGCGCTCCTCGGGATCGACGCGTTCGGTGATGAGGGCGGCGGTCCAGCGCTGCAACCGCAGCATCTGTTCGTCGCGGTGTGGCAGGGTGCCGATCGCGACCAGGACGCTGCGCAGGTGCTCGACCGGCTTGCCCGCGGGCAGTTCGTCGAGCGTCTCGTGCGACAGCACGCGCTGACCGGCCTCTAGCTCGCGCAAGATGGCGGGACCGCCGCCGTTATCGAGCCATACCGCGGCCGTGTTGGGACGTTCGACCGCGACCAGGGCCTCGTAGAGGTCGCACAGGTCGGGGCGGATGTCACCGCGGGCGTCGCCGAGCAGCTCGCGCAGCCGCTGCTGCACGTTGCAGCGGGCGCACCGGCTCGTATACCGGCGGCCGCGTTGACCACATCCGGGACAGGTGCGCCAGAAACCGGACTCGTCACGAACGCATTCGGCGCAAAGCGGTTCGGCCAGCGTGCCGCCGCGGATAGGGCGGAACTCGCCGCACGAAATACATTGGGCCCACCGCTTGTGGCAGGCTTCGCACCACGGGCGGCCGGTGGCAATTGAAATCGTGCTCGGCGCGGTCCGTCCGCAGATCGCGCATTCGGCGATCGTCGGCGGGCGGCAACTGGCGCAGCGTGGTCCGTCCTCGCAGCGGATACTAACCGGTCGGCGGCGGCCGCAGTCCACGCAGACTTCCTGGTTGATCGGATCGGTGACCAGGCAGCTCGGACACACGGGTTGGCCCTGTTCGTCACGGGTGGCGGCTTCGCGAAGCGCGCCGCAGCGAGCGCATGGTTGGGCACGGGACTTGGCGGTGCAGCTGCGGCATAACCACTTTCCGCCGATAGGCCGGTGCAGGTGGATGATTCGACCACAACCGGGGCAGGCCGGGTGGACAATGCCTTTCGCTCCGGCGTCCCCGAGCTGGTCGATCAACCGCAGCACCGCAGGATCAGACGCCTCGGCACCGGCGCCGGTCAGCAGGGCGGGTCGCTGCTGCAATGCCCACGCCAATCGGTATCGGCGTCCGGCACGCGGCACCACCGCCTCGATTGCCGCGTTGATCTCCTCACCCGACAAGCTCGGGTCTGCTCGCCTCACGACGTCGACGATGAGCGGCGTCGGATCCCGCCCGTCATCGGGCAGGCATCGTGAACACCTGGGTCGGCCGTCGCGGTCGCGAAGGTAAACCGGCCTGCTCGAGCCGCATATTGTGCAGGGTTCTCGTCGAGGACCGCACTTCGCGCAATACCAGTCATCCCCGCGTCGCTGCAGGGTGTGTAGATGCTTGCCGCAACCTGCGCAAACCGGAGACGAAATATGCATGGCGCCAGCCGCATTCAGCGCGATCAGCAGCTCACCAATCCCACGTGGCGCTGGCGAGCGCCCGTCGGTCAACACTGCGGGCCGGTCCAGCAATGCCTGGGCGAGGCGGCGCCGTTTCGCTCGTCCACCGGCCATCGCCTCGACCAGTCCGATGACCGTGCGTCGATCCAGCCCGGGCTTTTCGCCAAGCACCAGATCGACGATGACCCCGATCGGGTCGGCGAGCACCTCAGATGCGAATGTCTTTGGCATTGCTTAGCTTTCAATGCCGCTGATGCGAGCGCGTTTTGGCCGCAGTCCGCCCAGACCGGCGTCGGCGCCGCCAGCGGCACGTTTCTTGCGCGTCGGCGCGGCTGCGGCGACCGGTTCGATCAGCTCGTCCATCCGGCAGTCCAGGACGTCCAGCAGCGCCATCAGAATATTCAGGCTCAGCCGCTCGGGTCGCTCGACGACGAGCCGATAGACCTGGCTGGACGACAGATGGATGCCGCGTTGCGCCAACGGCTCTATCAGGTCGGTGGTGCTGAACATCTCGCGTGCAGCCATCACCTGACGCAGGTGCCATCGGTAGTCGAGTTTGCGGGCCATCAGGACTCCTTGCCGCTCGTGGGGTCGGGCGCCGTGTCGAACGCCGGCGCCAGGGCTTTGCGCAGCGCGGTGTTCATGAAGTCACCGGACACGTGGGTGTAGATCGCGGTGGACGTATCGCAGCGATGCCCAACGGCCTCCTGGATGAATCGTCGGTCAACGCCCTCCTCAGTAAGGTGCGTCACCCACGAATGCCTAAGGCTATGTGGACTAAGGGTTTTCGGTAGCCCGAGCGCGTCACGGTATGTGACGAAGCGGGCGTTGATCTCTGCCGGGGCGATGCGACCGCCACGTTCGGTCACCCACAGTGCCGGATGGTCCTCGCACCCGAAACGGGGCCTGATGTTGTCGACGTAGTCGGCGACCGCTTCCACCGCCCACCCCATGACCGACGGCACGTTGCGTCGCCGCGGCGGTTGCCCGCGCACCGACTTGCCATAGCGCACATGCAGCATCCCGAACCGGCCGAACTCCGGCACCGCCGGGTTACGGCCCCAGTCAACTACATCCAGCTTCGCCGTCTCGGTCCGCCTCAGGCCCCACCCATACACCACTTTGAATAACGTCGCATCCCGGTAGGCGGCCAACGCGCCCTTGCGTTTCGCGCACACCGCACGCTCAACCTGGTCGTCGGCGTAGTCGAGAAACCGCTGCAACTCCTCGCGGGTGAATGGCCGGGCCTTCGGGTTGCCCTCGTAGCCATTGAGGTGCTCTATCGTGTTCCACTCATGGCAGATCGGCACCGGATGCACACCCGAACCAAACTCCTGCTCGCACACCGCAACCCAGCTATAACGGCCGTCGCACAAATACTCGCTGAACAATCGCAGCTCGGTCTGATAGCCGCGAATCGTCGAAGGTGCCAGATGCGACTCCGCCATCAACGACTGCGTCCACTCGTCGACATGACCCGGCAGCCAATGCCACGGGTACTCGTTAGTGAACGTCGCAAACCGGCGCACCAACCGCTCCCGCGGCGCGATGGTCTCCTCCCGCAAACCACGCGCAACCTGCTGGGCACGCCATCCGCGCAACATCGCCTCCAGCACAGCGTCTTCCGGACGCAACTGCACAACTCCGGAGACCAGCTCCAGATGCGCCGACCCAGCCAGATCTGCCCGCACCACGCCGCCTCCAACCTGAATCCCCGCAACCGTCCGGCGAAAGGATCATGCATCCAACGGGCGCGATATGCAAGCAATGCAGGTGGGACGCCCTGTCCTGTAGGCGACATGACACCATAGCCAGATCTGCTTCAGCAGGCGACCAGCGGAGACGCGCCCGTCTGATGCAATTTCTGATAGTTCACATAGCGCATGGTCGAACTCACCGTCCAATGACCCAAAAGCTGTTGGATCGCCACCAGATCAACGCCACGCTCGTAGTTGTGTGTCGCGCAAGCGCGACGCAGCGCGTGTGGGCTGAACCGCTCCGCGACCGGTCGGCCCTCCAGCTCCATCAGATACCGCAGCCGGTTGCGGATCGTGCCACGATTCAGCGGACCACCGGACTCGTCGGCAAACAACACCGGCGACTCCGGAAACTTCGGCCGCACATCGGCCAAAAACCACCGCAACAACGCGTCCAACCCGTCCAGCATCGGCACCCACCGCGGCCTAGGACCGGACATGTGGGCGGCCTTGCCGAATCGCACGTGCAACTTGCCGAACGGTCCACGCCCGAAATGCACGTCCACTATCTCCAGCAGTGCAGACTCTTCCGATCGCAGCCCAGCGTGATACAGGGTCCGAAACAACGCGTAGTCCCGCGCGGCCGGACCGTACTTGCGGGCGGTGGCGATCCTCGACTTCAAGAACTCGAAGAACTCGCTCACCCGGTCGGGGGTCGGCGGCGCCCCGACTGCCGGCGACTCGTCACCTACGTGCCGTGAAGCGTTGAACTCATCAACCGGGCACACCAAGCGCACACCGAACCCGGCCTCGATCTCGGCAGCCTTACGGGCCTGCAGGAACCGGTGAAACCCCTTGAAGATCTGCACGTACTCGCGCCGCGTCGACGCCGAACGGCCCGCCACCGCCAGCTCGCCAACCACGCGATCGATGTCCTCGCTGGTGACCTCCCACGCCGGACGCCCCAGTGCGGCCAACGTCCGCTCCAACAACCCGATGTCATTGTCGATCGTCACCGGGCTAAACCCGCGCGCCCGCCAACGCCACGAACGCATCGACGCATTCCCGTTGAAAGACAACAGGATCCCTAACAACGGGCTCGACCGGGACGGCGCCACCGGGAATCAGCCGGAGACCCTCCACCACCCGCACACCTTCTTCCCACCTAACTCGTTAAGGCAGCACCTAACATATCGCGATAATGCCTTGAAGATCGATGCGACACGCAGAGCAGTCGAAAGTCCAGCTAGCAGGGGAAATCGGTCATAACGAACATGTGCCAGCTCCAGTTGAATGGCTGGCCGTCATGACCGACCCCCTGCTGGCCCAATCGGCTGTCGACAGAATCACCTCGACAGCGCATGAACTCATCATCGAAGGCCAGTCCTACCGACGCCGTCAGAAGCCCTCAGTTGACACCAGCCCGACGACCACCGATCATCCCCAATGAGCCAAACAGGTGGTCCATAGTTACTGGCCAACCGGTGGTCCCATCCTCGTGGCAAATGACAGTTGGGCACGAACATCGACGTGCCGTCGATCGCGCAGACCAGCAGGCCGTGCCAGCGTGCGGCGCCGACGGCCGGGCCGCGCAGCAGCGTGAACAATTCGCGCAGCGGGGCAACTCCGACACGTCGCAATGCTTGGGACAGTGCCGAGGACCCCGGTGTGGCCACGGTGGCCGGGTCCAGACCGGCCACCAACCGCGCCCAGACCTGCTGGTATCCGATCTCGGCGAACAAGGCCGCAGCCAGCAGCAGATACACCACCACCCGCGACGGCAACACCCGAACACGGCGCTGCATGCCGCCGGTGTTCTCCAAGGCGGCATCGACGAGGTCAAACGACACGATCCGGGTCAACTCGCCCAGGTGACCCGGCGCGAACGGCCCCTGCTGGCCCGGCGCAGCAGGACAGATGACAGACTGAACAGACAGCGGAACTCCCAGGTGAGATGGTGTCTTTGGACGGACAATCCATCGATACCGGGAGTTCCGCTGTCCTACCGGCACCTACACCCGGCGTGTCACAATTGCCACACCAGTCACACCCTTAACTGCGCGGCATTGGGGTTAGGGCCCGTCCGGGGCGGCCTCGACCCGGGTCATTGCCAACACGTCGAGGCGGCGGTCCAGCTCCTCGATCGAGAGCTTGTCGCCGATCAGCCCGCGGTCGATGACGGTCTGCCGAATGGTCTTGCGTTCCTTGAGCGCCTGTTTGGCCACCGCCGCGGCCTCCTCGTAGCCGATGGCCGAGTTCAGCGGCGTCACGATCGACGGGGAGGATTCGGCCAGCTCGCGCAGGTGCTCGACGTTGGCCTTCAGCCCGACGATGCAGCGTTCGGCGAACAGCGTCGACACGTTGGTCAGCAGCTTGAAGGACTCCAGGATGTTGCGGGCCATCATCGGGATGTAGACGTTGAGCTCGAAGGCGCCATTCGCTCCGCCCCAGGCGATCGCGGCGTCGTTGCCGATCACCTGCGCTGCGACCTGGGTAACCGCTTCCGGCAGAACCGGATTGACCTTTCCCGGCATGATCGAACTGCCGGGCTGCAGGTCCGGCAGCTGGATTTCGGCCAGCCCGGTCAGCGGACCCGACCCCATCCAGCGCACGTCGTTGGCGATCTTGGTCAGCGACACCGCGATGGTGCGCAGCGCACCGGAGGCCTCGACCAATCCGTCGCGGGCGGCCTGGGCCTCGAAAGAGTTTGTCGCGGTGCGCAACTGGGAGATGCCCGTCCGCTCCACCAGCACCGCCACGACCTTGGTGCCGAAGCCGTCGGGGGCGTTGAGGCCGGTGCCGACGGCGGTGCCGCCGATGGCCAGCTCCCCGAGCCGGGGCAGGGTGGCGCACACCCGCTCGATGCCGGCCTCGACCTGGCGGGCGTACCCGCTGAACTCCTGGCCCAGGGTCACCGGGACCGCGTCCATCAGGTGGGTGCGGCCCGACTTGACCACCGTCTGCCACTCGTCGGCCTTGGCGGCCAACGCGTCCTGCAGCACCTCCAGCGCGGGGATCAGGTGATTCACCGCGGCCTCGGTGGCCGCGATGTGGGTGGCGGTGGGGAAGGTGTCGTTGGAGGACTGCGACATGTTGACGTCGTCGTTGGGGTGCACCGTGACGCCGTTGCGTGCGGCGATGGAGGCGATCACCTCGTTGGTGTTCATGTTGGAGCTGGTGCCCGAACCCGTCTGGAAGACGTCGATCGGGAACTGGTCGTCGTGCTGGCCGTCGGCGATCTCGGCCGCCGCGGCCATGATCGCGTCGGCCTTCTCCGGGGCCAGCAGCCCGAGGTCCTTGTTCACCTGGGCGCAGGCGCCCTTGAGCAGGCCCAGCGCCCGGATCTGGGCGCGCTCCAGGCCGCGGCCCGAGATCGGGAAGTTCTCCACCGCGCGTTGAGTTTGGGCGCGCCACAACGCTTTTGCGGGCACCCGGACCTCGCCCATGGTGTCGTGCTCGATGCGGTACTCGGTGCTTTCGGAGCCGTCAGCGGCCATTGGTGAACGTCCTCGCTGGTGGTGTCGGATTACGGCAGGGGATAGGCGGCGGAACTGTCGCCGGTGAAGTCGATGGCGGAGTACTCGTTGAGCTTCGAAAGCCGGTGGTAGGCCTCGATCATGCGTACGGTGCCCGACTTCGACCGCATCACGATCGACTGGGTGGTGCAGCCGCCGGGGTAGTACCGCACCCCCTTGAGCAGGTCGCCGTCGGTGACGCCGGTGGCGCAGAAGAAGACGTTCTCCCCGGACACCAGGTCCTCGGTGGTCAGCACCTGGTCGAGGTCGTAGCCGGCGTCGAGCGCCTTGCGGCGTTCCGCGTCATCCACCGGCGCCAGCTGCGCTTGGATGGCGCCGCCCATGCAGCGGATCGCCGCGGCGGCGATGATGCCCTCCGGGGTCCCGCCGATGCCGGCCAGCATGTCGGTGCCCGACTGGTACCGGCACGCCGAGATGGCGCCGGCGACGTCGCCGTCGGTGATCAGCCGGATGCGCGCGCCGGTGGCCCGGACGTCCTCGATCAGCTGCGCGTGCCGGGGCCGGTCCAGGATGCACACCGTCATGTCGCGCACCGACAGGTGTTTGACCTTGGCCACCGCCCGGATGTTCTCGGCGATCGGCGCGGTGATGTCGAGCACGTGCACCGCCTCGGGCCCGACGGCGATCTTGTTCATGTAGTAGACCGCCGACGGGTCGAACATCGCCCCGCGCTCGGCCACGGCCAGCACCGAGATCGCGTTGGGCATGCCCTTGCTCATCAGCGTCGTGCCGTCGATCGGGTCGACGGCGAAGTCGCACTCCGGGCCGTCGCCGTTGCCGACCTCCTCGCCGTTGTAGAGCATCGGCGCGTCGTCCTTCTCGCCCTCGCCGATGACGACCACGCCGCGCATCGACACCGAGTTGACCAGTTCGCGCATCGCGTCGACGGCCGCCCCGTCGCCGCCCTCCTTGTCGCCGCGGCCCACCCAGCGCCCGGCGGCCATGGCGCCGGCCTCGGTGACCCGCACGAGCTCGAGCGCCAGGTTGCGGTCGGGGGCTTCCCCGCGCGAGCGCGGGTGCGTCGGGCCGCGGCGCCCGGGTTCCGACGGTCGGTCGCCCTCAACTGTCATAGCTGCTGATTGTTACAGAAGCACGCCCGTCCGCTGGAGCTGGGCTGTGGCTGGCGCCGGCCGGCTGGAATACTGCAGGGGTGACCGAGAAACCGCAGGCGGGCGCCGAGTTGGCCGGCGAGCCCGGGCCCGCTGCCCGGCCGGCCAAGCCGCGGCTGCTGCAGGACGGTCGCGACATGTTCTGGTCGCTGATGCCGTTGGTGCTGGGGTGCATCCTGCTGGCGGGCGTGGTCGGGATGTGTTCGTTCCAGCTCACCGGGACCAACAGGGGGACGATCCCGTCCTACGACGCGACGGCGGCCCTGCGCTCGGACGCCCAGACGCTGGGCTTTCCCATTCGCCAACCGCAGCTGCCGGCGGGCTGGCAGCCCAACTCCGGCGGTCGCGGTGACATCCCGAACGGTCGGACCGACCCCGCGACCGGTCGGCAGAGCAACGCACTCACCTCCACCGTGGGTTACATCAGCCCCACCGGGATGTACATGAGGCTGACCCAGAGCGACGCCGACGAGACCCGGCTGGTCGCCTCCATCCATGCCGAGGCTTACCCGACCGGTTCGGTCGAAGTCTCCGGCACCAACTGGGTCGTCTACCGCGGCAGCGGTCAGAGCGGCGCGGACGCCGAGCCGATCTGGACGACCAGGCTGGCCGGCCCGGCCGGTGCCACCCAGATCGCGATCACCGGCGCCGGCGGCACCGACCAGTTCCGTACGCTGGCGTCGGCGACGCAGTCCCAGCCGCCGCTGCCGGGCCCGCAAAAACACGGGAACTAGAAGGGGCGAGGGGATCACGTGACCGCACCCGAAGCAGACCTGTCCGGATGGTCGGTGGCCCCGTTCACCGGTGGCGACTACACCCATGACGTGTACCGCAAGGGCACCGGTCCCGGGGTGGTGCTGATCCCGGAGATGCCGGGAATTCACCCCGGCGTGCTGGGGCTCGGCAATCACCTGGTGGATCGGGGCTTCACCGTGGCCATCCCCTCGCTGTTCGGCGAGCCGGGCAAGCGGAAGACCGCCGGCTACATCGCCGGCGCCATCGCCCGCGCATGTGTGGCGCGGGAATTCGCGGCGTTCGCGACCGACAAGCAGCGGCCGGTCTCGTTGTTTCTGCGGGCGCTGGCCCGCGACCTCAACGCCTCGACGCCGGGCAAGGGCGTCGGCGTGATCGGCCAGTGCTTCACCGGTGGCTTCGCGCTGGCCGCCGCGGTCGACGACAGCGTGCTGGCGCCGGTGCTCAGCCAGCCGTCCGTCCCGTTCCCGATGACCGCAGCGCAGCGACGCGACCCCGGGCTCAGCGCGGCCGAACTGGCCACCGTGGCCGACCGCTGCGCCAACGACGGCCTGTGCGCGATGGGATTGCGGTTCAGCGAGGACAAGATGTCCCCGCGTGATCGGTTCACCGCGCTCAAGGAGCGCCTCGGCGACGCGTTCGAGGTGATCGAGATCGACTCCGGCCGGGGCAACGCGCACGGTTTCGGCAAGATGGCGCATTCCGTGCTCACCGACGAGGTGCGCGAGGTCGACGGCCAGCCCGCCTACGAGGCCCGCAAAAGGGTGGTCGAGTTCCTCACTCGGCGACTGACTTAGGTTCCGTGGCCGGCGGCGCCCCCTGCCCGGCCTCCTCGTACACCGCGAGGTAGACGTCGAGGGTGGTGGTGATCAGGATCATCAGGACCGGGCCGATGACGATCCCCCAGGGACCGAACATGGCGATCCCGGAGAACACCGCGAGCAACATGAGTGCGGGGTTCAGGCGCGCGTCGCGGGGCACCAGTACCGGACGCAGGAAGTTGTCGATGTTCGTCACCACCACCAGATGCCAGAGCACCACGAACGCGCCACCGATGACGTGGCCGAAGAACATCATCGCGACGCCGAACGGGATCGTCACGATGCCCCCGCCCAGCGGGATGATCGACAACGCGGTCAGCACGATCGCGAAAACGAAGAAGCCGTGGTGGAATCCGCCGACGTAGATCGATGCCGCCCCGGCGACGCCCTGGCACAGTGCGATGACGAACTGGCCGCTGACGGTGCCGCGCACCATCGCGCCCGCATTCTGCAGGTACAGATCGGTGACTTCCTCGCCGAGCGGGTTGAGCCGGGAGATCAGCGTCCGCATCTTCTCGCGGTGGACCAGCAGCGCGACGAACACGTACAGGAAGACGATGGCCGAGGCGATCGCGCCCGCGAGGCCGCCGACGGCGCCCTGCAGAAAATGCAGCAGCCATTCACCGGCGTTGCGCGCCACGGTGAGCGTCGCCTTGCGCAGCGTCTCCGCGGTGATCGTCACGTGCGCGAACGGAACTCGGGCCGCCACGCCGTTGACCAGCTGCAGCGTCCTCTGGCCCAAGCCGCTGAGGTCGGTCGTCCGGACCCAGCCGGCGATGCCCTCAACCATGCGCGAGATCTGAGCGATCGCCAGGACGACCAGCAGGCCGATCGGCGCGATCACGCTGGCCAGCGCCGACAGCAGGGTGCACGCGGCCGACAACCCGGTGCCCAGGCGCCTGTTGAACCACAGGAACAGTGGCGTGAACAGGTATGCCCCCACCGCGGCCACCACGATGAGCACGAAGTAGTCGCGCAGAAAATACGCACCGAACAGCAGCGCGACCACCGTGATGACCGCGAGGGCACGCTTTTGAGTGAGCGTGAATTCGGTGTTCACCGGACCGCCTCCGCCTCGCCGTTGAGCGCAACCTTAAACCCCGGTGACGGACTGCGGCGGCGTCTAGCGAGTGGTCGCCGGCACCCGGCTCTTCATCTGTTCGAACAGCTCGACGTAGTAGGGCAGGCATTCGGTCAGCGCCTGCTCGGTGGTGAACTTGGGCCGATATCCGAGGTCCCGAGTCGCCTTGGCGATCGAGAAGAAGTTGTCCAGGTACAACCGCTCGACCGCGAGGGGCTCCAGCAGCGGCGCGGGCATGCCGAACCTGAAATGCAGTCGCTGCCAAACGGTCATCGCCGCCCGCACCATCGGCCCGTTCACCCGCACCCGGGGCCAGGGCTGCCCGCACGCCTCCACCACCGGCCGGGCGAACTCGAACATGTTGATCGGGTCGTCGTCGTTGATGAAGTAGGCCTGGCCGGGTGCGGTGCCGCCGGGCACCAGATGCTCGGCGGCCAGGATGAAACCGTGAATCAGGTTGTGCACGTAGGAGTTGTCCAACCGCGCCGACTTGCGGCCGATCAGCACCTTGACGTGGCCGGCGATCACGCTCTCGAACAGCTTGCGGAACATCGTCTGGTCCCCGCGACCCCAGATGCCGCTGGGCCGGATCGCGCACGTCAGCATGCCGTCGATTCCGTTCTGGGACAGCACGAATCGCTCGGCGACCACCTTGGTCTCGGTGTAGAGGTCGTTGAATCGTGCGGTGTAGGGCAGCGTCTCGTCGCCGCCGGCGATGTTCTGGCCGCCCATCACCACGCTGTTGGACGAGGTGTAGACGAACCGCTTCACCCCGGCCGACTGCCCGGCCCGCACCAGGTTCTCGGTGCCGCCGACGTTGACCGCGAAGCTGCGCTGTCGGTACGCGTCGGTCACCGACGCGCCCCCCATCAACTCGATCAGGGCCGCGGTGTGGAACACCGTGTCGATGTCCTCGATCGCCCCGGCGCACACGGTCGTGTCGGTGATGTCCCCCTCGACGACGTCCAGGCCGGGATGCGGGGGCAGCGGCGAGGGCGCGCGGTCGAAGGAACGGACCCGGTACCCGCGCTCGAGCAGCGTGGTGACCAGGTTGGCGCCGACGAACCCCGACCCGCCGGTGACCAGGACACGGCCGAGTTCGGTTGTCAGTGATGCATCGCCCATGGGCGAAGCTTAACTGAAACACGTTCCAGTTCGGGCGCGCACTCAGGCGTCGTCGGCCTCGCCGGCGGCGAGCGCGTCCTCGATGCGTTGCCGGGCGCCAGCTAAGTGCTCCTCGCAGCGTTTCGCCAGTTGTTCGCCCCTTTCCCACAGCTGTAGCGACGCGTCGAGGTCCAATCCGCCCTGCTCCAGGAGGCGCACGACCTCGATCAACTCGTCCCGGCAGGCCTCGTAGCCGAGCTCACTAATGGGCGTAATCGGCCGGTCCCCTCTGCTGTCGTCGTCAGGCGCCATCTGTCTGCCCCTCGCTCACCGCGGCCACGGCACCGTTGGCGACCCGTACCCGCAACCGGGTGCCCGCCGGCGCGTCGTCGACCGACCGCAGCACCGCAGCGGGCCCCGCGGCGGTCACCGTCTGCACCACCGCGTAGCCGCGGGCCAGGGTGGCCGCCGGCCCCAGCGTCGTCAGCCGCGCGCGCAGGTGCCCCACGCGCTCCGCCTCGGCCGCGACCAGCCGGGTGATGTCGCGGCGCACCGCCGAACGCGCGCGGTGGACCTCGTCGGCGCGGGCCGTCAGCGCCCGCAACGGCTCGGCCAGCACCGGGCGGCTCCGCAGCTGGGTCAGCAGGCGCTGTTCCCGCGACACCCAACTGCGCAGCGCCTGCGCGCTGCGCCGGCGCAACTCGTCGACCAGGCGCTGCTCGGCGGCGGTGTCGGGAACCACCCTCTTGGCCGCGTCGGTGGGGGTGGCGGCGCGCACGTCGGCAACCAGGTCGCACAGCGGGTTGTCGGGCTCGTGGCCGACGGCGCTGATGACCGGCGTGCGGCATGCCGCGATGGCGCGGCACAGCGTCTCGTCGGAGAACGGCAACAGGTCCTCGACGCTGCCCCCGCCGCGGGCCACCACGATCACGTCGACGGCGGCGTCGCGGTCGAGCTCGCCCAGCGCCTCGACGATCTGCGGGACGGCGTTGGGCCCCTGCACGGCGGTGTTGCGCACGGCGAAGCGGACCCCGGGCCAGCGCGCCCGCGCCACCGCGGTCACGTCGTGTTCGGCGGCGCTGGCCCGGCCGGTGATCAACCCGACCGTGTTGGGCAGGAAGGGCAGCGGCCGCTTGAGCCGGGGATCGAAAAGCCCTTCGGCATCCAGCAGCCGGCGCAGCCGGTCGATGCGGGCCAGCAGCTCACCGATGCCCACCGCGCGGATCTCGCTGAGCCGCAAGGAAAAGGTGCCCCGCCCGGTGTAGAAGGATGGTTTGCCGCACACCACCACCTGGGTGCCCTCGGCCAGTTTCACCGGCGCGCCCAGCACCAGGTCGCGCGGGCAGGTCACGGTCAGCGACATGTCGGCGGCCGGGTCGCGCAGCACCATGAACACGGTCTTGGAGTCGGCCCGCAGGTTGACCTGGGCCAGCTGCCCCTCCACCCAGACCGTGCCCAGCCTGTCGATCCAGCCCGCGACACGTACCGCCACCGCGCGAACCGGAAACGGGTTCTCGGCCGAGTTCGCCTGCGGATTCGCCGCTGGTGTCACCTGGCGTTCGCGCGGGTGATCCTGTTGGCGAGCAGCGTCTGGAACGGGGCCCGGGCCTTGGTGGCCTGCTCGTAGGCCAGCAGGGATTCGAGGTCCTCGACGCTCAGCGACGGCAGCCGGGCGCGCAACTGGGCCAGCGTCAGCGTGGCGTACCCGATGTCGGCCGCCACCGCCGGTTCGGGTGCCGCCGCGCCGCCCCCGGACCGCTTGGACTGCCCGCCGGCCTTGCCCGGCGTGTCGGCAAGCCCGCCCTCGGCGGCCTCGGTCACCGAGTACAGCGCGAATCGCCCCTCGGTCAGGCGATCGGTGCCGCCCTCACCCGCGCCGGGCGCTGCGGGCGTCGCGGCGGTCTCGGGCACGTCCTCGTCGAACGTCGCCCACTCCGGCTTCTCGTCCTTCGGCGGAAAGATCGACTCCAGCGTGCTGTCGCCCTTGATCACGAGCTCGGCCAGGTTCTGCTGAAAGCGCATCACGACATGGGCGGCCTGGCTGGCCAGCGTCATCGGGTACATCAGGATGGTCTTCGGCAGCCTGATCGTTTCCTCGACGCAGACCGTCGCCGCGCCGACCAGCAGCCGAACCCCATACGGTGCAGGAGACATGGGTCCAAGACTGCCTCAACCGGCGGCCAACGCCAAGCCCGGCGCCGCGGCGCGGCGCCGCCGTGTGCCCTTCCGGCCGCCGAAACGTACCCTGAGTGTCATGCCACCGACTGTCGACATGGGGATTCCCGGTGCCTCCAAGACCGGGCGATCGGGAGCCGACGACCCGACCCGCAAGCGGGTGCTCCTGGCGGAGCCGCGCGGCTACTGCGCTGGTGTCGACCGGGCCATCGAGACCGTCGAACGGGCGCTGGAACGGCACGGCGCGCCCGTCTACGTGCGGCACGAGATCGTGCACAACCGGCACGTGGTCGAGACCCTGCAGCAGGCCGGCGCGGTGTTCGTCGAGGAGACAGACGAGGTTCCCGAGGGCGCCATCGTGGTGTTCTCCGCGCACGGGGTCGCGCCGACGGTGTATGCCGCGGCCGCCGAACGGAACCTGCAGACCATCGACGCCACCTGCCCGCTGGTGACCAAGGTGCACAACGAGGCCAGGCGCTTCGCCCGCGACGACTACGACATCCTGCTGATCGGCCACGAGGGCCACGAGGAGGTCATCGGCACCGCCGGGGAGGCGCCCGAGCACGTGCAGCTGGTCGACGGCGTTGCCGCGGCCGACAACGTGACCGTGCGCGACGAGGACAAGGTCGTCTGGCTGTCCCAGACCACCCTGTCGGTGGACGAGACCATGGAGATCGTCGAGCGGCTGCGGCAGCGTTTCCCGAAGCTGCAGGATCCGCCCAGCGACGACATCTGCTACGCCACCCAGAACCGGCAGGTGGCGGTCAAGGCGATGGCTCCCGAGTGCGAGCTGGTGATCGTCGTGGGGTCCCGCAACTCGTCGAATTCGGTGCGGCTGGTCGAGGTTGCCCTGGGCGGCGGCGCGGGAGCCGCTCACCTGGTCGACTGGGCCGACGACATCGACCCGGCGTGGCTGGAGGGCGTCACGACGGTGGGTGTCACCTCGGGTGCATCGGTCCCGGAGGTGCTGGTGCGCGGGGTGCTCGAGCGGCTCGCCGACAATGGCTTCGACGTGGTCCAGCCGGTGACGACCGCCCAGGAAACCCTGGTGTTCGCCCTGCCCAGGGAGATCCGCTAGGAGCAGCTAGGCGTCGTGCTCCCAGGATTCGGCCGGGAACCGGCCGTTCGAGCGGGATCGCGGACGGTACTGGCCCCGCGGCTCGGCCCTCGACTCGTCCACCGGTGCTGTCGCGCGGTAGCGGACCTGCGATATCGGGTGGTGCGTGGATTCGGCGCCGTTGGTGGCGCGGCGCCGCTTCGGTTCGCCGGCCGGCTCGTGGCGGCGGTCGTAGCGCTCATGGGTGTCGTAGCGGCCGTAACGCTCGGACGCCCCCGGCAGGTCATACCTGTCGTAGCCGTCGAAGCGGCTGCTGCGCGGCGCCGGCCGTTCGTAGGGGCTGCGACGGGGGCGGGGCTCCCTGGGCGGCAGCTGGCCGCGCGGGTCCGAGTCGGGCTCAGGGCGCGGGCGGCGCCGCGAGCGACGGGGAGGCTGCGCGGCGTCGTAATCGCGCGCCGGAGCCGCGCCCCGGCGGCTTGGCCGCCGCGGCCGCTCGGCCGTCGCTCCCCGCTCGTCGTCGAGTGGCTGTCGGGCGTGCCGGGAACGGCCGCGGGTGGTGCGTGTCGTCGTTCGGGTGCCGCGCGCCGACCGCCGGCGGGCGGTCGATGCGGTGGTTCCCGCGCGGCTCCGGCGCGCGCCGGAGGAGCGGGACTCGTCGGCGTCTTCGCCGTCGGCCCTGGGCCGCAGCAGCGCGTGCAGCCGGGCGGCGATGTCCTTGACAACGGAGTGCGCGGCCGGTGCCGAGGCGTCGGCGTCGTCGGCGTTGCCGGCCTTGTCGGCCGCGATCAGCCGGTGCGACATCCCGAAGTACCACCGGAGCAGCCCGATCAGCAGGACGCCGCCGGCGGTGCCCAGCATCAGCGGGAACCGCTCGATCAGCGGGTAGCCGCAGTTGATCAGCAGGTCTTTGAGGTGGCCGATCTTGCCCCCGTGGAACAGCCAGTAGGCGCCCGGCACCGCGCAGAACAGGATCAGCGGCGGCTGGATGACGGCGGTGAACAGGCCCTCTTGCCGCACGGCCAGCACCGCGGCCACACACCCGGCGATGTAGAAGCCGGCGAAGACGTGGGTCAGCTCCTTGTGGCCGGCGTCGATTCCGTAGCCGACGGCGGTCGCGGTGACGGCGATGAGCAGGGCCGTCCACCAGGGCACACCTGGGATGTTGGGGTGGACCGAGCGATGGGCGGTCTCCACCGCCGACCTTGCCCGCTGTGCTGACACACGTAGACCGTACCGGCAATGACCCCAAAGGCGCGTATATAGCGGGCCGTCGCGCGGGCGTGCCCTCTTTCCTCACCTTTTCTTCCACCGGTGAATCCGCGGCGGGTCGACGCCGCCGCGGAGCCTAGACTTGGTTCCCTGTGAGCCTGAGCCTGGGAATCGTGGGTCTGCCCAATGTCGGCAAGTCGACGCTGTTCAACGCGCTGACCCGCAACAACGTGGTGGCGGCCAACTATCCGTTCGCGACCATCGAACCGAACGAGGGCGTCGTTGCGCTGCCCGATCCGCGGCTGGACAAGCTGGCGGAGATGTTCTCCTCCGAGCGCGTCGTGGCGGCGCCGGTCACCTTCGTCGACATCGCCGGTCTGGTCAAGGGAGCGTCGGAGGGGGCCGGGCTGGGCAACAAGTTCCTGGCCCACATCCGCGAGTGCGACGCCATCTGCCAGGTGGTGCGCGTGTTCGCCGACGACGACGTGACCCACGTCGCCGGGGCGGTCGATCCCAAGTCCGACATCGAGGTGGTCGAGACCGAGCTGATCCTGGCGGACCTGCAGACGCTCGAGCGCGCCGTGCCGAGGCTGGAGAAGGAAGCCCGTAACAACAAGGAGCGTAAGCCTCTCTACGAGGCGGCGCTGAGCGCCCAGCAGGTGCTCGACGGCGGCAAGACGCTGTTCGGCGCGGGTGTGGACGGTTCGGTGCTGCGCGAGCTCAACCTGTTGACCACCAAGCCGTTCCTCTACGTCTTTAACGCCGACGAGTCGGTGCTCACCGACGCCGCGCGCGTCGCCGAGTTGCGCGCGCTCGTTGCGCCCGCCGACGCGGTGTTCCTCGACGCGGCGATCGAGGCCGAGCTGAACGAACTCGACGACGAGTCGGCCGCCGAGCTGCTGGAGTCGATCGGGCAGACCGAGCGCGGCCTCGACGCGCTGGCCCGCGCCGGTTTCCACACGCTCAAGCTGCAGACCTTCCTGACCGCGGGGCCCAAGGAGGCCCGGGCGTGGGTGATCCACCAGGGCGACACCGCGCCCAAGGCCGCCGGGGTGATCCACACCGACTTCGAGAAGGGCTTCATCAAAGCCGAGATCGTCTCCTACGACGACCTGATGGCCGCCGGCTCGATGGCAGCGGCCAAGGCGGCCGGCAAGGTGCGCATGGAGGGCAAGGACTACGTCATGGCCGATGGCGACGTGGTCGAGTTCCGGTTCAACGTGTAGAGCGCGGGGTGCGGCTCAACGTCTTGGTGGTGACACCGGAAATCGTGGCATCATGATATGCATCAATGATGCGCGTAGGGGTGTGCTGTGAGGACAACCGTCACAATCGACGATGATTTACTGGCCAAGGCTGCCGAGTTGACCGGCGTGCATGAAAACGTCGCGCTGCTGCGCCAAGGGTTGCAGACGCTGATCCGAGTGGAAAGCGCTCGCCGTCTTGCCGCGCTCGGCGGAACGGATCGCGAGGCGACGGCCGGTCCCCGGCGGCGTGGTGTGACTGAATGATCCTGGTCGACACCGCAGTGTGGATCGATCACCTCCACGCGGCGGAGTCGAGACTGGTCGAGTTGCTGGAGGCCGATGGAGTCGGCTGTCACCCGTTGGTCATCGAGGAAATCGCGCTCGGGTCGATCTCGCAGCGGGATGTGGTGCTCGACCTGCTCGCGAATCTGCGCCAGTTCCCGACTGTCCACCACTACGAAATCCTCCACTTCACTGATCGACGCGCGCTCTGGGGGCGTGGCCTGAGTGCAGTCGACGTTCATCTCATGGCGGCGGTCACCATGGTCGGAGGGGCGCGGCTCTGGACGAGAGACAGGCGGTTGAAGGCCGCGTCGGCCGATGTGGGCGTCGCGTTGTTCGATGCTTGACGTTATTCGGCGACGCGGCGTGATCGAGTTCCGGTTCACCGTGTAGCCGCCGGCAGACCGGGACGAACCGCGCGATCAAGCTAGAATTCTGTACATGACAACGCTGCCGCTCGCCGAGGTACGGGCAAACCTGTCCAGGCTCGTCGAGGAAGCGGTGCGCACGCACCAGCGGATCGAGGTGACTCGACAGGGACGCCGGGCCGCGGTGATCCTGAGTGCGGATGACTTCGACTCGATCATGGAGACCTTGGCGATCCTCAGCGATCAGGAACTCATGCGCGATGTCCGGGAGGCCGAAGCCGAGGCTGAAAACGGTGACATCTTCTCGCTCGAGGAGGTAACAGCGGAGATGCGCGCCGCTGGTCGGCTGCCGCGGTGAGCTACCGCATCGAATTGACGAAGACCGCGAAAAGGGCGCTGCTCGAGTTGTTGCCCGAAGCGGTCGCCGTCGCCTGCTGGGAGTTCATCAGAGGCCCGCTGGCCGAGAATCCCCATCAGGTGGGTAAGCCGCTCCGCGGCCGGCTGGAGGGCCGGTTCTCGGCGCGGCGAGGCGAATTTCGGTTGCTCTACCAGGTTTTCGACGACAGAGTCGTCGTCCGGGTGATCCACATCGCGCATCGCCGCGACGTCTACCGATGACGCGACGTGGTCGAGTTCAGGTTCACGTGTAGAGCGGGCGCGTCCAGCGTGGGGGACGTTCGTGCGCAGGGCCGGCAGTCGTCGGGGAGTGCTGAGCGCTCACGCCGATTCGACTTTCGGTTCCGGGGGCGCCGACGGAGCCGGGCTGGGGGCGTTGGGGCCCCTCTTGGGGAGGGCGGGGACGGCGAGGGAGCCGTACTGGGGGCAATAGGCCTGGATCGCGGCCCCCGTGAAGTAGGCGGCGTTGAGCGCTGGCCAGTGGGTGGCGTCGGTGACCTTGGTGACCAGGTCCGCGTTGCTGGTGTCGGGGTTGCTGCCGAGGGTGGCGCAGACGACGGTCTTGGCGACCTGGATGGCTTTCTCGGGTGCGCCGTAGTTCATGCCGGAGGTGTTGAGGTTGGCGATGAATGCGTCGTCGGTGGCGTCCGCACGGGCCGGCGCGGCGAATCCGAGGGAAACGACCAGCAACGCGATGGCTCGTACCACCATGACACCCTCCTCGAGTCGAATTCCGCGGCGTCCGGTGGCTGGGACTGGGGAGTAACGACGTGATCTCCAAAGATTTTAGCTGCCACCGCGCGCGCCCGGCGGCGAGTTTCGCGTGATCGAGAAGAAGTCCCGTTGTCGGAGGGTCTGCCTAGCATCGTCGCCCGAGCGCTGCAGGAGGCGGCGCGCCGGATTCCCGCAGGAGGCCGCATGAAATTCGTTTCGACCCGCATCATCACCGCCGACGTGCAGCGGCTCGTCGCCTTCTACGAGTTGGTCACCGAAACCGCCGCGGTCTGGGCGAACGAACTGTTCGCCGAGGTTCCGACGCCGGTCGGCACGTTGGCCATCGGAAGTGACAGGACCGTACCCATGTTCGGGGCCGGATCGGCCCAACCGGCCGCCAACCGAAGCGTGATCATCGAGTTCATCGTCGAGGATGTGGACGCCGAGTGGGAGCGGCTGCGTGGGCATGTCGGTGGGGCCGTGACCGAGCCGACGACGATGCCGTGGGGCAACCGGGCTTTGCTGTTCCGCGACCCAGACGGAAACCTGGTCAACCTGTTCGCCCCGGTGACGGACGAGGCTCGCGTCAAGTTCGGCGCGTGAGCACCCGGCACCCCTAGGGGTGAGTCACCAGGTACGTCTCGTTGCCCAGTCCTGCGGTGAGTTCGTCGACCTTGAAGGGCCGGTCGAGCCGTGCGTGCAAAGCCTTCGGATCGACCAGCAGGCTGATTTCAGCGGTTTGCCGCGCGAACAGTCGCCCGATGAACGGGTAGATCCGGCGCATCAATGCCCGCTCCGCGGAGCTGCAACGTGATGCGCAGTAACCGACGTGGCCGATCTCGTCGGTGAGGATCTCGCTGTAGAGCAGTTCGATGCGCGCGGCGACAGCGGGTTCGTCGGCGAACAGTTCGGCGCCGACGCGGCGCAGTTCGTCGAACATGACGCAGCCGGCCATCTCGGCGGCTCCGACGAACGTGAAGTTGAGCCGGTCGGGCATGAACACGGCCGCCTTGACGAACTGTCGCATCACGAAAGGCGGGGGGACAACCTGGAACGTCAGGTCGAACACGTCCAGGACGTATGCCAGCAGCCGGGTGTGATAATGCTCTTCCAGTTCGAGATAGACGTTCTCGGGCGGCAGGTTCTCGTCGCTGTTGCGGCCGTAGGTCTCGCCGAGTCCCACGCCGAAGCGTTCGGCCTGATTGAGTTTGGCAGTGGCCAGCAGGAACAGCATTTTCCTGTCCAGGCCGGGTTCGGGCCGGCGGCGGCGCAGGTTGCGAAGAAAGGTCTGCCGGTCAGCGGGGTGGGCCGAGCGGACGGGGTTCGCTTCGATGTCGTCGAAGAATTGCTCTCGATTCGCCAGGCGCCTGTTGAGGAGGTCGGCGTCGCCGTCACGCCGGGCCAGGAATTCCCGGTAGCCCTGAATGCCCGTGCCGTTCATCGCTTCTCCATTCCTTTGACGATCGTTGTCACGTAACGGCTCAACAGCGCGGCGTCGTGCGCTCCGGTGGACAGCAGCGCGAACAGACCGGTGAGGAAGAACGTCGCGAGTTCCCCGGCGTCGGCGGCCGGTGCGACTTGTCCGGCGTCTTGCGCCTGCCGGATCGCGCGCACCAGGAACTGTGCGAGCGGGTGCTGTTCCATTTCGTCTTCGAGCGGACGCGTCGAGGAGAAATGCAGTCCCAGCATGTCGCTGAAGACGACCGCGCCCAGCCGCCGTCGGGCCTCGAGTACGTGCCGCACCAGTTGCGAAAGCACCGACGCCAGATCGCCCTCGGCGCGGTCGAGTTCGCCGGCGATGCGGGTCTCCTCGTCGCGTTCGATCTCGATGAGGACGTGCTCTTTCGTCGGGAAGTGGAAGTAGAACGTCCCCCGCACGACACCGGCCGCGGCGGCGATGGCGCTGACGTCGGCGCCGCCCAGTCCGCGCCGCGCGATCTCGGCCAGCGCGGCGTGCAGCAGGCGGGCTCGCGTCTCGAGCCGTCGGGCTTCCCGCACGCCGCGGCTCGGCGATTCGGCGACGGCGGACGGTCGTGGCGACCCCATGAAGGCACAGTACGACCGTCGTTGACGGACGTCAATGACGGCCGTCAATGAATGCGATTAGGCGCGGTGGCCGCCGTCGACAAGAACTTCAACGACGCTCGCAAGCTCGCGCCGATCGGCTGCTGACTCTCGGCAGTCTGCGGGTGCACTACCCGGCCGACCGCCCGGCGGATGCCGGGTGGCCCTCGAGCCGGAAGAAGTCGCCGACCCGACCGGCGCGGTAGCGCAGCGGTGACCCGACGAACTCGCCCAGCACCGCCTCGCTACCGAGAGCCAGCGCCGCCGTCGCCCCCACCAGTTGCGCCTGAGCAACTCGAGGGCAAATCCGCAGAGGTCTTGACTCGTCGACGCTGCAACCATGTGGCAACTCCCGGGGGAGGGGTGAATCGGCGGGAAATGCAAGTTTGTCAGCCGCGATTTGCTGAATGTGAGACGAAAGCCATTATCCACCACGCGGATGACCTGCGCCACAAATTTTGGCGCGCAATGAATGTAATTGCTAACGTGCCTGCCCATGGTAGTTCTTGCCACGTTGATATCTCTTGTCAATCAGGTTTCCGGGACACCCTATATTTCAGGTGGGGATTCTCCGGCGGGTACCGACTGTTCCGGGTTGGCATCCTGGATCGCGAATGCGGCAGCCGATCGGCCGGTCTTCGGGAATCGCTTCGACACCGGTAACGAGGAAGCCGCATTGTTGGCGCGCGGATTTCACTATGGGACTGCCCCCGACGCCGTGGTGATCGGCTGGAACAGTGGCCACACCGCCGTGACGCTGCCCGACGGCACCGCGGTGTCCAGTGGTGAGCGCGGTGGGGTGCATGTCGGTGGCCAGGGCGCTTACCAGTCCGGATTCACCCATCACATGTTTTTGCCCATTCCTCCGGACGACGCGGGGACGCCGCCCCCGCCGCCCGACGCACCGCCCCCGCCGCCTGACGCACCGGCCGTTCCGGTCGATGACGCGGCTCCGGATATGGTCGCTCCACCGCCTGAGGAATCACCGCCACCCGGACCCTGAATTTCGAATTCATAAGCGCGTATCAATGGCCGTGATTTCAGGATCCTGCGGACGATTGACACCGTGCCAGGGAATACGGACAGCCGACTGCGCAACGCCAATGCTTCGATATTCTCACGTTCCGGTCAAGTTTAGAAAACAATTTGCTATTCCGGCCACACCCGAATATCGATTGATGCGCGGGCGTGCCGCCTGGCCGAGGGCTGCGCGACGACGCTGCCGACAGCATGCAGGTCGCCGGGTGGGCTGCGCCCGTCGCCAGCACCACAAGTGCCAGCAGTGCGCGGCCGCCGACTCGGTGCGCGCAGGAGGCCGGTTGGCTTTCCTAGTCGGTGGTGACGGCTCCGCCCAGGCTGACCGCGATCTCGTCGCCGAGTCGATAGCCGGCTGCCAACGGCAGGGTGTCACCGCTCCAAAACGAGCCCGGATCAAACCAATTCGCCTTCTTGTCCGTGACGAGCAGACCCATTTCCTCGTAGGTGATCGCCACCGTCTCCGCGCAGTAGGCGGTCTCCAGGCCGACGTGTTGGCGCGCTTTGCGTCGTTGCGTTGACTCTCGAACCTTGCGGTCCGCCCACGGGATCCCCCGCACCCAGTCGGCGGCGGTCGGGAGCCGCCCCCGCAACCACCGGCCGGTCAGCCGGGCGGTCGTCGGGAATGCGGTGCCGTCCATTCGCGCGATGACGCGCAGCAGTTTGTCCTCCTGCTCGCGGCTGGCGTATGGCGTCAGCTGACGCAGCCAACAGCGTTGGCGGTAGCGCTGTGTCCACTGCTCGACGGCCTGTTTCAGGTCATTGAGCTGAACGCCGCGGTGGTTGGTGCCCGCCCACATGTCGACCAGCCTGTCGCCCAGTTCGGCATGCCAGATCAGGGGCGGTAGGTCGTCGATGGCGACAGTCATGCCGACGTGGTTGACCGGGCTGTTGGTCAGGGTCTGGATTGCCCGGTCGGGTCGTGAACCGCCGCGGAACAACCAGATGTCGCCGGTCCGGGTTTCGTGGAGTGCCCAATCCAGTGTCAGCATGGTCGCGTTATCCCGTTCGTGGCCGAAACCGCCGGACAGATCACCGATGCCCCCGGTCCACGGGCAGATTGCAGGCATTGTGTGCCGATGACGGCGATCTTCTCGCGCGAGGTGTGTCCATTGGCTCTCGGGGCCGATGCCGTTGCCGTGTCTGGTGGTCGATGGGCAAACAAGTTAACCACGACCGGCGATAGCCTGGGCGCATGCGCAGCGTCTGGAAGTGGGTCGGGTTGGCTGGTGCCGCCGGCGTGGTCGCCGGGGGAGCGCTGGTCGCGCGCGATCAACGCAGGCGACGCGCCTACACCGCCGACGAGGTGCGGGCGCGTCTGCACCAGCGACTGGCCGAATCCGAGGCGGAGGGTGGTCAATCCGAGACGTCCGCTTCGACGGCGAACAGGCGGAAAGTCCCCGAAAATCCCTTCAATTCGACGTCGCGGCCGTCGTCGAACCCGATGCCCTGACAGTCGGGGCGGCCGTCGACGGCGTCGCGCACCTTTTCGCTGACCAGGATCTCCCCGCCGACGGCCTGGGCCGCGACCCGCGCCGCCATGGCGACGTTGCGCCCGAACAGGTCGTCACCGCGACGCACGGAGCGTCCCATGTGGATGCCGATCCGAACGCGAATCGCATCGTGGTGCTTGCGTTTTGACGCTGTGCACAACGCGCGTTGCACGTCGACGCCACACCGCACCGCGTGTTCGGGGCGCGAGAAGGCGATCATGAACCCGTCGCCCTGGCTCTTGACCACATGCCCGGAGTGCCGTCGCACGAGGCCTGAGACGAGTTTGTCGTGCGCGCTGATGAGCTTGACCCACGCCCGGTCGCCGATGCGCTCGTTGAGCGCGGTGGATTCCTCGATGTCGGAGAACAGGATCACCACCCGGCCGTCCGGGGTGACGCGCGCCAGGTCGGGCCGCTCGACCTCGGCCCAATCGGCGAGGTCCTCGATCGAGCTGCGCAGTGCGCCGCCGAAGCCCTCCTTGTTGATCAGGTTTGCGGTTTGCCACACGGTCTTGACGGCCTCGCGGCCGCTCGACAGCAGCCAACCTCGCGTATCGGTTCGGTCCCGCAGTTCCTCGATCTCGCGGCGACTTCGGTACAGCAGCCGCCCCAGGACGACCAGCGCAACGGCTTCGGCTACGGCAAATCCGGCCAGCACGCAGGCGGCGATGGGCAGCACGTTAGCCACATCAGCATCCTCCCAAAAGCCGTCGCGGCTCCGGTTTGTCGGGTCCCGGCATAGTGTCTAGTGTTGATCCCGGCCGTCGTGGGGTAATGCTTGTCAAGTAAGCCGATCGGGTGACTTTCGGGAGGTGCGGCTTGGCCGACGGCGACGATATCCCCTCTGACCTGCTCGTCATTTTCGGAATCACCGGGGATCTGGCCCGCAAGATGACGTTTCGGGCGTTGTACCGGATCGAGCGCCGAAACCTGCTCGACTGCCCGATCATCGGTGTGGCCAGCGACGATATCTCGGTGGACCAGTTGGTCGAGCGGGCGCGGGACGCCATCAAGGCGTCCGGCGAGGATTTCGACGCGGGGGTGTTCGACCGCCTGGCGGGCCGGTTCTCCTACCTGCACGGCGACGTCGTCGACGGGAAGCTCTACACGCGGCTGGCCGATCAGATCGGCGCGGACCGCCGTGCGCTCTTCTACCTGGAGATGCCGCCGGCGTTGTTCGCGCCGATCGTCGAGAACCTCGCCAAGGTGAACCTCCTGGAGAACGCTCGCGTCGCCGTGGAGAAGCCGTTCGGTCACGATCTGGCCTCCGCGCGCGACCTCAACGCCCGGCTGCGTGCGGTGCTCGACGAGGACCAGATCCTGCGGGTCGACCACTTCCTGGGCAAGCAACCCGTCGAGGAGCTGCAGTACCTGCGCTTTGCCAACAAGAGTCTGGCCAAGCTGTGGGACCGCGAGAGCATCTCGGAGATCCACGTCACTATGGCCGAGGACTTCGGCGTCGCGGACCGCGGCAAGTTCTACGACGCGGTGGGCGCGCTGCGCGACGTGGTCCAAAACCATCTGCTGCAGGTGCTCGCGCTGGTCGCCATGGGGCCCCCGGTCGGGCCCTCCGCCGACGACCTCAACGACAAGAAGGCGGAGGTGTTTCGCGCCATGCCGGCCCTGGACCCGCAACTTTGCGTGCGGGGCCAGTACCGGGGTTACACCGACGTACCCGGAGTGGCCAAGAATTCGCGCACCGAGACCTACATCGCGCTGCGCACCGAGATCGACAACTGGCGCTGGGCCGGGGTGCCCATCTTCTTGCGTGCCGGCAAGGCGCTGCCGGAAAGGGTCACCGAGGTGCGGATGTTCTTGCACCACGTGCCCGGTTACTCCTTCCTTCCCAACCGCCGGCCGCCGGCTCCCAACCAGGTCGTGCTGCGTATCGACCCCGACCCGGGGCTGCGGCTGCAGCTGTCCGCACAGGTCGGCAGCTCGTGGCAGGACGTTCACCTGGACTCGTCGTTCGCCGTGGACCTCGGTGAGGCCGTGCGCCCCTACGAGCGTTTGCTGTATGCCGGGTTGACCGGCGACCGCGAGCTTTTCGCCAGGGAAGACGCGATCGAAGAAACGTGGCGCATCGTGCAGCCGCTACTCGACAAGCCGGGCCGGATCCACCTCTACGACCAGGGTTCCTGGGGGCCCGAGGCCGCACACACGCTGCTTCGCGGTCACCGTAATTGGCAATCGCCGTGGCTTCCTCGCGGCGCGAACGCGGCACAGTAAGGAGACAGCAGCAATGCAGCTGGGGATGATCGGACTGGGCCGCATGGGCGCCAACATCGTGCGCCGCCTCGTCGCCGACGGCCACGAATGCGTGGTCTACGACCACAACGCCGACGCGGTCAAAGCCATGGCCGGTGAGGACAACACGACCGGGGTGTCCTCGGTCAAAGAGCTCGTCGAGAAGCTGAGCGCCCCGCGTGTCGTCTGGGTGATGGTGCCGGCCGGAACCATCACCACCGGAGTCATCGAGGAGCTGGCCAAGACGCTGGACTCCGGCGACATCGTGATCGACGGCGGCAACTCCTATTACCGCGACGACATCCGCCACGCGAAAACCTTGTCCGAGAGCGGAATTCGGCTGCTCGACTGCGGGACCAGCGGCGGCGTGTGGGGCCGCGAGCGCGGCTACTGCCTGATGATCGGCGGGGACCGGGAGGCGTTCGACCACGCCGAGCCGATCTTCGCCACCGTGGCTCCCGGGGTCGAGGCGGCGGAACGCACACCGGGCCGTGACGGCGAGATTGCGCAATCGGAGAGGGGTTACCTGCATTGCGGGCCGTCCGGGGCCGGACACTTCGTCAAGATGGTGCACAACGGCATCGAGTACGGGATGATGGCCTCGCTGGCCGAGGGGCTCAACGTGCTGCGCAACGCCGACATCGGCAAGCACGTGCAGCAGGGTGACGCCGAAACCGCGCCGCTGTCGAATCCCGAGTTCTACCAATATGACTTGGACATCGCCGAGGTCGCCGAGGTCTGGCGCCGCGGCAGCGTCATTGGGTCCTGGTTGCTGGACCTGACCGCGATCGCGCTGCACGAGTCGCCGAGCCTCGAGGAGTTCTCCGGGCGCGTCTCCGATTCGGGGGAAGGCCGGTGGACCTCGATCGCGGCGATCGACGAAGGCGTTCCGACACCGGTGCTCACGACCGCGCTGCAGTCCCGTTTCGCCTCACGTCACCTCGACGACTTCGCCAACAAGGCCCTGTCGGCGATGCGCAAGCAGTTCGGCGGACACGCGGAAAAACCCGCTAACTGAGCGGTCGCCGCCGGACGAACGTCACCACGGCCTCGCTGAACGCGTCATTGTCGTCGCCGGCGGCGGTGTGCCCCGCGTTGGACAGTTCGACGAATTCCGCCTGCGGCACCGTCGTCAGGAAGTGTTGGACGCCTTCGGGACTGACGACGTCGGACAGTTTCCCGCGAATCAACAGAATCGGAATCGTCAGGTTCGTCGCGGCGTGCTCGAATTTCTCGGTGCGCAGTTCGGGGTCGTCTCCGGGCTTGGTCATGAACGCGGGGTCCCAGTGCCAATACCAGCGACCGTCGCGCAGGCGCAGGTTCTTCTTCAGACCCTCCGGGTTGCGCGGTTTGGTGCGGTAGGGCAGGTATTCGGCGACGGCATCGGCGGCCTGATCCAGCGTGTCGAACCCGTCGAGGTTGCCCATCATGAAGTCGCGGATGCGGGCGCTTCCACCCTTCTCGAATCGGGGTACCACGTCGACCAGAACCAGTTGGGTGACCCGGTCGGGGCCGGCGCGGTGAGCGGCGAGAATCCCGGTCAACCCACCCATGCTGGCCCCGATGATCGTCACCGGGCGGCCGATCGCGTCGAGGACGTGCATGACGTCGGCGGTCAACGTCTCGACCGCATAATCGGCTTCGGGGGCGCGATCGCTGTCACCGTGGCCACGGGCGTCGAGGGCGACGACGTGGAATCCGCCGTCGGCCAGAACCTGGCCGGTGTTCTTCCAGGAGAACCGATTCTGGCCACCGCCATGCAGCATGAGGATGGTCGGGTGATCGGACGCGGCGGCGCCGCGGTTCCATTCGTCGGCGACCAGGCTGATCCCGTCGACACCGGAAAACTCGACGGTCTGGGGGTTGCTGCTCGCGGCGTTCATGCCCTGACGTTACCCAGGCGGCTTGAGCAGCCCGAGCAGGGGCCACGGCAAAAGCCGGCGCGGCCACGTGCATTCTGACCGCGCCGGTCGAGTGTGACGCGGGGTGCTCGCTTTGGGCCGGTTTGAGCGTTGCGGTGCAACGCTATTGGTGGACGCGCCTGGGCTGCGGCCATCTGGCCTGGGTTCCGGGCTTGGCCGGCGGGCGTCCCGTTGGTGTCGTTCCTGTTCAGCGCCGAGAACAAGACGAGACCGGGACCGGTGGCGGCAAGCGGAGACAGGCGGACAAACAACCGCGGCAGTCTCTGCCGCGGTTGGCCTTTGGCGGGAAAGGGTGGAGGCCGGTGCGCTTCGGACGCACACGGGCTAGGTTGGTCCGTGCGGATACGCCGAACAGGGAGTGAACATGGCGGACGAGGCTGAGGGAGTGCGCGAGCGGGCCACGCGAATCGCCGGCGAGGGTCGGGTGACGGCCCGAGCCGACAGGGCGGTCCGCGATGACTGAACCGGGCTGGATCGACGTACCGGGCCCCGGTGCCGACCTCAAGGCGCTGACCTGGGGCCCGCCCGACGCCCCCATCGCGCTGTGCCTGCACGGCTTCCCCGACACCCCCTACGGCTGGCGCAAAATCGCTCCCCGGCTGGCCAGCTCGGGCTGGCGTGTCGTCGCGCCGTTCATGCGGGGGTACGCGCCCTCCTCGCTCCCCGCCGACGGCAGCTTCCACATCGGTGCGCTGATGGACGACGCGCTGCGCGTGCGTTCGGCGGCGGGCGGTACCGATCGCGACGTGGTGATCGGCCACGACTGGGGCGCCATCGCCGCCACCGGACTGGCCGCGATGCCCGACAGCCCGTTCACCAAGGCCGTGATCATGTCGGTCCCGCCCCCGGCGGCGCTGCGCCGCCCGGGCGGGGTGGCCGAGCGGGGCCGGCTGGCTCGCCAGCTGCCGCGTCAGCTGTTGCGCAGCTGGTACATCTTCTATTTTCAGTTGCCTTGGCTGCCCGAGCGTTCCGCCTCCTGGGTGTTGCCGTTGCTGTGGCGGCGATGGTCGCCCGGCTACAACCCCAACGAGGACCTGCGCCACGTCGACGCCGCGATCGGTACACCGGAGAGCTGGCGCGCGGCGCTGGGGACGTACCGGGCCACGATCCGCAACACCGCGCCGCCGGCCCGGTATGCCGAGTTGCACCGGCTGTGGACCGAGGCGCCCGTGCTGCCCTGCCTGTACCTGCATGGCCGCGACGACGGGTGCATGACACCGGCTTTCACCCAGTGGGTGGAGAAGGTGCTGCCCCCCGGCAGCGAGGTCGACATCGTCGAACACGCCGGACATTTCCTGCAGCTCGAACAGCCGGAGAAGGTTGCCGGCCTGGTGCTCGGGTTCATCGGCTCGCCCGGCTGAGCCGATGCCGTCCCAGCAGATGACGGCCGTGGATGCGCAGTTCTACTGGATGTCGGCCAAGATCCCGAACGACCAGTTCCTGCTGTATGCGTCGACGGCGAGCCCGCGGACCTGGTGCACGCCGTCAAACGGGTGTGCCGACGGGCGCGCGCCTGCCCGGACTTGGCGACGCGGATCCAGGACCGGAATCCGCTGACTTATCCGCGGTGGGTGCCGGCGGCCGTGGACGCACGTTGGGTGGTCCGCCACGACCTGCCCGACGGCTGCTGGGCCGATTGTCTGGCGGCCGTTGCCGGACTCGCCGATGCCCAGCTGGACGTTCGTCTGATGCCCTGGCGGCTGCACGTGTTCACGCCGGTCTTCGGCATCCCCGGTGTCGCCGGCACGGGAACGGTCGCGGTATTGCAGGTCGCGCACGCGTTGGGCGACGGCGCCCGCGCGGCGGCGATGGCGGCCTGGCTTTTCGGCCGGGACGTTCCGGTGCCCGCGGTGGCGCGGCCCGCGGCGGCCTGCTTTCCCTGGCGGGTCGTCGACGCGGCCCGCACCCATCGGCGGTTGCTCCGCGATACCCGCGCCGGGCTCCTCGCACCCGGGGCCGGTCCGCGCCCGTTGCAGCGCACCAACGCCTATCGGGGTGGCGCCCGCACGGTGCGCACGTTCGTGCGACACCGCTCGCAACTGCCCGGTCCCACGGTAACGGTCGGCGTGCTGGGGGCGGTGTCCACGGCGTTGTCCGATCTCCTCGGCGGCACGGCCGATTCGCTGGGGGCCGAAGTGCCTATGACCAAAGCGGGTGCCCCACAAGCACACAACCACTTCGGCAACGTCGTCGTGGGTCTGTACCCGAACCTGGGCCGCGATGCCCGCGCCGAACGGATCGCGTCCGACCTGGCCAACGGCCGGCGTCGCCTCGCCCACTCGGCCGCCCGCAGCGCCGACCGGGCGATCGCCGCGCTGCCCCCGCCGCTGCTGCGGTGGGGCGTGGCGCAGTTCGACCCCGGCGTGCGACCTTCGCAGGTGGCCGGCAACACAGTCGTCTCCAGCGTGCATCGCGGGGCTGCCGACCTGAGTTTCGGGGGCGCCAGGGTGGTGCTGACGGCCGGCTATCCCGCGTTGTCGCCCGCGATGGGCCTGACCCACGGAGTGCACGGCATCGGCGACACCATCGCGATCAGCGTGCATGCGGCGGAGTCGGCCGTCGAGGACATCGACGCCTACGTGCGACTGCTCGACGCGGCGCTGTAGCAGTTCGCCCGATGTTTCGGAAGCAGCTATTGGGCGTAGCCGGCGCGTGCCTCGCCTTCGCGGGTGAGGCCGGCAGCGAGGATCAATTCCTCGTGCAATTCGAACCACACGGTGTGGTATGAGTCGATGAGCGGCTGTGTCAGCCAGGTGGTCTGTCCCGACTGCACCTTGGCCAACGCCGCGGCCAGTTTGTCCGAATAGGCGGCGAGCCGGGGGACTTCGGCTGCGACGGCCGTGGCAATCGGCATCACTCGCTCGTGCACATCGGCGAGCCGAGCCAAGACCGCGGAGTCGTATTCCCCATCATCGTGGGCGTTCGGCTCACCGTTTCTGAGCTGCCAGTCCGTCACCAGAGCCTTGAAATCGGCATTGACACTGCGGAAATCGTGGTAGGCGGCCTCGACGGCAGCGTGGTTTGCTTTCCGTCGTTCCGCTGCGAGCAGCTCGCCGAGTCGGGTGCGCCCGTCCGGCAAAAGCTGAAGAGCCTTGCCCTCGGCGAGGTAGCCCGCTCTCGTTGCCACCCCGACCGCCTCGGCCACCGCGGCTGGGTCTTCGTTGATGGTGGCAGCGATCTCGGCTGCGCCGAGTCTGCCCTTGAGGCGAACTGCCTGGAGCACTTTCAGCTCGATCATCATCGAATCCTTCCGCCGATCCGTCGATCGCCACCGGGAGGAGAGTCCTCGGTCACAGGGCCGATCGTCGTGACCGACGCTAATTGCTTCAGATGCATTGCAAGCACCGATCATAGTCAGGACCGTTGCCGGACCAGGCTTGTCGCCTCGCTGACCGGCGGAGGAGGCGATAGGCGTATCTCGTCGGCCAGTCAAATCCGCTGCTGGAATGCCACGTTGGTTCATGGATGGGATGCGGTTAGCAGCGGTCCGGTCTCGTCGGTACCCGGATATGCATGACGACGTTGTGATGGCCGCGTACGATCCCGCAACCGGCGCTATGTCGGGCCGGACGGCACGGTATCGAAAGACCTATCTGGTCGGGCGATCGAGCAGGGAGCAGACATGGCAGCAGATGCTGACGCCCCCATGGCGAAACAAGCGGCACCGAATCCGGGGGCATTTCGGCGGAGCCCGAGCCGTCAGAGCCTGTGGCGTCGTCGTCCGCCCCGGGGAGCCGGTCCCTCATCGCCCCGCGATTTCGCGCGCCTGCAGACGCGCGGCGATCAGCATGGTGACCAGCGGATGCGGCGAGACAACGTCGGTCAGGCCCGCGTCCAAAGCGGCGTGGACGCCTGCTTCGGTGTTGTCGTCGATCGCCGGGTGATCCCCGGCAGCGTGCGCGACCAGCGGGCTGTGCCGGCGTGCGATCGTTGCGAGCTCAGCCAGGTCAGGGGTGTCGTCCTCGGACCACGCCGTCAGTTCGAGGGTGCCCTCGCGGACTTCGCCCTCGGCGCCGTCGATCGTGATCTGCTTGCCGGCCAGAGCCCGGGTGATTCCGGTCCCGCACCCGACGACCGAGGGCCGATGCAGTTCGCGCGACACCACAGCCGCGTGACTGGTCGCGCCGCCCGTTTCGGTGACGATGCCCCGCGCCGCCATCATGCCGCGAATGTCGTCGGGACTGGTGCAGGGGCGCACCAGGATCACGTCCTTGCCGGCCTCGGCCGCGTCGATCGCCTCGTCGACGTCTTCGTAGGCCGTGCCAGACGCAACTCCGGGGCAGGCGGGCAGGCCCTTAGCCAGAAGCGGTGCAGCCAAACGGGTCTCGGGTTGTAGCGAGGGCCGCAACAGCGTCTCGAGCTGCGCAGGGTCGATGCGGCGCAGCGTTTCTAGATCGTCGATCAAGCCCTCGGTGCGCAGCGCCAACGCCAAGCGCACCGCGGCCTGCGCCGACCGCATGGCCACCCGGGTCTGCAACAGCCACAGCTTGCCCTGTTCGACGGTGAACTCGATGTCCTGCACATCGGCGGCGATGCGCTCGAGCGTGCCGGCGGCTCTGAGTAATTCTTCGTAGATCGCCGGTTGCTCGTCGCGCAGCGCGGTCACCGGCTGCACGTCGAAGGTGCCGGAGACGACGTCCTCGCCCTGACCGTTAGGCAGCCATTCGCCGAATGGTTCGCCTGCGCCGGTCAGCGGGTTTCGCGAGAACAACACTCCGCTACCCGATTTCGGATCGACGTTGCCGAAGACCATGGCTTGCACTACCACGGCCGTGCCACCGACCTCACTGAACCCGCGGTGCTTTCGGTAGGCGACGGCGCGGGGTACATTCCAGGATCTGAAGACCGCACCGATGGCGCCGTCCAACTGGGCGAAGGGGTCGTCAGGTACCTCGCTGTCGGCGCCAGCGAGGACGATGCGCCGATACATGTGGCGGAAGCGCCGGCGGGTGTCGACGGCGAACTCGGGGCTATGCAGCTCGGCGAGGGCCGACTCGACGGCGTCGTCGATGCCCAGGTCGAGCACGGTGTCCAACATGCCGGGCATGGACAGGGCTGCGCCGCTGCGGACGCTCACCAACAACGGCCGCGGGCCGGCCCCGAAGGTCCGCGAGGTCTCCGCTTCCAGCCGGCACAGCTGGGCGCGTACGTCGTCGCGAATGGCGTCGGCGGTCGAGTCGGGTTCGTCGAAGTAGCGCGCACACACCTCTGTGGTGATGCAGAACGCCGGGGGCACGGGTAGGCCCTCGCGCCGCATGACGTTGATGCCGTAGCCCTTGTCGCCGAGGATATCTCGCGGCAGGGCTGCCGTGCCGTCGAGGGAGACGACGGGCGGATGCTCAAACGGCGTAGCACCGTCCATTCCTGCCCACTCCTTCCGGCCGACCACAAGTCGTCCGCTTATCGTTTCACGAGTCCGATGTCGGAGGTGGCAACGTGCGAATGGCCGCGGGGAGCGCCTCGTCAAGACGGCGGGGTTTCAGCACGGTGTGTCGCCGCCCATGCGGTCGTCGCCGAATCGCCCGGCTCAATCTCCCGGCGCTCCTGTCAACCGAGCGACCAAATGCTCTAGGTTTGCACCTATGACTCCCTACTACGTCGGCTTACTGATCCTGCGGCTGGTGTTGGGCGTGACAATGGCCGCGCACGGCTACAACAAGTTCTTCGGCGGTGGCCGCATCCCCGGCACCGCGCGCTGGTTCGAAAGCATCGGCATGAAGCCCGGTAAGTTCCACGCCACCGTGGCCGCGACCACCGAGATGGCCGCCGGGTTGGGCCTGGCCGCGGGGCTGTTGACGCCGATTCCCGCGGCGGGCTTCGTGTCGCTGATGTTCGTCGCTGCCTGGACCGTGCACCGCGCCAACGGCTTCTTCATCGTCAAGGAGGGCTGGGAGTACAACCTGGTCCTGGCCGTCAGCGCGGTCGCGGTCGCCACGCTGGGGGCGGGCAGGCTGAGCCTGGACTGGCTGATCTTCGGCAAGAACTGGTTCGACGGTTGGCAGGGCCTGCTGATCTCGGTGGTGCTCGGCCTGGCCGGAGCGTTCGGTCAGTTGCTGATCTTCTACCGCCCGCCGGCGAAACAGGCGGGCTGACGGCTCGCCGTCCCGCAAGCTTTCCGGCCACTCGCGGCCGCGCGCTAGCGGGAGTTTCCAGCCTTTGTAGCTGATCGGCGTGTCTTGCGTTGTGGTGCTTGATGTTTGTGGGGCTGGAGTGTATTACCCATATATGGCGTCGATCGTGGGTAAGCGGCGCGGCAAGCAGACCTATTACTACCTGGTGGAATCGGCCCGCGTGCAAGGTAAGCCGCGCATCGTTTCGCAGCAGTATTTGGGCAGCGCGGAGGAGGTGATGGCGAAGCTGTCGGCGACGCCGGCCGGGCAGCCGATCCGTAGCCAGCACAAGCAGTTCGGGGATCTGGCTGCGGTGTGGTCGATGCTGGCCCGGCTGGATGTGGCCGGCATCGTCAACGACGTGGCGCCCCGGTACGCGAACGCGGCCGCACCGGTGGGCACCTATGTGGCCCTGGCGTGCGCGAACCGGATTGTCGACCCATGTTCCAAGCGTGGCTTCGCTGACTGGTGGGCCACCACGGCCGGGTCACGGTGGGTGAAGCTGGACCGGGCCGCGCTGGATCATCGCCGGTTCTGGGACGCGATGGACCGCCTGGGCCAGACCGAACTGCGTGAGATCGAGACCCGGCTGGGACGGCGGATGGTGACCGAGTTCGGGCTGGATTTGACCGGGCTGGCGTTGGACATGACCAACTTCGCTACCTTCATCGACACCGGCAATGACCGCGCGCCGATCGCGCAGCGGGGCAAGGCCAAGCAGAAACGCACCGATCTGCGGTTGGTCGGGCTGGCCCTGGTCGTCACCCGCGACGGCGGGGTGCCCGTGATCAGCCACCCCTATCCCGGGGACCGGCCCGATGTCACCCAGTTCAGCACCGTCGTCGACGAACTGCTCACCCGCTACCGGGACCTGGTCGAGCACGTGGAGTCGCTGACCGTGGTCTATGACGCCGGGCAAAACAGCAGCGACAACCATGCGGTAGTGGAGGCGCACGGGATCGGGTTCGTCGGTTCGCTGCCGCCCAGCGATCACCCCGAACTGCTGCAGATCCCGACCCGGGACTACCGGCCCGTGGACGACGACCGCTACCCCGAGCTGCGCTATGTCGACACCACCGTCACCGCGCTCGGCGTCACCCGCCGAGCGGTACTCACCCACTCGGCGAACCTGGCGGCCAAACAATCCCGCGGCCTGGACCAGACCCTGGCCAAGGCCCGGCGCCGCCTGGCCGAGCTGGCCGCCCGCCTCGCGCGCGGCCGCACCCGCCGCGACCGCGACCAGGTCCAGGCCGAGATCACCGCGATCCTCAAACCCCGCTGGGTCGCCGACATCATCACCACCACCCTCACCGGCGACACGCCCGCCCAATTGAGGCTGTCCTGGCGCACCGACACCAAGGCCCGAAAGCGCCTGCAAGAACGGCTGTTCGGCAAGCGCATCCTATTCACCAACCGCGACTGGCCGGTACCCGACGTGGTGGCCGCCTACCGATCGCAATCCGACGCCGAATTCGGGTTCCGCCAACTCAAAGACCCCCACGTAGTCTCGTTCAGCCCGATGCACCACTGGACCGACTCCAAGATCCGGGTGCACGTGTTCTACTGCGTGCTCGCCCTGGCCGTCGCCCACCTGATGCGCCGCCAGACCGAGCACGCCGGGCTGCACCTGTCGGTACGCGAACTACTCGACGAACTCTCCGGCATCCAAGAGACCGTGTTGATTTACCACGACGGCAGCAAGGGACGGCCCCGCGTGCAGCGCATGCTCACCGACACCAGCCCCACCCAACAGCGACTCGCCGACCTGTTCGCAATCCACCAATACGCACCCACCCGCTGACCAACAACGCCCAACACAACGACTTGGGTAATACACCAACCCTGCCCAAAAACCCAACCCCACCAGGGCAAATCAGGCCGTCGATCAACGAAGGCCGGAAACTCCCGCTAGCGCAGCACCGCAGATAGGCCTAACGTTGCTGGTTATGGCCGCTTTGCGGCAGACCTGCTGGTTGTGCGGCAGCGAGTTCTATGCTCGTGCCGACGCACGGTACTGCTGTAATGCGTGCTGCCAGAAGGCCCACCGCCGCGCCCGGGCGGCGCGGTGCGCCTTCGCGCGATCCCAGGTCGCCACCACGATCCGGAGCGCACGAGAAGCCCGGGAGCAGGCCCCCGCCCTGCGCGAACGATCGGCGGCGAGACACGCCAATTCGTATGCGGCGCCCACCCGGAGCGGCTCGGCGCCACCCGACGGCTAGCAACCACATCGCCGCCGGGTGGTCGGGTGGCTAGTGTCGGGTTGTGTTGATGCATGCGGTACGGGCGCGGCGCAGCGCCGAGGAGTTCCCGCGCGCCGATCACCTGGCGGCCAGGATCGCCGACGTCGCGACCGACCCGGTCCCCATCGAGCCGGACGTCGCGGCGATGGTGGCAAACCGGATCATCGACAACGCCGCGGTCAGCGCCGCGGCGGTGCTGCGCCGGCCGGTGACCGTGGCCCGCCGGCAGGCGCTGGCCCATCGCGTCGCGCACGGGGCAGCCGTGTTCGGCGTGGACGGCGCCTACTCGGCCGACTGGGCGGCATGGGCCAACGGGGTTGCGGTGCGCGAGTTGGACTTTCACGACACCTTTCTGGCCGCCGAGTATGCCCACCCGGGCGACAACATCCCCCCGCTGGTGGCCGTTGCGCAGCAAATCGGCGTGTGCGGTGCCGACCTGATCCGCGGTGTGGCCACCGCCTACGAAATCCACATCGACCTGGCGCGCGGAATCTGCTTGCACGAGCACAAGATCGACCATGTCGCCCATCTGGGGCCCGCGGTGGCGGCGGGGATCGGGGCCATGCTGCGGCTGGACACCGAAACCATCTATCAGGCGATCGGGCAGGCCGTGCACCTGACCACTAGTACTCGCCAGTCGCGCAAAGGCCTGATCTCGAGCTGGAAGGCCTTCGCGCCGGCGCACGCTGGAAAGGTCGCCATCGAAGCGGTCGACCGCGCGATGCGCGGTGAGGGATCGCCGGCGCCGATCTGGGAGGGCGAGGACGGCGTCATCGCCCGGCTGCTCGGCGGGCCGGACCGCGAATACCGGGTGCCGCTGCCCGCTCCTGGCGAGCCCAAGCTCGCCATCCTCGACAGCTATACCAAGGAGTATTCGGCGGAGTACCAGAGCCAGGCGCCGATCGACCTGGCGCGGCGGTTGCGCGCGCGCCTTGCGGCGTCGGAGGGCGGACTCGATCGGATCGAGGCGATCGTGTTGCACACCAGCCACCACACCCATGTGGTGATCGGGACCGGTTCCGGGGACCCGCAGAAGTTCGACCCGGACGCGTCGCGGGAAACGCTCGACCACTCGCTGCCTTATATTTTCGCGGTCGCGCTGCAGGACGGCAGCTGGCACCACGAGCGCTCCTACGCGCCCGGGCGCGCTCACCGGCCCGACACCGTGGACCTGTGGCGCAAGATCTCCACCGTCGAGGATCCGGAGTGGACCCGCCGCTACCACTCGACCGATCCGGCCGAGAAGGCCTTCGGCGCGCGGGCGGAGGTGCGCCTGGCCGACGGCGAGGTGATCGTCGACGAACTGGCCGTGGCCGACGCGCATCCACTGGGCGCCCGGCCATTCGGCCGCCGGGAGTACATAGCGAAGTTCGCCGAACTCGCCGGCGGCGTCGTGGGAGCCGCCGAGCAGCGAAGGTTCTTGTCCGCGGTGGACTCCCTGGCCGATCTGCGGGCCGCGGATCTGCATGCTTTGAACGTCGTGATCGATCCGCGGGTGCTGCAAGCCGCACCCGCGACACCGCCGGGGATCTTCGGATAGCCGCCCTGGGCTCCCACTCGAGCAGGAAACTCTGACCCGAAGATCAACGCATCAGACTAGAACACGTTCTAGTCTGTGAAACCATGGGATTCCTCAAGCCCGACCTGCCGCAAATCGACATGGCCGAATGGAGCAAGGGCACCCGCAGCGAGAAAATCCGTCCGATGGCCCGGCACTGGGCCGAGGTCGGGTTCGGGACGCCCGTCGTCCTACACCTGTTCTACGTGGCGAAAATACTGCTCTACATCCTCTTCGGATGGCTTTTCGCGTTGGCCACGAACGGCATCCACGGGTTCACCGGCGTCGGGTCGTGGTGGTCGGAGCCGATCGTGTTCGAGAAGGTCGTCCTCTACACGATGTTGTTCGAGGTGGTCGGCCTGGGCTGCGGGTTCGGGCCGCTCAACAACAGGTTCTTCCCGCCGATGGGCTCGATCCTGTACTGGATGCGCTTCGGCACCATCCGCCTGCCCCCGTGGCCGGACCGGGTTCCCTGGACCAGGGGCACCAAGCGCACGCCGATCGACGTGGGGCTCTACGGGCTGCTGCTGGTGGTGACGCTGGGGGCACTGCTCTCCGACGGCACCGGCCCCGTGCCGGAACTGGGCACCACGGTCGGCCTGCTGCCGACGTGGGAGATCGTGCTGATCCTGCTGCTGCTCGGCGTGCTCGGCCTGCGCGACAAGGTGATCTTCCTGGCCGCCCGCGGCGAGGTCTACGGCAGCCTGGCGGTGACCTTCCTGTTCGGCGGGATCGACATGATCGTGGCCGCCAAGCTGGTGTTCCTGGTGATCTGGATGGGCGCGGCGACCTCCAAGCTCAACAAGCACTTCCCGTTCGTGATCTCGACGATGATGTCGAACAACCCGCTGGTGCGGCCCCGCTGGCTGAAACGCCGCTTCTTCGAGAAATTCCCGGACGACCTGCGGCCCGGCTGGCTATCGCGCTGGCTCGCGCACCTGAGCACGGCCGTCGAGATGCTGGTGCCGCTGGTGCTGTTCTTCTCCCACGGCGGCAAGCCGACCATGGTGGCCGCGATCGATGGTGTGCTTCCACCTGGGCATCCTGGTGTCGATCCCGATGGGGGTGCCGCTGGAATGGAACGTGTTCATGATCTTCGGGGTGCTGTCGCTGTTCGTCGCGCACGCGGGCATCGGGCTGAGCGACGTCAGACACCCGGTGCCGGTGGCGATCCTGTTCATCCTCGTCGCGGGCACCGTCGTCCTGGGCAACCTGTTTCCCCGTAAGATCTCGTTTCTGCCGGGCATGCGGTACTACGCCGGCAACTGGGACACCACGCTGTGGTGCATCAAAGGATCGGCGAACGACAAGATCACCCGGGGCATCGTGGCGATCGCCAGCATGCCGCAGGCCCAGCTGGAGCGCTTCTACGGCAGCCCGGAGGCGGCGCAGATTCCGATTTACATGGGATATGCCTTCCGCGGCTTCAACACTCACGGTCGGGCGCTGTTCACCCTTGCCCACCGCGCCATGGCCGGCCAGAACGAGGACGACTACGTCATCACCGACGGCGAGCGGATCTGCAGCACGGCCATCGGCTGGAACTTCGGCGACGGCCACATGCACAACGAGCAGCTGATCGCCGCCCTGCAGCAGCGTTGTCACTTCGAGCCGGGGGAGGTGCGCGTCGTCCTGCTCGACGCGCAGCCGATCCACAAGCAGACCCAGCAGTATCGCCTGGTCGACGCGGCGACCGGTGAGTTCGAGCGCGGGTTAGTCAAGGTCGCCGACATGGTGACTCGTCAGCCCTGGGCCGACGACGTTCCGGTCCACGTGCACGCGACCGGGTGAGCGCTGTCACTCACGGGACGTGAGGCGCTGGGCTGTTTCCGAGTGGGTACCCGGCGGCACGGGCACAGGCGTTTGCCCGCTACGCGCCCTTTGGTCCACGCGGCGCCGTCGGTGGTAGCCCGCCCCGCCGAGAACTCGCAGACGGCAAACGTCACGACGGCTTAGGCCGCGCTCACACCGGGCCGCATGTCGTACCGTAGCAAACGGACAGGAGGCTGTCCGATCCTGAACGCGCTGTGACGTAGACGACTCCGGTAGTTTGCTATCCGGTGATATATGCGATCCGGCCGCTCGCCTCGAATTGCTGATCCGGGGGTTATCGCAGCTCGACGCGCTCCCAAATCGTTATTTCACACGTGACTTGCCCGTAATACTACTCTCAGGTAACATCCGTCACAGCGCTGTGACGCGCGCCATACTCCACACCCAGCAAAGGAGTAGTCATGACAATAACCTCAACTGCCGATCGACAGGGCGTGGCAGCCTGGTCGCCGGCGGGCTCGTCGACCCGCATGCGGCCGTATCTGGCCGCCGGCGTCGCGATGATGGGTGCCAGCCTCATCGCGGTCAACCCGCTCACCCCGACCATCGTCAACGACATCCAGGAGCGCGCGGTGCGGCTCACCGACTCGGTGGTCGCCGATGTCGGCGACTTCGCCGCCAACGTGGGCACCGCGCTGCCGGGCTCGCTGGACATGAGCGGCTTGGCCAGTGCGGCGGCCTCGATTCCGCCGGCGGTCAACCCGATCGTGGAGTGGCTGAACGTGTTTGAGACGGCGGGCTCCAACCTGCAGAGCATCGCCGACACCTGGCTTGCCGACCCGTTCCCGGTGCTGGCGCAGGTGGCCAGCAACCAGATCGGCTTCGCCGACACTTTGGGCAGCAACTTGCAGACGCTGGGCAACGGTGTCTACGACCTGCTGACCCAGACGTTGCCGCCGCAGATCAACACGCTGATCGACGGCATCCAGGCCGGGGACATCGCGTCCTCGGTGAGCACGTTCAACAGCAACTTGACGTTGGACCTGCTTCCGCTTGCCACTCCGCTGGTGAATATCGCCGATATTCCCGGTGAGATGTTGACGAATCTGTCGACCACGGTCAGTCAAAACTTGTCCAACACCGTTTTGGAGCTCTTGCTCGACTTCAATGGCACGATTTTTGCGCAGGCACAGGGGGCCGCAAACGGACTGCAGTTGGCGCTGGACGCCTACAACGCCGGGCAGTACGGCACCGCGTTCGTCGACCTGCTGAACGTGCCCGCCCTTAGCGTGGGCGGTTATCTCAACGGATCAACAGGCCCGTTTGACGTGGGTTACCTGCAAACAGGCGGACTGCTCGATCAGCTGGTCAACGAGATCCCCCAGGCCTTCGCGAAATCGCTGATACCGAGTGGGGGAACGGCGGCCACCTGGGGTGGGGTTCTCGACCAGCTGGGCACCCTGTTGTTCGGCGGGCTGGAATCTTACTTCGGGGTGGCTCCCGCGGCTTTCGATCCCGTCGCCGCGTTCGATCCCGCCGCGTTCAGCGCCGCGTTCGACCCGGCCGCGTTGTCGATGGCCTTCGACCCGGCCGCGGTCACGGACATCGGCTCGATGCTGGCCGCCGACCTGGCGCCCAACCTGAGCACCATCGCGCTGGATCTGCTCTCGTCGCTGCTCTGAGTTGCCGTCGGTGTGGCCAGTCTTCCCGCGGGCGCCACCCGCGGGAAGACTGGCCGCTCGGCTTTTGCCGAATCCGTTGCCGCGTAGGCGATTTCGGTGAAAACCGCACTGTATTCGCAGTGGCCGGGCTACGATGGCGGGAACTGCTGGGATGCAAGCCAGATCAGTTGTCCCCGGCAGGTGCCGCGCCTAATCGCTTCGGTCACAGGAGAATTTGGTCCCCGTTGCCGGGGTGGCCGGCCGACATTGGTGACAGGAGGTGGAGGTCGTGTCCTTCGTAACGGCTCGACCGGAAATGCTGACCGCCGCGGCGGGAAGCTTGTCGAGGATCGGATCGTCGATGGCGTCCAACAATGCGGCGGCCGAAGGGCCGACCACCGAGGTGGCGCCGCCGGCGGCCGACCAGGTGTCCCAACTGGTGGGCACCCACTTCGCCGCGCACGGGTTGGCCTACCAGACCATTGCGTTGATGGCCAACCAGATCCACGAGGCGTTCGTCAACGCCCTGTCCACCGGCGCCACGTCGTACACGATCACCGAGGCGGCCAACGTGGCGGCGGCCGGCTAGGGCAAGGCGGCCGCGGTGTTCTTCTCCTTTTTCCCCCCCGAAATCATCTCCGGGATGATGTACTCGGGCCCGGGCTCGGGGCCCCTCGTGGCGTCGGCGGCGGCGTGGGATGGGCTGGCAAGCGACCTGTACGCGACGGCGGCTTCCTATGAGTCGGTGATCGCGACCCTCACCAGCGGATGGGCGGGCCCGTCGGCGATGGCGATGACCGCGGCAGCCGTGCCGTACGTGTCGTGGATGGGCGCGACGGCCGCGGCAGCGGCCGAGGCCGGCGCGCAGGCGAGCGCGGCGGTGGTCGCGTTCGAGACGGCGTTCGCGACGACGGTGCCCCCGCCGGTGATCGCCACCAACCGGGCGGTGCTCGCCGCGTTGATCGCCTCGAACATCTTCGGCCAGAACACCCCGGCCATCGCGGCGACCGAGGCCGACTATCTGGAGATGTGGGCCCAGGATGTTGGCGCGATGAACGGATACGCCGCCTCGGCCGCCGGTGCGCTGCAGACGCCGGCGTTCAGCGTGCCGCCGGCGATGACCAACCCGGCGGCCACGCTGACGCCACTGCTGACCAGTTCCGGAGCCGGCGCGCTGTCCGCGCTGACCACGCTGAGCGTCGAGCTGCAGGCGACGCTGGGGTCGCTGACGACGTCGGCCCCCGTGGCCGGGTTTCTCAACGCCACCGGTCTGGGTTCGTTGGCGAGCGGGGGCGGTCTGACCCAGGCGTCGATCTATCCCATCGAGGGCGGCTACTACGCGGCGATGATGAGCAGCATCCCGGCGCGCATGTTCATGAGCATGGGCAACTCGGCCGGATCCTCGGGAATGGGGCTTACCGGCAGTCAGGCGCTGTTCGACAGCATCGGCCAGTTCGTCAGCAGCAAGATGCAGGTGGTGGTCGGCGGGATCTCCAATCAGCTCAAGAGCTGGGGTGGTTCGATTTCGGCCCAGTTGGCGTCCGCCTCGAAGCTGGGTGGGCTGTCGATCCCGTCGGGCTGGTCGGCGGCCGCGGACGGGGGGATCCGTGCCGCGCCGGTGCTGCCACCCACCAGCGTCGCCAGCCCGGCGATGGCGCAGGCCTCGGCCATGCCGAACAGCCCGTTCGGCCAGGCGCTGATGGGAGCCCTCAGCGGTCGGGGCATCGGCAGCATCGGCAAAGTGCCGGCGAAGATCCTGCCCCGTTCACCGGCCGGGGGCTGATCGCCGCGGTCAGCTCGACACCTCGGCCCTCACCTCGTGGGCCGCGCCCACCATGTTGCGCAGCGACGCGGTCACCTCGTCGACGGAGCGCGTCTTCAGCCCGCAGTCGGGGTTGACCCAGAGCCGTTGTGCCGGAAGGGCTTTGAGCGCGGCACGCAACGACTCGGCCATCTCGGCGGTGCCGGGCACCCGCGGGGAGTGGATGTCGTAGACGCCGGGCCCCACGCTGTTGGCGAAGCCGACCGAGTTGAGGTCGTCGAGCACCTCCATGTGCGAGCGCGCCGCCTCGATCGACGTCACGTCGGCGTCCAGGTCCGCAATCGCCCCGATCACCTCGCCGAACTCCGAGTAACACAGGTGCGTGTGGATCTGCGTCGAGTCGGCGACACCGGAGGTGGCCAAGCGGAAAGCCCCGATGGCCCAGCGCAAGTACTCGCCCTGGGCGGCGCGGCGCAGCGGCAGCAGCTCCCGCAGCGCGGGCTCGTCGACCTGGATGATGGAGATGCCGGCGGCCTCCAGGTCGAGGATTTCGTCGCGGATGGCCAGCGCCACCTGGTTGGCCGTCTCGGCCAGCGGCTGGTCGTCACGGACGAACGACCACGCCAGGATCGTGACGGGCCCGGTCAGCATGCCCTTGACCGGCTTGTCGGTCAGCGACTGCGCATAGGTGATCCACTCGACCGTCATCGGTCGGGGCCGGGACACGTCGCCGTAGAGGATCGGCGGACGAACGCAGCGGCTGCCGTAGGATTGCACCCACCCGTTCTGGGTGGCCGCAAACCCCGCCAGTTGTTCGGCGAAGTACTGGACCATGTCGTTGCGTTCCGGCTCGCCGTGTACAAGGACGTCGAGGCCGAGTTGTTCCTGCAGCTCGATGACATCGGCGATCTCCCGCTTCATCCGGTCGACGTATTCGGCTTCGGTGATCTCACCGGAACGAAAAGCGGCGCGCGCCTTGCGGATCGCGGGGGTCTGCGGGTAGGAGCCGATCGTGGTGGTCGGCAGCGGCGGCAGGTGCAGCCGCGCGTCCTGCGCGGCGCGGCGCTGTGCCGGCTCGCCGCGGTGCACACCGGAGTCGAGGATGTCGGCGATGCGGGCCCGCACCCGGTCGTTGTGCAGTCGCGGATCCTCGCGGCGGGAGGCGGCGGCCGCATCCGACGCCGCGATCTGCCCGGCGACCGCGTCGCGTCCGTCGCGCAGCGCGCGCGCCAGGGTCACGACCTCGGTGACCTTCTCCTGCCCGAACGCCAGCCAGCTGAGCAGCTTTTCGTCCAGCCCGGTCTCGGGTTCGAGCGAGTACGGCACGTGCATGGTGGAGCAGGAGGTCGAAACCGCCACCGTGGCGGCCGAATTCAGCAAGGGGACGAGCGTGTCCAGCGCCGCCGCAAGGTCGGTGCGCCAGACGTTGCGCCCGTCGACGACGCCGGCCACCAGGATTTTGCCGGCCAGTTCGGGTACCTCGACTATGGATGCGACCGCCGCGTCGGCGCCGGCCACCAGGTCGAGGCCGATCGCTTCCACGGGCGTGCGGGCCAGCGCCGCCAGGGACGGGCCGGGGTCGCCGAAGTAGGTGGCGACGTGGATGCCGGGACGCGTGCTCCGCGAGCCCAGCGCGTTGTAGACGCGCTCGGCCAGGGCGGGCGCGTCGGGGCAGATGTCGGTGACCAGCGCCGGCTCGTCGAACTGCACCCACTGCGCGCCGGCGTCGGCGAGCAAGGCGAGCAGCTCGGAGTAGACAGGCACCAGCTCTTCGAGGCGTTCGATCGGTGCGTCCGCGCCCTTGATGCCCTTGCTGAGCAAAAGGAAGGTGACCGGGCCGATGACGACGGGTCGCGCCGGGATGCCCTGGCCGAGAGCTTCTTTCAGCTCGGACAGCACCTTGCCCGCGTTCAGGGTGAAGCGGGTGGTGGGCTCGATCTCGGGGACCAGGTAGTGGTAGTTGGTGTCGAACCACTTGGTCATCTCCAGTGGTGCGACGTCGTCGTTGCCACGGGCGAGGGCGAAGTAGCGATCCAACTCGTCGGGAATGTCGGTCACGCGTTGCGGCAGCGCGCCGAGCAGGAACGCCGCGTCGAGCATCTGGTCGTAGTAGGAGAACGTGTTCACCGGCACGGAGTCCAGGCCCGCGCCCGCCAGCCCCGACCACATATCGCGCCGCAGTGTGGCTGCGACGGCCTCCAGCTCGGAGCGGCTGGTCCGCCCGGCCCAGTACCCCTCGGTCGCGCGCTTGAGCTCGCGATTCGGGCCGATGCGTGGAGAGCCGGTGACTGTGGCGGTGAATGGCTGGGGGGTCACGGTCTGGTCCTATCGCTCGACGGAATGTGGTCACCGCCCGTGGCGGTGCGCGCCTTCTGTGCAACGCCCACAGCCAAACGCCCATTCCACCGGGCGATGAGCCACCGGACGCGGCGCGCCCGGCACGACTGCCAGCGGGCCGGCCCCGCGGGGACACCTCATCGCCGCAGCGACAGTTGTCGTTGCCGTGTCGCGCTGCCGGGGACGTGCCGGACTCTGACCGGGTTCCCTGCCGCGTTGCGCGTCTAACCTGCCGGGTTCGACGCCGACCGCGAAGTCAGGTCAGCTTGCCAGCGCCTCGGCGATGGGGGTTTTGCCGTTGTTGAAGTCGATGGTGCGACCGATCGTCGAATCGTCCGCGAGTGCGGCGGCCACGACCAGGGCGACATCGCCCCGGGTCACCTCGTGCCCTGCGCCGACCACGATCCGGCCCGTCGGCGCGTCGAGGGTGAGCCGACCCGGCCCGAGGATCGTCCAATTGAGGTCGCTGGCCCGCAGCCGCGCATCCGCGGCCGCCTTGGCCTCGGCATAGGGAAAGAACGAATCACTCGGCGGTACACCGTGATCCGCGCCCGCCCCGAAATACGAGACCATCACGAAACGCCGCACCCCGGCCCGCGCGGCCGCGTCGATCGTCCGGATCGCCGCGTCCCGGTCGACGGCGTAGGTCCGTTCCGGGCTACCCCCGCCGGCCCCGGCGGAGAAGACGACCGCGTCGTGCCCGGCGAGCAGGCCGGCCAGCGCATCGGTGTCCAGCCGCTCGACGTCGGCGACGACCGGCGTGGCGCCGGTGGCCGCGACGTCGTCGGCGTGGTCCGGATTGCGGAACACCGAAGCCACCTCGTCGCCGCGCTCGACCAGGATGGGGGCCAGTTGCAGCGCGACCTTCCCGTGGCCGCCGATGACGACGATGCGTGACATACCCCGACGGTAGCGCGGTGGTCTCGACCGGGGGCAACCCGCTTCTAGAGCTTCACCCGCCCCATGATGATGTCGATGATCGGCTTACCGGGCGGGTAGGCGCCGGTCAGCGACGCCATCGTGTGCCCGTAGTCCACCAGCAGCGTGATGCCGTTGATACCGAAGGCGGCGGCGCTGTTGAGGAACGCCATCACGTCACCCATCTGCTCCGGCGTGTGAACCTTCGAACCGGTCTCGTCGCGATAGTCCTGGGCGAACGTCAGCCAGAGGTCGGCGTTGGCCTGGGCCAGCGGGGTGTCGGTGGGACCGGGGCAGATCGCGTTGATCCGAATGCCCTTCTTGAGCAGGGGATAACCCTGCGTCGCCACGTAGGCGTTGACGACCTTCTTGGAGAAGCCGTAGTGGATGATGCCTTCCGACTCGTGCGCCTTGACCCAGTCCTGCGCGGCCGCGAAGTCGCCCAGGGCGAGGAACTCGTTCAGCAGGTCCAGATCGTTTTCCCACCCCATGCCGGCCACCGAGGAGATGAAGCAGATCGCCGAGCCGGAGGGAAGCTGGTTTTTCTCGAGCAGGCGATCGATGAGATACCGGTGGCCGAGGAAGTTGATCGCCATCAGGTCGGTCGTCCCCTCGGCGATGCCGGCGGCCGAGAAAACGGCGTGCACGGGGCCGTCCAGCTGCTCGAGCGCGGCATCGATCGAGGCGGGGTCGCGCAGGTCCACCTGGATCGACTTGGCGACGTCATAGTTCACCGGCGCGTAGTCCATGACGATGACTTCGGCGCCGAGCTCCCCGGCCGACTTGGCCGCCGCGGCACCCATGCCGGTCGCACCGCCGACCACGAGCGCCCGCTTACCGTCATAACGCAACCGATCGACGATGGTCATGGAAATCCCCTTCTCGGCAATTGCTAACCCGGTTCTAACCGCCCAACTGTATGGGTAACAGTTTTTTGGTTCAATACCTAACCGCTTCGAACCGCGACGCCGCGCAAAACCGTGTCCCGCGCATGCAGCAGCGCCGCGCGGGTGCCGATGTTGCGAAGGATGTTCTCCGGTATCCACTGCAAGCCGACGACGCACCGTGCCAGCATCGCCGTCGATGGCGCTTGGATAGCGATCTCTCCTGACTTGATGCCCTCGGAGAGAAGCGATTTCATCTGCCGAAGCCTCGTGGCATACAACCAGCCGGGGTTCGGGCTGTCCGGCGGTGATTGCCGCATCCAGGCCAGCTGAATCCGGAACTCGTCGGAGAATCGGTCGAGTGCGTTGACGTTGACCCAGCTCAGTGCGTCCAGCTTCTCGACGGCCGTGGCATCCGAGCGCAGGACTTTGACCCAGCCCGCCTCCACCTTCTTGCCGAAGGATTTCATGATCGAGGCAAGCAGTTCGTCCTTGGACCCGATCACCCGGTAGACGGTCCCGGTGCCCATGTCGGCGGCCGCCGCGATGTCCCTGATGGTGGTCACCTCGTAACCCTTGCGACCGAACACGGTCCGCGCCACCGCACGCACGTGGGCGGCTTTGTCGCTGGGATCCGCGTCGCTGTCGTCGGCCCAGGTGTCGATGACCTCGTTTGCGGCGGCAAAGGCCTGGGATCGGTCCAGGGCCGCATCGGCGGGTGAGCGGGTCGCCAACCCCTGCAGGATGATTCGGCAGAGGAGGCTCGCAACCTGGTCGGGCGAGGAATCGTGGCGCATCACGGCGAGCCCGACCTGCAGCATTGTCTGGCAGATGCGGTCGGCCAGGACCGGAAGGTCGATGTCGGGTTTGATGTACCCGCTCCACCGCCCGGCGCGCAAGGCCTGCAGCATCGCCTCCTGGATGGCCACGGGCTGCCGCCGGGTCAGCTCGATCAGCTCGGGATCCGAACTCGGCCCCTCATAGAAGGACATCTGCAGCGCCGCACCGTGCTGCACGGCGCAGCGGGCGATCGCCGACCCGAGCTCGATGATCTTCTCGGGTACCGGTCGCGCGTCGGGTGCGTCCAACTTCGCCTGCGCGGTCCGGCCGATCCGATCCAGATCGTCCTGGTAGCGGCGGATCAGTTCGACCAGGATCGCCTCTTTGGACTCGAAATGGTGATACAGGCTGCCCGGCAGGATTCCTGCGGCGTCGGCGATCTCCTGTAGCGAGGTCCGCAATCCCGAGGACGCGATCAACGATGCCGCGGTCTGCAGGATCTCGGTGCGACGGGTGCCGGAGTTCTCTGCGTGGTTCGCGCGCTCGGCTTCCGGCGGGCGACCCTTGGGCAGCGAGTTGGCTTTGGCCATGATCAGCGGTGGTCGAGCTGTGGCGAGTGCGGTTTCGCGGCCCTGCGCATTCGTCCTCCCGCCGAACCAAATCTTTGTTGGAGGCTATCAGACGGGGTGCGCCAAACGCGCTGCACAACGCGTTGCCACCATCGTAGAGGCCGGCGGACGGCCCGAGGGGGGCCGCGGCCCCGGCCGCGCCCGGGCCGGCCGGGGCGAGTGCGGGCGCCCTCTAATAACGATTTCGCCGAATTGGGGCTTGCCTACCTGCCAGCGCCTTACCATTTCACCATCTTGCAAATAGTCTCTATAGGGGACTATTGCTATAGATAACCGTTGAGCCGGTGCGGAGACATTGGTGCGGGCAGCTGTGGTGGGGTTGTGATGGTTCTGGATTTCTCGTGGTTGCCGCCGGAGGTCAACTCCGCGCGCATGTTCACCGGGCGGGGATCGGGTTCGTAGATCATGGCGGTCGAACCGCTTCATCCATGGCCACCCGGCATCGCGCTTATCCCGCGTCGCTCACACACTTCCAGCACCTGATCGAAGATCGACGTGGGTATGTAGAACGCTTCGGTGCACGACATCTGCTCGAGATTATGCCGTGCGTTTCGCCTTCGATGGCAATCACGTTGGTCAATCCGACCAGTCCCGCCTTTGCCGCGGCGTAGTGCGCCTCCATCGGTTGACCGAAGACCCCCGCCGAGGACGAGACGAACACGAAACGTCCGCCCCCGCTTTTCTTCATCTCGCGATAGGCGGGCTGCGAAAGATGGAAGCCGCCAGCGACAACCGCCACGCGGTCGGTGAAGTCGATCATGATGCACTCCCCGTAGCCTGCAGCCGGCGCCGCGATGCGATTGACGGCAATGGCACCGGACTCTACGGTGGAACAGATATTTGGTCAACGCAGTCCTGCGGTCGGAGGTGAGCGTGCCGAGCGAGGATCGCGCAGCCCGGGTCCAGACACTGGGCATGCTCGCGTCCGTACTCGCGGGCCGAGGGGTCGCGGTGGCCGAGTCGAAACCGGGCGAATCCCCGTGGACGGACGGCCACACGCTTTATCTCGATCCGTCCGCCAGAGCCCGCGCCAATCTCGAAACCGTTGCGGTGCAGGCCTCGATGATCGCCGCCGGCAGCCTGGAACCCGACGTTCTGCGCCGCCTGCGCCGCCGGCCCCGGCTGGCGAGGCGCTATCTGGCGATCGAAGCTCACCGCGCACTGGCCGGCAACAGCGGTTTGCTGCCGGGAATCCTGGCATCGTTGGCCGACCGCGACATCGCGGGCCGGAGCGACTCGCCCGCGCAGTCGCTGAGGATCGCCGAGGGCCGGAGCACGATCGCGGACCCGGCGCCGGAGTTCGGCGAGATCCGCGCGGCCAGGGTGCTGGCCGGCCGTTCCCGCGCGGCCCGACGGGGCGATCCGGCACCCGGACACGTCCCGCGACGCGGCGCCGGGGGAGAACCGGAAGACCTCGACGACGGCGAAGTCGACGATTCCGACGATGCGGACATGTTCACCAGCCCGGTCGGCGGCGGCGGTTTTCTCGGCAAGTGGCTGAAAAAGCTGCTGTCGTCGGTGCGTAAGACCGGTGGCGGTGGCGGACCGGCCGGCGCGGACACCCCGACGCATCGGACGAACGCGGCGAATCGCGGGCAGCACGCCGTGTCGTCGTCGGCGGCGACGTCGATCGAGGACCTCGGCGACCCGGAACGTCGCACCGGTGGCCTGACGTATCCGGAATGGGACGTGGCGCGAAAGAAGTACCGGCCCGCGTGGTGCACGGTGCGCGAACTCGAGCCGAGGATCAAGGCGCAGGCGACGCACGCGATCGACGACGCCGTCAGCGTGCGGCGCCCGCTGTCACGGCTGGGCATGGGCCTGCACCGCCGCCACCGCCAGTCCCAGGGCGACGACATCGACATCGACGCCGCGGTCGAGGCCCGCGTCGAGGCGCTGGCCGGATCGCTGCCCGGCGAGGCGGTCTACCTGGACAGCCTGGCGAACCTGCTGGTCGCGCTGCACGACCTGGGTGACCGACGTCTCCGGGTCCGCGGCCGAGCCCGGCACTTCGGGGCGCACGGTGCACGAGCAGCAGAAAGCGGCGGTGGCGAACCTGCTGGTCGCGCTGCACGACCTGGGTGACCGGGTCGCGCTCTACGGTTACTACTCGCAGGGCCGCGGCGCGGTGAGCGTGGTGCCCGTCAAACGGTTCGACGACCACCTCGACACCCGGGTCATGAAGCGGCTCGACAGCATGGAGCCCGGCGCGTACTCGCGCCTCGGTGCGGCCATCCGCCACGGCTCGGCGGTCGTGGAAGCGCGCGGCGGCACGTCGCGGCGGTTGTTGGTGGTGCTGTCCGACGGACTCGCATACGACCACGGATACGAGCGTGCCTACGGTGCCGCGGACTCGCGCCGCGCCCTGGCCGAGGCCCGCCGGCGCGGCACCGGCTGCGTGTGCCTGACGATCGGCGCGGGAACCGACGTGCGGTCGCTACGCCGGGTGTTCGGCGACACCGCCCATGCGACGATCGCGCGCCCGGATCAGCTCGCCGGGGTGATCGGACCGCTGTTCCGGTCGGCGCTGCGGTCGGCGGAGGTCCGGCGCCGGGTCTCGTGACGTGCACTCTCTCGGGTTCACGATGATGCTTGTCGCACAACGTAGTTGAGGGCAAAGGGGCACGATGTCCCCTCCCTGATGTGCGCTTGAAACAAACATCTGTTCCGGATACGCTGCAACCACAGCGTGGCGAAAGGGAAGTTATGGCCGAGGAGCCCGGGCTGGCGTTCCGCAACGGCGCGGCCTCGGAGGCGGTGCGGCCCTACTACAAGGCGCTCGGCAACGAGGAGGCCATCTTCAAGGCGGCCCACCGCCAGGGTCTGGCGCTCCTCCTGAAGGGGCCGACGGGGTGCGGCAAGACCCGGTTCGTCGAGGCGATGGCCCACGACCTCGGCCGGCCGCTGATCACCGTGGCCTGCCACGACGACCTCACCACCGCCGACCTCGTCGGCCGGTACCTGCTGCAGGGCGACGAGACCGTGTGGGTGGACGGCCCGCTGACGAGAGCGGTGCGCGAGGGGGCCATCTGCTACCTCGACGAGGTGGTGGAGGCCAGGCAGGACACCACCGTGGTACTGCACCCCCTCGCCGACCACCGGCGGCAGCTGCCCATCGAGCGGCTCGGCGTCACGCTGGACGCGGCCCCGGGTTTCGGTCTCGTGGTGTCCTACAACCCCGGCTACCAGAGCGTGCTCAAGGACCTCAAGGATTCGACGCGCCAGCGGATGGTGGCCATCGAATTCGACTTCCCGGCCGCCGAATTCGAGGAGGGGATCGTCGCGCACGAGGCCGGGGTGGACGGTGCCACCGCCGCCGAGCTGGTGCGTTTCGGCCAGGCCATCCGCCGGCTCGAGACCGGCGGCCTGCGCGAGGTCGCGTCGACCCGCGTGCTGATCGCGGCGGGCAGGCTCGTCGCGGCGGGGCTCGCCATGCCGGACGCCGCCCGGGCCGCCATCGCCGGGCCGCTCACCGACGACGTGGCGGTGGGCCGGGCGCTGGGCGAGATGATCGACCTCTACCTCGGCGGGGCCGGCCCAGTCGATTGACGCTGTCTGCCAGCGCAGCTAGTGTCTGAACAAATATTAGGTTTCCCAGGCGGGCAGGTCGAATGTCCTACGAAAGCAGCGCAGAACCGATCAAGGTCGGTTACCTCATGGACTTCACGCTCCCACCGCAGTTCCCGGAGGAGATGAAAGCCGACTTCACGCGGTGCTTCGACCTGATATTCGCCGAGGCCCTCTCATCCGGGGTGCTGGACCGGCCCGTGCAGATGGTCTACCGCGAAGTGGAGGGATTGCCCAAGGGATCGGTCAAGGCGGTGATCGACGCGTTCGGAGCACTCGTCGACGACGGGTGTCTGGTGGTGTTCGGGCCCCACATCACCGACAACTGCGTGCCGACCCGCGAGGCGATCGAGGAGCGTTTCAAGGTCCCGGCGATCAGCGTCACCGGCACCGACGACTGGTTGGGCGAATGGACGTTTGCCTTCCCGCAGGGATCGATGACCGACGAGCCCATCTTCATCGCCGACCTCCTGGCCAAGCGCGAACTGTCCGAGATCGGAGTTCTCGTCGAGCAGAACCTGATCGGCGAAAGCTACCTGAGGAATCTGCGTAGTGCGTGCCGGCGCAAGGGCATCCGCATCGTCGCCGAGGCGGCCATTGCGCAGACCGCGCAGGACATCGACGAAGCGGTGCGCTCCCTGCACGATGCGAAGGCGGACGCGATCGTGCACCTAGGCTTCGGGTTCGGGATCGTGTTCATCAATCCCGCGCTGCAGGCCGTCGATTGGGACCCACCCAGATTCACCACCACGGCCTTCCAGAACGCCTGGGTGAACCCCGTCATGTGGGACGCGTTCACGGGCTGGATCGGCGTCGACCAGTACGACGAGCAGAACCGGCTCGGCCAGGACTTCCTCGACCGCTACGCCGCAGCGTACGGCGGCAGGCGCCCCGAATACTGCGTGCCCGTGGTCAACCGGGACGTCGCCGCGACGCTGGTGCGCGCGTTCACCGACGCTCATCCGCTCAGCCCGCGTGGGGTCAAGGAGGCGCTGGAGCGGGTGAAGATGATGCCCGCCGCGGCCGGTGCGCCCGGTACCCGCGTGTCGTTCGGCAAGTGGACTCGACGGGCCTGGATGGGCGCCGGCTACCTGGTCGCTCGGACGCTCGACGCCGACGGCGTCAGCTCGCATCTGGTCGACCGCTTCGGAGAGGAAGGCTGATGCCATGTCCGCGGACCAGTCGCTGACCGTGGGCGAGACACCGGTCCGGCAACCCGGGGGCGCAGGGCGCGGCTGGGGCGGATGGATCGCCGGCGCCGCCGTGGCCGCGTTCGTGGCCTTCTTCATCGCGAACTGCCGCGTCGCCCTCGATCCCCGCGTCGCGAACCCGAAGGTGCAGGGCCGGCCCCGTCCGGTCAGGTTCATCTTCGGCCTCGATTACATCGCTTTCCTGCAGATTTCGACCGTGATCATGCTGATCGTGCTGCTCGTGGTGTTCATCAGGGGCTGGCGACGCAACCCGGGCAGCCCGGTGATGCTGATGTTCTTGTGCACGACCCTGATCGTGTGGCAGGACCCGATCATGAATTGGGCGCCGTTCGCGGTCTACAACCCCGATCTCATCCATTGGCCCGAGTCGTGGCCGCTGGTGTCGCTGTCGCCGACGGTCGAGCCCTTCGTCGTGTTCGGTTACGTCACTTTCTATTTCGGTCCGTACTTCCCGGCGATCTGGATCCTGCGCAAGCTGCAGGCCAGGCGCGGCCCCGAGGCGTTCGTGTCGCGGCACCCGTTGGTCAGCCTGGGCGTGCTGACCTGCGCCATCGGCTTCGTCTTCGACGCGTGGCTGGAGATCCAGCTCGTCCACACCGGCATGTACATCTATTCCCAGGTGATACCGTGGGGTTCGGTGTCCACCGGCACGACATTCCAGTTCCCGCTGATCTGGGAATCGTTCTCGGTGACCTTCGTGATGGCGCCCGCCGCGATACTCTGCTACCGCGACGACACCGGAAAGTCGGTGGCCGAGAAGCTGGCCGCGAAAGCCAAGGTCTTCCCCGGCCGTCCGGTGCTCGGCACGTTCCTGGTGATGTTCGCGATCATCAACGTGTCCTACTTCGCCTACGGGGCATGGTTCGCCGTGATCAAGATCAGCCACGCGGCGACCTCCGTGGCCTGCCCGTGGCCCTACCCGGAAGCCAAAGTGTATGACCCACAGGGCTTTTACGAAAAGGCGGGCGCCCAGGGGCCCTACTCGGTGGGCATCTGGTCGACCTGGGCGAGTGGGGAGCCGAACGGACGGCCCCATGTCGAAGCGCCGCCGCCCGGTCATGGGCCCTGCGCGACTTCTTCGTCACCGAGCGCGAATGGCTGAGGCGCGCGCGGTCGTCATCACCGGCGCGTCCCGCGGCCTGGGATTCGCCTCGGCGGCGCGGCTCTATCGCGAGGGCTGGCGCGTGGTGGCGGCCATGCGGAACCCGGCCACCGGGATGCCGCTGCTGCGCGCGGCAGCCGACGCCCTGCCCGACGACGACCGGCTGATCGGCGTGCACCTCGACCTGCTGGACACCGCGTCGGTGGCCGCCGCGGCCAAGGCGATCGAGGAAGCCGTCGGTGCGCCGTACGCCATCGTGCACAACGCGGGCATCTCTGCCGCCGGGATGGTCGAGGAGACCGATATCCGGTTGTGGCAGAACATGTTCGCCACCAGCGTCCTGGGTCCGGTCGAACTCACCAAGGCATTGCTCCCGGGCATGCGGGCAGCGGGTGAGGGCCGCATCGTGCTGGTGTCCAGCGCGGCCGGGGTCCGCGGTCAGCCCGCCACCGCGCCGTACTCGGCGGCCAAGGGAGCGGTGGAGCGGTGGGGTGAATCGATGGCCTGCGAGATCGCGCCGTTCGGTCTCGGTGTCACCGTTTTGGTGGCCGGCACCTACGACACCGACATCATCACCGACGCGGGCACCACCGACAACCGCGACTTCAGTGGCCCGTATGCCCGGCTGCACAACACCATGAACACCCGTGGGAGGGCCGCGATGAAATTGGCGCGGTCACCCGAACGGTTCGCCGACGGCCTGCTCCGGGCGCTGGACGACCGGGGCCCGTTCCGCCGCCGCGGCGTCGGCCCCGATGCCTCGATGCTGCTGGCGACCAGCAGAATTCTGCCCGTGTCGGGCATGCACCACATGTCCCGGGTCGTGCTGGGCATACCGCGGCAGGGTTCGATGCGGGACGGCGCCTGGCCGCTGACCGCGGCGCAGCGGGCGATGGTGTTCGCCGCGCGGATTCTGCCGCAGCCGGTCCTGCAGCGCTTGGCGGCCCGCAAAAGCGAAGTGAAGGAGCGTTGATGGAACAGCTTTTCGACGACCTGGAGGACTTCGGCGCCTTCGACGCCGCGGTGTCCGGGGACGTGCGCGACCCCTACACGGAGTTGGCCCGGCTGCGCCGCGAGGAGCCGATCCAGCGCCTGGACGTCTCCGGGATGCCGCACGAGGAGTCCAAGCCGGTCTTCATCGTCTACCGCCACGAGGAAGCCCAGCAGATGCTGCGCGACAACGAGACGTTCTCGTCGGCGGGCGTGATCGCGGCGTTCGGCCCGGTGTTGGGGGAACGCGTGATGCTCGGCATGGACGAACCGCTGCACGGCCGGCTGCGGTCGTTGGTGTCGAAGGCGTTCTCGCAGAAGGCGTTGGCGCGGTGGGAAGACGAGTTGGTGGGGCGCGTCGGCAACAGCCTGATCGACAAGTTCGCGGGCAACGGCAGGGCCGACCTGGTCAAGGAGTTCACCTTCGACTACCCCAGCCAGATCATCGCGGGCCTGCTGGGCCTGCCGGAACAGGACTATCCGCAGTTCCAGCGGTGGTCCATCTCCCTGCTGAGTTGGATCCTGAATCCGGAACGGGGTCTTGCCGCGTCGGCCGCCCTCTGCGACTACTTCGCGCCGATCCTGCAGGCGCGCCGCGCCGATCCGCGGGGCGATCTCATCAGCGGGCTGGCCCAGGCCGAGATCGACGGAGAGAAACTCGAGGACGAGGAGATCTACTCGTTCTTGCGCCTGCTGCTGCCCGCGGGGGTGGAGACGACCTACCGGTCGCTGGGTAGCTTGTTGTTCGCCCTGCTGTGCGACCCCGCGCAGTTGGACGCCGTCCGCGCCGACCGGTCGCTGCTGCCGCAGGCCATCGAAGAAGGCGTGCGGTGGGAACCACCCCTGCTGACCATCACCCGGGTCGCCACCCGTGACACCGAACTCGGCGGGGTGGCGATACCGGCGGGCTCGACGGTGATGCCGATGCTGGGGGCCGCCAACCGGCAGGAGGACCGCTACCCCGACCCGGACACGTTCGACATTTTCCGGCCCGCGCGCTCGCACCTCGGCTGGGGCCACGGCGTGCACGTCTGCCTGGGGATGCACCTGGCGCGGCTCGAGATGCGCACCGCCGTCAACCTTCTGCTCGACCGGCTGCCGAACCTTCGGCTGGACCCCGACGGCGACGACCCGCACATCCGCGGGCAGGTCTTCCGGTCGCCGACGTCGCTGCCGGTGCTGTTCGATCCTCGATAGCCGACCTGACAGCGGTTGAAACTTGCCAATCGGATAGTTTCCGGTAAGGCTCTCCGTAGCCCCTCAACGACTCAGAAGAGAGTGACAGATATGACCGAGGCTGTAAAGGTCCGTTTCGAGCCCAAGATGATGATCGACGGCAAGCTCGTCGAGGGCCGGGCCGGCACCTTCACCAACATCAACCCGGCTACCGAAGAGGTGCTCGGCGAGGTCGCCGACGCGTCGAAGGAGGACATGCACCGGGCTATCGACGCCGCCCGGCGTGCCTTCGACGAGACGGACTGGTCGACCAACCGCGAGCTGCGCAAGCGTTGCCTGGTACAGCTGCACGAAGCGATCGACGCGGAGCGGGAAGAGCTGCGCGAGGAGCTCATCCTCGAGGTCGGTGCCCCGCGTGCCATCACTTACGGACCCCAGCTCGACGCCCCGCTGGCCGAGGGGCTGCTGTATCCCGCCAAGCTGATCGACGAGTACCCCTGGGAGACCGACCTGGGCGACCGGGTCATCAGCCTCACCGGCACGAACACCACCGTCAAGGTCTGGCGGGAACCGGTGGGTGTGGTCGGCGCGATCGTCCCGTGGAACTTCCCGTTCGAAGTCGCTATCAACAAGCTCGGCCAGGCGTTGGCCACCGGTAACACCGTCGTTCTCAAGCCGGCGCCGGACACCCCGTTCAACGCCACCCGACTGGGTCGGCTCATCGCCGAGAAGACCGACATCCCACCGGGTGTGGTCAACGTGGTCACCGCGTCGGACCACCTGGTGGGCGAGGAGCTCACGCTGTCGCCGAAAGTCGACCTGATCTCGTTCACCGGCTCGACCGCGGTCGGCAAGCGGATCATGGAAAAGGGTGCGGCGACGCTGAAGCGGCTGTTCCTGGAACTCGGCGGCAAGTCGGCCACCATCGTGCTGGAAGACGCCGACTTCGGCTCGGCGTGCGCGATCGGCATCTCGCCGTGCATGCACGCCGGACAGGGCTGCGCCATCCCCACCAGGATGCTGCTGCCGCGGTCTCGCTACGACGAGGGCGTGGCAATTCTCAAGAGCATCTATGAGAACGTCATACCGGGCGATCCGCAGGACCCCAATACCCTTACCGGCCCGCTGATCTCGGACAAGCAGCGTCAGCGCGTGCTCGGTTACATCAACAAGGGCGTGGAAGAGGGCGCCACGCTGCTGGTTGGCGGGCCCGACGCACCCACCGGCTTCGACAAGGGATTCTTCGTCCGGCCAACGCTTTTCGTCGACGTCGACAACTCCATGACGATCGCGCAGGAGGAGATCTTCGGTCCGGTGCTGGCCGTCATTCCGTTCGACGACGAGGAGGACGCCATCCGGATCGCCAACGACAGCGCCTACGGGCTGGCCGGCAACGTGATGTCGGGGTCCCTCGAGCGGTCGTTGGCGGTGGCCCGCCGATTGCGGGCCGGCGTCATCGGCGTCAACGGTGGCGCCTGCTACGGCGCGGACACGCCATTCGGCGGATACAAGGCCAGCGGGGTGGGCCGCCAGAACGGTGTGGCCGGGTTCGACCAGTACACCGAGGTCAAGTCCGTGGGGTATCCGGCCGGGTAGCGACCCGCACACGCCGAGATTGCCGTGCGGGCAGTGGTTTCGGCATCGACCACGACCACGGCGGCAATCTCGGTGCGTGTCGGGAAGCGGCGTGCGAGACGTGGCGGTGGCCGGTCAGCTGACGCCGTCGACGCTCGCGGAGAACGAGTTGACCGACTGCCCACGCTGCCGTTCCACGGCTCGAAGCCGGCTTGGATACTGGTCAGATAAACCGTTGCTGCCCTCCTGCGCCCGTCGTTCGTGCTGTTGCCCAAGATGGAGCTTGTACGAACCAGTCGTGAAACTGCGCCACTTGGGCGCTCGAAGTTGAGACTCCTGCCCGACCGCGCCGGGCAAGGTCGCCACGCTCGTGGACACTTCGTCGGCGGCCGCCACCAAAACCTTCGTTGGCGGGGCCCGCGACCCGGCGCCCCGCGGTCCTTCGCCGCATGTCTCTCCAGGAGATCCCCGGCTGAAGTGGCCCACTTGAGGCGCGATGACGAACGTCCTGAAGCGCGCGACTTTGGTCCCTGTTGCGGAACTCCGGTAAATGGTCGGATATTCATGACGGCGCCGCCGCTTTTCGCCGGCGTCTGCGGTGCAGAACCGGCGAACATCGCGACCGGAATGTCGGAGGAGTCAGTGATGCGCAACAAGAATGGGGTTTCACCAGTCAAGCGACTCGGACGCGGATCGTGCGTCCGACGGGTGGCCCTAGCGGTCGCGCGGGGCGCCGCCGGCGCGCTGACCGCCGTGGCCGGGCTGGGCTTGCTTACCTACGCCGGTGCGCAGCCGGCGGCCGCCACTCACTTCAACCCCGACGAGCAACGGATCGTCGAGGAACTGCCCTTCGGATTCTCGGGAGCTTCCTGCGAAACCGCCGCCAACCCGCCTGCCGGCGCGCTGGCCAGTTTGGACTGCGGCCAGGACGCCGGACTCGACAGCCCGTTGGGCGGGCACTTCACGTCGTTCGCCGATCCGGGATCATTGGACCGTGCCTTCCACGACGATCTGGCCAACCGCGGGGCGGACTACATGCCGTCGCCGTGCCCCGGTCTGGACGCGTCCCCGACGGTGTGGCACTACATCGCGACGCCGGGGGAGACCGCGGGTCAGATCTTTTGCGGCACGCTCAACAACGCCCCGGATATCGAATGGACACGCGATCGGCAACTGCTGCTCCTCAATGTCCACGATGGCCCGGAACTGAACAAGCTGTTCCAGTGGTGGGACAGGTACGGGAACGAGCCCAGGGAGCTGTTTCCGTTCACCCGTTGAGTACACACTCCTGAAGTGGCGCGGTCTGCTGTGGCACGATCCCGAAAGGCGCGCTGAGCCAACGGGTCCCAGGGACGGCGCGTCGGGTCAGCCGGTGGTGTGGACGATCAGCACGTCGATCTTCGCCTTGGTGGCGATTCCTCCGGGGATGGAGAAGACCCGGCCGATGAGTGCGGATCGCGCGTCCAGCCCGACATTGCCGACCACGAGCAGATCGGCGTCGACTTCCTCGGCCAGGTCCACCAGCGCATGAACCGGGGCATCCTGGATCGGCCTTTCCTCGATGTCCGTGGCCCCCGCCGCCTCGGCTCGCTCTCGGGCGTCGTGCAGCATCGCGTAGATGGGCGCGTTGCCCTGCACCTTGTAGGCCTCGTCCCGGAGTATGTCGGCCGCGCGCAGGTCGTCCTTGGGGGGAACGTACCCGGTGGCGACGATCAACTTCGCGCCCGATTCGGCCGCGATGGCGCCGGCCTTGGCGACCGCCCGTAGCGACGACTCCGAGCCGTCGGTGCCGACGACCACGGTCCGATAGGTCTTCACTCGTTCTCCCTGCCTTGTCGCGCAATCCTTCTGCAGTCGGCCCCATCCATCCCGTCGCTGCCAGATTATCGGCGGATGTGCCGCAGTAAAGAGTTTTGCCCGACACCGCGGCGATCGCCGGTCGCGCGGACGCGGCCGCGTACGACCCGTCCGGTTGCGGGACCTTTTCTCATGGCGCGGAACTCAGCGCAGCGAGCCGGGTCGTGGAGTCGTCGCTCGGGGCGGCTGCCACGATGTGGGCAACCAGCTTGCCGCCACGGGTGACCTCGATCGGCTGTCCCGCGGCAACCCGGTCGAAATAACGACCCGCTCGCCTGCGCAGCTCCTCGAGCTCGACTCGCGGACCCGCGTCGGGGGCAGTCCTCGAGTCGCCGGCCGCCACGATCCGCGCCAGTAAGCTGCCGTCCCGGACGACGAAGAGCGTTTCCCCGGCCGCGACCCGATCGAAGCACCGGCCGGCGCGCTTTCGCAGCTCGTCGAGGCCGACCCACCCGCCGGCGTCCGGTGCCGCGACGCGGACGGGTCGCGCCGGGATCGGAGCGACCCTCCGGTGACCGACCGGCACGATTCGAGCCACCAACTTGCCGCGGCGGACGACATCGATCGTCGCGCCGGCGGCGACCCGCTCGAGATAGGTGGGCATGTTGTACCGAAGTTGGCCTAGGCCAATGACTTCCCGCATTCCACTCCGATCTCCGTGCTCCCGGACCGGCCCGGGAAGTATCGGCCGCGCGCTGCGACCGCGCCGACCCGGAACAGTATATGACCGTACGTGCGGTCAGTATCAACGCTTGGTGCCCGACCCGGCCTCCGCCGGCCAAGGCCACAGGAAAAGCGCTGTGATCCAACGGCATCGACCGCGGCGGGGATGGTAGAGCCGATCGCGTTCAGCCGGGCGGCGCCAGCATGTCCTTCCATCCGTCGTCTCCTGTTTTGCTGGAATTCTCGACCGCATACCTGACACCGTCGGGCCCGACGAGCTCCCCACTCTGCGGGCTGTAAACCGCGGTCGGGGGACTGCTGGGCGTGTATACGCAGGGATTCGGCTGCTGGCCGTTGCATTCGACGGTCCCCGACCCCGGCCGCTGCAGCGCATCGCTGACGGGAGGCGGTGTCCCCGCCACCCTGTCGGAAGGCGCCGGGTTGAGACCGTTGTCGATCGATGGTGCGGGTATCACCTGACCCGGCTTCACCGGCTGGTCGCAGCGCGCCGCGGGCGCGGGGCAGGTGAGGATCTGGTTGGGTTCGCCGTACCAGGGGTTGGTTCCCAGGGGGACGTAGGGTTTGTTGTCGCGGCAGTCGCGCGGTGTGGCAGCGCGCTTCCCCGGGACATCGACGCACGGTAGGTTGCGCGCCCCGCGCACGGCGTTGGCCGGAGTGTCTTGCGGGATCTTGCAATACGTTCCGGACGGCATCGGCGCCAGGCTGGTGTCCGCCGGAGACCGCCACTGCGATGCCGGGAGGAAGCCCGTCAGGCACGGGGGAGGCTGGTTGATGGTCGCCGACGTGCCGAGGGACGCATAGCCGGGGAAAGGCGCCGTCACCGTCAGCCCTTCCGCGGCGCCCTGCGGATAGGAGACCAGGAGTTGCTCGACGCCCTTGTGGTAGCGCTTGAGCATCTCCAGCACGATCTCGATGTTGGCCAGCGTCTGCGGCAACGAGTCGCGGACGTCGCCGAACACCGCGTTGACCTGATCTGCGGTGGGCGCCGCTTGGGTCAGGATGCTTCGCACGTGCTGGTCTTCTCCCGCGGTCTGCGCGGACAGGATGTTCAGGTTGTGCGCCCAGCGCTCGATCGCGCCACCCGACTCGACCTGACTGTCGATGACCGGCCCGGAGTGCTGGATGATGTCGTCGACATCGGCGATGTTGGTCTTGAAGTCACCGGCGATCGCCTGCGTCGCGTCGACCAGTCGTTGCAGCGCCGGGCCCAGCCCGCCGACGGCTTGGGCGGTCTCGTCGAGCAGCGCGGGAATCTTGTCCCTGGGCAGCACGGCCAGGCCACGGTTGGCGGCGTCCAGCGCCGGCCCGATCTCGGTGGGCACGGTGCCCTTGGTGATGGTCTGTCCCGGCGAGAAGTAGCGGGTCGGGTTGCCCACCGACACCAGGTCCAGATACTGCTCACCGACCGCCGACACCGAATGCACGTTGGCCGACGCGTCGATCGGAATCTTGTAGCGGTCGGCGATGCTCATGCTCACCCTCGCGCCGGTCTCGGTGGGTCGGACGGCGGTGACCTTGCCGATGGTTTGACCGCGGTACGTCACGTTGGCCGTCTTGTACAGGCCGCCCGAGGCGGGCAGATCCGCGTTCAACGTGTACTGGCCGATTCCCATCGCAGCGGGGATCCGCAGGTAATACCAGCCCAGTACGATCGCGGTGAGCACACTCAGAACGCCGAACACGATCAGCTGGGTCTTGATGAAGCGGGTCAGCATTGCCTGTCGGCTCTTTCGACCAGTGGCCCGCCGGGAGCGTCGTTCGGGTTGGGTGTGTACCGGACGTCGGGAATCATCGTTTCGGGGTCGCGGCCCCACGATTGCTCGAGCGCGCGCAGCGCTCCGGAGAATCCGGTCCCGGTGAGCACCGCGTTGTCGACGGCGCTCAGCGTCAGATCGAGCGTCAGCGACAGGTTGAAGTAGTCGCCGCGGAACGACTTCGGCACGGCGTCGACATCGAACGGCCGGACCAGGATCACCTTGAGTGCGCGGATGAGATACGGTGCGGCACGACCGAGTTCCCGCAGGGGGCACTGCAGCGACAGTAGATCCTGGTGCAGATTGCCCCGCGACGCGGTCAGGTATTCGTCGGCGAGCCGGCTGAGCCGTCCCGTCGCGACGACCGCGTTGATCAGAAGGTTCTGTTTGTCGGCGAAATGTTTGATCAGGGGTGGGAACTCGGTGAGCACCCGGTCCAGGACGTCCGAGCGGGGACCCACGTACGCCAACAGCCGGTCGGTGGAGTCGATGGCGCGAGTGATGTCGTCGCGTTGCTCGTCGAGGCGGGCGGTGAAGGTGTCCAGCTTGCCGAGAAAGGCGCGGATCTGGTCGGCGCGCCCGCGCACGACGTTGTAGAGCTCGTTTTGCAGCACCTCGAGGTTCGGGATGCCGCCGCCGCGCAAGATCAGGGCGAGACTGGCCATTGTCTGTTCGGTCGTCGGGTAAGCGGAGGAGTTCTTCAGCGGGATGGTGTCGCCGTCCTTGAGCCGCTCCGGGGACGGGTCGGGCGGCGCGGCCAGCTCCAGATGCTGGGAACCCAGAAGGCTTGTCTGTCCGATCTTGGCGGTGGCGTTCCTGGGTAGCTTGACGTTGTTGTCCAGACGGATCGTCAGCGTGGCGACCCAGTTCTTCAGTGCGATCGCGCGCACCGTGCCGACGAAGACGTCGGCCACCCGCACCCGGCTGTTGTTGTTGAGGGCGAGCGTGTCGGGCATCTGCACGTAGACGGTGTAGGAGCCGGGCTGGCTGCCCGGACCGCCGGGCATCGGCACGTTGGCGATTCCATGCCAGCTCCCGCACGACGACAGCGCCGCGGCGGTGCTCATCAGGACCAGCCCCCGAAAGGCTCGACTCCGCATCCGAGACATCAACGCGCGCAACGTTTTCATGATCCGACGCCCTTCGATGCGGCCGCCTCCGCGGGTGGTGGCCCGGGGGGCGGCGGGACCGGCGCCTGCGGCGCCTGCACTCCGATGGGCGGCAACACCGGGTATTCGTCGTAGGCGTTCGGCGGGCCTGGCGGGGTCTGCACCCCCGGCGGTGGCGGTGCGACGTCCGGACCGCCCATCAGTTCGGCCAGCGACCCCGCGGTCAACAGGCCCGCCGTGATCGGCCCGACCTTGGTGCCCTGCATGCCCGGCGCGACAACCCAGCCGGGCTGGGTGTTGCGATGCGACAACGGGGTGTCGGGCACCCAGATCCCGGGCACGGTGGTGTCCTTGTAGCCGTCGGGCGGTTGCAGCCGGGCCTCGGAGTAGGCGACCTCCTTGGGAAGGGTCTCGGCGGTGCTGAACGGGTTCAGCCCGAACGGCGGGTAGTTGAACTTGATCGCGTCGAGAACCGGCGCCAGGTACTGCGCGCACAATTCGGCGGAATCCTGATACCCCAGCCGGCTGCCGGCCTGAATCATGCTGCAGATGAACTGCATCGGGTTCGCGAAATTCGGGATCGCCGGGATGGACATGACGGCGCCATGCGACGGATGGTAGATCTGGCTGAGATTGGTCTCCAGCGTCGGCAGGACGTGCAGGGCGGTCTCCAGACCGTTCAGCGGATCGGGCTGAACCAGTGCGGTGGTCAGGTCGGCGAGGTTGCCGACGTCGTGTGCGATCACCTCGCGGTTTTTGGCCAGGAACGGTCGCAGGGTGGGCAGCAGTCTGTCGAAATGCCTTATCGCACTGGTGAGTTCGGAGTCGGACCTGGTCAACCTGTCGGTGAACCCGGCCAGGTTGTTGTTCAGCGCGACGAGCTGCTGGTCGTCTTTGTGCAGCGCGTCGACGAACAACGCCAGGCTGTGCACCACCGCGAAGAAGTCGCCGCGGCCCTCGTTCAGGGCGGTCAACGCGCGCGACAGGCTGTTCAGCGTGGTGTTGATCTGGGTGCCCTTGCCGGCCAGCCCGTCGGCGAACGATTCGATGACCTCACCGAACGGGCCCGTGGGCTGCTCGGGGGTGGGGCCGAGCTTGGAGATGATGTGGGCGACGCTGTCGCGCAGCTGATCCCACTCCGTCGGCACCTGCGTGCGCTCGAGCGGGATCACCGCGTGGTCGGCCAGCACCGCACCCCCTTCGTAGGGCGGCTCGAGCTGAATACTGCGTGACGCCACCAACGTGGGATTGACGATCACCGCGGAGGCGTTGGCGGGCACCTTGTACTTGTTGGCGTAGTGGAACGTCACCCTCATCTTGTCGCCGGCCGGCTCGATCCTGTCGATCGAACCGACGCGAACGCCCATGATCTCGACTTTGTCCCCGGGATAGAGCGCGTTCGCCTCCGCGAAGTACGCCACCACGGTGTTGGTGGTCGATTTCTGGTAGAGCTGCCAGCCGAGGAAGCCGGCCACCAGCGCCAGCACCACCACGGCCGACCCGATGACCGTGCGGCGCCGCAATTTGTGAATGCTCAACACGGACTTCAATTCCGGCCACCTCCCGTCCCATCCGTCGCGATGGCCGGGGCCGGCGCCAACGGCTCGGTGCGCGCGCCGGGCGGCGCCTGAGTCGGAAGCGGCACCGGCGTGCCCGGGACGTCCGGCGGCGGCTCGCCCGGTCGCCCGGCGATTCCGATCCCCGGTGTCGGCGACAAGCCCGCCGGGTTCGGTGGCGACGTCTGCACGTCCAGCGGCGCCGGGAAACTGCCGCCGAACGGGCCGGCGTCCACCCCGGCGCACGGAAGAGGGTTCCACGGCCGTGGCAGCGCGTCGTGCGCCGGCGTGTACGAACACGCCGATCCCGGTGGCACGGCGGGGCCGGGATGCTCCGGGGTCCCCTCGGACACCGCCGGTGCGGGCGGGGGCGCGCCGTTGGGGAACCGGGTGCCGTTGGGGTCGGGCCAGCGGAAGGCCGGCAGGCCGGCGCTGCGCCAGAAGTCCTCCGGGTCGATGCCACGCTTCTTGAAGGCGGCGTCGACGAACGGCTGCAACATCCAGTACGGCAGCAGATTGGACAGGACGATCTTGAAGTACGGTCCCGAGGCGACGGACTCTCCCAGCGATGCCGCGAATTGGCTCACGTATGTGAGGGTTTGAGCGAGGTCTTCTTTGCGTGCCACCAGCACATCACTGAGGGTGCGCAACTGTTCGAGGACCGGATTCAGGCTCGGGTTGTCGTTGATGAACCCCTGAACCTGGGACGAGAACGCGGAGATGTTGCCCAGCAGGGCGTCGATGGCTCGTCCGCGCGCGTTGAACGCGACCAGCAGCGTCTTCGCGTTGACCAGCAACCTGTCGATCTGTTCGCTGCGGTCACCCAGGACGCCGGCCACCTTGTTGGCCTGGGCGAGCAGGTGTTTGATCTGTTCGTCGCGTTGACCGATGGTGTCGGAGAATCTGGCCAAACCGTCGAGCGCGGCACTCAGATGGGGATAGGTCTCATCGACGGTCTGCGACAGGGTGTTCAGCGAAAGCTTGATGGTGTCGATGTCCCAGCCGGTGGCGGCCTTGGTGGCGTCGGAGAACGCATCGTAGAGCTGATAGGGCGTCGTGCTCTGGGCCAGCGGCAACACGCCGCCGGGCCGCAACATCCGGTTGCCCCGCGGCTCGATCTCGAGCACCTTCTTCCCCAGGATGGTGTCGGTCTTGATCGCCAGCCGGCTCTCGGTGCCGATCGTGTTGCCGCCGATGGAGAACTTGATCTTGACGTGATTGCCGTCGATCGCAAGTGCCTGCACCGTACCGACGTTCACCCCGGAGATGCGCACCTTGTCATTGGTGTTCAGCTGTCCGGTGTTGGCGAACTGCCCGTAGTAGCTGGGAGTGGCGAACACCATCGGGACACTGGTGAAGCTTTGGCCGACGGCGACGACGAGCGCCAGCACGGTGATGCCCATCAGCCCGGTGCGGCCGCGGTTGAACTCGGTCAGCGTTCTCATTGCGGGGTGCACCTGCCCGTAGGCTGCTGCCAGATCCTGACCGTGCGGACCGGGCCGCCGGGCTGCAGTCCGTTCCACTTGATCGTGAGGTCACACAGGTAGAAGTTGACCCAGTCTCCGTAGAGGCCGATGCTGCGCCCGATCAGGTTGAGCGCGGTCGGCATCTTGTGGATCAGATCGTTCAGTTGATCCTTCTGGTCGATCAGCGGCTGCTGGAACGCCTGCAGGTAGTTGATCTCCTTGTGCAGCAGGGCGCGGTTGTCCGCCAGCAGGTCGGACACCGTCCCGGCGGCATTGCTCAGTTGCGCGGTGCCCTCGGCCAGCGGGTCGGCGTGGTTTTTCAGCCCGGTGATCAACCTCTCGAAGTTTTCGACGGTCTGGTCGAACTCCTTGCGATGCCGAACCGTGGTGTCCAGCACGATGTTCAGGTTCTTGACCACATCGCCGATCGCCTGGTCGCGCTCGGCGATGTGCGCGGTAACCTGCGCGGTCTGGTCGAGGATGTCGTTGATGGTGCCGCCCTGGCCCTGGAACACGGTGATGATGGCCGACGCGATGGTGTTGACCTTTTCCGGATCGAGCGCCCGGAAGAGCGGCTTGAAACCACCGATCAGGCTGTCGAGATCCACGGCCGGTGTCGTGCGCGAGAGCGGGATGAAACCGCCCGGCGGCAGGATCCGGTCGACCCCCTCGCCGGCACCGCGTTTGAGCTCCACGTAGCGGTTGCCGATCAGGTCGAGGTAGCGGATCTGCGCGGTCGTCGACTGGTAGAGCGGTATCGAGCGGTCGACGTCGAAATCCACCAGTACCCGCGTGCCGCCTTCGATCAGCCGGACGTTCTTGACCTTGCCGACCTCCACCCCGGAGGCGCGGACGAACTGCCCGTCGCGCAACCCGGTGGCGTTGCTGAACTCGGCGGAATAGCTGTTGGTGCGGTTGAAGCGCATCTGACCGAAGACCAGGACGATCGCCACGGTGATCAGCAGCAGCACCAACGCGATGCTGCCTAGCTTGATTGCGCTGCCGGTGATTTTCATGGGTTGATCGTGTTGTCCCCGACCTGACGACCCCACACGTACTCGATTGCGTACGGAGAGCCGGTGTCCACGTGGTTGTAAGGGGCGATGCTGGCGCCGGTGTCCACCACCAGGGACGGGGCGGGCCACAGATCACGGGTGACGGGTTGCCAGCACCCGGGCGCGCCGCCCGGCCCGCCATGGGCGTTCACGCGCGGCAGATTGTCCGGATAGACATAGGGATTCGGCGCCCCGCCGACCAGCCCGGCCAATCCCAAGAGCCCCATCGTGGCTACGCTGCCGGCCAGTCCCGGGAGGGTCAGAATGCCGCCCAGGCCCGACGTCAGCTCGGTCATGGTTCTCAGCGCGTAACCGTTGCCGCCGCCCACCGTCGCATAGGCAGCGGGTTCGGCCTCGTTGTACTCGCGGACGGTGCAGAAGATTTCGGGACTGTAGGTGTCGAGCAGCTGTGCGGTGGGCACCAGATCGCCGATGCCCCGCTGCAGGTAGGGCCCGCCGCGGGCGAAGATGTCTGCGCCGGTGTCGCCCAACCCGGCCGCGGCCAGCAGGGCGGCGTCCAGGTCGGCCTCCTGCCGGTGCAGCGTGTGCGCCGTGACCACCGCATGGTCGAGGGCGTCGAACAGATCCGGTGCGGCGGTGGCGTAGGTGTCACCCAGGTCGGCCAGCCGCGCGATGTCGTGCCGGATCTGGGGCATCTGCGGATTGAGGTCGTCGAGGATGGCGTTGCCGTTGACGATCGACTGGCCGAACTTGTCGCCCAGCCCGCTCAACGCCTCCGCGGCCGCGGCCAGCGTCAGGTTCAGCTTGACCGGGTCGACCTTCTCGGCGATCGAGGTGAGTGTCTCGAACAACGTGTTGAACTCCGTTGTCACCGACCTGGCGTCGATGACCTGGCTCGGGGTGATCCGTTGCGGCGTAGGGTGTTTAGGCGACGTCAGCGACACGTACTTGTTGCCGAACACCGTGGTCCCGGTGATGTTGGCGTCGACATTGGCAGGAATCAGCGGGATGTACTCGGGCTTCACGTTCAAGATGAGCTTGGCTGCGGGCCTGCCGTCACGCTCGATCTCGGAAATGCTGGCCACCCGGCCGATCTCCACACCGTTGTAGGTGACTTTCGACCCCGGGTCCAGCACCAGACCCGCGCGGGCGGACAGCATCGTCAGAGGCGTCTTCGGCGTCAGCTGGCCCCGAAACTGCAACCACACGAACGCCAAGACCAGCGCGGCGACCAACAAGAAGACCACGGCCGCCGTCTTGTACGGCGGGATGCGTTGCTGGTTCTCCTGCACCGGTCTGGTCATGGCGGCTACACGGTGAGCGCAAAGTTCGGGTTCTTGCCGTAGACCGCCATCGCGGTCAGCACCACCACCACGACGACGGTGACCAGCGACAGCCGCATCGACCGGCCGACGGCCTCGCCGACGCCGACCGGTCCGCCGCTGGCGTTGTAGCCGTAGTAGCAGTGGGTGGTCATCACGATCACCGCGATGACGATCACCTCCAGGAAGGACCAGCCCACGTCATTGAGGCGCAGGAACGTGTGGAAGTAGTGGTCGTACGTGCCGGCGGACTGCCCGTAGAGGAACACCGTGGTGGCTTGCTGGGACAGGAAGGCCATGGTGATTCCCAGCGCGAACAGCGGGGCGATGACGACCAGGCTCGCCACCACCCGGGTGGAGGCCAGGAAGGCGATCGACCTGATGCTCATCACCTCCAGCGCGTCGATCTCCTCGCTGATGCGCATGGCGCCCAGTTCGGCGGTGGCGCCGGCGCCGACGGTGGCGGCCAGCGCGTGACCGGCGGCCACCGGCGCCACGAACCGCACATTGACCATCGCGGCCACGAAGCCGGTGAACGCCTCGACGCCGATGTTGCCCAGCGAGGCGTAGCCCTGGATGGCGACCAGGGAGCCCGTGGCCAGGGTGATGAAGCTGACGATGGCGACGGTGCCGCCCACCACGGCCATCGCCCCCGTCCCCATCCCGACCTGGGCAACCATCCGCAGCGTCTCTTTGTGGTAGCGGCGCACCGCGAAGGGGATCAGCCCGACCGCGGTCAGCGTGAACCAGACCATCTGCCCGATCTCGACCAGTAGCCGAACCGGGGCGTCCCGGTATCTCCTGAGGGTCGTGGCCGCCCGTGGGAAGCGGACACGCAGTGCGGCGGTCGCCGTAGCCGTGGTCACCTCAGCGCCCCGTTCCGAAGCGGACACCAATCGTGGTCAGCACGACGTTGACCGCGAACAGCGCGATGAAGCACAGCACCACCGTCTCGTTGACGGCGGTGCCGAGACCTTTGGACCCGCCGCGCACGATCAGGCCGCGGTAGCAGCCGACCAGGCCGGCGATCAGGCCGAACGTCGCGGCCTTGACCATCGCGATGACGACCTCGGGCAGGCCGGTGATCGCGGTCAACGTGGACAGGTAGGCACCGCTCGAGACGTTCTGCAGATACACGCTGAACAGGTAGCCGCCGACCAGGCCGACGGCGACCACGAGGCCGTTGAGCAGCACCGCGACCACGGTCGAGGCGACGACGCGGGGCACCACCATGCGGTGGATGGGGTCGATGCCGAGCACCTCGAGCGCGTCGATCTCCTCGCGGATGGTGCGGGCGCCGAGGTCGGCGCAGATGGCGGTGGACCCGGCGCCGGCGACCACCAGCACCGTCACGATCGGGCCGAGCTGGGTGACCGCGCCCAGCGCGGCACCGGCCCCGGAGACGTCGGCGGCGCCGATCTCGGTCAGCAGGATGTTGATGACGTAGATGAGCAGCACGGTTTCCGGGATGGACACCGCGATGGTGGGCAGCAGGGACACCCGCATGATGAACCAGCCGTTGAGGATGAATTCGCGCCATTCGAACGGCTTCATCAGGGCCTTGCCGGTCAGCACGCACATGCGGAAGAACCCGCCGACCACTTCCGTTCCCGGCCGGATCTGGGTGCCGAGCTTGCCGGCGAACGTGGTCGAAGTGGTCATCGGCGCGGCCCCCGGCCTACGTGGTGCGCGAGCTCGCCCACGCCGGGATAGCTCGTCGAAAGGGTTTGGCAGAAAAGGTTTTTCGCAGCTGTAGGCGCGTGCCGCGTCGGGCCGGCAGCGTCGGCCTGCGCCGTCCGGTTCGGTGTCGTCCGCGTGTGCACCACGCTGCCACTATGGCATCCGACCGTACGGTCAGTCAACGAAATGGCCTCGCTGAGGCCCCGTGGCCTTGTCGGCAGGAGCCATTTGCGCCCGCTCGATGTTTCGGTTGCCCTCGGGAGCGGATATTCCCGACTAGAAGCCGACCCGTCGTACAGTCGAGCTTTCCGCCGGCCGCGCGAGCGCCCGGCGTGTCACGTGGGCCGGAGCGGGGGGATTCCTTCCTGCCCAACGCATTCCAGCGCTAGGTGGTCAACCCGTCGTACCCGCCGCCGCGGCGAGGGAGTCGCGCACCACCGAGACCACGTCGGCCGAAGGGCTCGCCCATCTGCCGAGTCCCAGGCGGTCGAGTAGCAGTCCGCCCAGGAACACGTCGGCGAAGGCGGCCCCGACCTGTTCGGGTGTGCGGGAGTCGGCGGGATCGAACCACACCCACATCCACTCCAGCGACCCCCACAGCTGCAGTGCCGCCAGTTCGACGTCCACGCTGCGGAAAACACCGCTGTCCACTCCGTTGCGAATCTCGCTCACGGTGAGTGCGAGCAGATCTCGGCGCAGTTCACGCACGTGTTGCATCGCCGGGTCGTCGGACAGCTGGAGTACCTCGCGCTGGCTTGCCACCGTCGCGTCACGAGCGGTGACCTGCAGCAGCGCGGACGTGAAAATGATTGCGGCGATGCGTTCGTGAGGGGCCCCCACGTGATCCCAGACCGTCCGCAGCGCATCGAGCTGGCGGGCCAGATGTGTCTCTTCCAGCTCCCGCAGCATCTGGGCTTTGGTCCCGAAGTGATGAACGATGGTGCCTTTGGACATGCCGAGCTCATCGGCGATGTCGCCGATGTTTGTCTTGTCGTAGCCGCGTTCGGCGACATAGCGGACGAACGCGTCGAGGATCTCGCTACGTCGGCCGGGGGATCTGGGCATCTTCCAACCCTTCGGCGTCGACTAACCGTACGAACGGTCTACCATAACCTCCGGTGTGTGAATATCCCCCGTCGGGTGTGTCGGCCGTGCGGATCGCCTCTGTGGCGATCAGTCGCCGGAACGCGCGCGAGGGGCGACCGGTTTGGGGCCGTCCGGCGGTTCAACGGAGCCCGTAACCATTGCGCCGATCCGGTGCGGTCACGACGTACATGTGCGCGCCGTCGGCGCAGGTGATCTCACCGGCGGTGTAGACCGTCATGAGTTCTTTCCCGTCGCCGTCGGCAACGCACACATACGTGTCGGTCTCGGCGTCGTAGTCGAAGCTGTTCCACGCCAGGACGAACGCCAGGCAGTTGCCGTCGCGGTCGGCGACGACGAGCTTGTGCGCACCGGACTCCTTCAACAAGTCGGCATCCCGCGTGCGCTGCTGAGGGACCTGGGTGGTGTGGACCGTTACGCCGTTCGCCATCTCTGCACTCCTTAGCGAGGAGATCTCCTCGGGTCCGGGCGCTCCAGTCCGGACCTGGCAGCGATTGTCTCCCCCCGGCACCACCCCAGACCAGGGCATAACGACCCTCCGCGCGGGGTCGTAAGTCGCCGACCACCCCCGCCGCCCGCCCTCCCAACGCGTTGGTTGACAATCGACGCCAGACCACTTCGTCCGAAGTCCCAGCGTCAAAGGAGACACAACCATGGCTGAAGCCGTCATCGTCGAGGCAGTGCGCTCACCCGTCGGCAAGCGCAACGGCGGGCTGTCCGGCGTGCACCCGGCCGACCTGTCCGCGCAGGTGCTCAACGGATTGGTCGGCAAGGCCGGCATCGACCCCGAGATCGTCGACGACGTCATCTGGGGCTGCGTCATGCAGGCCGGTGAGCAAGCCCTCGACATCGGCCGCACCGCGCTGCTGACGGCCGGTTGGCCGGAGACGGTTCCGGGTGTGACCGTCGACCGCCAGTGCGGGTCGAGCCAGCAGTCGGTGCACTTCGCCGCGGCCGGCGTGGTGGCCGGCCACTACGACGTGGTGGTCGCCGGCGGGGTGGAGTCGATGTCCCGCACCCCGATGGGTTCCTCGCTGGCCAACGGCGGACGGCCGTACCCGGACGCGTTCATGAACCGCTACGACCGCCAGGTGCCCAACCAGGGCCTCGGCGCCGAGATGATCGCCGAGCAGTGGGGGCTGAGCCGCACCGCGCTCGACGAGTTCTCGCTCGCCTCACACGAAAAGGCTGCAGCGGCACAGGATTCCGGAGCCTTCGACGACCAGATCGTGGGCATCAAGGACCAGGAGGGTGGGGTGGTGCTCAAGGACGAGGGCATCCGCCGCGGCACGCCGATGGAGAAGATGGCGTCGCTGAAGCCGGCGTTCAAGGAGGACGGCGTGATCCACGCCGGCAACTCCTCGCAGATCTCCGACGGCTCGGCCGCCCTGCTGTTCATGTCCGCCGAGAAGGCGAAGTCGTTGGGCCTCAAGCCGATCGCCAAGGTGCACACGGCCACCCTGGCCGGGGCCAACCCGGTGATCATGCTGACCGCGCCCATCCCGGCCACCCAGAAGGTGCTGAAGCGCTCGGGCCTGAGCATCGACGAGATCGGCGCCTACGAGGTCAACGAGGCCTTCGCCCCGGTCCCCCTGGCGTGGCTGAAGGACATCGGCGCCGACGAGAAGAAGCTCAACCCCAACGGCGGGGCGATCGCGCTCGGGCACCCGCTCGGCGGCTCGGGGGCGCGGCTGATGACCACGCTGCTCTACCACATGCGGGACAAGGGGATTCGCTACGGCCTGCAGACGATGTGTGAGGGCGGCGGTCAGGCCAACGCCACCATCCTGGAGCTGCTGTGACCGAAGGCGACACCGGCCGGCCCGCGGTGCTGGTCGAACGTCGCGGCAACGTCGCCGTCATCACCATCAACCGGCCGGAGGCCCGCAACGCGATCAACGGCGCGGTCAGCATCGGGGTCGGCGACGCGCTCGAGGAAGCGGGGCGCGACGCGGGAGTGCGGGCCGTCGTCGTCACCGGCGCGGGCGACAAGTCGTTCTGCGCCGGTGCCGACCTCAAGGCGCTCTCCCGCCGGGAGAACATCTATCACCCCGACCACGGCGAGTGGGGCTTCGCGGGCTACGTGCACCACTTCATCGACAAGCCGACCATCGCCGCGGTCAACGGCACGGCGCTGGGTGGGGGTACCGAGATCGCGATGGCCAGCGACCTGGTGGTGGCCACCGAGGGTGCCACGTTCGGGCTGCCGGAGGTCAAGCGCGGGCTCATCGCGGCGGCCGGTGGCGTGTTCCGGATCATGAACCACCTGCCGCGCAAGGTGGCCATGGAACTGCTGATGACCGGCGAGCCGATCACGGCCTCCGACGCGTGCCGGTGGGGCCTGATCAACCAGGTCGTCGGGGAGGGTTCGGTGCTCGACGCCGCGCTGGCGCTCGCCGCGCGGATCACCGTCAACGCGCCGCTGTCCGTGCAGGCCAGCAAGCGCATCGCCTACGGGGTCGACGACGGCGTGATCGCCGACGAGGAGGCCGGCTGGGAGCGCACCGGCCGCGAGATGCGCACGCTGCTGAAATCGGAGGACGCCAGGGAAGGGCCGCTGGCGTTCGCCGAGAAGCGGGAACCGGTCTGGAAGGCGCGTTAGACACCGCTCGCGCTATCAGCTGCCCAGGACGTTGACTCCCCACCGGAACACCGGGGGGAGCAGGGCGGCCGCCGGTACGATCGCGCGGCGCGCGGCGCGGGGCGCGCTGGCCAGCACCAGTGCGCGCGTGAGCAGCCGGTAGTCGCGGGTGATCCGGTGCCATGCGGCCTCGTAGGAGCCGGGCTCGTCGGCGGCGATCGCGTCGATGACCGCGCCCGCCTGCTTGACCGCGAGGCTGATGCCCTCGCCGGTCAGCGCGTCCTCGTAGCCGGCCGCATCGCCGACCAACAGCACGCGCCCGGCGACCCGGCGCGAAACCACCTGGCGCAGCGGGCCGCAGCCGCGCGCCGGCCCGCGCTCGGCGCCCGCCAGGCGCCGTTCCAGTTCCGGAAACCAGGCCAGGTCGGGCCGCCCGGGGGACAGGATCGCCACACCGACCAGGTCCGGTTCGACCGGCGTGACGTACGCCTCGCCGAACCGCGACCAGTGCACTTCGACGAACTCCGACCACGCCGGCACACGGAAATGCCGGCGGACGCCGTAGCGGCGCGGTGTTCCGGCCGTCGCCGTGATTCCCGCCGCGCGGCGGACCGTCGAGTGCAGCCCGTCGGCCCCCACCAACCACCTCGCACGCACGCCGGCGGCCGTCACACCGCGCGCGTCCTGGTCTACGGCCGTCACCCGCGCCGAAAGCCATTCGGTGTCTTGTTCTTTGGCGCGGGCGGCCAGCGCCGCGTGCAACGTGGTGCGGCGCACGCCCCGTCCGGGACCGCTGCGGAATCGGGCCTGCGCCCGGTGGCGGTCGCTCACGTAGGCGATCCCGCGGAACGGCATGCCGGCGGGGTCGACCCCGAGCGCAGTCAGCTCGGACAGCCCGCCGGGCATCAGCCCCTCGCCGCACGCCTTGTCGACGGGGCCGTCGCGCGGCTCGACCACGACCACCGACAGTCCGTGCCGGCGCGCGTGCAACGCCGCGGCGAGGCCCGCGGGCCCGCCGCCGATCACGAGCACGTCGGCGTCGTAGTCGCTCACGTGTAGCCCAACGCGGCGTTTTCCACACCCACGCGCACCCTTAGCAATATCGCGTTGGCCACGGTGAACAGGGCCGCGGTCACCCACGCGGTGTGCACCAGCGGCAGCGCGATTCCCTCGGCCACCACTGCAACATAGTTCGGATGGTGCAGGAACCGGTAAGGCCCCTGGCGCACCAGCGGCGCGTCCGGCAACACGATGACCCGGGTGTTCCAGCGCGGGCCCAGGGTCTCGATGCACCACCAGCGCAGCCCCTGACTCAACGCCACCACGCCCAGCATCGGCCAACCCAGCCACGCGATGAACGGCCGGTGCAGCGCCCACGGTTCGACGACGCAGCCCACCAGCAGTGCCGTGTGGATGGTCACCATCACCACGTAGTGCGGCCGGCCGAACTCCTTGGCGCCCCGGGCGAAAGACCACTCCGCGTTTCGCTTCGATACGACCAGCTCCACCAGGCGTTCCAGCCCGACCGCCAGGATCAGCAGGTAATACATGCGACTACTATCTCGTGGCCGGGCCCACCGGGCCAACGGGCGGCTGTTGCTGACACATCTCGGCTCACGAGGTCGGCGCGGGATCGGTTCAGCGGTTCGCGCGCGCCCGCGCCGACCCCGGTGCGGCCGCTAGGGTGGGCAGGTATGCGGATCCTGGTCACCGGCGCCACCGGCTATGTGGGATCGCGGCTGGTCACGGCGTTGCTGGCAGACGGGCACCAGGTGGTGGCGGCCTCCCGGAACCCGGCGCGCCTCAAACGTCTGGGATGGTTCGCCGACGTGACGTCGGTCACCCTCGAAGCGGCCGATCCCGAGTCGGTGCGCGCCGCGATGCAGGCCGCGGGCCCCGTCGACGTGGTGTATTACCTGGTACACGCGATCGGACAGCGCGGGTTCCGCGATGCCGACAAGGCCGCCGCGACGAACGTCGCGGCGGCGGCGCGGGACGCCGGCGTGCGGCGCATCGTCTACCTGGGCGGGTTCGTCCCCGCCGGCGGTGCCCTGTCGGAGCACCTGGCCAGCCGTGCCGAGGTGGCCGAGGCGCTGACAGTCGAGGACGGCCCGGAACTGGTGTGGCTGGGCGCGGCGATCATCGTCGGCGCCGGTTCGACGTCGTTCGAGATGCTGCGCTACGTCGGGGACCGGTTCCCGCTGATCCCGATTCCCACCTGGATGGACAACCCGATCGACCCGATCTCCATCCGCGACGTGCTGCACTATCTCGTCGCCGCCGCGGATCCCGACCGGGTGCCCGCGGGCGCCTACGACATCTGCGGCCCCGACACCACGACCTACCGGGGGTTGCTCGAGACCTACGCGCGCGTGGCCGGCAGGTGGCACGCCGCGGTGCGGGTCGGCCCGGTCGACACCGCGCTGGCGTCGCTGATCACCGGGCTCGCGCTGCCGGTTCCGCAGGGATTGGCCGGAGACCTCGTCGAGTCGCTGGATCACCCGATGGTGGCGTCGGTGAGCGGTCTGCGCGACCGGGTGCCCGACCCGCCCGGCGGCCTGCTCGGGGTCGAGGACGCCGTCGCGCGCGCGCTGACCGCCAACCGCAGGCCCCCGCCCGTCAACGCGCTGGTCGATCCGCACCATCTCGCCGACAGCGATCCCAGCTGGGCCGGCGGCGACGCGCTGTGGATCCGCCGGGTCGCGCGGGCGGTCACACCGCCCCTCGCCCGGCCCACGCTGCGGCTGGTGAACCGTGTCCCCGGGCCACTGGCCGGGGCGCTGCGGACCGGCCTGGAAATCCTGGCCGCAGTCACCCCGAAGGTGCGTCCCGCATGAGCGGGCCGACCGCGTCCGCGCACACCAGCACCGTCGCCGAGCTGCGCCGCGCGATGGCCAATGTCGCTGTCCCGCACAATGAAGCGCCCAGGGCGGCATGGCGCCGCCGGGTCGTCGTCAGCGTCACGCTCGTCGCCGGTGCCGCGGTGCTGGGCTTCTCGCTGCGCCGCCACCCGGGCGAGTCGAGCTTCTACTGGCTCACCCTCGCGCTGGCCGCGCTGTGGATAGCCGGCGCGTTCGCCTCGGGCCCGCTGCATCTGGGGGGTATCTGCTGGCGGGGGCGCAACCAACGGCCCGTCGTCTCCGGGCTGAGCATCGGCCTGCTGGTCGGCGCCGTGTTCGTGGCGGGCGGGCTGGTCGCCAGGGAGATTCCGCCGGTCGCCGAGTTGATCACCCGGGTGCTGCTCTTCGCCCACGGGTCCTACCTGTTCATCGTCGTGATCACCGTCATCAACGCGGTGGCCGAGGAGATCTTCTTTCGCGGCGCGCTCTACACGGCGCTGGGCCGGCAGCACCCGGTGGTGATCTCGACCCTGCTGTACACCGTTGCCACGATGGCCAGTGGCAACCCGATGCTCGGGTTCGCCGCGGTCATCCTGGGCACCGTGTGCGCCGTGGAGCGCCGGGCCACCGGCGGTGTGCTGGCGCCGGTGCTGACCCACTTCGTGTGGGGCCTGATCATGGTGCTGGTGCTGCCGCCGATGTTCGGCGTCTAGGACGATCGTCGAGGCGCCGTCGAGATCGGCGTTTCGCAGGAAAAGTTCGAGAAGCGCGCTGCAAAAGGTCGATCTCGCCCACCCGAGAACCCCGTTCGCCTGCCTACCGCGCCGCGTCGACGATCCGGCGGGCCAGGCGGTGCATCCCGGCGGTGTGCAGGGGCCGCGTCAGCCACCAGTACAGCCGCCCGACGATGCCGGCCGGCAGGAAGATCGCCCGCTGCGTGTAGGTGGTTCCGCCGCCGTCGCGCGGCGCCACCGAGATCTCGAGCCAGGCCCGCCCCGGTCGGCGCCGGGTCCCGCGCAGCCGCAGCAGCCGGCCGGGCTCGCGCTCGGTCACCGCCCAATGTGCGCGGCCGCCCAGGACGCTCTCGGCCGCCCGCCACACGTCGGCGGGCGCGGCGCCGCTCACGGCGGTCCGCACGCCGGTGTAGACGACCTCGCCGGCCCAGTCCGGGTCGCTGGGCAGCGCCTCGGCCGGCGCGGACAGCAGCGAGTCCCAGGTGGCGTCGGTCAGGCCCCGCTTGGCGCGGTCGAGTGCCAGCGCGACCGAGCGGCGGTAGTCGGTGAGCCCGCCCGGCGGCGGCGCGATGAGCCCGTCGATGTCGTGGTTGCGCATCACCGCGTCGCATTCCAGCGACTCGATCAGGGGCCGCGCCAGCCCGGGCGGGATCGGGGTCACCGCTCCCACCCAGAGGCTGGCGATCGTCGGCGTCAAGAACGGCAGCACGACCAACCGGCGCGGCCACAAGCCGGCCACCTGTGCGTAGACCCGCATCATGTCGCCGTATTCCAGGACGTCGGGCCCCCCGATGTCCCAGGTGCGCGACCCCTCCCCAGCGGGCACCGGGGCCGTCGCCGCGGCGGCCAGGTAGTGCAGCACGTCACGCACCGCGATGGGCTGGATCTTGTTGTGCACCCACTTGGGGGTGGTCATCACCGGCAACCGGTCGGTGAGGTGCCGGATCATCTCGAAGGACGCCGACCCCGACCCCACGACCACCCCGGCCTGCAGCACCACGGTTTCGATGCCGGAGTCGATCAGCGCCTCGCCCACGGCTTTGCGCGACTCGAGATGCGGCGAGAGCTTGCGGCCCTCCGGGTGCAGGCCGCTCAGGTACACCACCCGCCGCACCCCGGTGCGACGTGCGGCTGTCACGACGTTGCCGACGGCCCGGGATTCCTCGGCGGCGAAATTCTTCGACGCCCCCATCGAATGGACCAGGTAGTACACGACGTCCATGCCGTCGAACGCTGCGACCAGTGACTCGACGTCGCCGAGGTCGCCGCGCGCCACCTGGGCTTGGTCCCGCCACGGCACGTCGGCCAGCTTGTCCGGGTTGCGGGCCAGCGCCCGAACCTGATGGCCCTCGTCCAGCAGTCGCGGCACCAACCGGGCGCCGATGTAGCCGGTCGCCCCCGTTACCAGGCAGCGAACTCGTTCTGCCATCGCTTCTCCGTTCCTCGCCGGCCATTCGGAGCTGACGCAGGCTGGGATTGCCGCTTCCGGGGACCGCTAAGCGGTCAACGGTCGCTGAACTGAGGAGTGCGGCGGTCCTGGAACGCCGTCGCGCCCTCGATGAAGTCGTGCGACCGCAACAGGACGGCCTGCCCGTCGAGCTCACGCTCGAGGGCCGGCTCCAGTTCGGTCAGCGTGGCGGCGTTGATGGCGTCCTTGGTCTTGGCGTAGGCCGCGGCCGGACCGGCCAACAGCTTGGCGACCACCTTGTCGACTTCGGCGTCGAAGTCGTCCGCCGGATACACCGCGGAGACCAGGCCCCAGGACAACGCGTCGACGGCCGGCAACCGCTCGGCCAGCAGCGCCATGCGCATCGCGCGGATCCGGCCGATCGCCGCGGCGACCAACGCCGACGCGCCACCGTCGGGCATCAAGCCGATCCGCGTGAAGGCCAGCATGAAAAACGCCTTCTCCGAAGCTAATACGACGTCGCAAGCCAGCGCCAGCGACACCCCCACACCGGCAGCTGGCCCGTGCACCACGGCGACGACCGGCCGGGGCAGCGCGGTGATGGCCCGCACGGCGCGGTTCGCCTGCTCGAGGACCTCGGTTCCCGGACCGGCGTCTGCCAGGTCGTCGGCGCTCATCCCGGCCCCCGAGCAGAAGCCGCGGCCCGAACCACCTAGGCGCACCACGCTGACCCGGGAATCGGAGGCCGCGCGTTCCATCGCGTCGGCGATGCCGGCCAGCACCGGGGTGGTCAGCGAGTTGAGGCTCTCGGGCCGGTCGATCGTGACCGACAGCACGCCGTCGGACAGCGCGACGGCAAGGCCCTCGACGGGCGTCAGCGTGTCGATGCCGGGTTCCATGGGGCCACCCTAAGCGACCGGGGTGCGCGGCTCTCACGGGCGGCTGCAAAGATGCCAACGGCCGGTAGTTCGACCTACACCGCCGGTCGAAGGCGTCGGAGCGGACGAGAGGTCGGTGCATCGTGGCGGGACCGCTGAGTGGACTGCGTGTCGTCGAGTTGGCCGGTATCGGACCCGGCCCCCATGCGGCGATGATCCTGGGGGACCTGGGCGCAGACGTGGTGCGCATCGACCGGCCCTCGAGTGGTCCCGGTGGTGTCGCCAAGGACGCCATGATGCGCAACCGGCGCGTCGTTACCGCCGACCTGAAGTCCGACGCGGGACGCGACCTCGTGCTGCGGCTCGTCGCGAAGGCCGACGTGCTGATCGAGGGCTACCGGCCCGGCGTCACCGAGCGCCTCGGCCTCGGGCCGGAGCAGTGCGCCGAGGTCAACGATCGGCTGATCTACGCCCGGATGACGGGCTGGGGGCAGACCGGGCCGCGCAGCCAGCGGGCCGGGCACGACATCAACTACATCTCGCTCAACGGCATCCTGCACGCGATCGGCCGGGTCGGTGAGCGGCCCGTGCCGCCGCTGAACCTGGTCGGCGACTTCGGCGGCGGCTCGATGTTCCTGCTGGTCGGCATCCTCTCGGCGCTGTGGGAGCGGCAGAGCTCCGGCAAGGGCCAGGTCATCGACGCCGCGATGGTCGACGGCTCCAGCGTGCTCGTCCAGATGATGTGGCAGATGCGGGCCTCCGGCATGTGGTCGGACAACCGCGGCACCAACCTGCTCGACGGCGGCGCGCCCTACTACGACACCTACGAGTGCGCCGACGGCCGCTACGTCGCCGTAGGGGCCATCGAGCCGCAGTTCTACGCCGCCTTGCTGACCGGCCTGGGTCTCGAGGGGGCCGACCTGCCCGGGCAGAACGACGTCACCCGCTGGCCGGAGTTGCGGGCGGTGCTGACCGAGGCTTTCGCCGGCCGTGACCGCGACCACTGGGCGAAGGTGTTCGCCGAGTCCGACGCCTGCGTCACGCCGGTGCTCGCGTTCGGCGAGGTGCAGACCGAACCGCACATCACCGAGCGCAACACGTTCTACGAGGTCGGCGGGAGCCTGCAGCCGCGGCCGGCGCCGCGGTTCTCGCGCACCGCGCCCGAGAAGCCGCGTGCGGCCGCTCCGGTGGCCGACGCCGAGGCCATTCTGAAGGACTGGGTATAGTCCCCGACCAACAGGTTGGTGGGCCAAACCGCTGGGATCAGGGAAGGATTCGCATGGAGATCAAGGACGCCGTCGCCATCGTCACCGGCGGGGCCTCGGGCCTGGGCCTGGCCACCACCCGCCGCCTGCTGGACGCCGGAGCCCAGGTGGTCGTGCTGGACCTGCGGGGCGAGCACGTGGTTCGCGAACTCGGCGAGCGGGCGCGTTTCGCGCCGGCCGACGTTACCGACGAGGCCGCCGTCACCAGCGCGCTGGACATCGCCGAGGCGATGGGTCCGCTGCGCATGGTGGTCAACTGCGCCGGCACCGGCAACGCCATCCGGGTGCTGAGCAAGGACGGCGTCTTCCCGCTGGACGCGTTCCGCAAGATCGTCGACATCAACCTGGTCGGGAGCTTCAACGTGCTGCGACTGGCCGCCGAGCGGATCGCCAGGACCGAGCCAGTCGGCCCCCCGGACGGCCAGGAGCGCGGGGTCATCGTGAACACCGCGTCGGTGGCGGCGTTCGACGGGCAGATCGGCCAGGCCGCCTACTCGGCGTCCAAGGGTGGCGTGGTGGGGATGACGTTGCCGATCGCGCGCGATCTGGCCAGCCGGCTCATCCGGGTGGTCACCATCGCCCCGGGCCTGTTCGACACCCCGCTGCTGGCCGGCCTGCCGGAACCGGCCCGCGAGTCGCTCGGCAAGCAGGTACCGCACCCGTCGCGGCTGGGGAAGCCCGACGAGTACGGGGCGTTGGCGGTGCACATCATCGAGAACCCGATGCTGAACGGCGAGGTCATCCGGTTGGACGGCGCCATCCGCATGGCCCCGCGCTGACGGGCGCCCCCAGTCCCGGGTCGGCGGGAAAACGAAAGCCCCCCGCATCGCGGGGGGCTGACCCGGAGAAGACCTCCGGATCTATCGACGGAACCACCGGGTGATAGCGGGTTCGGCCATCAAAAGCCGTGCGAGCACACTCATGGAGGTCAGCTCGCCGTCGGGAGGGGGTGCCAGTCCTCGAACTGCTCCGAGGTCTCCCCTTCCACCAACATGTCGCCGTGGTAGAGGGCTTCGAAGTCGGCTTTGATGACGTCGGCACTCGAGTCGTCGATCCACATGACACAGAGCGTATGGGCCACGTTTAAGGAATCTTTGAGTCGCGATTCGGAAAATGGTGGCAATTTACCCGCGGGTAGGTTACTCGCGCGTCGAACCCCCGATCGTGCCGCCGACCGGCTTATTCGCTGCCCAGTTTTCTGGCCGGACTCTTAGGGCCGCGCCGGTTTGAAAACGACGCTGAACCCTTCGGTGCCCGTATCCGTCGATTACGTGAACAGCGTTGTTCGGCACATGTAAGTTGACCCTAAGCAAGGCCCATCGGGGTGGGCGCACGCGACCGGCTGGGGGAGAACGCCGACATGCTGCAACGAATCGCACGATTGGCCATCGCCGCGCCGCGCCGAATCATCGGGGCGGCGCTTCTGTTGTTCGTGGCCGCGGCGGTCTTCGGCATCCCCGTCGCCGAGAGCTTGTCGCCCGGCGGCTTCCAGGACCCAGGCGCGGAGTCGGCCCGCGCGATCAAGGTCTTGACCAGCAAGTTCGGGCAAAGCGGTCAGAAGATGCTGATCCTGGTGACCGCCCCCGCGGGCGCCCACAGCGAGCAGGCGCGGCGGGTTGCCACGGGCCTCGTCGCGGATCTGGAACGCTCGCCGCTGGTGTACAACGTGTCCTCGGCCTGGACCGCGCCCCCGCAGAGCGCCGCGGACATGGTCAGCACCGACGGTAAGTCGGGGTTGATCGTGGTCAACCTCAAAGGCGGCGAGAACCACGTTCAGACCAACGCCCAGCAGCTGGCCGACGAATTCGTCCACGACCGCGACGGCGTGACCATGCTGGCCGGCGGCTCGGCGATGGAGTACGCCGAGATCAACAAGCAGAACCAAGACGACCTCCTGGTGATGGAGATGATCGCCCTGCCGTTGAGCTTCCTGGTGCTGGTCTGGGTGTTCGGCGGATTGCTGGCGGCGGCGTTGCCGATGGCCCTGGGCGCGCTGGCCGTCGTCGGGTCGATGTCGGTGTTGCGGCTGGTCACCTATACCACCGAGGTATCCATCTTCGCGCTGAACCTGAGCACGGCGTTGGGTCTTGCTCTGGCCATCGACTACACGCTACTGATCGTCAGCCGGTACCGCGACGAGCTGGCCGAGGGCGCCGACCGGGACGAGGCGCTCATCCGGACCATGGCCACGTCCGGCCGCACGGTGCTGTTCTCCGCGGTCACCGTCGCGTTGTCGATGTCGGCGACGGTGGCGTTCCCCATGTACTTCCTCAAGTCGTTCGCCTATGCGGGGGTGGCCACCGTGGCCTTCGTCGCCACGTCGTCGATCGTGATAACCCCGGCTGCGATCGCGCTGCTGGGCCCGCGCCTGGACGCGCTGGACGTGCGCGCGCTGCTGCGCCGGATCCTGCCCATGAGCAAGGGGAGCGCCGATCCGGCACGCAAGCCGGTCGAGCAGCTGTTCTGGTACCGCTCCAGCAAATTTGTGATGCGGCGCTGGGCGCCGATCGGCCTGGCCGTCATCGCGGTGCTGGTGCTGCTCGGCCTGCCGTTCGCCGGCGTGACGTGGGGATTCCCCGACGACCGGGTGCTGCCGCGGTCGGCGTCGGCCCATCAGGTCGGTGACCAGTTGCGTCACGACTTCGCCCACGATTCCGCCGCGGCCGTGCCGATCGTCGTCCCCGATGCCCGTGGGCTCAGCCCCGAGGCCCTCGACACCTACGCCGCCGCCCTGTCGAAGGTCCCCGGCGTCTCGGGGGTGTCGGCGCCGGGCGGGTCGTTCGTGGCGGGCAACCGGGTGGGGCCGCCCGCCGCGGCGACCGGGGTGGAAGACGGCAGCGCCCTGTTGACCGTGGACAGCAGCGTGCCGCTGTTCACCCGGGCCTCCGATACCCAGCTGAGGCGTTTGCACCAGGTCAGCGGGCCCGCCGGCCGGCCCGTCGAGATGGCCGGCGTCGCCCAGATCAACCGCGACAGCGTCGACGCGGTGACCGATCGGCTGCCGCTGGTCCTGGGCTTGATGGCCGTCGTCACCTTCGTTCTGCTGTTCCTGCTGACCGGCAGCGTGGTGCTGCCCGTCAAGGCGCTGATGTGCAACGTGTTGTCCCTGAGCGCGGCCTTCGGCGCGCTGGTGTGGATTTTCCAGGACGGCCACCTCGGTGCGTTGGGGACCACGCCGAGCGGGACGCTGGTGGCGAACATGCCGGTGCTGCTCTTCTGCATCGCGTTCGGCCTGTCCATGGATTACGAGGTGTTCCTGATGGCCCGGATCCGCGAGTACTGGGTGGCGTCCGGGGCCGCCCGGCAGGCCACGGCGTTGAACCCGGCCGAAGCCAACGCCCCGCATGGGTTAGCGTGGCGATCGTCGGTATTCGCGGTGCGGAAGGGTGACGCGCATGGCATCAGCTGGGGCAGCGGTCGACAACCCGTTCTTCGCCCGGATCTGGCCCTACATCGCCGCGCACGAGGTCGAGGCGATCAAGGCACTGCGCCGGGAGAATCTGGCGGGCCTGAGCGGCCGCGTGTTGGAGGTCGGCGCGGGCATCGGGACGAACTTTCCGCACTACCCCGAGTCGGTCGACGAGGTGGTCGCCGTGGAGCCCGAGCAGCGGCTGACGGTCCAGGCCCGCGCCGCGGCGGACGTGGTACCGGTTCGGGTCGTGGTGCACGGCGACACCGTGGAGGCCTTCAGCGGCGGTGAACCGTTCGACGCGGTGGTGTGCTCGCTGGTGTTGTGCTCGGTGGCCGACCCCGGCGACGTGCTCCAACGCCTGCATTCGCTGCTGCGGCCGGGCGGCGAGCTGCGCTACCTCGAGCACGTGGCCAGCCGCGGGATGCGGGGGCGGCTGCAGCGGTTTGCCGACGCGACCGTGTGGCCGCGGCTGTTCGGCAACTGTCACACCCATCGCGACACCGAGCGCGAGATCGTCGCGGCCGGATTCGAGGTGCAAACCGCCCGGCGGGAGGAGACGCTGCCGGCCTGGGCGCCGTTGCCGGTGTCGGAGTTGGCGCTGGGCAGAGCACGCCGACCATGACGCTCAATTTCTCGTCGCCGAGCCTGTGCTCAGCGCGGAGTTGGTGGCGGCGGCTTGGCGCCGTGACAAGGGAGCTAACCCAACAGCGCGGGCAGTCGCTGTAGCAGCTCGGGCAGCGCCTGGCTCGCCGTCTCGTGAATGCTGATCGTCGCGCTTGCCGACAGCGGGGTGACCTCGGGGTTGACCTCGACGACGGCCGTGCCGCGCGACAGCGCCAGATCGGCCAACCCGGCCGCCGGGTAGACGACGGCGGAGGTTCCCACCACCACCATCAGGTCGGCGGCCTCGGTGGCCTCGACGGCGCGCTGCCAGGGCGCGTCGGGCAGCTGCTCCCCGAACCACACGATGTCCGGTCTGATCAGACCGCCGCAGTGACACACCGGGGGTTCGACCTCCAGCGCCGGCTCGGGCATTTCGGGCAGCGCGCCGGCGTAGGCGATTCCGCACTGAGCGCAACGGAATTCGAAAAGGCTGCCGTGCAAATGGTGCACCGCTGTGCTTCCCGCCCGCTCGTGCAGGTCGTCGACGTTCTGGGTGATCACGCTGACCTCGGCGTAGTCCTGCCAGGCGGCGATGGCGCGGTGTCCGGCGTTGGGCTCGACGTTGGCCACCAGGTAGTGGCGCCACAGATACCAACCCCAGACCCGTTCGGGGTTGTCGCGCCAACCCTGGGCGCTGGACAGCTCGTAGGGGTCGAAGCGGGCCCAGAGACCGTTCTTGTCGTCGCGGAAGGTGGGCACGCCGCTCTCCGCGGAGATCCCCGCGCCGCTGAGCACCGTTACGCGCATCCCCCCAACATAGTCGGCGCGGGGTGGATACTGGGGGCGTGGAGCTGGCTGACTGGTTGCGGGTCGACGTGAAGGGGCGTAAGCCCCTGTTCGACCAGCTCAGAACGCAGGTGATCGACGGGGTCCGGGAAGGTGCGTTGCCGCCCGGCACCCGCCTGCCGACCGTCCGCGAGCTGGCCGGCCAACTCGGCGTGGCCGTGAACACGGTGGCCCGCGCCTACCGCGAGCTGGAGAGCGCGGCGATCGTCGAAACCCGCGGCCGCTTCGGCACTTTCATCGCCCGCTACGACCCGACGGACGCCGCGATGGCGGCCGCGGCGCGGGAGTACGTCCAGGTGGCCAGGGGCCTGGGACTGGGCAAGAACGACGCGCTGCGCTACATCGAGGCCGTGCCCGAGGAACGGGACGCGCGCTAGCGCTAGCGGCGGGCCTCCGTCCGCTCAGCGCAGCACCTTCGTCAGCGTGCGCAGGTTGCGGGTCGTGGTCGTCGACTTGTACCGCGCCTTTCCCATCGTCTTGCCGATCGTGCTGTTCAGGGTGGAGCCCTTGGGCACTCCGCGCCTCCGGCGCGTCCAGCAGTACGTTGCCGCTGGCCAGGATCGTGCACACGCCGGCGAATCCGGCGTCGGTCAAGGCGGCGGCCACGTCGGCCAGCTTGAGGTTGACGCCGCCGACGTTGACGCCGCGCAGGAAGGCCGCGTAGTGGGGCATGCCCCCATCGAACCAGGACCGCGTGCCCGCGACGTAGTCTTTCGGCATGGGACGTCAGGTCTTCGACGACAAATTGCTGGCCGTGATCAGTGGGAACTCCATCGGGGTCCTGGCCACGATCAAACGGGACGGACGCCCCCAGCTGTCCAATGTGCAGTATCACTTCGACCCGCGGGAAGCGGTGTTGCGGGTGTCGATCACCGAGCCGCGGGCCAAGACCCGCAACCTGCGCCGCGACCCGCGGGCGTCGCTGCTGGTCGACGCCGACGACGGGTGGTCGTATGCCGTCGCCGAGGGCACGGCGGCGTTGACGCCGCCGGCGGCCGCGCCCGACGACGACACCGTCGAGGCCCTGATCGCCTTGTACCGCAACATCGCCGGGGAACACCCGGACTGGGACGAATACCGGCAGGCGATGGTCACCGATCGGCGGGTCGTGCTGACGCTGCCGATCTCCCACATTTACGGCATGCCGCCGGGCAGGCGTTGACCGCGCCGTCTACCGCTGCGGCGGCTGCGACGGGGCTAAGCTTCCGGTATGGCTGAGTCGAGCTCTCCGCGAGAAGAAACGGCACCCACGGATGCGGCCTCGGGGGAGTCCGAGGACGAGAACAAGCGCAAGTTCCGCGAAGCCCTCGACCGCAAGATGGCCAAGGCGTCCGGCGGCTCCGCCCACAAAGACGGCGGCGGCAGGCAGCCGCGGACGCACGGGCCGGTGGAGAACCGTCGGGAGTTCCGTCGCAAGAGTGGCTGAGTGCCGCTGAATACCGTTGAGCGGCATCCGTTCTGTGGTGTCGGGGGCGCTTTTGGGCTGCGCCGGGGCTTCTCCCCGGTTCTGGACCGCACGGGCGCCGAAACTGCACCTCGTCCAAGACCCGGCCGCCGTCGCGTTGCTGGTCGGCATGCTGCTCGACTAGCAGGTGCCGAATTGAGACGGTTCAGCTCTGGGGCGTTGTGAACAGGCTGATCGAAGGGTCGGCTTGGCCCGGTTTGCCGCGCAGGCTTCCCCGGGTGCTCGGGTGTCCGAAGTTCACTTGCGACGGGTCATTTTGATATGCCCAGTCCGCCACGATGGTGCGTTGGCTGAACTTCCAGCGGCCGTCGTGTTTGGTGTACTTGTCCAGGTACCGGCCGCCGATGATGACGTCCACGTCGTTTTCGGGACCGGCGAAGGTGTGAAAAACCAGGCAGTAGATTTCGCCACGGGCTGTGTCTCCGTCGATCACGAAGTTCGTCGTGGTGATGTTGTGTTGAGACACAAGCACATACGGCTCCGCGGCCTGTAGTTGCGCGATGAACTCTTCGACGCCGCCGGTCGAGAACGACCCGTGAGAGTCGGTCGCGTCGGAGTGGTAGAGGCTGCGAAGCGTCTCATAGTCGGCGCCCTGTGTGACAGGGTTAAGTGAGACAGCAGCAGTAGCCAATCATCGCTACAGGGCGAGACAGGATCACCATTTTCCGTGACTATGACGATCGCATCCCTGGACGGGTGCAGTGATAATGACCAAGTGGACAACGTGCCCGATCCAGGTGCTCGGGCGCGGCGGCGCACGTTCACCGCCGAGTACAAGGCCCGCATCCTCGACGAGTACGACGCGCTGTCGGTGGGCTCGTCGGAGCGTGGTGCGTTGCTGCGCCGTGAAGGCCTGTACAGCTCGCATATCGCCGAATGGCGAAAGGCCCGTGATGCCGGCGCTCGGGAGGGTTTGTCGGCGAAGGGCAAGCCGAAGCGCAGCGCTGAGCAGGTCGAGTTGGACAAGCTGCGGCGGCGCACCACGCAACTGCAGGCTGAGCTGGATCGGACCAAGCTAGCGCTGGAGATCACGGGAAAAGCACACGCGCTCTTGGAGATGCTCTGAGCCTGTCACGATTTCTGTGTAAGTCAGAGGTGATTTGACTACGAGTTGTATTCTAGCACAATGGGATTCGCCCAGGGAATAGTCTGGCGAGTGTGTTGAGCGCCACAGTCCAGTTGTGCGTTCCAGTACCCGAATAGCCTCCTCTCTCGCTGGAGATGTTGCGCAGCCCGAGGTACAGCAACTTCATCGCGGCGTCCTTGTCCGTGAAATGACCACGGTTCTTGGTGATCTTGCGCAACTGGAAGTTGATCGACTCGATCGCATTGGTGGTGTAGACGATCTTGCGCAACTCCACCGGATAGTCCAGGAACGGAACGAATTCCCCCCAGGCGTTGTGCCACACGTCAATTGCACCCGGATATTGGGCGCCGAATTGCTGGTCGAACTCCTTGAGTGCGAGTTCGGCTCCATCGACGGTCGGCGCACTGTAGATCGCCCGCATCGCGGTGGCGACCTTCTTGCGGTCCTTATAAGACACGAAGCGCATCGCATTCCTAATGACGTGCACGACGCAGGTCTGCACCACGGTATCGGGATAGATCGAGCGGATCGCATCAGGCAGACCGGTCAGCCCGTCGCAGCAGGCGATGAGGATGTCGCGCACCCCGCGGTTGCGCAGGTCGATGACGACCTTCTGCCAGAACTTCGCCCCCTCGGAGTCCTGGATCCAGCAGCCCAAGGCGTGTTTGCGGCCCTCCAGATCCACGCCAATGGCCAAATAGGCGACCTTGGTGGTGATGACCCCGTTGTCGCCGATCCGCAGCCGCAGCCCATCGATGTAGAGGATCGGGTAGACCTCATCGAGCGGGCGGGCCTGCCAGGCCTTGATCTCATCGACCACCACCTCGGTGATATTGGAGATCAACTCCCGCGACACCGACGCCCCATAGACCTCCTGCAGGTGGGCTTCGATATCGCGGGTGGTCATTCCCCGTGAATACAGCGACAACACCACCGAATTGATGTTGTTGAGCCGGCGGGTCTTCTTCGGCACAATCGCCGGCTCAAACGAGCCGTTGCGATCACGCGGCGCATCGATCTGCACCGGGCCGTTGACGGTGGTCACCGTTTTCGGCGTGGTGCCGTTGCGCGAATTTCCCGATCCGCGTCCGGCCGGATCGCCGGCCTCATAGCCCAGATGGTGGGTTAGCTCCGCATTCAGCGCCCGCTCCAGCACGGCCTTAGTCAGCTGGTTCAGCAAACCGTCCGCGCCGTCGATCGGGGTCCCGGTCTTCACCGCATCCTTAATCAACGAGTCCAGCGTCTCTTCGGTGAACATCTCGGCCAGCCGCCGCGCCGCGGTCGTCTCCTCAGCCGGCATCTGCATGGTCTTGGTCACAAAACACTCCTTCTGTCCGCCCAACGGCGGTCCGATGATGGACCACCCCGGACTTACACAGATGGAATGACACGCCCGATGCTCTCCGAGAGCGCGGATTTCGAGCCGAAGTCCAAGCCGTGATCGGCGAGCACCTGCCCGACCTGGAGGCCGCAACCAGCACCAAACGGGCGTGCGAATTGCTGGGTGCATCGCGGGCCACGCTCCACCGCCACCGCAACCCACCACCACGGCCGGCACGGCGGGTGCGGCCCGAGCCACTGAATAAGCTCACCGAGGCCGAACGCCAGCAGATTCTGACGGTGCTGCGCTCAGAGCAGTACTGCGATCTGGCGCCGGCGCAGGTGTGGGCGCGACTGCTTGATGATGGTGTCTACCTGTGCTCGATTCGCACCATGTACCGGCTACTGGCCATTGCCGGGGAGAACCGCGAGCGGCGTCGCCAGCGCACCCATCCGGCGCGCAAGAAACCCGAGCTGATCGCTAACGCACCAAACCGGGTCTGGTCCTGGGGTATAACGAAATTGCAAGGGCCACAACGGGGTATCTTCTATCAACTCTATGTGATTATCGACATCTTCTCGCGCTACGTCGTCGGCTGGATCATCGCAGAAGTTGAGGACGGTGAGTTGGCCAAAGCATTTATCGCCGACACCATGGCCCGTCACGGCATCGCCCGCGGCCAGTTGGCCTTGCACGCTGATCGCGGCACCTCGATGACCTCCAAGCCGGTCGCCCAGTTGCTGATCGACCTGGGGGTGGACCGCAGCCACAGCCGCCCGCACGTGTCCAACGACAATCCCTACTCGGAGGCTAATTTCAAGACCCTCAAGTACTGCCCGGCGTTCCCGGGCCGGTTCGGCTCGATCGAAGATGCCCGCGCCTTCTGCACGACATTCTTCGATTACTACAACCATGAGCATCGCCACAGCGGCGTGGGCCTACACACCGTTGCATCGGTGCACTACGGCACCGCAAACGAGATCCAGGCCCAACGTGCCGCCACGCTGGATGCGGCCTACGCCGCTAACCCCGCTAGATTCCGGCACCGGCGGCCCGCTCCACCGAAGCTGCCCACCGTCGCCTGGATCAACCAACCAACCCCGGAAGCACTCATCAAATCCGCGTAAGAAACTGTCTCACCGACCTTGACACGTTCCGGCGCGGTCGACGGCCCGGCAATAGGCAGTGACGAGCTGATGCAGTTCGTCCCGGTCCAGCATCTGTGCCAACGTGACCTCATCCACCACCACGCCACGATAACGCGACGGTTGTGCGCCGTTCTGGTGGTTGGTGCCGCAACTTTGGGCCATCGGTCTTAGGGTGTTCAACGGAAGGAAGTCACGAAAGGTCGTTGACATTGAAGCTTTGGCTCGCTCAAGATCCTGAGGCTGACAGGCTACTGGCCGAGAATCCGTTGGCGTTGCTGGTCGGCATGCTGCTCGACCAGCAGGTGCCCATGGAGACCGCGTTCGCGGGGCCGAAGAAGATCGCCGACCGGATGGGTGGCTTCGATGCCGCCGAGATCGCCGAGTACGACCCGGACAAGTTCGCCGCCTTGTGTTCGGAAAAGCCTGCGATACACCGGTTTCCGGGGTCGATGGCCAAGCGGGTGCAGGCGTTGGCGCAGATCGTCGTGGACCGCTACGACGGGGACGCCACCGGGTTGTGGCGCAGCGGCGAGCCCGACGGGCACGAACTGCTGCGACGGCTCAAAGGCCTGCCCGGTTTCGGTGAGCAGAAGGCGCAGATCTTTTTGGCGCTGCTCGGCAAGCAGTACGGGGTCACACCGCCGGGCTGGCGCGAGGCGGCGGGCGACTTCGGCCGGCCCGGCACGCACATCTCGGTCGCCGACATCGTCGACGACCGTTCGCTCGGGCAGGTGCGTTCCTACAAGAAGCAGATGAAGGCCGCGGCCAAGGCGGCGAAGTAACCGGTGGAGCAGTGCAGAAAGGCGGCATCGTGAAGACACACATAACGTGCCCGTGCGGAGAGGCCATCGTCGGCAAGGACGAGGACGAGTTGGTCGAACTGACCCAGGCCCACCTCGCCGCGGTCCATCCCGGACTGGAGTACGACCGCGACGCCATCCTGTTCATGGCGTACTGACGAGCGACCGGCGTGCCCCGTCGCGGGGACACGCCGGCCGTCACGTCTGCATCAAGTGAGCTCTACGGCACCACCGTCGAGCCGATCGTTGGCATGAACTGGCACTGCTTCTCCTTGGTGGTGACCTGCCCGAAGATCGTCGACATGACGCTGCCCGACCCCGTGTCGGCGATCGCGGTCAGCGTCGTCGGCCCCTCCGGGTTGATGTCCGAGCGTGGCTTGAGCGTGACGCTGCCGGACTTGCCGGTCGTCAGGTTCACCCAGGTGACGTTCAACGGGAGCTTCTGCACCTCGGCCGGGCCGGGCGTGCCGACCGCGGTGAACACGTAGGCGGTCTGGCCCGGGCCGGGGCCCGGCAGCGGAATCTTCGCCGGGCCCGCCACCGACAGTGCGGTCGCGATCGAATTGCCGCCGTCGGCAAGGCAATTGCTGCCGATCGAGGGATACAAGAAGTCCTGCGTGGGCGGCGCGTCGGGGCCGAAATCCGGGGTCGTCGCCGCCTCGGGCGCGGGTCCCGCCGCCGCGGAATCCGGGGCGGGCGCCGCAGCCGCCGGGGCGGGCGCCGGTGCCGGTGCCGCGGCCGGCGCTGTGTCCACAGGTGGCGCGACGGGGGCGGCGAGGGGCGCAGGGCCCGCCGCGTGCGCGGGGTCGACGCCCGTGGGCAGGTGCGCCTGGAGGCCGGGCTCGAGCCCCGCCGGTGGCACGTGCTCGACCGGCGCCTGGACGAAGTGGTCCACCGACGCGGCCACGTTCTTGGACTCGGCGGGGGCGGTCGGATTGTGGGTGAAGGCCTGGGCGGCGGCCATGAGCAGCTGGGTGGCCTGCTCGGGGTTGCCGGCCGCCTGCTGGATGATCGGGCTCAGCTGCGACAACGCCGGCAGGCCCGGCAGTTGCTGGGCCGAGCTCGCCTGCGGTGCGGGTTGCGGTACCGCCGGGTCGGCCGTCGCGCTCGGGCAGAGCCCGAACGCGACGGCCGCGGCCGCGGCCACGACAGCTAATCCTTCGGACAGTTTCCTAGTACGTGCCACGATGTCCTCCGGTCCTGGTAGTGGGTTGGCCGACTAAATGGCTGATCAGGGCATTGCCGAGAGCAGCCCCGGCGCGGCCGCTGGCGCCACGGCCGCCGGTGCCGCCGAAGCCAGAGCCGGCAGGTCGCCCGGCAGCGTGACCTGCGGCGGCACGCTCACCGGCAGGCCCGGCAACGCGGGCATGTCGATCTTCGCCTGCGGCATCCCCGCTTGCGGCGTGGAAGCGGCCGGAGAGGCCGCGCCCGGCAGCGACACGGGCAAGCCCGGGATCGGCGAAGCCGCCGGAGCGGGAGCGGTCGCCGGTGCCGGCGACGTCAGGCCCGGGATTGATGCCGGGAACCCCGGCAGGGCGGAGGAGGCCGGCGCGGCGGGTGCGGTGGCCGCGGGCGGCGTCAGCCCGGGGATGGAAGGCAGGCCCGCCGGCGGGGTCGACGCCGGCGCCGTCGCCGCCGCCGGGGTCACACCCGGGAAGCTGATGCCGGGAGCCGACGGCGGAGCCGCCGGCGGAGTGGCGCCGAGCGCGGTCGCGAGGTTCTGCAGGATCTGCGGCGCGTTGGCCGCCGAGCTGATCAGCTGCTGCGGGATGTTCGGCAGCGGCGCGGGCGCCGGCGCCGGATCGGCGTGGGCGATACCGCCCGTCAGTAGCGCTGCGGACGAACCGACCACGACGGCGGTTGCACGCAGATAGGTCCAGATGGTTGGCATGTCTCTCCCTGGTTGTCGACGACAGGTCCCGCGGCTGAAGCTACTTTGATACGGATGTGACTCAAGTGACACGTGTGGCATTTATTCGATCGTTACCCCTTCGAGTGACGGCGGTGACCGGGCGCTCGCCGGACCGTGACCGGCGATGCCGAAGCGGCCGCGGCGGCACCCCCTAAAGTCGGATGGATAGACATCACCTCGGCCGCCCCGGCGGCAACCACCGACGGCCGGCCGGCGCGCCGGCTCAGCACCGTCGCGCCGGTGCTGTTGGTCCTCAGCGTCGCCGCCCGGCTCGCCTGGACGTACCTGGCGCGCAACGGCGCGAACTTCGTCGACCTGCACGTGTATCTGGGCGGCGCGGCCGCGCTGAACCATCCGGGCAGCCTCTACAGCTACGTCTACGCCGACCAGACGCCGGACTTCCCGCTGCCGTTCACCTACCCGCCGTTCGCGGCGGTGGTGTTCTACCCGCTGCACCTGCTGTCGTTCGGCCTGGTCGCGTTCCTGTGGCAGGTCGCGACCATGGCCGCGTTGTACGGGGCGATCCGGATCAGCCAGCGGCTGATGGGCGTCGCCTCCGGCACCGGACACCGCATGGCGATGCTGTGGACGGCGGTCGCGATCTGGATCGAGCCGCTGCGCAGCACGTTCGACTACGGACAGATCAACGTGCTGCTGATGCTGGCGGTGCTGTGGGCGGTCGCGACGACGCGGTGGTGGCTCTCCGGCCTGTTGGTCGGCGTCGCGGCCGGGATCAAGCTGACCCCCGCGATCGCCGGGATCTACCTCGTCGGCGTGCGGCGGTGGGCGGCCGCGGTGTTCTCGGCCGTGGTGTTCGTCGCCACCGTCGGGCTGTCGGCCCTGGTCGTCGGCGACGAGACTCGTTACTACTTCACCGAAGTGCTCGGCGATGCACACCGCGTCGGCCCCGTGGCCACCTCGTTCAACCAATCGTGGCGCGGCGGCATCTCCCGGATCGTCGGCTACGACGCGGGTTACGGCCCGCCGGTGCTCGCCGCCATCGGCATCACGGCTGTGCTGGCCCTGCTGGCGTGGTGGGCGCTCGGCCCCGGGGACCGGCTCGGCAGGTTACTGGTGGTCGAGCTGTTCGGGCTGCTGCTCTCGCCGATCTCCTGGACCCATCACTGGGTGTGGCTGGTTCCGCTGATGATGTGGCTGCTGCACGGGCCCCTGAGCGCGCGCCGCGGCGCGCGCATCCTGGGCTGGACCTGGCTGGCGCTCGCGGTCGTCGGCGTGCCGTGGCTGCTCAGCTTCGTGCAACCCTCCATCTGGACGATCCACCGCCCCTGGTACCTGGCCTGGGCCGGCCTCGTCTACATCGCCGCCGCGGTCGCGACCCTGAGCTGGATTGCCACGAGCCGACGCGGCGCCGCAGAACTAGCGGGAGTTTCCGGCCTTCGTTGATCGACGGCCTGATTTGCCCTGGTGGGGTTGGGTTTTTGGGCAGGGTTGGTGTATTACCCAAGTCGTTGTGTTGGGCGTTGTTGGTCAGCGGGTGGGTGCGTATTGGTGGATTGCGAACAGGTCGGCGAGTCGCTGTTGGGTGGGGCTGGTGTCGGTGAGCATGCGCTGCACGCGGGGCCGTCCCTTGCTGCCGTCGTGGTAAATCAACACGGTCTCTTGGATGCCGGAGAGTTCGTCGAGTAGTTCGCGTACCGACAGGTGCAGCCCGGCGTGCTCGGTCTGGCGGCGCATCAGGTGGGCGACGGCCAGGGCGAGCACGCAGTAGAACACGTGCACCCGGATCTTGGAGTCGGTCCAGTGGTGCATCGGGCTGAACGAGACTACGTGGGGGTCTTTGAGTTGGCGGAACCCGAATTCGGCGTCGGATTGCGATCGGTAGGCGGCCACCACGTCGGGTACCGGCCAGTCGCGGTTGGTGAATAGGATGCGCTTGCCGAACAGCCGTTCTTGCAGGCGCTTTCGGGCCTTGGTGTCGGTGCGCCAGGACAGCCTCAATTGGGCGGGCGTGTCGCCGGTGAGGGTGGTGGTGATGATGTCGGCGACCCAGCGGGGTTTGAGGATCGCGGTGATCTCGGCCTGGACCTGGTCGCGGTCGCGGCGGGTGCGGCCGCGCGCGAGGCGGGCGGCCAGCTCGGCCAGGCGGCGCCGGGCCTTGGCCAGGGTCTGGTCCAGGCCGCGGGATTGTTTGGCCGCCAGGTTCGCCGAGTGGGTGAGTACCGCTCGGCGGGTGACGCCGAGCGCGGTGACGGTGGTGTCGACATAGCGCAGCTCGGGGTAGCGGTCGTCGTCCACGGGCCGGTAGTCCCGGGTCGGGATCTGCAGCAGTTCGGGGTGATCGCTGGGCGGCAGCGAACCGACGAACCCGATCCCGTGCGCCTCCACTACCGCATGGTTGTCGCTGCTGTTTTGCCCGGCGTCATAGACCACGGTCAGCGACTCCACGTGCTCGACCAGGTCCCGGTAGCGGGTGAGCAGTTCGTCGACGACGGTGCTGAACTGGGTGACATCGGGCCGGTCCCCGGGATAGGGGTGGCTGATCACGGGCACCCCGCCGTCGCGGGTGACGACCAGGGCCAGCCCGACCAACCGCAGATCGGTGCGTTTCTGCTTGGCCTTGCCCCGCTGCGCGATCGGCGCGCGGTCATTGCCGGTGTCGATGAAGGTAGCGAAGTTGGTCATGTCCAACGCCAGCCCGGTCAAATCCAGCCCGAACTCGGTCACCATCCGCCGTCCCAGCCGGGTCTCGATCTCACGCAGTTCGGTCTGGCCCAGGCGGTCCATCGCGTCCCAGAACCGGCGATGATCCAGCGCGGCCCGGTCCAGCTTCACCCACCGTGACCCGGCCGTGGTGGCCCACCAGTCAGCGAAGCCACGCTTGGAACATGGGTCGACAATCCGGTTCGCGCACGCCAGGGCCACATAGGTGCCCACCGGTGCGGCCGCGTTCGCGTACCGGGGCGCCACGTCGTTGACGATGCCGGCCACATCCAGCCGGGCCAGCATCGACCACACCGCAGCCAGATCCCCGAACTGCTTGTGCTGGCTACGGATCGGCTGCCCGGCCGGCGTCGCCGACAGCTTCGCCATCACCTCCTCCGCGCTGCCCAAATACTGCTGCGAAACGATGCGCGGCTTACCTTGCACGCGGGCCGATTCCACCAGGTAATAATAGGTCTGCTTGCCGCGCCGCTTACCCACGATCGACGCCATATATGGGTAATACACTCCAGCCCCACAAACATCAAGCACCACAACGCAAGACACGCCGATCAGCTACAAAGGCTGGAAACTCCCGCTAGCCCCCGACGATCCCGTCGATGTCGCGCGCCATCGCTAGGTCGTTCTGGGTGATGCCACCCTCGGAGTGCGTCACCAGAACGAAAGTCACCGTCCGCCAACGGATGTCGATGTCGGGGTGGTGATCTTTGCGCTCGGCGTGCTCGGCCACCCGGCGCACGGCGTCGATCCCGTCGAGGAACGCCGGGAACTTGATCGACCGGCGCAGGGCGCCGCCGGCGCGCTCCCATCCGCTCAGTTCGGCCAGCGCGGCATCCACCTGCTCATCCGATAACACAGCCATATCGGACCTATCCTTTCTCCGCAGATATTAGCTTCTAGCTGCGACGATACACCCATGATCTGGCCCCGGGGTTGCGCATAACGCAATCAGTTACCATTAACATATGACGACCGACGCCGTTGACCTTGCCGCCTTGGTTGACAGCTTCGAGATCGAGCTTAAGTCCGCCCGCCGCTCTCCTCGGACCTGCACGATCTACCTCTCTAGTGTGCGCCGCTATCTGCAATGGTGCGCCGACAACGGCCACCCCGCCCAGATCGACAGGCGCCAGGTGCAGCTGTGGATCGCGCAGATGCTCGATTCCGGCGCTCAGGCCGCTACCGCACAGGCGCGCCTGGCCGGTGTGCGCCAGTTCTCGAAATGGCTTGCCGCAGAGGGGGAGATTCCGTCTGATCCGCTGCTGCGGCTCAACGCGCCGAAGAGCGACACGCCCATCACTCCGGTGCTCACAGAGGAGCAACTGGCGGCGTTGATCAAGGCGTGCGACGGGAAGTCCCTGAAGGATCGCCGCGACGAGGCGATTGTCAGGCTCCTCGCCGAGACTGGAATGCGGGCCGGCGAGTTGATGGCACTCGAACTGGACGACATCGACCCGGTGCGCGGCCTGGTGACAATCCGGCGGGGGAAGGGCGGCAAGGGTCGTATCGCGCCTTTTGGGCCGCAGACCGCCAAAGCCCTAGACCGGTACATCCGGCTGCGCCGGACCCATCCCGGCTCGGAGAGCAAGGCGCTCTGGTTAGGTGCGCGTACGCACCAGCCCTTGGGTCCGCACGGGTTGCGTGTCACGCTGGCCGAGCGGGCGCGAAAGGCCGGTGTAACCGGATTTCATCCCCACGTGTTGCGGCACACCTTCGCTAGTCGGTGGATGTCTCAGCGTGGCTCTGAGGGGGGACTAATGGCCGTCGCCGGGTGGTCGTCAAGAGAGATGCTCGACAGGTACGCCCGCGCCACCGCGTCCCAACGCGCCGTCGATGAGGCCCGCACTCTCAACCTGGGGGACGTGTAGATGCCGTGCTGTATGCTTGTGGTCACAAACGCTGCTGAGGTGTCGGTTGCAGACCGCAAGCCCGTGAAACTCGGGAGTCAGACCAGCAATCCATAACAAACGGCCAAACAAGGCCGGTAACGAAACTCTTTGAGCCGCATCCGCATTGGGTGTGGCTTTTTCTTTTGCCAATTTTCAGGCCGGGTCTCACAGCCCGGCCTTTTTGTCATGCCGAGGAGAAACCATGACACTGACACCCGCTGAGCGCCGCCTGGGCGCGCAATACGCAGCCCACTTGTCCTGGGCCTACACCGAGAACCGCTCAATCAGAACGCTGCCGGCCCGGTTGGGCCTCTTGGCCCGCTTTGAGCGGCTGGCAGACCCGGACGGGGAGCTTCTACCGGCCGAACGCCACAAGCGCGCCGAGTCCCTACGCAAGGCCCACTATGCCGATATGGCGCGAAAGTCTGCGCGTGCTCGGCGGCTACGCAAGGGGCTTGTTACGTCACGCGTTACGTAACGGCGTGACCCTAGGAAAGGCGAGCCAAGGCGAGGCGAGGCCAGCCAGGAAACAGGCTAGGAATTAGGAACTAGGCCAGTTAGGCGAGAAAGGCCACTTAGTAAAGGCCCGGCTTAGGCCACAGGTCTTAGGAGAAGGACAGGAATAGGCGAGGCGCGGCAAGTCCAGGTAAAGGCCACGCCAGTCTTTCAGGAAAAGGATTTAAGGCACGTTTAGCGAGTGCCAGGAAAAGGAACTGAGAATGACACTTAAGACTAAAGGCGAATCGTTGGATACTCGCCTGCGTCACAAGGTACTCCTCGATGCGAAGTTGCAACGCAAGCTGACGGCCGAGGAGTTTCGGGCGTTTATCAATCTCAACGTGTGGGTGGTGTCGCTGATCTCGGATGGGGTCTTCGACCCGACCGACGCCGAGATGGTCGCCAATCTGGACTCCGGGCACATCGCCCGCTTTTTAGCGATGGGACTGGTCGAGTGTGATGATACCGGCCTTTATCGCGTGAATGCCGATTACTGGGTGTGGCAGTCGACCCGTGCGCAGCTCGAAGAACAGGAACGCGTCCGCGAGGCCAACCGCGCCCGTCAGGAGGCGTGGCGCGCGAACCAGAAGCGCGAAGCCTAGTGGAGTTCGACTGGGGAGAGGAGTGGCGCGTCATCCCCGAATTCAGCGCCTACGTTATGAGTGTCCGGCTGGAAGTATGGAGCTTGCCGCGTGAGGTTGCGTGTAAGGGTGGTCGCACTCGACAGCACGCGGGCAAGCGGATCAAGTGCGACGACGGCCGGGTTTGGTTGTGCAAGAACGGACAATCGCGGCGGTTTCACGTCCGGGACCTTTTTCCGCAGGTGTTTCCCGAGCTGGTCGACCAGGAGCGACGGGCCGCACGCCAGCGCCCCCAGGTCACATGCCGCAAGGGTCATCCCCTCATGGAGTTTGACCACGAAGTCCTCAAGACGTGGATGACGCCCAAGCCGAAACTGGCGTACTGGGGCACCGGCAACCGGATCTGCCTGGCATGCGGCGATGCTCCGAGAAGCTATCCGACCGATAATTGTTACTCCCTGCATTTCGGCGTCGCCGGAATACGTGATTACACCGGGGCGCCTGCCGAACCGAAATTGGTGGGCCGCCGGCCTGGTGATGACCGTGACCAGTTGGCGGAATTGGATTGGGCAGACCGTGGCTTCATGATTCTAAAATCGCCGCTGTAAATGCGCAGGTAGATTACTTCTCCGATCATCACCAATAGGTGAGAGGAACTTTTTATGACTAACATTGAAGCGGCCAGCTATGCCGTGCTGGTCGACCATACGGCGCCCGAGAAAATCCTGGGCCTGAAAGTGAATCCGCGGTTCGGCGAGAGCTTCGTCGTCCCCATGACGGCGCGCACCGCCGTAGAGATCGGCACCCTATTGCTGGAAAAGGCGCAATGACGCAGACCCTCGTCATCTCCGACCGCTTTCGCTCGCCCATTTCGGTCCGTAGGCGAACTGACGCGGAGGGCGGCATTGTGATTCGCAACCACCGTCACGCGATGCTGCTGAGCCGGTCCGAGCTGGATCGGTTGATTCAGTTCGTTCACGGCCTCTGCAGCGCTACACAAAAGCCAATGGAGACTTAGGTGAGTGAACTGTCGATGCTGCTCTTCGCGGCCATGGAAGGCGCCGAGGACGTGGACCGTAATCGCCTCCTATTGGCCGCGAGCGCGTTTTTGGACGCCACCACCCCGCTGGCCGCGTCCGAAGGGGCCGAGTTGGCGCGCACGATGGCATTCCGGGCGATGGACTGGGCCGTGTTCGACACCGCCGAGACCTACCACGCCTTGTTCCGCGCCGTGAGCCGCTTCGCTCATACTTGCCGTGTCTGCTAGCTGTCCCGTAGCCGGCGGGATTCCGGAACCACCCTGGCTGGCCGACCTTCCGCGGCTACGGCCGAACGGCAGCCGCACCCCGTCACAGTTGAAACTTCCCGTCCCAGCGGTGTGCCACCCCGGTGGAACGTCATTTGACGTGACTCGCGCCGTGGCCCTTGGTCTTAGGCGACGGTGCGGGCACTGTGGTTATGCCGTGTCTGGTGCGCGGTATGTAGTAGAACATTGCTCAGACGACTATGAGCCTTGCCTTTCCTATCCAGGTGGCGTGCTCGTGGATAGTCAGCCGCCATTGCACTTGTCCTGCGCCCTGTACGGGAGCTTGGTGTGTCCGTTCCTACAGCGGCCCACCTCACGGGCACTGCGCGACGGTACGCACCGGGGGGGCGCAGCGGTGGCTGGATTCTCGCGGTACGGCATCGCCTACCTCGATGAGCCTGTCGTGGGTGACTGGAACTGGGCTTTTGGCTACCTAGGCCAGACGAAGCGCATCGAATTTGTCGCCGCCAGGGAACTTCTTTCGGCATATCGCGATGCGCTGACCGCCGACGCGAAGACCGTGAAGGTCGCGAACAGGCTTTACTGGACCGATTCCGCGACCGACCGGCGACGGCTAGCCGAGCTAAAACAAATCGACGAAGCCCACCTTGAAGCGGGGCGCGCTGGTGCGCACCTGCAGGTCGGCGGCTACACGTATCGCTTGGCGCTGCTGTGAGCGGCTTCCCAGAGCCCCCCTGGCTGGCTTCACTTCCGCGTCTACGCCCGGTATCGGACTTCGGCACCCCCCGCACGCCAGCGCAACTAAAGGTTCACAACCCAGCGGTGAGCGACCACGCCCACAGTGTGTTTGACGACGCTCGCGCACTAGCCCTGGCAACGAGGGGGCACTGCGCCAGTTGCGGTTGCGCCATTTCTGGACCGCGGTACGTAGTGCTCCACTGCTCGGAGGACTACGAGGGGAGCTACTCCTACCCCGGCGGCGTCTTCGTGTCGTCACTCGGGCCGGCGCACCTCTCGTGCATCATCTACACCGCCGCCGTGGCGTGTCCGTTCCTACAGCGTCCGACCTCGCGAACGCGCGATGGTGCCCACCGGGGCGCCGCAGCGATAGCCGGATTCTCTCGCCACGGCGTCGCCTACCTCGATGAGCCCGTGTTCAGCGGCAAGAAATGGGCCTTCGGCTACCTCGGTAAGACGAAGACGTGGGACTTCGTCGCGGCGAAGGAACTCGCGTCGGCATATCGCGATGCGCTGACCGCCGACGCCAAGGCCATCAATGTGGCGAATCGCCTCTATTGGACGGACTCGCCGACCGACCGGCGACGGCTAGCCGAGCTTAACCAAATCGACTTGGCACAGCTCGAAGCGGGGCGCGCTGGTGCGTATACAAAAGTCGGGAGTTACGAATACCGCTTGGCGTTGCTGTAGTCCATGCGCGATTCATTGCCCCTTACATGGGCGTGCCGCGATCACATTGTGGCACATGGTCTCGTAATGGCGTGGCAGTCGAGAGCGGTTTGCGTCAAGGCATTCCGACCGTGGGGGGTACTAGGAAATCCCTAGGAATGGTCACCCCCCGCGACCCTTCGGGCAAAGCATTGCGAACGGCAAGTATTGCGGCACAACGGATTTCGTGAAAACCACAAAACCGCAGGTCACGGCACTTTTTTGGCCGAATCAAAACCCCGCTCCCGCTTGGGATCTCACCCACGCGAAAAGCGTTGCTAGCGAAGGACTTACGCGATGAAGTACACGCCAACGGCGTGCCCGAAATGTGGTGGCGCGCTTGAGGATAAGCCACGCGGCGGCCGGCCAACCCGCTGGTGCTGCGAAGGCTGCAAGCGCAGCGGTGAAACGGAGATGGCACGGCTAGACTCCTTGCTGCGAACGTTCACCGAAGGCCGGTACGTCGACAAGCTTAACGGCTGGCCGACTGAACGGCGTGACGCCATCATCGCTGAGATGCAGGCCAGATACGATCACCTGGCCGGCGTACCGGGGTAGGGCAAAGTCCCTTACCCCCAACTGGGCCGATTCCCGGCCCCAACGGGCGCCGTCGATGGCCGCCTGTCAACCCCGATAGCCCGCCCCCATGTGGGGCCGCCTGTCGAGCGACAGCCCGCCGATGACAATCGCCTATGAGTGCCCTTGGGCACGAACCACCCCCACACCCGCCGCTCACGTTCGTGACCCGCAATTAAAAGTGTGGCGCTTGGTCGTCTATGCAGGACTACCATGAAAGAAATAGATATGAACATCACCCAGCTCAAGGCCAAAGGCCAAGAACTGGAATCGCGTTTGGCGAACTTCGATACGGATTTCGAGAATAACCCTCGCCTGACCGAGCACCAAAAGCAAAAAGCGCACGATGACCTGACCGCGGAATTTAAAGCCTGGAAGGCTGAAATGCGGAAACACGACGGTGACCGTGAACCTTTTGTCAAGATGACTAGCCATGGCGAAATTCCCAATCCCGCGTTCGCTAAGACTATTGAAGGAAAGAATATGAGTGACAGGCTCAGCGGCGCGAAATTTGTCGGCGTCGATGGAAGGGTCATTGAGACCAAGGGCGCACAGCTTTCGCCGTTGGACGTGGACGACTTCGCCGTTAAGGCAATGGATCAACACCACCGCACGGGCTTGCCGGTGAACGTGAAAGGCATGACCGCCGCTCAGGGCAGTGTCGGCCTGAAGACGCTCGACGCGTCGATGCCGACGATGACCGGCCTAATCCCGGCGCAGCTTTTGCCAGCAGGAATCGTAGAGCGCGTCTGGCCTTTCCGAATCGCTAGTGAGCTTCCTTCAATCGGCGGCGACGCGGCCCAGTTCACTTACATCAAGGACACCACCACCGCAGCTGCGCAAGCATCCGTGGTTGGGGAGGGCCAGACCAAGCCGACCGTTGATGTTGCGCTTACCGCCGTCACCGATTCCTATGTGAAGATTGCCGGCAAAGCGATATTCACGCGGGAACAGTCCGATTATCCTGCCGCATTTTCTTACCTAATTAACCAGCTTCAGAAAAATGTTATCTCAGCGGAGAACCACCAAATTCTTTATGGTGACGGTTCGACTAATGCTGACGGTTCGGTCAACATGATTGGGCTTAAGAATCTGTCGGGTGTTTTGACGGCTACTGCCACAACTCCTACCAGTCCTCGCAGCTATTTGGATAACATCCTGGCGGCGATTGACAGTATGAATACGGGCGCAGCTCTGGCGCAGCCGAATCTGATGTTGACCCATCCGACCACGTATCACGCCTTGGTGCAGCAGCTTGACGGTTTGAACCGTTCCCTGTTGGCGCCTGACCCGTCGCGTTCGCCGTTGACGGAGATTTACGGCGTGGAAGTACGGCTGAGTACCGATGTGACCGCGGGCGATGCGTTTTTCATCGACTCAAGCCGCCTCGGGTATTTGGTAATCCGTGAGGCCATGAATATTATCACCGGCACGAATGCGGACGACCTCGCCCGTAACCAAAACACGTGGATTGCGGAACTTCGCGAAGGTGCCGCTTGGGTAAGGGCTTCGGCCGCCTTCTACCTGACTGGCCTGCCGACTTCGGTCGCCGTTTAGAAATTGCTGCATAACTATCAGGGGCCGTTCCCCCTTCGGGGCCTCGTGGATCTCGGACCATATTGCAGTGGTGTCGAGTACGTGACGACTGTTGAATCCGAGGGTGAGTCTACGGGTTTGATTTTTGTGAGGGCCGAAGAACCTGAACGGACGGAGGGGCCTCGGCGCGGCCGTAGGCCCCACCCTCCCAATTAATTTTCGACAATTGCGGCTGCCTTTCTCTGTAATTGTCGAGAATGGTCGTATTTGCGGGGATTTCTTTTAGTTATTCTCCTACTCCCGCATCTCGCGGCCAAATGGGGCCGGGCGATTCCCCTGATCTCGGGAGTTCGCCCGGCCCCCCTCAAACTTCCGCCCAGCTGCGCCTGTCCCCCCTGGCTGCGCGGGCGATGGGCGCGGCTTTCCCCTGAAAGGCCGGCGCCAGGCCGGGGCGTGACATGTGAGGTGCACGTCCCGGCTTTCAAACTTCCGCACCCCAAAAAGGTGTCGGAAACACCGGGTCAGCTTCGTCTCCTGACCCCACGCCAGAGGCGGCCGGTCGACAAAAAATAAAATCGGAGTAAACGTACTCGCTCGCCCGGCCCCTCTGTGCATTTCTCAGCCCTGAATGGCCCGTAGGGGCCTCAACGGCATGCGGGTAGATAGGACATACCTGAGACAACAAAAAGGCCCCCAGAATTGATCTGAGGGCCGTTTTTGCGCTTTGGTGGTGTTTATTAGGATGGAATTTCCCCGCCGCTTCCATCGCCATCCCCTCTTATCAGACTCGGAGCGGCGTCAATGTAGGCACGCGCCGCATCGGCCGACTCGAAAACCTCACTCTCTTCGGGATGATCGAGCGGGTAGACGCGGTACCATTCGGCGGTCTCCTCGTTTGCGCCCCCGTTCGCCATGGTGCTAGTGATGGCCGCGACGCCGTAGCCCTTTGGTGTGGCCTCCTTACGCAGGCCCCTTACGGTTTCGGTTGCGGCGAAGCTTTCGCTCCGCGAAGGCCGCTACGTCGTCGCCGCTCATGACTCGCCACCTCCCAGGCTTAGTTCGAGCGCCCGCAAGATCTCGTTTTGCTCCGCGTCGGGGTCGGCTTCCTGGTCCAGTTGCTCTAGGTATTGCTCAACTGAAACCCCTTGCTCGCGAGCGCGTTCCTCTGCGTGATGGCGGAATTTCGCGTCGATCATCCCTAGCATGAAATCCTCAACCGAAACGCCGGCTTCCTGTGCGCGGTGTTCAAGCGCCGCTCGCGCTTCGGGGCCGAGGTTGTGAACCATGATGACCCCATCGCCGGAATGGGCCTCAATCCGGACTTGGCCCATGTCGTAGTCGTCCATTTCTTTTTGGTTCCTCCTCCTTTATCTGTTGTACTGCGGGGGCCGTCTATTGTGTATTTTGGAGCTTGGCGCTCTCGTTCATCCCCCGAGAATGTCGGGGCAATAAAAGTTCTTGGTAATTTCAAAAAATCTGCGTAACTTTAGTTCCGTGGGATCGATAATTCCAGCCCCGGTTTTTATGCTGTGTTCAACAGAGGCCAAACCATCGGGGTGGCTGACCGACCTCAACCTCAAGCAGCTTTCATGTGCCCACGCAATCACATTCGAGTTGCTCAGTGACCGAGCAATCCCGGCAGCTTCGAGCCGCTGTATGTATGCACCGTCTCTAGCTGGCCCTGCTGCAGGTACCGGCGGAGGTTGGGGGGCAGCACGGTGAACGGTCGGTATGGGCGGTGCGGGATTCATCTTGTAATCGTTGCCCCAAAAGGCGTAAACGACGCCCGCGCCCAGGACGGCCGCGATGAGCGTTGGCACCATGTACTTGAGAACCTCCTTGAGCGTATTCCACATCTTTTTTGCTCTTCCTCTAGTAGGTGTGCAGCAAGGTCGCAAGCGAGTCGTCTGGGCAGAAATACTTGATGGCGGCTCCGACTATTGCCTCGGCACTTTCACGGTGGGACGCCGGATCGGCCGCTGATGCAATGAGCCGGTCAACGAGTTGTTGTGGGTCGTCATCGGCGCTTAGTCGTAAGCAGATTTCGTGGCCCGCGTCGATCATGTCGTCATCGCGGGGCCATGTGATCCAGGAATCGCGAAGCGCCGTAGCGAATGCCTCGTCCTGCGCCGGTCCCGGCGGTGGTATCGGCGGTGGGGGCAGGATTTTCGCCGGGGGCGCTGGGTCTGTGATGATTTTGGCCGGTGGCACTGGTGGAGTTATCGCGGGGCGCGCATTTATGTAGGTAAACATTCCTGCCGCGCCTAGCACGGCGGCGACGAGCATCGGTGCCACGTATTTGACGGCCGCGAATCGCTCCTCCTCGCGATAATCCGGCTCTTCCAGCACCTCCGAGTAGGCGGGGGTGGGAATCATCTCCCCGGCCGTTTCGGCTTGAAGCTCCGGCTCAGCTGGGGGCGCTGCCCGAGTATCCATGAGGTGGGACGCCTCTGTAGCGTCTGACAGGCCTTTCGCCGCGTCCGAAGCGGCGTCCTCGCTGCTCATGATCCCGATTGTGTCGTCGGGGTCCGACAGAGCATCGAGTTCGTCGCGCAACGACCGTAGGTCGGTCTCGATCCTTCCAGCGGTCGCGGAATCAACCTCGGTGCCACAGGGGTCAGCTTCAATGAGGATTCTTCGCGTGAGCACCGTCCCGCTGATGTCCTGCAGCCCCCAGATGCCAAGGCGCACGCCCTTGGAGGGCTGAACTGCGGCATCGTGAATGTACGTGGTGCCCCAGAACTGACGGTGGGTATCGTCCTGCCAGGGTTCCGCGTCGAGTGCGCCGGCCGGGAGCGGGACATCGAACGAGCTATCGGCCATGGGCCTTGTCCTTTCGCTGGGCGTATGTCAAACAGTACCACCCGCCGAGGGTTGCGGTGAAGCCGAAAGTGCCTGTTCTGCAAGAGAATTCGTACTACGTACTGTAGCTAGTACGGTCCAGCCTTCGCCAACGCGGGCAGCTTGCAGATACTTACGTTTAACAGGCTTCGCAAAGCCACCCTCTGGCCAGCGTTTATGCAGGTCGCGCACAACGTTTGGCGGGGTGTAACACAGCCATGACCCGACCGTATAACGTCACTGGCCATGGCCACCCAGATCGTCGTCGCCGCGGCCCTCATCTCCGGCTCCGCGGTCCTGGTGGCCCAACGGGTGCGGCCGCCGGAACTGGCCGGCCGCTGGGAGCTGCCCGGCGGCAAGGTCGCGGCCGGCGAATCCGAGCGCGACGCGCTGGCCAGGGAGTTGGCCGAGGAGCTGGGGGTGGGCGAGGCCGACGTCGTGGTGGGGGATCGGCTCGGGCACGACATCGCGCTGGACGGCACGACGACGCTGCGGGCGTACCGGGTGCGCCTGCTCCGCGGTGAGCCGCGGCCGCACGACCACCGGGCGCTGCGCTGGGTGACGGCGGCCGAACTGCACGACGTCGACTGGGTGCCCGCCGACCGGGGCTGGCTGGGGGACCTGACCCGGGCGCTTTCAGCCGTCTCGTGACAACTCCACAGGACTTATTCAGCCAACCTCCAGGTCAGCGGTAGGTTACTACAGTCCAATTTGTAGATACCAACGTCGTTGCGGCGGACAACGCGGTGCCGTCCGGGAGGGCCACGCACCCGCATGCGGGAACACGGCGCCGATGACGGCGTTCGTGCCGACCGGCTACCCGCGGCGAGTTAACCGGCAGGAACGGGGGCGAACGCGTACGGTCACTACTCCATCGCAGCCATCGGGTAGGGGGTTTTGCCGTTGACCGCGAAACCTCACGCCGGCGGAACGCTCGAGGAACTGCTGCAGCGCAGCGGACGATTCTTCACGCCGGGCCAGATCTCACCGGACCTGCGCACCGTCACCCGCCGGGGCGGCCGCGAAGCCGACGTGTTCTACCGCGACCGGTGGAGCCATGACAAGGTGGTCCGCTCCACCCACGGCGTCAACTGCACCGGATCGTGTTCCTGGAAGATCTACGTCAAGGACGGGATCATCACCTGGGAGAGCCAGCAGACGGACTATCCGTCGGTGGGCCCGGACCGGCCGGAATACGAACCGCGGGGCTGCCCGCGCGGCGCGTCGTTCTCCTGGTACAGCTATTCGCCCACCCGGGTGCGCTACCCCTATGGCCGCGGTGTGCTGATCGAGATGTACCGGGAAGCCAAGGCCCGCCTCGGCGACCCCGTACTGGCGTGGGCCGACATCCAGGCCGATCCCGAGCGCCGTCGTCGCTACCAGCAGGCCCGCGGCAAGGGCGGGCTGGTGCGGATCACCTGGGCCGAGGCCACCGAGCTCATCGCCGCCGCCCACGTGCACACCATCAAGACCTACGGCCCCGACCGGGTCGCCGGCTTCTCCCCGATCCCGGCCATGTCGATGGTGTCCTACGCCGCGGGCTCCCGGTTCGTCGAGCTGATCGGCGGCGTCATGACGTCGTTCTACGACTGGTACGCCGACCTGCCGGTGGCCTCGCCGCAGGTGTTCGGCGACCAGACCGACGTCCCCGAATCCGGCGACTGGTGGGACGCGGCCTACCTGATGATGTGGGGCTCCAACGTTCCCGTCACCCGGACCCCCGACGCGCACTGGATGGCCGAGGCGCGCTACCGCGGCACCAAGGTGGTAACCGTCAGCCCCGACTACGCCGACAGCACCAAGTTCGCCGACGAGTGGATGCCGTGCGCGGCCGGCACCGACGGGGCGCTGGCGATGGCGATGGGCCACGTCATCCTCTCGGAATGCTATGTGCAAAAGCGGGTTCCGTTCTTCGCCGACTTCGCGCGCCGCTACACCGACCTGCCGTTCCTGATCAAGTTGGAAGAGCGCGGCGACATGCTGGTGCCGGGGAAGAATCTCACGGCGGCCGACTTGGGAGAAGCGGTCGAGAACTCAGCACTCAAGCCCACCGTGTGGGACGAGGCCACCGACTCGGTCTCGGTGCCGCACGGCTCGCTGGGCTTCCGGTACGGCGAGGACGGCATCGGCAAGTGGAACCTCGACCTCGGCGACCTGATGCCGGCGCTGAGCATATGGGACGTGCACGGCTCGAACGGTCATTCCGGCACCGCGCTGGTGCATCTGCCCGGCTTCGACACCGTCAACGGCGAGGGTGCGACGATCGCGCGCGGCGTACCGGTGCGTCGCATCGGAAAACACCTGGTGTGTACCGTGTTCGACTTGATGCTCGCCCAGTACGGGGTGGCGCGGCCGAGGTTGCCGGGCGACTGGCCTGCCGGCTACGACGACGCGACCCGGCAGAACACCCCGGCGTGGCAGGAGGCGATCACCGGGGTTTCGGCCGCGCAGGCCATCCGCGTCGCCCGCGAATTCGCCCGCAGCGCAGAGGAATCCGGCGGCCGTTCGATGATCATCATGGGCAGCGGCATCAACCAGTGGTTCCACGGCGACGCCATCTACCGCGCGGTGCTGGCGCTGTTGATGTTGACCGGCTCGATGGGACGCAACGGCGGCGGCTGGGCACACTACGTCGGCCAGGAGAAGGTGCGCCCCCTCAGCGGCTTTCAGACGATGGCGATGGCCACTGACTGGGTGCGCCCGCCGCGGCAGATACCCGGTGCCTCCTACTGGTACGCCCACACCGACCAATGGCGCTACGACGGCTACGCGGCCGACAAGCTGGCCAGCCCGGTGGGTCGGGGGCGGTTCGCCGGCAGGCACACGGTGGACCTGCTGGCGGCCGCGACGGCGATGGGCTGGAGCCCGTTCTACCCGCAGTTCGACCGGTCCAGCCTGGACGTCGCCGACGAGGCGCGGGCCGCCGGCCGCGACGTCGCCGAATATGTCGCCGAGCAGCTCGGCCGGCGCGAGCTCAAGCTCTCCGTGACCGACCCCGACAACCCCGTGAACTGGCCGCGCGTGCTGACGGTGTGGCGGGCCAACCTGATCGGATCGTCGGGCAAAGGCGGCGAATACTTCCTGCGCCACCTGCTGGGCACCGACGCCAACATCCAGGCCGGGCCCGCGTTCGACGGGGCGGCGCCCGTCGAGGTGGCCTGTGCGGGGGACATCCCCGAAGGCAAGCTCGACCTGATGATGTCGATCGACTTCCGGATGACCTCGACGACGCTGGTGTCCGATGTCGTGCTGCCCGCTGCGACCTGGTACGAAAAGGCGGACATCTCCAGTACCGACATGCACCCGTTCGTGCACGCGTTCAGCGCCGCAACCGACCCGCCGTGGGAAACCCGGTCGGACTTCGACGCTTTCGGCGCCATCGCCCGCGCCTTCAGTGTCATGGCCAAGCGGCACCTGGGCACCCGCAGCGACGTGGTGCTCACCGCGCTGCAACACGACACCCCCGATGCGATGGTGTATCCCGATGGCAGCGAAGAAGACTGGCTGCGCACCGGAGCGACGCCGGTGGCGGGGCAAACCATGCCCAAGCTCACCGTGGTGGAGCGCGACTACACCGCCGTCTACGACAAGTGGATGACGCTGGGACCGCTTGTCGACCAGTTCGGCGTGACCACCAAGGGAGTCACGGTCCACCCCACCCGTGAGGTCGCGGAGCTCGCCGCCAAATTCGGGGTGATGAATTCTGGTGCGGCGGAAGACCGCCCGGCGGTAAACACCGATGAGCGGATGGCCGATGTCATGCTGCTGCTGTCGGGCACGTGCAACGGCCGGCTCGCGGTCGAGGGGTTCCGGGAACTGGAGAAACGCACCGGGCAGCGGCTGGCGCACCTGGCCGAGGGCAGCGAGGACCGCCGCATCACCTACGCCGACACCCAGGCGCGCCCGGTGCCGGTGATCACCAGCCCGGAGTGGTCGGGCAGCGAGACCGGTGGGCGCCGCTACGCTCCCTTCACCATCAACATCGAGAACCTCAAGCCGTTCCACACCCTCACCGGACGCATGCATTTCTATCTGGCCCACGACTGGATCGAGGAACTCGGCGAGCAGTTGCCGGTCTTCCGACCACCGCTGGACATGGCGCGGTTGTTCGGTCAGCCCGAGCTCGGCCCGACCGATGACGGCGTCGGCCTGACCGTTCGGTACGTGACCCCGCACTCGAAGTGGTCGTTCCACTCGACCTATCAGGACAACCTGTACATGCTGACGCTGTCGCGCGGGGGACCGACGATGTGGATGAGTCCCGGCGATGCGGCCAAGATAGGTGTGCGAGATAACGATTGGGTGGAGGCGGTCAACACCAACGGAATTTTCGTGTGCCGGGTTATCGTCTCGCACCGGATGCCCGACGGTGTGGTGTTCGTCTACCACGTCCAGGAACGCACCGTGGACACGCCACGCTCGGAGATCAACGGCAAACGCGGCGGCAACCACAACGCGCTGACCCGGATCCGGATCAAGCCCAGCCACCTGGCCGGCGGCTACGGCCAGCACGCGTTCGCCTTCAACTACCTGGGACCCGCCGGTAGCCAGCGCGACGAGGTCACCGTGGTGCGCCGCCGCAGCCAGGAAGTGCGGTACTAAAGCGATGAAAGTCATGGCGCAGTTGGCGATGGTGATGAACCTCGACAAATGCATCGGCTGCCACACCTGTTCGGTGACCTGCAAGCAGGCCTGGACCAATCGCGCCGGCACCGAGTACGTGTGGTTCAACAACGTCGAAACCCGGCCGGGACAAGGCTATCCGCGTACCTACGAGGACCAGCAGCGCTGGCGCGGCGGCTGGGTCCGCGACAAGCGAGGCCGCCTGCGGCTGCGCGACGGCGGGCGCATCCGGAAACTGCTGCGGATCTTCGCCAACCCGCAGCTGCCCACCATCGACGACTATTACGAACCGTGGACCTACGACTACGAGAACCTGACCACTGCACCGGCCGGTGACACGTTCCCCACCGCTGCGCCGCGCAGCCTCATCAGCGGCGAGCCGATGAAGATCTCCTGGGGACCCAACTGGGACGACAACCTGTCCGGTTCACCGGAGATCCTGGCCGGAGACCCGATCCTGCAGAAGGTCGGCGAGGAGGTCCGGCTGCGTCTCGAAGAGACGTTCATGTTCTACCTGCCGCGGATCTGCGAGCACTGCCTCAACCCGTCCTGCGTGGCCTCCTGCCCGTCCGGTGCGATGTACAAGCGCAGCGAGGACGGCATCGTGCTGGTCGATCAGGACCGCTGCCGCGGCTGGCGGATGTGCGTGTCCGGATGTCCCTACAAGAAGGTGTATTTCAACCACAAGACTGGTAAGGCCGAGAAGTGCACGCTGTGTTACCCGCGGATGGAGGTCGGCTTGCCGACCATCTGCTCGGAGACCTGCGTGGGCCGGCTGCGCTATCTCGGCCTGGTGCTCTACGACGCCGACGAGGTGCTGGCGGCCGCGTCGGTGGAGAACGACACCGACCTCTACGAGTCGCAGCGCCGAATTCTGTTGGATCCCAACGATCCCGAGGTGATCGCCGGTGCGCGCGCCGAGGGCATCTCCGACGAGTGGATCGAGGCCGCGCAACGCTCGCCGGTCTACGCGCTGATCAACACCTACCAGGTGGCGCTGCCGTTGCATCCCGAGTACCGCACCATGCCGATGGTCTGGTACATCCCGCCGCTGTCGCCGGTGGTCGACGCGGTCAGCCGGGACGGCCACGACGGGGAGGACCTGGGCAACCTGTTCGGCGCGCTGGAGGCGCTGCGCATCCCGATGCAGTACCTGGCCGAGCTGTTCACCGCCGGCGACACCGGACCGGTCGAGGCCGTGCTGCGCCGGCTGGCGGCGATGCGCTCCTACATGCGCGACATCAACCTCGGGCGCGAGACCCAGCCGCACATCCCGCATTCGGTGGGAATGACCGAAGAGCAGATCTACGAGATGTACCGGCTGCTTGCGATCGCGAAATACGAAGAGCGCTACGTCATCCCGACGGCCTTCAGCCCGCAGGCCCGGGATCTCGAGGAGCAGGGGTGCTCGCTGACCGGTGAGGGGGGTCCGGGAATGTACGAGTCGGGCGGCCCGGTGCCCGTCTCGGTGGAAAGCTTCCACGCCACGCAACGCTCCCGGGTGAACCTGCTGAACTGGGACGGCCGTGAGGCGTCGGCCGGGATGTTTCCCGAAGAGGACAAGCAATGAGACTGCCGCAGCTTCGGGACCGTTCCGGTGGCCGGATGCAGGATCGGCTGGTCTGGCAGGCGGCGTCGCTGCTGCTGGCCTATCCCGACGACGGGCTGACCGACCGGCTGGACACCGTGGCGGAGTTGCTGGGTCACATCGTCGGCCCCGCCGCCGAACTGCTCGCGCAGACGGCGGCGGCGCTGCGCGCCCGCGAGCCGATGGCCGCGGCGATGGACTACGTCGCCACCTTCGACCTGCGGCGGCGGGCCACGATGTACCTGACGTACTGGACGGCCGGGGACACCCGTAACCGCGGCCGGGAGATGCTGGCGTTCGCGGCCGCCTACCGGGCGGCGGGCGTCGAGTCGCCGCGCGTCGAGGCCCCCGACCACCTCCCGGTGGTGCTCGAGTTCGCCGCCACCGTCGATCCCGGGGCCGGGCGGCGGCTGCTGAGCGAGCATCGGGTCCCCATCGACGTGTTACGTAGGGCGCTGGCCGATGCGCAGTCACCCTACGAGCCCACCGTGGCGGCGGTCGCCGCGACGCTGCCGGCGGCCACCGGCCAGGAGATCACTCGGGCGGAGCGACTGGCCGAAGCCGGGCCGCCCGCGGAAGCCGTTGGGCTGCAGGCGTTCACACTGACCGTACCGCCCCGACGGCAGGCAGGAGCGCCAAGTGTTTAGCAACGTGCTGTTCTGGGACATCGCGCCCTACGTGACGCTGGCCGTTTTGATCATCGGCAGCTGGTGGCGGTATCGCTACGACAAGTTCGGCTGGACCTCCCGGTCCTCGCAGATCTACGAGTCGCGGCTGCTGCGTATCGGCAGCCCGATCTTTCACTTCGGCATCCTCGCGGTGTTCGCCGGACACGTGATGGGCCTGCTCATCCCGCCTCGGGTGACGCACTGGCTGCACGTGAGCGACTACGCCTACCACCTGCAGGCGGTGATCGCCGGGTCGATCGCCGGCGCCGCGGCGTTGGCCGGCATCGGGTTGCTGATCTACCGGCGGTTCACCCGCCCCGCGGTGTCGGCGGCCACCACCCGCGGCGACAAGGTGATGTATGTGGTGCTGGTGCTGGCCATCGTGGTCGGCCTGTACTGCGACCTGATCGGCACCGGTCCCCACGGCGGCGAGTTCCACTACCGCTACACCGTCGGCTTGTGGTTCCGGCGGATCTGGCTGCTGCAGCCGCACGGGGAGGTGATGATCAACGCCCCGTGGGATTACCAACTGCACGCCCTGATCGGGATGGTGCTGTTCGCGATGTGGCCGTTCACGCGCCTGGTGCACGTGTTCAGCGCGCCGGTCGCCTACCTGTTCCGGCCCTACATCGTCTACCGCAGCCGTGAGGTGGCGGCCAAGGGCGACATGGTCGGCGCGGCGCCGCCCCGCAGGGGCTGGTAGGCGCACGGGCGCCGACGCGCCGACCATGTCGCCCTTCGACGCCGCCCTTTCACGCCCGGTGACCTGCTCGGTTCGCGCATGCGCAGCCCGCGCTGCCACAATCACCGACGTGCCATTTCGCAACGTTGCCATCGTCGCCCACGTCGACCACGGAAAAACCACCCTGGTCGACGCGATGCTGCGGCAGTCAGGGGCGTTGACGCACCGCGGTGATGACACCCAGGAACGCATCATGGACAGCGGTGACCTCGAGAAAGAAAAGGGCATCACCATCCTGGCCAAGAACACCGCCGTGCACCGCCTTCACCCGGACGGGACCGTGACGGTGATCAACGTCATCGACACCCCCGGGCACGCCGACTTCGGCGGCGAGGTCGAACGCGGGCTGTCCATGGTGGACGGGGTGTTGCTGCTGGTCGACGCGTCGGAGGGGCCGCTGCCCCAGACGCGGTTCGTGCTGCGCAAGGCGCTGGCCGCGCACCTGCCGGTGATCCTCGTCGTCAACAAGACCGACCGGCCGGACGCGCGCATCGCCGAGGTGGTCGAAGCCAGCCACGACCTGCTGCTCGACGTCGCCTCGGACCTCGACGACGAGGCGGCCAAGGCGGCCGAACACGCGCTGGGGCTGCCGACGCTGTACGCGTCCGGTCGCGCGGGCATCGCGAGCACCGAACAGCCCGCCGACGGCGAGGTGCCCGCCGGCGACAACCTCGACCCGCTGTTCGACGTGTTGATGGAGCACATCCCGCCACCGTCGGGAGACCCGGAGGCACCGCTGCAGGCGTTGGTGACCAACCTCGACGCGTCGGCGTTCCTCGGGCGGCTCGCCCTGATCCGCATCTACAACGGCAAACTGCGCAAGGGTCAGCAGGTCGCCTGGATGCGGGAAGTCGACGGGCTGCCCGTCATCACCAGCGCCAAGATCACCGAGCTGCTCGCGACCGAGGGAGTCGAGCGCAGCGCCACCGACGAGGCGATCGCCGGCGACATCGTGGCCGTCGCGGGCCTGCCCGAGATCATGATCGGCGACACGCTGGCCGACCCCGATCACGCCCACGCGCTGCCGCGCATCACCGTCGACGAGCCGGCGATCTCGGTGACCATCGGCACCAACACCTCGCCGCTGGCGGGCAAGGTGCCCGGCCACAAGCTGACCGCGCGCATGGTCCGCAGCCGGCTGGACACCGAGCTGGTCGGCAACGTGTCCATCCGGGTCGTGGACATCGGCCGGCCCGACGCGTGGGAGGTGCAGGGCCGCGGCGAGCTCGCCCTGGCCGTGCTGGTCGAACAGATGCGCCGCGAGGGCTTCGAGCTCACGGTCGGCAAGCCGCAAGTGGTCACCAGAACGATCGACGGCAAGCTGCACGAGCCGTTCGAGGCGATGACGATCGACTGCCCCGAGGAGTTCGTCGGCGCGATCACCCAATTGATGGCGGGCCGCAAGGGCCGCATGGAGGACATGACCAACCACGCGGCCGGCTGGGTCCGGATGGACTTCATCGTGCCCAGCCGCGGCCTGATCGGCTTTCGCACCGACTTCCTCACCATCACCCGCGGCACCGGGATCGCCAACGCCGTGTTCGACGGTTACCGGCCGTGGGCGGGCGACATCCGCGCCCGCCACACCGGTTCCCTGGTCTCGGACCGTTCCGGCACCATCACGCCGTTCGCGATGATCCAACTCGCCGACCGTGGCCAGTTCTTCGTCGAACCCGGCCAAGACACCTACGAGGGCATGGTCGTCGGAATCAACCCGCGCGCTGAGGATCTCGACGTCAACGTCACCCGGGAAAAGAAACTCACCAACATGCGGTCGTCGACCGCCGACGTCATCGAGACCCTGGCCAGGCCGCTCGAGCTGGACCTCGAACAAGCCATGGAGTTCTGCGCGCACGACGAATGCGTCGAGGTGACCCCGGAGATCGTGCGCGTCCGCAAGGTCGAGCTGGACGCGACGGCCCGGGCCCGCAGCCGGGCGCGGGCCAAGGCCCGGGGTTAGGTCGTTGGGCCCTTGCGCCCGCGGGCGTGACGCCGTTGCCAAATCCGGCCCGGATTTCGGCGACGGCGCTCCGCTCGCCGAGCGTGCCGCGGCCGGTGCGCCCGATACCCTGATCGGCGTGCCGAGACGAGTTCGCCGCCTGCTCACCACCGTCGGCGTCGTCGTCGCGCTGGCCGGGCTGGCGCCGGCCGCGTGCACCGTCAAGCCTCCGCCGGCGCCGCAGAGCACCGACACGCCGCACAACTCGCCGCCGCCGCCGCAACGGGTCACGCAGATCATCATGGGCATCGACTCGATCGGCGCCGGATTCAACCCCCACCTGTTGTCGGACCTCTCGCCGGTGAACGCGGCGATCAGCGCGCTGGTGCTGCCCAGTGCGTTCCGGCCGGTGCCCGACACCAGCACGCCGACCGGGTCGCGCTGGGAGATGGATCCGACGCTGCTGGTGTCCGCGGAGGTGACCGCCCAGAACCCGTTCACCGTGACCTACAAGATCCGTCCCGAGGCGCAGTGGACGGACAACGCCCCGATCGCGGCCGACGACTTCTGGTACCTGTGGCGTCAGATGGTCAGCCAGCCCGGCGTGGTGGATCCGGCCGGCTACGACATGATCACCGGCGTGCAGTCGCTCGAGGGCGGCAAGCAGGCGGTGGTCACCTTCGCGCAGCCGTATCCGGCCTGGCGGGAGCTGTTCACCAACATCGTGCCCGCGCACATCGTCAAGGACGTGCCGGGCGGCTTCGCGGCCGGGCTGGCCCGGGCGCTGCCCGTCACCGGGGGCCAGTTCCGGGTGGAGAACATCGACCCGCAGCGCGACGAGATCCTGATCGCCCGCAACGACCGGTACTGGGGGCCGCCGGCCAAGCCCGCGCTCATCCTGTTCCGGCGTGCCGGCGCCCCGGCGGCACTGGCCGATTCGATGCGCAACGGCGACACACAGGTCGCCCAGGTGCACGGCGGGTCCGCGGCGTTCGCGCAGCTGTCGGCGATCCCCGACGTGCGGACCGCCCGGATCGTGACACCGCGGGTCATGCAGCTCACGCTGCGCGCGAACGAACCCAAACTGGCCGAAACCCAGGTCCGCAAGGCGATTCTGGGATTGCTCGACGTCGACCTGCTCGCGGCCGTGGGCGCCGGCAGCGACAACACCGTCACGCTGGACCAGGCGCAGATCCGCTCGCCCAGCGATCCCGGCTACGAGCCGACCGCGCCCCCGGCGATGACCACCACCGCGGCGCTGGGCTTGCTCACCGCCGCCGGGTTCGACGTCGAGAGCAACGGGCCGGTTTCGGAGGCGTCTTCCGTGCCCGCGTCGACGCCGGCCAGCACCGGACCGCCGGAAGTCGTCCGCGGCCGCATCAGCAGGGACGGCCACCAGTTGTCGCTCGTCATCGGAGTGGCGGCCAACGACCCGACGGCCGTCGCGGTGGCCAACACGGCCGCCGACCAGCTGCGCAACGTGGGCATCGCCGCGACGGTGCTGGCGCTGGATCCGGTGACGCTCTACCGAGACGCGCTCAACGACAACCGGGTCGACGCGGTCGTGGGCTGGCGCCAGGCGGGCGGCAACCTGGCGACGCTGCTGGAGTCGCGGTACGGCTGCCCGGCGCTGCAGTCGACGCAGATTCCGGCTCCCGCCGCCCCGACGAACCCGGCGGCCCGCGCGACGCCGTCCGGCGGGGCCGGTCCCAGGTCGACGGCGCCGCCGCCGAGCCCGGCACCGGAGCCAGGGGCGCTGGTGCAGGCGCCGTCGAACCTCACCGGCATCTGCGATCCCAGCATCCAGTCGAACATCGACGCCGCCCTCAACGGCACCAAGAACATCAACGACGTGATCACCGCCGTCGAGCCACGCCTGTGGAACATGGCAACGGTGCTGCCGATCCTGCAGGACACCACCATCGTCGCGGCCGGCCCCAGCGTGCAGAACGTCAGCCTCTCGGGGGCGGTGCCGGTGGGCATCGTCGGCGACGCTGGCCAGTGGGTGAAGACCGGGCCCTAGTCCCAAGGCCTAGTCGTCCTACGGCGGTCCGGCGCCGGCCCCGTCGCGGCAACAGCGGAAAACGAAGGTTTCCGGATAAAAGCCTGCATCGTGCGCGGGGGCGATATCATTTGGCCGTCCAAGGCTTGATGTCCGGGTCTTGGGGGGACGGCCATCATGCCACGCCTTCAGAAAGGTGCACGATGTCGTTCCTGACCGCTACGCCGGACATGGTATCTGCAGCCGCGTCGAACCTGGCGGGTATCGGGTCCACGCTGAACGAGGCCAACTCCGCGGCGGCGGCGGCAACGACCGGGGTGATGCCGCCGGCCCTCGACGAGGTATCGGCGACCGTCGCCTCCATGTTCGGGGCCCACGGCCAGGCGTACCAGGCGCTCAGCGCGCAGGCGGCGCAGTTCCATGCCCAGTTCGTGCAGGCACTGACCGCGGGGGCGAACGCGTACGCCGGCGCCGAGGCCAGCGCCGTCCAGGCGATGTAGGGTACGGATCCTGAGCCCGCGCAGGCGGTGTCGGCGGCGACGTCGGTGAGCGCAACGCAGATCCGCTCTAACACCGGCCTGATCACCCACCAAGTGAACCTCAACAATGCGTTGCTCACCAACTGTGGCCTCGACGCCTTCAACCTATTTGGGTCGGCACCGGCGAGCAAAGCATCAACAACTCGCCGGTGGGCCCGGCAACCAGACGCTGCTGACCGGCGGCAGCGCCCAGGTCTTCAACAGCGGGCAGATCGGCGGCCCGGTGGGTTCTGTCGACCAGACCCTCGCCGCCGGCGCCGACCTCGTCGGGTTGTTCACCGGCCAGTGATCGCCGGCCCCGGGTCGCGAATTTCTCGGCCCCGGAAACGAAGTGCTTCGGGCCGTTCAGCGGATATACACAAATTCGTTAGTGCAAATGACAATTTTCACCGTGCAATTGCGGCTACGCTTCGAGCTATCGCGATATCTGCACGAGCGGGCTGGTGGGATAGCGGTCACGTTTCGCTGAGCTGGGGAGGTACGGGGTGTCGTTTCTGATCGCAACGCCAGATGCCATGGCTGCGGCCGCATCTGACTTGGCGAACATCGGTTCTGCCATTGGGTCAGCAAATTCCGCGGCAGCGGTGGCGACGTCGGGCGTCCTGCCCGCGGCGGCCGATGAGGTGTCGGCCGAAATCGCCGCACTGTTCTCCGCGCACGCGGCGGGCTACCAGCAACTCAGCGCGCACGCGGCAGCGTTCCATCAGCAGTTCGTCGAGGCCATGAACCTGGGCGCGGCCACGTACGCGTCCGCCGAGACCAGCGTCGTCCAGACCATGGCGAGCGCGGTTCCCGCATTCGGGTTGGACCTGGGCGGTGCGCTCGGGGGCCTCGAGGCCAGCCTGGCCGCCGACATCTCCGGCCTCAGCGGTGCGCTCAACGCCGGCCTGTCGCTCAACCTCGCCGGGGGTCTTTCCGGAATGGCGCCTCTGGGGGCCGCCCTGACGGCGGACCTCAACGGTGGGCTGTCGGCGCTCGCGCAGACCGGCGCGTCGCTGACCAGCAGCCTGAACACCGGTCTTTCCGGCCTGGCCAACCTGGGTGTCGGGCTACCCGCCCTGTCGGGCGCGTTGACGGCCGGGCTGCCGGGGTTGCAGGCGACTCTGACCGGCGGGCTGGCCGGCCTGAACGCGGAGCTGAACGCGGCGCTCTCGGGCGGCCTCGGCGGCAGCCTATCGGGGCTGGGGCCGGTGGGGGCGATGCTGGCCGCGGACGTCAACGGCGCGTTGTCGACGCTGGCGCAGACCGGGGCCGCGCTGCCTGCCCTGGCGGGCGTGCTGGCCGCGGGCCTGCCCGGGCTGGCGGCCAGCCTCAGCGCGACGTTCCCGGCGCTGAGCGCGGACATCGCCGGTCTGGCGGGCATGCTCGGCCTCAACGCCGGCCTGTTCGCCGACGTGACGGCCGGGCTCGCCGGAATGGGTGCGCAGCTGAGCGCCTTCCTGACCGGTGGCCTCAGCGCCAGCCTGGCCGGCATTCCCGCCTTGCTGGGCACGTTGATCGCGCCGTGGCAGGCGCTGCTGACGGCGGCCTCGCCGGCCGCGTTCCTGGCCCAGCTGCAGGCGATGGAGATTGCGTTCAACACCAGCCTGATCAACGCCGAATTGGGCTTCAACGCCGCCCTGGTCGCCAACGAGGCGGGCCTGGAGCTCGCCCTGTTCGGCAACCTCGGCAACGGCGTGCTGAACAGCTTCTACAACTTCTGGAACCCGCTGCTGGGCGCCGGCGAGGCGACATTCGACGCCATCCTGGGGGCGCCGGTGGGGTTGGTTGGTACAGCCTTGATTCCCAGCCTTTTCGTGGGCACCAGCCCGAGCATCTTCGGCGCCGCGCTCGGCGGGCTGCTGGCCGCCGTGCCCGACAAGTTCCTGTGGGACCTCAACATCATCAGCGCGATCACCGGCGCGCTGACCGGAAACGGCGCGCTGTCGGCCACGTTGACCGGTGCGCTCTCCGGCGCGGGGCTGTCGGTGAGCGCCTTGCTCAACGGGTCGCTGTTCGCCGGTATTCCGACGACGGGGGCCGCGCTCATCGCGGCGCCGCTCGCCGGCCTGCAGGGGATCGGGTCGGCCGAGTTGGGCTTCTTCAACAACCTGGTCGGCATGGAGACCGCCTTCGACACGAACCTGCTGGCCAGCGAATTGACTTGGGAGGCAAGCACCTTCGGAGCCGGCGCGTTCAACGGAGCCCTCGATCGGCTCTTCAACGTCGCCAACCTGACCGTGCTCACCGGCCAGCAAGCCGTGAACGGCGTCCTGGGCGGTGCGGCGCTGCCGGCGTCCGGGGCCTTCGGACCGTACTTCCTGACCGGTAGCGCGACGCCGCTCGTACCCCAGGAGGTCCAGCTGATAGCACCTTCGCTGGCATCTTCTACACCGGTCTTCGACGGAGCCGGACCGTACGCGATCGGCGGCATCGAGGGCATCTTCGACCAGACCCTCGCGGCCGGCGTCGACCTCGCCGGAATGCTGTAATCCCTGGCGCGTTCAATTACCGCGGGCCGACGGCCTGGGCGGGATCACAGTGTCGACGATCAGGCCCAGCTCCCGCCGGGTCGGTGGCGACCCGGTGACCAGGCATTGGTGGTTGATCAAGGCCGGTCCGATGCGCGCGGTGAACGGGGTGATCGCGGCCGGGTCGAGGTCCCCGTCCGCGACGGCGGTGCGCAGGATCGCCTCGACGAGAGCCAGGCGCGGGCCGACCACGGCGTCGGCGAAGATGGCGCGCAACTCGGGCTCGTGGATGAGCTGGCCGATGATGTCCAGGCCGGGGAATCCGGTTTTGCCGGCCAGCACGTCGCGGTGCGCGGTGAACACCGCCAGCAGGTTCTCGCGGGCCGACCGGCCGGGGCGCGACTCGGGCAGCGACGGCAGGGCATACACCAGCGCGGCGTGCACCAGGTCGTGCTTGCTGCACCAGCGCCGGTACAGCGCCGCCTTGCCGGTGTGGGCGCGCGCCGCGATGCCCTCCATGGTCAGCCCGCCGTACCCGACGTCGGCCAATTCCGCCAGCGTGGCCTCGTAGAGCGCGCGTTCAAGGACCTCACCGCGTCGGCGGCCCCGGGCGCCGGCGGCGGGGGTGAGCTGCGGCATCGTTCGATAGTAGCCGTCGGCGTTCTCACATTCCGAAGAAACGGATAAGCAACGGAACCGACCACTATCTGGGCCGTGGGCGGAAGGGCGGTCCGGGTAGGGTGCGTGCATGCCTGAGTCCCCGCGGCTGTTGTTCGTCCATGCGCACCCCGATGACGAGACCATCGGCACCGGCGCCACCATCGCCCATTACGCCGCCCGCGGAGCGGAAGTGCGCGTCATCACCTGCACGCTCGGCGAGGAGGGCGAGGTCATCGGCGAGCGGTGGGCCGGGTTGGCCGTCGATCGCGCCGACCAACTCGGTGGCTACCGGGTCGCCGAATTGACCGCGGCTCTGCAGGCGCTGGGCGCCGGCGGACCCACCTACCTCGGCGGCGCCGGCCGCTGGCGCGACTCGGGCATGGTCGGCACCGAGAAGCGCCGGCACCAGCGGTTCATCGACGCCGACGAGCGCGAGGCCGTCGGGTCGCTGGTCGCCGTCATCCGCGACGTGCGCCCCCACGTCGTCGTGACCTACGACCCCCGGGGAGGCTACGGCCACCCCGACCACGTCCACGCCCACACCGTGACCACCGCCGCCGTCGCGGCCGCCGCCACGACCGACTATCCGGGCGAGCCGTGGCAGGTCCCGAAGTTCTACTGGTCGGTGTTCGCGCTGAGCGCCTTCCGGGCGGCCCGAGGCGAGCTGGGGCCCGAGGATCTGCAGCCGCACTGGGTGGTCCCGCCGGAGGACGCGTTCGCCTTCGGGTATGCCGACGAGGACATCGACGCCGTCGTGGAGGCGGGGCCGGAGGCCTGGGCGGCCAAGCGCGCGGCGCTGGCCGCGCATGCCACCCAGGTGGATCTCGGGCCGACCGGGCGGGCCTGCGCGCTGTCCAACAACATCGCGCTGCCGATCTCCGCGCATGAGCACTATGTGCTGGCCGCCGGCGCCGCGGGGGAGCGCGACGCGCGCGGTTGGGAAACGGATCTGCTTGCCGGGCTTGGTTTCACTGCGGGCTGACGCGGTAGGCTTCCGGGCAGGCGCCCCACGGAAGGAATTCGCATGGACCCTGACCTGGACCCTAATATGCAGCACTGGCAGGACCGACTCGACAGCTTTCAGTGGGTGATCGGTTCGATCCTCTCCCAGGTCGATAGCGTCCCGACCTGACCGCGACCAAGCCGGGCGCCGCGCCGGTTGAGGACGGCGCCGCAGACTCAGCTCTTCGCGTCGTCATCCTGACGCTGTTGGCCGTGGACGGTGTGCTGTCCGCGCTGGCCGGGGCGCTGCTGTTGCCTTCCTATATCGGTGCCGTCCCCTTTCCCGTCAGCGGGTTGGCTAGCGGGCTGGTCAATGCGGCCCTGGTGTGGGCCGCCGGCTCGTGGGCGAGGTCCCCGCGGGTGGCCGCGGTGCCGCTGTGGACATGGCTGATCACCGTCGCGTTCATCAGCATGGGCGGTCCCGCGGACGACGTGCTCCTGGGGGGCGAGGGTCTGATGCGTTACGGGGCGCTGCTGCTGATGGTGCTCGGCGTGACGCCGCCGGTGTTGGTGCTGTGGCGGCGCGGCTCGCCCGGTTGAGTTTTACGGCAGGTTCACCCCGAGCGGCGGGGGCGGCGGGAACAAGCTGCGGAACCAGTAGTTCTCGGTGGTGATGAACTGGTCGATCGACGCCATCGTGGCCGCAGAGATGTTGTTCAGCCCCTGGGTGAAACTGACTGTCCCATCCAGGAAGTCGATGGTGTTGAACAGGACGCTCTGCACGATGGGCTCGAACAGGTCGTAGAAGTAGTTGATCTGCGGTGCCAAGATGCCGATCAAGAACACCCATCTGACCGCGTAGGAGACGAGGTCGAAGCCGTACGACACCCACGGCTCGATGGCCAGGTAGGCGTTCTCTATCGCGGTACCGAGGGGCAGCAAGATGTTTGCGGCCGGCACCGCCGCGGCGCCGGCGACCGCGGCCGGCCCGAGCAGCGCGGCCGCGGCCGGTATTGCTGCCGCACCACTGCCGCCGAAAATCCCGGTGCCGAGCAGCCCGGCGACGCCGCCCCCCGCCGTCCACCCGGGGACGGATCCGATCAGGGGGTGCCCCAGCAGCATCTCGGCGGGCGTGTTGACCGCGTTCACCAAGGTCTGCACCGCGCTGGTCTCGGTGGACGCGTACGCGTTCGCCGCGGCGGTCAGCGCCTGGACGAACCGCTGGTGGAATTCCGACACCTGGGTGCTGAGCTGCTGATACCGAGCCGCATGTTCGGAGAACAGGGCGGCGATCTGCGTCGACACCTCGTCTCGGGCGGCGGCGAGGATGCCGGTCGTCGCCGGCGCCGCGGCGGCGTTGGCGGCGCTGATCGTCGCCCCGAGACCGGCCAGGTCCGACGCCGCGCCGGCCAGCGCCTCGGGCGCCGCGAACAACAAAGACACCGCGCATCCTCCAGGGTCTGAGTTTTGCTGTCCGGCAACCCGGTTTGCCGGCAACGGATTTGCTCGGATCGTAGCGCGATCGTGGTTGATTAGCCGGAAATGTCGGTAAAACCGCCACGCCCGGACACCTGGGCCGCGTCGCGCCGGGACGGTCGAGCGCAGCCGCGCGGCAGCCTGGCGCTACTGTTGCGCATATGGCACCGTTGCCCAGGGATTCGTGTTGGGACGCGCGGATGAAAATCGATCGTGGGGAAGTTACACCAAGGTGCCAATGAAACCGGGGACTCCGGGCCAGGAGCCCATCGCTCTGCCCAGCCCCGTCGTTCCGCCACAGCCCGGTGGGTCAGCGCTGCGCAGGGTGTTGCGCCGGGCCCGGGACGGCGTCGCGCTGAACCTCGAGGAGGCGGCGGTCGCGATGACCGCGCGCGGCGATGCCCTGGCCGACCTGTGCGCGAGCGCGGCGCGGGTCCGCGACGCGGGCCTGGACTCGGCGGGACGCCGCGGGCCCAACGGGCGGCTGCCGATCACGTACTCGCGCAAAGTCTTCATCCCGGTCACTCATCTGTGCCGCGATAGCTGCCACTACTGCACCTTCGTGGCCGCGCCGGGCAAGTTGCGCGCCCAGGGCGCGGGTATGTATCTCGAGCCGGACGAGATCCTGGACGTCGCTCGGCGTGGGGCCGAACTCGGTTGCAAGGAAGCCTTATTCACCCTCGGTGACCGGCCCGAGGACCGATGGCCCGAGGCCAGGGAGTGGCTGGCAGAGCGCGGTTACGATTCCACGCTGTCCTACGTGCGGGCGATGGCGATCGGCGTGCTGGAGGAGACCGGGCTGCTGCCGCACCTGAACCCCGGTGTCATGAGCTGGTCGGAGATGTCGCGGCTCAAGCCGGTGGCGCCGTCGATGGGCATGATGCTCGAGACGACGTCGCGGCGACTGTTCGAGACCAAAGGTCTTGCCCACTATGGCAGCCCGGACAAAGACCCGGCGGTGCGCCTGCGTGCACTCACCGACGCGGGTCGGCTGTCCATCCCGTTCACCACCGGTCTGCTGGTCGGCATCGGCGAGACGCTGGCCGAGCGTGCCGACACCTTGCACGCGATTCGGAAGTTGCACAAGGAATTCGGGCACGTCCAAGAAGTGATCGTGCAGAATTTCCGGGCCAAGCAACACACTGCGATGGCCGCGGTGCCCGACGCCGGGATCGAGGATTACCTGGCCACGGTGGCGGTTGCGCGGCTGGTGCTCGGCCCGGGCATGCGCATCCAGGCGCCGCCGAACCTGGTCTCGCGCGAGGAGTGCCGGGCGCTGATCGCCGCAGGCGTCGACGACTGGGGCGGTGTTTCGCCGCTGACGCCCGACCACGTGAACCCCGAACGGCCCTGGCCCGCTTTGGCGGAACTGGCCGCCGTCACCGCGGAGTCCGGGTACGACCTGGTGCAGCGGCTGACCGCCCAACCCCGATACGTGCAGGCGGGTGCGGCCTGGATCGATCCCCGGGTGCGGGGCCATGTGCTGGCGCTGGCCGATCCGGCTACCGGCCTGGCCCGCGACGTCAACCCGGTGGGGCTGCCCTGGCAGGAACCCGACGACGTGGAGTCTTCGGGGCGGGTGGACCTCAACGCGACCATCGACACCGAGGGGCGCACCACCGAAACCCGTGGCGACCTCGACAGCGCCTTCGGCGACTGGGAGTCGATCCGGGCGCACGTGCACGAGCTGGCCGCGCAGGGCGCCAAAGCGCCAGAACGCCTAGACACCGACGTGCTCGCCGCGCTGCGCTCGGCGGAGCGCGATCCCGCCGGCTGCACCGAAAGTGAGTACCTGGCGCTGGCCACCGCAGCGGGCTCCGCACTGGAAGCCGTTGCTGCACTCGCTGATTCGCTACGCCGCGACGCGGTCGGCGATGACGTGACCTTCGTGGTGAACCGCAACATCAACTTCACCAACATCTGTTACACCGGCTGCCGGTTCTGCGCGTTCGCTCAGCGCAAGGGCGACGCCGACGCGTATTCGCTGTCCACCGAGGAGGTCGCCGAGCGCGCGTGGGAGGCGCACGTGCAGGGCGCCACCGAGGTGTGCATGCAGGGCGGCATCGATCCCGAGCTGCCGGTGACCGGTTACGCCGAGCTGGTGCGCGCCGTCAAGGCCCGCGTGCCCTCGATGCACGTGCACGCGTTCTCCCCGATGGAGATCGCCAACGGTGTGACCAAGAGCGGGTTGAGCGTTCGCGAATGGCTGAGCAGCCTGCGCGAAGCCGGACTCGACACCATACCCGGCACCGCGGCCGAGATCCTGGACGACGAAGTGCGCTGGGTGCTCACCAAGGGCAAGCTGCCGACGTCACTGTGGATCGAGATCGTGACCACCGCGCACGAGGTGGGCCTGCGCTCCTCGTCGACGATGATGTACGGACACGTCGACACCCCGCGGCACTGGGTTGCCCACCTCAACGTGCTGCGCGACATCCAGGACCGCACCGGCGGCTTCACCGAGTTCGTACCGTTGCCTTTCGTGCACCAGAATTCGCCGTTGTACCTGGCCGGGGCGGCCCGTCCCGGACCCACCCTTCGCGACAACCGCGCGGTGCACGCGCTCGCACGGATCATGTTGCACGGCCGCATCTCGCACATCCAGACCAGCTGGGTAAAGCTCGGCGTGGAGCGCACCCGGGTGATGCTCAACGGCGGGGCCAACGACCTCGGCGGCACGCTGATGGAGGAGACCATCTCGAGGATGGCCGGCTCGGAACACGGATCCTCGAAGAGTGCGGCGGAGCTGGCCGCGATCGCCGAGGGCATTGGCCGTCCGGCGCGTCAGCGCACCACGACCTACGTCACCCAACTCGCATAGCGACCGGCTACTCAGCGGGTGCTGAGCAGCCGGTCGCTATGCGAGTTATCGGATCAGTAGTTGTTGCAGCTACCGGCGACCGACTGGACGACACCGAAGTACTGCGCGGCCTGCGGCATCGCCTGGATCTGAGCCGCCATCGCCGCACGCTGCGGCGGCGCGGAGGCGAGGAACTGACGCAGGTAGTTCTGCGCGATCGGCGACGAGTTCAGCTGAGCGGCCGCACCGGGCGAAGTCGCGTTGAGCGCCGCCATGACCTGCCCGTAGTTGCAGGTCGTGTTGATGATCGGATCCAGAGCGGGGTCCGCGGACGCGATCCCGGCCCCGGCAGTGAACGCCAACGCCACGCCACCGGCCACGGCAGCGATCTTGGCCAACGAAAGCTTCACCATTATGGACACCTTCCCCATTCAATGCACCGTCGACAGACGGCGACGACGACTGCCCAAACGGTGTCGTCTCGGTCGAGATTACCAGTCCGTGCGGGCGTTCTTCTATCGTACGGCTTTTCGGAAAGTGGCTTTCGAATGTGACAAACGGGAGGTCAGGGGCGCGGCGATGTCCGTCACATTTGCGCTGCTGGACGCCCTGGCGGGCGCCTGAGAGCCCGCGTGGGAAGACACGGCTGCGAGCCGAAGGGCGTGCCATGTGGTCGACGTGTGTGCGACGTTTAGTATCAGTAACCGAAACGCCCGCCTACCGGCACCGAGCGGCCTGCGGCGAGCCGACAACAGCAGCCCACATTGATCAGTACGAGGAGACGTCTGTGACGTACACGATCGCCGAACCCTGCGTCGACATCAAAGACAAGGCGTGTATCGAGGAGTGCCCGGTCGACTGCATCTACGAGGGTGCTCGGATGATGTACATCCACCCCGACGAATGCGTCGACTGCGGGGCATGCGAACCGGTCTGCCCCGTCGAAGCGATCTACTACGAAGACGATGTGCCCGACCAGTGGAGCCAGTACACGCAGATCAACGCCGACTTCTTCGCCGAGCTGGGCTCGCCCGGCGGCGCGGCCAAGGTCGGCATGACCGAGAACGACCCGCAGGTGGTCAAGGACCTGCCGCCGCAGGGCGAAGGCGACTGAGCGGGGCGGTGCCGCCGGCGCGCGCCAAGGTGTCGGCGTCGCTGCCGGAGTTTCCCTGGGACACGCTGGCCGAGGCGAAGGCTTTGGCGGCGGCCCACCCGGACGGGATCGTCGACTTGTCCGTCGGCACGCCGGTCGATCCGGTCGCACCGGTGATCCGGCGGGCGCTGACGGCGGCCGGATCGGCGCCGGGGTATCCCACGACCGCCGGCACCCCGGGCCTGCGCGCGTCGGTGGCGGCGGCGCTGTCGCGACGCTTCGGCGTCACCGGGCTCGGTGCGGCGGCGGTGCTGCCGGTGATCGGCAGCAAGGAGCTCATCGCCTGGCTGCCGACGCTACTGGGCCTCGGGGCTCCGGACGTCGTGGCGGTGCCTGAGCTGGCCTACCCGACGTACGAAGTCGGTGCCCGCCTGGCCGGAGCGCAGGTGTTGCGCGCCGACTCGCTGACCCAGTTGGGCCCGCAGACCCCGGCGCTGATCTACCTGAACTCGCCGAGCAACCCGACGGGACGCGTCCTGGGCGTCGAGCACCTGCGCAAGGTCATCGGCTGGGCGCGCGAGCGCGGTTCCGTCGTGGCCTCCGACGAGTGCTACCTGGGCCTGGGCTGGGACGCCGAGGCCCCGCGCCCCCTGTCGGTGCTGCACCCGTCGGTCTGCGACGGCGACCACACCGGTCTGCTGGCGATCCATTCGCTGTCGAAGAGTTCGTCGCTGGCCGGCTACCGGGCGGGTTTCGTCGCCGGGGACCCGGAGCTGGTCGCGGAGCTGCTGGCCGTGCGCAAGCACGCCGGGATGATGGTCCCGACGCCGGTGCAGGCGGCGATGGTGGCCGCCCTCGACGACGACGAGCACGAGGATGCGCAGCGCGAACGGTACCGGCGGCGCCGCGACGCGCTGCTGCCGGCGCTGCGGGCGGCGGGTTTCCGCATCGACCACTCCGAGGCGGGCCTGTACCTGTGGGCCACCCGCGACGAGCCGTGCCGGGACAGCGTCACCTGGCTGGCCACTCGCGGGATCCTGGTGGCGCCCGGCGACTTCTACGGCCCGGCGGGAGCGCGGCATGTGCGGGTCGCGCTGACCGCGGCCGACGAACGGGTCGCCGCGGCGGTGGAACGGCTCACCTAGCCGAGGTGCACAGGGACTGCCGCAGCCTGGGTGAAGATGTGGTGGTGACTATTTCGACGGACAAGCCACGCATTCCCCTGTCGATCGGGGACATCGCCAAGCGCGTCTTCCTGGGGAAGCCGCTGATCACCGAGGACCTCGGCTCCGAGAAGTTGTCGAATCCGGTTGCCCTCGGCGCGCTGTCACCCGACGCGGTCTCGTCCGTCGCCTACGGCCCGGAACAGATCTTGAACGAGCTGCTGCCGCACGCCGGGCTGGCCGCCTTCGTGTTGCTGCTTCCCATCACCGGTGTCATCCTGCTGATCCTGGTGCTCGTGGCCGCGTCGTATCGGCAGGTCGTGATGGCCTATACGCGGGCCGGCGGCTCCTACATCGTCGCGCGCGACAACTTTGGGCCCAAGGTGGCGCAGGTCGCCGCCGCGGCGCTGCTGATCGACTACGTGGTCACCGTCGCGGTGCAGTCGGCGGCCGGGACGGTGGCGGTGGCGTCCGCGGTCCCGGCGCTGGGTCCCCACAGCCTGGAACTCACTGTCGGCGTGGTGCTGGTGATCTGCTACGCGAACCTGCGCGGCTTGCGCGAGGCCGGGCTGCCGTTCGCCGTGGCGACGTACGCCTTCGTCGTCATGGTCGGTCTGATGATCGTCGTCGGCGTGATCCGGGCGACCGTCGGGAACCTGCCGGTATACGATCCTGCGCGGCTGCCGGGAACGGTGCCGCTGCATCAGGGTGGCGCGTTGGTGATGGGCGCCACGATCCTGACCGTGCTGCGTGCGTTCGCCAACGGGGGTTCGTCACTGACCGGGGTCGAGGCCATCTCCAACACGGTCGACTACTTCCGAAAGCCACAGGGCCGCAATGCGCGTCGGGTCCTCACCGTGATGGCCACCATCCTGGGCCTGCTGCTGGCCGGTGTCGCCTACCTCGCCCACGTCACGCACGCCACACCGTATCTGGACGAGTACCCGTCGGTGTTGTCACAGGTCGGTCGGGCGGTGTTCGGCAACGGGGTGGTCGGCGACATCTGCTATGTCCTGGTCCAGGCCTCGACCGCCGCCATCTTGTTCACCGGGGCCAACACCAGCTTCAACGGCTTCCCGGCGCTGGCCAGCTTCGTCGCCGAGGACCGTTTCCTGCCGCGACAGCTGATGAAACGCGGCCACCGGTTGGTGTTCTCCAACGGGATCATCACGCTCACCGCGCTGTCGGTGCTGCTGCTGGTGGCGACCGGCGGCTCGGTGGGCGCGCTGGTCCCCTTCTATGCGATCGGCGTGTTCACCGGGTTCTCGATGGCCGGCTACGGGATGACCAAACATCATCTGACCCATCGTGACCCGGGCTGGCGAAGGCGGCTAGCGATCAACCTGTCCGCCGGGATCCTCTCCACGGTCGTGGTGGTCATCTTCGCGGTGGCCAAGTTCACCGAGGGTGCGTGGCTGGTGGTGGTCATCTTCCCCCTGCTGGTGTTCGCGCTGACCCGGCTCAACCGCGAATATCGTTCCGAAGCAGCCATTCTCGAGATGTTCCGCACCGACCGCCCCGAGCTGGTGAAATACGCGCGGCACCGGGCGTTCGTGTTCGTGGACTCGGTGGACCTGGCGGTGATCGAAGCGCTGCGCTACGGGAGGGGACTGCGCGCCGACGAGCTGACTGCGGTCCACTTCATGGTCGACGCGGCCCACGCCGCGCAACTGCGGAAGCGCTGGGATCACTTCGAACTCGACACCCCGCTGCGGATCGTGGACGTCCCGGACCGGCGGGTCACCCGGGCGGCCCAGGTGTTCGTCGTCAAAGTCCGCGACGAACATCCGGACACCAACGTGACGGTGCTGCTGCCTCGCCGCACGTACGCCCGGCTGCTGGGCCGGCTGCTGCATGACCGTACCGCCGACAAGATCGCGCAGGCAGTCAGCGTCATCCCGGACGCGGCGGCCACGATCGTGCCCTACGATGTGGAATCGCGCATCAGGGAGGCCTACCCCGACGAGTTCGAGCAGCGGCTCGCGCACGAGATCGACAAGCTGCGGGCGTGGGTGTCCCAGGCCAACGAAGAGCAGCTCGAGGCCTACGCGCGTCCGGAGCGGCCGCCGTCGGTGATCACGGTGGCGGGGCTGATCCCGGGGCAGCGCGGGACGGTCGAGGGTCGGGTCAGCGAGGTCCAGGACATCAGCGAACGCAGGCGGACCCTACGGCAGGTCATCGTCGGCGACAGCAGCGGGGAGCTGACCGTCACTTTCCGCCCGGGGCACGGCGGCGCGGACATCGAACCCGGCCAGCTGCTGCGGATCACCGGGAAGGCACGCCGCAGCGCCGACCGGTCGATCTCGATGGTCGACCCGGCCTATCACGTGATCGGGGGCCCGGCGGAGGTCACCGAATCGGACGGCGCCGAACGGCCCGGCTGAGCGCGCTCACCCGCCGTAGGGCGGGCGCGGCATCGTGAAACGCCGGCGTCCGTTGCGCAGAACGACACTGCTCGCGGGTTCGGATCTCCCGGTCGGCATGGCGCCCACCATGTTCGACGGCTGGTGCGCCGCTGCGGCCGGGACGGCCCGGAACTCGTTTTCCGACAACGCGACAGTCCGAACTGCCGAGCCGTCGGCGGGGCTGGCCGTCACCCAGCTCGACGGGACCGACAGTTTTCCCACCGCCGCCGCCTGTCCCGCTTGCGCCACCACCGGACCTCGGGCGCCCACGGCGCCGGCCTTGGCCGCCGATTTGGCGGCGATCTTGGCCAGCTGGCGGTTGAGCAGGGTGTAGCCGGTTCCGTAATGGCCCGCCGAGAAGATCGTGTACGGAATCTCGTACATGACTCTTCCTGGGCCCAGCAGCGTGTCGAGGTAGGAGAAGGCGGTGACCAGCGGCGTGGACCCCAACAAGGCTGCCGGATTCGCCGTCGAAGTGTTCGTTGCCACTCCGGTGGCGAGGGTCTGCAGCTGTTGCGGCAGAGTGGCCATCAGCTCGGAAACGGTGGCCTGAGTCTCTCCGGCCGAGGTGCCGGTGGCCTGCGACACCGCGGCCGCCTGTTCGCCCGGGCCCGCGGCGCTGGTGGTCTGCGGCGGCTGATCGAACGGTGTCAGCGCGGTCGCGGCCGACGACGACGCGGCATAGCCGTACATCGCGGCGGCATCCTGCGCCCACATCTCGGCGTATTGTGCCTCGGTGGCCGCGATCGCCGGCGTGTTCTGTCCGAAGAAATTGGTCGCGACCAGTACGGCCAACTGAATGCGGTTGGCGGCCACGACCCCCGGCGGGACCGTGGCGGCGAATGCCGCCTCGAACGCGGCCGCCGCGGCCCGCGCCTGCCCGGCGGCCTGCTCGACCTGGCCGGCTGTCGCCGTCGCCCACGCGACGTAGGGTTCGACCGCGCCCGCCATCGTGAACGAGGCGCCCCCGGCCCAAAGGCCTTGCAGCTCCGACAGTGTCGAGGCGTATCCGGCGGCGTAGGACTCCAGTTGGGCGGCCAGTGCGTCCCAGCTCGCCGCCGCCGCCATCATCGGCGCCGAGCCCGGCCCGGAATACATTCGTGCCGAGTTGATCTCGGGTGGCAACGCCCCGAAATCAAACATCGGCATTCCTTTCTCAACCGTCGGTCAAGGAGCGCCCCGGACTGGAGAGGCGATTTCTCAGCGTTGAGGTGGTAAGTGACTGCTATCCGCCGAGGGAGGGGCGGGGCATGGTGAATTTGCGCGGCCCCACCCGCAGCGCGTTGTTGACCGAGGAACCCGATATCACGCTCGACCTGGTGCCGGTCCCCGCCGCCGGCACGCCGTTCCACATGTTGGTCGCCGGGGTGACTTCCTCCCAGGACGGGCCCCCGCTGATGTCGGAGTCGGACAGCCAGAGCGGCTCGGCGACGGTGGTGGCCGCCGGGTTCGTCGTCGTCCAGCTCTGCGGCACGGACAACTTGCCCAGCGTGCTGGCGGTGCCCGCATTGGCGACCACCGGGGCGGGCGCGTGGCCCAAGCCCGCGGCCGCGGCCGCCTTGGCGGCGCCACCCGCGCCCTGGATGACCGGATTGGCGGCGGCGTTGCCCGACTGCAGGCCGACACGCTGAAGTCCCGTCCCGAAGCTTCCACCCGATGTGATCGTGCGGCTGAGGCCAGCGCCGAGACTTGTTGGCCCGGTGAGGGTGTTGAATGCATCGAAGGCGCTGAGTAACGAGTTAACCCCCGTCCCCTGTGCGGGGTTCGCAGATCCCGTGGAAGCGAGCGATTGCAGCTGCTGCGGCACGCTCGACATCAGCTGGGACAGCGTCGTCTGAGCCTGGCCCGCCGCCGAGTTGCCCGTGCTCTGCGACACCGCGGCGGCCTGGGCGGGCTGGGCGGCGGCGCTGGTGGTCTGCGGCGGCCGGCCGAACTGCGACAGCGTGGTCGCGGCGGACGAGGACGCCGCGTAGTTGTACATCGCGGCGGCGTCCTGGGCCCACATCTGCTCGTATTGCGCCTCGACGGCCGCGATCTCCGCGGTGTACTGCCCGAAGACGTTGTTGGCGACCAATTCGGCGAACTGTGCACGGTTGGCCGCGACCAGCGGCGGCGGCACCGTCGCCGCGTATGCCGTCTCATAAGCCGCGGCGGCCGCGCGCGCCTGGCCTGCGGCCTCTTCGGCCTTGGCCCCGGCCGTCGCGACCCAGGCCACATAGGGTGCGACCGCGCTGCTCATCTCCTCCGATGCGCCGCCGGACCAGCTCTCGCCCTGCAGCCGCGTGATCACCGAGGAGTAACCCCGCGAAACCGACTCCAGGCCGTTGGCCAGCACGTCCCAGGCCGCGGCGGCGGCCATCATCGGGCCCGAGCCCGAACCCGCATACATGCGCGCCGAATTGATCTCCGGCGGCAGCGCCCCGTAATCCAGCATCAGCGTTCCCCTCCCTCGCCCGGGCGCGCAGCGCCGCGGAGCGTCGAGACCGCGAGGGGCGCGCCGACCGGTGCGGTCAACGACCGTGGCCTCGAGGACGAATATTCAACGGTCATTTGCGCTCCTTCGGGTCGTTGCGGCTGCTGCGCCATTGGGCAGTCGCGCACTCATTGTTCCGAAGGGACCGTTGGCGGTCGACGGTGACGCGCAGTTCTGGCGGGCCCCACCGCCATCGTGCGTTGCCGGGGCGGGGCGATCCCACCGCTGGGCACACCCCTGTCAACGCACCTTGACACTCAAGAGACAGTCAAGCCCAGCGTAGGCCGTTCGACAACGACGAATGACCGATGTACAGCAGATTTCCAGCTAACTTCACCGGCATATTCAGTTAGCGGTGAGGTGGGTGTCCGCCCGGGGTTATCGCAATGGCGGCCGCAATCGACGCGGTTGCGGCCGCCAGGATCAATGGGCGTGATCGCAGCGGCCGCAAGAACTTTGACTGCGCGGCGCGACCATCGTCATGCACGGGACCGCCCCGGCCGGGGCTACCGGAAAGTGCCGGCCCGGCAAGCGACCGGCGCCGGTGTGGCGTTACCTACGTCACTTTTCACAAATTGGCGGTGTGCCGGGGGCTTTGCCACCGGCACGGCCTGATGCGCCGGCCGGCGTCCAGTGCTGGCCGCCATCGCGGGCGGTGCCGAACCCTACGCGCGAGGGATCCGGCAAACCGGGCCGGCGCCGCGGGCCGCGCATTGCGGATCGTAAATCTCAGGGCAGCTAATTTCTGTTCCCCGCGAGGCGGTCACATTTCACCCGATCCGGAGTGAATGGAGGATGGCCGGCAGGTGGAGCGGGCATAGTCCGCCGCCCGCCCCGCCCGCAATTCTCGAATTTGCTGGGAAAGTAATACCTCACCTGTCCCCGGTCGGCTTGTGAGCTCATACGCGCATGAACAGCGCTTTGAGGTCGTCGACGGAGCCCGGCCCGGGTAGCTGGACGTCTCTGTGAAGTTAACTGGGGATTTCCTGTTTATCGGTCGGTGCGAGTTGTCGGAGCGCGGGAATTGAGTTCTACTATTGGGTAGTGGAGCATGTCGCCGCTGCGGTTCACCCGAAATGCGCGCCAGAAGGTATCCGAACGGTTTCCGAATGGTGTCCGGCAGGTGTCCCGAACGGGTCGACCCACTGTGGCGCCGGACCCGCCATGATCGCGCGTCAATGTCGACCGCCAACAGGTCCTGTAGCAGCCGGTGCTACGCCGGCGACGGCGGCCAGATGTGACGCGGAGGGCGGCAAGTGGCGGTTCATGTCTCGTCTCGTGTGTCGCCCAGGTGGGCGGGCAAGATCGTCGGCCGCCGCGCCTTGCGCGGCTTCGGGGTGTCGATGCCCGTTGCCGTCGACCGCCGGGTAGGGTCGGGCGCATGTTCCATGGTGTCGTTCAATGTCACTGACCGACAACGGGTTTCGGTCTCGCGGCGCGGTCCGCGCCGAATACGGATCTTCCTCCATGCGGGTGGGCGATAAGGAAACGGCAGATCCGCCAGGCTGTTCGGAGTGCAGGATCCGTAGCGCCGACGAGTTCACCGCAACCCGGCTCCCCACCGCGCGAAGAGTGGCTGATGGTTGCCCGACATTGTGAAAGGTAAAGACCGCATGGCAAGTACGCGTCGCATCCTGGACTGGGATCCGGAAGACGTCGTGGCCTGGGCGGCCGGCAACAGCCGCATAGCCCGTCGCAACCTGATCTGGTCGATCGTGACCGCGCACGTCGCGTTTTCGATCTGGTATCTCTGGTCGGTGATGGTGCTGTTCATGCCATACGGCGTGTACGGCTTCAGCACCGGCGACAAGCTGCTGATCGGCGCCACCGCGTCTCTGGTCGGAGCGGTCGCCCGCATCCCGTATGCGATGGCGGGGGCCAGGTTCGGCGGCCGCAACTGGGCGGTGTTCTCCTCGGCGGTACTGTTGATCCCCACCGTCGGCACGCTCGTCCTGCTAGCTCATCCGGGGCTGCCGTTGTGGCCGTATCTGCTGTGCGCGGCGCTGACCGGCCTCGGGGGTGCCAATTACTCGGCGTCGCTCGCCACCGCCGAAACCTTCTACCCGCAGCGGTTGAAGGGCTTCGCACTGGGTCTCACTGGTGGCATCGCCAACCTCGGGTCGGCGGCCATTCAGGCGGTCGGTCTGATCGTGCTGGCCACCGCCGGCCACGAGGCGCCGTACCTGGTCTGCGCGGTATATCTGGCCCTGCTGGCCCTGGGCGGGCTCGGTGCGGCGCTGTTCATGAACAACCTGCACTACCGCATCGATATGAGCCACCTCAAAGACGTCCTCAAGGTGGGCGACTCGTGGGGCATCGCGATGCTCTACCTGTGCTGCTCCGGGTCGTTCCTCGGGTTCGCGTTCGCCTTCGGGCAGGTGCTGCAGCACAACTTCGTGGCCAGCGGCCAAAGCCACGGGGTGGCGTCGCTGCACGCGGCCGAGGTCGCTTTCACCGGTCCGCTGCTGGGCTCGGTGGCCCGCGTGGTCGGAGGCAAGCTGAGCGACCGCTTCGGCGGCGGCCACATGAGCCTGGCCCTACTGTCCTGCATGATCCTGGGCGGTGGCTTTCTGGTCGCCGTCAGCACCCACGACGACCTTACCCGCCACGAGGGCGACCCCGTGACGGGCTTCACGCTGGCGGGCTACATCGTCGGGTTCATCGCGCTGTTCATCTTCTCCGGAGCGGGGAAGGGCGCAGTGTACAAGCTGATCCCGTCCATCTTCGAGGTACGCAGCCGCCAGCTGGACGTCAATGAGGCCGAACGGCGTCACTGGGCACGGGTGCGATCGGGCACGTTGATCGGGTTCGCCGGGGCGTTCGGCGCGCTAGGGGGTGTGGGGATCAACCTGGCGTTGCGGCAGTCCTACGACCGCGCCGGCACCGAGACGCCCGCGTTCTGGATTTTCCTGGGGTGCTACATCGCCGCCGCGGTCCTGGCCTGGGCGCGCTACGTGCGGCCGCAGGATAAGGTGGCGCCGGCGGCTGCGCCGCTGCAGACCACCGCCGAGGTGCCGGTCAACACTTGACTGCTCTCCGATGAACGCCACCGATAACCCAACGGCGGCAAAGCCAAGGGCCGAGGGGACGTAGTCCCGCTCGGCCCTTGGCTTTGCTCAGAGATTCCGGCTTTCACGCCTCCTGCAGGAAGCGATCCGTCACCTCGGGACCCGTCGAATGCATCTGGATGGAGAGCTCCAGCAACTTGTCCTTGGCCTTCTTGGGCAGCAACTCGATGGACTTGGTGGTGGCGGAGTCGTACTTCGCCCCCGCGAACCGCTGCAGGATGACGTCCTTCTGCTCCTCGGTCGTGTGGATGGCGAGCAGCCTCATGCCGGCGAACGCGTCCTCCGCCAGCTGCGCCATTCCCGCCTTCTCCAGCGCTTCGAGCCGCTCCTCGTTGATCCACACGTTGATCTTGATGGTGCCACCATTCGTGCTCATGAGTCGAGTCCCTCCAGTTGATTGAGCGAAAAGACCGGCCGCCGGTTCTTCAGGTACTCCTCGGTGCAAAACGGTGACCCCTCGCCGTACTTGGCGGCGCTGTCCATGACGACCTCGAACACCTCGTGCCGCATTACCCGCTGGGTCGGCTTCACCTCGTCGGTGAGGATACTGCGGATGACGCTGCCGCTGAAGCTCTGCGACGTGGCGTCATGGCCGCACAGCGCCGAGTTGGTGACCTCCTGGCATTGCGGGCAGTACCAGTTCTCCTTGAGGAACACCGGCTTGATGGAGAGCTGGTCGCGGTGCTTGGTCAAGAGGTTCTGCGCGTCGTAGGGCTGGTAGAAGTCCCCGACGCCGGCGTGGTCACGGCCGAACATGTGGTGGGTGCAGCCGAGGTTTGCCCGCAGGATCGCGTGGAAGATCGCCTCCCTGGGGCCGGCGTACCGCATGTCCCATAACGTGAAGGTCACCTTGTGGACGTCGTCGCGGAAGTAGCCGTTGGTGCGCAGGGCGTCCTGAGCCAGCAGGATCGCTTCGTCGATGTAGTCACCGGCCCGCTTCTGCCCGATGATGCAGTTGACCAGCACACCGGTCTTCAGCGTGTCGATGGGGAGGTCCTCGTTCGCGGCGAACCAGGCCTGCTTCATCAGCGCCTCGTGACCGGTGTGGGGCACGTTGCGCGTCTGGTGTGCGACGAGGTTCTGCCAGCCCTTCTGCGTCAACACGTCCCGGTGTTGCTTGGGCGTGAGCCAGAAGCTCTTGAACGGCTCGTTGAAGACCGGCTCGTTGATCAGGGTGATGCCACCGCTGAGGAACCGGTTCTGGTAGGACATGGTCTTCTTCACGCCCGGGTGCCGGGCGTCCGTCGTGCCGTACGTCTTCTCGGCCATGCGCTCGAGGTCGTACTCGTAGATCTCCGCGATCTCGAAGACGGCCATCGGCGCGCCGAGGTACTCGAGTACGACGCTGCTGCCCTCGGTGATGTCGAACTTCTTGATGTCGTCGGTGGACATGTCGAACACGATGGGAATGCTCCACAGCGTCCCGTCTGGAAGCTGCATGTCGTCCAGCGTCCCGTCCACTTCCCGCCGGTTCATGAATCCGGTGAGTGGGGTGAAGAAACCGTAGGAGAGGCTGATCACCTCGTGCGCGGTCGCCTTGGATATGGGAACGCGCGTCAAACCCTCGATCTGCTTGGCTGCGTTCGCGGTCGAGACCCGCTCCACGATCGGTTTACCGTTGTGACCGATATAATCCATCTTGCTAACACCTCTTTCCGAGACAAAGTTCTGCCACTGTTAATCTTTCAGTTCGGCGGGGTACTTCTTGCGGTTGTCTTTATCGGCGCTGCGCCACCGTCGTCGCTCCTGTGCTGAATCTGTCTCGCTCTCTTCGATGACGGCCATCATCGCCTTGGTGCTGTGCAAGAACCGATGCCGCGCGAGTCGTCGCCAATTTTAGCCAACCCCTCGCCCGCTCTCGCGCCGAGGCGGGAAGGACACCGCCGGGCCGCCGGTGCGGCGCTACGGCCCTCGCGGGAGGCGCAGTGCCGGCCGGCGTGTTGGAGACGCGAATAGCGCCGTCCGGCAACAGATATGGCCGCGGCGTCGCGCGCGCTGGCGGGCGCTGCGGTTACGCCGTCGGGTGCGGGCTCGGAGCGCGGGGCGGGTGGCCATCGCGTCGCAGGGGCGGGCTCGCCGAGGAGTCGACGGGGGAGCCGATCTCATGCCACTCGTGGTGCGCCGGGGGGCATCCCCCGCCCGCTGCGGCATCCCGGTCACCCCTTAGCTGGACGTCTCGATGAAGTCTGCTGGAAATCTCCTGTGCATCAACCCCGTCGAGTTGTCTGATGCCCACAACTCCGTTTGACTGAGGAACGAAGCAGTCAGCTTGCGGTGTCGAGGTTCGGGAGTCACCCCGGCCTGGTCGCGCAAGACGGCGGTGGGGCTCGCCATAACCGCTCGTCGGATCACGACGGCCAACAGTCCCTGCGTAACCGATCAGTATTCGGCTGACAAGCGATGCAGCCGCGTGTGACGCAGGAGGACTATGAGCGCCGATCCAAGATTTCCCACTCACCCTGATCTCCGCCTGAGCGCCACGCGGGACCCTCGGTCCGCAAGGCCGGCCGGCTTCTGCCGTCGCTAGACGGCGAAATGCCAACCACGCGGCGCGAATTCGATCGGCTCACACCGAATCGACCACCGGCGCAACAAATCCCAACCTTATTCCCTACGCGCTAGGGGCGGCTTGGTGGTTGCCGGCATCAACCCTGAAAGGTAAACAGCGCATGGCGCGTTCGCGCATCACCTCTTGGAATCCAGAGGACACGGCTGCCTGGACCGCCGGCAACGACGCCATCGCCCGTCGCAACCTGATCTGGCTTGTCATCAATGCGCATATCGCCTTTTCGGTCTGGTACCTGTGGTCGGTGATGGTGCTGTTCATGCCGCAGTCCATCTACGGGTTCTCGACCGGCGACAAGCTCCTGCTGGACGCCGTCGCATCCCTGGTCGGCGCGCTCGTGCGCATTCCCTACGCGATGGCGGCCAACTGGTTCGGCGGCAGCACCTGGACCACGATCTCGTCGCTGGTGCTGCTGATCCCCACCGCCGGGACGATCGTGCTGCTGGCCCATCCCGGCCTGCCGCTGTGGCCCTACCTGATCTGCGCGGCGCTGACCGGGCTGGGCGGCGGCAACTACTCCGGGTCGCTGGCCAAGGTCGACGGCCTGTTCCCCCAGCGGCTCAAAGGCTTCACGCTGGGGCTGACCGGCGGGCTGGCCAATCTCGGCTCGGCGGCCATCCAGGTGGTGGGGCTGGTCGTTCTGGCGACCGCGGGGCACCAGGCGCCCTACTGGGTGTGTGCGATCTACCTGGTCCTGCTGGCCGTCGGCGGCGTCGGCGCGGCGGTGTTCATGGACGACGTCGTCGCGCACCGTACCGGGCTTTCGCTGGACAACCTGCGGGCCATCGTCGCGGTGCCCGATTCCTGGGCGATCTCCCTGCTGTACATGTGTGCCTCCGGTTCCTTTCTGGGCTTCGCCTTCGCCTTCGGTCAGGTGCTGCAGCACAACTTCTTCGCGGCGGGGGAGAGCCATGCCCAGGCGGCGCTGCACGCGGCCGAGATCGCCTTCATCGGGCCGTTGTTGGGCTCGCTGGCGCGCATCGTCGGCGGGAAGGTGAGCGACCGCTTCGGCGGCGGCCACGTCACCTTCACCGCGTTCCTCGCCGCGATCCTGGCCGGCGGGCTGCTCGTCGCCGTCAGCACGAACGCCGACGGCGCCGAGGACCGCGGGAACACGCTGACCGGGTTGACGATGGCCGGCTACATCGTCGGCTTTATCGCGCTGTTCATCTTCTGCGGTGTCGGCAAGGGTGCCGTGTACAAGCTGATCCCGTCGGTGTTCGAGGAGCGCAGCCGGGCGCTGGGTCTCGACGACAGCCAACGCCACCACTGGGCGCGGGTCAGGTCGGGCGCGTTGATCGGGTTCGCCGGCGCGGCCGGCGCGCTCGGGGGGGTGGGGATCAACCTGGCGCTGCGGCAGTCCTACGACACCGAGGGGACGGAAACCCCGGCGTTCTGCATCTTCCTGGCGTGCTACGTCGGCGCCGCGGCGCTGACTTGGGCGCGCTACGTCCGGTCACCAGCCGAGCGGGCGGCGACGTCGGGGCCCCGGGAACCGGTGACCGCGGAGTCGATCGAGACGGCAATGACCGAAGGGGGAGTGAATCGATGAGCGGGACCGACCTGGGCCGGCACCTCGAACAGGTGAGCGCAATCGCGGTCGAAGCCGGCAAGCTCACGCTCAAGTACCGGCGGGATCCGCGGGTGGTGGAGAAGGGCGATCACGGCGACGACACCTCGCCGGTCACCGACGCCGACCTGGCGGCCAACCACTACATCACCGATCATCTCGCGGCCCTGGATCCGCGGACCCCGATCATCTCGGAGGAATCGAAATCGGCCGACTACGCGACCAGGAAGGACTGGCGGCGTTTTTGGCTGGTGGATCCGCTGGACGGGACCAAGGAATTCCTGAAGGGCAGCGACGAATTCACCGTGAACATCGCGCTGATCGACAATTTGGAACCGGTGCTCGGCGTGATCTACGTTCCGGCGCAGGAGCTGCTCTATTACGCGGAAAAGGACGCGGGAAGCTGGCGGCGGAGGGGCGACGGGCACCCGGTGCGCATTTTCTCGTCGGTGCCGGACCTGAGCAAGGGACTCACCGTCGTCGAGAGCAAGTCGCACCCCTCGCCGGAATTGGAAGAGTACCTCAAGGACCTTCCGGTCAAGGAGCGGGTGAGTGCGGGCAGTTCGCTCAAGTTCTGCCTGGTAGCGGAGGGTCTCGCGGACATCTACCCGCGGATGAACCCGACCATGGAATGGGACGTCGCGGCGGGTGACTGCATCTACCGCAATTCGGCACGGCTGGGGCAGCGGACGTCGTCGTTGACGTATAACAAGCCGACTTTGAAAAATGGCAGCTTCGTCATGGGTTTCAGGTGAGTCAGCGGTAGGAAGCGTCGTCAAGCGAACCATTACGTATTTACGCGACAACAATAAAAATCAGGCTGATTAAAATGAGCGCAGAAAGGCGGGCGATGGTACCACCGCGGCAACCAGTCAAATGTCTGCGTAGTGAAACTCTCGATCGCACTGTCGATATGACCGGAAAGGGGCTTTGCAGTGAGGACTGACATCACGTGGCACGACCACAGCGTGACTCGACTCGAGCGGGAAAGGCTCAACGGGCACCGGGGTTGCGTCATCTGGTTCACCGGGCTGAGTGCCAGTGGAAAGAGCACGATAGCCAACCTCGTCGACGTCAAACTCTACGATCGGGGCCTGCGCAGCTACCTGCTCGACGGCGACAACGTCCGGTACGGGCTCAACGCCAATCCCGACATCATCGAAGAGCACCACGGCAAGGAATTCGCCGAGCGGTTCGGCCTGGGCTTCTCCGCCGAGGACCGCGAGGAGAACATCCGGCGCATCGGGTCGGTGGCGAAACTGTTCTGCGAGGCCGGCGTCGTGGCGCTGACGGCCTTCATCAGCCCGTACCGCCGTGACCGGGACAGGGTGCGCGCCACCCTCAACGAGGACGATTTCGTCGAGATCTTCGTGGACACTCCCATCGAGATCTGCGAGCAGCGCGATCCCAAGGGCCTCTACAAGAAGGTCCGGGCCGGCAAGATCAAGGGGTTCACCGGGATCGACGACCCGTACGAGGCCCCGTCCAAGCCGGAGTTACGGCTCGAAGGCGGATCCAAGGATGCCGACACCCTGGCCGAGGAAGTGATCTCCCACCTGGAGAAGGTGGGCATCATTCCGGCGCTCGCGCGAAGCGGAGGACCGCTGGGAGGGAGCGCCGAGGCCTAGAGAGTCCTTGCCCGTAGATCCGAACGACGAAACTTCAAGAAAGGCAATCTCATATGACGAACCAACTGTTGGCGCCCACCCGGGTCGTGAGGGACTACCTGTCCAATTCCCTGGTGTGGGAAGACTTCTTGGCCCAGGGCGGCTTTGTCGGCGGGGACATCGTCGTCGCCGACCCGTTCAAGGCCGGCACCACCTGGACCCAGCGGATCCTGCAGCAGATCCTGAGCAACGGCGAAGAGCACGACGCCGGCCTCTCGGACACCTCGCCGTGGCTGGACTCCAGTTGGGGCGATCACGCCGAAATGCTCGCCACGCTCAAGGGGCAGCGCGAGGCCGGCACGCGGCGGGTCATGAAGTCGCACCTGCCCGCGGACGCCCTGCCGATCGCGCCCGAGGCCCGCTACGTGTTCGTCGGCCGCAACGGCAAAGACCTGGGAATCAGCTTCCACAACTACCTCCACAACTTCTCCGAGTCGACCATGGCGGAGATCAACCGGATTCACGCCGAGTGGTCCGATGACTCCACTCCGCTGGTGATTCCCGAGGACATGCGGGAGTTCTTCGACCTGTGGCTGGACACCGACGGGTACCAGTGCTGCGACCTGCTCGACATCATGGCGTCGTGGTGGAAGCTCAAGGACGAGCCCAACATCCTGCTGGTGCACTACAAGAACCTGAAACAAGATCTGCCGGGCCAGGTTTCGCGGATCGCGAAGTTCTTGTCCATCGAGCCCGAGTCGTTGCGCATGGATGCCATCCTCGAGCACTGTTCGTTCGAGTACATGAGCGGGCGGGCGGAGAAGATGGCGCCCTTCGGCGGTGAGCACATGTCCAGCGCCAAGGCCTTCTTCCACAAGGGGCCCAAGCGCGACTTCCGCACCGAGCTGACCGATGAGCAGATCGAGCGATTCGACCGCAAAGCCCTCGACAAGTTGGGTGCGGAGTGCGCACAGTGGTTGGAGACGGGCGAAAGTCGCTAGGATCGCAAGTCGCGCGGAGTCGTTGACGCGGACCCGGACGGCTGGACTGCCGTCCGGGCTTCAGCACGACGACGCGAACGGGGGATTGGTTCGGTGATCGATTTCGGTGCACTGCCGCCGGAGATCAACTCCGGGCGGATGTATACGGGCCCAGGGTCGGGACCGATGGTGGCCGCCGCGGAGGCCTGGGACGGTTTGGCCGCTGAGTTGCATTCCGCCGCAGCGCATTACTCCTCGGCGCTTTCCGGGCTCACGGCGAAGTGGCAGGGCCCCTCGTCGCTGACGATGGCTGCCGCCGCCGCGCCGTACGTGGCCTGGCTGACCGGTACGGCCGTGCAGGCCGAACAGGCCGCCAGCCAGGCCAGGGCGGCCGCGGCCGCCTACGAGGCCGCGTTCGCGGCGACGGTTCCCCCCGCGGCGGTCACGGCCAATCGCGCGCAGCTGCTGGCACTGATCGCGACGAATTTCTTCGGCCAGAACACCCCGGCGATCATGGAGACCCAGGCCCAGTACCTCGAGATGTGGGCCCAGGACGCGGCGGCGATGTACGGCTACGCCGGCTCCTCGGCGTCCGCCGCGACCCTGCCGCCGTTCGGGCCCCCGCCGCGGACCACCGAACCGGCCGGCGCCGCCGGACAGGCCGCCGCCGTCGCCCAGGCCACCGGCACCCAGGCCGGGGCCCGGGCGCTGCCACCGCTGATGTCGGCGGTGCCGTCCTCGTTGCACGGCCTCGCGGGATCCGCCGCCGCGGCACCCGCGACCACCTCCCCCTCGGCGTCGGCGCCGCAATCGCTGGCATCGGCGCTGAATTCGCTCGTGGCCTTCGGGAACGGGCCGTTGTCGCCGCTGTCGTATTTCAGCGCGGTGGGCGCGCCGCAACTCCTCGGCGCACAGAGCTACCTGCTGCCCCAGGCGGGGGCGAACCTGTCCGACGCCATGGCCAAGCTGGGGACGGCGCCGGCAATCGCCGCCGCGTCGGGGCCGGTTTCGCCGACCGGCGCGCTGGGTTCGGCGGTGACGGCGGGTGTGAACCGGGCCGGCTTCGTCGGGGGCCTGTCGGTGCCGCAGGGCTGGGCGATGGCGGCCCCGGCGGTCAAGCCGGTGGCCGCGGTGTTCGCGGACCCCGGCCCCGCCGGCGCTGCGGCCGCCGCCGCAACGCAGGGCGAAGGAAACCTGTTCGGCAACGTGGCGCTGTCGAGCCTGGCCGGCAGGGCGATCGCGGACACCGGCGGCACCGCCGCGCGATCGGCCGGGGCCGGCGCGAGCGGCGAGGCCGCCGGACCGGTCAACATCTTCATCATTCCCGCTCTTCCCCCAGAAGCCTGAGGTCCGCCAATGCTTTTCGGATTATTGCCACCGGAGGTCAACTCCGGACGCATGTATGCCGGCCCGGGATCCGCGCCGATGTTGGCGGCCGCGGAGGCGTGGGACACGCTGGCGGCGCAACTGCACGGCACGGCCGCGTCCTACTCCTCGGTGATCGCGGGCCTGACGACGGCATGGCGGGGCCCGTCGTCGGTGTCGATGGCGAGCGCGGCCGCGTATCTGGACTGGCTGAACGCCACGGCCACCCAGGCCGAGCAGGCCGCCGCGCAGGCCCGTGGTGCCGCGGCCGCCTACGAAGCGGCGTTCGCGGCGACGGTGCCGCCGGCGGTGGTCGCGGCCAACCGCAGCGAACTGGCGTTCCTGGTGGCGACGAACATCTTCGGGCAGAACACCGCCGCGATCGCGGCCAACGAGGCCCAGTACAGCCGGATGTGGGCGCAGGACGCCTCGGCGATGTCCACCTACGCCACCCAGTCGGCGGCCGCGTCGGCGGTCACCCCGTTCACACCACCGCCGGCGACCACCGCCACGGCCGGAGCGCTCGGCCCGGTGTCGAACGTCATCGCAAGCGCGCAAACGGAGTTGGCCGCCGCATTCGGCGCGGTGCCCGCCGCGTTGCAGAGTCTTGGCACCGTGCTGACCGGGCCGAACCCGGCCGCCGGACTGGTGAGCGCCCTGCAGGACTTCGCCGGGATGCAGACGCTGAGCTCGCTCAGCGCGGACTTCGAGGGCATCGGCAAGCTGGTCCTGCCGGTCAACGTCGTCATGATCAACACCATCTTCGGCCTGGTAGCCGGGGCGAGGTACGTCCTCGGATTGGAGCCCGCGGCCGGCATCGGGGTGACCGGCGGCGCAGAGTGGGCGTTGGAAGCCGGCCTGGGTTCGGCGTCGCCGCTGGCGAATCTTGCCGGCGCGGGCAGCGTTTCGGCGGCTGTCGGTCACGCCGGCCTGGTCGGCGGCGTGTCCGTGCCGCCCAGCTGGGCCACGGCCACCCCGGCGATCCGGACGGTGGCGGCGGTATTGTCCGGCGCGGGGGCGGACGCGGTACCGGCGGCTGCGGTCAGCGAGGGTACGTGGCTGAGCGGAATGGCGTTGGCGGGCATGGCCGGAAGCGCGCTGGGCGCCGCCGTGCCCGGAGCCCTCGGCGGCGCGGGCGTCCGACTGCGCTCCACCTCGCTCAAGGACGGCGCGTCCAAAGACGGTGAGACGCCGGCGAATCTGCAGCGGCTCGTGGCCGAAATGGCCGACAAGCCCGACGACGTCCAGCATTGGTACACCGAATCGGCGGACCTGGAAAGCCTCGTCGCCAAGCTGAGGAAGAAGCCGGGCATTCACGCGGTGCACTTGACCGACGGCGGTATGAACGTGAGATTACCGCGGCCTGAATAGAAGTCGGTGCCGCGGCGAAGCCCAGCTCATCGCCGGACCACGACGCAAGGAACAGGAAACACCCAACCGGGACACAGCTAACCGTCAGCTTGGGCGGCAAGGGTACCTTAAGAATCGGGATGAATAAAACGGGCCCAGAGAGGCGGTCGGTGACATCGCAACGATAACCGGCGCCGGCACCTGCGTCCTGACTCCCGCCAAATCCCCAGTTCGGTGCGGGATTTTTCGTCGACCGAACCTCGTTAGCCGACTGGTACGGCAAATGTCAATTTCCGCTCGAATTTTTTCCGATCGTTCCCGCTTTTCGGCGCAGGGGCGCTCCGACCACCTCCGCGCGCCCTGTCAGCGGGCTTAGAAATCGCTGACATCCGACCCACCCGCAGAAAGGCAGGATCGCCGTGCCGAGCCAACTCATCGCACCGACCCGGGTGCTGAGGGACTACCTGTCCAATTCCTCGGTGTGGGAGGACTTTTTGGTCCAGGGCGGCTTTGTCGGCGGGGACATCGTCGTCGCCGACCCGTTCAAGGCCGGCACCACCTGGACTCAACGAATCGTTCAGCAGATCCTGCACAACGGCGAGGAGGGGGACGCCGGCCTCTCGAACACCTCGCCGTGGCTGGACTCCGGTTGGGGCGAGCACGCCGAAATGCTCGCCACGCTCAAGGGGCAGCGCGAGGCGGGCACGCGGCGGGTCATGAAGTCGCACCTGCCCGCGGACGCCCTGCCGATCGCGCCCGTGGCCCGCTACGTGTTCGTCGGCCGCAACGGCAAAGACCTGGGAATCAGCTTCCACAACTACCTCCACAACTTCTCCCCGGCGACCATGGCGGAGATCAACCGGATTCACGCGGCGTGGTCCGGCGACTCCGCTCCGCTGGTCATCCCCGAGGACATGTCGACCTTCTTCGATCTGTGGCTCGAGACGAATGGATACGGCTGCTGCGACCTGATCGACGTCATGGCTTCCTGGTGGAGGCTCAAGGATGAGCCGAATATCCTGCTCCTGCACTACCGGCAGCTGAAAGACGACCTGCCGGGCCAGATAGCCCAGCTCGCGGAGTTCTTCTCCATCGATCCGGGGTCGCTGCGGATGGACGCCATCGTCGAACATTGCTCGTTCGACTACATGAGTGCCCGCGCGGAGAAAATGGCGCCATTCGGCGGCGCGCACATGTCCAGCCCCCAGGCGTTCTTCCACAAAGGGCTCAAACGTGACCACCGCACCGAGCTGAGCCCCCAGCAGGTCGAGCGTTTCGACCGGGTCGCGCTGAACAAGCTGGGGGCCGAGTGCGCGCACTGGCTGGAGACCGGTGAAACCCCAACAGCGGGTTAGCTTTCACCGCCACCACGTGGAGGTTAGCGGGACCTCGCCGAACGACGGGGTCCCGCGCACGCGCGTGGGTTCCGCGGCCATGGCTCAGCGCGTGCTGACGCCGCGCCACCGCCTCCTCATGGAGGCCGTGGCCGTGGTCTACATCGTGGTGGCAGCGCAGTGCGACGGCCACCACTACCTGTTCTTCCCGGGCCTCGCGGCCCTGGCCTACGACGTGCTGACCCGGCCCTGGGGTAAATGGGCGAGCCAGCCGGCGCGGCTTGTGCTGACACCGTCGCTGGCGGCGGTGGCCGGAGTGTGGACCACCCGGCAGTTCCCGTACCACGCTCTGAGCGTCTTGGGCCTTGTCACCGTGTGCCTGCTGGTTGTCGCCGCGCTCAAATCGAACATCGCCCCCGCCATCGCGGCGGGCGTGCTGCCCCTGGTCCTGGGGATCCAGAGCTGGGTTTATCCCGCCTCGATAGCGGCCAGTCTCGTTGTCCTGCTTTGCATCCTGATGCCGTGGCAACGGTATTGCCGGCGCAGATACCAGTCGGCCGGCGGGGCCGCGGCCACGAATCTCGACGACATCCTCGAAACGTCACCGGTCGGGCGCGGCTGGATCGTGCCCTTATACGCGTTCGTGACGACGATGGCGTTCTGCGCCGCGGGTTCGGGCCTGCGGCTGTTGCTGTTCCCGCCGCTGATCGTCATCGCCTACGCGATGTTCGCGCATCCCGGTACCTGCCCCTGGGCCGGAAAGCCGATCGCGCTTCTGGCTGCATGCTCGTTGATATCGACCGCGGGCTGGATCGTCGTCAGCCTTTGGGGCAAGGGCGGTTTCGCGGCCGGATGCGCGATGGTGTTCGGCATCATCGCGCTTCGCGCCCTGAAATTCCACATGCCACCAGCGTTGGCGATCGGATTGCTTCCGCTGGTCATCGGTTCTCTCAGTATCGAATTTCCCGTCTCCGTCACCGTCGGGGCGGCAGCCCTGACGCTCGCCTACCTGCCCTACCGGCGGCTGAATATGAGGAGTGCATCGTGTCAAACGCCCAACTGACCCACGTCATCATCGTCCTGCTCTTACTAGTGGGGCTCGCCCAGTTGCTGGGGTACGTGTTCGTCAAGCTTCGCCAGCCCAAGGTGGTGGGCGAAATTCTCGCCGGCATCGTGCTGGGCCCGGCGGTGCTCGGGCAGATCCCGTTCATGGCCCACCTCGTCGGCAGCGCCACGCATCAGGGCAACATCCTGACGTTCGTCTACTGGCTCGGCCTGCTGCTGCTGATGTTCGTGTCCGGGGCCGAGATGCAGCAACTGTTCGGTCGCGGGGAGCGGCGCACCGTGAGCTGGCTCGTCATCGTGGGCACCGGCATCCCGTTCCTGCTGGGTCTTGGTTTCGGACCGCATCTCATCCGGCCCAGCCTGGCCGGACCGCACGGAAACCGGTTGTCGCTCATCATCATTCTGGCCGTCGGGGTCGCGGTCACGTCGGTGCCGGTGGTGTCGAAGATCTTCGCCGACCTCAACATCATGGACACCCGGTTCGCGCGGCTCATCCTCGGCGTCGCCGTGATCGAGGACATCGTGTTGTGGCTCGCCCTGGCCATCGCGACCGCGGTCGCGGCCAAGGCCGCGCTGGAGCCCGAAGAGATGGCCGTGCACCTGGCGATCACCGTGGCCTACTTCGTCGTCGGGCTCACGCTGGCGCCGCGCCTGATACGGCGCGTCAACACCGCCAGCTGGAACGTCCTGGCGCAGCACTCGCCGACCGGCTACGCCATCGCGATTCTGCTGACCTACTGCGCCATCGCCGGTGCGCTCGACGTCAACCTCGTCTTCGCCGCGTTCCTGGCGGGGTTCGCCGTCGTGCACAAGGAGCGCAGGATCTTCGACGACTCGATGGAGGCGATCAGCAAGGTCTCCTTCGCCTTCTTCATCCCGGTGTACTTCGCGATCGTCGGCCTCAAGCTGGACCTCATCCGAGGCGTCTCCCTGCCGATGATGGCGATCTTCATCCTCGGCACCTGCGCGGTGAAGCTGATGTCCGTCGCGCTCGCCGGCCGGTTCGCCGGCTTCCGCGGACTCGACCTGATCAACCTCGCGATCACCACCAACGCCCGCGGCGGCCCCGGCATCGTGCTGGCCAGCGTCGCCTTCGACGCCGGCATCATCAGCCCGACGTTCTACACCACGCTGGTGGTCGCGGCCGTGCTCACCTCGCAGCTGGCCGGCGCGTGGCTGGACTACGTGCTGCGCAAGGGCTGGCCGTTGCTCAAGTCCGACCTGGACGAGACGGTGTCCGGAGACGGCATGGCGGCAGCGGAACCCGTCGGCGCGCCTCATGACTCCGAGGCCGCGCCGGCCGTCGGCCGGGCGGCCGCGGATCAGCCCACCCAGGCCTAGCTCCCGGTCGGGCAGCGCGCGCCGACGCTCAATGACCGGTCAGGCCGGCCAGCAGTAGGACAACGCCGACGACGGTGAGCAGGGCGGCCACCTCGACGCGGCGCCGAGCGCGGATCCAGTTGTGCAACGCCGCCACGGACGTGCGCGTCGCCCGCGGCGCCAGCAGGTAGGCCAGCAGTGGGATCTCCACGAACGCGAAGGCCACGACGTTGAACAACAACAGCGCGCCGACCTGCGTCGCGGCGGCCGCGCCCGAGGCCAGGATGACGGCCAGCGCGGCCAGATAGTCCACCGACGGCAGGGCGATGCCCAGGCCGGCCACCCCGGCGACCCACAGCGAGCGACCGTGCAGCAGCCGGCTTGTCCGCGCGGGCAGCCTCACCGAACCGGATCGCCCGGTGGCGACCCGGACGGCCAGGACGGCGGCGACGAGCAGCGCGAGCAGCCCGATCAAGATCTGGACCCTGGGCAGGGTGAAATAGGTGGAGCGCACCAGAATGCGCCGAAACACGAACAAAACGGCCAGGCCCACCGTCATTCCCATCGCGAAACCGCCGGACAGGAAGGCGAGCAGTTGCAGCAGCGGCCGCGGCCGGTTCAGCATCAGCACCGTCATCCCGATACGGAACGGTTCGAGGCTCACGGCGACGGCCATCACCAGGATGGTGATCAACATGGCGGGATGTGATTGCGGACGGGCGTGTCCGCTCAGACGTGCAAGCGGGCGAGCCGCCTGATCTCGCCGCTCGTCGGCGCCGGAAGCGATCCGGGCGACGTGACGACGACGCCGCCCGCGTTGCGAGCGTGTGACGGCGATGTCACGTCGCGGATATCGGCGGCGCCGACGGTGAACGTGTGCACTGTGTCCCCGCGCCTGCCCTCCTGCTCGGCGTGGCTATCGTCGCCGGTTTGCGCGGCAAATTCGACGGGGATGGCGGATTCGACGGTCCGGCGTGGGATCGAGCCGACAGCTACCTCATTCCGGTGCGTATCGCGAAATACCACGGTGTCTGGCCGCATTCTGGCGCGTTCGCTCAACAGGGAGACAATGGACGAGCGCTGCATGACGTCAGGTTACCGGTCCACGCCCAGCCATATTCGGCCATGCCTGGCATCGGAGCGCGGGTGGCTGCGGTGGCCTGTTCCCCGCTGCTGCCCGGCCGAACGCCACGCGCCAGAGGTTACAAGGGCCGGGTCATGACAGGCATCTGCGGCGACCGCAGTTTGACCGCCAGTTTCGGGATTTCGGGCACGCCGGCTGCAGCTCAAGCCCCGCCAGGCCGCGTGCCGTCCATCCTGCCAGCCCTGTGGGTATTCTTGATCGCCGCTAGCCCCAAGCGAATTCGTTGGCGGCCAATTCCTCCTGCCAATGCGGCGGAAGAGGTAGCGACGTCGATGCCGGCTCCACCCGTCGGCGGTTGTGGTACGCCAACGTCGACGCCAGCCAGCCACTGGGCATGAGCAGGGCGGCGGCCGTCCGCTCCCCGTCCTTCTCCTTGTCGTCTTTGCCCCGGCGGTTCTTGCCGCTGCGACCGTCGCCATGGGTGTCGGCCACCGCGTTCGCCGCGCCTCCCCCGGACATCGTGCCCACCATCGCCTCTTGCATCGCCACCCCCGGCGGCAGGCTGGCGGCTATCGCCGGGGCCGCGTTGGCATTGGTGGCCGCCAGCGACAGTGCGATCGGATGGGTCTCGGCAGCGGCCGTGGCCCAACTCGCCGGCACCGACAACGCGCCGATCCCATACCCCTGCGCCATGCCCGCGGCCGGCAAACCGGCAACATTCGGCCCCAGCAACGCGGTTTTACCCAGATCGCCGAGATAGCCACCGACACCGGACAAGTTGTTGAAACCGCCGAGCCCCTCGAACCAGGTGTATCCGGCGATCCCACCGCGCACGAGGCCCTCACGCCAATAACCAAAGCCGTTGGCACCAATGGTGTAGAAGGCCGTGAAGTAGCCAAGCGGGACGTTTGTAGTGTCTCCCACCGCCTGATTGACCCAGCCCAGGCCCTGCACGGTAAGGGCGCCGGCATTGGAGTCCAGGAACGCCAGCAGTCCCGACGGGCTTAAGGCGTTGGCGGCGTTGGCCCCCAGAGTCTGGGCGTTGCTCCCGACGGTGGCGGCAGCCTGGGCGACCGTACTGGTCAGGGTGTCCAGCCCGGCCGCATTGGTGGTCAACGGCGGTTCGCGGAAGGGTGTGAGCACGCTCGCCGACAACGAGGCACCCGCGTAGGTGTACATCGCGGCGGCGTCCTGCGCCCACATCTCGGCGTAGTGCGCTTCGGTTGCCATGATCGCCGGGGTGTTCTGCCCGAAGAAGTTCGTGGCGACCAACGCGGCCAACGTCGCCCGGTTGGCGGCGATCACCGCCGGCGGCACGGTGGCGGCAAACGCCACCTCGTAGGCCGCCGCAGCCGCCTTGGCTTGCATGGCAGTCCGCTCGGCTTGCGCGGAGCTGGTCTGCAACCATTCCACATAGGGAGCGGCCGCGCTCGCCATAGTCGTCGAGGACGGGCCGGCCCATTCGATCCCGGTGAGTTCGGAGATCACCGAGGCGTAACCGGTTGCGGTCAAATCCAGTTCGTCGGCCAGCGCGTCCCACGAGGCCGCGGCTGCCAGCAGCGGCGCTGACCCGGGGCCGGTGTACATCAGCCCCGAATTGATCTCCGGTGGAAGTGATCCGAAGTCCATCGGTGTTGCCCACTTTCTTGTTAGCAAAGCTCAGTAGTAGATACGCGCAAGCCCTTGACGAGTCCTGGGGTCCGTTGGGCGTGGAAACCATCTTTCGAGCGGGCAGGCGGAATTCGCCGCCAGATCGCGTCCTCCGATGGGGATGGTTCAGCCGCCCGCGGGTGAGCGAGATACGATACTGTCCCGGCGGGTGGCGGCGCGCGCCGTCGCCCCACCTAGACCACGGCCGGCCAGGGTGCCCAGCATGGTCTCGCCGAACGCCCCACCCGGGAAGCCACCGGCGGCGACCGGGATGCCGGTTGCGCTGCTGACCGGCAAGGTGAACGACACCGGCGTGATGGCAGCGGCGGGCGTTGCCCAACCCGTCGGCACCGACAACGCGCCAATCTTGAGTGCTTGGCCCGCGCTTGCGGCCGCACCGGCTGTCGCCGCGGCGCGCGCCGCCCCGCCGCCGAAGTTCAACGCCGCCGGACCCACGAATGCCGGGTTGAGTGTTTCGGCGAGGCCGCCGGGGTTCTCGGCCGTCCAGGTCAACAAACCGATACCGTTGTTGGCGTTACTAAGGGCGTTTGCCATATCGGCCCAGGAGGCGGTGCCGTTGCCGAACGCCTGGCCCCCGTACCCGGTCATCTGGCCGAGTAAGCCGTCGGCGTTGATGAGATCGCCGTTCCCGAGTAACTGTGTCAGCCACGACGGCAGGCTGGATCCGGTGCTGCTGCCGGTGACTTGGGCGACCGAGGCGGATTGGGCCGCCTGCCCGGCGGGGTTGGTGTTCTGTGCCGGTTGGCTGAACGGGGTGAGTCCCGACGCGGCCGACGACGAACGTGCGTAGCTGTGCATCGCGGTGGCATCCTGGGCCCACATCTGTGCGTATTGACGTTCGGTCTCCCCGATCGCCGCGCTGTACTGCCCGAAGTAATTGTTCGCGACGAGCGCGGCCAGCAAGGCACGGTTGGATGCGATCACCGGCGGTGGAACGTGAGCCGCCAGTGCGGCCGCGTGGGCGCTCGCGGCAGCTTTGGCCTGGCCGGCTGTTTGTTCGGCCAGGCCGGCGGTGTTATGCAGCCACGTCACATACGACTGGGCGGCGGTCGCCATCGCCGTCGCCGACGGGCCGGCCCACTGTGCGACGGTCAAGCCTGAAATTACCGAACGATATTGGGCCGCCGTTGAATGCAACTCGGTAGCCAGCGCATCCCAGGCCGCTGCGGCGGTGACGAGCGAGCCCGATCCGGGACCGGCATACATGCGCCCTGAGTTGATTTCGGGTGGCAACAAGCTGTAGTCCACAACCATTTATCTCCCCATTTTCCTGACTCGTGGATGGATCTGCGGGTGTTGCTGGCAACGCTCGCCGCTTGCCAACGGCATGATTCGGGCGGGCGAAGCGATGGCGTTGCCGCGCTTTCGGTCACCGCTTTGTCGTCGCGGCCGACGTGTCGTCGGGACGCCGCGGTGTAGTTCATCGAAAAGCGTTAGGGACAAACAATTCTGGCTCGGCGATGCTGATGTGCGATGCGCGGTGCCGCTGGCCATCGTTTCCTGAGCTGCCGCTGGTCGACGGGTCGTGGGGGCCTCGTAAGCCGTAGATCGCGGCAGGCAGTCAGCCATCATGGGCCTGAGCACTCCTTCGTGCGGACCAGTCGTCAACCATGGGAATGACAATCTCTTCCGGTGAACTGACGGGGCGCACAGATGCGCTAAACGATGACTTGCGGATGAACTATTGGTTACCGACGACCACGCGGGACGGCCGCGAATCGGTTCGGCAAACGCCGCTGACGCACTGGGCGCGAGGTAGTCCCATTTTCTGTGGCAGACGAGAAAACCCCATTTAGTGTAGGGCCCCGGCCTACGGGGTGAAGGCCGTCCATAACCGGTTGCCGAGAACCGTTGCGGGGCCCTCGCTACGGTGGGCGACTTCGCCGGTGTGGTTTTGTTTTCACGACGTGCAACCCGGGATACCGCGATGTCGACAACCTCGCTGGGGGCCGGTGTGGTGGGCGCGAATGTCCACGGCTGCAGGCGCACCGCGGACATTGTCGGGAGATTGCAGTGATCATGGCGCGCTGCCGCGCAGCCCACTCCCCGAATGCCCGTCGATCACGCCGACGTCGCCCAGACAGCGACGACGTGTCCACCGCGGGCACCCTCTCGAAATCCGCGGACACCCCGTCGCGGCGCCTATTCGGGCAGCGGGCAATGCCGACGTAAGGAATTCGCCCATCGATATTCACCTTCTCGTCACCTGCCGCCCAGGTGGCGTTCGCCGCCGGCGACAAAAATTCCGTAACCATGTGGTCGACGAGATTGGTTCTGCCCGTCGCCGGCACCCTGACCGCGATCGGCCTGGCCGTGCCCGCTCAGGCCGACAACGGTGACGCCGTACTCCTGGACCAGCTGGACCGGGTCGGCATCGAGTTCGCCGACGCGCAGGACGCCGTGGCGACCGCGAAAGGGGTGTGTGGCTACCTCGCGGAAGGGCGCTCCCCGACGGTCGTGGCGCGCGCACTGAAAATCCGCAACCACCATCTGTCCAACAACAACGCCTTGCAGTTCGTGGAGATCGCCGGAGAGACCTACTGTCCGAACGACTTGTCGGCTGCCGTCAATAGTTGAACAGCGTGACCAATCAGGGGACGGCGACCATAGCGTGCTCGTACCACCGAAAGCAGTTGCCACGCAAGATTTCCGAAACGGCTTTGGGTTCTCCACACGGAGCCTACCGGCTCGCTTGATGTTGACAGGGAGGCAACAGTGACACCGATGTTCGTTAAGCCGCTTGTGGTCGTAGCCGGGATGGCCGCCTTCGCGGTGCCGGCAACCGCGCACGCCGACGACGCCGCCTTCTTAAACGCGCTCAACCAGGCTGGTATTCAATTTCCGGATACGTCCGCAGTCAGGTCCGCAGCCCGGGAGGTGTGTGACTACCTCGCAGATGGTCATACCGCCGCACAGGCCGCGCGCGGGGTGAAAAACGCCAATCCCGAGCTGACGCTGACACACGCAGGCCAGTTCGTGGCCATCGCACGGGATACGTACTGCCACCAGTCCGTCACCGGCGCCAGTGACAATCAGCCTGTCGCCGACCGGTCGCAGCCGTAGTCGGTGGCTGTGTGGGCCGCTCACCGAGGCCCGGTAAGGCGGCGGCGTCGGCGGTTCCTTCGACCGTGTTGACGCGATCGATTTTCTGCGTGAACCTGCCCGATTCCGCGCAGTAATGGGGATCCTCGGCTCCACTGTTACAGCAAGACCGGCTCATTCGGTGGTCGAGTACGTTCGGCGGTGGGGATGCGAATGGGCCGTGTGGGCGAGGAAGCGAAACGCAGGTCGTAGTTGGAGCCGAAGCGGTTGGGCCGGGATTCGGTTGCAGCGCGGTCCTGCTCGATCGTGGCTGGACACAGGTTGACCAGATCCACGGATTTACTGTAACGATGCCCCAAATCATCTCGATGGGATTGAGATCGTGAACGGAGCCTGGTAGGCGTTCAACACGACTCTGGTGAAGACAGCCGACGCTGGCGGGCCTTGAACTTGGGCACCGCCAAGGTACCTGCACGCACCCCATCTGAGCCCATGTGACCGCGCCGCCAAGCAAAGACTTGATTGTTAGCCGCCGCCACCGCCGCCCATCGGCGGCAACGGGCAATACGCCCCGCGGGCCAGGTTTACGAATTGAACGGCTTGAATCGACGAAAGCTTGGGATTTTGTTCAGCCACCATTTGCACGGTCTCGTTTTCCGTGTGTCGTCCGGCGATGATATAGGAACACACAGCTTTGCCGCTGGATATGGCCTGATCCGCGTTCGGGTATTGAATTCCCTCTGCGTTGAGTGCTTCGATGAATGCGTCGTCGTTCCCGTCGTCCCCGTCGGCTTCTGCGACGCCAGATGCGCCGAAAAAGGTTGTTGTACAAGCGATAGCCACAAGCAGCCGCTTCATTGCGCACATGTCGTCTCCCATCTCGAGATCCGAAAGAGATTCGACCCAAAGCATAGGGCACGATCGGCCGGATGGAACCTTACTTCCTACCGTCGGCGGAATCGATGGAACCGTGCAGTCGACGGTGATGCTGGCTGCGGATCTGCCTTGCTGCTAAGGCGATCTTTCCATGACACGCAGCGCGAGCGAAAACAAAAGGCGCGCTTCGGGATCGGCCAGTGAGACCGACAGCAGTCTCTCGATCCGCCGCACCCGGTAACGCACGGTGTTGGGATGCACCTGCAGCGCCCGCGCCGCGGCGCCGACGTCGCCGAAGCTGTCGAGGTAGACGCGGAGGGTCTCGGCCAGCGCCGGGTCCTGAGCGTGCAGGTCGCGTATCCACGGATCCACCAACCGTTTCTCGGCGGCGACCACGGTGACGATCTCGTCGAGCAGGACGGTGGTGCGTGCCTCGGCCAGCGACGTGACCTGCCCGATCGAGACCGGGTGGCGCTCGGCGCTGTCGAGCACGCGGTCCACCTCGGCGCGCGCGCCCGCGACAGCCGCCAGACCCGCGACCGGCGCCGCGATGGCGGCCCGCAGCTCGATACCGAGCTCGGCGCGCAGAGCGCCGATCGTGCCGCGGACCCAGGAGGTGACCGACCGCGTCGTCGCGGTCTGCGGCAACAGCACATAGATCCGTGAGCCGTGTGAGGCCACCCGGGCGTCGCCGCGAAATGCACTGGCGCTCAACGCCACGACGTCGGACAGCCGCGGGGGGCGGGGCATGGTGGTGTCCGCGGTATCCCACCCGATCAGCACGGCACTGCCGTCGACGGTCAGGCCGAGCTCGGCGGCGACGGCGGGCACGTCGGCGGGCTCGCCGTCGGTCAGGCCCAGCAGCTGCTGCAGCCGGCGGGTCTGCGTCGACGGCCGCGCCGCCAGCCGCGCCATGATCCGCGCGGCCAATACCGCCGCTCCCCGCAGCACCTCCTCGGCGTCGTCGGCCAGCGGCCGCGCACCCTGCTGCACCCAGATGGTGCCGGCGAACACCGGGGCGCGGCGCGCGTCGGCCGCCGGCTGGTAGATCCCGACCGCCAGGCGCGGGCGCAGCCCCAGCGCCGGGCGCTCGTCGACACGCACCACCCCGCCGCCGGCGCGCAGCGCATCGAAGATGCCCCACTGGCCGATCCACTTGAGGTGCTCCGGCGGGCCGGCCCTGCCCAGGATGGAGAGCCGGCGCAGCTCGTCGGCCTCGTCGTTGGAGGCCGAATACGCGAGCACCTGGGATTCGGCGTTCTCGATGCTGACCATGCCGTGGATGCGGTCGGCCAGCGACTGCGCCAGCCCGAACAGGTCGGTGCCCGAGTCGTCCGCCGGGTCGGTGCGGTCCCCGTGATGCTCCAGCACGTGGTTGACCAGCTGGTAGAGCCGCTCCCAGCGGGCCCGCGGTTCCACGGCCACCACCGCCGACCCGGCGGCCACCGCCCTGGTCACCAGCGCGTCGGAGGGCTCCTTGGCGAAGATCGCCACGGGCACGCGCTCGCGCGCCTGCTTGTCCACCCAGCGCAGCGCCTCGTCGTCGGCGACGCCGAGCAGGAAGAAAATGTCGGCCGAACCGGCCGCCGCCGCCAGGCCCAGCCGCACGTCGTCGGAATCGATCAGCGCCGCCGAGCCCACCGGCAGGTCCAGGCCGCGAGGTGCCCCCACCAGGCTGACCAGGGTCGCATCCAACGCGAGCAGCAACTGACCAAGTCCGACACCAGCCGCCCGCATATTGTCGGATTTTACTACCAAGCCCGACCAATCCTGTCCGATCAGACAAACATATCGACGACGGCGGCAGGGACCCTGGCAGGCATGGATGCGATCACCCACGTGCCAGTACCCGCCAACGAACCGGTCCACGACTACGCCCCCGGTTCCCCGGAACGCGCCCGGTTGGTCGCCGAGCTGGCCGCGGTGGCCGACCACCCCATCGACCTTCCCCACGTGATCGGCGGCAAGCACCTGATGGGCGACGGCGAGCGGATCGACGTCGTGCAGCCGCACCGGCACGCCGCGAAGCTGGGGACGCTGACCAATGCCGGGCACGCGGAGGCCACCGCGGCGGTCGAGGCCGCGACAGCCGCCAAAAACGACTGGGCGGCAATGCCCTTCGAGGAACGCGCCGCGGTCTTCTTGCGCGCGGCCGACCTGCTCGCGGGACCGTGGCGGGAGAAGTTGGCCGCCGTGACGATGCTCGGCCAGTCCAAGTCGCCGTACCAGGCCGAGATCGACGCGGTGTGCGAACTCATCGACTTCTGGCGCTTCGACGTCGCGTTCGCGCGTCAGATCCTCGACCAGCAGCCGCTCAGCGGGCCGGGCGAGTGGAACCGCAGCGACTACCGCCCGCTGGACGGTTTCGTCTACGCCGTCACCCCGTTCAACTTCACCTCGATCGCGGCGAACCTGCCGTCGGCCCCGGCGCTGATGGGCAACACCGTCGTGTGGAAGCCGTCGATCACCCAGACGCTGGCGGCCTACCTGAGCATGCAACTGCTCGAGGCCGCCGGATTGCCGCCCGGGGTGATCAACCTGGTCACCGGGGACGGATTCGCGGTCTCCGACGTGGCGCTGGCCGATCCGCGGCTGGCCGGCATCCACTTCACCGGGTCCACGGCCACCTTCGGCCATCTGTGGCAACAGGTGGGCGCCAACATCGGCCGTTACCAAAGCTATCCGCGGCTAGTCGGTGAGACCGGGGGCAAGGACTTCGTCGTCGCACACACCTCGGCCGACCCGCAGGTGCTGTCGACGGCCCTGATCCGCGGCGCGTTCGACTACCAGGGCCAGAAGTGCTCCGCGGCGTCGCGGGCCTTCATCCCGCATTCGGTGTGGCAGCGCATGGGTGAGGACTTCCTGGGCGAGGCGGCGGCGCTGCGCTACGGGGACGTCACCGACCTGACCAACTTCGGTGGCGCCGTGATCGACCGCCGCGCCTTCACCAAGCACGTCAACGCCATCGAGCGCGCCAAGGGCGCCGCCGGCGTGACCATCGCCGTGGGCGGTGAATACGACGACAGCGAGGGCTATTTCGTGCGGCCGACCGTGCTGCTGTCCGACGATCCGACCGACGAATCCTTCTCGACCGAATACTTCGGGCCGATACTGTCGGTGCACGTCTATCCCGACGACCAGTACGAGCGCATCCTCGGCGTGGTCGACACCGGCTCTCGCTACGCGCTGACTGGAGCGGTCATCGCCGACGACCGGCGCGCGGTGCTGACGGCGCAGGACCGGCTGCGGTTCACGGCCGGCAACTTCTACGTCAACGACAAACCGACCGGGGCGGTGGTCGGGCGCCAGCCGTTCGGCGGGTCGCGGGGCTCGGGTACCAACGACAAGGCCGGATCGCTGCTGAACATGGTGCGCTGGGTGTCGGCACGCACCATCAAGGAGACGTTCGTCCCGCCGACCCACCACAGTTACCCGCACATGGAATCCGACTGATGGGCGGGGTCTTCGCCAACACGGTGCGCCCGGCGATCCTGTCGGCCGGCCGGCGACAGGGGTTGCGCCGCATCGCCGAACGGCTGCCAATCACCCGCAAGGTGGTGCGGCGGTTCGTGCCCGGGGAGACGATCGGCTCGGTGTTGACCAGTGTCGCCGCGCTGCGCGACTCGGGGCTCTACGTCAGCGTCGACCACCTCGGTGAGGACGTGACCGGCATCGACGACGCCGAGGCGGCGGTGCAGGTGTACCTGGACCTGATCGGCAGGCTGGGCCGGCTCGACGACCGCGTCGAGGACGGCGCACGGCCCCTGGAGGTGTCGCTGAAGCTGTCGGCGCTGGGGCAGTCGCTCGAGCGCGACGGCGAGAAGATCGCCCGGGAGAACGCCTTTGCGATCTGCGAAGCGGCGCAGCGTGCCGGGGTGTGGGTGACGGTGGACGCCGAGGACCACACGACGACGGATTCCACGCTGACGATCGTGCGCGACCTGCGGGCCGATTTCCCTTGGCTGGGAACCGTTTTACAGGCATACCTGCGCCGCACGCCCAGGGACTGCGCGGAATTCGCCGCAGCGGGAGCGCGGATCCGGCTGTGCAAGGGCGCCTACGACGAACCGGCGTCGGTGGCCTACCGCGACCCCGCCGCGGTCACCGACTCCTACCTGCGCTGCCTGCGGGTGCTGATGGGCGGCTCGGGCTACCCGATGGTGGCTTCCCACGATCCCGCCGTCATCGAGGCGGTCCCGTCGCTGGCCCGCGAATCCGGCCGTGGGGTAGACGATTTCGAACACCAGATGCTGTTCGGCATCCGCGACGACGAACAGCGGCGACTGGTCGCCGCCGGCAACCGGGTGCGCGTGTACGTGCCGTTCGGCGACCAGTGGTACGGCTACTTCATGCGGCGGCTGGCCGAGCGGCCCGCCAACCTGACGTTCTTCCTGAGGGCGCTGGCGTCTCGCGGTCACTGAGTCACCGGATGGCCAGCCGCAGCCGGTTGCGCCGCCGGACCAGGATGCTGGGCAACCATTCCCCGATGTCGGCGGCCTCGATCCAGGTCGTGCGTTCCAACAGCACGCGTAGCACGATCCGGGCCTCCAGGCGTGCCAGAGCGGCTCCCACGCAGAAGTGCACACCCTTGCCGAACGTGATGTGGCCCTTGGCTGTGCCGCGGTCGAGGCGGAATTCGTCGGGAGCCTCGAAGTGCGCCGGGTCGCGGTTTGCCGCGCCCCACATGAGGAGCAGGTGGGTATCGGCGGGCACCGCGACCCCGGCCAGGGTGGTGTCGCGCCACACGTGCCGGTAGTGGCCGCGAAACGGTGATTCGAACCGCAACGTCTCCTCGATGAAAGCGCCCAACAATTCGGGGTTCTCACGCAGCTGCCGTTGGATCTCGGGGCGATCCGCGAGGATCCAGGCCGCGCTGCCCAGCAGTGAGGCGGTCGACTCGCCGGCGGCGCTGAACAGCGTGAGCATGATGCCCAGCGCCGGGAGCTGCTCCAGCTCGCCCGACGCGTAGCGCGCGGCCAGGTCGGCGATCAGGCCGTTGCTGCTCGGCTTTTCGAAGTGCTCCATGACGTAGGCGGACAGCTCGATCGCCGCCATGCCGGCGGCGTCGAGTTGATCGGGGGTGACGACCCCGTCGAGCAGTGTGGTGGTGGCGTAGCCCAGGCGGATGAGTTCGTCGACGTCACCGGCGGGCAGGCCCAACAGCTTGGCGACGACCATCATGGGCAGCCGGTTGGCCACCGCGCCCATCCACTCGATGTGACCCTCTTGCAGGTTCTGTTCCCAGAGCAGCTCGGCGGTCTCGGTGGCGAACTCCTCGATGATGCGCACCCGCTTCGCCGACAGGTGCGGCAGCAGGAGTCTGCGATGCACCGCATGCACCGGATCGTCCGCGGTGGCCAGCGCGTGAGACGGACCTCCCGGCGGCCCCATGTCGAACGGGGTGACGCTGCCGTCGTCGCGGTAGACCATGGTCGCGGTGAGGTTCGACGAGAAGTCCCCGACCCGCTCGATCGCCTCGGTCACCGCGTCCCAGCCGCACACGGCATAGAACACCGAGTCGCCGATGCGGTGCACCGGTGCCTCCGCGCGCATCCGCTCATAGAGCGGATACGGGTCCTGCAACGCGGCGGCGCCGAAGAATTCGACCGGATCGGTGAGGACCGTCATGGGTTCAGGCTGAGATGCGTCCGCCGGCGGCGTCAACGGGGCGCGACGAAGTTGAGAGACGCCCCGGGCTGGCCCGGGCGCGGCCGCACTCAACCATCCGGACCGATCAGCGCGTTAGGCTGAGAAAAACGTTGCGAAAATTCTCAAGTTGCGAGAAGAATTTCGGCGGCTTTCGATGCGAGGAGACTGGTTGGATGCCACGCGACGATTGGCTGGTGGGACGGGACCGCCGCAGCGAAGCCACGACACGCATCTACGCGGCCGCCGCCGACCTCATCGCCCGGCGCGGCTACGAGGCCTTCACCATCGAGGCGCTGGCGGCCACGGTCCACTGCTCGCCGGCGACGATCTACCGGCACGCGGGCGGCAAGGCGGCCATCCGCGACGCGGTCGTGGCGATCCAGTCCGCGCGCATCCTGGACACGGTGCGCGAAGCGATCAAAGACCTCCAAGGCCCGGACCGGGTGGTGACCGCCACCATCGTTGCGCTGCAACGCCTTCGATCGGATCCACTTGCCCAGCTCATGCGGTCGATGCACGTTGCTCCGGTCAGCGACTGGATCACCGATTCGCCGATCGTCACCGGCCTCGCCGCCGAAATGCTGGGCCACGACAGCCCGGATCCGCTCCAGGCGCAGTGGCTCATCCGCGTCTTCCTGGCGTTGTGGTGCTGGCCCCACAAAGACGCCGCCGCCGAACGCGCCATGGTGCGACGCTTCCTCGGCCGCCTGGTGTGAACCCGTCACACCCGAAGCCGGCCGAGATCAGGCGGCCGGCGGCGCCGAGCGCTTTCGGTGCGTCCTCGATGGCGGTGTGCAGCACGTCGAAAACCTGCGGATCGCACGTGAGCGGCGTCTTCGGATCCAGCCCGGCCGCGCGGGCGTCAGGATGCGTCGCACAACGCGGGATGCCAGCGGCCGGCGCCGGTCAGTGGGCGCGCTTCGGCCGCGAGCGGTCGCCGGCGAATCCGCGCACCACGTGCGCGCGCACGAAATCCGCTGCCACTTCGGGGTTTTCCATGTCCAGGGTGGACGACGGCGTGCTGAACAGCGAGAACAGGATCCGCGCGAACCATTCGCCGGCGGCCTCCACGTCGAGGTCCTTGCGCACCTCTCCGGTCAGCCTGGCCGCCGACAGGTAGGGCTTGAAGAAGTCGACGCACTCGCGCAGCAGCACGGCGGCATCCTTGGTGAGCAGCAGGCTGACCGCGTCCTCGTCGAAGTACCGCTCGGCGGCGATGACCCGGCGGGCCTGGGTGACGAACACCGCGGCGCGGCTGAGCTTGTCCTCGAGTGAGCCGCCCTGGTCCATCGCCTTGGACATCTCGCGGTAGAACCGCTCGGAGGCGTGTTCGGCGCACGCCTCGACGATCGCGGCCTTGTCGCTGAAGTACTCGTAGACCGTGCTGCGCGACACGCCGGCCTTCTTGGCGATGTCGACGATCGTCGCCTTCTGCAGCCCCTGCTTGCCGAAACAGGCATACGCCGATTCGACGATCAGTTCGCGCGTCTCGGTGGCCTGAACCTGGGTCGTCATGGCACCAGCGCGCCCCTGGGCATCGACCCCGTATCGGCGGCGGCGTAGGCGGCGTTGATGTCGGCGAGGCGGAAGGGCCTGGGCAGCAACCGGTGAAACGGAAAGCTGGTGTGCTGCAGGAAGGACAGGCCGACTGCCAGCGTGACCGGGTCGTAGAACATCACCCCGCGCACGGACTTGTTGCCGTAGACCAGGACGCTCGGGTCGAGTTCGAAGGTGCGGCCCATCCCGACGTTGCCGACCTCTAGCAGCGTGCCCCCGTTGTTGAGGAAGCCGATGCCGTCCGGGATGACCGCCGGCACGCCGACGACCTCGAGCACCCAGTCGGCCCCGATGCCGTCGGTGAGCCCGTGGACCCGCTCGGTGAGCTCGGCGGCCGACAGACCGCCGGCGTCCAGACAGTGGGTGGCGCCGAAATCGGCGGCGACGTCGAGCCGTTGGGGGATCTTGTCGATGACGATCACCGCCGCGGCGCCCGCCGTGCGCGCGACGGCGGCGGCGTTGATGCCCAGCCCGCCGGCGCCCTGGATGACGACGGTGTCGCCGAGGCGCACGTCGCGCAGCGCGAACAGCACCTGGGAGAGTGCGCAATTGAGCGGCGCGACGGCCTCGTCGGCGAGGCCGTCGGGGACCTTGTACAGCGGCTGGCGCGCGCTGGTGTAGTAGTACTCGGCGTGCGCGGCGATGAAGTGCGGCTCCTGGTCGTGGGTGCGGTACTCGCCGGCCATCAGGTTCTGGCAGGCGTGGGGGCGTCCCCGCGAGCAGGCGTGGCATGAGCCGCAGAACCAGAAGTACGGTGTCACGACGCGATCGCCGACCGCCAGCGGTTGGCCGGTGGCGTCGGTGGTCAGCCCCGCCCCGAGTTCGGCTATCTCGCCGACCATTTCGTGGCCCATGGCGAACGGGCACGGCAATGGCAGCTCGCCCCGGAAGATGTGCAGATCTGATCCGCAGATCCCCGCCACCCGCAGCTTCAGCGCGGCCGTCCCCGGCGCCGGGTCCGACAGCGGGAATTCGGCCAGCTCGATCGGGCCGCCGGGTGCGGTCAGCAGCGCGAGCGTGGGCATCGGGGTCCCTCCTAGCCGGCCGGTGCGAGGATCAGGCCGCTGGTGGGCACTCCGGTTCCCGACGTGACGAGGACGTGCTCGACGTTGTCGACCTGGTTGTGGGACGTGCCGCGCACCTGGCGCACGCCCTCGGTGATGCCGTTCATCCCGTGGATGTAGGCCTCGCCGAGCAGCCCGCCGTTGGTGTTGATCGGGAACTCCCCACCGAGCGAGAGCCGTTCGACGGTGGCGAAGTCCTTGGCCTCGCCGCGCCCGCAGAAGCCGAGCTCCTCCAATTGGGCGAACACGAACGGCGTGAAATGGTCGTAGATGAACGCGGTTTGGATGTCTTGGGGCTTGAGGCCGGAATCGCGCCAAAGCCGTTGGGCCACCACGCCCATCTCGGGCAGCCCGGTGATGTCCTCGCGGTAGTAGCTGGTCATCATCTCGCCGTTGGCCGCTGCGCCCTGGGCGGCCGCGGTGATGATCGCCGGCGGTTGGCGCAGGTCGCGGGCGCGTTCGGCGCTGGTCACCACCAGCGCCACCCCGCCGTCGCTTTCCTGGCAGCAATCCAGCAGGCGCAGCACGGGTTCGATGATCCAGCGCGAATTCTGGTGGTCTTCCAGCGTGATCGGGCGCTGGTAGAACCAGGCGTCGGGGTTGGTCGCCGCGTGCTTGCGGTCCACCACCGCGATGCGGCCGAAGTCCTCGTTGGTCACCCCATAGGTCGACATGTAGCGCTGCGCGTGCATCGCGACCCACGCCGCGGGGGTGAGCAGCCCGAACGGCGCGTAGTGCGCCATGAACAGCGGCGTCCCCAGGTCGGTGCGCCCGCTGCCGCCGAAGCGCATGCCGGAGCGTTCGTTGAACGCGCGCCAGCACACCACCACGTCGGCCACGCCCGTGGCGACGGCCATCGCCGCGTGCACCACGGTGCCCGAGGCCGCGCCGCCGCCGTGATGCACGCGGGAGAAGAAGCTCAGGTCGCCGATGCCCACATTGCGGGCGATGTCGATCTCGTCGCTGGAGTCCATGGTGAAGGTGACCATGCCGTCGACGTCGGCGGGCGCCAGGCCGGCGTCGTCGAGTGCGGCACTGACCGCCTCGCACGCCAATTGCAGTTCGCTGCGCCCGGATTCCTTGGAGAATTCGGTCTGGCCGATCCCGACGATCGCGGCGGCGCCGGGCAGCGCGCTCATGCCCCCGACCCGTCGAGCAGGCTGAGCACCGCGGTGCCCGACACGTGGTCGCCGAGGCTGTTGGACGCCTTGAAGGTCACCTCGACGAAGTTCTCTCCGCCCGAAGCCTCGCTCTTGCCGGTCACGCTGCCGGTGAACCGCAGCGGATCGTCGGGAAAGCACGGCACCCCAAGGCGAATCGAGAGGTTCTTGACCATCGCCTCGGGCCCGGCCCAGTCGGTCAGGAAGCGCACGCAGTAGCCGTTGCTGGTCAGGATGTTCATGAACAGGTTCGGCGAGCCCTGCTTGTTGGCGTAGTCGCGGTCGTGGTGCACCGGCATGAAGTCGCGGGTCGCGATCGCGCCGGCGACGATCATCGTGGTGGTGATCGGGACCTCGAGCGGCGTCACCTCGTCGCCGACGTTGATATCGGCCCACTGCAGCGTGGTGGTGCGGGTTTTGGCGGTCGTCATCGGTTTCCTTCGGAGTAAGCGCTGCCCATGGCGGCGAGCTGGGCGGAGGCGGGGCCGAGCGCGAGCTCGTTGTGCTTGGCCCACAGGAAGTAGCGGTGCAGGGGATAGGTGACGTCGATGCCGATGCCGCCGTGCACCTGTTGGGCGGTGGCGGCGACGCGGGCGCCGGCCTCGGCGGCCCAGAACTTCGCGATGCGGGCGGCCCGGCGGGCCTCCGTCGCGGGCCGGTCGTTCGCGACCAGCCAGGCCGCGTGCCAGGTGGTCCAGCGGATCGCCTCGACGTCGATGAACGCGTCGGCCATCCGCTGCTGCACCGCCTGGAAGCTGCCGATCGGCCGGCCGAACTGCTCGCGCCCGCTGGTGTAGTCGGCGGCCAGCCGCAGTGCGCGCTCGCAGACGCCGAGCTGGATGGCGCACAGGCCGATGAGCGCGCGGGTGTGCAGGTCGTCGAGCGTGGCGTCGAGCCGGTCTTGCTCGGAAACCGTTGCGCCGTCCAGGAACACGTCGGCGTGCGGTTCGTGGTCGGTGGTCGCCACCGGCCGGACCTCGACGCCGGGAGCGTCGGTCGCCAGCAGGAACAGGCCCGCCTCGCCGTCGTCGGTGGTGGCGGCGACCAGGACGGTGTCGGCGATCTGGGCGGCGGGCACCAGTTCCTTGATGCCGTCGAGGCGCCAATGCGGACCGTCGCGGCGGGCGGTGGTGCCGGGACTCGTCGGATCGGAGCGGCCGGGCTCGGCCAGGGCGGCGGTCAGCATGCGGGCGCCCGCGACGACGTGGGGCAGGTAGCGTTGCCGTTGCTGCGCCGTGCCGTGCCGGGCGATGGGGTCGGCGCCCAGCACCAGGGTCGCGTACGCGGGCACCGGCGCGACGGTCCAGCCCACCTCGGCCAGCAACACGCCGAGTTCGACGAAGCCGCCGCCGTTCCCGCCGAACTGCTCCGGCAGCGCGGTGCCCAACAGGTCGGCGGACGCGAGTTCGCGCCAGAGCCCCGCATCGTGGCGGATCTCCCCGGCTTCGAGTTCGGTGAGGCGCTCAGGGGTGGCGCGGCGCTCGAGAATGTCGCGGGCGAGCTTGGCGATCGTCTCCTGCTCTTCGGTGAACGTGAAATCCATGGCGCGCCTAGCCCACCGGCCGGAATTGGTGCAGCACCAAACCGTCGTCGAATTCTTGGTAGAAGACCTCGACTTCCATGCCGACCGTGACGTCGGCCGGGTCGATGTCGCACAGGTTCGACACCAGCCGCACCCCCTCGGCGAGCTCGATCAGCGCGACGATGTAGGGGTATTCGGAGAAGGGGAATTTGGGTTCGTGCGGCATCACGTAGCTGTAGACGGTGCCGCGGCCGCTCGCCTCGACCGCCTCCCAGTCCAGCGACCGGCACGCCGGGCACATCGGCCGGGGCGGGTGGCGCAGCGCCCCGCAGCCGCCGCAGCGCTGGATCAGCAACCTGTGCTCACGCAGGCCGTTCCAGAAGAACTCGGTGTCCTTGCTGATGGCCGGGGCCAGCCGGGCCGCCATCAGCGTTCCGGCCTGAATCGCAGCACCCGGAATCGCTGCCGCCCCAGCACCTCACCGTTCTGGTCGGTGTAGGTGGTCAGCCAGGTCAGGAAGAAGCCGGTGCCCAGCGCGGTCTTCTTCTCCTCGGAGACCGATTCGTAGACCGCCGTGGCGCTGATGACGTCGCCCAGCCGGGGATAGCGCTCGATCTCGAACTCCGAGTTGGTGGCGACGGTGCTGGTGTAGCCGGCCTCGTCGAGGAAGGCCGTTGGGTTGCCGGTGATCTCGACCGGGGCGCCGCCCCGCTCGCCGATGCCTTCCAGTTTGGGTGACGGCATCGTCCAGGTCTGCAGCATGACCGGCGGCGAGACGATGCCGCCGAACCGGGACGACGCCGCGAACTCCGGGTCGAGGTAGACCGGGTTCATGTCGGCCATGGCGTAAGCCCAGTGCCGGATCATCGGCTGGTTGACCGGATCCGGCGCCACCGAGGGCTCTCCGGTGCCGCCGGTGGGCTGGCCGACGAGGGCCCGCACCTTGGCGCTGACGGTTTCTGGGTCGGTCACTGCGTTGGTCCTCCTGACTACGTGGCGGCTCGAAGGTCGCGCGGCGCGCGGGGCATGCCCAGCCCGGCCATGGCAATGATGTCACGCTGGATTTCGTTGGCCCCGCCGCCGAAGGTGTTGATGACCGCGAACCGGTAGGCGGCTTCCAGGGCGCCCCGCAGCGGGGCGTCGGCGCCGCGTCGTAACCCGTTGTGGTCCAGCACTTCCAGCAGCTGGCGGGCGACCTGCTGGGTCAGTTCGGTGCCGAACACCTTGGCCGCGGATGCTTCCCCCATACTCAGCACGCCCTTCGTCATCGCGGCGTTGACCCGCAGGTTGATCAGTTTGTACGCGGCGACCTGGGCCTCGACGCGGGCGAGCGCGAGCCGCACCCACGGCTGGTCGATGACGCGGCCGCCGTCGAGTTCGGTGGTGGCGGCCCAGTCCAGCGTCTTCTCGAACAGCGGCTCGAGCCCGGCGAGGTTGCCCAGGGCCGCGCGCTCGAAGTTCAACTGCGTGGTGATCAGCTGCCAGCCCTGGTTCTCGCCGCCCACCAGCGTGCTCACCGGCACTCGCACGTCGTCGTAGAACGTGTAGAACGTCGAGACGCCCGGCATGGTGTGCAGCGGCTGCCAGGAGAACCCGGGCGACGAGGTGGGCACGATGAGGATGGAAATGCCCTTGTGCTTCTTGGCATCCGGGTCGGTGCGCACGGCCAGCCACACATAGTCGGCGTACGCGGCGCCGCTGGTGAACATCTTCTGGCCGTTGATCACGTATTCGTTGCCGTCGCGCACCGCCGTGGTGCGGATCGAGGCCAGGTCGCTGCCGGCGCCGGGCTCGGAGTAGCCGATCGCGAACTCGACGCTGCCGTCCAGGATCGCCGGCAGGAACTTGCGCTTCTGCTCCTCGGTGCCGCACTGCATCAGCGTCGGCCCGACCGTGTTGAGCGTCACCAGCGGGATCGGGGCGTCGACCCGGCGAGCCTCCTCGGCGAAGATGAACTGCTCGATCGCCGAGAAGCCGCGCCCGCCGTACTCTTTGGGCCAGCCGACCCCGAGCAGGTCGGCCGCCGCCAGGGCGCGGATGCACTCCCGGACCTCCGGGCCACCCTCCATGCGTTCGCGGACCGCGGCGGCCCGCTCGGGCGTCATCACCCGCTCCAACGACGCGCGGATCTCTGCGCGCAGCCGTTCCTGCTCGGGCGTGTACTCGAGGTGCACCGTCAGGCCCCGAGCCGTACCGGCATGCGCTTGACCCCGGGCACCATGGTGGCCCGCATCCGGTCCACCTCGCCCACCAACTCCAGCCGGGGAAACCGGCGCAGCACCTCCTCGAACAGTACGCGCGCCTCCAGGCGCGCCAATTGCGCTCCCACACAGGAATGTTCGCCACAGCCGAAGGCGATGTGCGGGTTGGGGTTGCGGGTGACCTTGAACTGCTCGGCGTCGGGGCCGAAGATGTCCTCGTCGCGGTTGGCCGACCCGTAGAGCATCACCACGACGTCGCCCGCGGCGATGCGCCGGCCGCGGATCTCGACGTCGGCGGTCGCGGTGCGCGCCATGTGGACCACCGGGCTGTTGAAGCGCAGCATCTCCTCGACCGCACCAGGGATCAAGCCGGGATCGTCGGCCAGCAGGCGGCATTGGTCCGGGTGGGCGATCAGCGCGCACGTGCCCAGCGCGATCAGGTTGCGGGTGGTCTCGTTGCCGGCGACCAGCAGCAGGAATGCGAAGTTGAGCAGGTCCTCGTCGGTGAGGCGGTGCCCGTCGATCTCCGCGCCGGCCAGCACCGACAGCAGGTCGTCGCGGGGCTCGGTGCGCCGTGCCGCGATCAGCTTCTGGAAGTACTCGTAGAGCTGGCCCATCGCGACCATCGAGTCGAGTTCGATCTCCGGGTCGGCGGTTCCGGTGGCCGCGTCCGACCACGCCCGGAACTGCTCCCAGTCGTCGGGCGGGGCGCCGATCAGCTCGGCGATCATCCGGGTGGGCAGCGGGGCGGCGATCTCCTCGGCGAACTCGTGCACCGAATCCGGCTGCAGGGGATCGAGGATGCCCCGCACGATCTCGCGGATCTTGGGCTCGAGCACCGCCACGCGCCGCCGGGTGAAGCCCGAGTTGATCAGCTTGCGCAGCTGCCGGTGCCGCGGCGGGTCGGTGAAGATGAGGTTGCCCTCCTGCACGGGATTGGCCATGTGCGGGTCGGGGATGGTGATGCCCTTGGTCGAGGTGAACAGGGCCGGGTTGCCCGACACGAACCGGATGTCCTCGTATTTCAGCAGCGCCCAGAAGTTGGTGACATCGTTCCAGCAGACCGGGTTGGTCGCGCGCAGCTCCCGGTACGCCGGGTAGGGGTCGCCGGCGTAGAAATCGGGGGAGTGCAACAAAGAAGCGGGCAAAGTGGTCTGCACGGCAGGCCTCCTGACCAGAAGATCCGACATATTGATGCAATATGTCTTGCGCCGTTGTGTCTACTCCAGGCGGACAGCTCTGTCAACGGGGCAGACACGCATTGAAATACGCGGAAATTCGCGTCTGCAGTGATTGACGTCACGTCGTCATAGGTGAACACTGTCTCCCGAGATGACCGACATTCGGTGAGGAAGCGCATGGCCGAGTTACACCCTCCGGGTCCCCTGGTCGACACCTATCGGCTCTACATCGACGGCGCGTGGGTCGAACCGGAGGACGGGCGCTACGACGACGTCGACCCGGCGACCGAGCAGGTCATCGCCGGCGCCCCCGACGCGAGCGTCGCGCAGGTCGGCGACGCGATCGCGGCCGCGCGCCGCGCTTTCGACGACGGCCCCTGGTCGGCGATGGGCCCCGAAGAGCGGTCCGGCTGCCTCAACCAACTCGGCGCCGCGCTGCTCGAGCACGCCGACGAGTTCTTCGCGCTCTCGCAGGCGGAGTGGGGCTGCGTTGCGAACGAACGCATGATGCAGATCGACGGCGCCGGATACACGTCCATGCACGCCGCCCAGTTGGCCACGCAGCTGGTCGACGAGCCGGTCACCGGGATCGGCGCCGGTACCACCGTGCTGCGGCACGAGCCCCTCGGTGTGGTGTCCATCCTGACGCCGTGGAACTTCCCGCACATTCTCAACGTCATGAAGGTGAACAACGCGCTGGCCGCGGGCAACACCGTCCTGCTCAAGCCGTCGCCGCTGACGCCGCTGGCCGGGCTCGCGCTGGCCCGAATCATCGACGAACACACCGACATTCCCCCCGGGGTGGTCAACGTCGTCACGCCGTCGGGCCTGCAGGCCGCCAAGCTGCTCACCACCGACCCGCGCATCGACATGATCAGCTTCACCGGCAGCTCGACCGTCGGGTGCGAGGTCATGCGCTCCGCCGGCGACGCCATGACCCGGCTCCTGCTGGAGTGCGGCGGCAAGTCGGCGAGCGTCGTCCTGGACGACGCGACCGTCACCGACGAGATGCTCGAGCAGCTGCTGTTCAACTGCTGCTCACTGCACGCCGGCCAGGCCTGCATCCTGCACAGCCGGCTGCTGTTGCCCGAGAAGCTGCACGACGACGTCGTCGACCGGCTGGTCACGCTCGCCGGCGACGTCAAGGTCGGCGATCCCCGGGATCCCGCGACGCGGATGGGACCGCTGATCAGCGCCGCGCAGCGCGACCGGGTGCAGGCGCACGTGGACGGGGCGGTCAACGACGGAGCGAAACTGGTGACCGGGGGCGGCCGCCCGGCCGGGCTGGATACCGGGTTCTATTTCGAGCCAACGATTCTCACCGAGGTCGACCCGGACTCGGCGATCGCCCAGGAGGAGGTCTTCGGCCCGGTGCTGACCGTGCTGCGCTACTCCGGGGACGACGACGCCGTGGCGATCGCGAACAACTCCCGCTACGGGCTGTCCGGCGCCGTGTGGGGCACCGACGTGGACCGGGCGGTCGCCGTCGCCCGCCGCATCCGCACCGGGCAGGTCGCGATCAACGGCGTCGGGCCCGGCGACGCCCCGTTCGGCGGTTTCAAACTGAGCGGATTCGGCCGGGAGAGCGGCGGGATCCGCGGGCTGCACCAGTACACGGAGGTGAAGGCCATCGGGATCCCCGCATGACGGGGCCGCTGGCCGGGCTGCGCGTCGTCGAACTCGCCGGCGACATCTCGGGCCCCTACGCCGGCAAGCTCCTCGCCGACCTCGGCGCCGAGGTCACCAAAGTCGAGCCGCCCGAAGGGGATCCGCTGCGCCGGTGGGGCCCGTTTCCCGGTGGTGTCGCCGACCCGCAGCGAGCGGGCTTGTTCGAATACCTCAACGCCGGAAAGCGCATGACCGCAATGGATTCCGCCAACACACGCGAGCTCGTCGCCGGCGCGCACGTCCTCATCGAGGATTTCGCACCCGGCACGCTCACGGACCGGGGACTCGGCGCCGAGGCGTTGGAGCGGCTGAACCCGAACCTGGTGCGGCTGAGCATCTCCGCGTTCGGCCGGTCGGGGCCGTGGCGTGATCGGCGCGCCACACCGCTGACCCTGCAGGCCGCGTCGGGCTGGGTCAGCGCCCGCGACCCCGACCGCCCGCCGGTGCAGGTCGGCGCCCGCATCTGCGAATACGTCGCGGGCGCCTACGGCGCGCTGGGCGCGCTGACCGCGCTGCGGCTGCACCCCGCCGGCCGCGTCCGGGAGGTGGACGTCTCGCAGCTGGAGTGCCTGCTCTCGACGCTGCCGTATCCGATGTTGATGGCGCAGCGGATGGAACGCCTTGGCCTGCCGGCGAACATGCGCTCGGCGCCGATGCTCGGTGTCGTGCGGGCCGCCGACGGGTGGGTGGGCATCAACTGCCTGACGGGGCAGCACTGGCTCGACGTGTGCGCGATGCTCGGCCTGCCGGAGTACGGCGAGCAGCAGCTCGCGATCATGATGGGCGGCCCGGAGCGCGACGAATTCTTCGCCGAGGCCGAGCCGTGGCTCGCCGGCCGGACCGTCGCCGAGATCGTCGAACTGGCCCAGGCGCTGCGCGTCCCGGCGTCCCCGGTCAACGACGGCGCGACGGTGCTGGACTGCCCGCAATACGCCGAACGCGGGTTCTTCCAGGCGGGCGGCGGCGCCGGCTGGCCGTTCCGGCGGCCCGGTCCCGCGTTCCGATTCTCGGAAGCCGCTGTGCAGCAACAGGAGCCGGTAGTCCCGGCGGCGGATGCGTTGCCCTTCGCGGGGCTGCGGGTGCTCGACCTCACCACGTTCTGGGCCGGGGCGTACCTGACCTGCTACCTCGGGGCGTTCGGCGCCGACATCGTCAAGGTCGAGTCCATCCAGCGTCCCGACGGCCACCGCTACTCGGGGGCGTTGGCCTACGAGGGCGACGACTGGTACGAGCGCAGCCCGATCTGGCAGGGCACCAACCTCAACAAGCGCGACCTCACGCTCGACCTGACCTCGCAGCGGGGCCTCGAGATCGCCCGCCGGCTGGCCGCCCAGGCCGACGTCGTCGTGGAGAACTTCTCCCCGCGCGTGGTCGAGCACTTCGGTCTGGACTACGAGTCGGTGGTGGCGCTGAACCCCGGCGTGATCATGGTGCGGATGCCCGGCTACGGCCTGCACGGCCCCTGGCGCGACTACGTCGGCTGGGCGCTGAACTTCGAACAGACCGCCGGGATGTCGGCGGTCACCGGCTATCCCGAGGGGCCGCCGTGCAACCCGCAGGGGCCCGCCGACCCGATCGTCGGCGTGCACGCGGGCGTCGCGCTGCTGGCCGCGCTCGAGCACCGCAACCGCACCGGAGCGGGCCGGCTGATCGAGATCGCCCAGATCGAGGTCGCGGCCTGCCTCACCGCGGAACCGGTGATCGAGTACTCGATGAACGGCGTCGTGCGTCCGCGCGAGGGCAACCGGCGGCGCGGGTACCTGCAGGGTGTCTACCCGACCGCGGACGACGCCTGGGTCGCGCTGTCCGTGCCCGACCGGGACGGGTCCGACCACGACGCCTTCGACGGGATCGTCGGCGCCTGGACCTCGACGCAGACGGCCGCGGAGATCGTGCAAACCTGCGCGGCGCATGGCATCGCGGCCGAGCGAGTCAGCACCGGCGAGGACATGTACGGCATCCCGCAACTCGACGCCCGCGGCTACTACGAGGAACTCGAGCACCCCGTCACCGGGGTGCACCGCTACCCGGGGTGGCCGTTTCGCATCACCCCCGGCCCGGCGCGGCACCACCGCAGCGCCCCGCCCACCCTGGGCCGGCACAACGACGAGATCCTGCGCGGCCTGGGCCTTTCCAGTGATGAGGTGGCGTCGCTGCGCGCGGCTCGGGTGATCGGCGAGCGGGTGCTGAACGCGTAACCGCGGCTGAAGGCGTCAGCGGCGATAGGCATGCGCGCGGTGCTCGATGCGGCCGATGTACAGCACGCGGTCGTCCTCGAGCGCCCGGAATGTGACGCGGTAATCGCCGCGGCGCGCGAGGCGCCAGCCTTCGAATTCGAATCGCAGCGGCTTGGACAGCCGGTACGGGTCAGCCGGCAATGTGAGGGTGATGAATTCGGCGATCGCAGCGGCGACTCGGTGCGCGAGCCGGTCGAGGGAGCGCGACGCCGACGGCGACAGCTGGACGGACCACGGTGTCTTCGGCCCGGTCACTTCAAGCCGTAGCGCCGGCGAATCTCTTCGCCGCTGACCGTCTTTCCGGCGGCGTAGTCGGCGTCGGCCTGGGCGAGCTCGTCGGCCACGCCCGGCGTCCGCAGCGCGTGCAGAGTCTCGTTGAGCGACTCGAGGTCGTCGGCGGACATGAGAACTGCCGCGACGCGGCCGTGCCGGGTGATCTGGATGATTTCGTGGGTCGTGTCGGCCTCGTCGACCAGCGCGGAGAGCTTGTCCTTGGCCTCGGTCAGCGGCACCGTCTTCATGAGTCCGCAGTATAGCCCGGACCTTGGCCAATCAATGGCTCGATAAATAGCCGGGAGAAACCGATGTCGCTAGGAGGCCGCTTCGTGGCACGAGAGCTCCAACTGCCCAATCAACCGCAGGGCGGTCGGCTCCCCGCGAGGCTTTGGTAAACCGCTCGTCACATGCCAAGCTGCTGGGCATGGCCATCGAGATCGCCCGCCCCAAGCTCGAAGGAAACGTCGCGGTCGGCGAGGACCGCCAGATCGGCTTCGCCGAGTTCGGCGACCCGCAGGGGCGTGCGATGTTCTGGCTGCACGGGACCCCCGGTGCCCGCCGTCAGATTCCGGTCGAGGCTCGCGTCTACGCCGAGAACCACCACATCCGCCTGATCGGCCTGGACCGACCCGGAATCGGCTCGTCGACACCCCACCGCTACGAGAACATCCGGGCGTTCGGTGACGACCTGCGCACGATCGCCGACACGCTGGGCATCGACAAGATGGCCGTCATCGGCCTGTCCGGCGGCGGCCCCTACGCGCTGGCCTCCGCCGCGGTGCTGCCCGACCGGGTGGTCGCCGCCGGCGTGCTCGGCGGCGTCGCGCCGTTCGTCGGCGACGAGGGCATCACCAGCGGCCTGATGAACCTGGGCAAGCGGGTGGCGCCGCTGCTGCGGCTGGGCGGTGACCCGCTGCGGATCGGCGCGAGCCTGATGGTCCGGATGATCCGCCCGGTGGCGAACCCCGCGCTGTATCTGTACGCCGCGATATCGCCCGAGGGCGACCGGCGCCTGCTCACCCGGCCCGAGTTCGGGGCCATGTTCCTCGACGACCTGCTCAACGGCAGCCGCAAGCAACTGGCGGCCCCGTTCAACGACGTCATCCTGTTCACCCGGGACTGGGGATTCCGGCTCGACGAGGTCAAGGTCCCGGTCCGCTGGTGGCACGGCGACCACGACCACATCGTTCCGTTCGCCCACGGCGAGCACGTGGTGTCGCGGCTGCCCGACGCCGAGCTCTATGTGCTGCCGGGCGAAAGCCATCTGGCCGGGCTGGGGCGCGGCGAGGAGATCCTGGCCACCCTGATGAAGATCTGGGACGAGCAGTAACCTGCTCACGTGCTGCTGGCTTCCCTGAATCCCGCGCTGGTCACCGCCACCGACCTCGCCGACGCGGTACGCATCGACGGCGTCGCGTTGAGCCGCGGCGACCTGCTCGGCGCCGCGACGTCGGTGGCCGAACGGGTCGCCGGCGCTGACCGGGTCGCGGTGCTGGCCACGCCCACCGCGGCGACGGTGCTGGCGGTCACCGGCTGCCTGATCGCCGGCGTCCCGTTCGTCCCGGTGCCGGCCGACATCGGTACGTCCGAACGCCGCCACATGCTCACCGACTCCGGCGTGCAGGCCTGGCTGGGGCCCCCGCCGGACGAGCCGGAAGGGTTGCCGCACATCCCTGTCCGGCTGCATGCGCGCTCCTGGCACCGGTATCCCGAGCCGCCGCCCGATGCCACCGCGATGGTCATCTACACCTCCGGCACCACCGGGCTGCCCAAGGGGGTGGTGCTGAGCCGGCGCGCGATCGCCGCCGACCTCGACGCACTGGCCGAAGCCTGGCAGTGGACCGCCGAGGACGTCCTGGTGCACGGACTGCCGCTGTTCCACGTGCACGGCCTGGTTTTGGGCCTGCTCGGGTCGCTGCGCGTGGGAAACCGCTTCGTGCACACCGGAAAACCGACACCGGCCGGTTATGCCCAGGCGTGTGCGGAAGCCGGCGGCACGCTGTACTTCGGGGTGCCCACGGTGTGGTCGCGGGTGGTGGCCGACGAGGGCTCCGCGCGGGCGCTGAGCCGGGCGCGGCTGCTGGTCTCCGGCAGCGCACCGCTGCCGGTCCCGGTGTTCGACGGGCTCGCCGGGCTCACCGGGCACCGGCCCGTCGAACGCTACGGCGCCTCGGAGTCGCTGATCACGCTGTCCACGCGCGCGGACGGTGAGCGGCGCGCCGGCTGGGTCGGCCTGCCGCTGCCCGGCGTGCAGACCCGGCTGCTCGACGAGGACGGCGGCCCCGCGCCGCACGACGGGGAAACCGTTGGCAGGCTGCAGGTTCGCGGGCCGACGATGTTTGACGGCTACCTCAACCGGCCGGACGCCACCGCCGAGGCGTTCGACACCGACGGCTGGTACCGCACCGGGGACGTCGCGGTCATCGACGGCGGCGGGATGCACCGCATCGTCGGGCGCGAGTCCGTCGACCTGATCAAGTCCGGCGGATACCGCATCGGTGCGGGCGAGATCGAAACGGCCTTGCTCGGGCATCCGGGCGTGGGCGAGGTGGCCGTCGTCGGGGTGCCCGACGACGACCTGGGCCAGCGCATCGTCGCCTACGTCGTCGGGGCGCCGGACGTCTCCGCCGACGAGTTGGTCAACCATGTCGCCCAGGAGCTTTCGGCCCACAAGCGGCCGCGCGAGGTGCGCTTCGTGGATTCGTTGCCCCGCAACGCCATGGGCAAGGTGCTCAAGAAGCAGTTGCTGTCCGAAGGCTGAGAGCGCGGCCTGTCCCCGAGCACGACGGCGCGGCGTCGCGCTACCGTCGTTACCGTGTCGATCCACACGGACCCCGGCGTCACGCCGATGAGGCGGGTGGCGGCCGCCTGTCTGGTCGGCTCCGCCATCGAGTTCTACGACTTCCTCATCTACGGCATCGCGGCGGCGCTGGTGTTCCCCACCGTGTTCTTCCCGCATCTGAGTCCGGCAATGGCCACGGTCGCCTCGATGGGCACGTTCGCCACCGCGTTTCTCTCCCGGCCGCTGGGCGCGGCCGTGTTCGGGCACTTCGGGGATCGGCTGGGCCGCAAGAAGACGCTCGTCGCCACGTTGCTGATCATGGCCGTGTCCACGGTGGGGGTGGGCCTGGTGCCCACCCCCGCGGCCATCGGGGGCGCCGCCCCGCTGATCCTGATCGCCCTGCGGGTGCTGCAGGGGTTCGCCGTCGGCGGCGAGTGGGCGGGGTCGGCGCTGCTGAGCGCCGAGTACGCGCCCGCGGGCCGGCGCGGCCGGTACGGCATGTTCACCCCGCTGGGCGGGGGTGTCGCGCTGGTGCTGACCAGCCTGGTGTTCCTCGGCGTGAACGCGACCATCGGCGAGCGCAGCGCCGCGTTCCTGCAGTGGGGGTGGCGGGTTCCGTTCCTGATCAGCGCCGCGTTGATCGTCGTCGCCCTGTACGTTCGGCTCAACATCGGGGAGACCCCGGTGTTCGCGGGCGAGAAGGCCCGCAACGCCGTCACCGAGGCGCCGATCAAGGAGGTGCTGCGCCGCGAGTACCGCACGATCGTCCTGGCCGGTGGCAGCGTTGTCAGCGGATTCGGATTCGTCTACATGGCCAGTACGTACCTGGCTCGGTACGCGCAGAGCGAACTGGGGCATTCCCGCACCCTCATCCTGGTCGTCGGGGTGCTGGGCGGGTTGGCGAGCATCGCGCTCGTCGCGGTCTCTGCGAGCCTGTCCGATCGGGTCGGGCGACGCCGGATGATGCTGGTGGGGAGAGTGGCGTCGCTGCCGTGGTCGCTGGTCGTGATCCCGCTGATGGACACCGGCAGCCCCGTCCTGTTCGCGGTCGCGATCGTGGGCATGTACGCCGTCGGCGCCATCGCCGCGGGCCCCACGGCGTCGTTCGTGCCCGAACTGTTCGCCACCCGCTACCGCTACACCGGCGCCGCGCTGTCCAGCAACCTCGCGGGCATCCTCGGCGGGGCGTTGCCGCCGCTGATCGCCGGGACTCTGCTGGCCAGCTTCGGCAGCTGGGCGCTGAGCCTGCTGCTTGCCGCGCTGGTGTCGGTCAGCCTGGTGAGCACCTACTTGCTGCCGGAGACCAACGGGGCGGCGCTGGGGTCGGCCGCGTCGCCCGACCTGCAGCGCAACGGCTGCCGCTGACTCAGTTGGCGTGCAGTTCGGCGTTGAGCGTGATGCCCCGGCCGTCGCGGGCCACCACCTCGACTGACCCGGTGCGCGAATTGCGGCGGAACAGCATGTTCCCGGCGCCGGAGAGCTCCCTGGCCTTGACCACTTTGCCGGCCGGCGTGGTCACCTTGGTGCCCGCGGTGACGTAGAGGCCGGCCTCGACGACGCAGTCGTCGCCGAGCGAGATGCCCAGCCCCGCGTTCGCGCCCAGCAGGCAGCGCTTCCCGATCGAGATGACATCCGTACCGCCGCCGGACAGCGTGCCCATGATCGATGCCCCGCCGCCGACGTCCGACCCGTCGCCCACCACCACACCGGCGGAGATGCGGCCTTCGACCATCGACGCGCCCAGCGTGCCGGCGTTGAAGTTGACGAAGCCCTCGTGCATCACGGTGGTGCCCGGGGCCAGGTGGGCGCCCAGGCGCACCCGGTCGGCGTCGGCGATGCGCACCCCTGTCGGCACGACGTAGTCGACCATCCGCGGGAACTTGTCGACACCGTAGACGGTCACCGGTCCGCGGCGGCGCAGCCGGGTCCGGACCGCCTCGAACCCGTCGACGGCGCAGGGCCCGTGGTTGGTCCACACCACGTTGGTCAGCACCCCGAACAGCCCGGTGGCGTTCAGGCCGTGCGGGGCCACCAGCCGGTGCGAGAGCAGATGTAACCGCAGGTAGGCGTCGTAGGAGTCGGTCGCGACATCGTCGAGCGAGCCGATCACCGTGCGCACCGCGACGGTCTCGGTGCCGCGGTCCTCGTCGCGGCCGACCAGCGCGGCCAGGTCCGGGGGAACGTCGGACGCGGCGAGCCGCGAGGTGGTGGTGGTGCCCGATTCGGTCAATTCCGGTGCGGGGAACCAGGTGTCGAGGATCGATCCGTCCGAGGCCAGCGTCGCCAGCCCGATTCCTGCAGCTCCAGTCACGGCGGTCAGGTTACTTTCTCCGGCCGAGCAGACACAAAAGCGCCCTCTTTGGGGCCGCAAATAGGAGCTTTTGCGTCTGCTCGGCATACTTGGGATCGTGCTGGACTTGCGCGGGGACCCGATCGAGTTGACCGCGGCGCTGGTCGACATTCCCAGCGAATCGCGGCACGAGGCGCGCCTGGCCGACGAGGTGGAGGCCGCGCTGCGCGCCCAGACGTCGGGCTTCGAGATCGTCCGCAACGGCAACGCCGTCCTGGCGCGCACGTCGCTGGGCCGGCCGTCGCGGGTGCTGCTGGCCGGACACCTCGACACCGTCCCGGCCGCCGGCAACCTGCCCAGCCGCCGCGACGGCGACCTGCTGTGCGGCTGCGGGGCCGCCGACATGAAGTCCGGTGACGCGGTGTTCCTGCACCTGGCCGCCACCGTGGCCGACCCCGCGCACGACCTGACGCTGGTGTTCTACGACTGCGAGGAGATCGAGGCCGCCGCAAACGGCTTGGGACGCATCGAGCGCGAGCTTCCGGACTGGCTGGCCGCCGACGTGGCCGTCCTGGGCGAGCCCACCGGCGGCTACATCGAAGCCGGCTGCCAGGGGACGCTGCGCGTGGTGATCGGGGCCACCGGCACCCGCGCGCATTCAGCGCGTTCCTGGTTGGGCGACAACGCCATTCACAAGCTGAGCCCGGTCCTGGACCGGCTGGCGCGATACCGGGCGCGCTCCGTGGACATCGACGGGTGCACCTACCGCGAGGGCCTGTCGGCGGTGCGGATCGAGGGCGGTGTGGCCGGCAACGTGATCCCCGACGCGGCCTCGGTGACGGTCAACTTCCGTTTCGCGCCCGACCGGTCGGCGGCCGCCGCGCTGGCGCACGTGCACGAGGTGTTCGACGGGCTCGACGTGGCAATCGAGCAGACCGACGCCGCATCGGGCGCCCTGCCCGGGCTGGCGCAGCCCGCCGCCAGGGCCCTGGTCGAGGCCGCCGACGGGCGCGTCCGGGCGAAATACGGCTGGACGGACGTGGCGCGGTTCGCCGCCCTGGGCATCCCGGCGGTCAACTTCGGGCCCGGCGACCCCAACGTCGCGCACAAGCGCGACGAGGCGGTGCCGGTGGGCAACATCACCGCGGCCGTGGACGTGTTGCGGGCATACCTGAGCGCATGAGTGCCGAGCCGGCCAATCGCGGCCATATCGGCGTCCCCCTGGCGGTCCTCACCGCCCTGTTGGATCGGCTTGGACACCACGAACCGGCCGCCATCATCGGCGGTTTGGCCGTCGATCCCCTCGGCGCGGCGGGCTTTCCCGAGATCATCACGACGGTCACACACCTTCACGAGGTCCTCGGCGGCCAGATCTACGAATCGTCACTCGCACGGGCGAGGGCATGGGCGTTGCCGTTGCCGAGGTGGCCGCCTACGCATACGACCAAATCGAGCGGGTCCGCACGGAACCGCAGGCGGTCTCGGAATAAGCGGAGAGTTGTGCCCGACGTGCGTAGCTCACCGTCGCACCACTTGCTACACTTCGTCGGTGGCCAGGACCATCGCGCAGCGTGAGCTCCGCAACGACAACGCCAAGGTGATCGACGCGGTGGCTGCGGGGGAGACGTTTGTCGTCACCCGCAACGGTGAGCCGGTGGCCGAGTTGAGCCCGATCCGAACCGGTCGCCGCCGCACCTTCGTCTCCCGCGACGACGTCGCGGCGCTGGCGGCCGCCGCCGCCGTGCGCATCGACCACCGCCGGTTCCGCGCCGACCTGGACCGGTCGATCGACCAGGGCCTCTGAGCCGTGGCGTCCGGCCTTCTCGACACCTCGGTGGTCGTCGACTGGCATGACCCGGCCGTGATCGCCGCGCTGCCCGACGAAATGGCGATCTCGGCGATCACCGCGGCCGAACTGGCGTCCGGTCCGCATTTGGCCGGCGACCCGGTCGAAGCGGCCAGGCGGCAGGCCCGGCTGCAGGAAGTCGAATCGATACTGGAACCGATTCCCTTCGACGCGGCGGCCGCGCGCAGTTATGGACTCGTCGTCGCCGCCGTGGTCGGTGCAGGCCGGATGCCGCGGAGCCGTTTCGCCGACCTGCTGATCGCGGCGACCGCGCACGCGAGCGGCCTCGATCTCTACACCCGAAACGGGGCGGACTTCGCCGGGCTGGACGGCCTGGTCCGGGTCTTCGACGTCTGAGCCGTCTGAGCCATCGGGGCCATCGGGGCGTGACGACCAACTCGACGCTGCCGACGCCCGCGTTCGCGACGACGGCCAGCACGGGCGCGTTGGGCGCCGAAACCACTTGCCGCCGCCCACGCCGGGGCGCCCTCGCCCTGGAACGCCTCGTTGTACGAGGTCCCGATGGAAGTCGAGCAGGCTGACCATGCCGTGCGACGCGACCGGCGACGCGGCGCCAGTGGTCAGCGCGGTGATCAGCGATCCGACCGCAACCAGACTGGCCGCACGGGAAGGGCGGATCTGCATCGTGCCTTCAACCCGCGTTGCTCACGGGCTCGGAGCCACTGCAAACCGTGATGGCTAATGGTCGCTGCGGCAACATGATCGGGTCACGGTTCGCGCACAATGCGGCGCGCCGGTCAACGCTATCCGTCGCACCGCCGGGCCTGCGCGTCGGCGTCGGCGGCCGCCGCGCGCATCCCCACCGCGGCCAGCTCGCCGGACACCGTCTGCAGCGCGGCCGCGTCGCCAGCGGCCAGTGCCCGCGCGTGGGCGAGGGCGAGATTGCCGGTGAGACAATCGATCTCGTCGCAGAGTCGGGCCAACGGGTCCGCGGCGCGAATGTCGCCGAGCCGTACGGTCTCGTACCACGCCCGCAGCGCCGTGCCGGGCTGGCCGCCGCGTTCGGCCATGCGCGCGGCGTCCCGGGCGGCGGCCACCGCGCCGTGTGCGTCGCGCACCGCGGCCAGCCGCCAGGCCCGCGCCACACCGAGCTCGGGGGCGAACAGCGCCGACTTGGTGCCGTGGCGGGATTCGGCCCTGCTCAATGCCTTTGCCGCCGCGGCGGTGTCGCCCTGCTGCGCCAGCGCGGTGGCCAGCAGTGTCAACGACAGTGGTCCCCACGAATACCCCGTGCGTTCCAGCGTGGTGGCGGCCGGCCCGAGCAGCGCCGCGGCACGGCCGAATTCCCCGGCGGCGATCAGCACATGGGCCAGCAGGACCTCGCCGATCGCGCGGCCCGGCTGCTGTAGTTCGGCGAAATCGGTGAACTGCTGGGCCAGTTCGGCGGCCGCGTCGAGCCGGCCAGTCATCATCAGCGCAGTGGTCTGCCCCAAACCGATGGTGAAGCGCAGCAGCCCGGGATGCTCAGCGGCCAGGGCCCGTCGGGCCAGCGGCTCGACATCGTCGAACCGGCCCTGCCGCGCCGAGCACAGCGCGGCCGCGCTGGCGGCCCAGGCCACCGCCTGGTCGTCGGCCGCCGGCGACGCCAGCACCTCCCCGGCGATCTCGACGGCGTGGGCGACATTGCCCGCGTTCATCGCGAACGTGGCGCTCAGCGCCTGCAGGGTTGTCAACGAGGCGGCATCGGTGACCCGGTTGCGCACGGTCCGCAAAAACGCGGTCGCGCGTTCGGGTTCGCCGAGCATCCAGAACTGATTGGCCGCCCGCAACAGCGTGAACGCCATCAGCTCCGGTTCGGATAGCGCGGCCGGGTCGACCCCGGCCAGCACCGACTCGGCCTCGCGGCCGCGCCCCTGCCACGCCAGGGCATGGGCCAGTGGCAGTCGCGCCGCGAGGTCCCCGGAGCGGTCCAGCGCCGAGCGGGCCAGCCGCTCGCCCAGGTCGAGGTCGCCCAGCCGCAGGGCCTGCTCTGCGGCGGCGACCACCTCGGCGACCGGCTGCTGCGCGTCGCTGTCCAGCGCCAGGGACGCCAGCCGCAGCCGCTCGCTGAGATGCTCGGGCGCACGCCGGGACAGCAACGTCACGATCTCGGTGCGCCGCCGCCGGGCGCCGTCGGCTCCGAGCGCGGCCCGGGCCCGCTCGGCGAACAGCGGGTGCGCGGTGTAGACCACCGGCACGCCGCGTTCCCGCGTCTCCGCCGCGCCCCATTCCCGGGCCTGCTCCACCGCGCCGTCGCCGGCCAGCACCGCCAGGTCGGCCAGCGCCAGCGGCTCCTCGACGGCCAGGTAGTCCAGCACCGACCGGGCCGGCGCGGGCAAGGCGGCGATGAACGCGTCGACCTCGGCCGGGTCGGTCGGCCCGCCGGGCGCCTCGATGTCGATGCGGTCCAGCAGGGCGTCGGTCCACAGCGCCGCGATGGCCTCGGGGGCGGCGTCCGCACGGGCGGTGACGATCAGCCGGGCGGTGCCGGCCAGCGCCAACTGATAGACCAGCGTGGCCGACAGGATGTCCAGCTCGTGGGCGTCGTCGACGACCAGCAGCAGGTCTTCACCGCCCGCCGCCAGCGAGGCCCGGGCCGCCCGCAACAACGCCGCCGGCTTGCCGATGTCCGCGATCGCGACCAGATGGCCGAAGGCCCCGAACGGCACCGCCCGTTCGCTCGGGGTGCCGGTGACCCACCTGGCGAGCACGTTGGGGTGCCGGCGGGCGAGGTGCTCGGCGGCCAGCCGCGCCAACGTGGACTTGCCGACGCCGTCGGGTCCGAGCACTACCGCACCGGCGCCGTCGGCCAGGGCGTCGTTCAGCCGGTCCAGCGCCGCCGCATGCCGCGGAACGTTCCATCGAATCGGCACTGCCGGATCTTATTGCGCGGGCGAGCCCCGGCGGGGCGCATCGGCGGGCGTGCCGTCGGGGGCTTGGTCTACCTTTGGCGGATATGGGTCCGGGAGGCAATCCGTCAGGCAGCTGGGCTGTCTGCGTCTACTGCGCGTCCGCGCCGACTCATCCCGAATTACTCGGCCTGGCCGCCGAACTCGGCGAGGCGATCGCCGAGCGCGGCTGGACCCTGGTCTGGGGTGGTGGCCGCGTGTCGGCGATGGGGGCGGTCGCCGGCGCGGCGCGGGCCCGCGGCGGCCACACCGTCGGCGTCATCCCGCAGCACCTGATGCGCCGCGAGATCGCCGACACCGACGCCGACGAGCTGATCGTCAGCGACACGATGCGCGACCGCAAGCGCACGATGGAAGACCTCGCCGACGCGTTCATCGTCCTGCCCGGCGGCGTCGGCACCCTCGACGAGCTGTTCGACGCATGGACCACCGGCTACCTCGGCATACACGGCAAGCCGATCGTGCTGCTGGACCCGCTGGGGCATTACGAGGGGCTGTGGGTGTGGTTGTGCGGGCTGGCCGACCGCGGTTACGTCTCGCAGGCGGCGATGGACCGGTTGGTGCTGGTCGACAAGGTGAGCGCCGCGCTGGAGGCGTGCGCGCCCGCCTGAGTCATCCCTCAGCGGGCCGTCCCCGGCCCGCGTCGTCGCCCGGCGGGGTTGGATGGTCGGACTCCTCAGCGGGCCGTCCCCGGCCCGCATCGTCGCCCGATAGGCTGGCCGCCGAGCTGGACGGTGCGCAGGAATGAGGGGTCGACGTGTCCGATCACGACGGGGGAATGCGCAAGGCGGTCGGCCTGACCGACATCGCATTCAGGCTGCCGGGCGTACTTGCCGACCTGCCGGTCATCCTGCGCGGGGCGCTGACGGGTCTGCTGGCGCGGCCGGGTTCCCGGAAGTCGATCGGCACGGTGTTCCAGGACCGGGCCGCCCGTCATGGCGACCGGGTCTTTCTGAGGTTCGGCGACCAGGAGGTGACCTACCGTGACGCCAACGCGGCCGCCAACCGTTATGCCGCGGTGCTGGCCGCGCGCGGCGTCGGCAAGGGTGACGTCGTCGCGATCATGCTGCGCAACTCGCCCAGCACCGTGCTGGCCATGCTGGCCACGGTCAAGTGCGGTGCCGTCGCCGGGATGATCAACTACCACCAGCGCGGCGAGGTGCTGGCGCACAGCCTGGGCCTGCTGGACGCCAAGGTGTTGATCGCCGAGACCGACCTGGTGAGCGCGGTCGCCGACTGCGGAACCGCCGGCAGCACCGAGACGCTCACGGTCGAAGACCTCGAGCGGTTCGCCATGAGCGCCCCGGCCACCAATCCGGCGTCCGCCTCTTCCGTGCAGGCCCGTGACACCGCGTTCTACATCTTCACCTCGGGCACCACGGGATTCCCCAAGGCCAGCGTGATGACGCATCGCCGGTGGTTGGCCGCGCTGGCCGCGTTCGGCGGCATGGGCCTGCGGCTGAAGAGCTCCGACGCGCTGTACTGCTGCCTGCCGCTTTACCACAACAACGCGTTGACGGTGGCGTTGTCCTCGGTGATCAACTCCGGGGCGACGCTGGCGCTGGGCTCGTCGTTCTCGGCGTCCAAGTTCTGGGACGAGGTGATCGCGAGCGAGGCCACCGCGTTCATCTACATCGGCGAGATCTGCCGCTACCTGCTCAACCAGCCGCCCAAGCAGACCGACCGGGCGCACAACGTGCGGATGATCGCGGGAAACGGGCTGCGCCCGGAGATCTGGGACGAGTTCACCGAGAGGTTCGGCATCGGCCGCGTTTGCGAGTTCTACGCCTCGAGCGAGGGCAACGCCGCGTTCATCAACGTCTTCAATGTGCCCCGGACCACCGGACTGTTCCCGATGCCGCTGGCCTACGTGGAGTACGACCCCGACACCGGCGCACCGCTGCGCGACGAGAGCGGGCGGGTGCGCCGGGTCCCGGCCGGCCAGCCCGGCCTGCTGCTCAGCCCGGTCAACAAGCTGCAGCCGTTCGACGGCTACACCGACCAGGAGTCGAGCGAGAAGAAGTTGGTGCGCAACGCATTTCGCGAGGGTGACTGCTGGTTCAACTCCGGGGACGTGATGAGCCCGCAGGGCCTTTGGCACGCCGCCTTCGTCGACCGGCTCGGCGACACCTTCCGGTGGAAGGGCGAAAACGTCGCCACCACGCAGGTCGAGGCGGCGCTGGCGTCCGACGGCTCCGTCGAGGACTGCACGGTGTTCGGTGTCGAGGTGCCCCGCACCGGCGGGCGCGCCGGCATGGCCGCGATCAAGCTGCGCGAGGGTGCCGAGTTCGACGGGCAGTCGCTGGCCCGCGCGGTGTATTCGCAGCTCCCCGCGTATGCCTTGCCGCTGTTCGTGCGGGTGGTGGACTCGATCGAGCAGACCACGACGTTCAAGAGCCGCAAGGTGCAGTTGCGCGACCAGGGTTACGGTCCCGACGTCAAGGACCCGCTGTACGTGCTGGCCGGCCGGGAGGAAGGCTACGTGCAGTACTACGACGACTACCCCGACGAGGTGGCGGCCGGTAAGCGACCGCGGGGCTGAAGGGCCCGGGGCCGTCGGTTCGAGCCGGTAAGCGACCGCAGGGCTGACGTGAGACGCCCCTGCGTGCGCCGAGATCGACGTTTTGCAGCTGGAGTGCGAGCAGCGGCCTGCAAAACGTCGATCTCGGCGCAATGGGGCCTGCGCGCCGCGGGGTTTGCGGGAACCAGGCACCATGTATGCGTGCAGTCCACGCTGTGCGGCCGCCCGGTCGCAGGGGATCGCCCGCTGATCATGGCGATCGTCAACCGCACCCCGGATTCGTTCTACGACCGCGGTGCGACCTTCAGCGACGGCGCGGCCCGGGACGCGGTCCACCGGGCCATCGCCGACGGCGCCGACGTGATCGACGTGGGCGGTGTCAAAGCGGGGCCCGGTGACAGCGTCGACGCGGCCACCGAGATCGCCCGCCTGGCGCCGTTCATCGAGTGGCTGCGCGGCGCCTATCCGGACCAGCTGATCAGTGCCGACACCTGGCGTTCGGAGGTGGCCAGGGTGGCCTGCGCCGCCGGCGCGGACCTGATCAACGACACCTGGGGCGGCGTCGACCCCGCCCTGCCCGCGGTGGCCGCCGAGTTCGGCGCGGGACTGGTGTGTTCGCACACCGGGGGCGCGCTGCCGCGCACCCGCCCGTTCCGGGTGAGTTACGGTACATCGGCCCGCGGCGTGGTGGACGACGTGATTCGCCAGGTCACCGGCGCCGCCGACAGGGCCGTTTCGGCCGGGGTGGCCCCCGACAGGGTGCTCATCGACCCGGCCCACGACTTCGGCAAGAACACCTTCCACGGGCTGGCTCTGTTGCGTCACGTGGGCGATCTTGTTAACACGGGGTGGCCGGTGCTCATGGCTTTGAGCAACAAGGACTTCGTCGGGGAGACTCTTGGAGTGGAATTGACCGAGCGGCTCGAGGGAACATTGGCGGCCACTGCGCTGGCGGCGGCCGCGGGCGCGCGAATGTTTCGGGTGCACCAGGTCGCGGCCACCCGGCGGGTTCTGGAGATGGTGGCCTCGATCCAGGGAACGCGCCCGCCCGCGCGCACCGTGAGGGGACTGGCATGACGGCATCCGAATTGGTCGCCGGCGAACTGACGGGTGAGGGGGCCGTGTCCGCCCGACCGGGGGATGTCTGGCTGCGCGACCGCTGGCACCGGCCCGGCTGGACCGTCGAGGCGCTGGAGGCCGCGAAGGGCGGGCGGACCATCTCCGTGGTGCTGCCCGCCCTCAACGAGCAAGACACCGTCCAATCGGTGATCGAGAGCGTCTCGCCGCTGATCCGGGACGGCGGGGGCCTCATCGACGAACTGATCGTGCTCGACTCCGGCTCGACCGATGACACCAAGAACCGCGCCATCGCCGCGGGCGCCCGCGTCGTCAGCCGGGAACAGGCGCTTCCCGAGGTGCCGCCCCGGCCGGGCAAGGGCGAGGCGCTGTGGCGCTCCCTGGCGGCCACCAGCGGCGACATCGTGGTGTTCGTCGACTCCGACCTGATCGACCCGCACCCGATGTTCGTGCCGTGGCTGGTCGCTCCGCTGCTCACCGGCGACTGCGTTCACCTGGTGAAAAGCTTCTACCGGCGACCCCTGCAGGTCGGCGACGCCGACGGCACCGCGGGAGAGACGGGCGGCGGGCGGGTCACCGAACTGGTGGCCCGGCCGCTGTTGGCGGCGTTGCGGCCGGAGCTGGGCCTCATCCTGCAGCCGCTGGGCGGGGAGTACGCCGCGAGCCGGGAATTGCTGACCTCGCTACCGTTCGCCCCGGGCTACGGCGTGGAGATCGGCCTGCTGGTCGATACCTTCGACCGGTTGGGGCTCGACGCGATCGCCCAGGTCAACCTGGGTGTGCGGGCTCACCGCAACAGGCCGCTGGCCGAACTGGGGGCGATGAGCCGTCAGGTCATCGCGACCCTGCTCTCACGCTGCGGGATCCCCGACTCCGGGGTCGGGTTGACCCAGTTCCTCTGTGGCGGGCCCGAGGGTTTCGGCTTCATCCCGCACACCTCGCCGGTGTCGCTGGCGGACCGGCCGCCGATGAAAACGGTCCGGCCACGTTGATCCCCGGGCTGTCGGCACGATAGGGCAGTATCGGTCACGTGGCGCTGGTGTTGCTGTACCTGGTTGTGTTGGTGCTGGTCGCGATCGTGCTGTTCGGTGCGGCCAGCCTGCTGTTCGGGCGTGGTGAGCAGCTGCCGCCCCTGCCGCGGGGCACGACGGCGACGGTGTTGCCCGCCTACGGCGTGACCGGCTCCGACGTCGACGCAGTCAAGTTCACCCAGGTGTTGCGCGGATACAAGACCAGCGAGGTGGACTGGGTGCTGGACCGGCTCGCCCGCGAGCTCGAGGCCCTGCGCGGCCAGCTGGCGGCGGTCGATGCCTCGGCCGCCGAGCGCGCCGCCCAGCCCGATCCGGTGGAACCCGAGGACGGCCAGGGTCGTCAGGACTCACATGAACGATGATGAGCTGGTTCGCTGCGACTGGGCGTCGGCGCGGCCCGGCCGCGATTTCGACCTGTACCGCGACTACCACGACCGGGAATGGGGCCGCCCGGTGCGCGGCGGGGTCGCGTTGTTCGAACGGGTGAGCCTGGAGGCCTTCCAGAGCGGGCTGTCCTGGCTGGTGATCCTGCGCAAGCGGGAGAACTTCCGGCGCGCCTTCTCCGGGTTCGACATCGAGAAGGTCGCCGGCTACACCGATGCCGACGTGCAACGGCTGATGGCCGACGAGGGAATCGTCCGCAACAGGTCCAAGATCGAGGCGACGATCGCCAACGCGCGCGCGGCTGCCGAGCTGGGATCTCCCGACGACATGTCCCGGCTGCTGTGGTCGTTTGCGCCGCCGCCGCGGCCCCGGCCGGCCGACGGCAGCCAAATCCCCTCGGCCAGCGCCGAATCGAAGGCGATGGCCCGCGAGCTGAAACGCCGTGGATTCCGCTTCGTGGGGCCGACCACCGCCTATGCGCTGATGCAGGCGACCGGGATGGTCGACGACCATATTCGTGCTTGCTGGGTGCCCGCGACAGGCGGATGAGGCGCGACAGCCGGGTCTTGGTGCAACCCGTGATCTCCATAGGGAACAATGGAGGGGTGATTTGGCAGTTCGATGTCGGGTGTGGCAGGAAGTTCGCTGGCGGGGCACGCTCGACGCCGACCAGGCCCGCTGAAGCGGGCCGGCCCGACTGTGGAGGGAGCACTCGATGGCGGCGATGAAGCCCCGGACCGGAGATGGTCCTTTGGAAGCGACCAAGGAGGGGCGCGGCATCGTGATGCGGGTACCACTCGAGGGAGGTGGTCGACTGGTCGTCGAGCTGACGCCCGACGAAGCCGCCGCCCTGGGTGACGAGCTCAAGGGTGTTACCAGCTCGACCTGAGGTTCGGCATGACCGAAGACCCGGGTGCTAAGCACACACCTTCCGGTAGACGTCCAGCGTCTGATCCGCGGCGTGCGCCCAGGAAAATTCTTCGATGCAGCGCTGCCGCCCCGCCCGGCCGTAGCGCTCGGCTTTTCCCGGGTCGGCGATCAGCTCGTTGACCGCTTCGGCCAATCCGGCCTGGTACCCGCAGGCGTCGTCGGGATCGTAATGTACCAATGACCCGGTGACACCATCGGCGACCACCTCGGGTATCCCGCCGACGTCGGAGGCCACCACCGCGGTCCCGCAGGCCATCGCCTCCAGATTGACGATGCCCAGCGGCTCATAGACCGAAGGGCATACGAAAACAGTTGCCGCCGAAAGTATTTCGCGTAGATCGCTCGTGGGCAGCATCTCCCGGACCCAGAACACGCCGGAGCGGGCGCGGGCCAGTTGCGCCACCGAGTTGCGCACCTCCTCGGCCAGCTCCGGGGTGTCGGGAGCGCCGGCGCACAAAACCAGCTGCACCCCGGGGCTGAAATGGTGCGCGGCGGCCACCAGGTGGGCGACGCCCTTCTGCCGGGTGATCCTGCCGACGAAGGCCACGATCGGCCTGTTCCGGTCCACCCCGAGTTCGGCCAGCAACGAGCCGCCGGGGTCCGCGGGTCCGGCGGGATACCAGACTTCGGCGTCGACGCCGTTGCGGATTACGTGCACCTTGGCAGGGTCCAGCGCGGGATACACCCGTAGGACGTCCTCGCGCATGCCGGAGCTGACCGCGATAACCGCGTCGGCCGCCAGCACCGCGGTGTGCTCGACCCACGTCGACACCCGATAGCCGCCGCCGAGCTGTTCGGCCTTCCACGGCCGCAGCGGCTCGAGGGAATGCGCGGTCAGCACATGGGGGATGCCGTAGAGCAAAGCGGTCAGGTGCCCGGCCAGGCCGGTGTACCAGGTATGCGAATGCACGACGGTGGCCGCCGACGCGGCGTTGACCATGACCAGGTCCGACGACAAGGTCGACAGTGCCGCGTTGGCGTCCTGCAGCCGCGGATCGGGCTGGTGGGCCTGCACCCCCGGGACTCCCGGGCGGGGCGCGCCCATGCAGTGCACGTCGACCTCGCAGAGCCGGCGCAGCTGGGCGACCAACTCGGTGACGTGCACCCCGGCCCCGCCGTAGACCTCCGGTGGGTACTCCCGCGTCATCATCGCCACCCGCATATCGGCACCGTAGTGCGGCGGCCGGGGGGTCCGCGAGTCGGGATGCGGTAGCACCGGGGCGGCAGCCGGTGGGTGGCGGCCGGTGGGCCGCGGCGCGGCCGGGCGAGCCAAATACCTTGACGGACAGAACGTCAGAACGGCAAAAGCGAGGACCCCCTGGCAGCGGTTCGCAACGGCCGATAGGTTTGTGCCATGAGGGAAGCGCCACACGTGCTGGGCATCGTCCTGGCCGGCGGTGAGGGCAAGCGCCTGTACCCGCTCACCGCGGACCGTGCTAAGCCCGCGGTTCCCTTCGGCGGCGCCTACCGGCTGATCGATTTCGTGCTGTCCAACCTGGTGAATGCCCGGTTTCTGCGGATCTGTGTTCTCACGCAATACAAGTCGCATTCACTCGATCGTCACATTTCGCAGAACTGGCGGTTGTCCGGCCTGGCCGGTGAGTACATCACCCCGGTGCCGGCGCAGCAGCGCCTCGGCCCGCGCTGGTACACCGGCTCGGCTGACGCGATCTACCAGTCGCTCAACCTGATCTACGACGAAGACCCCGACTACATCGTGGTTTTCGGTGCCGACCACGTGTACCGGATGGATCCCGAGCAGATGGTCCGGTTCCACATAGACAGCGGGGCCGGCGCGACGGTGGCCGGAATCCGCGTCCCGCGCAGCGAGGCCTCCGCGTTCGGGTGCATCGACGCCGACGACTCCGGTCGCATCCGCGATTTCGTGGAGAAGCCACTGGACCCGCCGGGAACCCCGGACGACCCGGAGTCGACGTTCGTGTCGATGGGCAACTACATCTTCACCACCAAGGTGCTCATCGACGCGATCCGCGCTGACGCCGACGACGACCACTCCGACCACGACATGGGCGGCGACATCATCCCGCGGTTGGTCAACGACGGGATGGCCGCGGTCTACGACTTCAACAACAACGAGGTCCCCGGCGCCACCGATCGCGACCGGGCCTACTGGCGCGACGTCGGGACGCTGGACGCGTTCTACGACGCGCACATGGACCTGGTGTCGGTTCATCCGGTGTTCAACCTCTACAACAAGCGCTGGCCGATCCGCGGCGAGTCGGAGAACCTGGCGCCGGCCAAGTTCGTCAACGGCGGCTCGGCGCAGGAGTCGGTGGTGGGGGCGGGCAGCATCATCTCGGCGTCCTCGGTGCGCAACTCGGTGCTGTCGTCCAACGTCGTGGTCGATGACGGCGCGATCGTGGAGGGCAGCGTGATCATGCCGGGCGCCCGGGTGGGCCGCGGCGCGGTGGTGCGGCACGCAATCCTGGACAAGAACGTCGTGGTAGGGCCCGGCGAGATGGTCGGGGTGGACCTGGAGCGGGACCGGGAGCGTTTCGCGATCAGCGCCGGTGGCGTCGTCGCGGTGGGCAAGGGCGTCTGGATTTAGCTCCGAGCAGACACAACCTCCCGCTTGCGGGGGACTGGTCACGGGGCTTAGGGGAGCTCCGGGACGAGCAGATGGGCGTCGTAACCGGCCCCCAGTGCAAGGTGACCGACCCGGCCGCGCGGCGAGCCGGCGTAGGCCGCCGGGAACTGGCCGGTGAGCGGGTTGCGCGGACACAGCCGGCGCCCGGCGACCACCAGCCGCAGCTGCTTGCCGGCGCGGAACAGCGTCGCCAAGGGGCCCAGCGCGACGTCGACCGCCACGACCTCGCCGGCGGACACCGGGCCGATGCATGCCGGCGCGGGCTCCCACGGCCGCGAGAGCTCGGGGTCCGGCGCGCGCAGTGCCACCCGCTGCCACCCGGTCCCGGCCATAGCCGTAGGACCCCTCGAATCCCACATACCGCCCGCCGCGCCACTTCTCCACGCCGACTAACAGGTTCGCGCCGTCGCAGCCGTCCAGTGAGATCCACAACCGTGCGGCCATGGGACCGGTTAGCTCGACATCCTCGGATGCTGTCCAATTGAAAGATGCTGTGCGAGAACGGCTTCGGAACGCAAAGCGACTGGACTCCGGTGGCGGGTCCGGGGAGAGCATTCCCGGGCCGCTCAGATACAGCGGCCGCCAACGGGTTCCGGCTAGCGGCCATTCCGCCTCTTCGCGCACCGCGGCGACGGTGTCGCGATCCTCGCGCACCTCGAGGCGCACGCTGCGCGACCCCGCCGCGCCGTCCAGCACGCCGCGGAAGAACTGCAGCTGTTCGTCGCGCGCGGCCGAGGCGTAGAAGGTCGCCCACTTGCCGCCGCGGTGGGTGTAGAGGCGGGCGGGGGCGGAGCCGCACTGCGTGAAGGCCCGGATGGAACCGCGGCTGTGCAGGTTGTCGTCGGAGAAGCTGCCGCACACCAGCATGGGCACCTCGATCGCCGACAGGTCGGGCACCAACGAGCGCCAGAAGTCGTCGCGCAGCGGGTGCTCGTCCTGCATCTGCGCGAGGTCGTAGGCCTGCCGCGTCGTCCAGGCGACGATGCGCCCCCACAGACGGGCGAACCCGCGTTCGCAGACGCCGCCCGGAAAGGTCAGATCGCGGTACGCGTCGGTCAGGCCCTCCCACGGGCAGATCGTCCGCAGCGCCGGCGGCCGCACGGGCGCGACGGCGTACTGGCTCATGGCCAGGTAGGAGACCCCGAGCATGACCACCCGGCCGTCGCACCAGGGCTGGCCGGCGATCCACTGCACGAGGTCGTTACTGTCCTCGGATTACTGGTGCGACAACAGCTTTCCGGCTCCGCCGGAATGGTCGCACCCGCGTGAGTCGGCGTTCACGACCGTGAACCCGCGCGCGGTCCACCACGCCGGGTCGGGCGCCTCCCAGCCGGTGAGCGCCGAGAACCTCACCGGCCGCGGCTGACGCAGCATGCGGTATTGCGCCGAGAACGTCCACCTCTTGCCCCGCCGCGCCGGCAGGGTGTCCTTGCCGTAGGGGTGGATGCTGAGCACCACTGGCCGAGGCGGACCGTCGGACTTACGAATTACATTGACAAGCAACGTGTTTCCATCGCGGGTCGGCGCCCCCACGTCGTGGTCGACGACGACGCCGGCCGGGGGTCGGTGACGGTGACGGGCGGTTTGACGATGCCGCGGATCCGGCTCAGGGCGTACCGCAGGGCGCCGGGCCGTCGCCACGGCCGGTCCAGGGCAGGCGCCGCGTTTCGGGTCACGCCGCTACCTTAAGGCGTGCGGCCAGGTGTCACCACAGGTGCGGCAGCAACCGGTAGCGCACGTCCCGGGTGTATTCGCGGTAGCCCGGCAACTCCGCGATGAGCACCTTCTCCTCGTCGAGGATGCGAAAGACGAGCATGACGACGCCGGGGATGACGAAGACAAGACCCCAGTAGGAACCGAGGGCCAGCGGCACGCCGACCATCATCACCACGTCTCCGGCATACATCGGATGCCGCACCAACCCATAGAGACCGCCGGTGACCAGTGTCTGACGCGCCTCCACCGTGACCGTGGCGGCGGCATAGCCGTTCTGGACGACCACCAGCATGGCGATACTCAGCCCGGCAGCTACCAGGAGATCACCGAGCAGGCAGAGCCACACGGGCACCGTCGACCAGCCCATCCGATGATCGAATGCGCTGAGCGCCATCATCGCGAAGAGATCGACGGAGAAGCCGGTCATGATGATCTTTTGGATCGTCCGGGTCTCCGCCCTTGGCCCGGCATGCATGCGTCGCCGCAGAGCCGCGAGGTTCGTCCGCGCCAGATAGATCGTGGGGACGATCGATGTCGTCGTGAACGTGGCGATGAAAACCCAGGCCTGCCAATAGTGCAGCGTGCCGGCAGGTACGAAGAGGGCCAGACCGAATGTGGCGAGTCCGAAGACCGAGGACACGGCCAGCCGAACGGCGGTCTTCACCAGGCCCCTAGCAACGCAGATCGCGGCGTCGAAAAGCCATGACACCAAACATGATCAGGGCACCATCGATGGCCAGCAACCACAGCAGCGGCACGGCGGTGAAGTCGCCGCCGACGCGCGGGATGTGGGCGAAAGGCTCCAGATCGAGCAACCACTGCGGGAACCCGGCCAGTGAACCCATCAGGTAGACGGCGACGAAGGCGACCAGCACGCCCCACGCCGCTGGTGCGAAACGGGGCGTGAGACCGAACAATCCGACCGTCACGGCGGCGAGCAACCACACCGCCGGCAACTGCGCGAGGGCGGTTCCACTCACCACCGCCAGCTTGCCGCCGACGTCGCCGGCGGCGACGCCGTAGACGAATCCGCCCACCGCACCGCTGGTCAGCATCGCCGCCGCGGATCCGGCCAATGCGGCCACCAGATGGCTTGTCAGCCAGCCGGTTCGCGATACCGCACCCGCCAGCGTCGTTTCCGCTCGTTGGCAGGATTCCTCCTGGTGCAAACGCAAGGTCAGCGAGATGGCGAAAGCGGCGGCCACCATCCCCATCATGGTGAACGCCACCGCGATGAACGCCTCCTCGAGCGCGGCGGTGCCGCCCATGCGCACCACCATGTCGTGCGCCAGCTGGCTGCCGCCCAGTTCGTCGCCGACGCCGTGCACCACGCTGCCCATCACCAGGCCGTAGAGGCACAGCCCGGCCGTCCACAACAACAGCGAGCCGCGGTCCAGCCGCCATGCCAGCCCGAAGGCGTTGCCCAACCCCGGTGCCGCGGCCCCGGGACCGGCGCGTTCATCCAGCAGTCCGGCGCCGACGTCGCGCGCGGCGAGCAGCCGATACGCCACCGCGGTGAGCACCGTCGCCGCCGTCAGGTCCACCGCCAACACCCACCAGTGATCGCCCGCATACGGCCTGACCTTTAGCGACCAGCCCAGCGGCGACAGCCACGACAGTGCGCCGTCACCGGCATCGCCGATGGCGCGCAACGTGAACGCGCCCGCCAGCACGGCGAACGCGGCCCCGCGCGCGAACCGCGCGCTCGACGACAGCTGCGCGGCCACCGCGGCCACAGCGGTGAACACCACGCCGGAGCCGGCCAGCGCCGCCCCGAAGGCGAGCGACCCGCCGGACGGCACGGCGGTGGTGAGCAGTCCGGCCGCACCGATCGCGCCGGTGGCCACGGATGCCCCGAACGACAGCAGCAGCGCCGCGCTCAGGCTGGCGTAGCGGCCCACCGCGGTCGAGTCGACCAACTCGGTGCGGCCCGTCTCCTCGTCGGCGCGGGTGTGCCGGATCACCGTGAGGATGACGGCCACCCCGATCAGCACGTGGAACATCCCCGCCTTCCAGATGCCGACCGCGCCGAGGCTGTCGTTGTAGACCTGCCCGTAGAGCCCCCGCTGGGCCGGGCTGGCCATGATGGAGGCCGCGAGTGCGGCGCGGGCGGCCTGGGTGGGGTAGACCTTCTCGATGCTGCCGATGTAGACCGTGGCCAACGGCACGGACAACAGCAGCACCCACAGGGGCAGGGAGACCCGGTCGCGGCGCACATAGAGCCGCAGCATCCCCAGCGTGCCGGCGAATTTCGAAAAGTGTTGCGGTGCCCGGTGCGTTGCGGGGTGCGGCCGGTCCACGGTGGCGGTGCCCATCACGCCGAAACCTCCGCGGTGTTGTAGTGGCGCAGGAAGAGTTCCTCGAGCGTCGGCGGCTGGCTGACCAGGCTGCGCACGCCGGCGTGGCCGAGCGCCCGGATGAGTTCGCCGAGGCTTTCGCTGTCGACCTGGGCGCGCACCGTGTTGCCCTCGACGATGACGTCCTCGACTCCCCGGATTCGGGTCAGGTCGCCGGGATCGCCCGTCATTTCAGCCCTGATCGAGGTGCGGCTGAGATGCCGCAGGGCGGCCAGGGACCCGCTCTCGACGGTTCTGCCGGCCCGGATGATCGTGACGCGTTCGCACAGTGCTTCCGTTTCGGCCAGGATGTGGCTGGACAGTAGGACCGTCACCCCACGGTCGCGGGCTTCGCCGACGCACTGCTGAAACACGTTCTCCATCAACGGGTCCAGGCCGCTACTGGGCTCGTCCAGCAGCAACAGCTCGGCGTGCGAGGAGAAGGCCGAGATCAGGGACACCTTCTGGCGGTTGCCCTTGGAGTAGGTGCGGGCCTTCTTGTGGGGGTCGAGGTCGAACCGCTCGATCAGCTCCGCGCGGCGCTTCCCGTCGATGCCACCGCGCATCCGGGCCAGCAGGTCGATGGTCTCGCCGCCCGTCAGCGAGGGCCACAACGTGACATCGCCGGGCACATAGGCGATCCGGCGGTGCAAGGCGACGGCTTCGGTCCACGGGTCACCGCCCAGCAACCGCACGCTGCCGCCGTCGGACTTCACCAGGCCCAGCAGGATGCGGATGGTGGTGGACTTGCCGGCGCCGTTGGGTCCGAGAAAGCCGTGCACCTCGCCGGCCCGCACCGTGAGATCCAGGCCGTCCAGCGCCCGCACCGCGCCGAAGTGTTTTGTCAGCCCACGGATTTCGATGGGCGCAGCCTGCTCAACCGGCATGGGATTCTCCTTCTTCAGCTGCGGACAGGAATGCGTCGTACATGGTGCGATCGGCCATCAGTCCCTCGGTGTAGATCTCCAGCGCGGGCAGCATCATGTCGTGGGCGTAGTCGCGTAGCACGGCACGCAGATCCGTTGGGGTGTCGTGCATGTGCAGATACAACATGAATCCGCCGCCCCCGGTGATCGACAGGTATTTCGCCCTGGCCCGGGGATCGCGGCTCGGTTTGAGCGCTCCCGACCGCACGCCCTCGTCCAGGTAGGTCTCGGCGTTGTCGATCATCTTGCGCCACAGTGTCTTTGCCAGTTCTCCGCCGTCCTGCATGCTGCGGACCAGGTAGGCCATCAACGGCGCGTAGGACTCGATCTCGGCCATCTGCGCGAACCACGAGGCCGGATCGGGGGACCGCATCGCCTCCAGCTTGCCGCTGCGGATCTCTTCGGCGAGGTAGTCGTCGCACGCTTTGCGCAGTCCGTCCTTGGAGCCGAAGTGGTGGATGACCAACGCGGCGCTCACGCCGGCCGTCTCGGCGATCGCCCGGACCCCGACGCCGAAGCCGTGCTCGCCGAACTGCGCTATGGCCGCGTCGCGAATCCGGGCGGCGGCGGTCAGGTCAGCTGAACGCATGTTCAGGAGACTAAACGAGCGTTCAGCCCGGCGTCAAGCAAACATGCAGAGCGGATGCGAAAGCCCCCGCACGCTCGGCGTGTCGGAGGCTTTCGCGTCTGCTCGCGAGGAGTTCAGTCGCGGACGGCGGCAAGCAGGCCGTCGCCCAGCGGGACCAGCGCCGGGGTGAGCCGCTCGTCCTCGGCGATGAGCCGCGCCGCCTCGCGGACCGCCATCACCTCGGGGTCGCGCGCGGAGGGATCGCCGGCCCGCCCGCCCAGGGCCGCCCGGTGCACGACGATGACGCCGCCGGAGCGCAGCAGTCGTACCCCCTCGACCACGTAGTCGGGCTGGTCGAGCGGATCGGCGTCGATGAACACCAGGTCATAGGACTCGTCGGCGAGCCGGGTGAGGACTTCCTGGGCTCGGCCACTGATCAGGCGGGTGCGCGACGGCCCCACCCCGGCCTCGGAAAACGCCTGCTTGGCCAGTCGCAGATGCTCGGGCTCGATGTCGATGGTGGTCAGCACGCCGTCCTCGCCCATCCCCGAGAGCAGCCAGAGTCCGCTCACGCCCGCGCCGGTGCCGACCTCGGCGACGGCCTTGCCGCCGCTGAGCTTTGCCAGCAGGCTCAACACCGCGCCGACCGCGGGGGTGACCGCCCCCGCGCCGATGTCGACGGCGCGCTCGCGGGCCGCGGCCAGGATCGCGTCCTCCGAGATCGAACCCTCGGCGTGCGCGAACAGCGATTCGGCCCGGCCGGGGGCCGGCTGGTCGGGGGTGACGGAGCTGCTACCGGTGCCGTCCATGCCCGCAGCGTATGTCGAATCCGCGGCGCCGTCGCTCAGGCGCGCCTGAACCGGACCGCGGCGACACGCCCGCCGGGACGGGGAGGTTTAAGGTTGCCGCGCGGCGGATATCTCCTGCGCAGCGCAGGTAACGATATGGTTTCTCAGCTTCAGCTCAGATTGCTCATATATCGCACACACCCCGGTACGCGACGGTATCCGTATGGAACGCGGAGGGCGATGGACCGGGAATACAGAATGGCAGCTTCCTGTTGCCGCCAGTGACGAAATGCCAATCACTGGCAGACCGAACTCGGAGGATTCGATCATCACCACGCTTTTGAGCCCGGCCAGCATGTCGCACCCCCAGGAGCTTCCCGACGACAAATGGGTGGAGACGTCCGAGGAGTTGCAAGGCACCGCGGTATTCGACGCGACCGGTGACAAGTCGACGATGCCGTCCTGGGACGAGCTGGTCCGCCAGCACGCCGACCGGGTCTACCGCCTGGCTTACCGACTTTCCGGAAATCAGCAGGATGCCGAGGACCTGACCCAGGAGACGTTCATCCGGGTCTTTCGCTCGGTGCAGAATTACCAGCCCGGCACGTTCGAGGGCTGGCTGCACCGCATCACCACGAACCTGTTCCTCGACATGGTGCGGCGCCGTGCCCGCATCCGGATGGAGGCGCTGCCCGAGGACTACGACCGGGTACCCGCCGACGATCCCAGCCCCGAGCAGATCTACCACGACGCGCGGCTGGGCCCGGACCTGCAGGCGGCCCTGGATTCGTTGCCGCCGGAGTTTCGTGCCGCCGTGGTGCTGTGTGACATCGAAGGTCTGTCCTACGAGGAAATCGGCGCCACCCTGGGCGTCAAACTGGGCACCGTACGCAGTCGCATCCACCGCGGACGTCAGGCGTTGCGCGACTACCTGGCCGCGCACCCGGACCAGGGCAGTCGCGCCGGCGCCGTCACGTCGGCGTAGGCCGGCGGGGTTCGCCCGGCGGCCGATCCCGAGTCGATGCACCGGCTCGTCCCAGCCGGATCGCGGCCCGATCGCGAAACCGGGCCGACAAACCAGCGGTTTTGGGGTCCTCGGGCGGGCTCACGGGCGCTACGTCGCGCTACATTCGAGGTGTTGGATTCGAGGCGTCGCGCGACGAAGGGAGCTGGCATGGCCGACCGGGGACATGTGTTCCGCCGCGCGTTCTCCTGGTTACCCGCCCAGTTCGCCTCCCAGAGCGACGCACCAGTCGGTGCGCCCCGCCAGTTCGGTTCCACCGAGCACCTGTCCGCCGAGGCGATCGTGGCCTTCGTCGACGGCGAGTTGCGGATGAACGCGCACCTGCGCGCGGCGCACCACCTGTCGTTGTGCGCGCAGTGCGCGGCCGAAGTCGACGATCAGAGCCGGGCGCGTGCGGCGCTGCGCGAATCCCACCCGATCCGGATCCCCAGCACCTTGCTGGGCATGCTGTCCGACATCGCGCGTTGTTCGCCCGACGAGGCATCGCCGCCATCGGAGCCTTTCGCCGACCGCGATGCGCGCGACGAGCGCAAGCGCCGGTGACTTGCCCCTGCCGACCGGTGGCCCGCCGTGGGCGCTCACCCCGAACGCCCGGGGAGCATGGATACTAGGGATTGACACGGACCACGCCGGTCCCGCTATCGCCCCTAAATGGGCTGTCTCCAGTGCTCAGAAGAGGATTCAAAGAGGATAATGTGACCTCCGACCAAGACAGCGGCAAGGACAGCGCCCCGCGTCTGGCGCCGCGCCCCATCTCCCGGCCACCGGTCGATCCCGCTTCGCGGCAGGCGTTCAGTCGTCCCGCCGGGCTGCAGGGGTCATTCGTGGCTGAGCGCGTGCGACCGGCGAAGTACCGCGAACAAGGCGAATTCAGGCCTGACGACCAACCGGCCGACCCCGTGCTGCAGGAGGCGTTCAGCCGCCCGGTGGGGATTACCGAATCGCTGCAACGGCACCCGATCGATGCCGGCGCGCTGGACGGCGAACGCAACGGCGCCGGGCCGGACGACCCCGACGACCCGTGGCGCGACCCCGGTGCCGGGGCCGCGCTGGGAACCCCGGCGGTGGCCCCGGCCCCCCCGCAGACCGTGCCGGGCTACCGCGGCAAGTTGGGCGTGCGCGACGTCCTGTTCGGCGGCCGGGTGTCCTACCGCGCGCTGGCCGTCCTGGCGATGATCGCGCTGCTGATCGGCGTGATCGGCGGGGTGATCGGTCGCAAGACGGCGGAGGTCGTCGAGGCGTTCACCACCTCGCGGGTCACTCTGGCCACCGACAACAACCCGCAGGGACCGGCCGGCCGGTTCGCCAAGGTGGCGGCTGCGACCGCCGACTCGGTGGTGACCATCGAGTCCAAGAGCGACCAGGAGGGGCTGCAGGGCTCCGGAGTCATCATCGACGGCCGCGGCTACATCCTGACCAACAACCACGTCATCTCCGAGGCGGCCAACAACCCCAGCCAGTTCAAGACCACCGTAGTGTTCAACGACGGCAAGGAAGTGCCCGCCAACCTCGTGGGGCGCGATCCCAAGACCGACCTGGCCGTCCTCAAGGTCGACAACGTCGACAACCTGACGGTGGCGCGCCTCGGCGACTCCGCCAAGGTGCGCGTCGGCGACGAGGTGCTCGCCGCCGGTGCCCCGCTGGGGCTGCGCAGCACCGTGACCCAAGGCATCGTCAGCGCGCTGCACCGCCCCGTCCCGCTGTCGGGGGAGGGCTCGGACACCGACACCGTCATCGACGCCATCCAGACGGACGCCTCGATCAACCACGGCAACTCCGGCGGCCCGCTGATCAACATGGATTCGCAGGTGATCGGCATCAACACCGCCGGGAAGTCGTTGTCGGACAGCGCCAGCGGGTTGGGCTTCGCCATCCCGATCAACGAGGCCAGGCAGGTCGCCGAAACCCTGATCAAAGACGGAAAGATCGTGCACCCGACGCTGGGTATCAGCACCCGGTCGGTGAGCAACGCGATCGCGTCCGGCGCCCAGGTCGCCAACGTGAAGGCGGGCAGCCCGGCGCAGAAGGCGGGGATCCTGGAAAACGACGTCATCGTCAAGATCGGCAACCGCACCGTGGCCGACTCCGACGAGTTCGTGGTCGCCGTGCGGCAGCTGACCATCGGCCAGGACGCGCCGGTGGAGGTGGTGCGCGACGGCCGGCACGTCACGCTGACGGTCAAGCCCGAACCCGATACCAGCTAGATGTTCGCCAACGTCGGCTGGGGGGAGATGCTCGTCCTCGTGGTGGTCGGGCTGGTGGTCCTCGGCCCGGAGCGGCTTCCGGGAGCCATCCGCTGGAGCGCGACCGCGCTGCGGCAGGCACGTGACTACCTTTCCGGTGTGACCAGCCAGCTGCGCGAGGATATCGGTCCCGAGTTCGACGACCTGCGCGGCCCGATCAGCGAGCTGCAGAAGCTGCGGGGCATGTCACCGCGCGCGGCGTTGACCAAGCACCTCTTCGACGGCGACGACTCCCTCTTCACCGGCAACTTCGACGGGCCGGTCAGGCCGATCAACGGGTCACCGCCGCCGGCGGCGGGCCGTGCGGCCGAGCAGCACGACGGCCCCGCGCCGTTCGACGCCGACGCCACCTGAGCCGTCTGGTCGCGCGAAGGGACTATCGCCGGGTCGGGTCCAGCCCCAGCGAAACACCCGCCAGGCCGCGCCGCCGCGAGGACAGGACGTCGGCGACGCCACGCAGTTGCGCGCTCACCGGCGAGTCGGGCGCGCTCAGCACGATCGGGGTGCCCGCGTCCCCGGCGGCCACCAGCGCGGGGTCCAGCGGGATCTTGCCCAGCAGCGGCACGTCGGCACCGACCGCGCGGGACAACCGCTCGGCGACCTGCTGGCCGCCGCCCTCGCCGAACACCTGCACCGTCGACCCGTCCGGCAGGATCAGCCCCGACATGTTCTCCACGACCCCCACGACGCGCTGGCGGGTCTGCAGGGCGATGCTGCCGGCTCGTTCGGCGACCTCGGCCGCGGCCAGCTGCGGGGTGGTCACCACCAGGATTTCTGCGTTGGGGATGAGCTGCGCCACCGAGATGGCGATGTCGCCGGTGCCGGGCGGCAGGTCGAGCAGCAGCACGTCCAGGTCGCCCCAGTACACGTCGGCCAGGAACTGCTGCAGCGCCCGGTGCAGCATCGGCCCGCGCCACACCACCGGCGTGTTTCCCTCGACGAACTGGGCGATCGAGATGACCTTCACGTCGTGCGCAATGGGCGGCAGGATCATCGACTCGACCTGGGTGGGCCGGTCGGTGGTGCCCATCATCCGCGGGATGGAATGGCCGTGGATGTCGGCGTCGAGCACGCCGACCGACAACCCGCGGGCGGCCATCGCCGCGGCCAGGTTGACCGTCACGGTGGACTTTCCCACCCCGCCCTTGCCGGACGCGACCGCGTAGACGCGGGTCAGGGAGCTCGGCTGGGCGAACGGGATGACGGGCTCGCGCGCATCGCCGCGCAGTTGCTTGCGCAGTTCGGTGCGCTGCTCGTCGTTCATGACGTCCAGGCTGACCCGCACCGCGCCGGTGCCGGGGACGTCGGCGACCGCGCTGGTGACGCGCTCGGTGATCTCGCTCTTCTTCGGGCAGCCGGCGATGGTCAGGTAGATCCCGACGTGCACATCCCCGTCGGGTTCGATGTCGATGCTCTTGACCATCCCCAGTTCGGTGATGGGACGCCGCAGTTCGGGGTCGATCACCTTGCCCAGCGCCGTGCGGATGGCTGCGGTGAGCTCGTCGGTGTTATGAGGTGACATCACCGCCGAGTGTATGCGGCGGGGCCGGGCGGCCGGGTGTCAGCCGCCGGGTGCGGGCGCCGGCGCCGGGTTGGGGGGCGGCGCCATCCACGGGGGCGGAGGCGGCGGGGGTGCCATCCACGGCGGCGGGGCCGGCCACGGGGGGGCCTGCGGGGTGACGCAGATTACCGTGCAGCCGGGCATCTGGGTCTGCAGTTGCGACGGCGTCGGCGCCATCCATGGGAACATCGGTTGCTGGCCGGCGGGCTGGGAACCGCTCAGGTCGATCAGCGGGGTGCGCGCCTGCGGGTGGTCCATCGGCAGGCCGTTGATGTTCATCGGCAGGCTGGGCCCGAGGCCTTCCGGGTGCTCGAGGAAGGCGTCGCCGAGCGGCGGCGGCGGCCCGGTCATCGGAGGCAGGTCGACCGGGACCACACCGGTCGCGTACGCCGACGCCCAGCCCAGCACGTTCTGGGCGTAGGCCGACGAGTTGTTGTAGCGCAGGATCGAGGCCATCACCTGCGACGGGTCGCGCAGGTTGAGGCCCCCGCTGCACAGGTACCGCGCCGCGGCCAGGGTCGAGTCGAACAGGTTCTGCGGGTCGGCCACGCCGTCGCCGTCCCCGTCGGCGGCGTAGCGTGCCCACGTGCCGGGCAGGAACTGCATCGGGCCCATCGCGCGGGCGTACGTCACCCGGTTGCCGACGTTGCTCTCGATGATGACCTCGTTGCCGGGCAGGGTGCCGTCCAGCGCGGGGCCGTAGATCGGGGTGACTGCGGTGCCGCGCGCATCGACGGCGCCGCCGCCGGCGTGCCCGGACTCGATGCGCCCGATCCCGGCCAGCAGGTTCCAGCTGATGCCGCAATTCGGGTCGGAGACCGCCATCTTCTGTTCGGCGTTGCGGTAGGCCGACAGCGCCATCGTCGGGATGCCCAGCGCGCCCGGGGCGTTCACGGCCTTCGGGGGTGGCGCCGCCAGCGCGCCCTGGGCGATGTGGAAGGCGGTCGGCTCACGGTCGGCGGCGACGACGGCCGGCCCGGAATTCCCGGGGACGGAGGGTGAGACCGCGGCCACCGGGGTGATGGCGGTGCCTTTCGGCGGGGGCGGGGCCTGCAGCGGCGGAGCCTCGCCGCCGACCGCCCCCGCGAGTATCAACGGGGCGATGACGGCGACACCGAAGGCCGGGGTCCGTGTCAACCGGCGCGTACGCTGACCGACCGCAGCCGCGGCCGGGCTTCGACTCTGGCGACCCCAGCGTCCCCCAATGCGCACTCGACCGTCCTAAGCAATGTGACCTGGCTGTAACCAGTTCTTATTAGCTTCGTGAACCAGATCACCATACATAACTCATGTGACGAGAGTGGCGCAATGGTCAGTTCTGCTCTCAGCCCGAATTCTTAGAGCTGCGGCCCGCGTCGGCTAGTCGGCGTCCCTCGACACCGGCGCCAGCGCGTCGAGTTTCGCTCGCAGCTCGTCCAGCTCGTCACGCAGGTACTCGCGAGTGACGACCTCGCCGATGGCGATGCGCAACGCGGCCAGCTCGCGGGCCAGGAACTCGGTGTCGGCCTTGGTCTGCGCGGCGCGGCGGCGGTCCTCCTCCAGCGCGACCCGGTCGCGGTTCTCCTGACGGTTCTGGGCCAGCAGGATCAGCGGCGCCGCGTAGGCGGCCTGCGTGGAGAAGGCCAGGTTGAGCAGGATGAACGGGTACGGGTCCCAGCGCACCGCCGCCGCGAACAGGTTCACGGCGATCCAGGCGATCACCACGATCGTCTGGATCAGCAGGTAGCGGCCGGTGCCGAAGAACCGCGCGATCGACTCGGTGAGCTGCCCGACGGTCTCGGGGTCCACCCGGGGTGAGTAGCGCCGGGAGGTGCGCGGGGTGTACAGCCCGCGGGGTGCCGGGGTTCTGCTCACGCGGAACCCCCCAACCCTTCGAGCAGGGCCGCGTCCAGTCGCTGCATGTCCACGCGCCAGTCGTGGGGCAGCAGGTGGTCGAGCAGGTCGTCCACGGTGACGGCGCCCAACAGGTGGTTCTGGTCGTCGACCACCGGCCCGCAGACCAGGTTGTAGGCGGCCAGGTAGCGGGTCACGGCGACCAGCGGGGTTTCCGGCGCCAGCGTGAGCAGGTCGCTGTCCACGATGCCGCCGACCAGCTCGGCCGGGGGTTCGCGCAGGAGCCGCTGCAGCGCCACACAGCCCAGGTAGCGGCCGGTGGGGGTGGCCGTGGGCGGGCGGGCCACGAACACCATCGACGACAGGGCCGGGGTGAGGTCGGGATCGCGGACCCGGGCCAGCGCCTCGGCGACCGAGGTGTGCGGGGTCAGCACCACCGGGTCCGACGTCATCAAGCCGCCCGCGGTGTCCGGTGAATGCGTCAGCAGCCGGCGCACCTGGCCGGACTCCCCGGGGTCCATGCGCGTCAGCAACATCTCGGCGTCGGTTGGGCTCAGGGCCCCGAGCAGGTCGGCGGCGTCGTCGGGATCCATCTCTTCGAGCACCTCGGCGGAGCGGTCGGTGCCCAGTTGGGACAGCACGTCGGCCTGATCCGACTCGGGCAACTCCTGCAGGATGTCGGCGAGCCGATCGTTGTCGAGCGCCCTGAGCACCTCGTAGCGCCGCTTGGGTGGCAGCCCGCGGATGGCGTCGGCGACGTCGACCGCCCTGCGCCCCTCGAACTGTTCGAGCAGCTGGGCGACCCCCTGCCCGGGCATCGCCAATGCCGACGGGGTCAGGCCCTGCACGTACTGCCAGTCGACCACGTGCACGGGGCCGCGTCGCCCCATCCGTCGCTGGCCGCGGACAGCGACCCTGCTCACGACCCAGTCCCGGGTTCGGGTTTGTTCGATGCCGAGGTCGGTGATCACGACCTCGAGCCCGGCCAGCTCGGGCAGTGCGGGGTCGCTGACTTTGACCGGGGTGTCGAGCACCTGGCCGATGGCCAGCACCTCACCCGGCCGTTTCTCGAAGTGGCGCAGCGACACGTTGCCGGTGTTGAGCGTGACCGCGCCGGGCTCGATGGCGGTGACCCGCAAGATCGGGATGAAGATGCTGCGGCGGGTGGCCAAGTCCACCACCAGCCCCAGGACGCGCGGTTGCTGGCGGACGATGCTGATGCTGACCACGACGTCGCGGATGCGTCCGAAGTTTTCGCCGAGTGGGCCCAGCACCAGCATCCGCGCGAGCCGCGCGACGTACACCCTGTTGACCGATCCCATAGACGTAGAGCCTAGGCAGCCGGTGGCCGGAGGACGGAGCGCAGTCGTCGACGCTAACGCGCAAGCGTGTTGAGGACGGCGACGGCCACGCCGACCAGCAGCGTGCCGATGCCGATCACGACGCCGGCCACGGCCATACCCTGGCCGCCCTGGCGGGTCTGCCTGATCTGGCTCAGCGCGACCACGCCCAGCACGATGCCCACGATCGGGCCGATGAAACAGCAGAGAAAACCGGTGAGCGACGAGACCAGCGAGGCGACCGCGAGCCCGTTCGTGCCGGGACGGGCGGCGTCGAACGTCCCGTAGCCGCCCCGGTAGTTCGGCAGCGGCGGATAGGCCCCCGGGTACGGAGCGGGCCCGTAGCCGGGCGGTGGTGGCACCGGGGGGTAGGGCGGTGCCGGCTGCCCGTATCCGGGCATGGGTGCCGGCGGCGGTATCGGAGCGGGATAGGGCGCGGGATAGCCGGGCGGTGGATAGTCGGATCCCGGTGGCTCCCAGGGGCCCTGCCGGGTCGGCTCCGCGAAGGCCCCGCCGGGCCGGGACGCATCGGCGTCGTCGTGGGCACTCTCGCCGAAGCCGCCGCCGGGAGCCGTCATGGGTTCAACCTAGCCCATCGGCGGGTGGCCACCGCGGCCCGCGAACGCGCGGGACGTCCGGGCCGGGGGCTCGAGTATTCGCAGGTCGCCGAGGGGTCGCGTCATAGGGTGGGAGGGCCGAAGATGAGACGTGGAAGCGAGAAAGGCCGAGGCGGAGGAGAATGAGCACAAATGACTAGTCCATTCCAGCCTGGACAAGTTCCCGGCGGCACACCCACCGGCGCTCCGGCCGGCCGCCGTGGTGTGCCCGGTTTGCCGACCCCGCCGAAGGGCTGGCCCGTCGGGTCCTATCCCACCTACGCCGAGGCGCAGCGCGCTGTCGACTATCTCTCCGAACAGGACTTCCCCGTCCAGCAGATGACCATCGTCGGGGTCGACCTCATGCAGGTCGAGCGGGTCACCGGGCGGCTGACCTGGCCGAAGGTGCTCGGTGGTGGCGTGCTCAGCGGGGCCTGGCTCGGGTTGTTCATCGGGCTGGTGCTGGGCTTCTTCAGCCCCAATCCGTGGGCGGCGCTGGTCACCGGCCTGGTCGCGGGCGTCTTCTTCGGGCTGATCACGTCCGCGGTTCCGTACGCGATGGCGCGCGGGACGCGCGATTTCAGCTCCACGATGCAACTGGTGGCCGGCCGCTACGACGTGCTCTGCGACCCACAGAACGCGGAGAAGGCGCGGGACCTGTTGGCGCGCCTGGCGATCTGAGCCCGCACGCAGGAACGCGCGAGAGCCGATGAGGGTGAGTCGCCGCCGGCGCCACGGTCGCGTCCGCCGGCTGGGTGCGCTCCTGTTGGCGACAACGAGCGTGGCAGCCTCCGGGTCGGCCTGCGGTTCCGGCGCCCACGGGCTGGTGATCAGCCTGTACACGCCGGCCGGAGACGCGGCGACGTTCACCGCGGTCGCCCACGACTGCACCCAGCGGGCGGGCGGCAGGTTCGCCATCCGGCAGATCAGTCTGCCCCGGGCCCCCGGCGAGCAGCGCCTGCAGCTGGCCCGACGGCTGACCGGGCACGACCGCACACTGGACGTGATGGCGATGGACGTGGTGTGGACCGCGGAGTTCGCCGAGGCGGGCTGGGCGCTGCCGTTGTCCGACGACCCCGCCGGGCTGGCCGAGTCCGACGCCACCTCCGATACCCTGCCGGGACCACTTGAGACCGCCCGCTGGAAGGGCCGGCTGTACGGGGCACCGGTCGTCACCAACACGGAACTGCTCTGGTATCGCGCGGATCTGGTGAAGCAACCGCCCCACGACTGGAACGCGATGATTGCCGAGGCCGCCGCGTTGCGGGCCGCGGGCCGGCCCAGCTGGATCGCCGTGCAGGCCAACCAGAACGAGGGTCTGGTGGTGTGGTTCAACACGCTGCTGGTCAGCGGCGGCGGCCGGGTCCTCTCCGAGGACGGCCACCACGTCACCCTGACCGACACGCCCGCGCACCGGGCCGCCACGGTCAGCGCGCTGCGCATCCTCAAGTCGGTGGCCACCGCCCCGGGAGCCGACCCGTCGATCACCCGCAGCGACGAGGGCACCGCCCGGCTGGCGCTCGAACAGGGCAGGGCCGCACTGGAGATCAACTGGCCCTATGTGCTGGCCTCCATGTTGGAGAACGCGGTGAAGGGCGGGGTGAGCTTCCTGCCGCTCAACGAGGACCCCGCGTTGGCCGGCGCCATCAACCAGTTCGGCGCCTTCGTCCCCGACGACGAGCAATTCCGCATCGCCTACGACGCCAGCACGAAGGTCTTCGGGTTCGCGCCGTACCCCGGTGTGGCGCCCGGCCGGCCGGCCAGGGTGACCATCGGGGCGAACCTGGCGGTGGCCAGCACCACCCGCCACCGCGCCGAGGCCTTCGAGGCCGTGCGCTGCCTGCGCAGCATGCAGAGCCAGAAGTACGTCTCGATCGAAGGGGGCCTGCCCCCGGTGCGCGTCTCGCTGTACTCCGACCCGCAGTTCCAGGCCAAGTACCCGATGTACGCCATCATCCGCCAGCAGCTCACCGACGCCGCGGTGCGGCCGGCGACGCCGGACTACCAGGCGGTGGCGATCCGGCTCGCGGCCACGCTGAGCCCGATCACCGACATCGACCCCGAGCGCACGGCCGACGAACTCACCCGGCAGGTGCGAAAGGCCATCCACGGGGAGGGGCTGCTGCCGTGACGCGCCGCGACGATGCAGAGCGCAGTGATGAGGAGGAGCGGCGCCATATGACGCGCCGCGACGATGCAGAGCGCAGTGATGAGGAGGAGCGGCGCCATATGACCCGCCGCGACGATGCAGAGCGCAGTGATGAGGAGGAGCGGCCCCATATGACCCGCCGCGACGATGCAGAGCGCAGTGATGAGGAGAAGCGGCGGCGCCACTTGACCCCCCGGGACGAGCGGCGACTGGCGTTCGCGCTGGTGGCGCCCGCGGCGACGCTCATGCTGGCCGTGACGGCCTACCCAATCTGCTACGCGGTATGGCTGAGCCTGCAACGGAACAGCCTGACCACCCCGGAGGACACCGCGTTCGTCGGCCTGGGCAACTACCAGACCATCCTGACCGACCGGTACTGGTGGACCGCGTTGACGGTGACGCTGGCGATCACGGTGGTTTCGGTGTCGATCGAGTTCGCCCTCGGCCTGGCGCTGGCGCTGGTGATGCACCGCACCCTCGTCGGCAGGGACCTGGTGCGCACCGCGGTGCTCATCCCGTACGGGATCGTCACCGTCGCCGCTTCCTACAGCTGGTACTACGCCTGGACGCCGGGCACCGGCTATTTGGCCGGCCTGTTGCCGCACGACGCGGCTCCGCTGACCGAGCAGATCCCGTCGCTGGGCATCGTCGTCCTCGCCGAGGTGTGGAAGACCACGCCGTTCATGTCGCTGCTGCTGCTGGCCGGGTTGGCGCTGGTCCCCGAGGACCTGCTGAAGGCCGCGCAGGTCGACGGGGCGGGCGCCTGGCGGCGGCTGACCCGCGTCATCCTGCCGATCATCAAGCCCGCCGTGGTGGTCGCCCTGTTGTTCCGGACGCTGGACGCCTTCCGCATCTTCGACAACATCTACGTGCTGACCGAGGGCGCCAACGGCACCGAATCCGTGTCGATCCTGGGCTACGACAACCTGTTCAAGGGTTTCAACGTCGGGCTGGGGTCGGCGATCAGCGTGCTGATCTTCTGCTGCGTGGGCGTCATCGCGCTGGTCTTCATCAAGGTGTTCGGCGTCGCGGCACCCGGTGGTGACGTCCATGCCGGCTGAACCCGGAGACCGGCGGCGCACCGCGGCGTGGGCCGTCATCGACACCGTGGTGGTGGTGTACGCGCTGCTTCCTGTCCTGTGGATCTTGAGCCTGTCGCTCAAGCCGACGTCAACGGTCAAGGACGGCAAGCTGATTCCGTCATCGCCGACTCTGGACAACTACCGCGGCATCTTCCGGGGCGACTTCTTCTCCTCGGCGCTGGTCAATTCGGTCGGCGTCGGCCTGATCACCACACTGATCGCGGTGTTGTTGGGCGCGATGGCGGCCTACGCGATTGCCCGGCTGGACTTTCCGGGCAAGCGCCTGCTCGTCGGCGCCACCCTGCTGATCACGATGTTCCCGGCGATCTCGCTGGTCACTCCGTTGTTCAACATCGAGCGCTTCACCGGACTGTTCGACACCTGGCCGGGGTTGATCCTGCCGTACACCACGTTCGCGCTGCCGCTTGCCATCTACACCCTGTCCGCGTTCTTCCGGGAGATCCCGTGGGACCTGGAGAAGGCCGCCGAGATGGACGGCGCGACGCCGGCGCAGGCGTTCCGGAAGGTGATCGTCCCGCTGGCGGCGCCCGGGGTGGTGACGGCGGCGATCCTGGTGTTCATCTTCGCTTGGAACGACCTGCTGCTGGCGCTGTCGCTGACCGCGACCAAGGCCGCGATCACCGCGCCCGTGGCGATCGTGAACTTCTCGGGCAGTTCGCAATTCGAGGAGCCAACCGGTTCGATCGCAGCCGGTGCCATCGTGATCACCGTCCCCGTCGTCGTCTTTGTTTTAATCTTCCAGAGGCGAATTGTCGCCGGTTTGACCTCTGGCGCCGTGAAGGGATGACGTGATGGCCGAGATCGTGCTCGAGCACGTCAGCAAGAGCTACCCGGACGGCGCGACGGCCGTGCGGGACCTGAGCATCACGATCGCCGACGGCGAATTCCTGATCCTGGTCGGCCCTTCGGGCTGCGGCAAGACCACGACGCTGAATATGATTGCCGGGCTTGAAAACATCTCCTCTGGTGAGCTGCGGATCGGCGGGCAGCGGATGAACGAGAAGGCGCCCAGGGACCGCGACATCGCCATGGTGTTCCAGTCGTACGCGCTGTACCCGCACATGACCGTGCGTCAGAACATCGCGTTCCCGTTGACCCTGGCGAAGATGAAGAAGGCCGAGATCGCCCAGAAGGTCGAGGAAACAGCCAAAACCCTTGACCTGACGGAGTTTCTGGACCGCAAGCCCGCCCAACTGTCGGGGGGTCAGCGGCAGCGGGTCGCGATGGGCCGGGCGATCGTGCGTCATCCCAAGGCCTTTTTGATGGACGAGCCGCTGTCCAACCTCGATGCCAAACTGCGGGTGCAGATGCGCGGTGAGATCGCCCGGCTCCAGAAGAGGCTGGGCACCTCCACCGTCTACGTCACCCACGACCAGACCGAGGCCATGACCCTCGGTGACCGGGTGGTGGTGATGCACGGCGGTGTCGCGCAGCAGATCGGTACGCCCGACGAGCTCTACGAGCGCCCCGCCAACCTTTTCGTCGCGGGTTTCATCGGCTCTCCGGCGATGAATTTCTTCCCCGCGAAGCTGACGCCGTTCGGGCTGACGCTGCCCTTCGGCGAAGTGATGCTCGACTCGGAGGTCCAGCAGGCGATCGCTCAGCATCCGAAGCCGGAGAACGTCATCGTCGGCGTGCGGCCCGAGCATCTCACCGACGCCGCCCTGATCGACGGCTACCAGCGCATCAGGGCGCTGACCTTCGAGGTGAAGGTCGACCTGGTCGAGTCGCTGGGCGCCGACAAGTACGTGTACTTCACCGCGGCGGGCTGCGCGGTGCATTCCCTGCAACTCGACGAGTTGGCCGAGGACGCAGATTGGCACGAGAACCAGTTCGTGGCAAGGGTTCCCGCAGAGTCCAAGGCTCGCATCGGGCAGTCGGTCGAGTTGGCATTCGACACCGCCAAACTCGCCGTCTTCGACGCCGACTCCGGGGCCAACCTCACCGTCGCGCCCGCCGGTGGGCAGTGACAGAGATCCTGGACCGGGTGCGTGCGCACCTGAGTGCCCACTTCGCGGGCTTATCCATGAGTGGGGAGCCCGCCGTGGCGCGCGTGACATTTCTGGGCGCCGAACCCGTGGAGGTGCTGCGATTTCGACGCGGGACCAGCGAATTGGTGCACTACGTGACGCTGGGTTGCTCGCGGCGACCGATGGGGGAGCCGGCCGAGGCCGTCACCGAGCAGGTGCGCGGCCCGCGCGCCGAAGTCGTGCTGTGCCTGCGCGATCCGGGTCCGGCCACCGGAATCGCCCGCAGCCTGGCGATTCTGGCGGCCACCCCGGCCGTCGAGGGGGTGGTGCTGGTGCCCGACGCGCTGATCGATCTGGGCGCGCCGCTGTGGGCGCGGAATTCGGTGAGCGCACCGTTCACCGCGGTCCTGTTGGGCCGCAGCGAGATCACGGATCTCGAGCTGGACCCGCCGTGCGACCCGGTGGTCTTCCTGTCGGCGACCCCCATCACGGCCACGGAGGCCGCCTGGGTGCGCCTGAAGGGTGCAGAGGCCATGCGGCGGGCGTGGGACACCGACGATGTCGACGTGCTGGATCCGAATCGCCCCGCCGCGCAGCCGAAGTGAGCCCGGCGCGCTAGAGCCAGCCCCGCTTGCGGAAGGCGCGGTACAACAAGAAGCACACGAGGAACATCCCGCTCAGCACCGCGGGGTAGCCCCACTCCGCGTGCAACTCGGGCATGTCGGCGAAGTTCATCCCGTAGATCCCGGCGACCATCGTGGGCACCGCGAGGATGCCCGCAATAGCCGAGATCTTGCGCATGTCGCTGTTCTGCTGCATGCCCACGCGGGCCAGCGCGGCCTGCACCAGCGAGTTGAGCATGTCGTCGTAGGCGCTGATCTGGTCCGCGGCCTCCGTCTGGTGGTCGGCGACGTCGCGCAGGTAGCGCCGCACCTCCTTGGAGATCAGGTCCTTGTTTTCGTTCTGCATCCGCGAGAACGCGGTGGACAGCGGGCTCACGCACCGGCGCAGCTCGACGACCTCGCGCTTGAGCAGATAGATGGGCTCCACGTCGAGCGTGCGGCCCGGCGAGAACGCCACCTCCTCGATGGCGTCGATGTCGACCTCCATCAGGCGCGTCACGCCGAGGTAGTGATCCACCACGTAGTCGGCGATGGCGTGCATCACCGCGTAGGGCCCCAACCGCAGATGCTCTGGGTCGGCGTCCATCCGCTTGCGCACATCGGCCAGCCCGCTGTGCTCGCCGTGGCGCACCGTGACGACGAACCCCTTGCCGACGAAGATCATGATCTCGCCGGTTTCCACGATCTGCCGGGCCAGCACTACCGATTCGTGCTCGACGTAGTTCACCGTCTTCAGCACGAGGAACAGCGTCTCGTCGTAGCGCTCCAGCTTGGGCCGCTGGTGGGCGTGCACGGCGTCCTCGACCGCCAGCGGATGCAGCCCGAACACGTCGGCCACCTCCTGCATGTGCTCGACGTCGGGTTCGTGCAACCCGATCCAGACGAACGCCTCGTGGTCGACGAGCTCGACCTCGCGCACCTTGTCCAGCGCGTCGGCGTAGCCGTATCTGCCGGGCAACCGGTGGCCGTCGACGTAGACGCCGCAGTCGACCAGGGGAGCGCCGCGGCCCGGTTCGGGGTGCACGTGATGCTGGTAGACGCGGGGCTGCGGCTTGGCGATCGGCCGCAAAGCTTCAGGTAATGCGTCGAATCCCTCGAACACATTTACCTCCGATCGCAGCGCAGGTCTGACCGGCGGTGCTTCATGCTACGCGTGTTCCGGCTCTTCAGCGCGACATCCGGGTGCGGGGATTGGGCGCCGGGCGCGGTGCGATAGTTTCGACCTGAAACCTGAACCGCAAGACCTTCTCCTCAAGGAGTAAACCGACGTGAGCGCAAGTCCTTTCAAGGTCGCCGTCACCGGCGCCGCCGGCCAGATCGGCTACAGCCTGTTGTTCCGCCTGGCCAGCGGTTCGCTGCTGGGTCCCGATCGCCCGATCGAGCTGCGCCTGCTCGAGATCGAGCCCGCACTCAAGGCGCTCGAGGGCGTCGTGATGGAACTCGACGACTGCGCCTTCCCGCTACTGGCGGGCATCGAGACCGGTTCGGACGCCAACAAGATCTTCGACGGCGCGAACCTGGCGCTGCTGGTCGGCGCCCGCCCGCGCGGCCCGGGCATGGAGCGCAGCGACCTGCTCGAGGCCAACGGGGCGATCTTCACCGCGCAGGGCAAGGCCCTCAACTCGGTGGCGGCCGACGACATCCGCGTCCTGATCACCGGCAACCCGGCCAACACCAACGGCCTGATCGCGATGAGCAACGCCCCGGACATCCCGCGCGAGCGGTTCACCGCGCTGACCCGCCTCGACCACAACCGGGCGCTGACGCAGCTGGCCAAGAAGGCCGGCGTCGCGGTCACCGACATCAAGAAGATGACGATTTGGGGCAACCACTCGGCCACCCAGTACCCCGACCTGTTCCACGCCGAGATCAACGGCAAGAACGCGGCCCAGGTCGTGGGCGACCAGGCCTGGATCGAGAACGACTTCATCCCGACCGTCGCCAAGCGTGGCGCGGCCGTCATCGACGCCCGCGGCGCCTCCTCGGCGGCCTCGGCCGCGTCGGCCACCGTCGACGCGGCCCGCGACTGGCTGCTGGGCTCGCCGGAGGGTGACTGGGTTTCGATGTCGGTGCTCTCCGATGGTTCCTACGGCGTGCCGGAGGGCCTGATGTCGTCGTTCCCGGTGACCACCAAGGACGGCAACTGGTCGATCGTCACCGGCCTCGAAATCGACGACTTCTCCCGTGCCCGCATCGACAAGACGACCGCGGAGCTGGCCGACGAGCGCAAGGCGGTCACGGAGCTGGGCCTGATCTGAGGCCGGCCAGCGAGGCGCCGATTAGGTCTACTAATCGGTAATTCAGTACCCTGGGCGCGTGCCGGAACACGAGCATTCCCCGATCGTCATCCACGACGAGGAGATCTTCGAGGCGCACGCGGGCGGAAAGCTTTCCGTGGCGCTGAACGCCCCGCTGGACACCCAGCGCGCCCTGTCGATCGCCTACACCCCAGGGGTGGCGCAGGTCAGCCGGGCGATCGCGACCGATCACACGCTGGCCGCGCGCTACACGTGGGCGAACCGGCTGGTGGCGGTGGTCAGCGACGGCAGCGCGGTGCTGGGCCTGGGCGACATCGGGCCCGCGGCGTCGCTGCCGGTGATGGAGGGCAAGTGCGCCCTGTTCCGGGCGTACGGCGGGCTCAACGCCATCCCGGTGGTGCTGGACACCAAGGATCCCGACGAGATCGTCGAGACGCTGGTGCGGCTGCGCCCGACGTTCGGCGCGGTCAACCTCGAGGACATCTCCGCGCCGCGCTGCTTCGACATCGAGCGCCGCCTCGTCGAGGCCCTGGACTGCCCGGTCATGCACGACGACCAGCACGGCACCGCGATCGTCGTGCTGGCCGCGCTGATGGGCGCGACCAAGCTGCTCGGCCGCGACATGTCCTCGCTGCGGGTCGCGGTCTCCGGGGCCGGAGCCGCGGGCGTCGCGTGCACCAACCTGCTCATGGCGATGGGCGTGTCGGACATCACCGTGCTGGACTCGCGCGGCATCCTGCACACCGGCCGTGACGACATGAACAGCGCCAAGGTCGGTCTGGCTCAGCGCACCAACCCGAGCGGTCTGACCGGCGGCATGGTCGAGGCCCTCGCCGGCGCGGACATGTTCCTCGGGGTGTCGGGCGGTCTCGTTCCCGAGGAGCTGATCGCCACGATGGCGCCCGACGGGATCGTGTTCGCGCTGTCCAACCCCGACCCCGAGATCCATCCCGAGGTCGCGGCCCGGCACGCGGCGGTGGTGGCCACCGGGCGCAGCGACTTCCCCAACCAGATCAACAACGTGCTGGCCTTCCCGGGAGTGTTCCGCGGCGCGCTGGACGCCAAGGCCGGCCGGATCACCGAGAAGATGATGGTCGCTGCCGCCGAGGCGATCTTCTCCGTGGTCAGCGACGACCTGGCCCCCGACCGGATCGTCCCGAGTCCGCTGGACCTGCGCGTCGGGGAAGCTGTGGCCAAGGCGGTGGCCATCGCCGCGGACACCGCAGCCCGCACGGGGTGAGTGTCGGCAGGCTGGCGGCGCTGCTGCTCGCCGCCCTGCTGGTGGTCGCCGGCTGCGGCAGCGACGACCACCGCGCCACCCCGCTGGTCGTCGGATCCCGCCCCGACCCCGAGTCGACGCTGCTGGCCGCCCTCTACGTGGCGGCGCTGCGGTCCTACGGCTTCGCGGCGGACGCGCGCACCGGCGCCGACCCGATGGCACAGCTGGACTCCGGCGCGTTCCTCGTCGTCCCCGCCTTTACCGGCCGGACGCTGCACGCGTTGCAACCGGACGCTCCGGCGCTCTCCGACAAGCAGGTGTACCGGGCCATGGTCGCCGCCCTGCCCGAGGGCATCGCCGCCGGTGACTACACGACGGCCGCGGAGGACAAACCCGTCGTGCTGGTCACCGGGGCCACCGCCCGGGCGTGGGGCGGCAGTGACACCGGCGCCGAGCTCGCCGCTCTGCCCAAACATTGCGCCGGGCTCGTCCTCGGGGCGGTTTCCGGGCGCCGCACACCCCCGTCGGTCGGCTCCTGCAAGCTCCCCGCCGCGCGCGAATTCCCCGACGATGCAACGATGTTCGCCGCGCTGCGGGATGCGCGGCTGACGGCGGCGTGGGCCACCACCGCCGACCCAAGCATTCCCCCCGACCTGGTCGCGCTGGCCGACGGCAAGCCCGCGCTGATCCGCGCCGAGAACGTCGTGCCGCTGTACCGCCGTAACGCCTTGAGCGAACGCCAGTTGCTGGCGGTCAACGAAGTGGCCGGAGTGCTCGACACCGCGGCGCTGGCCGGGATGCGCCGCCAGGTCGCAGGCGGTGCCGATCCGCAGGCCGTGGCCGGGGGATGGCTGGCCGAACACCCGCTGGGCCGTTAGCGCGTGGGGGGCAGCATCCGGCGCATCACCGGGCTGAACAGCTGCTGGTAGCCCGACCCGGTCAGCCGCACCAGGATGTCGAGCACCTTGGCGTCGCCGCCGACCAGCACCCGGGCCTTGTTCTTGCGCACCGCGTCCAGGATGATCTCGGCGGCCCGCTGCGGGCTGGTCCGCGCCATCTGCTTGTCGAACGTCCTGGCCAGTTCGTCACGGTCGAGCCCCTCGGCGGCGGTGGCATTGCGCGCGATCGCGGTCTTGATGCCGCCGGGATGAACCGTGGTCACGCCCACCGGGCGACCCGCCAGGATCATCTCCTGCCGCAGCGCCTCGGTGAAGCCGCGGACGGCGAACTTGGCGGAGTTGTAGGCGGCCTGCCCCGGCACCGAGAACAGCCCGAACACGCTCGAGATGTTGACGACGTGCCCGTCGCCGGAGGCGATCAGGTGCGGGAGGAACGCCTTGGTCCCGTTGACGACGCCCCAGTAGTCGACGTCCATCACCCGTTCGATGTCCTTGAACTGGCTGACCTCGATGTCGCCGCTGAAGGCGATGCCGGCGTTGTTATAGATCTGGTTGACCTTGCCGAAGTGCTCGGCGACGGCGTCGGCGTAGGCCAGGAACGCCTCGCGCTCGGTGACGTCGAGCCGGTCGGACTTGACCGCGGCCCCGAGCGCCTTGACCTGCTGCTCGGTTTCGGCCAGTCCGTCCACGTCGACGTCGCTGATCGCCAGCTTGGCGCCCGAGCGGGCCAACTCGATGGCCAGCGCCCGGCCGATACCCGAACCCGCGCCGGTGACCACGGCGACTTTTCCGGCGAACCCTTGCATGTGCACTCCTCTTGGCCGGCCACGTCCGGGCCGAGCGTGTCGAGGCTAGACGGTACCCCGGGTAACGGGTGCGTGCGGGAGCGGCCGCCCTATCCGAACGCGGTGTCGATGATCTCCTGCTGCTCGACCGCGTGTACCTTAGACGAGCCCGAGGACGGGGCCGACATCGCGCGGCGCGAGATGCGCTTGAGCCCGGTCAGCTTGTCGGGCAGCAACTCCGGCAGCTCCAGGCCGAAGCGCGGCCACGCGCCCTGGTTGGCCGGCTCCTCCTGAACCCAGAAGAACTCGCGGGCCTCCGGGTAGCGGTCCAGCGTCTCGCGCAGGCGGCGCATCGGCAGCGGGGCGAGCTGTTCGATGCGCACGATCGCCACGTCGTCGCGGTTGTCCTTGGCCTTGCGCGCCGCCAGTTCGTAGTACAGCTTGCCCGCGGTTAGCAGGATTCTGGTGACCTTGCCTCGGTCGCCGATGCCGTCCTCGTAGGTGGGTTCCTCGAGCACCGAGCGGAACTTGATCTCGGTGAAGTCCTTGACGTCGCTGACCGCGGCCTTGTTGCGCAGCATCGACTTGGGCGTGAACACGATCAGCGGGCGGCGGACACCGTCGAGGGCGTGGCGGCGCAGCAGGTGGAAGTAGTTGGACGGCGTCGAGGGCATCGCGATGGTCATCGAGCCCTCCGCCCACAGCTGCAGGAAGCGCTCGACCCGCCCCGACGTGTGGTCCGGGCCCTGCCCCTCGTGGCCGTGCGGCAGCAGCAGCACCACGTTGGACAACTGCCCCCACTTGGCCTCACCGGAGCTGATGAACTCGTCGATGATCGACTGCGCGCCGTTGACGAAGTCGCCGAACTGCGCCTCCCACAACACCAGGGCGTCGGGGTTGCCGACGGTGTAGCCGTACTCGAAGCCCACCGCCGCGTACTCCGAGAGCGGTGAGTCGTACACGAGGAACTTCCCGCCGGTGGGGGTGCCGTCGGGGTTGGTGGCCAGCAACTGCAGCGGGGTGAACTCCTCGCCGGTCTGGCGGTCGAAGATCACCGAATGCCGCTGCGAGAACGTGCCGCGGCGGGTGTCCTGCCCGGACAGCCGCACCAGCTTGCCGTCGGCCACCAGCGAACCCAGCGCCAGCAGCTCGCCGAAGGCCCAGTCGATCTTGCCCTCATACGCCATCTCCCGGCGCCTCTCCAGCACCGGCTGCACTCTCGGGTGCGGGGTGAACCCATCGGGCAGCGCCAGGAACGCGTCGCCGATGCGGGCCAGCAGGGCTTTGTCCACCCCGGTGGACAGCCCCGCGGGGATCATCTGGTCGGCCTCCACCGACTCGCTGGGTCGCGCGCCGTGCTTCTCCAGCTCCCGCACCTCGGTGAAGACCCGTTCCAGCTGGCCCTGGTAGTCGCGCAGCGCGTCCTCGGCCTCCTTCATCGAGATGTCGCCGCGGCCGATCAGCGCCTCGGTGTAGCTCTTGCGGACCCCGCGCTTGGTGTCGACGACGTCGTACATGGCCGGGTTGGTCATCGACGGGTCGTCACCCTCGTTGTGTCCGCGCCGGCGGTAGCACAGCATGTCGATGACGACGTCCTTGTTGAACTTCTGGCGGAAGTCCACGGCCAGCTTGGCCACCCACACGCAGGCCTCCGGGTCGTCGCCGTTGACGTGGAAGATCGGCGCCCCGATCATCTTGGCGACGTCGGTGCAGTACTCGCTGGAACGCGAGTACTCCGGCGCGGTGGTGAAGCCGATCTGGTTGTTGACGATGATGTGGACGGTGCCGCCGACGCGGTAGCCGGGCAGGTTGGCCATGTTCAGCACTTCGGCGACGATGCCCTGCCCGGCGAACGCGGCGTCGCCGTGCACCATCAGCGGCACCACCGAGAATCCGTCGCTGCCTTCTTCATCGTCGGCGAGCAGGTCCTGCTTGGCCCGGACCAGACCCTCCAGCACCGGGTCCACGGCCTCCAGGTGCGACGGGTTGGCGGTCAGCGACACCTGAATGTCGTTGTCGCCGAACATCTGTAGGTACACGCCGGTGGCGCCGAGGTGATACTTGACGTCACCGGAGCCGTGCGTCATCGCCGGGTTGAGGTTGCCCTCGAACTCGGTGAAGATCTGTTTGTACGGTTTGCCGACGATGTTGGCCAGCACGTTGAGCCGGCCCCGGTGCGGCATCCCGATGACCACCTCATTCAGGCCGTGCTCGGCGCACTGGTCGATCGCCGCGTCCATCATCGGGATCACGCTTTCGGCGCCTTCCAGCGAGAACCGTTTCTGCCCAACGTATTTGGTCTGCAGGAACGTCTCGAACGCCTCGGCGGCGTTCAGCTTGCTCAGGATGTACTTCTGTTCGGCGACGGTCGGTTTGACGTGCTTGGTCTCGATCCGCTCTTGCAGCCACTCCTGTTGTTCGGGCTCGAGGATGTGGGTGTACTCCACGCCGACGTGGCGGCAGTAGGCGTCGCGCAGCAGGCCGAGCACGTCGCGCAGCTTCTTGTACTCCGACCCGGCGAATCCGTTGACCTTGAACACCCGGTCGAGGTCCCACAGCGTCAGGCCGTGGTTGAGGATCTCGAGGTCGGGGTGACTGCGGAACCGGCTGCTGTCCAACCGCAGCGGGTCGATGTCGGCCATCAGGTGGCCGCGGTTGCGGTAGGCCGCGATCAGCTCGATGACTCGCGCGGTCTTGTCGACGATGGAGTCCGGGTTGTCGGTGCTCCAGCGCACCGGCAGGTAGGGGATGGAAAGTTCGCGGAAGATCTCGTCCCAGAAGCCGTCCGACAGGAGCATCTCGTGGATCGCGCGCAGGAAGTCGCCCGATTCGGCGCCCTGGATGATGCGGTGGTCGTAGGTCGAGGTCAGGGTGATCAGTTTGCCGATACCGAGCTCGGCGATGCGCTCGTCGCTGGCGCCCTGGAACTCGGCCGGGTACTCCATGGCGCCGACGCCGATGATGGCGCCCTGGCCGGCCATCAGCCGGGGCACCGAGTGCACCGTGCCGATCGTGCCGGGGTTGGTCAGCGAAATCGTCACGCCGGCAAAGTCTTCGGCGGTCAACTTGCCGTCGCGGGCGCGCCGCACGATGTCCTCGTAGGCGGTGACGAACTGGGCGAAGCGCAGTCGCTCGCAACCCTTGATGCCCGCGACCACCAGGGAGCGCTTGCCGTCCTTGCCCTGCAGGTCGATCGCCAGCCCCAGGTTGGTGTGGGCCGGGGTGACGGCGGTCGGCTTGCCGCCGACCTCGGCGTAGTGCCGGTTCATGTTCGGGAACTGCTTGATCGCCTGCACCAGCGCGTAGCCCAGCAGGTGGGTGAAGGAGATCTTGCCGCCGCGGGTGCGCTTGAGCTGGTTGTTGATGACGATGCGGTTGTCGATGAGCAGCTTGGCCGGCACCGCCCGCACGCTGGTCGCGGTCGGCACCTCCAGCGAGGCGGACATGTTCTTGACGACGGCCGCGGCGGCGCCGCGCAGCACCTGGACCTCGTCGCCCTCGGCGGTAGGGGCGGCGGCCTTGGCCGGTGGCTTGGCGGGCGGTGCGGACGGTGCCGCGGCACCGTTGCCCGCGGCGGGGCTTTCGGCCTGTGGCGCGGGTTTTGCCGACGGGGCGGGGACGGCCCGGGCTCGCCGGTGGTCTTCGGGGGGCTCGCGGGCGTGCCGACGGCAGGCTCGGGGTTGTAGTCGACGAGGAATTCGTGCCAGCTCGGATCCACCGACGAGGGGTCCTCGCGGAACTTGCGGTACATCTCCTCGACCAGCCATTCGTTCTGCCCGAATGGCGATATGTTGCTCACGGCCGCTTCTCGCCTCGATCCTTTTGCCGTGCAGGCCCTGGGATCTCGATTCCTCAACACCTGCGACTTTGCGCGTCCCGGCTGGCGCGGCGCCTCACGGCGCCGGTTCTCACCGTTTCCGCCCCGTCAAGGCTAACCCTTCCCCGTCGATTCGCCAGACGGGCCGGGTATGTCCGCCGAACCGGCTACCGGTCGGCCTCAGCCGGTCTCGGAGATCGGCGGCACCACGTGCAGGGCGCGTGGCCAGCGCGTGGGCGGGGCGCCGAACGCCTGGTGGGCGTTGCGCACGATCTTGCGGCCCGCGAGGTAGTTGCCGACGGCCCCGACGATGATGCCGATGCCCACCGGTAGCAGCTTGCCGAACACCAGGGCGCTGCGCCGCACCGTGTAGCGGCGCACCCACGACTTGAGCAGCCGCGAGTTGAGCCCCGACATCGATGACAGCGGCAGCGCGGCCACGCCCTCGGCGATCCAGCCGCCGTTGGTGCGCGACGGACCGATCAACTGGGCGACTGCCTGCTTACCGTTGTCGCCGACCAGCACCGACAGCACCAGTGCCCGGCGCCGCTCCCGGTGCTCGGCGGGAATGCCGTGCGCGACCGCCACCGCCAGCACGAAGAAGGCGGTGGCCTCGAGGAACGCGACGGTTTCCGCGGCGGCCGCCGACAGCGCGCTCAGCGTGCCGATACCGGGGATGGTGGCCGCCGCGCCCACCGCGATGCCGCTGGACGTGACCACCGCCATGTAGCGCCGCTGCAGCTTGGTGACGACCCCGGCGGGGCTGATCCCCGGGTGGCTGTGCCGCAGGCGAGACACGTAGGCCTCGGCGGCCGGGCCCTGGATCCGCGAACTGCGCTCGATGACCTGCGCCAACGCCCGCGCGGATGCCCTGGGCCGGCCGTTGGTAGGGGGCGGGGGCCGCTCCGCGCCGGCCTTGCTCGGGCATCGGCCGTCAGACCGTTGAGACCTGTTCCGTCGGGCCCGCATATCGTCTCTCCTGCGAATGGCGTTCATTTCAGGCTAACGCGCATTCGCGCCCGGCAGGGGATCCGTGCCTGCGGGCTCCGTCACCCCAATCGGGATAATGGCTCTGCATGCGGGGTGCAGTGGGTGGCGTGCCGGTCCGTTTGCCGGTCCCGGTGTGGGGAACCGTCGAGAGCTGAACGAGGTGGGGTACATGGTCACGGCGACACGCCCGTCGCCCCGGGGAGGCCGGCGCACGGGGCCCGGCCGCGACGTCGCCACCCGCCGGTCCCGGCGGTGGCCGTCGGGCGCCCGGCTCGCTGGAAGCCCGTGGTCGGCGCTGTGGGCGATGATGATCGGTTTCTTCATGATCATGGTCGACTCGACCATCGTCGCGATCGCGAACCCGACCATCATGGCCGACCTGAACATCGGGTACGACGCCGTGGTGTGGGTGACCAGCGCCTACCTGCTGGGCTATGCGGTCGTGTTGCTGGTGGCGGGGCGCCTGGGTGACCGGTTCGGTCCCAAGAATCTCTACCTGATCGGCCTGGTGGTGTTCACGGTCGCCTCGATGTGGTGCGGGCTGGCGGGCAGCGCCGGCATGCTGGTGGCGGCCCGCGTCGTGCAGGGTGTCGGCGCCGGGGTGCTGACACCGCAGACGTTGTCCACGATCACCCGCATATTCCCGGCGCACCGGCGCGGTGTGGCGGTCAGCGTGTGGGGCGCCACCGCCGGGGTGGCCAGCCTGGTGGGGCCGCTGGCCGGCGGCGTGCTGGTCGACGGGCTGGGCTGGGAGTGGATCTTCTTCGTCAACGTGCCCATCGGCGTCGCCGGACTGGCGCTGGCGGTGTGGCTGGTTCCGGCGCTGCCCACGCAGGCGCACCGGTTCGACCCGCTCGGCGTCGGGTTGTCGGGGGCGGGCATATTCCTGATCGTCTTCGCCCTGCAGCAGGGCCAGGCCGCGCATTGGCAGCCTTGGATCTGGGCGATGATCGTCGCCGGCGCCGGGTTCGTCTGCGCGTTCGTCTACTGGCAGTCGGTCAACCACCGGGAGCCGCTGGTTCCGCTGGTCGTCTTCGCAGACCGCGACTTCAGCCTGTGCGCCGCCGGGGTGGCCATCACGGCTTTCGCGACGACTGGGATGATGCTGCCGGTCACGTTCTACGCGCAGACCGTGTGCGGGCTGTCGCCGACCCGCTCGGCCCTGCTGATCGCACCGATGGCCATCGCCAACGGCGTGCTGGCGCCCTTCGTCGGCAGGATCGTCGACCGCTATCACCCGCGGCCGGTGCTCGGCTTCGGCTTTTCGATGCTGGCGGTCGCGCTGACGTGGCTGTCGTTCGAGATGGGCCCCGACACCCCGGTGTGGCGGCTGGTGTTGCCGTTCCTGGCGCTGGGGGTGGGCAACGCGTTCGTCTGGTCGCCGCTGACCGCGACGGCCACCCGCAATCTGCCGGCGCGCCTCGCCGGCGCCGGCTCGGGGGTCTACAACGCGATCCGCCAGCTGGGGGCCGTGCTGGGCAGCGCCGCCATGGCCGCGTTCATGGCCTCGCGGATCGGCGCGGAGATGCCGCCCCACGCGGGGAGTCCGGAGCATGCCGGGGCGCTGCGACTGCCCGGGTTCCTGCGCGACCCGTTCTCGGCCGCGATGGCGCAGTCGATGCTCCTGCCCGCGTTCATCGCGTTGTTCGGGATCCTCGCGGCGCTGTTTCTGGTCGGGTTCGCGCCCTCGGTGATCACCCGTGCGGGCGCCGACGAGCCGGGCCGGCCCGTGGGTGGCCCCGTCGTCGGCGCTGACGATGACGATGACTATGTCGAGGTGATACTGCGCCGCGAAGCCGCCGCCGGCTACGGCAGGCACTCCTCCGGCAGGTAGGCCCGGTCCGTCAGCGCCAGGAAGGCGCCCAGGTCGACCAGGCCCGCGGGCGTGGCCGGCAGGTACTCGGTCAGCAGTGCAGACCGGACGATCACCGCCGCGTACTGTGCCCGGCTGACGGCGACGTTGAGCCGGTTCCTGTTGAGCAGGAACGACATTCCGCGCGACACCACATCGGCAGACGAGGCAGTCATCGAAACGAACACCACCGGCGCCTGCCCGCCCTGGAACTTGTCGACGGTTCCGACCCGCACGTCGCCGAGCCCGGCGGCGGCCAATCGGCGGCGCACCAACGCCACCTGCGCGTTGTAGGGCGCCAGCACCAGCACGTCGGCGGCGGCCAGCGGGCGGGTGCCGTGCTCGTCGGTCCACGAGGCACCGATCAACCGCGTGATCTCGGCGGCGATCGCGTCGGCCTCTTCGGGGCTCTCGCTCGAGTTGCCCTGGTGGGCAACCGGGAGCACGCGCACGCCGGGGCGGCATCCGACGAGGTGGCGCGTGGCGGTCAGCTCGTCGTGGGAGTGCAGCCTGCCCTCGTAGGACAACGTGGAGACCGCGGCGCAGATCGCCGGGTGCATCCGGTAGGAGCGGTCCAAGAAGTAGCCCCGCGCGTCGGGCAGCGTGCGTTCGCCGTCGACCAGCCATTCCAGCGCGGACACGTCCACGGGCTCGGGATGGGTGCCCTGGCTGACCTGCGGCAGTTGCCGGGGGTCGCCGAGCAGCAGGAGATCGGCGGCCGCCGGCGCCACGGCGATGGTGTTGGCCAGGCAGAACTGGCCCGCCTCGTCGATCACCAGCAGGTCCAGGCTGCCCGGGGGGACCCGGTTCGGATTGGCGAAATCCCATGCCGTGCCGCCGATCACGCATCCGGACGTATCGGCGATGAATGCCGGGTAGTGGGCCCCATCGATCTGCTGCCAGCGCACGGTGTCGTGGTGGTGCCGCTTCTTGGCGACCCGCCCCGCATCCAGCCCGGAGTCGATCACGCAGTCCAACAGGTTTTCCACCGCCGCATGCGACTGGGCCACCACGCCGACCCGCCACGCGTGGTCGGTGACGAGCTGCCGGATCACCCGGCCGGCGGTGTGTGTCTTGCCGGTTCCCGGCGGCCCGTGCACCGCCAGGTACGACGCGTCCAGGTCGAGCAGCGCGGTGGTGATGTCGGCGGCGGCGTCGCCGCTACGCGGTAGCGGATCGCCGCTGCGGGTGCGGGGCGCGCGGCGCAGCAGGATGTCGACGATCGCGCTGTCCGGCAGTCGCGGCAGTCCGGCAGCCACCGTGGCGGCGGTCGACTCGATCGACTCCCGCAGCACCGTCGTCGAAATGGGCGCGCCCGGCGTGAGGGCGAACGGCAACTGGTGAAAGGTGTTGCCGTCGCGTCCCGTTCGTTCGACGATGACCACCTCGGTGGGCACCATCGGGTCGTCGGCCCCGATCACCTCGGCGCGCCCGGCCGCCCGCCGCCTGGGGTCGTCGGTCATGCCGGGCGGGGTCGGCGGGTCGTAGAGCGCGAACACCTCCCTCGCCAGGTCGCCGCGTGCGAGGTCTCCGCGCAGCCGCACTTCTCGCCGGGGCTTGCGCGCGCGCGGGGGCGTATGCCAGTCGGCGCTGACGCACGCGTCCACCGCGATGAAAACGTCGGTGCTGTCCGCCCATTCGTCGACCGGGAAGTTCAGGCGGTCGAAGTGCGCCCACCAGAACGGCTTGTCCTCGCGCCGGTGATAGCCGCGCGCCGCGGCAACCAGCGCCACCGCCGTCTGCTCGGGCGCGCGGCCGCCGACGGCGGGATCGCCGGCGAAGGCCGACAGCGTTACCGCCAGTTCGTCGCCGTCCTCGACGGCATCGGCCGCCGGAACCGCCTGCACACCAACCGGCACCACGCCGGACTCGTAGGCGCGCAACAACAGCCAGTTGCGCAGTTCGCGGGTCGACCGGCAGTCGTAGTGGTTGTAGTCCTCGATCTCCTTGAGCACCGCGGCGGCGTCGTCGAATCGGGCGGCGGACCGCAGCTCGCAGTAGCGGGCGTAGGAGGTGATCGAAGCGGTGGCCGTGGTGACCTCGCCGGCGCGCAGCTGCGCACCCATGTACAGTGGCTCCAGCGCCTTGAGGCTGAACGATTCAGCGCCCACGCGAATGCTCTTGCGCACCAGCGGGTACAGGTCGACCAGTGTCCCGCTGCGCAACAGTTCGTCGACCTCGTCCTCGTCGACACCGTAGCGGCCGGCCAGCCGCAGCAGCGCCGTCTTCTCGTACGGCGCGTAATGGTAGATGTGCATGTTGGGGTGGCGTTTGCGGCGTTTGGCCACCAGCGCCAGAAAGTCGGCCAGCGCCTTGCGTTCGTCGACCCGGTCGTGCGCCCACAGCGGGCGGAAGTTGCCCGCCGTCTCCAGGATGCCGAACAGATATTCCAGGCCCCACTCGTGGCCGTCGGCGGTCCACAGCGGGTCGCCCTCGAAGTCGAAGAACAGGTCGCCGGGATCGGGCTCGGGCAGCAGGGCCAGCGGCTGCGGGTCGACGACCTCGAACTGGGGGGCACCGGTGTCACGTTGGCGCACTTGCAGTTTCGCCTGCTCGGTCAGTTTGGCCAGCGCCGTCGCGCCCAGGCCCGGTACCGGCCCGGTGTGGCCGGCCAGCTGTGCGACCGTGGTGATCCCGGCCGCCACCAGCGCGTCGCGCCGGCTCACCCGCATGCCGGCCACCAGCAGCAGGTCGTCGGCCGCCCGCAGCTGTTCGGCGCACAACTGGCAGCGAAAACAGGCGGCCACCCGCGGGTCGCCCCAGCGCACCGGGGCGCCGCCGGCGTGGTGTTCGTCGAGCAGGCGCTGCAGCAGTGCGCGCTGGGAGCGGTACACCGGGATCAGGTCGCAGAGGCGATAGGGCACCACGGTTCCATCGCCCAGGTGCAGTTCGGCGTCCGGTGCCACCGCGATGCCGGCGGCGGCCAGCGTGTCGGCGTAGGCGGCCAGCTGCAACAGCGCCTCGACCTTGGGGGAGCGGGCCAGCTTGGTGTCGACGATCCGATACCGGTCCCCGTCGCGTACCAGGAAGTCGGCGAAGCCGACGAAGCGGCCGTCGAACATGGCGGCCTGATACACCGCCGGAGCGCGTCGCTCGACCGCGCGTCGGGTCGCCTGCGCGGCGGCCGTCAGTCCGGCGAACGTGTAGGGCGGACGGCCGATGATCGCGACGGCGTCCCCGAATGCGCGTCTTAATCCGGCGAGTTCGCGTCGCTCGTGCTCGTTGCCGAGGGCGGCGGTTCGCGTCAGCAGTTCGTCCTCGGCGGCCACGGCGGGGCCCCGGCCGAGCTTGGCGTCGAAATCCCGGAGCAAGGCGTATTCGCACCGGGCGGCGGCGGCGAGGTCCGAAGCGCTGTAGACGATGCTGTCGCCGGTGACGAACACAGCAGCAACTGTAGGCGAGTGGCCTGGTGGCGAGCCGGATGTGCGCTGGCCTGCCGTCCGCGACCGCACCATGGCCTTGATCGGGGACGCTTGGCGCTGTGACTTACGTCATCTCCCACATTGCTGGCGCGGCGCCGGTCCGCTCAGCCCGGGACGTTCCCGATGATCTCGACGCCGGTGCCGTTCCAGTGGAAGCGCACCGGGGTGTGCAGGCCGTTGAGGCCGCTGGGATAGGTCAGCGCCACCGTGTCACCGGTGCACAGCGCGGTGTCAATCCCGTTGAACCCGTAGGTGTCTGGCACCCCCTGCGGGATGAACTTGCCGAGATGGAACATCACCGCGCGGGTGTTGGGGCCGGGCGCATTGGTGTTGGCCTTGATGATGACGGCCGATAGCTGGGCGCATTCGTTGTAGTTGCCGGCCAGCGGGGCGGGGCTCCAGGGTTGCCCGCTGCGCGGGTCGCGGGGCAACTCGGAGACCACTTTGGCGATGGCGGGCGCGGCGAGGTCGACCGCGCAGGGATCGGGCGGCGGGCCACTGCTGGCGGGGGGCGCCGGCGGCGCGGTGATCGACGGCGCCCCGGGCGCTGCGCCCGGGGCGCTCGCCGGGCTGGTGACCCTGCTCTCGGGGGTCTTGGCGACCGTGGAGTCTCCCGAGCCGCAGCCCGCCACGGTGGCGGCGACCAACACGACAGCCGGGGCACGGCGGGCTAGCGACCACACACCGCGCACCGTACCGCCCTCGGCCCGGCGGGCCGGGCAGGCGTGGCCGCGTCGCCGCCGCGGCGCGATGTGCTCTCGGCCACGGTGGAGGGGCCACTCGGCCCCGCTCGGCACCTGCGAACCGTCGGTTCCCACTAAACTCCATAGGACAATGGCCCCCTCAGAAGATCCGCCCGCGACTTTCGCCGACCTGCAGATCCATCCCGCGGTGGTGCGGGCGGCCGCCGACGTCGGCTACGAATCGCCGACGGCCATCCAGGCTGCGACGATTCCGGCGCTGCTGGCGGGCTCGGACGTGGTGGGCCTGGCCCAGACGGGCACCGGCAAGACGGCGGCGTTCGCGATGCCGATCCTGTCCAAGATCGACGTGACCAGCAAGGCGACCCAGGCGCTGGTGCTGGCGCCCACCCGGGAGCTGGCCCTGCAGGTGGCCGAGGCGTTCAGCCGCTACGGGGCCCACCTGCCCGAGGTGAACGTGTTACCGATCTACGGCGGGTCTTCCTACGGCGTGCAGCTGGCCGGGCTGCGCCGCGGCGCGCAGGTGGTGGTGGGCACCCCCGGCCGGGTCATCGACCACCTGGAGCGGGGGACGCTGGACCTCTCGCGCGTCGACTACCTGGTGCTCGACGAGGCCGACGAGATGCTCACCATGGGCTTCGCCGAGGACGTCGAACGCATCCTGTCCGAAACCCCGGAATACAAGCAGGTGGCTTTGTTCTCGGCGACCATGCCACCGGCGATCCGCAAGATCACCACCAAATACCTCCACGACCCCCTCGAGGTCACCTCCAAGGCGAAAACCGCCACCGCCGAGAACATCTCGCAGCGCTACATCCAGGTGGCCGGCCCGCGCAAGATGGACGCGCTGACCCGCGTGCTGGAGGTCGAGCCGTTCGAGGCGATGATCGTCTTCGTGCGCACCAAGCAGGCCACCGAGGAGGTCGCCGAAAAGCTGCGGGCGCGAGGGTTTTCCGCCGCCGCCATCAACGGCGACATCCCCCAGGCGCAACGGGAGCGGACCATCGCCGCGCTCAAGGCCGGCAGCATCGACATCCTGGTCGCCACCGACGTGGCCGCCCGCGGCCTCGACGTCGAACGCATCTCCCACGTGCTCAACTACGACATCCCGCACGACACCGAGTCCTACGTGCACCGCATCGGGCGCACCGGGCGGGCCGGGCGCAGCGGGTCCGCGCTGCTGTTCGTGTCGCCGCGCGAGCGCCACCTGCTCAAGGCGATCGAGAAGGCCACGCGCCAGACACTCACCGAGGCCGAGCTGCCCAGCGTCGAGGACGTCAACGCGCAGCGGGTGGCGAAGTTCGCCGACTCCATCACCGACGCGCTCGGCGCCCCCGGCATCGAGCTGTTCCGCCGCCTCGTCGAGGACTACGAACGCGAGCACGACGTCCCGATGGCCGACATCGCCGCGGCGCTGGCGCTGCAGTCCCGCGACGGCGAGGCGTTCCTGATGGCGCCCGAACCCCCGCCCGAGCAGCGCCGCGAGCGCCGCGAGCATGCCGAGAAGCCCGGGCACCTGCGCGCCTTCAGCACCTACCGCGTCGCCGTGGGCAAGCGGCACAAGATCGGCCCCGGCGCGATCGTCGGCGCCATCGCCAACGAGGGCGGGCTGCACCGCAGCGACTTCGGCCACATCTCGATCGGGCCGGACTTCTCGCTGGTGGAACTGCCGGCCAAACTGCCCAAATCGACGCTGAAAAAGCTTGAGCACACCCGCATCTCGGGCGTGCTCATCGACCTGCGGCCGGAGAGGTCGTCCGGCAAGCCCCCCGCGAAGGCCCGCCACGAGGGCGGGCGGCCCCGCAGGCAAAGCCCCCGATGACCCTGTCCGAGGAAATCGAACAGGGCGGACTCGAACAGATCTCGCACGTCGACCGGGTCGCCTCGCTGACCGGCATCCGCGCCCTCGCCGCGCTCCTGGTCGTCGGTACCCACGCCGCCTACACCACCGGCAAGTACACCCACGGTTACTGGGGCCTGGTCGGCGCCCGGCTGGAGATCGGCGTGCCGATCTTCTTCGTGCTCTCGGGCTTCCTGCTGTTTCGCCCCTGGGTGAAATCGGCCGCCACCGGCGGACCACCGCCGTCGCTGAGTCGCTATGCGCGGCACCGGGTGCGCCGGATCATGCCCGCCTACGTGATCACCGTGCTGTTCGCCTACGTGCTGTACCACTTCCGCGCGGCGGGACCCAACCCCGGGCACAGCTGGCTGGGGCTGGCCCGCAACCTGACGCTGACGCAGATTTACTGCAACGGCTATTTGGGCAAGTACCTGCACCAGGGCCTGACGCAGATGTGGAGCCTGGCGGTGGAGGCGTCCTTCTACGTCGTGCTGCCGCTGCTGGCCTATCTGCTGCTGGTGCTGATCTGCCGGCGACGATGGAGGCCGCGGCTGATGCTGGGCGCCCTGGCGGGCCTGGCGTTGCTGAGCCCGGCGTGGCTGGTCCTGGTGCACACCGACCACGCATTTCCCGACGGCGCCCGGCTTTGGCTGCCGACGTACCTGGCCTGGTTCCTGGGTGGCATGGCGCTGGCGGTGCTGCAGGGGATGCGGGTGCGCGGCTACGCGTTCGTGGCCGTACCACTGGCGGTGGTCAGCTACTTCATCGTCTCCACGCCCATCGCGGGCGCCCCGACGACGTCGCCGGCGTCGCTGAGCGAGGCGCTGTTCAAGACGGTGTTCTACGCGGTGATTGCCACGCTGGCGGTGGCGCCGCTGGCCCTGGGCGACCGGGGCTGGTATTCGCGGCTGCTGGCCAGCCGGCCGATGGTGTGGTTGGGGGAGATCTCCTACGAAATCTTCCTGATCCATCTGATCACGATGGAGTTCGCGATGGTCTACGTCGTGCGCGCGCACGTCTACACCGGCTCGATGCTGTACCTGTTCGTCGCGACCCTGGCGATGACGATCCCCCCGGCCTGGCTGCTGCACCGCTTCACGCGCGTGCGCGAATGAGCGCGGCCGAAAGCGTCTGACGGCTGAGCCGTGCAATTTTGATGTCCTAATGACCACAATTCATTGGGCCTCGGCCACGAGTTCGGGTTTGGTTTTCGCCGGTTAAGTGGCCTATCTCGGGGGCTCGTTCCATCCCCGCGCCCGGGTCACTGATTGCCGGGGGCGGGATCCTTCAACCGAGGTTGACAGAAAGGGCGCTGAGCGTCAATGTAGCGTACGCGCCGAATTTAATTTAAGACTTCTGTATTGCCGCCATGATGCCTCAGAATTTCACGGTGGCCCGGGTTCTGCTGTGGCGGTCTGCGGGGCGGCAGCTTTGTCGAGGTTTTGAGGCTGGGGGTAGGCGGCGGCGCCGCGTGTCGTGCGGTGACGCCGGGTCCTTTATCCCGGGGGTGGTTACTCCTTTCTTGGGGTCGAGAGGGCATAGGGGCCTGTGGGTCAGGGTATGGCGCGGACCCTGTTGAGGGCGTCGGCGAATTCTTGTGCCCAGGGCCAGGTTTGGGGGATCCGCAGGATCAGGTAGCGGGATCGTTTGATCAGCCGGGCCGCGGCGTGCAGCAGCCGGTAGCGCAGGGTGGCGGGTTCGGCTTTGGCCAGTGGGCCGTCCAGGAGTAGCAGTCGCATCCAGCACAGCAGGTCGATGGCGATCGCGACGGCGGTGACCCAAGCGGTGTTGATGGCGAACGAGTGTGAGGGCCAGCGGGCCAGGCCGGTGTCTTTGCCGGTGCGGATGAAGCCCTCCACCCGGGCGTGGACGCGGTGGCGGGCTTCCAGTCGCTGGGGTTGTCCACCGGCAGTCGAGGTGGCGAGGACCTGGTAGCGGTAGCCGGCCAGCTGCTCGAACAATGACAACTGGGTGCCGTGTTCGATTTCTTCGCGCCGCACCAGGATGCGCATGCCGGCCGGCCAGCCGACCAGCCGATCCCCTCCGGTGCTGTGGCGCAGCAGCCCGGTCAACTCGGCGACCTGGGCGTCGTCACGGGCCGCTCCGGTGGCATCCAGTGCGGCTTGCCATCCCGCATCGGGCATCTGGCCGATCGCGACCCGGACCCGCTCATCGAGGTCGAATCCGACCGAGTAGCCCACTGACATCCCCGGCCGGGCATTGAGTTTCTCCAGGTGTTCGACGACGGCGTGGCTTGAACCCGCGCCGTCGATGGTGACCAGCAACTTGCGGCGCCACTTGGCCGGGATCGCCGCGATCGCGGCGTCGATGATCGCGATATGATCGGCCGCGGTGTTCGAGCCGGCGTTGCCTGCACGGGCGATCACCGCCAGCAGTTCGCCGGTGTTGTCACACCACGCCAACAGCGGGTGGAAGCCAAACCCGCCTTTGAAATTGCCTGCGGCGTGCTGCTTATCGCTGTGCGACTGAATCAGCGACGCGTCGATGCGGATCACGATCGTGTCCCCGAGGTCCCCATAGCAGGTCTGCGAAGCCGGGATCGCACCGTGGCGGGCCTCGATCGCCTCCCACACCCGAGAGCGGACCTTGTTGCGCACGGCCGTGACCTCGGTGATGCTCTGCTCGTCGATCTCGCCCAGGGACCGCCACATCGTCGGAACCGACGCCACCGCCTGAAACAACCGGTGCTGATCGCGCAGCACCGCGGTGCCGGCCAGGTTCTGCGCGCCGCCGGCGATCGATACCGCCACATCGCGCAACACCGCGCCTCGGTCGTGGGTGACTTCTGGGCGCGACAGCACCGACGACAAACCGCTGGTCAAACCCAGATTGTCGGCCAGCAACCGGGGTATCACGTTACCGGCGTGCCCGACCACGTCGTCGCCACGGACCTCAACTCGGACATTCTTCGACCAATCCGTAGTAGCCTGCATCTGACAGGTGCACTCCCATCCTGGATAACCGAGCCTCGAATACTCCGATTATCCTTGCGGCAGTGCACCTTTCACGTTAACGACACCCCTGAGCTCCACATTCGATGAAAAATCCAGGGATGGGAGTCGGAATTGTCTTTTGTCATCGCTTCGCCCGATGCTATTGCCGCAGCGTCCGCCAACCTCGCCAGCATTGGATCGGTGCTCCAGGAAGCGCACGCGGCTGCGGCGGGTGCGACCACGCAGATCCTCAACGCGGCCCAAGACGACATATCCGTGGCGGTCTCGGCGGTGTTCGGCAACTACGGTCGGGAGTTTCAGGCCCTGGGCGCGCAGGCCACGGCTTTTCATGGGCAGTTCGCGCAGGCGTTGAACTCGGGCGGGTTCAGCTACGCGGCCTCGGAGGTCGCCAATTCCTCGCCGCTGCAGGCGTTAGCGCAAGATGTCCCCGCGAACATCGGCCCGGGCAACATCGGCGTTTTCAACCTCGGCGCCGGCAACACCGGCAACCTGAACCTGGGCGTGGGCAACATCGGCAGCGTCAACATCGGCAGCGGCAACACCGGCAACCTGAACCTGGGGTTTGGCAACCTCGGCGGCGGCAACTGGGGCTCGGGCAATTTCGGCAACAGCAACTTGGGCTTCGGCAACGGCAGCACGCTCAACAATACGATCAGTGCTCCCACCCCGTCGTCGGGGAACGTCGGCAACGGTAACCTCGGCAACTCCAACCTGGGTAGCGCCAACATCGGCAACTTCAACGTCGGATTCGCGAACAACGGCAACAACAACGTCGGCTCGGCGAACATGGGCAGCGACAATTTCGGCTTCGGCAACTTCGGCAACCACGACATCGGTATCGGGCTCACCGGCAATGACCAGATCGGCATCGGCGGGCTGGACTTCGGCAGCGGGAACGTCGGCTTCGGGAACTCCGGCAACTTCAACTGGGGCCTGGCCAACACCGGTGACTACAACATCGGCCTGGCCAACACGGGCAACCACGACATCGGTATCGGGCTCACCGGTGACAATCAAATGGGTTTCGGTGGGTTCAACTCCGGCAGCGGCAACACCGGCCTGTTCAACTCGGGTGCGAACAATACCGGTTTCTTCAACTCGGGCGGCGCCGGCTTCGGTGGCGGCGGAAACTGGGGCCTGCTCAACTCGGGTGTGGCGAACTCGGGCATGTTCAACGCCGGCTCGTTCGACACCGGTTTGTTCAACGCGGGCTCGTTCGACGCCGGTGTGTTCAACGCGGGCAGCTACAACACCGGGTTGCTCAACCCGGGCACGCTTGACATGGGCATCGGCAACACAAGCCAAGGGGATCTGGGCATGTGGAACGCGGGCCAATCGGACATGGGCATGTTCAACGCGGGCGCGACGAACCTGGGTTTCGGCAACGCCGGTTCCTTCAACAACGGCTTCTTCAACTCCGGCAATGCCAACTTGGGGTTTTTCAACTCCGGTATCCAGAACGTGGGCGGTTTCAACTCCGGCGGCACCTCCGCCTTGACGGCCACCGGCCCGATCACCGGCGTGTACACCGGCAACATGGGTTTCTTCAACTCCGGCACCCTCAACACCGGCATCGGGAACTCCGGCAATATCAACACCGGCATGTTCAACGCCGGCAGCGTGAACACGGGCTTCGGCAGCGCGCTCAGCCAGCCCGGCACGGTCTCGGGCTTCGGGAACACGGGCAGCTACGAGTCGGGCTGGGACAACACGGGCACCTACAACGCGGGCATGGGCAACTCGGGCAGCTTCAATTCGGGCTACATGAATACGAATACGTCGGGTTACTTCGACGCGGGCTTCTACAACTCCGGCGACGACGTGGGCTTCGCCAACACGGGCAGCTTCAATGTGGGCTTCGCCAACTCGGGTGCCGGCGGTGGCAACGTGGGCTTCGCCAACTCGGGTGCCGGCGGTAGCAACGTGGGCTTCGCCAACTCGGGTGCCGGCGGTAGCAACGTGGGCTTCGCCAACACGGGTAATACCACCACGGGTGTGGGTAACTCCGGTGAGCTAGACGCGGGTGTCGGGAACTTGGGCACCAACGATTCGGGTGGCTTCAACCACAGCGACAACCAGTCCGGCTTCTTCAACTGAACCTCGGGTTTGGCCGCTTCGCACCGGGCGCCTGCGTTGGCCCGCGGTCGCAGTCAGCCGTTCGGCACCGATGCGGCCGGTGTCAGGATCGGCACGACGAACTCCTCGACCATCGCCTTCTCGTCGGCCTCGTCGCGGCCCGGGAACATCAGCAACGACGTCAGCACCCGCACCAGCCAGCGCGCCCGGCGCTCGACGGTGGCCGGGTCTTCCGGACCGAGCGAGTCGAGGAACGCCGCGGCCAGGGCGGTGATCACCTCGGAGCGGCCCGCGAATTCGCCGCCGATCGGGGGACGGCTGGTCGCGAACCACGCTGCCAGCGCTGGGCTTTCGCGCACCATCTGCAACGCCGCGGCCATGGCCCCGATCAGCCGCTCGCCCGGGTCGTCGATCCCGTCGATCCGCTCGGCGATGCCGCGGGCGAGCCGGCGGGTCTCGCGGTGCACGTACGCGGTGCGCAGCGCCTCGCGGTTGTCGAAGTACCGGTACAGTGTCGCGCGGGAACACCCTGCGGCCGCAGCGATTTCGTTCATGCCGACCGAGGCCGGGTCGTCCTCGGTGAACAGCCGCTCGGCCGCGTCGAGGATCCGGTCGGTGGCCGCCTCCTGGCGGCGTTTCCCGAGCCAGTCGCCCGCCATCAGGCGTTGACCCGGATCGGCACCGACAGCGGGCGGCGCACGTAGCTGCCACCCGACCAGACGATCGCGGACTCGTCGACCTCGAAATCGGGGCAGCGGGACAGCAATTCGGTGAGCGCGACGCGCGACTGCATCCGGGCGGCCGCGGCGCCCAGGCAGTGATGCGCCCCGTGGCTGAAGGTCAGGATGTTGCGCGGGCACCGGGTGACGTCGAGTTCGCCGGCGTCGGGCCCGTATTGGCGTTCGTCGCGGTTGGCCGACCCGTAGAGCAGGAGCACCTTGCGACCGGCCGGGATGGTCGTGCCGTGCAGCGTCACGTCGCGGGTGGTGGTGCGCGCCAGTCCTTGCACCGGTGAGGTCAGCCGCAGCAGTTCGTCGACCGCGTCGGGGATCAGCCCGGGCCGATCGGCCAGCAGCCGGCGCTGGTCGGGCCGCCGGTGCAGCAGCGGCATCGAGCCGCCCAGCATGCCGGTCGTGGTGTCGTTACCGCCGGTGACCATCGTGAACGTGAACGCCAGCACCGAAAGCGTGCCGGCAACGTCGCCGCCAACGCCGCCGTCCGCGCCGACTCCGGCGGCCACCAGATGCGAGATGGTGTCGTCTTCGGGTTCGGTGCGCCGGCGCTCGATCAGCCCGGTGAAGTAGGCCATCATCGAGCCGACGGTGTCGCCGGCGCTCTGGGGAGCGCCGGCGACACCGCCTTCGACGGTGTTGGCCGCCACGATGGCGTCCGTCCACCCGTCGAACTGCGCGCGATCCTCCTCGGGCACGCCGAGGTAATGGGCGACCACCATCGATGGCAGCGGCTTGAACAGCTCGGCGACGATGTCGCCGCCCCCGGCGGCGCGCAACCCCTCGATGCGCTCCACCACGAATGCGCGGACTTTCGGCTCGACCGCCTCCACCTGGCGCGGCGTGAAACCGCGCGACACCAGTTTGCGAAACTCGGTGTGCACCGGCGGATCCTGCATGACTAAAGGCGGATTGTCTTGCAGACCAATCATTTTCAGATCACCGTAGGCGACCGTCAAACCCTGTGCCGAGGAGAACGTCTCGTGGTCGCGCGCCGCCGCCCAGATGTCGGCATGGCGGGACAGCACGTAGTAGTCGTGCTCGGGCCTGCCGGCCGGCACGACGTGGTGCACCGGGTCGTGGTCGCGCAGCGCGCGGTACATCGGCCAGGGGTCTGCCCACGTGTCGGCGGTGGCGAGTTCGAACGCGGCCGGCGCGTTGTGAGACACGGCCGCAGTCATGTCTCATTGGTACGACACGGGGCGCGCGGTGTCAAATCCGGCCGTGCTGCAGCCGGGCGCGAGGGCTCAGATCGCCACGCCGGGGTTCAGAATGCCCAGCGGGTCGAGTGCTTGCTTGATGCGCTGGTTCAGCGCCATCGCCTCGGGCCCCAGGTAGCCGCCCAGCCACGGGCGCTTCAACCGCCCGACACCGTGTTCGCCGGTGATCGTGCCGCCGAGGCCGACGGCCAGGTCCATGATCTCGCCGTACGCGAGCTCGGCGCGTTCGGTCATCGCGGCGTCCGCGGCGTCGTACACCAGCAACGGATGGGTGTTACCGTCCCCCGCGTGGGCGATGACCGAGATCATCAGGTCGCGCTCGGCGGCGATGCGCGCGATCCCGCCGACCAGCTCGCCCAGCGCCGGCAGCGGCACCCCGACGTCCTCGAGCAGCAGCGACCCCTTGGCCTCGACCGCGGGAATGGCGAACCGGCGGGCGGCGACGAACGCCTCGCCCTCGTCCGGGTCGTCGGTCGAGAACACTTCCGTGGCACCGTTTTCCGCGAACACCGCGGCCATCACCTCGGCGTCCTGCGCACCGGCCGCGCCCCGCTCGTCGGAGCCGGCCACCAGCATGGCGGCCGCACCGCGGTCCAGGTCCATCCGCAGGATGTCCTCGACGGCGTTGATCGCCACCGAATCCATGAACTCCAGCATCGAGGGCCGCAGGCGCGCCGATACGCCGAGCACCGCGTCGACCGCGGCCTGAACCGATCCGAACGACGCCACCACGACGCTCGAGGTGTTCTGCGCGGGCAGCAGCCGCAGCGTCACCTCGGTGATGACGCCCAACGTGCCCTCGCTGCCCACGAACAGCTTGGTCAGCGACAGGCCCGCCACGTCCTTCAGACGCGGACCGCCCAACCGCACGGCGGTGCCGTCGGCCAGCACCACCTGCATGCCCAGCACGTAGTCGGTGGTGACTCCGTACTTCACGCAGCACAGCCCGCCGGCGTTGGTGGCGATGTTGCCGCCGATGCTGCAGATCTCGAACGACGAGGGATCGGGCGGGTACCACAGGCCGTGCTCGGCGGCGGCCTTCTTGACCTCGGCGTTGAACAGACCCGGCTGGCACACCGCGGTGCGGGTGACGGGGTCGACGGTGATGTCGCGCATCTTCTCCGTCGACAGCACGATCCCGTTGTCCAGGGCGGTGGCCCCGCCCGACAGGCCGCTGCCGGCGCCGCGGGTCACCACCGGCACCCGGTTTGCGTTCGCCCAGCGCAGCACCGTCTGCACCTCTTCGGTGCGCCGCGGCCGGACCACCGCCAGGGGCTTGCCGGCCGACGGGTCGAAGGCCCGGTCCTGCCGGTAGCCCTCGGTCACTGCGGGATCGGTGACCACCGTCCCGTCGGGCAACTCGGCGATCAGGCCTGCCAGCGCGTTTTCCACGTCCCGATCCTACGGACCGGCGTCGACGGCGACCGACGGCGCGTTGTCCAGTTCCCGCAGCGACGGCAGCCGGCAAGCCACCAGCCCGATCGCGGCGATCGGCAGCGCCAGCGCCAGGAAGGCGCGCTGTTGTGGTGTGGCAGGGCCAGCCACGGGAAAGTCACCAGCGAGGTGCCGGTGCCCGTTGTCGCCATGAGTGTGGCGAACAGGATCAGGAATGCCGGGCCGCGGCTTGTGGGAGTCATGAATATCGCGGCCGAACGTAACCCCGGCTCGGCCGGGGCGGCGTATGAATTTCGCGGTCGCCACCAGCTGAATGCACGATGTTCATGTGCTCGTCCATCCACGCACCGGCCGGCCGTTCGATTCCCCGGTGGTTCCCGGCACCGGATGGCCCGGCGATCCGGCGACCCCGCAGACACCGGCGGCGGCCGGCGCCGCGCAGGTGGTCGCGCTGGCGGCCGGCGCCGACTCGATACCCCGGCTCGACGCGCTGATCAGCGTGTGCCGGGCCTGCCCGCGGCTGGTGAGCTGGCGCGAGGGCGTCGCCGTCGACAAACGCCGGGCGTTTGCCGACCAGCCGTACTGGGGACGCCCGGTGCCGGGCTGGGGTGCGCAGCGGCCCCGGCTGTTGATCGTGGGACTGGCGCCCGCCGCGCACGGCGCGAACCGGACGGGGCGGATGTTCACCGGCGACCGGTCGGGCGATCAGCTGTACGCGGCGCTGTACCGGGCCGGCCTGGTGAACCAGCCGACCAGCGTGGACGCCGCGGACGGGTTGCGCACCAAGCACGTTCGCGTCGTCGCACCGGTGCGCTGCGCGCCCCCGGCCAACGCCCCGACCCCGGCGGAGCGCGACACCTGCTGGCCGTGGCTGGAGGCCGAGTGGCGGCTGGTGGCCGCTCACGTCCGGGTGATAGTGGCCCTCGGCGGGTTCGGCTGGCAGGTCGCGCTGCGGCTGCCGGCCGCCGCCGGGCTGCCCAAGCCGCGGTTCGGGCACGGTGTCGTCGCGGAGCTGAACGCGGGCGTGCGGTTGCTCGGCTGCTACCACCCGAGCCAGCAGAACATGTTCACCGGTAGGTTGACACCGGCGATGCTCGACGACATCTCACCGATGCAAGGAAACTGGCAGGGATCAAGTGACTTTCCATGGTTAGCGTTCTGGTACGCGGCGCCAGGCTGGCCGGCGTATTGGCTTGCGCACCAAGGCTATTCGGTGACCGTCGTGGAGCGTGCGCTGGGCTGCGGCCGGGCGGGCAGGCGATCGACGTGCAGGGCCCGGCGCTGACGGTGCTCGACCGCATGTAGTCGCGGGCCGCCGCCGACCATCTCCGGACGCGGATCCGCGACGCGTCGGTGGTCGACCGCGACGGCAACGAGATGTCCCGCGACACCGAGGCCCAGATCGCCGAACTGGATCGGCGGATGGCCGGCGACGGCTGGGTACGGCCGCAGCTGCTCGAGTACATGCGCAGCGCACCGGATTTCTATTTCGACGAGATGTCGCAGATCAAGATGGATCACTGGGCCAAGGGCCGGGTGGTGCTGGCGGGCGACGCGGGCTACTGCTGCTCACCGCTGTCGGGCCAGGGGACCAGTGTCGCGCTGGTGGGGGGCCTACATCCTGGCCCGGGCGCTCGCCGCCAGCGGTGACGACTACGAGAAGGGCTTCGCCAACTACCAGAAAGGGTTCGCCGACTACGTCAAGCGCAACCAGTGGCTGGTCGTCGACAATGTCCCCGGCGGCGCGCCGATCCCGCAGGAGGTGTTCGAGCGCATCGTCAACTCGCTCGACCTGAAAACCTACTGACGGGGAACGTTCGCACCGCAGGAAGCGTTGACGCCATCGTGCGCCTTTCCGTCCTCGACCTCGTCCCGGTGCGCAGCGACCAGACGACCGCGGACGCGCTGGCCGCCACCGTGCAGCTGGCGCAGACCGCGGACCGGCTGGGTTTCACCCGCTATTGGGTCGCAGAACACCACAACATGCCGTCGGTCGGCGCCACCAGCCCGCCCGTCCTGCTGGCCTACCTGGCCGCGCAGACCACCCGGCTGCGGCTGGGCTCGGGCGGGGTGATGCTGCCCAACCACGCGCCGCTGGCGGTGGCCGAGCAGTTCGCGCTGCTGGAAGCGGCGGCGCCCGGCCGCATCGACCTCGGCATCGGCCGTGCGCCCGGCTCCGACCCGGTGACGTCGTACGCCCTGCGCGGCAGCCGCGGCGACGAGGACATCGAGAACTTCCCGAACTACCTCGACGACGTGGCCGCGCTGATGAGCCTGCGCGGCGTGGTGGTGCCGCTGCGCTCGGGGGACTACCGGCTCAAGGCCACGCCCGCCGCATCGAGCGAGCCGCGGCTGTGGCTGCTCGGCTCCTCGATGTACTCGGCGCACCTCGCGGCCGCCAAGGGCCTGCCGTACGTGTTCGCCCACCATTTCTCGGGCCAGGGCACCGAGGAGGCGCTGGAGATCTACCGGTCCCGGTTCACGCCCGGCAAGCTGACCCCGGAGCCGTTGACGTTCCTGACGGTCAACGCCGCGGTGGCCGAAACACGCGAGGAGGCAACGGCATTGGTGTTGCCCAACCTTCAGGTGATGGCGCGGCTGCGGACGGGCCAGGCCCTTGGGCCGGTGCCGCTGGTCGAAGAGGCCCTGGCCGCGGAGCTGACGCCGGAGCAGCAGCGCATCGTCGACAGTGGGCTGCGGCGTGCCGTGGTCGGCGCGCCCGCCGAAGCCGCCGGCCGGCTCCGTGAACTGGCTGCACGGTTCGGCGTCGACGAGGTGATGGTCAACCCGGTCGCGTCGGCCCGCTACGACACCGATCCGGCCACCGCGCCCGCGCGGGTCGCGACGCTGGAGCTGCTGGCCAAGGAGCTTTTCTAAGACTCCGCCGGCTGCCGGGCCTCGCTGCCGGCCGGAGCGTGGTCGGCGATCCACTGTGGCAGCTCGTCGGCCGGCAGCGGCGGACTGTGCACAAAGCCCTGCGTGATCGTGCAGCCGTAACGCCGCAGCGCATCCAGCGTGATCTCGTCTTCGACCCCCTCGGCGACGAGGTCGGCGCCCAGGTTCTCCGCCAGGGCCACCGTGGAGCGCACGATGGCGACCGATCGCGGGTCGTGGGCGAGGCGCGCCACGAACACCCGGTCGAGTTTGAGCTCGTCGACCGAGACGTCCTGCAGGCGCGCCAGCGACGACCATCCGGTGCCGTAGTCGTCCAGCGAGATGTGGATGCCCAGGCGTTGCAGCGAGGCCACGTTGTGGCGCGACCGCACCGAATCGATCAGGGTGCTCTCGGTGATCTCGATGATCAGCGCCCCGGCGGGTACGTCGTAAGTGTTCAGCAGCCGCTCGATCGTGCCGACCAGGTCCAGGTCGAGCAGGTTGATGGTGGACATGTTGACCGCGACGGTGAGCGTGAGGCCCTGTCCGCGCCAGGATCGCATCTGCTCGAGGACGAGGTTCAGCGTGCGGTCTGCGATCTTACGCATCAGCCCGGCGCGTTCGGCGGCCGGGACGAACTCGGCCGGCAGCAGCAGGCCGCGGTCGGGATGGTGCCAGCGCAACAGCGCCTCGACGCTGTGGACGCTGCCGTCGAGGTTGACCTTGGGCTGGTAGTGACAGGTCAGCTCGTCGCCGTCGTTCAGCGCGGCGCGCAGTTCTTCGATGAGGTTGGGGTCGTTGTCCCGATACAGCTCGAACGCCGACTCGTAGACGGCGATCTTGCTGACGGCCGACCGGGCGTGGGGGATCGCCGCCTCGGCGAGGCTGAGGAGCTCCTGGGGATGCTCGCAGTGGTCGGGGCACAGCGCGATGGCGATGCGGGCGTCGACCCGCACGGTGATCGGGTCCAGCGCGAACGGCTCGCTCAGGCACTCGAGCAGCCGGCCGGCCTGGGCGCGCGCGGCGATGAGGTCGGTGCCCTCGGCCAGCAGGATCGCGAATCGGCTGTCACCCACGCGTGCGAACAGGTCGTCACGGCGGATGGCATTCCCCAGCCGGTTCGCGATGCGGCACAACAGCTCGTCGACGAACGCTGCGCCGATCGAGGCGTTGATCTCGTGGAACTCGTACAGCTCCAGCAGCAGCAGCGCGCGGCGCGATACGACCTTGGTCGCCGGCGCGGGCTGCGGGGTGGACACCTCGGTCAAGGCCGTGACCAGGGAGCGGCGGTTGGGCAGGCCGGTCAGCTTGTCGGTCATGGCGCGTTTGTGGTCCTCGGCCAGCACGCTGACGTCGCGGAACGACACCGTGAAGCGGGCGGCGACCACGACCAGGCTCAGCGCGGCCAGCGTCGTGGCCAGCCGTGACCCATGACCCAAAACGGCCACCGCCAGCGCCACGACGGTGCACGAGACGGGCACGGCGAAGGAGCCCAGGCCGCGCTTGGCGCTGATCGGCCCCCCCGCCGAGCGGGCCCAGGCGGCCGCCGCCACCAGCAACGAGGACGCGGGCCAGCACGCGTCGAGTGCCATTCCGACGCGGTAGGCACGCGCCGAGGTCTCGAACAGGTAGACCGTGTCCGCCGCCGCGAACAGGACGAAGCCGCCGACCAGCAGAGACCACCGCAAGGCGTTGCTGCGGCCCAGGATCGGCAGCATGCTGGTGACCAGCGCCAGCAGGAGCAGATCGCCCCACGGGTAGAGCAGGCCGACCAGGACGGTCGACGGTTGGCGGAGTGCTGCCGTGTGGACGGGCCCCGCGAGCAGCGCCGCGGCCACCGCGGCCATCGCCAGCCCGCAGGTCACCGCGTCGAGCCGGATCACGACCGGCACCCGCTTGAGGCGTGCCCGCATCAGCAGCACCAGCCCGGCGTAGACAAGCGGGTAGAACGCGAGGTACTCGGGGTCCGCGACCGAGGGCGACTGGCCGCCGGGGACGAACGCCGCGTAGACGACGTCACCGACCGCGGAGATCGCCATGCCGGCCGCGATCAGCGCCCACGCGAAACGGTTCGCCGTGACGCGCACGGCGCGGGCGGCGACCAGCGCGGCCGCCGAGAGGTTCAACGCCGCATACAGGCCGCCGACGAATGCGGGGTGGCCTTGGCCCGCCCGGGTGACCGCGCTCAGTACGGCGAAGGCTACGACGCCGATCGCCAAGGCGCCGATGGCGATCCGGACCGCCGTCGGCGGCCACCGGATACCCTCGGGTGCGTCGGTCGACGCGTCCGGTATCGACTCCGCCGTGGCGTCGAGGTCGGCGGTCACCTCGGGGAGGCCGCGGACTCGGTGGGGCCGGGGAACGCTGGCGGGCGACACCACCGGTCCGGTGGCGTCCGGCGATGCGGCCGTGAGGGGCACATCGGGCACGAGGCTGTGGACGCACTGGCCGCCCTGGCGCTTGGAGGCGTACATGGCCAGGTCCGCGTGGCGCAGCAGCTCGTCGACGGTGCAACCCGACCAGGCGGGAGCCACCGTGAAGCCGATGCTCGGCCGAACGTCCAATGGCACCCCGTCGATGAGGATCGGCGGGCTGAAGGCGTCCAGGACGCGATGCGCCGCGGCCTGCGACTCCTCGACGGAGGCCTCGATGAGCACCGCGAATTCGTCGCCGCCGAGCCGGGCGACGGTGGCCGACTCGTCCACCGCGGCCGTGATCCGCTCGGCGACACGCACGAGCAGTTCGTCGCCGGCCGGGTGCCCCAACGCGTCGTTGACCAGCTTGAAGTTGTCGAGGTCGAGGCAGAGCACCGCGATCGGCGCATCGCCCGCCGGAGGGCGGGCGATGGCCTCGTCCAACCGCTGGACGAACCGGGCGCGGTTGGCCAGGCCGGTCAGGCTGTCCCGGAAGGCTTCCCGGGCGACCTCGGCCAGCAGCCGCTGGTTCTCGACGAGCACGACGAACTGCCGCGCCAGCACGGCGACAACCAGGATTCCCAGCGCGGCGAGCATCGGTCGGTGCTGCATGTGGCCCAGCGCGTGACCCAGCCCCACCGCGGCGGCCAACAGCAACGGCAGGTACGGCAACCACAGCCGGGTGCGGTACGGGGCGTCGTCGGGCGACGGCGGCGTCGGGGACTCGTGCGCACCGGCCAGCCCCGCCCACGTCAACAAACCCAACCCGGCCACGCGGGTCAAATCGTTCACGTCGCCGGTGTGATAGGTGCCGATCCCGGTGTGGAACACCACGGCGATGTCGGCCAGACCGATCGTCCCGATGCCGGCGGGGACCAGGCTGCGGCTGGGCCCGTCGCTGGGGCGCACGCGCGAGAGCACCATGATCGCCGTCGTCGCGAGGATGATGTCGCTGAACACCTCCGTGAGCGTGGAGAGCCGCGAGCCGCTGTTCTCGCGGAGTTGCTTCTCGATGACAAACACCCAGGAGATCACGAACAGCGACGTCGCCAGGATGAGGCCGTCCAGCACCATCCGTGGGGGTGTGTTGCGGGACACGTGGGAGAACGCCACCACCGCCGCCATGGCCCCGACCGGATACAGCAGGAGCACCACTTCGGCCGCCGCGGGGTGGGTCGCGTGGTCGAGGTCGGGCCGCACGTCGTAGACCGCCCAGATGACCTCCCCCGCCGCCCAGCCCACCAGGGCCGTGACCAGGGCCAGCCAGCCGAATCGGATGCGGCCCGCCGCGCGGCGGGCCGCATGCGCGGCGCACCCCGCCGCGCACACTAGGCACGCCACCGTGACGATCTCGTCGACCGGCCGAGTGCCGTACGGGCCGCGCCAGCCCCACAGCCACGAGGCCGCGACCAGCGCCTCCGCGACGCCGTAGGCGGCGACGAGGAGCCAACCGACCCGCGCGGACAGCCCCAGGCGCTGCCACGGCCTGCCGGTCGAGGGCTTCATCGCTGCGTCACCCCACTTCGCACTGCGCGGCGCGGCCTGGCTACGCATCGCCGCGCGTGAAGCAAACAATAGGGCGCCGCGCCGACGGAATGGGCGTTTCGGCAGCTAATTGTGGACTAACACGAAGATCGGGATGGGCCGCGACGTGCGGCTCTGGTAGCCGTCGTAGCGGTTGGCGTTGTTGGCGTTGACGATCTTCCACAGCCGCCGGTAGTCGGCGTCATCCGGTCCGACCTGACGAGCGGTCACCGCGAAACGCTTGGGGCCGACGTTGATCTCGCACCGCGGGTGCTTGCGCAGGTTGTGATACCAGCCCGGGGGGCGGTCGGCGCCGCCGTTGGAGGCGACGATCAGATAGGAGTCGCCGTCGCGCGCATAGGACAGCGCCGCGGTGCGCGGCTGCCCGGTTTTGGCGCCGACGGTGTGCAGGAGCAGGCAGGGCGGCGCAATGGGTATCCGGTGCCCGACCCAGCCATGGGTCTTCTCGTAGACGGCGGCATGCAGGCGCAGGAGCGGGATGCCGACCCACTGCTCGAATGAGGTGCTCATGACTCAGTCCTGCTGACTCGCCTCGGCGCGGGCCAGCGCCTCCCGCAGGATCCGGGCGGTCGCTTCCCGGTCGGGGTCGCGGCGCAGCAGCATTCCCTTGGCGACCGAGAGCTTGTCGCCGTCGCGGCGGGGCAGCACGTGCAGGTGGATGTGGAACACCGTCTGGAAGGCGGCGCGGCCGTCGTTGATCGCCATGTTGGTCGCGTCGGCCAACTCCGTGGCGCGGGCCGCGCGGGCGATCCGCTGGCCGAGGGTGGCCATCCCGGCCAAAATCTCGGGCGGCGTGTCGGTGAGGTCGACGCTGTGGCGTTTGGGCAGCACCAGCGTGTGACCGCGGGTGAACGGGCGGATGTCGAGGATCGCCAGGTAGTCGTCGTCTTCGTGGATCCGGATGGCCGGGGATTCGCCGGCGACGATGGCACAGAACACGCAGGACATGTCGCCCACGGTACTGGCCGGCTCAGGCCCGCAGCGCGCCGGCGATGGCATCGATGGCCCGGTCCAGTAGCGCGCGGGTGGTCGCGAAGTTCAGCCGGGCGAACCCGGCGCCCACCGAGGCGCCGAACGGGATGCCGGGGGACAGCGCCACTTTGGCCTCGGCGAGCAGGTGCTCCGCCGGCTCGGCGGGCAGGCCCAGCGGGCGGAAGTCCACCCACGAGAGATACGTACCCTCCGGGGCGGTGACCGTCACCCCGGGGACCCGCTCCGGCAGCGTCCGCGCCAGATGGTCGCGGTTGGCCTGCAGGTAGGGCAGCAGATCGTCCAGCCACGGCCCGCCGTGCCGGTATGCGGCGATGTTCGCGCGGATACCGACCGTCGAGGCGCCCATTTTGTGCAGCATGTTGACCCGGTCCCAGTCCTCGGCGTCACGGCGATTGGACAGGATCGCCTGCGCGCACATCAGGCCGGGCAGGTTCCAGCCCTTGGAGGCCGACGCCAGCGTGACCACGCTCTGCGCGGCCGCCTCCGACACCGAGGCCGCGGGAACGTGGCGCCGCCCGTAGACCAGCGGCCCCCAGATCTCGTCGGCGATCACCCGTGCGCCGTGTGCGGCCGCGATGTCGACGACGGCCCGCAGCTCGTCGGCGGTGAGGGCCGTGCCGAGCGGGTTGTTCGGATTGCACAGGATCACCGATCCGGCACCGCGGACGAAGGCGGCCTCGAGCGCCTCCAGGTCCGGCAGGTACCGTCCCGAATCCTGGCGCACCATCGGAATCTCGATCCGCTGGCGGCCGGTGACCTGCAGGACGTCGAAGAACGGCATGTAGGCCGGGACCGGCAGCGCCACCGGGCTCTCGGGCCGGGTGAGGAAATTAACCACGACCTCCATCCCCTTGAGGACGTCGGGGACCACGCGGACCCATTCGTGCCCCACGTCCCACCCGTACCGCTGGCGGCACCAGTCCGCGGTCGCCCTCGGCAGCGTGTCCTCGGTGAACGGGGGGTAGCCGAACTCCTCGTTCTCCACGCACGCCCGCACCCCGTCGAGCACCGCCGGTGCCGTGGGATAGTCCATCTCCGCCACCCACAACGGCAGCACGTCGGCGCCGAAATAATTCCACTTGATCGTGTTGCGGGCCCGGAGTCGTTCCTCGGTCAGCGAATCGAAGACGTGATCCTGCATGGGCTCAACCTTTCATCACGCCGCCGCGTCCGGCGCCGCGGGTCCGGTGGTCCGGCCCGATATGCTGCCGCGATGGACGCTCGTGAGCTCGCCTTCGCCGGCGCTGCCGCGCAGGCGCGGATGCTGGCCGACGGCGACGTCACCGCCCCCGAGCTGCTCGAGGTCTACCTCGACCGGATCGCACGCCTGGACAGCGAGCTGCGCTGCTACCGCGTGGTGCTGGCAGACAGCGCACGTTACGACGCCGCCGTGGCGCAGGAGCGGCTCGACGCCGGCGAGCGCCTGCCGCTGCTGGGAGTGCCGATCGCGGTCAAGGACGACGTCGACGTCGCCGGGGAGGTGACGGCCTACGGCAGCGGCGGCCACGGCCCGGCAGCGACCGCCGACGCCGAGGTGGTGCGCCGGTTGCGCGCCGCGGGCGCGGTCATCCTCGGCAAGACCAACACGCCCGAGCTGATGATGTTCCCCTACACCGAGTCGTTGGCCTTCGGCGCCACGCGCAACCCGTGGAACCTCACGCGTACGCCGGGTGGCAGCAGCGGCGGCAGTGCGGCCGCGGTGGCCGCGGGGCTGGCGCCGCTGGCGCTGGGCTCCGACGGCGGGGGCTCGATCCGCATCCCGGCGATCTGGTGCGGCCTGTTCGGCCTCAAGCCGCAGCGGGACCGGATCTCGCTGGAACCGCACGACAACGCCTGGTACGGCCTGAGCGTCAACGGCCCGCTGGCCCGCTCGGTGCTGGACGCGGCCGTGTTCCTCGATGCGACGGCCACCGGGCCCGCGGTGCCCGGTGCCGAGGGGGAGTTCGTGGCCGCGGCGGGGCGCCCGCCCGGCAGGCTGCGAATCGCCATGAGCACCAAGGTCCCGACGCCGCTGCCCGTACGGGTCGGGAAGGCCCAGCTGGCGGCGGTCGAGGAGGCCGGCGCGCTGCTGCGCGAGCTGGGCCACGAGGTGATCCACGCCGACCCCGAGTACCCGCCCGCGGCGATCCTGGCGAACTACCTGCCGCGCTACCTGCGCGGCATCGGCGACGACGCGGACGCACTGGCGCACCCGGAGCGCATGGAGACCCGCACCCGCAACATCGCGCGCCTGGGATCGTTCTTCTCCGACCGGCGGATGGCCGCCCTCGTCGCCGCGGAACCGGCGCTGAGTGCCCGGATCCAGGCGATCTTCGACGACGTGGACGTCGTCGTCACGCCGGGCAACGCGGCGGGTCCGTCGCGCATCGGCGCCTACCAGCACCGGGGCGCGGTGTCGACGCTGCTGCTGGTGGCGCAGCGGGTCCCCTACCAGCAGATCTGGAACCTGACCGGACAGCCCGTCGCGGCCGTGCCGTGGGACTTCGACGGCGACCGGCTGCCGCTCGCGGTGCAGCTCGTCGGCCGGCCCGACGACGAGGCGACGCTGTTGTCGCTGTCCGCGCAGATCGAGGCGGCACGGCCGTGGGCCCACCGCCGGCCGCCGCTGTCATGAGGACGCGGCCCGATGGCGCCGACCCGCTTCGCCCGGCTGCGCCGCGCTCGCGATCGGCGCGGCCCGATGGCGCCGACCCGCTTCGCCCGGCTGCGCCGCGCTCGCGATCGGCGCGGCCCGATGGCGCCGACCCGCTTCGCCCGGCTGCGCCGCGCTCGCGATCGGCGCGGCCCGATGGCGCCGACCCGCTTCGCCCGGCTGCGCCGCGCTCGCGATCGGCGCGGCCGCCCGCCACGCGCGCAGCTTGGCGTCCACCGGCACGGCATGCGCCGGGCTGGTCGACGGCAGCCGCTCGTAGTGCAGGTGTTGCGCGGCGGGCGCCAGCCTGCGATATAACGCAGTGGCCTTGGCGCCGTTGAAGTACACCCGCGCGATCCGCGGGTGCTCGGCGAAGAACCCGCCGAAATCGTTGACCACCAAGGTTTTCGGATCGATCGCCGAGTCCGCGCTGCCGACGCGACGGCACGCGTGCAGCACGTCCCACAGGGCGACCCCATGGGACCGCAGCGCCGCCAGCCGCGCGTCGTACGGCGCGGCCGCATCGAAGCCGAAAAGCCGACTCATGATCGGCCAGAAGGCATTTCGCGGGTTGGCGTAGTACTGGCCCGCCGCCAGCGACAGCGCACTCGGGAACGAGCCCAGGATCACCACCGTGGCACGGTCGTCGGCGACCGGGGGCAATCCGTGCAGAAGTGGCGAGGTCATCGTGGACTGTATCTTTGTCGATAGCAGATCTTTGTCGATAACAGCCGCCTTCGTCGGAAGTCCCAGCAGTGCAGTCCGTAAAGCTTCGTCACCGTATCGTGATTCCCGCACCGGTCCTGCCGTGACCGCGGGGCGGGGGGAACGGCTTGCGATTCGCGCCGGCCGGATGTTCGACGGGTACCGGTTTCACGACGGCCCGGTGACGGTCGTGGTCGAGGACGGCCGGATCGGCGCGGTCGATTCCCCGGGCACCGGCTGCCCGCCGAACCTGACGCTGGTCGACCTGGGCGAGGCGGCTTTGCTGCCGGGGCTGGTGGATGCGCACACGCACCTGTGCTGGGACCCCGTGGGTGATCCGGAAGACCTGGCCGGCGAGTCGCGGGACGCGCTGGCCGACCGGGCGCGGCGGCACGCCGCGGCCGCGTTGGGCGCGGGGATCACCACGCTGCGCGACCTCGGTGACCGCGACTTCGCGACCCTGACGCTGCGCGAGGAATACCGGCGGGGCGCGCAGGTGGGGCCGGAGCTGCTGGTGTCCGGGCCGCCGCTGACCCGCCGCGGCGGGCATTGCTGGTATCTGGGCGGTGAGGCCGAGGACACTGGGGCACTCGTCGCCGCGGTGCGGGAGCGGGCCGCGCGGGGCGTGGACTGGGTGAAGATCATGGCAACCGGCGGTTTCATGACGGCCGGGACCGATCCGTGCCGGCCGCAGTACAGCGCCGACGAACTGGCCGCGGTCGTCGACGCCGCGCATCGGGCGGGGTTACCGGTGACCGCGCACGCGCACGCCACCGCCGGTATCGCGGCCGCGATCGCCGCGGGGGTCGACGGGATCGAGCACTGCACGTTTCTCACCGAGAGCGGCGTCACCGCCAGCCCGGAGGTCGTCGAGGAGATCGTCGGCCGGGGCGTGTGGTGCGGGATTACCATCGGCCGCGCGCTGCCCGACATGCCGGAGGACATCAAGGCGCTGATGGAGGGCGTGTGGCGCAACATCCGCCGGCTCATCGATGCCGGTGCGCGCGTCGCCTTCTCGACCGACGCCGGGATCGAGCCCGCCAAAGCCCATGACGTGCTGCCCGACGAACTGGCGGAGCTGGTCCGGCACGGCTTCACCACAACGGAGGCACTGACCGGTGCCACCTCCGCCGCCGCCGACAGCTGCGGCCTGGGGCAGCGCAAAGGACGTATCGCCGTCGGCTACGACGCCGACCTGCTCGCCGTTCCCGCCCGCGTGCAGCAGGACCTCACCGCGCTCCGCGACGTCCAAGCCGTCTGGCGCGCCGGAAGGAGGGTGGCCGGGCGTGGGTGAGGGTATCGACGAGCCGGGCATCGACGACCTGCTCGACGGGCTGGAGGGCACCGCGCGCACCGAGCGGGCGCAGCTGGTGCGGTGGCTGCTCGAGCAGGGGATCGGCGCCGACGAGATCCGCGCCACCAACCCCCCGCTGCTGCTGGCCACCCGCCACCTCATCGGCGACGACGGCACCTACGTGTCCGCCCGGGAGATCAGCGAGCGCCACGGCATCGACTTGACGCTGCTGCAGCGCGTCCAGCGCGCCATCGGCCTGGCCCGGGTGGACGACCCCGACGCCGTCGTGCACATGCGCGCCGACGGTGAAGCCGCCGCGACCGCCCAGCGGTTCGTGGAGCTGGGGCTGGATCCCGAGCACGTCGTGCTCGTCGTCCGCGTGCTCGCCGAGGGGCTCTCGCACGCCGCCGAGGTCATGCGCTACAGCGCGCTGGCGGCGATCATGCGTCCCGGGCTCACCGAGGTGGAGATCGCAAAGGCGTCAAAGGATCTGGTGGGGCGGGTCGTCCCAGTGCTCGGCCCCATGATTCAGGAGATGCTGTTCCTTCAGCTGCGCCACATGATGGAGACCGAAGCCGTCAATGCGGGGGAGCGGGCCGCCGGGAAGCCCCTGCCGGGAGCGCGTCCGGTGACCGTCGCGTTCGCCGACCTGGTCGGTTTCACCCGGCTCGGGGAGGTCATCTCGGCCGAAGAGCTGGGCCACCTCGCCAACCGGCTGGCCCATCTCGCGCGCGACGTGGCGGTCCCCCCGGTGCGCTTCGTCAAGTCGATCGGCGACGCGGTGATGTTCGTCTGCCCCGATCCCGTGCCGCTGCTCGATGTCGCCCTGAAGCTCGTCGAGGCCGTCGACACCGACGACGACTTCCCGCGGTTACGCGCGGGGGTGGCGTCCGGGATGGCGGTGAGCCGGGCCGGCGACTGGTTCGGCAGCCCCGTCAACGTGGCGAGCCGGATCACCGGGGTGGCGCGCCCGGGTACGGTGCTCGTCGCGGATTCGGTGTGGGAGGGCGTCGCTGACACCGGCGCGTTCGACGGGTCGTTTGCGGGCGCGCGCCGGCTCAAGGGTGTCAAGAGCGACGTGAAACTCTTCCGGATTCGCCGGGGGAGCAGCTGAACCATCCCGCATGGGCAGGCCCGGCGCGACGCCAGGGGCGTGCAACTCCGTCATGCGCGGGTGCTACGCGGCCGGCTGTGTACCCCATCGTCCGGCTCTTTGGTTTCGGTCGCTTCCGGGCCTGCTTCCCTTCCGAAAATACGCCGTCCCGGCGCCCAGATCAACGATTTTCCCAGCTCTGAGGCGCCGGGAGCGTCCCCGGTTCCGCTGCCGGCGAACCCGCTTCCATTGCACGTGTAACGGTGTAATCATGTAATCATGAAATCCCATCACACACACCACCGGCACGGCCGGGCGGGCGGCTGGCAGCAGGCCGGGCAGCCGGACGTGAGCGACGCCGGCGAATGGTTGGCCGGGCGCATGCCCGACGGGTGGTTCGACGGCGACCCCACGGTCATCGTCGACCGCGAAGAGATCACGGTCGTCGGAAAGTTGCCGGAAGCCGAGGGCGACGCAGACAGCGAGGCCCGCGCGGCCGGCCGGGCATCGCGGTTCCGGGAGGAAACCCGCTCGGAGCGGATGCGCATCGCCGAGGAGGCGCAGGATCGCTACGGACGCAAGGTTTCCTGGGGTGTGGAGGTTTCCTCCCAAACCGGCAGCGAGCGAATCCTGTTCACCCACATCGCCGTTCCGGTGATGACGCGCCTGAAGCAACCCGAACGCCAGGTGCTCGACACGCTGGTCGACGCCGGGGTCGCCCGGTCGCGCGCCGACGCCCTCGCCTGGACGGTCCGGCTGGTGGGCGAGCACACCGAGGAGTGGCTGGCCAAGCTGCGCGACGCGATGACGGCGGTCGACGACCTGCGCGCGCAGGGGCCGGACCTGCAGCCGTAAGCCCGGCCGCCGGCATGCCCGGACGCGGTGGGGTCAGGCCCGCGTCATCGCGTAGTAGGCGCCCCGCCGCGCGAGCAGTTCGGCGTGGTTGCCCTGCTCGACGATGCGGCCGGATTCGACGACCACGATCCGGTCCGCATCCCGGATCGTCGAAAGACGGTGCGCGATGATGAAACTCGTTCTGCCCTGGCGAAGCTGACGCAGGGCCCGCTGGACGAGGGCTTCGGTGCGGGTGTCGACCGAACTGGTCGCCTCGTCCAGGATCAACAGCTGCGGGCGGGCCAGGAACGCGCGCGCGATCGTGATGAGCTGCTTCTCGCCGGCGCTGATGTTGCCGCCGTCGCCGCTGATCCGGGTCTGGTAGCCGGCGGGCAGCGTGTGCACGAACCGGTCGACGTAGGCCGCCCCGGCCGCCTGGGACACCTCGTCCTGGCTCGCCTCGGGTCGCCCGTAGGCGATGTTCTCCGCGATCGTCCCCTCGAAGAGCCAGGTGTCCTGCAGCACCATGCCGATCCGCGATCGCAGCGACTGCCGGCTCAGCGTGGCGATGTCGATCCCGTCGAAGAGAATTCGGCCCGAATCGACGTCGTAGAACCGCATCAGCAGGTTCACCAGGGTGGTCTTGCCGGCCCCGGTGGGGCCGACGATGGCCACCGTGCTGCCCGGTTCGGCCACCATCGACAGGTCCTCGATCACCGGGACGCCGGGCCGGTAGCCGAAGCTCACGTGCTGGAACTCCACGCGGCCACCCGGCCGCGGCTCCAGCCCGTTGGGCCGCGGCGCGGGCCGGGGGTCCGGAGTTTCCTCGGCCTCGTCGAGCAGGTCGAAAACCCGCTCGGCGCTGGCCACCCCGGACTGCAGCGTGTTGTACATGCCGGCCACCTGGCTCAGCGGCGAATTGAACTGCCGGACATATTGGATGAAGGCCTGGATGTTGCCGAGGGTGATCTGCCCCGTGGCCACCTGCAGGCCGCCCACGACGGCGACCGCGACGTAGCCGAGGTTGCCGACGAACGTCGTCGCCGGCGCGACCAGGCCCGAGGCGAACTGGGCGCCGAAACCGGCGTGGTAGAGGTCGTCGTTGAGCCGGCGGAACTGCTCGCGTGCCGCGGCCCGGTGGCCGAACGTCTTGACCACCGTGAAGCCGCTGTAGGTCTCCTCGATGTGGGCGTTGAGGCGCCCGGTGCTGGCCCACTGGGCCGCGAACAGGCGCTGCGAGCGCCGCGCGATCGCACGCGTCGCCAGCAGCGACAGCGGCAGCGTCAGCACCGTGATCGTCGCCAGCAGCGGCGAAATCGACACCATCATCGCCAGGACGGTCACCACGGTCAGCACCGACGTCAGCAACTGGCTGATCGTCATCGCCAGCGACGACTGGACGTTGTCGATGTCGTTGGTGACCCGGCTCAGCAACTCGCCGCGCTGCCGGCCGTCGAAGTAGGCCAGCGGCAGCCGGTGCAGCTTGGCCTCGGCGTCGGCACGCAGGGCGACCATGGTGCGCTGCACGGTGACGTTGAGCAGCCGGGCCTGCGCCCAGATCAGCAGCGCGGAAACCAGATAGAACGCCAGGGCCACCGCCAGGGTTCGCCCCACCGCGTCGAAGTCCACGCCCCGGCCCGGCACCACGTCGGCCCCTGACAGCAGATCGGCGAAGGTGTTGTCGCCGCGGGCCCGGGCCGCGGCGACGGCCTGGGCCTTGGTGATGCCGGCGGGCAGCTGCCGCCCGAGCACGCCGTTGAACAGCAGATCGGTGGCATGCCCGAGGATCCGCGGAACGATCACCCCGATCGCCGTGCCGGTGAGGCCCATCGCGATCACCGCCACGGCCAGCCCCCGTTGCGGCGCGAGCCGTGTGACCAGCCGGGCGGCCGAACCCCAGAAGTCGCGGGACCGCGCGGCGGGCACGGGGGCCCGGCTGACCGCCGCGGTCACGGCGGGCCCCCCACCCGACCCGATTGCAGGGCGGCCACCGACTGGGAGTCGGCGAACTCCGCGTAGGTCGCACAGTCGGCCAGCAGCGACTCGTGGGTGCCCGCGCCGACCACCCGCCCGTCGTCGACGACGATCACGTGATCGGCCTGGGCTGCGGTCGAAACACGTTGTGTGACAAAGATTATGGTCGCGCCGGCGGCCGCCTCCCGCAGCGCGACCCGCACCCGTGCGTCGGTGTGCACGTCGAGCGCGGCGAACGCGTCGTCGAACAGGTAGACGGCCGGGCGCCGGATGACCGCGCGGGCGATGGCCAGTCGCTGCCGTTGTCCGCCCGACAGGTTGATCCCGCCCTGCGCGACCCGCATCTGCAGCCCGTCCGGGTGTGCCCGCACGAATCCGTCGGCGGCGGCGACCTCCAGCGCCTCCCACATCTGTGCCTCGGTCGCCTCGGTCCTGCCGTAGCGCAAATTGTCGGCGACCGTGCCGGTGAACAGGTAGCCGCGCTGGGGGACCAGCCCGATCGCCGACCACAGCCGCTCGGTGTCGTAGGCGCGGACGTCGACGTCGTCGACGAGCACCGCGCCGTCGGTCACGTCGTAGAGCCGGCAGATCAGCGACACCAGCGTCGATTTGCCCGACCCGGTGCTGCCGACGATCGCGGTGGTGGTGCCGGGTGTCGCCGTCAGCGAGACGTCCTGCAACACCGGACGTTCGGCGCCCGGGTAGGTGAACGTCACGCCCGCCACGCGCACGACGCCGGTGATGCCCTGTCGCGGGAACTCGGGGCTGGGCGGGTTGCCGACGGCGGCGCGGGTGGAGAGCACCTCGGTGATGCGTTCGGCGCACACCGATGCCCGCGGCAGCACCACCAGCGTCATCGTCGCCATCAGCACCGCCACCAGGATCTGGGTGAAGTAGGCCAGGAATGCGGTCAGCGCGCCGACCTGCATCTGGCCCCGGTCGATGCGCAGGCCGCCGAACCAGATCAGCGCCACGCTGGAGGCGTTGATGGTCAGCGTGGTCACCGGCAGCATCAGCGCCTGCCAATTGCCGACGCTCAGCGCGGTGTTCGACAGCGCGGCGTTGGCGCGGGCAAAGCGCTCGCTCTCGAAGCGCTCGCGCGCGAACGCCCGCATCACCCGGACACCGGAGAGCTGGTCGCGCATCACCCGGTTGATGCTGTCGATCAGGCGCTGCATGCCGCGCAGCAGCGGCAGCATGTGCGACATGATCCAGTAATTGGCCACGGCCATGACCGGGACGCTGATCAGCAGCAACCACGTCAGCGCGGCCTCCTGGTCGATGGCCATGACGACCCCGCCGACGCACATGATGGGCGCGGTGACCAGCACGGTGCCCGAGATCTGCACCAGGTACTGGATCTGCCGGACGTCGTTGGTGCTGCGGGTCAGCAGCGTCGGCGCGCCGAAGCGCGCGGTCTCGCGCTCGGAGAAGGTGGTGACGTGGTCGAACACCGCCGCGCGCAGGTCACGCCCGAAGCCCATCCCCGTGCGGGACCCGACGTAGGTCGCCCCGACCGAGCACAGCACCTGCAAGCCGGTGACGAAAAGCATCACCAGGCCGAGCCTGACGATGGTCGCGGTGTCGCCCTTGGACACGCCGTCATCGATGATCGCCGCGTTGACCGTCGGCAGGTACAGCGACGCCAGCGTGTTGGCGATCTGCAGCGTCATCAGCACCGCGACCAGCCGGCGGTAAGGCCGGATGTACTGGCGCAGCAGTGCCAGGAGCATGGGCTAACTCTCGCACATGCGCCGCGGCGCGCCGCTGAGCACGGGCACGATCTAGGGAATTGAAATGCCTGCTCAGCTGGCGCGCCGGTGGTTGACCCGCGGGGCTGCCGCTACAGTGCATCGTGTGGACGAGCAGCAGGCTGAGGAACAGCGGAGTAGCGGTGCGGCGTAACCCGGCGACCCTGGCCATTGCCGCCGCGACCTTGACGATCCTGATTCTCGCGGTGGCGGCGTGCTCCAACTCCGGCAGTAACAAGCCGGGGGCCACGGCGTCGTCGGCGCCGGGCAACGCCGAGGGCCACCACGGCCCGATGTTCCCGCAGTGCGGTGGCATCAGCGATCAGACGATGGCGGAACTGACCAAGATGAGCGGGCTGGTCAACACCGCCCGCAACTCGGTGGGATGCCAGTGGTTGGCCGGCGGCGGCATCCTCGGCCCGCATTTCTCTTTCTCCTGGTACCGCGGCAGCCCCATCGGCCGGGAACGCAAAACCGAAGAGCTCTCGCGCGCCAGCGTCGACGACATCAACATCAACGGCCACAGCGGCTTCATCGCGGTCGGCAACGAACCCAACCTCGGCGACTCGCTGTGCGAGGTCGGTATCCAGTTCCAGGACGATTTCATCGAATGGTCGATCAGCTTCAGCCAGAAGCCGTTCCCGCCGCCCTGCGACATCGCTCGCGAGCTAACCCGCCAGTCGATTGCGAATTCGAAGTGATGGCCAGAAGAAGCGTGCGCGCCGCTGTGATGCTGGTCGTTGCCGCGTTGTTGGTGCTGACCGGTTGCTCGAGATCGGTCGGTGGCAACGCCGTCAAGGCCGGCTCGGGCGGGGTGCCGCGCAACAACAATTCCCAGCAGCAGTACCCGAACCTGCTCAAGGAATGTGAGGTGTTGACCACCGACATCCTGGCCAAGACGGTCGGCGCCGATCCCCTCGACATCCAGAGCACGTTCGTCGGCGCGATCTGCCGGTGGCAGGCGGCCAACCCGGCCGGCCTGATCGACATCACCAGGTTCTGGTTCGAGCAGGGCAGTCTGAGCAACGAGCGCAAGGTCGCCGACTTCCTGAAATACAAGGTCGAGAGCCGCAACATCGCAGGGATCGACTCGATCGTGATGCGCCCGGACGACCCCAACGGCGCGTGCGGGGTGGCCAGCGACGCGGCCGGGGTGGTCGGCTGGTGGATCAACCCCCAGGCGCCGGGCATCGACGCTTGCGGACAGGCCATCAAGCTCATGGAGCTGACGCTGGCCACCAACTCCTAACGCGGGGAATCGGGCAATCGGGCTCAGCGCGGCGACGATGCGGCCCGCGTGGCGGGGCGAGGAGGAGCTGCGCAATCGGGCTCAGCGCGGCGACGATGCGGCCCGCGTGGCGGGGCGAGGAGGAGCTGCGCAATCGGGCTCAGCGCGGAACCTCGAAACCGACCAGCGCGGCGGCGCCCGGCTACAGGTCCTCCCACCCGCAGGGTACGGCGAGCACGGCGATCGCCGACGTCGGGAACTTCGCTGCGATCCGCTCGGCGACGGTGCCGTCGGCACCGGCCAGCACGAGTGCCAGGCCGGACATCGTCGGCTCGTGGCCGACCACGAGCAGGGTCTTGACCTCGTCGCCCACCGTGTTGATCTCCTCGATGACGGTGCCGGGGGCGGCGCCGTAGAGGCGTTCGGCGTAACGCGTCGGGGCATTTATTCCGGTGCGTGCCAGGGTTTGCCGCGTGCGGGTCGACGTCGAGCACAGCACGGCGTCGACGGTGGTCACGTTGGCGCGCAGCCAATCACCGGCCAGTCCCGCCTCCCGGATGCCGCGCGGTGCCAGCGGCCGGTCGTGGTCGGCGACTCCGTCGGGGTAGTCGGATTTCGCGTGCCGCAGCAGCAGCAGGGTGCGAAGTACATTCACGCGACACACGCTACGCAACCCGGGACTGTCGACCGTGGGCACAGGGGGCGATCGGAGCGGCAGTTGGCGCTGCACCTCGCGGACAGGCTGCGGTCTGCGGACCTTGGCGCGAGCGGCGGCCGACCCGGTCTTCCCGCCGTATCGGCGCGCAATTATCCCAGCTTTTGCCGGCGTGGGCTTGGTGGTGGCCGGGATTCATAGGTTTCTCAAAGGCCGTTACCTCGGTTTCTCGTATCGGTAGTCCGGCCGGTTATGTCTTTCCTATGTGTTCGACCTCTGCGGTTGAACGTGGTGCGAACTTCAAAAATACTTGGGCACAGGTCCATTGGCTTGAGATAGTCGGACTTTTCTGAGGTAAGACACTCCGAAAGCATCGGTGCACTTCGTTTTTGCCGGTCGAGACTGGGAGTCCGCTTCGGAGAATGACGTCAGTGCCCTCGAGCTGGCCGCGGGGGCAACGACGCCTCCCGACTTAATGCGCTAGAAGATGCGTACAGCTTCGAACGGCGAAGTGGGCGAATAGCGTTCGGCATGCTGCTGGGTTGGTGGCAGGGCGGCGTTCGACGTCATCCCAGTGCTTCTGCCGGGCGGTTCCGGGTGGGCCGAACCTCGGATAGCGCGTGGGAGGCGTGGTGGATGATTGGTGAAAGCTGTTTCCGCAGAAGATATCCGGCACCAGGGCCTGCCGCCGGAGACGCGGTGATCAGGGCGCGGATCGATTTCGGTGTTAGACGGCGAACCTAACCGTGATACCATACCGGGGTATGGCTATATACCCAATGGGGGTATATGCACGGATGCGGCGGAGGGCGGCGGAAGGGGGCAGGCTGTGAAAGGCGATAATGCCGGCCAACGAGGATGGCTGCGAAGGAGTTGCGTCGGGGCGGCGACCGCGGCGATTCTGGTGGGCTTTGGGTGCGTTGCGCCGGGCTCCTCACCACGGGCTGTATCCGCTGTCGGACCCCCGGTGGGGGTGGCGGATCAGTACGGCAGCCCGAAAACGGCGGGTGCCGAACGTGGAGCCAGGCCAACGCGCTTTGACGCGGCGGGAGACAGCGATACCCCGGGCGTCACGGTCCGCGCCCGGCGGGGTGGGGATGGATCATTCGTATCAGCGCCTGCTGTCGGGGCCGGCGGGCCGGCTTTCGCGACTACGGTCCTGCGTGACGACCCGCGGGGCGCCGGTCTTTATGCGCAATCCGATCGTCTGTGCACCCGCATCGTTCCGCGCGTTTTCATCGTTCCGCGGAAGGGCGGATTCGGCGTCGTGCCGTCGCGGTCACGGATAACAGTCAGGTGTCCGCTCGATAGCGGGGGTGCTCCTGCGGGCACCGGACAGTTGCCCTGACGACACCGGGTCTGTTCGGAGGCCGTGGGGAGCGCTGAACGAGTCCTTCGGGCCGTGCGCCGGCTTGACGTGGAAGTCCACGCGGGAGCCCGATGGCAGCTGGTCGTATTCCAGTGAGGCTGTGATCACACGGTCATTCCGTGGGATCCCGGCTTCTCCGCGACCTGCCGGGCGGGATTCCCGTTCTTGTCGGTGGCCCGATTTAAGCTCGCGGTGCCCTGACAGCCACGATCCGAGAGGGGGTCGCCGGTATGCGATTCCTGCACACCGCCGACTGGCAGCTGGGCATGACCCGGCACTTTCTCGCCGGTGACGCCCAGCCGCGGTATTCGGCCGCGCGCCGCGACGCGGTGGCCGGCCTGGGCGCATTGGCGGCCGAGGTCGGCGCCGAGTTCGTCGTGGTGGCCGGTGACGTCTTCGAACACAACCAGCTCGCCCCCCAGGTGGTGAGCCAGTCGCTGGAAGCCATGCGCGCCATCGGAATCCCCGTCTACCTGCTGCCGGGCAACCACGATCCGCTGGACGCCTCGTCGGTGTACACCAGCGTGCTGTTCACCTCGGAATGCCCGGGCAACGTCAGGGTGCTCGACCGGGCAGGGGTGCACCAGGTCCGGCCCGGGCTGGAGATCGTGGCCGCGCCCTGGCGCTCGAAGGTCCCGACGACCGACCTGGTCGCCGACGTCCTGGACGGTCTGTCCCCGGGCACGACCACCCGGATCCTGCTAGCCCACGGTGGTGTCGACGAACTCGACCCCGATCCCGGCAAACCCTCGCTGATCCGGCTCGCCGGGCTCGAGGACGCGCTGGACCGGGGCGTCGTGCACTACGCGGCGCTGGGGGACAAGCATTCGCTGACCCGGGTTGGCGCCGGCGGCCGGGTCTGGTACTCCGGTTCCCCGGAGGTCACCAACTTCGACGACGTCGAATCCGACCCGGGGCATGTCCTGGTCGTCGACATCGACGACACATCGGGCGCCGTCTCGGTGACACCCCGAAACGTCGGTCGCTGGCGGTTCGTCACGCTGCGTCGCCAGGTCGACAACAGCCGCGACATCGCCGATCTCGACCTCAACCTCGACCTGATGCCGGCGAAGGACCGGACGGTGGTACGGCTGGCGCTGGCCGGTTCGCTGACCGTCACCGACCGCGCCGCGCTGGACGCGTGCCTGGACAAATACGCGCGGTTGTTCGCCTGGCTCGGGCTGTGGGACCGGCACACCGACCTGGCCGTGATCCCCGCCGATGGCGAGTTCACCGATCTGGGCATCGGCGGGTTCGCCGCCGCGGCCGTCGAGGAACTCGTGGCGACCGCGCGCGAGGGCGACACCGACACCGCCGTCGACGCCCAGGCGGCGCTGGCGCTGTTGCTGAGGCTGGTCGACCGGGGGGCGGCATGAAGCTGCACCGGCTGGTCCTGACGAACTACCGCGGCATCGCGCACCGGGACATCGCGTTTCCCGACCACGGTGTGGTCGTGGTGTGTGGCGCCAACGAGATTGGCAAGTCGTCGATGATCGAGGCGCTGGACCTGCTGCTGGAATGCCGGGACCGTTCGACGAAAAAGGAAGTCAAGCAGGTCAAGCCCACCAACAGCGACGTCGGCTCGGAGGTCAGCGCCGAGATCAGCTGCGGGCCTTATCGTTTCGTCTACCGCAAGCGGTTTCACAAGAAGTGCGAGACGGAGCTGGCGGTGCTGACGCCGCGCCGCGAGCAGCTGACCGGCGACGAAGCCCACGAGCGCGTCACGGCGATGCTGGCCGAGACGGTGGACGCCGATCTGTGGCGTGCCCAGCGGGTGCTGCAGAGCGCGTCGACCGCCGCGGTGAATCTGTCGGGCTGCGATGCGCTGTCGCGGGCGCTGGACGTCGCTGCCGCGCATTCGGGCGCCGACGCGGCGCTGTCGGGGACCGAGCCGCTCCTGGTCGAAAGGATCGACACCGAGTACGGCCGCTACTTCACCCCGACCGGGCGCCCCACCGGGGAGTGGGCCACCGCGATCTCCCGGCGGGACAAGGCCGAGGCCGCGGTCGCCGAATGCGCGGCGGCCGTCGCCGAGGTCGACGAGCGGGTGCGCCGCCACGCCGACCTGACCGAGCAGGTGGCCGAGTTGTCCCAGGAGCGGATGGCCGCCGGGCGGCGCCTGGCGGCCGCCCGGGACGCCGCCGACAGGGTAGCCGAACTCACCGGCCAGGCGCGCGAAGCCGGGCTGGTCGCGGCCGCGGCGGGCGCGACGCGCGACGCCGCGGCCGCCGCCCACGAGGGCCGCGTGCGGCTGCTCAGCGAAATCGCTTCTCGCACAGCAACTGTTAGCGCCGCCGAGGCGGCGGCGCGGGAGGCCGCCGAGGCGCAGGCGGTGGCGCGGGAGGCCGCCGGGGCGGCCGACGCCGCGGCCGAAGCCGCGACGCAATCCCTGCTGGACCTGCAACGCCGCGTCGACGCCGCCCGGCGCACGGTGGCGGGCCTCGCCGAGCGCGAGGAGGCCGACCGCCTGCGGGCCCGGCTGGCCAAGATCGAGGCCCTTCAGGCCGACCGCGACCGGACCTGCGCGCAACTGTCTGCGGTCGCGGTCACCGAGCAGGTGCTCGGACGGATCGAGGATGCCGCGGCCGCGGTCGATCGCATCGGTGCGCAGCTGACGCTGATCTCGGCGGCGGTCGAGTTCACCGCGGCCGCCGACGTCGAACTGTCCACCGGCGACCAACGGGTGTCGTTGTCGGCCGGTGAAACCTGGTCGATCACCGCCACCGGTCCCACCATTGTCGAGGTGCCCGGCGTGCTGAGCGCGCGGGTCACTCCCGGTGCGGCCGCGCTCGATTTGCGGGCCGAACATGCTGCGGCGCAACACGAGCTGTCCGCCGCGCTGGCCACCGGCGCGGTGGCGGACCTGGCCGGGGCGCGCTCGGAAGGCCGGCGTCGCCGCGAACTCGAGAGCGGCCGCGACCGGTTGAACGCCACGTTGGCCGGGCTGTGCGGCGACGACGATGTCGACCACCTGCGCGAGCGCCTGACACAGCTCTGTGCCGCCAGGCAAGACGGGGCCGTCCTCCTGGCCATCGATGCCGATGCCGCCCGTGCCGAACTCGACTCCGCCGAACGGGCCCGCGCGGCCGCGAACACCGCCTGCGAGACCGCCCGCGAGGCGGCGGCCGCCGCCCGCGCCCGGCTCAACGAATCGGTCATGCAGGCAACGGTTTTGCTGAACAAATCCGAAGCCCAGCGCGCGGAACTGGCCGCGGCCGCCGAGCGGCTGGCCCGGGAGCGAGCATCGTCCGGTGATGAGGACCTCGCCGCGGCGGCGCAGGCCACGCTGGTGGCGGCCCGGGCCGCCGAGCAGCGCGTGGCCGAGCTGGCCGAACAGCTGGCCGCGGCGGCCCCGGACGCGGTGGCCGCCGAACTGCAGGCAGCGACCGTCGAGGCCACATCCCTGCAGCAGCGCTACGAGGACGCCGCCCGCGCGCTGCGCGAGGTCGGCATCGAACTCTCGGTCATCGGCAACGAGGGCCGCAAGGGCAAACTCGACGCCGCCGAGACCGAACTCGAGCACGCCACGGACGAGTACGCCCGCATCGGCGGCCGGGCCCGCGCCGCGCAGTTGTTGCGCTCGGTGATGACGCGCCACCGCGAGAACACCCGGCTGCGCTACGTCGAGCCCTACCGGAGCGAACTGCAGCGGCTCGGTCGCCCCGTGTTCGGGCCGACCTTCGAGGTCGACATCGATCCTGACCTGCGCATCCGCAGCCGAACCCTCGACGGCGTCACGGTGCCCTACGAATCCCTGTCAGGCGGGGCCAAAGAGCAACTCGGCATTTTGGCACGGCTCGCTGGCGCCGCGCTGGTCGCCAAGGAGGACACCGTCCCGGTGGTGGTCGACGACGCCCTCGGGTTCACCGATCCCGACCGGCTGGCCACGATGGGGCAGGTGTTCGACACGGTGGGCGTGCACGGGCAGGTGATCGTGCTGACCTGCAGCCCCGGCCGCTACGACGGCGTCAAGGGGGCGCACCGCATCGACCTCAACGTCTAGCGGGGACCAAGCCCGGGCGGACCGGCGCACCGCGACCGCGGGCGCGCTCGGCAGAATGGGGGACCATGGTGGGCCGACACCGATGACCATGAACGCTAAGCGGCGCCGCACGCACGACAAGCTGGCCCGACTGCCCGGGGTGCGGCCGGTGCGCCGGCCGGTCTCGCCGGGCAGCGCCGAAGAGTTCGACCTCTACTACGTGCGCGCCGGCCGCAAGTCCACCCACCCGCTGGTGATCATCCCCGGAGGGCCGGGTGTGGCCTCGGTGCTGATGTACCAGGGCTTCCGGCGGCGCGCCGCCGCGGCCGGCCTCGACGTCATCATGATCGAGCACCGCGGGGTGGGCATGTCGCGCCACGACGACTCCGGCGCCGACCTCCCGCCCGAGGCGATTACCGTCGAGGAGGTCGTCGACGACGTCGCCGCCGTGCTCGAGGACGCTCACGTCGACTCGGCGGTCCTCTACGGGACCTCCTACGGCACCTACATCGCGGCCGGGGTCGGCGTCCGCCACCCCGGCCGGGTGCGGTCGATGATCCTGGATTCGCCGCTGCTGTCGCGCCACGACATCGCGATGGTTCGCGACGCGGTGCGCGGGCTGTTGCTTGCCGGCGACGGCCCGGAGTCCGCCGCGCTGGCGCCGAAGATGCGCAAGCTCGTCGACGCCGGGGTGATGACCGCGTCCGCCGGAGAGCTGGCCGCCTGGATGTACGGCTACGGCGGCCCCGCCCTGCTCGACCGCCAGCTCAACCTGTTGCTGGACGGGCGAACGCTGCTGTGGCACACACTGTCCCGCTCCACCAAGATACTCAACCGCAAGGTGCCGTACCGTTTCGAGGCCGATCTGGTCAGCCGCATCGCGTTCCGTGAACTCGACTACGCCGCCGAGCCCGACGGGCTGCCCCTCGACCCGGCCGTAGCGCTACGCGAAACACTTTCCCCGACAGCGGCTTTCGAAGCCGAACCATTCGACCTGGCGGCCGAGATGCCGAAGTTCGACTGGCCCACGGTTCTGCTTTCCGGTGGCCGCGACCTGGTCACACCGCCGGCGGTGGCCCGCCGGATCGCGTCGCTGATCCCCGGTGCCGTGTTGCTGACGCTGCCCACGATGGCGCACAGCGCACTGGACTTTCGCGAGCCCGCGGCCCTGGCCGTCATCGCCGCGGTGTGGGACGGTGCGCCATCCAGGCTGGTCGGCCAGGGCGCGCGGCTGGACGCGCTCCCGCCGCGCACCGGGGTGCGGCTGCTGTGGAAGGCGCTCGACGCGGCCGCGGCCGTGGAGGGCGCGCTGCCGTATCCGGCGCCGCTGCGCCGCCGGCTCAGGACCGCATGAAACCGATTGCAGTGTAATCCAGGTCGGCCAGCCCCGCCGCGCCGAAATTGGCCAGGGTGCTGCGCACCGCCACGTCGCCCGGGGACTGGGTCAACGGCAGGCTGAATCCCTCGGCCCAGATGAGCCTGTCGAGGTCGTTGGCCAGCGCCCGCGCCTTGGCGGGCTCGAGTTCTTCGAGCGTGCGCTCGATCGCGGCGTCGATCTGCGGGCTCCCGATCTTGCCGAAGTTGCTCGCCCCGTCGGACTGGTAGATCTGGGTCAGCGACGACAGGGGGAACGCGTCGCCGAGCCAGCCGAACTGCGCGATGTCGAAGTCCCCGACGTTGACGTAGTTGCTGAAGAAGCCGCTGCCGGAGCGGGCCACCAGGTCGAGCTTGACCCCGATCTGGGCCAGGCTGTGCTGGGCGATCTGGGCAAACGCCCGCGAACCCTGCGCGTCGTAGAACAGGTCGCGGATCACCAGCGGGTGGCCGTCCTTCTCGCGGAACTGGCCGTTGAGCTTCCAGCCCAGCGCGTCGAGTTCCCGGCGCGCCGCGGCCGGGTCGTAGGGGACGATGGCGCTGTTGTCCTGGTAGCCCTCCTGGCCCGCGACGTAGATGTGATTGCCCAGTGCCACCGGGTCGGTGGTGAGTCCGTACTGGACGACCTTGGCGATGGTCTGCCGGTCGATGCCCTTGGACACCGCCAGCCGCAGCGCCTTGTCGGCCAGGATCGATCCGCGAGCGCCGTTGAAGGTGAAGTGCGACCAGCTCGGGGCGGGTGCACGACGGATCGAGATGCCCTTGGTGTGCTGCGCGATCGCCAGCTGGTCCACCGTCCCGATGCCGGTGGCGTCGATCGTGTTGTTCTGCAGGGCGGGCAACCGCGCGGCGTCGTCGAGCACCAGATAGGTGATGGCGTCCAGCCGTGGCCGCGGCCCCCACCATTTGGGGTTGCGGGTCAACACGATTCGCTGCGTGGTCCGGTCCAGGACCGAGACGATGAACGGGCCCGCCGACGGGCCGGGTCCGGACAGCTGCCCCTTGTTGAAGGACTCGGGTGTGGCGGTCATGCTGGCGGGCAGCAGCATGCCGTTGCCGGCGAACATGCCGCGCCACTCGGCGTAGGGCTTGGCGAAGGTCATGATCGCCTGTCGGTCGTCCACCCCGCGGGTCACCGAGGCGACACGGTCCGCGCCGCTGGGCCCGGCGATCTCGAACGCCTTGTCGGCGCCGGACAGGGCGTGGATCTGGCTGGCGATGTCGCGCCAGGTGACCGGTGTGCCGTCGGACCACACCGCGCGCGGGTTGATCGTGTAGGTGACCACCTGTGGCGAGGTCCCGGTGAGTTCGACGCTGGTGAAGTAGTTGGTGTCGACGGTCGTCGAGCCGTCCGGGCCGATGACGAACGCCCGCGGCAGCGTGGCCTTCATCATGGCGGCGATCTCGGCCGAATTGCCGTCGATGTGCAGGATGTTGAAGTTGGGCGGGAAGTCGCTGAGCGCCAGCTTCAGGTTGCCGCCGTCGCGCAGCATGGCGGGATCCTGCGGGTTGACGTCGCTGCTCGAGCCGATCCGGGCTTTCGTGCCGGTCTCGGGCGCCAGGTTGATCGCCGAGCAGCCCGAGACCACCAGCGCGGCGACGAGCAGCACCGCCGCGATCAGCGCGCGCCGGCTAGCCACGCTTACTCGGCTTCGGTTGCGGCACCGCAGCGAGCAGCCGGCGCGTGTACTCGTGCTGCGGGTTGCCGAAGACCGCCACGCTGTCGCCCTGTTCGACGATCGTGCCGGCATGCATCACGACCACGTCGTGGGCCAGGTGTTTGACCACCGAAAGATCGTGGGAGACGAACAGATACGACAAGCCGAACCGCTCCTGCAGGTCGAGCAGCAGGTTGATGATCCCCGCCTGGATGGAGACGTCGAGGGCCGATACCGGTTCGTCGAGCGCCAGGATCTTGGGCTGCAACGCCAGCGCCCGGGCGATGCCGATGCGCTGCTTCTGCCCGCCGGAGAACTCGGCGGGGTAGCGGGTCGCGTCCGCGCGGCGCAGTCCCACTATGCCCAAGAGCTCGGCGACCCGGGCGTTGGTGTCGTCTTTGCCGAAACCGTTGGCCCGTAACGGCTCGGCGATCAGCTCGAACACAGGGAGCCGCGGGTCCAGCGAGGCGACCGGGTCCTGGAACACGACCTGGATGTCGCGGCGCAGTGCCCGGCGGCTCGCGGGGCTCAGCGCGGCGACGTCACTGCCGAGCACCTCGATCGACCCCGATTGCGGGGCAACCAGTTCCAGGATCTCGTGCAACGTGGTCGACTTGCCCGAACCGGACTCGCCGACGATGCCCAGCGTGCGCCCCTGGCGCAGCTCGAAGCTGACCCCGTCGACGGCGCGCACCTCGCCGATCGTGCGGCGCAGCACCACGCCCTTGGTCAGCGGGTAGGTCTTGACCAGGTCTCGGACCCGCACGACGACCGCCGAGTCGCCGGGTTCTGCAGCGCGGGATGCGGTCTCGACCCCGTAGATCTCCGCGGCGCTGCGCCCGTCGACCTGTTCGGTGCGAATGCAGGCCGCCCGGTGCTCAGGCCCGACTGGCACCAGATCCGGCTCTGCAGAACGGCATTCGTCAATAGCCAGCGGGCAGCGCGGCGCGAACGGGCAGCCCGGCTCCAGGCCGACGAGTGACGGGGGAGTCCCGGGGATGGGCACCAGCCGGGTGCCCTGCGCGGCGTCGAGCCGCGGCACCGAACCTAACAATCCAACGGTGTAAGGCATTTGACGGTCGAGGTAGAGGTCGCGCACCCCGGCGGACTCGACGACCCGGCCCGCGTACATCACCAGCGCCCGGTCGGCGAACTCGGCGACCACGCCGAGGTCGTGGGTGATGATCAGCACCCCGGCGCCGGTGACGTCGCGTGCCTTCTTGAGCACGTCGAGGATCTGCGCCTGCACCGTGACATCCAGCGCAGTGGTGGGCTCGTCGCAGATCAGCAGGTCGGGATCGTTGGCGATCGCGATGGCGATCACCACCCGTTGCCGCTCGCCACCGGAGAGCTCGTGCGGGAAGGCGCGGGTGCGTCGCTCCGGCTGCGCGATGCCAACCAGCTCGAGCAGTTCGGTCGCGCGCCGGCGGGCGGCCCCGCGACCGACCCGCGGCTGGTGGATCTCGATCGCCTCGGCGATCTGGTCGCCCACCGTGTAGACGGGCGTCAGCGCGGACATCGGGTCCTGGAACACCATACCGACCGACTTGCCGCGGAACCGCGACATCGCCCCGTCGGCCAGGCCCAGCAGTTCGGTGCCCTGCAACCGGACCGAGCCGCGCACCCGGGCGTACTCGGGCAGCAGCCCGACGACGGCCATCGCGGCCACGGACTTGCCCGAGCCCGACTCGCCCACCATGGCCACGACCTCGCCCGGATCGATGCGGTAGCTGATGCCGCGCACCGCGGTCACCGGCCCGCCGTCGGTCGGGAAGGTGACGGCCAGGTCGCTCACCTCCAGCAGCGGGCTCACCGCGCGCCGCCCCGCAACGTCGCGCTGCCGGGGTCCAGCGCGTCACGCAGACCGTCGCCGGTGAGGTTGGCGCACATCAGGATCAGCACCAGCACCCCGGCCGGGAACAGGAAGACCCACGGGAACGTGGTCGCGGACGGGGTGCCGTTGGCGATCAAACTGCCCAGCGAGACGTCCGGCGGCTGGATGCCGAAACCGAGGTAGCTCAGGCCGGTTTCGGCCAGAATGGCCGAGGCGACGTTGAGCGCGGCGTCGATGATCAGGATGGACGCCACGTTGGGCACCACGTGGCGCAGGATGATCCGGCGGCTCGACACCCCCATGTACCGTGCCGCCCTGATGAATTCGCGCTCACGCAGGCTCAGCGTCATGCCGCGCACCATCCGCGAGCTGACCATCCAGCCGAAGCCGGCCAGCAGCAGCACCAGCATCAGGATGCTGGCCGAGTTCTTGGTTCGCGGGGTGACGATGGCGATCAGGATGAAGGCCGGCACCACCAGCAGCAGGTCGACCACCCACATCAGCACCCGGTCCCGCCAGCCGCCGAAATAGCCCGCGACCGAACCCACGGTGGCGGCGATCCCGGTGGAGATGAACGCCACGCAGACGCCGATCAGCATCGACTTCTGCATGCCGCGCACGATCTGGGCCAGCAGGTCCTGGCCCATCGCGTTGGTGCCCAGCCAGTGCCGGGTGTTGGGCGGCTGCAGCAGCGCGTTGAAGTCGAGGTCCTGATACGAATACGGCAGCAGCGGCGGCAGCGTGTAGCAGCCGACGAACAGCAGCGCCAGCAGCGTCAGGCAGACCACCGCGCCCCGGTTGCGGGCGAACCGCCGCAGCACCAGGGTGCGCTGCGAGGTGAACTTCGCGGCCTCGGAAGTCACGACACCCGCACCCTCGGGTCCAGCGCCGCGTAGAAGACGTCGGAGAGCAGCCCGGCCAGCAACACCACGGTGCCGGAGAACAGGGTGATGGCGGCGATGATGTTGGTGTCCTGGGTCGCGATGCCCTGCACCAGCCACTCGCCCATCCCGTGCCAGCCGAAGATCTTCTCGACGAACACCGCCCCCGTGACCAACCCGGCGACGCCGTAGGCGAACAGCGTGGCCAGCGGGATCAGCGCGGTGCGCAGCCCGTGTTTGACCAGGGCGCGCCGGCGGGTGAGCCCCTTGGCGCGGGCGGTGCGGATGAAATCCTGGCCCAGCACGTCCAGCATCGCGTTGCGCTGATACCGGCTGTATCCCGCCGCGGCGCCCAGCGCCAGCGTCAGCGACGGCAGGATCAGGTGCCGCAGGCGGTCGAGCAGGTGCGCCCAGGTTCCGCCCCGCACCCCGGGCGAGGTCTCCCCGGTGTAGTCGAACAGGTGCATGTCCAGCGCCCAGTTGACCCGCAGCGCCCCGAGGATCAGCAGGTTGGCGATGACGAAGGTCGGGGTGCTCAGCACCAGCAGTGCCATCGCGGTCACGACTCGGTCGCTGAGCCGGTACTGGCGGATGGCGCCCCACGCGCCGGCCACCACGCCCAACGCGGTGCCCACCACCGAGCCGATGACCAGCAGGCGCAGCGTGACGCCGACGCGGCGCCACAGCGTGGAGCCGACGGGCTGGCCGGTGATGGTGGTTCCGAAGTCACCCCGCACCGCGTGGGAGGCCCAGTCGGCGTAGCGGATCGGGACCGGCTTGTCCAGGCCGAGGGCGTGGGCCTTGGCGTCGATGACCGCCTGCGGCGGCCGGGGGTTGCGCTGCAGCAGGCTGTCCAGCGGCCGGAACGCGTACGACGTGAGGCAGTAGGTGAGGAAGGACGCCAGCGCCAGCAGCACGACATAGTTGAGCAACCGGCGCGCCAGGAAGCGGATCATGCCCGACTGGCCCGCCCGTGTCGCATGGGGACAGGTTATCGACCGGGGGGCGCGGCGGTGTGACGGCGGCGGCCAGAAGCCCGGATTGTTACGATGCACCGCAACGTTCCCGGGAGGCTGGCATGACGGTCACTGACGACTATCTCGCCCACAACGCGGACTACGCGAGCTCCTTCGAGGGCCCGCTTCCGATGCCGCCGAGCAAACACGTCGCGGTCGTGGCGTGCATGGACGCCCGGCTGGACGTCTACCGCATGCTGGGCATCGGCGAGGGCGAGGCCCACGTCATCCGCAACGCCGGCGGCGTGGTCACCGACGACACGATCCGCTCGCTGGCCATCAGCCAGCGGTTGCTGGGCACCCGCGAGGTCATCCTGATCCACCACACCGACTGCGGCATGCTGACGTTCACCGACGAGGACTTCCGCCACGCCATCGCCGAGGAGACGGGCGTCAAACCGCCGTGGGCGCCCGAGGCCTTCCCGGATGTCGCCGAGGACGTGCGGCAGTCGTTGCGCCGCATCGAGATCAGCCCGTTCGTCACCAAGCACGTGTCCCTGCGGGGGTTCGTCTTCGACGTCGCCACCGGCAAGCTCGACGAGGTCACGCCGTAACTTTCAGCCGCCCGAGCCGTAGGGGCGGGTGATGATCTCCATCGCGTGCCCGGAGGGATCCAGGAAGTACACCCCGCGCCCGCCGTCGTGGTGGTTGATCTCGCCGGGCCGGCTCTGCCGCGGGTCGGCCCAGTGCTGCAGGCCGCGCGCGCGGATCTTGCCGTAGATCCTGTCGAAATCCTGCTCGGAGACCAGGAACGCATAGTGCTGGCGGGTGATGTCCGCCCCCGGGGCGACGTCGTCGTAGTCCAGGCTGGCGCCGTGGTCCAGCTCGACGACCAGAAAATGGCCGAACGGCTTCGGTGCGGGCAGGCCGAACAGCTCGGCGAGGAATTCCGCGGATTTCCGCTTGTCCCGCGACGCGACGATGGTGTGGTTGAAGCTGATGGCCATGGTGGTACCCCTTCACTTCTCCCGCGAGCGTGCGTGTCTGTACCGTGACACGCCGTCCAGGCTGTCATTCTGCGCACCCTCGCGCCCGCCCTACTTCGGCGCGGTGAGCTCCAGGGCGATGTTGTCGGGGTCGCGGAACTGCAGGATGTACGACGGACCGATGTCCTTGACCGGCTCATGGGCCACCCCAAGTTCGTCCAAATGCGCTGCAGCGGAATCGATTTCGGACTTGCTGGCGAGCCGGAACGCGATGTGGTCCAGGCCGGTGCGGTCCTCGTCGAAGCGGTCGGTGCCGACCGGGCGCAACCCGAGCAGCGTGCCACCGAGGTCGTAGATGACGCCGCCGAACAAAAACCCCAACTGCTTGCGAGTCGCCTCCCCGGCGTTGTCGGGAACCTCCAGCAGGACCGGCCAGCCGAACACGCTCTCGTAGAACCACCGCGACCGTTCGATGTCGGTGACGGTCAGCCGCACGTGCGCGATGGAGGTGCTGCTCGAACCCACCCCGATCATGCTGCCAGAATCGGCTCTGTGCAGATAGCGATGACGATGCCGGTGATGGAGCCCGACCTGGACGCGCCGCTATTGCGGGACTGGGCACGCACCGTCGACGAGGGCCCGTTCTCGTCGCTGTGCTGGGGCGAGCGGATCGCGTTCGACAACCCCGACAACCTGACGCTGCTGGGCGCGCTGGCCGCCTGGACGGATCGGGTGCGGCTGATGACGACCGTGATCGTGCCGCAGCTGCACGATCCCGTCATGCTGGCCAAGGGGCTGGCCACCGGCGACATGCTCAGCGGCGGGCGGCTGATCGCGGGCATCGGCGTCGGCGGCAGGCACGAGGATTATCAGGCAGTGGGAGCGGACCCGGCGACGCAGACGATCCGCGGCATGGCCGAGCGCGTGGCGGTGATGAAGCGGGTGTGGGCCGGGGAGAAGATCACCGACTCGGTGTTGCCCGTCGGGCCGGCACCGGTGCAGCCGGGGGGCCCGCCGCTGTTCGTGGGCAGCATCGGGCCCAAGACCATCCGCAGCGCCGCGGCCTGGGCGGACGGGCTGGCCGGCACCACCCTGGACCTCGACGCCGCCAAGCAGAATGAGCTGTTCGACGTGGCGCGGCAGGCGTGGGCGCAGGCCGGTAAGCCCAAACCCCACCTGATGACGTCGTTCTGGTTCGCGTTCGGCTCGCCCGAGGAGTCCCGGGCGCAGGTGCACCGCCACCTGCGGCGCTACATGAACTGGATACCGGCCGAGTACGTCGACGCGATGGCGCCGACAACCGGCTGGGCCGGCACCGAGGAGCAGCTGCTGGACGTGTTGCGCAGGTTCTCCGACATCGGCACCGACGAGGTCCAGCTCATTCCGACCAGTTCGGGCCTCGACCAGGTGCGGCGTGCCGCCGACGTGGCCGGGCGGCTCTAGCTGGCGCGCTCGTTGACGCTGGCGGGGGCGGGCGGCTGTCCCTTGCGCAGCGTGGCCAGCAGCTCCCGGTAGGGCCCGACGAGGTAGACGGTGTCGCCGGCGCGCAGCCAGGCGTCGCGGCGCGGATGCAGGTTTAGGGCGCGTCGTGCCGGGTGATCGCGATGACGCGGGTGCGGGTGGACAGTTCGAACATCCGCAACCCGTCGAGTTCGCTGCCGGCCGCAACGTGCATGGCGCCGACCATGAACGAACGCTGCCCGACCGAGAACGTGCTGAGCACCTGCAGGCCCATCGCGGCTCCGATGAACCAGGGCACGGCCAGGTCGACGGTCGAGCGGACGTGTTCGAATCCGAACCGCTGCGCGACCGCGCTGCCCAGCGCCCGGTCGTAGATGCGCAGCACGGTAGGCACGTGGGGCCGGTGCACGTGTGGCATCGTCCGCGGCCCCAGCATCTCGCGCAGCACGATCCCGGTCTCGATGTTGACCATGTCGTCCTGGGTCAGCACCGCGACCGCGCGGGCGTGTTCGATGCGCGCCGACTCGAGCGTCTGGCGCAGCGTCGCGTCCCCGAAGATCACCGGAACGTCGAGCTGGGCCGCCGACGACAGGAACCGGCTGTTCTCGTCGCGCTCGATGACGGCCACGTCGTAGCCTGCGGCGGTCAGATCGCTGACGACGCGGATGCCGAATGAGCCCAGCCCCACCACCACGATGTGGTTGCGCAGATGGCCGGCCTGCCGGCGCCCGGCCGAGTGGGCGAAGCGGCGCGACAGCAGCAGGTCGGCGATGAACGCGACCAGCAGCGCGGTCGTGGTGACCCCGGCGAACATCAGCATGATGCTGAACAGTCGCAGCCACAGCGGCTGATGCAGGAAGCTGAAGTCCCCGTAGCCCACCGTCGCGATCGTCTCGGTGCTGAAGTACAGCGCGTCGATCCAGGTCATCGCGGGACGCGGCTCGTAGCTGAAGCGCAGCAAGACGGTGGACCCGAGCCATAGGGTCATCGCGGCGGCCAGCGCCCGGTAGAACAACGGGTTGACCTCGTGGCGCAGGGTGCGTATGGCGTCGAACATCCGCCGCAGCCGGGGCGGGTGGGTGCGCGTGCGGTTGGGCCGGGGTGTCTTGATGCCGCAGCAGTCCAGTTCCTCGGGGGTGCCGATCATCACGGTCAGATCTCCCGCGCGGACCTCGTGGTCCCGGCCCGGGCAGGGCACGACCTTGCCGGGTGTCTCGGAGTTCTTGCCGTGAATCACCGCCACCGGCGCCAGGTCGCCATAGAGGTCGCGGAGTCTGCCGTCGCGCGGCGCCTCGGCGTCGGAGACGACGAACTCGATGCCCGCCGCCTCGATCGGGTGGGCCTTGTGGGACAGGCACGCCTCCACGACCGACGGGGCCGCGAGGTCGGCGACGTCGAGGATCGCGCCCGGGCCGTTGTCGTCGGCCACCGCCGCGCGCAGCACGCCGTTGGCCAACCGCGCCACCACGCGCACGCCCGGATTGGCCTTGCGGGCCAGCAGTGCGATTTCGAGGTTGACCGCGTCGTCGTCGCCGGCGCAGACGATCGCGGCGGCCACGGCTATGCCAGCGGCGTGGAGACCGGCCGGGCTGGCGAGCTTGACGATGCTCACGCCGGCGTTGTTGAGCTCCTCGACGATAGTCGCGGCCAGGGAGTCCTCGCCGCTGACGATGATGTGTCGGCGCACGTTCACGCGCGTTTCGAGGTCGGCTCGTCCGGCATAAACCCCCACCCCTGGCGCTATCGGTGTTCGCTGGCTGTTATGACTATCGGACACCGCGCCGATTTGTGCCAGCGATGCGCCCGGACGCGATACTGGTCGGGTGTCCGTCATCGAACGCCTCGCGACGCGCGAGATCTACCGGAACTCGTGGCTGTCGATCCGCGAGGACGACATCCGGTTCCCGGACGGCACCACCGGCATCTACAGCGTGGTGGACAAGCCGGACTACGCGCTGGTGATGCCCTACGACGGGGACCGCTTCCGGCTCGTCGAACAGTTCCGGTATCCGCTCGGTGTGCGGTGCTGGGAGTTCCCCCAGGGCACCGCGGCCGAGGATCTCGAGCCGGCCGTGCTGGCCGAGCGTGAGCTGCGGGAGGAGACCGGCCTGCGCGCGGCGTCGTTCGAGGCGCTGGGCCGGATCGACACGGTGCCCGGGATGACCAGTCAGCGCGGCTGGGTGTTCCTGGCCACCGGGATCGTCGAGGGCGAGCACGATCGCGAACCCGAGGAGCAGGACATGCGCGATGCCTGGTTCACCCGCGACGACGTCGAGCAGATGATCCGCTCGGGGGTGATCGCCGACGCGCAGTCGCTGGCCGCCTACAGCCTGTTCCTGTTGCGCCGGCCATGAAGCGCCCGACGAGCAACCGGCTCGGCCACCGCGGCGACCCCGACTATGCCGGCGTTGGATCGAACGACGGCACAACGCATTTGGGGCTGCCCGCCGACTTCCTCATCGATGCCGACGGAACGGTTGTCGCGCTCCACTACGGACGGCATGCCGACGACCAATGGACGGTCGACGAGCTGTTGGACATCCAGCGTTCGGTGGGCCGACCATGAGCGCGCCGGAGGTGGTCGTCTACTGGCGGCCGGGATGTCCGTTCTGCTGGCGCCTGCGCGGTGCACTGCGCCGGCTGGGCCTGCCGACCCGGGAGGTGGACATCTGGGCCGACCCGGACGCCGCCGCGGCGGTCCGCTCCATCGCCGACGGCAACGAGACCGTTCCGACGGCGGTCGTCGGCGACATCGCGATGGTCAACCCGTCGCCGGGCCAGGTGCTCGAGGCCGTCCGCGCCCAGGCGCCCGAACTGCTCGACCAACTAAGATCCACCGGAAGTTGGTGGTCGGCACTGCGGTCACGGCTGCGGCGCTGACCGGGGAATCCGGCGTCGGGACGCCACTGGTGCCGGCCGCCGATCCGAGGCGCCGGCTGGTCAGCCCGCCAGCGGCATGATCGGGATCTTGACCGCAGTTTTCGACGGCCGGACGAGTTCCCGTCCGGTGCCGTCACCGGCGGTTAGCTGCGAAAATCGGTGGGGACACGCGTTCAGCGCGACGTACCGTGGGTTCCTGTTCTCGTGCTGGCGGCGTCTTAGGCACCAGGTTGGGCGAAGACGTCCGAGCGGTCTGGTTCAGTGCGAGGAACCGCTGCGATCATCGACGTTGTCGACGCGGTTGCTCAGGGCTTTCGCCGTGAACGTAATCGTCCACAGGAGGACGACATAGGCCAGCGCGTAGCTCGGTGCCATGACCCACAGCGATTTTCCGCCCATGAACAGTCCAGCGATACCGCTCACGATGTCGCCCACGAAGCCGGAGACCATCACCCCGACGAGGATGGCGATGTAGGCGTGTTCGCGCTTTTGTGAGACCTTGCCGGCCGCTCTTCGGGTGAAGTACCAGATCCCAACGCCCACAACGATGATCGTCGATCCGATGAATCCCGCCACCATCCATACGGGAACTGGTTTGGCGGCATTGACGTGGGCTGATTTGAACACGACGTCGATGGTGATCATCGCCGCGACGTACAGCGGAAGTAGCAGTAGCGCCCGCTTCACGTTGATCATGGCTTCGGTAACCCCGGTATCGGTATCTCGGCGCATTCCACGGCACCCTCGATCGCCGCCTTGGCCGGTGCTTCTAGAACGCCTTTCGCGAAGCCGCCGACGAAGCCCAGGACGCCACCCGGTAATGCGCCGGCGCCCAACAGTTCGGGCGTGGCGATGGCGCCACCGGCAGCGCCGCCGACAGCACCCTTGACAGCGGTCTCGAATCCACCTTTGACCATGTCCTTACCGACGTTCGCTTTCACTTGTCCGCCCACGCATTGCCCGAAACTCTGGGGAGGCACATAGGCGGGCATCGGCCCCGGCGCCGGTTGGGGACCGGGGTCGGGCCGGGCGCCGAACGCCGGCATGGGCGTGACGGGTGGCTGTGCTTGCGGGCCCGGTGACGTCAGTTGCCGCTCGTACTGGTCCAAAAAGGTGGGTTGTTGCGCGGGTTGCGGAGTCCCCGGCTGGGGTTGGGTTTGTGGTCCGCCATCCTGTTTGAAGTAGTCGACCAATTGAACCCCGCTGTGGTTCGGGCCCGACGAATTGTGGTTGTCGGTCACGGCCCCGTGGTCGGAGGTCGATGCGGGCGCGAAGCTGACCCCGCCGACGTCGCCCGCGGCGGCGGTGAGCTGGCCCGCGACCCTCGCGTCCGCTGCCTGTAGTTGTTCGGCGCGGGCGCGGATGTCGGCGGCGAATGCTTGCGCTTTGGCTTGCCGTTCGGCTTGCTCGGCCGCGTTGCTGCTTGTGCGGCCATCGGTGACCGAGAGATCCTCTCCCACAATGAATCCGGCGTTGTGGGCGTCTTCCACGCCGTAGCGGACTCGCCGCTGGGCTGCGCTTATGTCGCCGGCGCCGTCGCGCGCGATCGCGGCTGCCCGGCGCAACTGGTCCGCTTTACCTGAGACGATGGCCAGGTCGGCGCCGGTCCGTTCTCTCAGACCGTCACCGCCGGCGCCGTGCCAGGTGATGGCGTGAGATTGGTTACGCATTGTCAAGAAGACGTCCTCCCACCTGTCGGCGGTTCGGCTCCAGTAGCCGGCGGCCTCGATGAGATGTTCGGTGGACCATGCCTGGATTTGCGACAGGGTGGCCGGCATCTTTAGGCCATCCTCACCTGCTGCGTGATGTCGGACATTTGTCCCGCAGCACCGGCCTCTTGGCTGGTGTAGCCGTCGGCCGCGGTGGTCACTGCGGCGGCGGAGGTCTGGGTTCGGGCCGTGAACGCCGCTGCGGCAACGCCGATCGCCGCGTTGACACCGTTCACAGCCACCGTCGTGGGTTGAAACGACGGTCCCGGTGACGGCGATGCGACCCCGGTCAGCTGGGAACTGAGAGCCCTCCACTGGCCGGCCGCGGCTGCTAGCTCCGCGGGGACGACCTGCAATGCATCTCTCCCCATCGGGATGAGTTTATGCGGTGCCCTCACCGAGCGCTATGGAGCGCCGGCGCGCGGCCGCGTCCGGCGTTGGCAAATAATCAGTTCGTCGAGCGACTCCCACCCTTTGCGGCAGAAGCCCTCACCTGTCTATCGGTTGGTTGTCGCCGGCAGGCAAAGTTGCCCGCAGACGCCTGCTGACACCAGACGGGCGGATTGCGGGGGCATGACGGGGCGGTGGGCGCTTGGTTAGGTCGCGGAAAACTCGCTTTTAGCTGCTAAATGTTCTGTGCCCCCGGCAGGATTCGAACCTGCGGCCTTCTGCTCCGGAGGCAGACGCTCTATCCCCTGAGCTACGGGGGCGCACCGAACACGATGTTGCGCCGTTGGGGCCCCGATAGCCTAACGCATTCCGGCGACCGCTTCGTCACCGCGATGGATGGCGGGAGCAGCCGAGCCAATAGGATGGTCACCCGTGACCCCCGCCGACCTGGCCGAGCTGCTCAAGACCACCGCCGCCGCGGTGCTGGCCGAGCACGGGCTCGACACCGCGGCGCTGCCGCCGACGGTCACCGTGGAGCGCCCGCGCAACCCCGAGCACGGCGACTACGCGAGCAACCTGGCGCTGCAGCTGGGCAAGAAGGTCGGCGCCAACCCGCGTGAGCTGGCCGGATGGCTGGCCGCGCTGGCGCAGGCCGCCGGGATCTCCGCAGCCGAGGTGGCCGGGCCGGGCTTCATCAACATGCGCCTCGAGGCCTCGGCGCAGGCCGTCGTCGTCACCAACGTCATCGACGCCGGCGACACCTTCGGCTACTCCGACGACCTGGCCGGGCAGAAGATCAACCTCGAGTTCGTCTCGGCCAACCCCACCGGACCGATCCACATCGGCGGCACCCGCTGGGCCGCCGTCGGCGATGCGCTGGGCCGGCTGTTGTCCAGCCAGGGCGCCGCCGTGGAGCGCGAATACTATTTCAACGACCACGGCGCGCAGATCGACCGGTTCGCGAACTCGTTGATCGCCGCGGCCAAGGGCGAGCCCGCCCCCGAGGACGGCTACGCCGGTGACTACATCACCGACATCGCCGCGCACGTGCTGTCCAAGGCTCCCGACGCGCTGAGCCTGCCCGAAACCGAGATGCGCGAGACCTTCCGCGAAATCGGCGTCGACCTGATGTTCACCCACATCAAGGAGTCGCTGCACGAGTTCGGCACCGACTTCGACATCTACACCCACGAAGACTCGATGCACACCAGCGGCCGCGTCGACCAGGCCATCGCCCGGCTCCGCCAGACCGGCAACATCTACGAGAAGGACGGCGCAAGCTGGTTGCGCACCAGCGCTTTCGGTGACGACAAGGACCGCGTCGTGATCAAGAGCGACGGCAAGCCCGCCTACATCGCCGGCGACATCGCCTACTACCTGGACAAGCGGCAGCGCGGGTTCGACCTGTGCATCTACATGCTCGGCGCCGACCACCACGGCTACATCGCGCGCCTGAAGGCCGTGGCCGCCGCCTTCGGCGAGGACCCCGCCACCGTCGAGGTGCTCATCGGGCAGATGGTCAACCTGGTCCGCGACGGCCAGCCGGTCCGGATGAGCAAGCGCGCCGGCACCGTGATCACCCTCGACGACCTGGTCGAGGCGATCGGCGTCGACGCCGCGCGCTACAGCCTGATCCGCTCCTCGGTGGACACCCCGATCGACATCGACCTGGCGCTGTGGTCCTCGGCGTCGAACGAAAACCCGGTCTACTACGTGCAATACGCGCACGCCCGCCTCTCGGCGCTGGCCCGCAACGCCGCCGAGCTCGGCCTGGCCCCCGACACCGCCCACCTCGAGCTGCTCACCCACGACAAGGAGGGCACGCTGCTGCGCAGCCTCGGCGAATTCCCCCGGGTACTCAAGACGGCCGCCGCGCTGCGCGAACCGCACCGCGTCTGCCGCTACCTGGAAGACCTGGCAGGCGACTACCACCGGTTCTACGACTCCTGCCGGGTGTTGCCGCAGGGCGACGAGCAGCCCACCGACCTGCACACCGCGCGGCTGGCCCTGTGCCGGGCCACCCGCCAGGTCATCGCCAACGGACTGACGATCCTGGGGGTCAACGCCCCGGAGCGCATGTGACCGTGCACCCCGCCGGACCCCGGCACGCCGAAGAGACCCGCCACCCGGGCAGCCCGCCGCGGCCGCAGTCCCCCGAAGAGCTGCTCGCACTGGCGCCGAACGTGTGGCCGCGCAACACCGTTCGCAAGGAGACCGGCGTCGTCGGCATCGCCGGCGTGCCGGTGACCGAGCTCGCCCGCGAGTACGGGACGCCGCTGTTCGTCGTCGACGAAGACGACTTCCGCTCCCGCTGCCGGGAGATGGCGGCGGCCTTCGGCGGCGGGGGCAACGTGAACTACGCCGCCAAGGCCTTTCTGTGCGGCGAGATCGCGCGCTGGGTCGACGAGGAGGGCCTGTCCCTGGACGTGTCCACCGGCGGCGAGCTGGCCGTGGCGCTGCACGCGAACTTCCCCCCGGAGCGGATCACCCTGCACGGCAACAACAAATCGGTCGCCGAACTCACCGACGCCGTCAAGGCGGGGGTGGCGCACGTCGTCGTCGACTCGATGATCGAGATCGAGCGCCTCGACGCGGTCGCGGCCGACGCCGGCGTCGTCCAGGACGTCTTCGTGCGCCTGACCGTCGGCGTGGAGGCGCACACCCACGAGTTCATCTCGACCGCCCACGAGGACCAGAAGTTCGGGCTGTCGGTGGCCAGCGGCGCGGCGATGGCCGCGGTGCGCCGGGTGTTCGCCGCCGATCACCTGCGGCTGGTCGGGTTGCACAGCCACATCGGCTCGCAGATCTTCGACGTCGCCGGCTTCGAGATCGCCGCGCATCGCGTCATCGGCCTGCTGCGCGACATCGTCGCCGAATTCGGGACGGACAAGACCGCGCAGATCGCCACGGTGGATCTCGGTGGGGGACTGGGCATCTCGTATCTGGCGCCCGACGACCCGCCCCCCGTCGCCGACCTGGCGGCCAAACTCCAAGCCATCGTGAGCAGCGAATCCAACGCCGTGGGCCTGCCCACGCCCCGGCTGGTGGTCGAGCCCGGGCGGGCCATCGCCGGACCGGGCACCATCACGCTGTACGAGGTCGGCACGGTCAAAGACGTCGACGTGAGCGCCACGGCGAACCGGCGTTACGTCAGCGTCGACGGGGGCATGAGCGACAACATCCGCACCGCGCTCTACGGCGCCGAGTACGACGCCCGGCTGGCCTCGCGGGCCAGCGATGCGCCGGCGGTGCAGGCCCGCATCGTGGGGAAACACTGCGAAAGCGGTGATATCGTCGTGCGCGACGCCTGGGTGCCCGGCGACCTGCAGCCCGGCGATCTGCTTGCGGTGGCCGCGACCGGTGCCTATTGCTATTCGCTCTCGAGCCGCTACAACATGATCGGCCGGCCGGCCGTGGTCGCGGTGCGCGCCGGGCGGGCCCGCCTGATCCTTCGCCGGGAGACGGTCGACGATCTGCTGAGTCTGGAAGTGAGGTGAACGACCTGTGCCCGGTGGTGAAAAGCCAGTCGGCGTAGCGGTACTCGGGTTGGGCAACGTCGGCAGCGAAGTCGTCCGCATCATCGAGGGCAGTGCCGAAGACCTCGCGGCCCGCATCGGCGCCCCACTGTTGCTGCGCGGCATCGGGGTGCGCCGCGTGGCCGCCGACCGCGGCGTCCCCGTCGAGTTGCTCACCGACAACGTCGAGGAACTCGTCTCGCGCGAGGACGTCGACATCGTCGTGGAGGTGATGGGCCCGGTCGAGCCGGCGCGCAAGGCGATCCTGACCGCGCTCGAGCACGGCAAGTCCGTCGTCACCGCGAACAAGGCGTTGCTGTCTGTCTCCACCGGAGAACTGGCGCAGGCCGCCGAAACCGCCAACGTCGACCTGTATTTCGAGGCGGCGGTCGCGGGCGCGATCCCTGTGATCCGCCCGCTCACCCAGTCGCTGGCCGGCGACACGGTGCTGCGGGTGGCCGGCATCGTCAACGGGACCACCAACTACATCCTGTCCGAGATGGATAGCACCGGCGCCGATTACGCCAGCGCGCTGGCCGACGCCAGCGCGCTGGGTTACGCCGAGGCCGATCCCACGGCCGACGTGGAGGGCTACGACGCCGCGGCCAAGGCGGCGATCCTGGCCTCCATCGCCTTCCACACCCGGGTGACCGCCGACGACGTGTACCGCGAGGGCATCACCAAGATCACCCCCGACGACTTCGCTTCCGCGCGGGCGCTGGGCTGCACCATCAAGCTGCTGTGCATCTGCGAGCGCATCACCACCGGTGACGGCCAGCAGCGGGTGTCGGCGCGCGTGTACCCCGCGCTGGTGCCCTTGTCGCATCCGCTCGCCACGGTCAACGGCGCCTTCAACGCCGTGGTGGTCGAGGCCGCGGCGGCGGGCCGGCTGATGTTCTACGGCCAGGGCGCCGGCGGGGCGCCCACTGCGTCGGCGGTGACCGGCGACCTGGTGATGGCCGCGCGCAACCGGGTGCTGGGCAGCCGGGGACCCAAAGAGTCCAGGTACGCCCAACTTCCTATCGCTCCAATGGGTTTGATCACGACCCGCTACTACGTCAGCATGGACGTCGCCGACAAGCCCGGCGTCTTGTCCACGGTGGCCGCGGAATTCGCCAAGCGCGAGGTCAGCATCGCCGAAGTCCGCCAGGAAGGCGTGGCCGGCGAGGGCGGACGGCGCGTCGGCGCCCGGATCGTGGTGGTCACCCACACCGCGACCGACGCCGCCCTGTCCGAAACCATCGACGCGCTCGCCGATCTGAACGTCGTGCAGAAGGTGGCCAGCGTGCTGAGATTAGAAGGAACCAGCCTATGAGCGTTCCACGCACGGCCACCCACCTACCGTGGCCGGGAGTGATCGCGGCCTACCGCGACCGGTTACCCGTTGCCGCGGACTGGACCCCGGTCACGCTGCTCGAGGGCGGGACCCCGCTGATCGCCGCGCCGCGGCTCTCGGAGCAGACCGGGTGCACGGTGCATCTCAAGGTCGAGGGCCTCAACCCGACCGGCTCCTTCAAGGACCGCGGCATGACGATGGCGGTGACCGACGCGGTGGCCCGCGGCCAGCAGGCCGTGCTGTGCGCCTCGACGGGAAACACCTCGGCCTCGGCGGCGGCCTATGCCGCCCGCGCCGGGATCACCTGCGCGGTGCTGATCCCGCAGGGCAAGATCGCGATGGGCAAGCTCGCCCAGGCCGTCATGCACGGCGCCAAGATCATCCAGATCGACGGCAACTTCGACGACTGCCTCGAGCTGGCCCGCAAGATGACCGCCGACTTCCCGACGATCGCGCTGGTCAACTCGGTCAACCCGGTGCGCATCGAGGGCCAGAAGACCGCGGCCTTCGAGATCGTCGACGCGCTGGGCCGCGCCCCCGACATCCACTCGCTGCCCGTCGGCAACGCCGGCAACATCACCGCCTACTGGAAGGGCTACCGGGAGTACCACCAGGAGGGCGTGATCGACGCCCTGCCCCGCATGCTGGGCACCCAGGCGGCCGGCGCGGCGCCCCTGGTTCACGGCAAGCCCGTGCGCCATCCCGAGACCATCGCGACCGCGATCCGCATCGGCGCGCCGGCCTCCTGGACGGCGGCCGTGGAGGCGCAGCAGCAATCGAACGGCCGTTTCCTGGCCGCCACCGACGAGGAAATCCTGGCCGCCTATCACCTGGTGGCCAGCAGCGAGGGCGTCTTCGTCGAGCCGGCGTCGGCGGCCAGCATCGCCGGGCTGCTCAAGGCCGTCGAGGACGGCTGGGTGGCCCGCGGATCGACCGTGGTGTGTACGGTGACGGGCAATGGGCTCAAGGATCCCGACACCGCGCTGAAAGACATGCCGACCGTGTCACCGCTGCCCGTGGATCCCGTGCTCGTCGTCGAGAAGTTGGGACTGGCCTGACGGTGACTCAGATGCTGCCCGCGGGCTTGGTGGCGAGCGCCGTGGTGTCGGCTTCCAGCGCCAACCTCGGTCCCGGTTTCGACAGCATCGGTCTCGCGTTGAGCCTGTGCGACGACGTGGTCGTGGAGACAGCGGCTTCCGGCCTGCAGGTGCTGGTCGAGGGGGAGGGCGCCGACTCGGTGCCGCGTGGCCCCGACCATCTGGTGGTCCGCGCCGTCCAGCGCGGCCTGCAGGCCGCCGGCGTCGGCGCCCCGGGCCTGGTGGTCCGCTGCCGCAACGCCATCCCGCACTCGCGTGGCCTGGGATCCTCCGCGGCGGCGGTGGTCGGCGGCCTTGCCGCGGTCAACGGTCTTGTCGCGCAGACGGATTCGATTCCGTTGACGGATGCGCAGCTGATCCAGCTGGCTTCGGAATTCGAGGGTCACCCCGACAACGCCGGGGCCGCAGTATTGGGCGGTGCGGTGGTCTCGTGGGTGGACCGCACCGGTGCCGGTCCCGCCTATTCGGCGGTGCCGCTGCGGCTTCACCCGCAGATCAGGCTGTTCTGCGCCATTCCCGAGGTGCGTTCGCTGACCGCCGAGACCCGGGTGCTGCTGCCAGCTCACGTCAGCCACGACGACGCCAGCTTCAACGTCAGCCGCGCCGCGCTGCTGGTGGTCGCGCTGACCGAAAGGCCGGATTTGCTGATGGTGGCCACCGAAGACATGCTCCACCAACCTCAGCGTGCGCCGGCGATGCCCGCCTCGGCGGAGTATCTGCGGCTGCTGCGGCGTCATGGTGTGGCAGCGACGCTTTCCGGTGCTGGTCCGTCATTGATCGCACTCAGCACGGAGGCACAGCTTCCATGCCAAGCGGTGGAGTACGGGGCCGCAAACGGATTCACCATCACCGAGATGACCGCCGGCGATGCGGTTCGCTGGGGCCCGGGGGTCACCGTCGCCGGTTGATCCGCGGCGCGGCCGGGGGGGTTTGCTTGCTTCCAGCCAGGATGCGGGCTATCCTCGGCATCGTCCAGCAATCGCAGCATCTGCATCTGCATCCATACTGCCTTGCCGCTAGGACACCACCAATTCTTCTCGTGGACGAGGTCGCCGTTTCTCACGCCGATCCTGGCATTGATCCCGGCGATCACCGTCGCAGAGTCGACGATTGGGCGCACTCGGCAATTCGACCTACGTGCGCAACGAACCCCCTTATGACGTGATCAGCGGGGGAAGAAAGGAAATCCGTGACTGATACGGAGCTCATCACGGCTGGAGAAAGCACCGAGAACGATCACGCGTCGAATTCCGTGAACCATGACGCGCCAGCCGTCAAAACCACTGCCCCGGGTGGGTCGCTGTCCACGATGGTGCTGCCCGAGTTGCGCGCGCTGGCCAGCCAAGCCGGCGTCAAGGGCACGTCGGGCATGCGCAAGAATGAACTGATCGCCGCAATCCAGGAACATCGGGGAAAGGCCAACGGCACATCCGCCGGTGGCGGGCCGGTTCCTGAGAAGAGCGACAAATCCGAGGGCGAAACCGCCGCCGCCGAAGCGCCGGCCCCCCAGGCCGACCAGAACGAAGCGAAAACCGAGGCCCCACGCCGGGAACGTCGCAGCGCGTCCCGCGAAGCCGGTTCCAAGAACCGCGGCCAGGACGACGAGCGCGACGGCTCGGGTAACGGCGGGGGCAAGTCGGCCGACGCGGCCGACAATCGCCAAGAGCGCCAACGCGACACCCAGGAGCGCCAACAGAACACGAAGTCCGACGAGCGCGGGCGGGACGCCGGTGGCGATCAGGGCAACGACCAGCAGGGCTCGGGTAACCAGCAGTCGCGCGGCTCGAACCAGCCGGACGACGAGGGCGAGGGGCGGCAGGGCCGGCGCGGACGCCGCTTCCGGGACCGCAGGCGCCGAAGCGAACGCTCGGGCGACGGCGCCGACACCGAACTGCGCGAGGACGACGTCGTCCAGCCGGTGGCCGGGATCCTCGACGTCCTCGACAACTACGCGTTCGTCCGCACCTCCGGGTACCTGGCCGGCCCGCACGACGTCTACGTGTCGATGAACATGGTGCGCAAGAACGGCCTGCGCCGCGGCGACGCGGTGACCGGCGCGGTGCGCGTGCCGCGCGACGGCGAGCAGCCCAACCAGCGGCAGAAGTTCAACCCGCTGGTGCGCCTGGACACCGTCAACGGCGGATCGGTCGAGGACGCCAAGAAGCGGCCCGACTTCAGCAAGCTGACGCCGTTGTACCCGAATCAGCGGCTGCGCCTGGAAACCACCCCCGAGCGGCTGACCACGCGGGTCATCGACCTGATCATGCCGATCGGCAAGGGCCAGCGCGCGCTGATCGTCTCGCCGCCCAAGGCGGGCAAGACGACCATCCTGCAGGACATCGCCAACGCGATCACCAAGAACAACCCCGAATGCCACCTCATGGTCGTGCTCGTCGACGAGCGGCCCGAGGAGGTCACCGACATGACGCGCTCGGTCAAGGGCGAGGTCATCGCCTCGACGTTCGACCGGCCGCCGTCGGACCACACCTCGGTGGCCGAGCTGGCGATCGAACGCGCCAAGCGGCTCGTCGAGCAGGGCAAGGACGTCGTGGTGCTGCTGGACTCGATCACCCGCCTCGGGCGCGCCTACAACAACGCTTCGCCCGCGTCGGGCCGGATCCTCTCCGGTGGTGTCGATTCGACCGCCCTGTACCCGCCGAAGCGATTCCTGGGCGCCGCGCGCAACATCGAGGAGGGCGGGTCGCTGACCATCATCGCCACCGCGATGGTCGAGACGGGATCCACCGGTGACACAGTCATCTTCGAGGAGTTCAAGGGCACCGGTAACGCCGAGCTCAAGCTGGACCGCAAGATCTCCGAGCGGCGGGTGTTCCCCGCGGTCGACGTGAACCCGTCGGGCACCCGCAAGGACGAGCTGCTGCTCTCGCCGGACGAGTTCGCGATCGTGCACAAGCTGCGCCGCGTGCTGTCGGGTCTGGATTCCCACCAGGCCATCGACCTGCTGATGAGCCAGCTGCGCAAGACCAAGAACAACTACGAGTTTCTGGTGCAGGTGTCCAAGACGACGCCCGGCTCCATGGACAACGACTAGGGGCTGCACCCGACACGCCGACCGACGTCGCCGTGGATCATGTCTGGGCGCAACCCCGGCGCACCGGGAATGCGGGGATGCACCTCGGTGTTTTGGGGAGGTACCGGTTGACCTGGCATAATCGACGCTCGACAACCCGAAGAGGACTCCCATGAAAACTGACATCCATCCCGCCTACGAGCCCACCACGGTGCATTGCGGATGCGGCAACACGTTCGAGACCCGCAGCACCAAGCCCGGCGGCCGCATCGTCGTCGAGGTTTGCTCGCAGTGCCACCCGTTCTACACGGGCAAGCAGAAGATCCTCGACAGCGGCGGCCGCGTGGCCCGCTTCGAGAAGCGTTACGGCAAGCGCAAGGGCGCAGCCGACAAGGCCGACGCGGCCGACAAATAGCCAGCTCGCCGACGCCCGGACTGTGTGTGACCCGCACAGGCGGGCGTCGGTTCGTGTCTGCGCCGAACAGCGTGCGGAAGGAGGTGTGACATGACGCAGCCGACGCAGGCGATCGATGTGCTGCTCGCCGAACATGCCGACCTCGAGCACCAACTGGCAGATCCGGAATTGCACAGCAATCCCGGGGAGGCGCGCAAAGCCGGCCGCCGGTTTGCCCGGTTGGCACCCATCGTCGCCACCCACCGCAAGCTGACCTCGGCCCGGGAAGACCTGGAGACGGCGCGCGAACTGGCCGCCGACGACCCGTCGTTCGCGGAGGAGGTCACCGCGCTCGAAGTGCGGGTGGCCGAGTTGGACACCCAGCTCACCGACATGCTGGCGCCCCGCGACCCGCATGACGCCGACGACATCGTCCTCGAGGTGAAATCCGGCGAGGGGGGCGAGGAGTCGGCGTTGTTCGCCGCCGATTTGGCCAGGATGTACATCCGCTACGCCGAGCGGCACGGCTGGGCCGTGGCGGTGCTGGACGAGACGTTCTCGGATCTGGGCGGCTACAAGGACGCGACGCTGTCGATCACCAGTAAGGGTGACGCCGTCGACGGCGTGTGGTCGCGGTTGAAGTTCGAAGGCGGGGTGCACCGCGTGCAGCGGGTCCCGGTGACGGAATCCCAGGGCCGGGTTCATACTTCGGCGGCCGGGGTGCTGGTCTATCCGGAGCCCGAGGAAGTCGCCGAGGTGCAGATCGACGAGTCCGACCTGCGCGTCGACGTGTACCGCTCGTCCGGCAAGGGCGGCCAGGGCGTCAACACCACCGATTCGGCGGTCCGCCTCACCCACCTGCCCACGGGCATCGTCGTCACCTGCCAGAACGAGCGTTCGCAGCTGCAGAACAAGGCCCGCGCCATGCAGGTGCTGGCCGCGCGGCTGCAGGCGCTCGCCGAGGAGCAGGCGCTGGCCGACGCGTCGGCGGATCGGGCCAGCCAGATCCGCACCGTCGACCGCAGCGAACGCATCCGCACCTACAACTTCCCGGAGAACCGGATCACCGACCACCGGATCGGCTTCAAGGCGCACAATCTCGACCAGGTTCTCGACGGCGACCTGGACGCGCTGCTCGACGCGCTGAGCGCCGCCGACAAGCAGTCTCGGCTGCAGCAGGCATGACGACTCGGCTGCGGCGTTCGATCGACTCCGCGGCGGCGCTGCTCGCCCGGGCGGGGATCGATTCGGCGCGTTGGGACGCCGAGGAACTGGCCGCCCACCTGGCCGGCACCGACCGGGGCCGGCTGGGTCTGCTGGACACGCCCGACGACGAATTCTTCGGTCGGTACCGCGACGTCGTGGCCGCCCGCTCACGGCGGGTGCCGTTGCAGCATCTTCTCGGGACGGCGGCGTTCGGGCCGCTGCTTTTGCAGGTCGGCCCGGGCGTGTTCATCCCGCGCCCGGAGACCGAAGCCATGCTGGAGTGGGCGATCGCGCAGCCGCTGCCCCCGCGGCCCGTGATCGTCGATGTGTGCACCGGATCCGGTGCCCTGGCGGTCGCGCTGGCCCGGCACCGCGCCGGCCTCGGGCTGGACGCCCGGATCATCGCCATCGACGACTCGGCGCCGGCGCTCGAGTACGCGCGCCGCAACGCCGAGGGCACGGCCGTCGAGCTGGTGCGCGCCGATGTCGGCGCATTGGGACTGCTGCCCGAACTCGACGGCGGCGTCGATCTGGTCGTGTCCAACCCGCCCTACGTTCCCGACGACTCGGTTTCCAACGCCGCGTTGGAGCCTGAAGTGCTCCAACATGATCCGCATCATGCGGTGTTCGGCGGGCCGGACGGGATGGCCGTTATCGCCCCCGTGGTGGCCCTGGCCGGGCGCTGGCTGCGCCCGGGTGGTCTGTTCGCCGTCGAACACGACGACACCACCGCGGCGCGGACCGCCCGATTGGTGCAGGACACGGGGCTTTTCGACGACATCCGAAGCCGGCGCGACCTGGCGGGCCGGCCCAGGTTCGTGACGGCCCGTAGGAGGAGCGGGGCCGATGACTCGCGTCGTGACGATGCAGAGCGCAGCGATGAGGAGGAGCGGCGCCGATGACTCGCGTCGTGACGATGCAGAGCGCAGCGATGAGGAGGAGCGGCGCCGATGACTCGCGTCGTGACGATGCAGAGCGCAGCGATGAGGAGGAGCGGCGCCGATGACTCGCGTCGTGACGATGCAGAGCGCAGCGATGAGGAGGAGCGGCGCCGATGACTCGCGTCGTGACGATGCAGAGCGCAGCGATGAGGAGGAGCGGCGCCGATGACTCGCGTCGTGACGATGCAGAGCGCAGCGATGAGGAGGAGCGGCGCCGATGACTCGCGTCGTGACGATGCAGAGCGCAGCGATGAGGAGGAGCGGCGCCGATGACTCGCGTCGTGACGATGCAGAGCGCAGCGATGAGGAGGAGCGGCGCCGATGACTCGCGTCGTGACGATGCAGAGCGCAGCGATGAGGAGGAGCGGCGCCGATGACTCGCGTCGTGACGATGCAGAGCGCAGCGATGAGGAGGAGCGGCGCCGATGACTCGCGTCGTGACGATGCAGAGCGCAGCGATGAGGAGGAGCGGCGCCGATGACTCGCGTCGTGACGATGCAGAGCGCAGCGATGAGGAGGAGCGGCGCCGATGACTCGCGTCGTGACGATGCAGAGCGCAGCGATGAGGAGGAGCGGCGCCGATGACTGAGGTGTTCAGCTGTGCCGACCCCGAGCAGCGTGCGCGGGGAATCGCCTCGGCGGTCGGCGCGCTCAAGGGCGGCCGGCTGGTCGTGATGCCGACCGACACCGTCTACGGAATTGGTGCCGACGCCTTCAACGGTGCCGCGGTTGGGGCGCTGCTGTCGGCGAAGGGGCGCGGCCGGGACATGCCGGTCGGGGTGCTGGTCGGCTCGTGGCACACCATCGAGGGCCTGGTGTACACCATGCCCGACGGGGCCCGCGAGCTGATCCGCGCGTTCTGGCCGGGCGCTCTGAGCCTGGTGGTGAGGCAAGCGCCTTCGTTGCAATGGGATCTCGGCGATGCGCGGGGGACCGTGATGCTGCGGATGCCGCTGCACCCGGTCGCCATCGAATTGCTGCGCGAGGTGGGCCCCATGGCGGTCTCCAGCGCCAACGTGTCCGGCCGGCCGCCCGCGGTAGATGCCGACCAGGCGCGCGTCCAGCTCGGCGATCTCGTCGACGTCTACCTCGACGCGGGCGCCGCCCAACAGCAGGCCGCGTCCACGATCGTCGACCTGACCGGGGCCGCACCGCGCATTCTGCGCGCCGGACCGGTGAGCGCCGAGCGGATTGCCGAAGTGCTAGGCCTGGATCCCGAATCCCTGATCGCCTAGGTCCGGCTGCGGTGTTCGACGCTCACGGCCGGTGCAGTACGGTCTCGAGGTGCCCAGCGACGTGACCAGCCTTGCCGGCGGTTTGCTCGCCCTCTCCGATCGCGGTGCCGGCATCCCCCTGCGCGAACTCGCCGTTGTCGGCCTGACCGCGGCGGTCATCACCTACTTCGCGACCGGACCGGTGCGGGTGCTGGCCACCCGGCTCGGTGCAGTCGCCTATCCCCGGGAACGGGATGTGCACGTGACGCCGACCCCGCGCATGGGCGGGCTGGCGATGTTCCTCGGCGTCCTGGCCGCCGTGTTCCTGGCCTCCGAGCTGCCCGCGCTGACACGGGGTTTCGTCTACTCGACCGGAATGCCCGCGGTGCTGGTCGCGGGCGCGATCATCATGGGCATCGGGCTCATCGACGACCGCTGGGGCCTGGACGCCCTGACGAAATTCGCCGGGCAGATCACCGCGGCCAGCGTGCTGGTCACCATGGGCGTCGCCTGGACGGTTCTGTACATCCCGATCGGGGGAGTCGGCACCATCGTGCTCGATCAGGCCTCGTCGATCCTGCTGACCCTGGCGCTGACGGTGTCGGTCGTCAACGCGATGAACTTCGTCGACGGGCTCGACGGCCTGGCCGCCGGACTGGGCCTCATCACCGCGCTGGCCTTCTGCATGTTCTCGGTGGGCATGCTGCGCGACCACGGCGGCGATGTCCTGTTCTATCCACCGGCCGTCATCTCGGTGGTGCTGGCCGGCGCCTGCCTGGGTTTCCTGCCGCACAACTTTCACCGGGCCCGGATCTTCATGGGCGATTCGGGTTCGATGCTGATCGGTCTGATGCTGGCCGCCGCCTCCACGACCGCCGCCGGCCCGGTGTCGCAGAACGCCTACGGCGCTCGTGACGTGTTTGCTCTGCTGTCGCCGTTCTTGCTGGTGGCGGCGGTGATGTTCGTGCCGATGCTGGACCTGCTGCTGGCCATCGTGCGGCGTACCCGCGCGGGTCGCAGCGCCTTTTCCCCCGACAAGATGCACCTGCACCACCGGTTGCTGCAGATCGGACACTCGCACCGCCGGGTGGTGCTGCTGATCTACCTGTGGGTGGGCATCGTCGCCTTCGGCGCGGCTAGCACGATCTTTTTCAACCCCCGCGACACCGGGGTGGTGATGCTGGGTGCGATCGTGGTCGCCGGTGTCGCGACGGCGATCCCGCTCCTGCGCCGCCAGGACGACTACGACGACGAGAGCTACGACAAGGAGTAGTAGTGGTCTCTGGCATATGGTACGGTGCTGGTAGAACCCCGAAACAAACCTCGAGGGTTGTCGGCCCACCGGCCCGTCGGTCGCCTTCCCGATCGCGCCGATTCACGACGTACGCAGGGAGCTACCCCTTGGGTGATTCCATCGTGATGACTGCGATACGCTCGGCGGGCCACCGATCAGTCGGTCGGGGCGTTCCCGCTCCACTAACTCGGGATTGAGGTGCTGCAGTGACGACGCCAGCGCAGGACGCGCCGTTGGTGTTTCCCTCTGTTGCTTTCCGACCCGTTCGGCTTCTCCTGATCAGCATCGGGATCACCGCGGTCGCCGTTGTCGCCGCCGCGTTGTCGGGTCATCTCATGCTCGGGGTGTTTTTCGGTGTCGGGCTGCTGCTGGGTTTGCTCAACGCGTTGTTGGTGCGCCGGTCGGTCGATTCGATCACCTCCCAGGAAAATCCGATGAAAAGGTCGATGGCGATCAACTCGGCGTCGCGGTTGGCCATCATGACGGTGGTCGCGCTGGCCATCGCTTATCTTTTCCGGCCTGCCGGGCTGGGCGTGATGTTCGGGCTGGCACTGTTCCAGGTGCTGCTGGTGATATCGACCGCCGTGCCGGTCTGGAAGAAGCTGCGTGCAGGGGTGCCCGGTGAGTCGTCGGCAGGGCCGGAAGAAAGGGGTACCGGCAAATGACTCAGGTGATCCTGGCCGAGTCGCAGATCGAGGTCGGAGAGCACACCCACGCCACGTGGCTGGGGATGACCGTCAACACCGACACGATCCTGTCGACAGCGATCGCCGCGGTGATCGTGATCGGGCTAGCGTTCTTCCTGCGCGCGAAGATCACCTCGACGGGCGTGCCCAGTGGGGTGCAGTTGTTCTGGGAGGCGATCACCGAGCAGATGCGCGCCCAGGTCGAGAGCGCCATCGGCATGCGGATCGCCCCCTTCGTGCTCCCGCTCGCGGTCACCATCTTCGTGTTCATCCTGATCTCCAACTGGCTGTCGGTGCTGCCGCTGCAGTACACCGACAAGTCGGGGCACACCACCGAGCTGCTCAAGTCGGCGGCGGCGGACATCAACTATGTGCTGGCGCTAGCCTTGTTCGTCTTCGTCTGCTATCACGTGGCGGGAATCTGGCGTCGTGGCATTGTCGGCCACCCGCTCGCGGTGCTCAAAGGACACGTGGCCTTCTTGGCGCCGATCAACCTCGTCGAAGAACTCGCGAAGCCAATTTCCCTGTCGCTCCGACTTTTCGGCAACATCTTCGCCGGTGGCATCCTGGTTGCGCTGATCGCACTGTTTCCGCCGTACATCATGTGGGCACCCAACGCGATCTGGAAGGCGTTCGATCTGTTCGTCGGTGCGATCCAGGCGTTCATCTTCGCCATCTTGACCATCTTGTATTTCAGCCAGGCGATGGAGGTCGAAGAACACCATGACTGAGACCGCCACGCATCCGGCTCATCCGCGCATCACTATCGGCGCCTGGTAGACCACTACCAGATCGCCACCACTCAAAGGAGGAAAGAATGGCCCTGGACCCCCAAGTCGCTGCCGCCGCACTCATCGGCGGTGGCCTGATCATGGGTGGCGGCGCGATCGGTGCCGGCATCGGTGACGGTATCGCCGGCAACGCGCTGGTTTCGGGCATCGCCCGGCAGCCGGAGGCGCAGGGACGGTTGTTCACGCCGTTCTTCATCACCGTCGGTCTGGTCGAGGCGGCCTACTTCATCAACCTGGCGTTCATGGCGCTGTTCGTCTTCGCGACCCCGGTCGGCACCTAATTCGCTGTGATGGGCGACGCAAGCACTCTCGTTCTGGCCGCCGACCAGGCAGCGGAGGAAGGGAAGACCAACAACTTCCTCATTCCCAACGGCACCTTTTTCTTCGTTCTCGCCATCTTCCTGATCGTCCTCGCCGTCATCGGCACGTTCGTCGTACCGGCGATCCTGAAGGTGTTGCGTGAGCGCGACGCGATGGTCGCCAAGACCCTTGCCGACAACAAGAAGGCGAACGAGCAGTTCGAGGCCGCCCAGGCCGATTACGACGAAGTCATGACCAAGGCCCGGATCGAGGCGTCGTCGCACCGCGACAACGCCCGGGCCGAGGGTCGTAAGGCGGTCGAGGACGCGCGAGCCCGTGCCGAGCAGCAGGTGATGTCGACGTTGCAAACGGCCGCAGAGCAATTGAAGCGGGAAAGGGACGCCGTGGAACTGGATCTGCGCTCCAACGTGGCAGGCATGTCGGCGACTTTGGCCAGTCGTATCCTCGGCGTCGACGTCGGCCCGGTCACCGCCGCGACCGGATCGTCCGGACGGTAACCGCATGTCGACGTTCATCGGACAGCTGATCGGGTTCGCGGTCATCGTTTTCCTCGTGGTGCGCTACGTCGTTCCGCCGGTGCGCAAACTGATGGAAACCAGGCAGAAAGTGGTGAGTCAACAGCTGAGCGACGCAGCCACGGCCGCCGAGCGCCTGGGCCAGGCCAGCAACGCGCACAGCAAGGCGGTGGACGACGCCAAGGCGGAGTCGAAGCGCGTCGTCGAAGAGGCTCAGGCGGACGCGAAGCGAATCACCGAGCAGTTCCGGGTGCAGGCCGAGGTGGAGGCCGAACGCATCACGGGTCAGGGTGCCCGCCAGGTCGAGCTGCTGCGGACGCAGCTGAGCCGCCAGCTCCGGCTGGAGCTCGGCCACGAATCTGTGCGCGGCGCAGGGGAACTGGTGCGCAACTATGTCGCCGACGCCGCGCAGCAGTCGGCCACCGTGGACCGGTTCCTCGACGAGCTCGACGCGATGGCGCCGGCCTCCGCCGACGTGCAGTATCCGCTGCTGACCAAGATGCGCTCGGCCAGCCGGCGGGCGCTGCGTGACCTGCTGGACCGGTTCGGGACCGTAGCCAAGGATCTCGACAAGGACGGGCTGACCACGTTGTCCGACGAGCTCGTGGCGGTGGCCAAGATGCTCGACAGCGAAATGATGGTCACCCGCTACCTCACCGTGGCCGCCGAAGACTCGGCGCCGCGGGTGCGGTTGATGGAGCGGCTGCTCTCCGGCAAGGTCGGCGACACCACCCTCGAGGTGGTGCGCGCGGCGGTCTGCGAGCGTTGGTCGGCCGACTCGGACCTGATCGACGCGATCGAGCACATGTCGCGCCAAGCCTTGCTGGAAGTCGCCGAACGCGCGGACCAGGTCGGCGAAGTCGAAGACCAGTTGTTCCGTTTCTCCCGGATTCTCGACGCGCAGCCGCGTCTGGGCATCCTGCTCGGCGACTACGTCGTCCCGCCCGAGAAACGAGTGGAGTTGCTGCGCAACGTGCTTGGCGGCGCGAGCGGCAGCGTCAACCCGATCGCGTCGGCACTGCTGACCCACACCGTCGAGCTGCTCAGAGGTCAGCCGGCCGAAGAGGCCATGCGGTTCCTGGCGGAAGTCGCGGTCGCTCGCCGCGGCGAGGTGGTCGCGCAAGTCGGCGCGGCTGCCGAGCTCAGCGATGCCCAGCGCACTCGTCTCACCGAGGTGCTGGGCCGCACCTACGGGCATCCGGTGGCCGTGCAGCTGCAGGTCGACCCGACGCTGCTGGGCGGGCTGTTGATCGCGGTGGCCGACGAGGTGATCGACGGGACGCTCTCCTCGCGCCTGGCCGCAGCCGAGGCCCAGTTGCCCGACTGAACACGAAGTAGTCACCACAGACCCATCGAAGACCCACGCGAACAGAAGTAGAAAGACGAAAAGCCATGGCCGAGTTGACAATCTCCGCTGACGACATTCAGGGCGCCATCGAAGAGTACGTAGGCTCTTTCACCTCCGACACCTCCCGCGAGGAGGTCGGCACCGTCGTCGACGCCGGGGATGGCATCGCCCACGTCGAAGGTCTGCCGTCCGTCATGACCCAGGAACTGCTCGAGTTCCCCGGCGGCGTCCTCGGCGTCGCGCTGAACCTCGACGAGCACAGCGTCGGCGCGGTGATCCTGGGTGACTTCGAGAAGATCCAGCAAGGCCAACAGGTCAAGCGCACCGGCGAGGTCCTGTCGGTCCCCGTCGGGGACGCGTTCCTGGGTCGCGTCGTCAACCCGCTCGGCGAGCCGATCGACGGCCGTGGCGACATCGAGACCGACGTGCGGCGTGCGCTCGAGCTTCAGGCGCCCTCGGTGGTGCAGCGCCAGAGCGTGAAAGAGCCGCTGCAGACCGGCATCAAGGCCATCGACGCGATGACGCCGATCGGCCGCGGCCAGCGCCAGCTGATCATCGGCGACCGCAAGACCGGGAAGACCGCCGTCTGCGTCGACACCATCCTCAACCAGCGCAAGAACTGGGAGACCGGTGACGAGAACAAGCAGGTGCGCTGCGTCTACGTCGCCATCGGGCAGAAGGGCACCACGATCGCTTCGGTGCGCCGCGCCCTGGAGGAAGGCGGCGCGATGGACTACACCACCATCGTCGCGGCGCCGGCCTCGGATTCGGCGGGCTTCAAATGGCTTGCGCCCTACACCGGTTCGGCGATCGCGCAGCACTGGATGTACGACGGCAAGCACGTCCTGATCGTCTTCGACGACCTGAGCAAGCAGGCCGAGGCCTACCGCGCGATCTCGCTGCTGCTGCGCCGTCCGCCCGGCCGCGAGGCCTACCCCGGCGACGTGTTCTACCTGCACTCGCGGCTGCTGGAGCGCTGCGCCAAGCTCTCCGACGAGCTCGGCGGCGGCTCGCTGACCGGGTTGCCGATCATCGAGACCAAGGCCAACGACATCTCGGCCTACATCCCCACCAACGTCATCTCGATCACCGACGGCCAGTGCTTCTTGGAGTCCGACCTGTTCAACCAGGGCGTCCGGCCGGCGATCAACGTTGGTGTGTCGGTGTCCCGGGTCGGTGGCGCCGCGCAGATCAAGGCGATGAAAGAGGTTGCCGGCTCCCTGCGTCTGGACCTGTCGCAGTACCGCGAGCTGGAGTCCTTCGCCGCGTTCGCCTCCGACCTGGACGCCACGTCCAAGGCGCAGCTGGCGCGCGGTGAGCGGCTGGTCGAGCTACTCAAGCAACCGCAGTACCAGCCGATGCCCGTCGAGGAGCAGGTGGTGTCGATCTTCCTGGGCACCGGTGGTCACCTGGACTCGGTGCCGGTGGAGGACATCAGGCGGTTCGAAACCGAGTTGCTGGACCACATCCGGGCCTCCGAGGAGAAGATCCTGGCCACCATCCGCGACAGCCAGAAGCTCGACGAGGACACCGAAAAGGCCCTCACCGAGGTGATCGGCAAGTTCAAGAAGGGCTTCGCGGCCACCGGCGGCGGTTCGGTCGTGCCCGACGAGCACGTCGAGGCCCTCGACGAGGAGAAGGTGGGCAAGGAATCGGTGGAAGTCCACAAGCCCGCCCCCAAGAAGGAAAAGAAGTAACCAAAGATGGCCGCCACACTTCGTGAGCTACGCGGTCGCATCCGGTCGGCGGGGTCGATCAAGAAGATCACCAAAGCCCAGGAGCTGATCGCGACGTCGCGCATCGGTAAGGCGCAGGCGCGGTTGGAATCCGCCCGGCCTTACGCCTTTGAGATCACCCGGATGCTGACCACCCTGGCCGCCGAAGCCGCTTTGGACCACCCGTTGCTCGTCGAGCGACCCGAACCGAAACGGGCCGGCGTGCTGGTGGTGTCGTCGGACCGCGGCCTGTGCGGGGCCTACAACGCCAGCATCTTCCGGCGCGCCGAGGAGCTCTTCTCGTTGCTGCGGGCGGAAGGCAAGACCCCGGTGCCCTACGTCGTGGGCCGTAAGGCGCTGAATTACTACAGCTTCCGCAACTGGGATATCACCGAGTCGTGGACCGGCTTCTCCGAGCAGCCGACCTACGAGAATGCCGCGGAGATCGCCTCGACGCTGGTCGAGGCGTTCATGCTCGGCGCCGGCGGTGAGGCCGAGAACCGGCAGCCCGACACCGAGGGCGTCGACGAACTGCACGTCGTCTACACCGAGTTCAAGTCGATGCTGTCGCAGTCGGCGGTGGTGCACCGGATCGCCCCGATGGTGGTGGAGTACGTCGAGGAAGAACCCCAGCTGCACACCCTGTACTCGTTCGAGCCTGACGCGACAACGCTTTTCGAGGCGCTGCTGCCGCGGTACCTGACCACCCGCGTGTACGCGGCGCTCCTGGAGTCGGCGGCATCCGAGTTGGCGTCGCGCCAGCGCGCGATGAAGTCGGCCACCGACAACGCCGACGACCTCATCAAGGCCCTGACGCTGGAGGCCAACCGCGAACGGCAGGCCCAGATCACCCAGGAAATCAGCGAAATCGTCGGTGGCGCAAACGCGCTCGCCGACGCCGCCAAGTAGGCACCAAAGGAAGCGAAGAAGATATGAGTGCTACTGCCGAAAAGGCCGGCAAGGCCGACACCGACACCAACGGACGCGTCGTACGCGTCACAGGCCCGGTGGTCGACGTCGAGTTTCCCCGGGGCTCGGTGCCGGAGCTGTTCAACGCCCTGCACGCCGAGATCACCTTCGAGTCCCTCGCCAAGACCCTGACGCTCGAGGTCGCTCAGCACCTGGGCGACAATCTCGTGCGCACGATCTCGCTGCAGCCCACCGACGGCCTGGTGCGCGGGGTCGAGGTCACCGACACCGGCAAACCGATTTCTGTACCGGTCGGTCAGGAAGTCAAGGGCCACGTCTTCGACGCGCTGGGCTACTGCCTGGACAAGCCGGGATACGGGGAAGACTTCGAGCACTGGTCGATTCACCGCAAGCCCCCGGCCTTCGAGGAGCTCGAACCGCGCACCGAGATGCTCGAGACCGGTCTGAAGGTCGTCGACCTGCTGACCCCGTACGTGCGTGGCGGCAAGATCGCGCTCTTCGGCGGTGCGGGCGTGGGCAAGACGGTGCTTATCCAGGAGATGATCAACCGCATCGCCCGGAACTTCGGCGGCACCTCGGTGTTCGCCGGTGTGGGCGAGCGCACGCGCGAGGGCAACGACCTGTGGGTGGAGCTGCAGGAAGCCAACGTGCTCAAGGACACCGCGCTCGTGTTCGGCCAGATGGACGAACCGCCCGGCACCCGTATGCGGGTGGCGCTGTCCGCCCTGACCATGGCCGAGTGGTTCCGCGACGAGGCCGGCCAGGACGTGCTGCTGTTCATCGACAACATCTTCCGGTTCACCCAGGCCGGTTCCGAGGTGTCGACGCTGCTCGGTCGCATGCCGTCGGCGGTGGGGTACCAGCCCACGCTGGCCGACGAGATGGGGGAGCTGCAGGAGCGCATCACCTCGACGCGTGGGCGTTCGATCACGTCGATGCAGGCGGTCTACGTGCCCGCCGACGACTACACCGACCCGGCGCCGGCCACGACGTTCGCGCACCTGGACGCCACCACCGAGTTGTCCCGTTCGGTCTTCTCCAAGGGCATCTTCCCCGCGGTGGACCCGCTGGCCTCCAGCTCGACGATCCTCGACCCCGGCGTCGTCGGCGAGGAGCACTACCGCGTGGCGCAGGAGGTCATCCGGGTCCTGCAGCGCTACAAGGACCTTCAGGACATCATCGCCATCCTCGGCATCGACGAGCTGTCCGAGGAGGACAAGCAGTTGGTGAACCGAGCCCGGCGCATCGAGCGTTTCCTCTCCCAGAACATGATGGCCGCCGAGCAGTTCACCGGACAGCCGGGTTCGACGGTGCCGCTGAAGGAGACCATCGAGGCGTTCGACCGGCTGACCAAGGGCGAGTTCGACCACGTGCCCGAGCAGGCGTTCTTCCTGATCGGCGGTCTTGACGACCTGGCCAAGAAGGCCGAGAGCCTCGGCGCCAAGCTGTGATCGGAATCCGGGCCGGAATCAGGGCGAAAGGCGGTGTGAGATGGCGGGATTGAACGTCGAGATAGTCGCCGTGGACCGGAAGATCTGGTCTGGGGAGGCCACCTTCCTGTTCACCCGCACCACCGTCGGCGAAATCGGCATCCTGCCCCATCACATCCCGCTGGTGGCTCAGTTGGTCGATGACGCCATGGTGCGCGTCGAACGGGAGGGCCAAGACGACCTGCGGATCGCGGTGGATGGCGGATTCTTGTCGGTCACCGAGGAGAGCATCAGCATCCTGGCCGAATCCGCGGCGATCGAATCGGAGATCGACGAGAGCTCCGCCAGGGAGGATTCCGAGTCCGACGATCCGCGTATCGCCGCACGGGGTCGCGCGAGATTGCGTGCCGTCGGCGCGATCGACTAGGCGCTGATGAGCGCGCCCATGGGTCTCATGGTCGCGCTCATCGTCGCGCTGGGCGCGGCCGTTCTCGCCTTGAGCTACCGGTTGTGGAAGCTGCGCCAAGGCGGCACCGCGGCGATCATGCGGGACATTCCCGCAGTCGGCGGCCATGGCTGGCGGCACGGTGTGATCCGTTACCGCGGCGGCGAAGCCGCGTTCTACCGGCTGTCCAGTCTGAGGTTGTGGCCGGACCGGCGGCTCAGCCGGCGCGGCGTGGAGATCGTGGGGCGGCGTGCGCCGCGGGGCGACGAATTCGACATCATGACCAACGAGATCGTCGTGCTGGAATTGCGCGACACGACCCAGGACCGCAGGTCGGGATACGAGATCGCCCTGGACAAGGGGGCTTTGACCGCATTCCTGTCCTGGCTGGAGTCCCGGCCGTCGCCCCGCGCCCGGCGGCGCAGCGTCTAGTCTTTCGGTCAGCCCGGTGCCGGTGCGCCACCGCCGGGCTTCCAGAGGACGTCATCGCCGTCATTGGTCACCCGTGCCAGGATGAACAGCAGGTCGGACAACCGGTTGAGGTATTGCGCCGGCACGATGCTGACGGCCTCGCGATCGGCATCCACGGCGGCCCACGCCGAGCGCTCGGCCCGGCGTACGACGGTGCGCGCGACGTGCAACAGCGCGGACAGCGGCGAACCACCCGGCAGCACAAAGGAGTTCAGCGCCGGCAGCGCATCGTTATATGTGTCACACCACTTTTCGAGCCGATCGATGTAGGGCTGAGTGACCCGCAGCGGCGGGTATTCGGGGTTTTCCACCACCGGCGTGGACAGGTCCGCGCCGGCGTCGAACAGGTCGTTCTGGATCTGGCGCAGCACGCCGGAGATTTCCTGGCCGGGCCGGCCGAGTGCGAGGGCGACACCGATCGCGGAGTTGGCCTCGTCGCAGTCTGCGTATGCCACCAGGCGCGGGTCGTTCTTCGAGACCCGCGAGAAGTCGCTCAACCCGGTCGTTCCGTCGTCGCCGGTCCGGGTATATATGCGGGTCAGGTGTATCGCCATGACCAAACCGTACCGCGGCCCGACCGCTCGGCTCGACGGCTTGACCCCACCGCACTCCGCACCACGGAGCGCATCGTCGTCAAGCGGGCTGACTGACAAGCCGATAGGGCTTCACTAGACTGACGCGGGTGGCTGAGCGATTCGTGGTGACCGGTGGCAACCGGTTGTCCGGCAAGGTCGCAGTCGGCGGTGCCAAGAACAGCGTGCTCAAGCTCATGGCCGCGACGCTGTTGGCCGAGGGCACCAGCACCATCACCAACTGCCCCGACATCCTCGACGTGCCGTTGATGGCGGAGGTGCTGCGCGGTCTGGGTGCCACCGTCGAACTCGACGGTGACGTCGCCCGCATCACGTCCCCCGACGAGCCGAAATACGATGCCGACTTCGCGGCGGTGCGCCAGTTCCGGGCGTCGGTCTGTGTGTTGGGACCGCTGGTGGGCCGCTGCAAGCGGGCCAGGGTCGCCCTGCCAGGCGGTGATGCGATCGGATCCCGTCCGCTAGACATGCATCAGGCCGGTCTGCGCCAGCTGGGCGCGCAGTGCAACATCGAGCACGGTTGCGTGGTCGCGCAGGCGGAGACGTTGCGCGGCGCGGAGATTCAGCTGGAGTTCCCGTCGGTGGGGGCGACCGAGAACATCTTGATGGCCGCGGTGGTGGCCGACGGTGTGACCACGATCCACAACGCGGCGCGGGAGCCCGACGTGGTCGATCTGTGCACGATGCTGAACCAGATGGGGGCTCAGGTCGAGGGTGCGGGCTCGCCGACGATGACGATCACCGGCGTCCCACGGCTGTACCCGACCGAACACCGGGTCATCGGGGACCGCATCGTTGCGGCGACCTGGGGTATCGCCGCGGCGATGACCCGCGGTGACATCTCGGTGACCGGGGTCGACCCCGCCCACCTGCAGCTGGTGCTGCACAAGCTGCACGACGCCGGCGCCACCGTGACCCAGACCGAGGACAGCTTCCGGGTAGCCCAGTACGAACGTCCCAAGGCCATCAACGTTGCGACATTGCCGTTTCCGGGTTTTCCGACCGATCTGCAGCCGATGGCCATCGCGCTGGCGTCGATCGCAGACGGCACGTCGATGATCACCGAGAACGTCTTCGAGGCACGCTTCCGCTTCGTCGAGGAGATGATCCGGCTCGGTGCCGATGCCCGTACCGACGGCCATCACGCGGTGGTCCGGGGTCTCCCGCAGCTTTCCAGCGCGCCGGTGTGGTGTTCGGACATTCGCGCCGGCGCCGGCCTGGTGTTGGCGGGGCTGGTGGCCGACGGCGATACCGAGGTGCACGACGTCTTCCACATCGACCGCGGCTACCCATTGTTCGTGGAAAACCTGCAGATTTTGGGAGCGGAGATCGAGCGGGTACAGTAGTCCGAGTCAGCGCCCAAAGGTGCGGCCAGAACGAAGTTGGCCAAAACCGGGCTTGACCCTCCTGCTGGATCTGTACTAACCTGGCGCGGCCCGCCCCGAAGGGGGCCACTTGAAAAGGCCTAAAAACTGGGGCTTGACTCCAAAGCCAAGTTTGTATTAAGCTGGCAGGGTTGCCCCAGAGCGGGTGACAAAAGCAAGAGTGTTGTTTGAGAACTCAATAGTGTGTTTGGTGTTTTTGTTTGTTGTTGTTTTTTGACCATACTTACACGCCCCGTGTGTGGGTATGGTCGTTTTTTGACGCCAGATTTTGGTGTCTTGTCAGGTATCTCTGATTTGAATTCACCTCGTTTGCGAGGAGTTTTTGTTTGGAGAGTTTGATCCTGGCTCAGGACGAACGCTGGCGGCGTGCTTAACACATGCAAGTCGAACGGAAAGGCCTCTTCGGAGGTACTCGAGTGGCGAACGGGTGAGTAACACGTGGGCAATCTGCCCTGCACTTCGGGATAAGCCTGGGAAACTGGGTCTAATACCGAATAGGACCTCGAGACGCATGTCTTGAGGTGGAAAGCTTTTGCGGTGTGGGATGGGCCCGCGGCCTATCAGCTTGTTGGTGGGGTGATGGCCTACCAAGGCGACGACGGGTAGCCGGCCTGAGAGGGTGTCCGGCCACACTGGGACTGAGATACGGCCCAGACTCCTACGGGAGGCAGCAGTGGGGAATATTGCACAATGGGCGCAAGCCTGATGCAGCGACGCCGCGTGGGGGATGACGGCCTTCGGGTTGTAAACCTCTTTCAGCAGGGACGAAGCGCAAGTGACGGTACCTGCAGAAGAAGCACCGGCCAACTACGTGCCAGCAGCCGCGGTAATACGTAGGGTGCGAGCGTTGTCCGGAATTACTGGGCGTAAAGAGCTCGTAGGTGGTTTGTCGCGTTGTTCGTGAAAACCGGGGGCTTAACCCTCGGCGTGCGGGCGATACGGGCAGACTAGAGTACTGCAGGGGAGACTGGAATTCCTGGTGTAGCGGTGGAATGCGCAGATATCAGGAGGAACACCGGTGGCGAAGGCGGGTCTCTGGGCAGTAACTGACGCTGAGGAGCGAAAGCGTGGGGAGCGAACAGGATTAGATACCCTGGTAGTCCACGCCGTAAACGGTGGGTACTAGGTGTGGGTTTCCTTCCTTGGGATCCGTGCCGTAGCTAACGCATTAAGTACCCCGCCTGGGGAGTACGGCCGCAAGGCTAAAACTCAAAGGAATTGACGGGGGCCCGCACAAGCGGCGGAGCATGTGGATTAATTCGATGCAACGCGAAGAACCTTACCTGGGTTTGACATGCACAGGACGCCGGCAGAGATGTCGGTTCCCTTGTGGCCTGTGTGCAGGTGGTGCATGGCTGTCGTCAGCTCGTGTCGTGAGATGTTGGGTTAAGTCCCGCAACGAGCGCAACCCTTGTCTCATGTTGCCAGCACGTAATGGTGGGGACTCGTGAGAGACTGCCGGGGTCAACTCGGAGGAAGGTGGGGATGACGTCAAGTCATCATGCCCCTTATGTCCAGGGCTTCACACATGCTACAATGGCCGGTACAAAAGGCTGCGATGCCGCAAGGTGGAGCGAATCCTTTAAAGCCGGTCTCAGTTCGGATCGGGGTCTGCAACTCGACCCCGTGAAGTCGGAGTCGCTAGTAATCGCAGATCAGCAACGCTGCGGTGAATACGTTCCCGGGCCTTGTACACACCGCCCGTCACGTCATGAAAGTCGGTAACACCCGAAGCCAGTGGCCTAACCCTTGGGAGGGAGCTGTCGAAGGTGGGATCGGCGATTGGGACGAAGTCGTAACAAGGTAGCCGTACCGGAAGGTGCGGCTGGATCACCTCCTTTCTAAGGAGCACCACGAAAAGCACCCCAACAAGTGGGGTGCGAGCCGTGAGGGGTTCTCGTCTGTAGTGGACGGGGCCGGGTGCGCAACAGCAAATGATCGCCAGACACACTATTGGGCCCTGAGACAACACTCGGGCTGTCCTGCTGGGACTGCCTCAGTGGTGTCCCTCCATCTTGGTGGTGGGGTGTGGTGTTTGATTACTGGATAGTGGTTGCGAGCATCTAAGCGGATTCGTCGCTCATAGCAGTGGCGTATTCGTTTTGTGTAATTTCTTCTTGGTTTTTGTGTGTTAGTAAGTGTTTAAGGGCGCATGGTGGATGCCTTGGCATCGAGAGCCGATGAAGGACGTGGGAGGCTGCGATATGCCTCGGGGAGCTGTCAACCGAGCATTGATCCGAGGATTTCCGAATGGGGAAACCCAGCACGAGTCATGTCGTGTTACCCGCATCTGAATATATAGGGTGCGGGAGGTAACGCGGGGAAGTGAAACATCTCAGTACCCGTAGGAGAAGAAAACAATTGTGATTCCGCTAGTAGTGGCGAGCGAACGCGGAACAGGCTAAACCGCACGCATGTGTAACCGGGTAGGGGTTGTGTGTGCGGGGTTGTGGGAATGATATGTCTCAGCTCTACCTGGCTGGGAGGTAGTCATAAAGTGTCGTGGTTAGCGGAAGTGGCCTGGGATGGTCTGCCGTAGACGGTGAGAGCCCGGTACGCGAAAACCCGACACCTACCTAGTATCAACTCCCGAGTAGCAGCGGGCCCGTGGAATCTGCTGTGAATCTGCCGGGACCACCCGGTAAGCCTAAATACTTCTCGATGACCGATAGCGGATTAGTACCGTGAGGGAATGGTGAAAAGTACCCCGGGAGGGGAGTGAAATAGTACCTGAAACCGTGTGCCTACAATCCGTCAGAGCCTCCTCGTGGGGTGATGGCGTGCCTTTTGAAGAATGAGCCTGCGAGTCAGGGACACGTCGCAAGGTTAACCCGTGTGGGGTAGCCGCAGCGAAAGCGAGTCTGAATAGGGCGATTGAGTGGCGTGTTCTGGACCCGAAGCGGAGTGATCTACCCATGACCAGGGTGAAGCGCGGGTAAGACCGCGTGGAGGCCCGAACCCACTTAGGTTGAAGACTGAGGGGATGAGTTGTGGGTAGGGGTGAAAGGCCAATCAAACTCCGTGATAGCTGGTTCTCCCCGAAATGCATTTAGGTGCAGCGTCACGTGTTTCACCACGGAGGTAGAGCTACTGGATGGCCGATGGGCCCTACTAGGTTACTGACGTCAGCCAAACTCCGAATGCCGTGGTGTATAGCGTGGCAGTGAGACGGCGGGGGATAAGCTCCGTACGTCGAAAGGGAAACAGCCCAGATCGCCGGCTAAGGCCCCTAAGCGTGTGCTAAGTGGAAAAGGATGTGCAGTCGCAGAGACAACCAGGAGGTTGGCTTAGAAGCAGCCACCCTTGAAAGAGTGCGTAATAGCTCACTGGTCAAGTGATTGTGCGCCGATAATGTAGCGGGGCTCAAGCACACCGCCGAAGCCGCGGCAACCGCAAGGTTGGGTAGGGGAGCGTCCCTCATTCAGCGAAGCCTCCGGGTAACCGGTGGTGGAGGGTGGGGGAGTGAGAATGCAGGCATGAGTAGCGATTAGGCAAGTGAGAACCTTGCCCGCCGAAAGACCAAGGGTTCCTGGGCCAGGCCAGTCCGCCCAGGGTGAGTCGGGACCTAAGGCGAGGCCGACAGGCGTAGTCGATGGACAACGGGTTGATATTCCCGTACCCGTGTGTGGGCGTCCCTGACGAATCAGCGGTACTAACCACCCAAAACCGCAATGACCGTTCCCCTTCGGGGGCATGGCGTTTCGGGGCTGCGTGGGACCTTCGCTGGTAGTAGTCAAGCAATGGGGTGACGCAGGAAGGTAGCCGTACCAGTCAGTGGAAATACTGGGGTAAACCTGTAGGGAGAGCGATAGGCAAATCCGTCGCTCACTAATCCTGAGAGGTGATGCATAGCCGATTGAGGCGAATTCGGTGATCCTCTGCTGCCAAGAAAAGCCTCTAGCGAGCACACACACGGCCCGTACCCCAAACCGACACAGGTGGTCAGGTAGAGAATACCAAGGCGTACGAGATAACTATGGTTAAGGAACTCGGCAAAATGCCCCCGTAACTTCGGGAGAAGGGGGGCCGGCATGCCGTGAACACCCTCGCGGTGGGAGCGGAAACCGGTCGCAGAAACCAGTGAGAAGCGACTGTTTACTAAAAACACAGGTCCGTGCGAAGTCGCAAGACGATGTATACGGACTGACGCCTGCCCGGTGCTGGAAGGTTAAGAGGACCCGTTAACCGTAAGGTGAAGCGGAGAATTTAAGCCCCAGTAAACGGCGGTGGTAACTATAACCATCCTAAGGTAGCGAAATTCCTTGTCGGGTAAGTTCCGACCTGCACGAATGGCGTAACGACTTCTCAACTGTCTCAACCATAGACTCGGCGAAATTGCACTACGAGTAAAGATGCTCGTTACGCGCGGCAGGACGAAAAGACCCCGGGACCTTCACTACAACTTGGTATTGGTGTTCGGTACGGTTTGTGTAGGATAGGTGGGAGACTGTGAAACTCCAACGCCAGTTGGGGCGGAGTCGTTGTTGAAATACCACTCTGATCGTATTGGACACCTAACGTCGAACCGTATATCCGGTTCACGGACAGTGCCTGGCGGGTAGTTTAACTGGGGCGGTTGCCTCCTAAAATGTAACGGAGGCGCCCAAAGGTTCCCTCAACCTGGACGGCAATCAGGTGTTGAGTGTAAATGCACAAGGGAGCTTGACTGCGAGACCTACAAGTCAAGCAGGGACGAAAGTCGGGATTAGTGATCCGGCACCCCCGAGTGGAAGGGGTGTCGCTCAACGGATAAAAGGTACCCCGGGGATAACAGGCTGATCTTCCCCAAGAGTCCATATCGACGGGATGGTTTGGCACCTCGATGTCGGCTCGTCGCATCCTGGGGCTGGAGCAGGTCCCAAGGGTTGGGCTGTTCGCCCATTAAAGCGGCACGCGAGCTGGGTTTAGAACGTCGTGAGACAGTTCGGTCTCTATCCGCCGCGCGCGTCAGAAACTTGAGGAGTGCTGTCCCTAGTACGAGAGGACCGGGACGGACGAACCTCTGGTCTACCAGTTGTCCCGCCAGGGGCACCGCTGGATAGCCACGTTCGGCTAGGATAACCGCTGAAAGCATCTAAGCGGGAAGCCTTCTCCAAGATCAGGTTTCTCACCCTTTTAGAGGGATAAGGCCCCCCGCAGACCACGGGTTCGATAGGTCAGACCTGGAAGCTCAGCAATGAGTGCAGGGAACTGGCACTAACCGGCCGAAAACTTACCAACACACCTCGCAACCACTGTCTTAAGACACCACACCCCCCACCAGAACACTTTTGTTCAAAATAAATAGAGTTACGGCGGCCAGAGCGACAGGGAAACGCCCGGTCCCATTCCGAACCCGGAAGCTAAGCCTGTCAGCGCCGATGATACTGCCCTTTTCGGGTGGAAAAGTAGGACACCGCCGAACATACACAAAAACACCCCCGGTTTCCCGAGGGTGTTTTTGTGCTTTCTGGTCGAATGAAGGCGAATTTCCGCGGTGCGCGCCTGCGGTCGAGACCGCACGTGACCGGTGTGGCTCCGCCGGCGCCCGGCAACTGTAATGAAAGTTGCCTATAAAAGCCCGGCGATCTTGTCGATGATGCAGAGGAATGGGGCGAGGACTATCGCCAGCCCGATAACGAGCAAGGACGGCGATACCATAAGAGCGTAAAACGGCACCGTGGCAAGTGCTGTCGCGAGAATCAAAGCGGCCTGAATGGAGTAGACCAATTGGCCCCCGCCGCCGCGGCCGCGCCCATACCGGCAGTCAGCGGTTTCAACATCGCGACGTTAGCGGCCTCGGCGCCCGCATAGGGGCCTGCACTGGAAGTCAGGCGCTGCACCAATTGATCGTGGAACGAAGCCGCGCGTGCGGCCAGCGCCTGATAATCCTGGGCATACCGGGAAAACAGCTGTGCGATGGTCGATGACACCGCGTCGGCAGCGGCGGGAACCATGGCGACGGTCGGGGCGGCCGCCGCCAGATGAGCAACATTGACCGCCGACGCGATAGTCGCCAAGTCGGCCGCCGCCCCGGTCATCGATTCGGGGACCGCGATCAACATTGGGCTTCCTCTCGGCTATCCCTGTCGGCTCGGCAAGCAGCCTCGCACGAACCCGTTAGCCGCTCAACGCGAACTGCGGCGCTCGCAGGTTGTTGGCCCGTTAGGCGTCTTTCCTTTCCTTTCTGGCAAGATTCGTCGATCTGTGGGCAGCGAACGGTGAACTCCCCTGCGCCGGGGGGCGTGGCAGCGGTGCGCCCGTCCGTGGGTGTGGGGGGCTCAGGGCAGTCGCCTCGGCGGGCTCTCCAGGATCCCGGTCGCGCCAGCGGGTGTCTCACATGCGCCGGCGCCCGCCTTTCTCCAGTTCCAGCAGGCCACGTTTGCGCTCGAGCCCCCCGCCGTAACCGGTGAGGCTTCCGCCTGCGCCGATGACGCGATGGCAGGGCACGACGATCGCGATCGGGTTCCGGCCGTTGGCCAACCCGACTGCGCGCGCAGCACCGGGGGCGCCGATCTGTGCGGCGATTTGTCCGTACGACCGGGTCTCCGCGTACGGAATCGTCAACAGCGCCTGCCAAACTCGCTGTTGGAACTCGCTTCCCCGCAGGTCGAGGTCGAGGTCGAATTCGACGAGCTCCCCGGCGAAATAAGCGCGGATCTGCTCGACCGCGTGGCCGAACGCCCTCGGCGCCGGTGACCAGCCGGCGCGGCTCGGTTCGTGTGTCTGGTCGACCATGCGCAGGTTGGTCAGAACCGTGCCGTGCCCGGCCAGGGTCAGCGACCCGATCGGGCTGTCGATGGTGCGGTATTCGATCATGCGACCTCCCAATGGTTTACCGCATGTGGCAGCGTGGTCCACAGATGTTGGGTGGCATACGAACGCCGGGGACGCCAACGAGCGCTGTGCTCGACGAGGGTCCGTTGCCGGCTGGGCAAGCCCAGCCGCTCGGCGGCCAGCCTCAAGCCGAGGTCACCGGCGGGAAATGCATCGGGGTCACCGAGCCCGCGCATGGCGATCACCTCCGCGGTCCAGGGGCCGATTCCCGGCAGCGCCAATAATTGGGCACGTGCTCCGCTCCAGTCGCTGCCGGCATCCAGCACGATATGCCCATCGGCGAGGCCGGAGATCAGGGCGGCCAGCGTCCGCCGCGGGGCCCCGGGCACCGCCAGAAGTGCCGGATCGAGCTCTGCGAGTTGATCGACCGAGGGGAACGTGTGGGTCAATTCGCCGTCGGGGTCCTGAATCGGGTCGCCGTAAGCCGATGCCAGCCTGCCGGCGTGAGTCCCTGCGGCCTTGGTGGACACCTGTTGGCCCAGGACCGCGCGCACCGCGAGTTCGGCTTCGTCGACGGTGCGGGGAATGCGCTGCCCCGGGGACCGAGCCACGACGGGCCCGAGCGCCGGGTCGTCGGCCAGCGCGTCGACCACCGCCACGGGATCGGCATCGAGGTCCAGCAGTCGCCGGAAGCGCGCGATCGCGGTGGCGAGATCGCGGAAGTCGTCGAGCACCAGGCGGCAGCGCACTTGGTCGGCGGCGGGCGTGAGGGCTACCACGGCGTTGCCGGCGGGAAGCCGCAGGCTGCGCCGGTAGGCGCCGGCGCGGACCTCTTCGCAACCGGGGACAGCGGTAGCGGCGAGATGGCCGAACACGCCCTGGTAGGCGAACGGTATGCGGACCGGCAGCCGCAGGTTCACCGGCCCCGGGGACGGTTCGCATGTCGAGCGTCGTGGCCCAGTCGCCACGCTCCGGCGCATCGCCGTCGGCGTGCCTTCGAACACCAGACGCACGGTGTCATTGAACTGGCGGATGCTGGAGAACCCGGCGGCGAAAGCGATGTCGGCGAACGGCAGGTCGGTGGTCTCGATCAGCAGCCGCGCGGTCTGCGCCCGCTGCGCGCGGGCCAACGCGAGCGGGCCGGCGCCGGCTTCGGCGCGCAACACACGTTCCAGTTGCCGAGCGGTGTAGCCCAAGCGCGCCGCCAGGCCGCCGACGCCTTCGCGGTCCACCGTGCCGTCGGCGATCAACCGCATGGCGCGGGCGACGAGGTCGCCGCGCACGTTCCATTCGGGGGAGCCCGGCGACGCATCGGGACGGCACCGCTTGCAGGCCCGAAACCCCGCCCGCTGGGCGGCCGCCGCGGTCGGAAGGAACCAGACATTGCGGGCAGAGGGTGGTCGCACGGGGCAGCTGGGCCGGCAGTAGATCCGGGTCGTGAGCACGGCGGTGACGAACCAGCCGTCGAACCGGGCGTCCTTGGACTGCACGGCCCGGTAGCAGCGTTCGAAGTCTTCGTGCACGTCTCCACAGTTACACCCGCCCGCCGACAAAGCTGGCGGGAATGCGACATCAAAGTGGGGTGCGGGGAAGGCTCGTCCGTCTGTCCGGCAGCTTCGAATCACCAGCGTGAAAGAAAGACCGGCGCGCGGGAGCTCACATAGGCTACCCATCGATGAGTGGACGACCGCGCGACGAGCTGGACGCATTGCTGCGTCGAGTCGCGCGCGGCGACGGTGCCGCGTTCGCCGCCGTCTACGACCTCACCGCAAGCCGCGTGTACGGACTGGTGATGCGCGTGCTGCGTGACCCTGGCTACAGCGAGGAAACGACCCAGGAGATCTATTTCGAGTTGTGGCGCACGGCGGGGGAGTACGACCCGGCCAGAGGTTCGGCTCTGGCCTGGCTGCTGACCATGGCGCACCGGCGCGCCGTCGACCGGGTGCGCTCCGAGGAGGCGTTCAGCAGGCGGGAGTCTCGCTACGCCGCCTCCAGCGCCGAGCCGCCGGGCGACGTGGTCGTCGACTCGGCGATCGCCGGTGAGGAACGTCGTGCGGTGACCGAATGCCTGGACGCATTGACCGACACGCAGCGGCAGTGTATCCAGTTGGCGTATTACGAGGGATTGACCTACAGCGAAGTGTCGCAGCGGTTGGACGCGAATCTGTCGACGATCAAATCGCGCATGCGCGACGCGCTGCGGAGCCTGCGGAACTGTCTGGACGTGCGATGACCGAACCGACCGAATTCGAACTGCTCGAACTGGCCGCGCCGTACGCGCTCGACGCCGTGTCGGACGCGGAACGCGTCGACATCGAGCGGCGCGTAGCGGCCGCCCCGCGGCCGCTGGCGGCGGCCTTCGAGGCCGAAGTCCGCGCCATCCGCGAGACGCTGGCAGTCGCGTCGGCGGCGATAGCGGTCGAGCCGCCGCCCCGGCTGCGGGCCGCCACGCTGGCGGCGGCGGAATCCCCCGGCAAGCGGCGGTCGGGTTGGCGGAACGCGGCCGTGGCTTCCGCGGCGGCCGCAATCGTGGTCGGAGCGGTCGCCTTCGGTGTCGGCGTGCTGATGCGGCCGCATCCCCCCGCGACGGTCGCGGCGCAAGTCTTGGCCGCCCCGGACGTGCGAACGGTGTCCCGCCCGCTCGCGGACGGCACGGCCACGGTGGTGTTCTCCCGTGATCGCAACGCGGGCGTGCTGGTGATGAACAACGTCCCGCCACCGTCACCGGGCACCGTCTACCAGATGTGGTTGCTGAGTGCCAAGGGCGCGACCTCGGCGGGGACGATGGGCACGGCGGCGGTAGCGCCCTCGACCACCGCGACGCTGTCCAACCTCGGCGCCTCGACGGCCCTGGCGTTCACCGTCGAACCCGGCACCGGTTCGGCCCAGCCGACCGGGGCGATACTGGCCGAGTTGCCGCTGCGCTGAACGGATCACTGCCCGCACCCATCCGCGGCCGCGGTGTCTCCGAATCACCTGCGTCCGGTCGAAAGGCGGCGCAGGAGGCCGTCCGTGATGAAGGAGTGCAAAAGCGATGAAGGACTCTCGGGCCAGAACAGTCGCCGCGGCAGGTCTGGCGACGATCGCGGTCGTCGGCTTCTCGGCGTGTTCGAGCAACAAGTCGGCGTCCGGGTCGTCGACGACTGAGACGACGCCGTCGAGCATGGCGGCACCCACGACGACGTCGGCCATGGCCGACCCCGCTGCCGACCTGATCGGTACCGGTTGCGCCGCCTACGCCAAGCAGAACCCCAGCGGTCCCGGCTCCGTCGCCGGGATGGCCCAGGACCCGGTTGCCACGGCCGCGTCGAACAACCCGATGCTGACCACCCTGACGTCGGCGCTGTCCGGCAAGCTGAACCCGGACGTCAACCTGGTCGACACGCTGAACAACGGCCAGTACACGGTGTTCGCCCCGACCGACGCCGCCTTCGGCAAGCTGCCGGCCGCCACCATCGACAAACTCAAGACGGACGCCCCGTTGCTCACGAGCATCCTGACCTACCACGTGGTGCAGGGTCAGGAGAGTCCGGCCAGGGTCGACGGCGCCCACCCGACCCTGCAGGGCGCCACCGTGACGGTGACCGGCCAGGGTGACGCCCTCAAGGTCAACGACGCCGGTCTGGTCTGCGGTGGCGTTCGCACCGCCAACGCGACCGTGTACATGATCGACACCGTGCTGATGCCTCCGGGTCAGTAGAGCGGGCGAGACGAGAACAGCCCGGCCACGGTCGGGCTGTTCTTCCCGATAGGCACCAATCCGGGACCGCAGCGGCCACGAATAACTGTCGTGTTGACCGTAGCGCTGATCGGCTTCCTCGGTGGCCTGCTGACGGGCGTCTCGCCGTGCATCCTCCCGGTGCTTCCGGTGATTTTCTTCGTGGGCACCCCAAACGCCGCCAACGACGATGTGCCGCAACGCAAGCGGTCGAGGCCCTTGCGGCCCTACCTGGTCGTCGTCGGCTTGGTGGTCAGCTTCAGCCTGGTCACGCTGACCGGTTCCGCACTGCTGTCCCTGCTGCACCTGCCGCAGGACGCCATCCGCTGGGCCGCGCTCACCGCGCTCGCCGCGATCGGCCTGGGCCTGATCTTCCCGCCGGTCCAGCATCTGCTCGAGCGGCCGTTCGCGCGCATCCCGCAAAAATCCATCGGCATGGACGGCGGCGGGTTCGGCCTGGGTCTGGCGCTGGGCGCGCTCTATGTCCCCTGCGCGGGGCCCGTCCTCGCCGCCATCGCGGTGGCCGGCGCCACGGATTCCATCGGTCCGGTCACCGCGGTGCTGACGGTCGCGTTCGCGCTCGGCGTCGCCGTGCCCTTGCTGGTTTTCGCTCTGGCGGGCCAACGAGTAGCCCAGCGGATCAACGTGTTCCGGCGCAACCAGCGGCAGATCCGCATCGCGGCGGGGCTGCTGATGATCTCGCTCGCGCTGGCCTTGGTGTTCAATGTGGCCGCGGCGCTGCAGACCGCCGTGCCCGACTACACCGGATCGCTGCAGGACAGGCTGGCCGCCGACCCTGGGATCCGGCAGCACCTGCAACTCGGTGGCCTCGTCAACGACCAGAACGCGCAGCTGTCCAACTGCGGCAACGGTGCCACGGAGCTCGAAAACTGCGGCCCGGCACCGGGTCTCAAGGGCATAACCGAATGGCTGAACACACCCGGGGACCGGCCGGTCGAACTCGCGTCGCTGCGCGGCAAGGTTGTCCTGATCGATTTCTGGGCGTACTCGTGCATCAACTGCCAGCGCGCCATCCCCCACGTCGTCGGCTGGTACGACGCGTACAAGGAGTACGGGTTCGAGGTGGTCGGGGTGCACACGCCCGAGTACGCCTTCGAGAAGGTGGCCGGCAATGTCGCCAAAGGCGCCGCCGACCTGGGCATCCGGTATCCGATCGCCCTCGACAACCGGTATTCGACGTGGACGAACTACCGAAACCGCTACTGGCCCGCGGAATATCTGATCGACGGTGCCGGCCAGGTGCGGCACATCAGGTTCGGCGAAGGTGACTACAGCGTCACCGAGAAGCTGATCCGGCGGCTCCTCGTCGACGCGCATCCCGGACTCGAGCTGCCGCCGCCGCGGGACACGACCGGCTCCGCTCCCCGCCGACAGACCACCCCGGAGACTTATTTGGCAGTCGGCAAGGTCGTCAACTACGGCGGTGGCGGCCGTTACGACGAAGGGGCCGCGACGTTCGACTACCCACCGGCCCTCGCCGCCGACAGCTTCGCGCTGCGGGGACGGTGGTCGCTGGACTACCAGGGCGCGACGGCCGACACGGACCGGTGCGGCATCGAACTGAACTACCACGCCCAAGACGTCTATGTCGTCGCCGGTGGAAGGGGAACTCTGACCGTCACGCGCGGCGGACACTCCGTTGCGGTGCCGATCAGCGGTCCGCCGACGTCGCACCAGATCGTCGCCGACGATCGTCTGGCGCCGGGAACGCTCGAGGTTCGCCCCAGCCAGGGGTTGCAGATCTACTCGTTCACCTACGGCTAAACCCCGGCGCGATTGATTTGCACGGTCGGCAGTCCAAACCGGTTCGAGCTCCGAACTACTCGTGTCGATACCAATCCGGCGGCGGATACCGTCGCCGACACGTAGGAGGCCAGACACATGAAAGCACGCACCACCTCAATGTTGGCGACGGGTTTCGCGGCGGCGACCCTCATCGGTCTCACCGTGACCACCGCCCCGACCGCGGCAGCGGCCGACCTGGTGGGGCCCGGATGCGCGGATTACGCGGCGGCAAATCCCAGCGGTCCCGCATCGGTAGAGGGCATGTCGCAGGTCCCCGTCGCGGTGGCGGCGTCGAACAACCCGATGCTGACGACGCTGACCGCCGCGCTTTCCGGCAAGCTGAATCCCGATGTGAACCTGGTCGACACGCTCGACAACGGCCAGTACACGGTGTTCGCACCGACCGACGCCGCCTTCGGCAAGCTGCCGGAGTCGACGATCGGCCAGCTCAAGACCGATTCGAAGCTGCTGACCAGCATCCTGACCTATCACGTGGTGCAGGGGCAGCTGAGTCCGGCTCGGGTGGCGGGTTCCCACAAGACCCTGCAAGGCGCGAACGTGAACGTGACCGGCCAGGGGAACGATCTCAGGGTCGCAAACGCCCGCGTTGTCTGCGGTGGCGTGCCGACGGCGAACGCCACGGTGTACCTGATCGACACGGTGCTGATGCCGCCGATGTAGTCGTTCGGTCGGGAAAAGCTCCGTCACAACGTGATCGGTGGGGAAATTCATCGGCATGGTGGGCGATGATGGAAGCGTGACGCTGAAGAGTCCCGACGGCGTGCTGGGCATCGGCGAGTTCGAGCCCACCTTCGAGGCCGAGCTGGCCGCGCGTTACCGGATCCCCAGGCTGCCCGACGGTCCCGGTCGGGCCGATTTCCTGGCGGGGCGCGCGGCCGGTGTCCGGGTGCTGGTCACGTCCGGGCGGCCCGGCGTCGACGCGGAGATGATAGCGGCGCTGCCCGGCCTGGAGGCGATCGTCAATAACGGCGCCGGTGTGGACCTGATCGACCTGGACGCGGCGGAGCGCTTGGGGGTCGGCGTGAGCAACACCCCCGGCGTGCTCTCGGACACGGTCGCCGATACGGCGCTGGGGCTGATCCTGATGGCGGTGCGGCGTTTCGGCGCCGCCGACCGCTACGTGCGGGGCGGCCGATGGGCGCGCGAGGGCCAGTTCCCGTACGCCAGGGACGTCAGCGGCCTGCGGGTCGGCATCCTGGGCCTCGGTCGCATCGGTTCGGCCATCGCGAGCAGGCTGCTCGGGTTCGACTGTGCCATCGCCTATCACAACCGCAACCGGATCGAAGGGTCGCCGTACCGCTACGCCGAGTCTCCGGTCGAGTTGGCCGAATCGGTCGACGTCCTCGTCGTCGCCACCACGGGTGATCACGAAGCGCGCCACCTGGTCGACCGCAGAGTCCTGCACGCGTTGGGGCCCGAGGGCTACCTGATCAACATCGCGCGCGGCAGCGTGGTCGACCAGGACGCGCTGGTGGAGCTGGTGACCAGCGGCGGGCTGGCCGGCGCGGGCCTGGACGTCTTCGCCGACGAGCCCCGGGTGCCCACGGAGTTGCTCGGGCTCGACAACGTGGTGCTCTTCCCGCACATCGGCAGCGCGACGGCCCGGACGAGACGGGCGATGGCGCAGCTCGCGATCCGCAATCTGGACAGCTATCTCCAGACCGGTCAGCTCGTGACACCCGTGCTGCGGCCCCGCGGCCGGCGGTGACGCGGTCTACTCGGTCGGGGGAGCGGGCTCGGCGGGCGAGGCGAGCCGGGTGGGGCGCTCGTGCCCGCGGAGGGTGACCGTCTCGCCCAGCGACCAACGGGCGCGCTCGTTTTCGCTCGCGCCGTCGAGCGTGCCGGCCGTCGCGAGCAACCGGCCCGGATATGACTTGGCCAGCTCGCACAGCCGCGCGGCCTCGTTGACCGGCTCACCGATCACGGTGTACTCGAAGCGTTCCCGGGCGCCGACGTTGCCGGCGACCACTTGGCCCGCCGCGACGCCGATGCCGGCCTGGCATTCGGGCATCTCCTCGCCGAGCCGCTCGGCGATGCGGCGGGCAGCCGCCAGCGCCTCCTCTTCGGGGCGCTCGAGGCGGTTCGGGGCGCCGAACACGGCCAGCGTCGCATCTCCCTCGAACTTGTTGACCAGGCCGCGGTGTCGGTCGACCTCCTCGACGACGATGCCGAAAAACCCGTTGAGCACCGCGACGACTTCGGCGGGCGGGCGGCTGGTCACCAACTGGGTGGAGCCGACGATGTCGATGAACACGACGGCGACGTGGCGTTCTTCCCCGCCCAGCTTCGGGCGCTCGCGTTCGGCGGCGGCGGCCACCTCGCGTCCGACGTGCCGGCCGAACAGGTCGCGCACGCGTTCCCGTTCACGCAGGCCGTCGACCATCGCGTTGAAACCGCGTTGCAACTCGCCGAGTTCGGTCCCGTCGAACACCACCAGGTTGCCCCGCAGATCGCCGCGCTCGACCCGCTCGAGCGCCGTGCGCACCACCCGCACCGGCGTTGCCGTCAGCCACGCCAGGATCCACATCAACAGGCAACCGAAAATCAGCGTGGCGGTGGAGATCATCACCACGCCGACGGCGAACTCGGTTTCGGTCATGTTGCGCATCAGGAGCTGGAAGAAGGCCACCAGCGCGATACCGATCACCGGGACGCCCGAGCCGAAGAACCAGACCATCATGGTCCGGCCCATGATGCCCGCGGTCAGCCGCTGGGGCGGACGTCCCGCCTCGAGCGCCTGCGCGGCCACCGGACGTAGCGCGAACTCGGTTGCCAGATAGCTCCCGGTGGCGACCAGGACGCCCGCAAACGTCACGACGAACAGGAACCGCGGGACGAACAAGACGTTGACCAGCCCGTAGAGGGTGGTCAGCAGCGCCGCGCCGGATCCCCACAGGACGATGTCGACGATCGCGACCCGCCACGGCGCCAGGAACGTGTTGCGCTCGTCCTCGCGGGTCGGTGTGCGCTCCTCGATCGACCAGCGCAGCGCGATCACGGTCCGCCGGGTGATCCAGAACGCGCCCAGTGCCAGCGCTACCGCGATGTAGGCGGGCACCACCGCGAACGTGAGCCAGAGCGGCGCGTCGTCGAACACGCTCGGCTCGGGGATCGCGACCGTCACCAACAGCAGGGCGACGCCGATGCCGATCAGGTTCACGGCCACGACGAGCACGGTCAGGATCACCTGGATGCGGATGCGCCGGCGCCGTTGGCTTTCGGTGACCCGCCCGAGCAGCAGCGAGCCGTACGCCGGGGTCTCCGACAGCCGGCCGCTCTGACGGGTGACCGCTTCGAGCACCCGGCCCAGGCGCCGTGCCACCGTCTTTTCTGCCGACATGGTGGCGTCAGCCTAATTTGTCGGCCACGCTCTAAGGTGAGTCGGGTGCGACTCGTGATTGCCCAATGCACCGTCGACTACGTCGGCCGGCTCACCGCGCATTTACCGTCCGCGCGCAGGTTGTTGCTGTTCAAGGCCGACGGGTCGGTCAGCGTGCACGCCGACGACCGCGCCTACAAGCCGTTGAACTGGATGAGTCCGCCGTGCCGGCTGACCGAGGAGCCCGTCGGCGAGGCGCCGGTGTGGGTGGTGGAAAACAAAGCAGGAGAACAGCTGCGCATCACCGTCGAAGCGGTCGAGCATGACTCCAGCCACGACCTGGGCGTCGATCCCGGGTTGGTCAAGGACGGCGTCGAGGCCCACCTGCAGGCGTTGCTCGCCGAGCACGTGCAGCTGCTGGGCGAGGGGTACACGTTAGTGCGCCGGGAGTACATGACCGCGATCGGGCCCGTCGATCTGCTCTGCCGCGACGAGCGGGGCGGGGCGGTCGCGGTGGAGATCAAGCGGCGCGGCGAGATCGACGGCGTCGAGCAGCTCACCCGTTATCTCGAGCTGCTCAACCGCGACAGCCTGCTGGCCCCGGTCCACGGGGTGTTCGCCGCCCAGCAGATCAAACCGCAGGCGCGCACGCTGGCCGAGGACCGCGGGATTCGTTGTCTCACACTGGATTACGACAAGATGCGGGGCATGGACAGCGACGAGTACCGGCTGTTCTGAGGGCCCCGGATTAGACTGGCCGCATGGCACGGCGCCGCACACCGCCGCGACGACAGCGGCCCGTGCCGTTGTCGGCAGTCTCGCGGCGGGTCGAGACGGGACCCGACGGGCACGAATACGAGGTTCGCCCGGTCGCGGCGGCGCGTGCCGTCAAGATCTACCGCTGCCCCGGCTGTGACCACGAGATCCGTTCGGGCACCGCGCATGTGGTGGTCTGGCCGACCGATACTCACGACGCCGGGATCGGGGACCGCCGGCACTGGCACACGGGGTGCTGGGCCGCCCGCGCGACGCGCCGGCCTACCCGGAAATGGTCGTGAGGCCCTTCAATGCCGCAGCCGTTCAGGAAGCGGGTTCGACGAGCTCGATGAGGACTCCGCCGGCATCCTTGGGATGGACGAAGTTGATGCGGGAGTTGGCCGTACCGCGGCGGGGTGCTTCGTACACCAGACGGACCCCGTGGGAGCGCAGGTGCTCGCTGATGACGTCGAGGTCGCCGACCCGGACGGCCATCTGCTGGATGCCCGGCCCGCGCTTGTCGAGGAACTTGGCGATCGTCGACGAGTCGTCGATCGGGGCCATCAGCTGAATCTGTGCGGTGCCGGGCGGCGCGTCGCGCACCGCCAGCATGGCCTCACGGATACCCTGATCGTCGTTGACTTCCTCGTGCACCAGGATCATGCCGAGGTGGTCGTGGTACCAGGCGATGGCCGCGTCGAGGTCGGGGACTGCGATGCCGACATGATCAACCGCCGTCACGAGCGTGGTAGACAGCAACTGACGGGCGTCAACTTGATCCGTCGTCATCTCACAACGGTAACCTGACGGCAAAGATTTCGCTTCTTCGGGGATCGGAATCGGCCCCCAGTGAGCGCCTAGTAGGCCTAAGGAGATAGTCATGACGACGTCGGTGATCGTTGCTGGAGCCCGTACTCCCATCGGCAAGCTGATGGGTTCGCTGAAGGACTTTTCGGCCAGTGACCTGGGCGCCATCGCGATTTCCGGCGCGCTGGAAAAGGCCTTCCCGAACGTCGAGGCGCCGGCGTCGCTGGTCGAGTACGTGATCATGGGCCAGGTGCTGACCGCCGGAGCCGGTCAGATGCCCGCGCGCCAGGCGGCGGTGGCGGCCGGCATCGGCTGGGACGTCCCGGCACTGACGATCAACAAGATGTGCCTGTCCGGTATCGACGCCATCGCCCTGGCTGACCAGCTGATTCGCGCCGGAGAGTTCGACGTGGTGGTGGCCGGTGGGCAGGAGTCCATGACCAAGGCGCCGCACCTGCTGATGGACAGCCGCTCGGGCTACAAGTACGGCGACGTCACCGTGCTGGACCACATGGCCTACGACGGCCTGTACGACGTGTTCACCGACCAGCCGATGGGCGCGCTCACCGAGCAGCGCAACGACGTCGACAAATTCACCCGCGAGGAGCAGGACTCCTACGCCGCGCGTTCGCATCAGCGGGCGGCCGCGGCGTGGAAGGACGGGGTGTTTGCCGACGAGGTGGTGCCGGTCAACATCCCGCAGCGCAAGGGTGACCCGCTGCAGTTCGCCGAGGACGAGGGCATCCGCGCCAACACCACCGCCGAATCGCTGGCCGGTCTCAAGCCGGCGTTCCGCCGTGACGGCACCATCACCGCGGGTTCGGCGTCGCAGATCTCCGACGGCGCGGCCGCGGTCGTGGTGATGAACAAGGAGAAAGCCCAGGCGCTGGGCCTGACGTGGCTGGCCGAGATCGGTGCGCACGGCGTCGTGGCCGGACCGGATTCGACGCTGCAGTCGCAGCCGGCCAACGCGATCAGGAAGGCGCTCGGGCGCGAAGGCATCTCGGTCGACCAACTCGACGTGGTGGAGATCAACGAGGCGTTCGCGGCGGTCGCGCTGGCCTCGACCCGCGAGCTGGGGCTGAATCCCGACATCGTCAACGTCAACGGCGGCGCGATCGCCGTCGGGCACCCGATCGGCATGTCGGGAGCCCGCATCGCGCTGCACGTCGCCCTGGAGTTGGCGCGCCGCGGCTCCGGCTACGGTGTCGCCGCCCTGTGCGGGGCGGGTGGACAGGGCGACGCGCTGATTCTGCGGGCCGGGTAACGGCCCGCGCGCCGCGTTGCTGGCGCGCGGTTCGCGCGCACACGTGTGATGTTCGTCATATCGGGCGCTCAGGAGCCTTTCGGCGGGGGCCGCGGCCGGATTTTCACTTTGCGCGAGTGTCCGCGCGACCGGGTGGATCGGGCGCCGATGTGCATGACAGACTTGACGGCGTGACGCGTCCGCGATCCTCCATAGGGCCTGCGCTGGCTGGTGCGGTCGACCTGTCCGGCCTCAAGCAGCGCGCTCAGCAAAAAGCATCGGCAGCTGGGGCCGGCGGCCGGGCGGCGCCGGCGGCGGGGGTGACCGAGGTCACCGAGGCCAATTTCGAAGACGAGGTGCTGATCCGGTCCGGCGAAGTGCCGGTCGTGGTGCTGTTGTGGTTGCCGCGCAACGACGCGTGTGCCCAGCTGGCCGAAACGCTGTCCGCGCTGGCCGCCGAGGACAACGGCAAATGGTCGCTGGCCACGGTGGACGTCGAGGTGGCTCCCCGGGTCGCCCAGGCGTTCGGTGTGGAGGCGGTTCCGACCGTGGTGGCGTTGGCCGCCGGGCAGCCGTTGTCCAGTTTCGAGGGCGTGCAACCGGCCGACCAGCTGCGCCGTTGGGTGGATTCGCTGCTCGCGGCAACGGACGGCAAGCTCAGGGGCCCGGGGGAGGCCGGGGAGTCGCCGCAAACCGATCCGGAGCTGTTGCAGGCGCGCCAGCGACTCGAGGCCGGCGACTTCGAGGCCGCCAAGGAGTCGTACCAGGCGATCCTGGACGCCAACCCCGGCAGCGTCGAGGCGAAGGCCGCGATCAGGCGGATCGACTTCCTCACGCGCGCAACGGCTCAAGTCCCCGACGCGGTCGCGGTGGCCGATGCGGCGCCGGGTGACATCGACGCCGCCTTCGCGGCCGCCGACGTGCAGATCCTCAACCAGGACGTCGGCGCCGCCTTCGAACGTCTGATCACGTTGGTGCGCAAGACATCCGGGGACGAGCGCGCCAAGGTGCGCACCCGCCTCGTCGAGTTGTTCGAACTGTTCGATCCGGCCGATCCGGAGGTCGTCGCCGGCCGGCGCAACCTCGCCAACGCGCTGTACTGACGCGGCGAGCAGACGCAAAATCGCCCTGAAACCTCCGGTTTAGGGCGATTTTGCGTCTGCTCGCGCTGAATGCCGAGCGCTACTCGGGCGCCAGCCACAGCGCCGACGTGGGCGGCAACACCAGACACGCCGACGCCGGCCGCCCGTGCCACGGGTCCTCGGTCGCGTCGACGCCACCCATGTTGCCGACCCCGGAACCGTTGTAGTCCGTGGCGTCGGTGTTGAGCACCTCGCGCCACCGGCCGGCGCACGGCAGTCCGAGCCGGTAGCCGCTGTGCTCGGCACCCGCGAAGTTGAAGACGCAGGCCATGACCGAACCGTCGCTGCCGTAACGCAGGAAGCTCAGCACGTTGTTGGCGGAGTCGTTGGCGTCGATCCAGGAGTAGCCGTCGGGAACGGTGTCCTGGCTCCACAGCGCCGGATGACTGCGGTAGATGGCGTTGATGTCGCGCACCATCCGCAGGATGCCGTTGGAGAAGCCCTGCTCGTCGAGTTGCCACCAATCCAGGCCGTGCTCCTCGGACCACTCGTTGCGCTGGCCGAATTCCTGGCCCATGAACAACAACTGCTTGCCCGGGTGCGCCCACTGGTAGGCGAGCAGGCTGCGCAGGCCGGCGGCCTTGACGTGGTTGTTGCCCGGCATCCGCCCCCACAGCGTGCCCTTGCCGTGCACCACCTCGTCGTGGCTGATCGGCAGGACGTAGTTCTCGCTGAACGCATAGAGCATCGAGAACGTCATCTCGTGGTGGTGGTAGCTGCGATAGATCGGGTCGCGACTGATGTAGTCCAGGGTGTCGTGCATCCAGCCCATGTTCCACTTCATCGAAAAGCCCAGGCCGCCAAGGCTTGTCGGACGCGTCACGCCTGGCCACGACGTCGACTCCTCGGCGATGGTGACGATCCCCGGCGCCGTCTTGTGCACCGTGGCGTTCATCTCCTGCAGGAACTGGACCGCCTCGAGGTTCTCGCGCCCGCCGTAGACGTTGGGCGTCCAGCCGCCGGCCGGGCGCGAGTAGTCCAGGTAGAGCATCGAGGCGACGGCGTCCACGCGCAGGCCGTCGACATGGAACTCCTCGATCCAGTACAGCGCGTTGGCCACCAGGAAGTTGCGCACCTCGCGGCGGCCAAAGTCGAACACGTAAGTGCCCCAGTCGAGTTGCTCGCCGCGTCGTGGATCGGAGTGCTCGTAGAGTGCGGTGCCGTCGAAGCGGCCCAGCGCCCACGCGTCCTTGGGAAAGTGTGCGGGCACCCAATCCACAATGACCCCGATGCCGGCCCGGTGCAGGGCGTCGACGAGTTCGCGGAACTCGTCGGGTGTGCCGAACCGCGACGTGGGCGCGTAGTAGGAGGTGACCTGGTATCCCCACGAGCCGGCGAACGGGTGCTCGGCCACCGGCAACAGTTCGACGTGGGTGAAGCCGTGCTCCACCACATAGTCCGTGAGCTCGCGGGCGAGCTGGCGGTAGCTGAGCCCCGGGCGCCACGAACCCAGGTGGACCTCGTAGGTGCTCATCGGCTCGAACACCGGATTGCGCTCGGCGCGTCGGGTCATCCAGTCCTCGTCGCTCCAGCGGTAGCTGCTGACCGCCACGCGTGACGCGGTGTGCGGGGGCACCTCGGTAGCAAACGCCATCGGGTCAGCCCGTTCGGTCACCACGCCGTCGGCGCCGTGCACGCGGAACTTGTAGAGGCCGCCGACGGAGAACCCGGGCCAGAACAACTCCCACACGCCCGAGGAGCCCAGTTCCCGCATGGGCGCGTCGGTGCCCGTCCAGCCGTTGAACTCCCCGATCAGGCTGACGCCTTTGGCGTTGGGTGCCCAGACGGCGAAGGAGACACCGTCGACCACACCGTCGGCCGTGGTGAAGGAGCGGGGATGGGCGCCGAGGACTTCCCAGAGCCGCTCGTGACGTCCTTCGCCGAACAGGTGCAGGTCCATCTCGCCCAGGGTGGGCAGGAAGCGGTAGGCGTCGGCGACCGTGTACGGGTCGGAGCCCTCATAGCTGATCTGCAGCCGGTAGTCGATCAGGTCCGTGAAGGGCAGCGCCACGGCGAACAGGCCTGATTCGATGTGACGCATCGGGTACCGGTCGTCACCGACGAGCGCGACGACCTCGGTGGCGTGCGGCCGGTATGCCCGGATAACGGTGTGGTCGGCATACTCGTGGGCGCCCAGAATGCTGTGCGGGTTGTAATGGGTGCCGGCCACCAGAAGCGACAGGTCGTCATGGTCGGGCGCCAGGTGCGTTTCGGCGAGTTGATCGGCATTGCTCATATCCCTTTCACCTCCGGTGCGTTCAACCCCTGCGTAGCAGCGTGATTCGGGATTCGTGCGGTATGAGGGGCATGTTGATGACGTGCGCGACTGCTTGCGCCGGGTCTAGGCGAACGTAATTGGCTTGGCCCCATTGGAATTCGTGTCCTGTTATCTCGTCGCGCACCCAGAATCGTTCGTAGGGCTCCATACCCAGTGCGGCCATGTCCAACCACAGGGTGGCTTCCTCGGGCCCGAACGCGTTGAGACTCACCACCACCAGCACGCAGTCGCCGGTGGCGGGGTCGAACTTGCTGTAGGCCAACAGGGCGTCGTTGTCCACGTTGTGGAAATGTATGGTGCGCAGCTGCTGCAGCGCAGGATGACGCCGGCGGATCTCGTTGAGCTGGGAGATGAACGGCTCGAGCGACCGACCCTCGGCGAGTGCGCCCGCGTAGTCGCGGGGACGCAGTTCGTACTTCTCCGAGTCCAGGTACTCTTCGCTGCCCTCCCGCACCGCCCGGTGCTCGAAGAGTTCGTAGCCGGAGTACATGCCCCAGGCCGGGCCCATCGTGGCGGCCAGCACGGCGCGGATGGCGAACATGCCGGGACCGTTGTGCTGCAGGATCGCGTGCAGGATGTCGGGGGTGTTGACGAACAGGTTGGGCCGGCGGAAGTCGGCGAGCGCGGCGATGTCGTTGCCGAACTCGGTGAGTTCCCACTTGGCCGTGCGCCAGGTGAAGTAGCTGTAGGACTGGGTGAAACCGAGCTTGGCCAGCCCGTATTGCCGGGCCGGCGGCGTGAACGCCTCGGAGAGGAACAACACGTCGGGGTCGCGGTCTTTGATCTGGGCGATCAGCCAGGCCCAGAAGTTCGGTGGCTTGGTGTGCGGGTTGTCGACCCGAAATATCTTGACGCCGTGATCGATCCAGTGCCGGCACACGCGCAGAACCTCCTCGTAGAGGCCGGCGGGGTCGTTGTCGAAGTTGAGCGGATAGATGTCCTGGTACTTCTTCGGCGGGTTCTCGGCGTAGGCGATGGTGCCGTCCGGCAGCTCGGTGAACCACTCCCGGTGTTCGCGGGCCCAGGGGTGATCCGGCGCGCATTGCAGTGCCAGATCCAGCGCCACTTCCATGCCCAAAGCCCTTGTCGCGGCCACGAAGTCGTCGAAGTCATCGATGGTGCCCAGGCTGGGGTGGATGGCGTCGTGGCCGCCCTCGTCGCTGCCGATCGCCCACGGCGAGCCCACGTCCCCGGGTGCCGCGGTGGGGGAGTTGTTGCGGCCCTTGCGGTGCACCTTGCCGATCGGATGGATCGGCGGAAGGTACACGACGTCGAACCCCATGTCGGCGATGCGTGGCAGCTGGGCGGTCGTCGTGGCGAAGGTGCCGTGCACCGGGTTGCCGTCGGCGTCCCATCCGCCGGTGGAGCGCGGAAACAGTTCGTACCAGGCGCCGAAGCGGGCCAGCGGCCGGTCCACCCAGATCGCGAACTGTTCGCCGTGGGTCACCAGGTCGCGCAACGGGTGCTCGGCCAGCAGTTCGTCGATCTCGGGCGCCAGGGCCAGCGCGGTGCGGGTGACCGGGTCGCCGGGGGCCCGCAGCGTTGCGGCCGCGGCCAGCAGCGGATCGCGGAGCGCGCGGGGCACCCCGGCCGCGGCGCGCTCGAACAGCCCGGCACCGACCAGCAGGTCGTTGGACAGTTCGGTCTCGCCCTGGCCGGCGTCCAACTTCGCGATCAGCCCGTGCTTCCACGTGGCGATCGGGTCGCCCCACCCGTCGACGCGGAACATCCACAGGCCGACCCGGTCGGGGGTGAACTGGCCGTGGAACACGTAGGGCTCTTCGCCCATCGTCATGGGGAACAGCTGCGGCTTGACCCGCTGCTGATCGGCCGCGCCCGCCTCGTGCGCCCCGGCTGGCCGCGTGGGGGCCTCGACCGCCTTGATTTGACGGACCTCGGTCACCTGCGGATAGCGCTGTCCGAGGTGGCGCACCACCAAGGTCGCCGCGACGGCGTCGTGGCCCTCCCGCCACACCGCCGCGCTGACCGGGACGACCTCGCCGACCACCGCCTTGGCGGGGTACGCGCCGCACGAAACGACGGGCTGGACGTTATCGATCTCGACGCGACCCGGCACCACCACTCCATTCAATCTGCCCGGCTCCTCCTCCGCCCGCTGCTCGGGCGGATTCGTCGCCGGGGGATTCAATCTGCCCGGCTCCTCCTCCGCCCGCTGCTCGGGCGGATTCGTCGCCGGGGGATTCAATCTGCCCGGCTCCTCCTCCGCCCGCTGCTCGGGCGGATTCGTCGCCGGGGGATTCAATCTGCCCGGCTCGTCGGCGGCCCGCGGTAGTGGCCGGGGCCGTTCCGGTTGTGCGGCACGACCGCGGGGTCCCTCGTCGCGGAATGCCTTTCGTGCGGGAAAACTCGTTTCGTGGGGGACCACGCCTGGAAAGTCTCGCCGCGCCCCCATTACTTCCCGATACCCACCCTAGGGTCCGGCCACACCACTGAAGGTAAACGCTGGGTTAGTAGCGCTGCACCGGTTGGCAGCCTCAGTAAGGTAAGGACGTGTGAAAGCCCTCCGCCGCTTTACCGTCCGTGCTCATCTACCCGAGCGCCTGGTCGCGCTGGAACAGCTCTCCACCAACCTGAGGTGGTCGTGGGACAAGCCGACACAGGACCTGTTCGCCACCATCGACCCGACGCTGTGGGCCCAGTGCGGCTCCGATCCGGTTGCGCTGCTGGGGGCGGTGAGCCCCGCCCGGCTTGACGAATTGGCCGTCGACGAGGGATTTCTCAGTCGGCTCGACGCCCTGGCCGCCGACCTGCGCGACTACCTGAGCCGTCCGCTCTGGTACCAGCAGCAGCAGGACAACGGGGTGGCGATGCCGACGGCGATCGCCTACTTCTCGATGGAGTTCGGCGTCGCCGAGGTGTTGCCCAACTACTCGGGCGGGTTGGGGATCCTGGCCGGCGACCACCTGAAGTCCGCCTCCGATCTGGGGGTGCCGTTGGTGGCCGTGGGCCTCTATTACCGCTCCGGATACTTCCGGCAGTCGCTGACCGCCGACGGCTGGCAGATGGAGACCTACCCGTCGCTGGACCCGCAGGGGTTGCCGCTGCGGCTGCTCACCGACACCAGCACCGGCGATCCGGTGCTGGTGGAGCTGGACCTGCCCGACTCGGCGCAGTTGCGAGCCCGGGTCTGGGTCGCGCAGGTCGGTCGCGTTCCGCTGCTGCTGCTGGATTCCGACGTGCCCGAGAACGAACACGAGCTGCGCGGCGTCACCGACCGCCTCTACGGGGGCGACCAGGAACACCGCATCAAACAGGAGATCCTGGCCGGCGTCGGCGGGGTGCGGGCGATCCGCGCGTTCACGGCCAACGCGGGCCTGCCCGCGCCCGAGGTATTCCACATGAACGAGGGGCACGCGGGCTTCCTCGGTGCGGAGCGCATCCGTGAGCTGGTCACCGACTCGGGACTGGACTTCGACACCGCGCTGACCGTCGTCCGCTCCAGCACGGTGTTCACCACCCACACCCCGGTGCCCGCCGGAATCGACCGGTTCCCGCTAGAGATGGTGCAGCGCTACTTCGACGACCAACGCGAGGCGACGTTGCTGCCGGGCCTGCCGACCGCCCGGATTCTCGAACTGGGCGCCGAGGCCGACCCGGCCAAGTTCAACATGGCCCACATGGGCCTGCGGCTGGCCCAGCGCGCCAACGGCGTCTCCCTGCTACACGGGCGGGTGAGCCGCGCCATGTTCAGCGAGCTGTGGCCCGGGTTCGACCGGGGCGAGGTCCCGATCGGCTCGATCACCAACGGCGTGCACGCACCCACCTGGGCCGCGCCGCAGTGGCTGGAGTTGGGTCGCGAGCTGGCCGGCTCGGACTCGCTGAGCGAACCCACGGTCTGGCAGCGGCTGCAGCAGGTCGACCCCGGCCACCTGTGGTGGATCCGCTCCCAGTTGCGTTCGCTGCTGGTCGAGGACGTGCGGGCGCGGCTGCGCCGGTCGTGGCGGGAGCGCGGCGCGGCCGACGCCGAGCTGGCCTGGATCGGGACGGCCTTCGACCCGGACGTGCTGACCATCGGGTTCGCCCGGCGGGTGCCGACCTACAAGCGGCTGACCCTGATGCTGCGCGATCCCGACCGGCTGGAACGACTGCTGCTCGACGAGGAGCGGCCGATCCAGCTGATCGTGGCCGGGAAGTCCCACCCCGCCGACGACGGCGGCAAGGCGCTGATCCAGCAGGTCGTGCGCTTCGCCGACCGCCCGCAGGTGCGCCACCGCATCGCCTTCCTGCCCGACTACGACATGTCGATGGCCCGGCTGCTGTATTGGGGCTGCGATGTCTGGCTCAACAACCCGCTGCGTCCCCTGGAGGCGTGCGGCACCTCCGGGATGAAGAGCGCGCTGAACGGCGGACTGAACCTGTCCATCCGCGACGGCTGGTGGGACGAGTGGTACGACGGCGAAAACGGCTGGGAGATACCGTCGGCCACGGGGCTGGCCGACGAGGTGCGCCGCGACGACCTGGAGGCCAACGCGCTCTACACGCTGCTCGAAGAGGCGGTGGCACCGAAGTTCTACGAGCGCGACCAACACGGGGTGCCGCCGCGGTGGGTCGAGATGGTGCGCCACACCCTGCAGGCGCTGGGGCCCAAAGTGCTGGCCTCCCGAATGGTGCGGGACTACGTCGAGCAGTACTACATGCCCGCGGCGCAGTCGCTGCGCAAGACCATCGGCGGCGAGAAGCCCTTCGGCGCCGCGCGGGAGCTGGCCGTCTACCGTCGGCGCGTCGAGGAGGCGTGGCCCAAGATCGAGGTCACCGACGTCGACAGCACCGGCCTGCCGGACACCCCGCTGCTCGGGTCGAAGCTGACCCTGACCGCGACCGTGCGGCTGGGCGGACTGCGGCCCGACGAGGTGGCCGTGCAGGCGGTGCTCGGCCGGGTGGACTCCAGCGACGTGTTGCAGGACCCGGTGACGGTCGACATGCCGCACACCGGCAGCGCCGACGGCGGGAAAGCGGTGTTCGCGACGACGACGCCACTGCCGATGGCCGGTGCGGTCGGATACACGGTGCGGGTGCTGCCCCGCCATCCGATGCTCGCCGGCAGCGCCGAGCTCGGTCTGGTGGCCCTGGCCGGATGACCGCCTACGGTCAGGCCGGCACGCCGTCGGGCGCGGTGCGTAGCCGCTCCAGCGCCCCCCGCACCTGGGCGGCATCGGTTGTCGGCCAGAACGGCGGCAGCGAGGCCCGCAGGTAGGCGCCGTAGCCGGCCGTGACCATTCGAGAGTCGAGTACGGCGACGACGCCGCGGTCGGTCACCCGACGCAGCAGCCGGCCGGACCCCTGTGCCAGCAGCAACGCCGCGTGGCTGGCGGCCACCGCCATGAAACCGTTGCCGCCGCGGGCGGCGACGGCCCGCTGCCGCGCGCCCAGCAGGGGATCGTCCGGCCGGGGAAAGGGGATGCGGTCGATCAGCACCAGCGACAGCGACGGGCCCGGCACGTCGACGCCCTGCCACAGCGACAGCGTGCCGAACAGCGAGGTCTCCGGGTCGGCGCTGAAACGTTCGACCAGCGCCGAGGTGCTGTCGTCGCCCTGACACAACACCGGTGTCGACAACCGTTCGCGCATGGCCTCGGCGGCGGCCCGGGCGGCCCGCATCGACGAGAACAGCCCCAGTGTGCGCCCGCCGGCGGCGGTGATGAGCTCGGCGATCTCGGTGAGCTGCTCGGCCGACCCGGTGCCGTCGCGACCGGGCGGCGGCAGGTGGGCGGCGACGTAGAGGATTCCCGCTTTGGCGTGCTCGAACGGCGACCCGACGTCGAGACCCCGCCATTTGGGCCACGTCGGATCGCCGCCGGGCTCCGATCCGGTCAGGCCCCACGCGGCCGCCATTGCGTCGAAGGACCCGCCGACCGTCAGCGTCGCCGACGTCAACACGGTCGTCGACCGTGAGAAAACCCGGTCGCGCAGCAGGCCGGAGACCGACAGCGGCGCCACGCGCAGCACGGGCCGCGGCGAACCCCGGTTGTCCTCGTGCTCCAGCCAGACCACGTCGGTCCGATCCGGGATGGCCGGAGCGAACGAGACAAGGATGCGAGACGCGGTGTCGAATATCTCGCCGAGCGCGGCGACCGCCTCGGCACGGGCCGATGCCGCTCCGGGGTCAGCCCGCACCGGGCCGGTGGCGTCGATCGCCGAGCGTGCCGCGCTCGCCGCGTCGCGCAGCGCCGTCAGGTAGGTCGCGAGCTCGTCGTCGAGTCGGTCGATGCGGCCGGGCCGCGCGTCGTGGATCGCGGCGGCGAGGTTGGCGGTGGCCGCCTCCAACCGCTGGGTCAGTTCCGGACCGACCATCCGGGCGATCCGGCGCGTGGCCGCCCCGAGGGTGGCCGGGGTCAGCTCCGCGGTGGCCACCGACGTCACCCGGTCGACCAACTCGTGCGCCTCGTCGACCACCAGCAGCGCGTGCTCCGGCAGCACCGCCGATTCGGCGACGGCGTCGATGGCCAGCAGCGCGTGGTTGGTGACCACAATGTCGACGCCGCCGGCGCGGCCACGCGCCCGTTCCGAGAAGCATTCGCCGCCGAAGGGGCAGCGAGCCACGCCGATGCATTCGCGCGCGGAGACGCTGACCTGCGACCAGGACCGGTCGGGAACGCCGGGCCGCAGGTCGTCGCGGTCGCCCGAGTCGGTCGTCGACGCCCAGGCGGTGAGCCGCTGCAAGTCGCGACCCAGCGAGGTCGCGGCCACCGGATCGAAGAGCTCCTCCTGCGGTCTGTCCTCAGGCTCGCCGTCGATGGCGCTTCCATTGTGGATTTTGTTCAGGCACAGGTAGTTTCGCCGGCCCTTCAGCAGCGCGAACCGCGGCGCGCGGGGCAGCGTCCGGGCCAGCGACTCGGCCAGCCGCGGCAGGTCGCGGTCGACGAGCTGACGTTGCAGGGCGATCGTGGCCGTGGACACGACGACGGGCGATTCGTCGCTGACGGCGCGGACGATCGCGGGGACCAGATACGCCAGCGACTTACCGGTGCCGGTGCCGGCCTGCACGGCCAGGTGCTCGCCGGTATCGAAGGCGCGCGCCACCGCGACGGCCATCTCGAGCTGGCCTTGGCGTTCACTGCCGCCGAGCCCGGCCACCGCGGCGGCCAGCAGCTCCGGCACGCTCGGGCAGGCGTCGGAGGTGGTCACTGTTCGCGCTCAGGCCGGGATCTGGCTGGTGGGGATCGCCGGATCGCCGGGCGCCAATGCCAGCCCCTCCCACGGCAGGCTGCGCAGGCCGGCCGCGGCCAGCTTGCGTGCGGGGGCCAGGGCGCAGGCGCCCGTTTCCGCGACGACGCGGCCGCCGCGGACCAGGGGAGTGGTCAGGGGCCGGGACGGTTCGCCCACCGTGGGCGGGCGTCCGGCCGGGTGTACGACCTCCTCGGTGACGATGCCGCTCGGACGCGACAGGCGCAGCGCCTCTTTGCGGCCGCCGTGCGATTCCTTGTGGGTGCTGCGCTTCTGCACCGGCATGCCGTCCACTTCGACGAGCTTGTACACCATGTACGCGGTCGGGGCGCCCGCGCCGGTCACCAGCGAGGTACCGACGCCGTAGCTGTCGACGGGCTCGGCGCGCAACGCGGCGATGGAGAACTCGTCGAGGTCGCCGGACACCACGATCCGCGTCCGGCCGGCGCCCAGCTCGTCGAGCTGGGCACGCGCCTGGCGGGCGAGCACGCCCAGCTCGCCGGAGTCGATCCGGACCGCGCCCAGCGACGTGCCGGCGGCCGCCACGGCGTTGGCCACGCCGGCCGTCACGTCGTAGGTGTCCACCAGCAGCGTGGTGTCGACGCCCAGTGCCCGGACCTGGGCGCGGAACGCGGCCGGCTCGTCAGGTCCGTCCTGCGTGGTGTGCAGCATGGTGAACGCGTGCGCGGCGGTGCCCTCGGTGGGGATTCCGTATCGCCGCTGGGCCTCCAGGTTGGAGGTGGCGGCGAAGCCGACGATGTAGGCGGCACGGGCCGCGGCGATCGCGGCGTGCTCGTGGGTCCGGCGCGATCCCATCTCGATCAGCGGACGTCCGCCGGCGGCGCTGACCATCCGCGCGGCCGCCGACGCGACCGCGGTGTCGTGGTTGAAGATCGACAACGCCAGCGTTTCGAGCACCACGCATTCGGCGAAGCTGCCCGTGACCGAGAGCACGGGCGACCCGGGAAAGTACAGCTCCCCTTCCGCATAGCCGTCGATGTCGCCGCCGAACCGGAAGTCCCGCAGGTAGCCGACCGTGTCGGGATCGAGGAATTCGGCGAGCAGCCGGCACTGGTCGTCGTCGAAGCTGAAGTGCGGCAACGCTTCCAGCAGGCGCCCGGTTCCGGCGACCACGCCGTAGCGGCGCCCCGGCGGAAGCTTGCGCGCGAACAGCTCGAAGGTGGTCCGTCGCGCGGCGGTGCCGTCGCGCAGCGCCGCCGCCAGCATCGTCAACTCGTACTTGTCGGTCAACAGCCCAGCGGGGACCGGGTCGATCATTCCGTTACGGTATCCGCCCCCGTGCGGGGTTCGGTATTCAGATGCGGGGCTCGCTATCCTGGGAGCCATGGTTGTTGCGTCAGCGCCCACCAAACCGGGCACTACCGGACAACGCGAGGCTGACCCCGTCGACGTGACGGCCAGTCCATGGGTCACGATCGTGTGGGACGACCCGGTCAACCTGATGACCTATGTCACGTATGTGTTCCAGAAGTTGTTCGGTTACAGCGAGCCACACGCCACCAAGCTGATGCTTCAGGTGCACAACGAGGGCAAGGCGGTGGTGTCGGCGGGCAGCCGGGAGTCGATGGAAGCCGACGTATCCAAACTGCACGCCGCGGGGTTATGGGCGACCCTGCAGCAGGACCGGTGAGGGCACCCGATTCCCTGTGCGCAAATGGAAGCGCGTCGAGACCCCCGAGGGTCCTCGCTTTCGGTCCTCCCTGGCCACCCACGAGGCCGAGTTGCTCCGAAACCTCGTCAGCGCGATGATCGGCCTGCTCGACGAGCGCGAATCCTCCGCTCCGGCAGACGAACTCGAAGAGATCACCGGCATGAAGACCGGGAACTCCGAGCCGCCGCACGATCCGACGCTGCGCCGCCTGCTGCCTGACTTCTACCGGGCCGACGCCGAGGACGAGCCCTCGCCCGAGGTTCCCGAAGACCTGAACGCCGCGCTGCGCAGCCTGCATGAGCCGGAGATCATCGATGCCAAACGCGTTGCAGCGCAACAGTTGTTGAAGACCATCCCGGCCCGGGCCGGCAAGTTCGAGCTGACCGAGGACGAGGCGAACGCCTGGGTCTCGGCGGTCAATGACATCCGGCTGACGCTGGGCGTGATGCTCGACATCGGGCCGCAAGGCCCCGATCGCCTGCCGCCCGACCACCCGTTGGCCTCCCACTTCGACGTCTACCAGTGGCTGACGGTCCTGCAGGAATACCTGGTCCTGGTGCTGATGGGTCCCCGGTCAACTTGACGGCGCCGCCGCTGGGCTCCATCGCCGACGTCGGAGGCGTCCGCGTCGGCCACCACCACCGCTTGGATCCCGACGCGTCGCCGGGCGCCGGATGGGCCAGCGGCGTCACCGTGGTTCTCACCCCGCCCGGGACCGTCGGCGCGGTCGACTGCCGCGGTGGCGCACCGGGCACCCGGGAAACCGATCTGCTCGATCCCGCCAACACCGTGCGCTTCGTCGACGCGGTGCTGCTCGCCGGTGGCAGCGCCTACGGCCTGGCCGCCGCCGACGGCGTCATGCGCTGGCTGGAGGAACGCGGACGCGGTGTCGCGATGGAGGGCGGGGTGGTGCCCATCGTGCCCGGTGCGGTGATCTTCGATCTCCCGGTGGGCGGCTGGGACCGCCGGCCGACGGCCGACTTCGGCTATGCGGCGTGTGAGGCCGCCCGGGGTGGTGAGGCGGTGCCGGCGGTCGGCACGGTCGGCGCGGGGGTCGGGGCGCGGGCCGGGGTGCTCAAAGGCGGCGTCGGGACGGCCTCGACGACGCTGCCGTCCGGCGTGACCGTCGGCGCGATCGTCGTGGTGAACTCCGCGGGCGATGTCGCCGACCGGGCCACCGGCCTGCCCTGGATGGCGGACCTGATCCGCGAGTTCGCGCTGCGGCCGCCGCCGCCCGAACAGGTCGAGGCGTTCGCGCTGCTGCCGCCCAAGCTGAGCCCGCTGGACAATCCTCTCAACACGACGATCGGCGTCGTGGCGACCGACGCCGCGCTCAGCCCGGCGGCCTGCCGGCGCCTCGCCACCGCCGCCCAGGACGGCCTGGCCCGCGCGGTGCGCCCGGCGCACACCCCGCTGGACGGCGACACGGTGTTCGCGCTGGCCACCGGCGCCCTCGAGGTACCGCTCGCGGCTGATACGCCCGCCGCCTTCTCCCCGGAGGCGGGGCTGGTCAGCGAGCTGGGCGCCGCGGCCGCCGATTGCGTGGCGCGGGCGGTGCTGGCCGGTGTGCTCGGTGCCGAGTCGGTGGCCGGAATACCGACCTACCACGGCATGTTGCCCGGAGCGTTCGGCCGATGAGGGGATGCGCATGACTAGACGAGGGGGAAGGTCGGGCACCCCGGCGCCTCGGGAGGCGTCGCGGCCGGCGTGGATGGTCGGCGCGGCCACGATCCTCACCTTCGTGGCGCTGCTCTACCTCGTCGAACTGATCGACCAGCTGACGCGGCACTCGCTGGACTCCAACGGCATCAGGCCGCTGCAGGCCGACGGCCTGTGGGGCATCGTGTTCGCTCCGGTCTTGCACGCCGGCTGGGAACACCTGATGGCCAACACCGTGCCGCTGTTGGTGCTGGGATTCCTCATGACGCTGTTCGGGTTGTCGCGCTTCGTCTGGGCCACCGCGATCGTCTGGATCGTGGGCGGGTTCGGTACCTGGCTGATCGGCGACCTGGGCAGCAGCTGCGGCCCCACCGACCACATCGGGGCCTCGGGCCTGATCTTCGGGTGGCTGGCCTTTCTGCTCGTGTTCGGGATATTCGTGCGCCGGGTGTGGGACATCATCATCGGCCTGGTGGTCTTGTTGGTCTACGGCGGCATCCTGCTCGGCGCCATGCCGGTGCTGGGCAGGTGCGGCGGCGTGTCGTGGCAGGGCCACCTGTGCGGAGCGGTCGCCGGCGTGGTGGCCGCCTACGCGTTGTCCGCCCCGGAGCGCAAGGCACGTGCCGTCAAGAAGGCCTCGACCCAGCGGCGCAGCGCGTGATCTCGTCCCTGGCTCCCATCGGGATCTTCGATTCCGGTGTCGGCGGGCTGACGGTGGCCCGGGCCATCATCGACCAGCTGCCCGACGAGGACATCATCTACGTCGGCGACACCGCGCACGGCCCCTACGGGCCGCTCCCCATTCCCGAGATCCGCGCGCACGCGCTCGCGATCGGCGACGACCTGGTCGACCGCGGCGTCAAGGCGCTGGTGATCGCCTGCAACACGGCCTCGGCGGCATGCCTGCGCGATGCGCGCGAACGCTACGCCGTGCCCGTCGTCGAGGTGATCCTGCCGGCGGTGCGGCGTGCGGTCGCCACCACCCGCAACGGCCGCATCGGGGTGATCGGGACGCAGGCGACCATCGCCTCGCACGCGTACCAGGACGCCTTCGCCGCCGCCCGCGACGCCGAGATCACCGCGGTGGCCTGCCCGCGTTTCGTGGACTTCGTGGAGCGCGGGGTCACCAGCGGACGTCAGGTGCTGGGGCTGGCCGAGGGCTACCTGGAGCCGTTGCAGCGCGCCGGGGTCGACACGCTGGTGCTGGGTTGCACGCACTACCCGCTGCTGTCCGGGTTGATCCAGCTGGCGATGGGTGACACCGTGACGCTCGTCTCGAGCGCGGAGGAAACCGCCAAGGAGGTGCTTCGGGTGCTCACCGAACGAGACTTGTTGCGCCCGCACCCCGAGCGTCCCGGCGCGCCGCCGGCGAGCCGGGTGTTCGAGGCCACCGGCGACCCCGAGGCGTTCACCAAACTCGCGGCGCGGTTCCTGGGTCCGTCGGTGACGGGGGTGCGGCCGCTTCGCCACCCGTCCGAGCGCTAGCGTCCGAGCGCCGATGGCGAGGGAGATTCTGGTCACATAAATGCGGCCATGTTTTCGTCATGGTAGTACCGGGCATGGCACAGTAGTGTCCGTGCGAATCACCGTGCTCGGCTGCTCAGGCAGCGTGGTGGGCCCGGATTCGCCTGCGTCGGGCTACCTGCTCCGCGCGCCGGACACCCCGCCGCTGGTGCTCGACTTCGGCGGCGGCGTGTTGGGTGCGTTGCAGCGCTACGCCGATCCCAGTTCGGTACACGTGCTGCTGTCGCACCTGCACGCCGACCACTGCCTGGACATGCCGGGACTGTTCGTCTGGCGCCGGTACCACCCGATCCGCCCCGAAGGCAAGGCGATGCTGTACGGCCCCAGCGATACCTGGTCGCGGTTGGGGGCGGCGTCCTCACCCTACGGCGGCGAGATCGACGACTGCTCCGACATTTTCGACGTCCGCCACTGGGTCGACGGCGAACCCGTGACGTTCGGCGCACTGACGGTGGTGCCACGGGTGGTGGCTCACCCGTGCGAGTCGTACGGGTTGCGGGTCACCGACCCCACCGGCGCGTCGTTCGTCTACAGCGGCGACACCGGCGTCTGCGACCAGCTCGTCGAACTCGCGCGCGATGCGGACGTGTTCCTCTGCGAGGCCTCCTGGACGCATTCGCCGGACCGCCCGCCCGCGTTGCACCTGTCGGGCACCGAGGCCGGCAGGGCCGCGGCGCAGGCCGGCGTGCGGGAGCTGTTGCTGACGCACATCCCACCGTGGACCTCGCGGGAGGACGTGATCAGCGAGGCCAAGGCCGAGTTCGACGGCCCGGTGCACGCCGTCGTGTGCGGCGAGACGTTCGACATCCGCCGCTCCGAACGGGTCTGAGCGCCCGGCCGCAGGCTTGGCTAGGGTTGGTGGGTGTCCAAACGAGAAGACGGTCGCCTCGACGACGAGCTTCGCCCCGTGGTCATCACCCGGGGGTTCACCGACCACCCTGCCGGTTCGGTCCTGATCGAATTCGGCCACACCAAGGTCATGTGCACCGCCAGCGTCACCGACGGCGTCCCGCGCTGGCGCAAGGGATCCGGCCTGGGATGGCTCACCGCGGAATACGCGATGCTGCCCTCGGCGACCCACACCCGCTCCGACCGTGAATCGGTGAAGGGCCGGCTGTCCGGGCGCACCCAGGAGATCAGCCGGCTGATCGGCCGGTCGCTGCGGGCCTGCATCGACCTCGCCGCGTTGGGGGAGAACACCATCGCCGTCGACTGCGACGTCCTGCAGGCCGACGGCGGCACGCGCACCGCGGCCATCACGGGCGCCTACGTCGCGCTGGCCGACGCGGTGACCTACCTCTCGGCGGCGGGCAAGCTGTCGGATCCGCGGCCGTTGTCGTGTGCCATCGCGGCCTGCAGCGTCGGGGTGGTCGACGGCCGGATCCGGGTGGACCTGCCCTACGAGGAGGATTCGCGCGCCGAGGTCGACATGAACGTCGTGGCCACCGATACCGGGACGTTGGTCGAGGTTCAGGGCACCGGTGAGGGTGCGACGTTCCCGCGTTCGACGCTGGACAAGCTGCTCGACGCGGCACTGGGCGCCTGCGACACGCTGTTCGCCGCCCAGCGCGACGCCCTGGCGCTGCCCTACCCGGGCGTGCTGCCCGAGGGTCCGCCACCGTCGAAGGCGTTCGGCAGCTGACCGCGCCGGCGACGATGCAGAGCGAAGCGATGCGGAGGAGCGGCGCTTCGGTCAAGCCGGCGACGATGCAGAGCGAAGCGATGCGGAGGAGCGGCGCTTCGGTCAAGCCGGCGACGATGCAGAGCGAAGCGATGCGGAGGAGCGGCGCTTCGGTCAAGCCGGCGACGATGTGGAGCGAAGCGATGCGGAGGAGCGGCGCTTCGGTCAATCCGCTGGTGTTTCTCGCTGAGTGTTCGCGGTGAGTGTGACCGGGGCCGTAGTCAATACCTCAGTGCATCCTTAGGATCAAATTCATGGTTAATCGGGGCGTCCCACTCGAGCATGCGTTTCTCAATCGGCCGTGGTGGGCAATGGGACAAGTGACACACGAGCATGCGGAACCGCGGGTCAACGAGGTCGCGACCCGCGCGAGGGCGGGTTTGCTGAACATCATCTCGGCAATCACGATCGCGTTATTGCTCCTGCGCCCGGAAACCGATCCGGTGATCATTGTCGGTCCGCTCGTGCTTTTCGACATGTTGGCCGCGGCGGTTACCGGATTGACCCCGTTCAGCCCCACCGGCATTCTGGGCACGGCGTTGACGATGAACATCCGTCCGGTGTGGAAGCCAACGCGGCCGAAACGGTTCGCATGGTTGCTCGGTGCCGCTTTGGCCGCGACGTGCCTAGCCATGCGCCTGTTGGGCGCCTCGCCCGTGGCGATGGCGGCCGTCGTTGCGGTCTGTTTCGTCCTGACATGGTCGGAGGCCACGCTGGGCTTTTGCGTCGGCTGCTACATGCACAAATTGATCTGGGGCTGTGAAGACTGCGAAGTCCCCTATGACAGGAAAATAGCGGCACAGCCGGTGCTGAGCCAGGACATTCCCCCGCTGAACCAGAAAACCCGCGCGTAGGCCGAGCGGCTCAGCTCGCGCCCGCCGCGATCACCTGGCCCACCTCGAGGGCCCGGTCCGCCATGTCGGCGTGTGCCTTGTCCAGGGCGTCGGCCTGATCCTCGTCGGCCTTCATCAGCGCCTCGATGTCGAAGCCGGCCATGTCGAGAACACCCATGTCTTTGAAGGCCTTCTGCACCTTGTCGCCCCACAGTCCGATGTCCTTGACGATCGGCACGATGCGGCTGAACAGATGCGAGCGGAACTGGATCATCAGCGGCGACGTGTCGACCCACTCGGCACACGCCTTGACATCGAGGCCGAGGGTTTCGAAGACCTCCTCGCCGCGGAACCGGTCGCGCATCAGGTAGCAGGCGTCCACGACGAACTCTTCCCGCTCGCCCCGCTCGGCGTCCGTCAACGCGGAGTAGTAGTCCTTCAACGAGATTCGGCCGAAGGCGACATGCCGGGCTTCGTCCTGCATGACGTAGGCCAGCAGCTGTTTGGCCAGCGACTCCTGCGGCGCCATGTCACGCAGCACCCCGAAGGCGGCGAGTGCGAGGCCTTCGATGAGGACCTGCATGCCCAGATAGGGCATGTCCCAGCGTGAGTCGCGCAGGGTGTCGTCCAGCAGCGCGGTCAGGTGCTTGTTGATCGGGTAGACCAGCTCGACCTTGTCCTGCAGGAAGCGCGAGAACGCCTCGACGTGCCGCGCCTCGTCCATGGTCTGGGTGGCCGCGTAGAACTTCGCGTCCAGGTCCGGGACGACCTCGACGATCTTGGCCGAGCACACCATCGCCCCCTGCTCGCCGTGCAGGAACTGCGAGAACTGCCAGGCCTGGAAGTGCTGGCGCATCTCGGCGCGACGTGCGTCGTCCGCGGCGTCCCACATCGGGCTGCCGAACAGCGGATGGAACTCGTCGGGCAACCCGACCGGGTTCTCGGGGTCGACGTCCTGTGCCCAGTCGATGCGCGACTGGGCGTCCCACTGCTTGTCCTTCCCCTTTTGGTACAGGGAGAGCAGGCGCGCGCGTCCCTCGTCGTACTCCCAGGTGAAACGCGCGTCGCCGGCGCTGGGAACCTCCCACGAGTACGGCGTGGGCACGTCCGTGTACTTGTCCCTCGTGGTCATGGGCTTCCGCCTCTCTGCCGAATGTGACCAGTGGTCATATGACCAGTATCACATTGCACCTCGTTCCCCGGTGCCGTCAACGCCTATGAATTCGGCATGTCCCTGTGGGCCGACCGGGCGCGCAGGCCGGGCTGACCGTTCCGGCTAACTTGGTCGTGTGCACATAGGCTTCCTACGGAGGGTGACCGCCATGTCCCGGATCGAGCGGTGACCCGGCTTCTGGTCGCCAGCCGCAACCGCAAGAAGTTGGCCGAGCTGCGCCGGGTGCTCGACGGTGCCGGGCTGTCGGGCCTGACGCTGCTGTCGCTGGACGACGTTCCGCCGTTCGCCGAAGCGCCGGAAACCGGTGCGACGTTTGAGGAGAACGCCTTGGCCAAGGCGCGGGACGGGTTCGCCGCCACCGGGCTGGCGTGCGTGGCCGACGACTCCGGTCTGGAGGTGGCCGCCTTGAACGGGATGCCCGGTGTGCTGTCGGCGCGCTGGTCGGGTGACCACGGCGCGGACACCGCCAACACCGCGCTGTTGCTGGCCCAGTTGCGCGACGTTCCCGACGAACGGCGCGGCGCGGCCTTCGTCTCCGCGTGCGCGCTGGTCTGGGCATCCGGCGAGGTGGTCGTCCGAGGCGAGTGGACGGGCCGGATCGGGCGAGAACCCCGGGGCGACGGCGGGTTCGGCTACGACCCGGTGTTCGTCCCCGACGGCCCCGGCAGCGATGACCGCACCGCGGCGCAGCTCACCCCGGCGCAGAAGGATGCGGTGTCGCATCGGGGTCGCGCGTTGGCGCTGTTGGTGCCGTCGCTGCGGGAGCTGGCGGCTCGCGGCCGGGCGTGAGCAACGTTCGGCCTCTACAGCCCGAAGCGCGCTTTGATGTCCCGGGTCTGGAAATGCTCGACGATGATGCCCAGCAGTGGGATGGTCCCGGAGAGCAGCACCCCGATGGTTTTGCCGATCGGCCACCTGACCTTGATCGCGAGGTTGAAGGCGGTCAGCACGTAGACGAAGTAGACCCAGCCGTGCACCACTTCGATCCACCGGATCTGGTGGTGGAAGACCAGGTGCGACACGATCTCGTAGCACAGCGCGATCAACCACAGGCCCGTCGTCCACGCCATGATCCGGTAGCCGAGCAGCGCGGGGCGCAGCTTGTCGGCGGGCACCGTGGGCGCCGGCGCCCCGGGGGTCTCGGGTGTCGTCATGCGGTCGTCCTTTTCTGCTGCTGGGTGTCTTTCCTGGCGAGCTCGGCGAGGTAGGCGTTGTACTCCGCAAGCGCGGGGTCGTCGGGCGGCCGCTGGGTCGGATGGGGCCGCTCGGGCAGCACTCCCGCAGGTATCTCGGTCGCGCCCTGGTTGTCGCGCGGCTCCGGCGGCGTCTCCTCGTACCGCACGAACTTGCGGTAGGCGTAGACGCAGAACCACGCGAACATCGGCCACTGCAACGCATACCCCAGGTTCTGGAACGTACCCGAGACGGATTGGAACCTGGACCACTGCCACCAGCCCAGGGCCAGGCAGCCGCACGCCGCCACGACCACCAACGCGATCAGCGCGGGCCTGCGGCGACGGGGACTGGGCACCCCTTGACGGTACCGCGGGCACGAGTGCGCAGCACCGCACCGTCTCCCGCGGCAGGCGGTACGATCGGCAGGCTGCGGGCGTGGCGAAATTGGCATACGCACCGGCTTTAGGTGCCGGCGCTCGAGAGAGCGTGAGGGTTCGAGTCCCTCCGCCCGCACCGACGCGGTAGGGGTATCTGCCCAGGTAGATAGCGGTTTTCATGTTTGCCAGCTAAGCCTCTGGCCGCCCCGTGGCCGCATTTTGGCCACAACTTGCGAGTAACTTCGGCGAGTCACAGTTATCTCCCGTGGAGTACCGGGCGTGCAGGCTGACCGCGACGGCATCGAGGTCGTCGTCGAACAAATCCGCATACGTATCGAGGGTGATCTTGGCGGACTTGTGGCCCAGCATCCGTTGCAGTGCAAGCACGTTCACGCCGGCCGACACCGCCAGCGACGCGCACGTGTGCCGCAGGTCATGCGGCGTCACCTTCTGGACCTTCGCCCGTTTCACAGCCGCCTGAAACCAGCCCGTCGACGACTTCGGCCGCTGCAAATAGCCGCCGCCGCGGCCGGCGAAAACGAGATCGCCGGGTGCCTTGCCCTTGCACTGCTCCGCAAGCTCATTCAGCACGAATTCAGGCACCGGGACCGAGCGCGCCTGGCGTCCCTTCGTCGGGCCGACCGCGTGCCTGGTGCCGAGTTGCACGGCATTCTCCGAGACGTTCAGACGGCGCCGCAGGAACTCCACATCGGCCACCCGTAGGCCAATCGCCTCGCCCCACCGCAACCCGCAGTACGCCAGCAACAGGACCAATGCCCGGTACTCGCCCGCTTCGTCCGCCAGTCGGCGCACGTCATCAGCGGACAGGTAGACGTGTCGACGAGCCAGCTTGCGCGGCAGGTTCTCGATGCCTTTGCAGGGATTGGCGGCCAAGCGCTTCGCCTTCACGGCATCGGCCAAGATCCCGGACAGCACGCCGTGCGCGCGCAGCACCGTCGTCGCCCCTCCGCCGTCGCGGCCCATGGCGGCGATCCACGCCTCGATGCCCAGCACGTCGACATCGGCGACGGCTACCGATCCCCACCGTGGTTGCACATGCACTCGCCAGGCCGATTCGATCATCCGATAGTGAGATGGCGCGGTAGCCCGCTCTTTGCGCTCAAGCCAGCCTGGCGCCAATTCGCCAACCGGGATGCGACCAAGGGACGGCTTGACGTACTGGCCGGTGAGCTTCTCGACCTCGACGCTGTTAGCGAACGACTCGGCATCTCGCTTGGTTTTGAAACCGCGCTTCTGTGTCTCGCCGCGGTCGGGAGCGCGATAGCGTACGCGGTAAAGCGTTGCGCCACTGGCGGTTTGGTATTTGCTAATCGTTGCCATTGCCCAGGGCTTCCTCGAGTTCCGCACGAAGCTCACGCGATACCCGACCGCGCTTCTGCTGATTGGCGTCCGGCCCGGCGCGCCGGTCGCGCTCCTCGCTGAAGGTGCTCTGCCAGAGCCGGAACGACACGGCGGCCAGACGATCGCGGCTAATCCCGAGCCGCTGAGCTAGCCGATCCTCAGTCAAGCCAGACCGTTGGCGCGTGAGCGCCAGGTCTGCTGCTGCAACGTCCGGATCAAGGTAGCCGTCCACGATTGCCCTGGATAACGCGTGGCCTCCGATGCTCGTATGTACCTGGTGCACGCCGACTTCATCGGCGCCCAACAGCTCTGTAAGGTCGAGCGGCCACGGGCGTCCGTGACACACACCTGCAACTACCGCACCAAGCGGGTCGGGTCCGTCAGGCGTCAACACTATGTTGCCGTCAAACTGCACCAACTCGGCCAACGTCACTGGACGGCCAACGGGGATTCCGCGCTCTTTTGCGTCGGCGTGCGCCTTCGACAACGCCAAGCTGACCGCGAGAGCGGTACCGAAGGTCAGCTCCCGCCGGCCGCGCTCGAAGTCGCCCACCTTCGAGGCAGTCCAGCGTAGGCCAACCTCGCGCGCATAACGCACGAACTGCTCTTGGGTGACACCGAGCCTCGACCGGATCGCCTGGCAGTTCCGGCCGATCACCACAGCGAGCGGCTCACGCATGACACGGACTATAACGCACAAGCGCGTCGCTTGACAGTAATTGCATGCTTGTGATTCGCTCTAATCACAAGCTACGCATCAGTGCGTAGCGAACGATAGAGAGGACGGTAGCCGATGGCTATCCCTGATGGCATCGACACGGCAACCCCCGCGGAGGTGGCACCAACGCTAGGCACCAGCGAAGCGGGTCTCGCTCAAATGCGTTATCGCGGAACGGGGCCCAGATTCGTCAAGGTAGGCAAGAAGGTGCTCTACCGCTGGTCTGACGTCCGGAAATACCTGGACGCCAACACCGTGCAGCGCACGGACGACCCGCGAGGCGCCGGTGTGATATGAGCCCTCCACCAAAAGAAGTCGGCCCGGGCACTCAGTCCCGGGCCACCTCGACGTCGCGAAACGCTACCTCCATCCTAACGGACGAATCTGGCGGCCTACTCGGGGAACTAACGATCGCCGAGCCGCCCGATTATGTCTTCACTGGCGCCCCAGTGATGACCAAAGATCTTGCTCGCCGGATGACCAATTACATCAGGCTGACGACGGAGGTCCTTTGGGATGTCGTTGTTACGGTCTACAGGGGCGGCGCTTGGAAGGTCCTCGGCTACTCGTCCTGGGACGACTACTGCACCCAAGAGTTCGGCCCGACTCGGTTGCGGTTACCGCGCGAGGAGCGCGCCGAAGTGGTGGCTTCACTGCGGGAGTCGGGGCTGAGCATCCGGGCTATCGCATCGGCGACCGGCACGGGAACGCGGCAGGTTCAAGAAGCCCTACGCGAGCAGGTGTGTTCCCAGACCACACCTGCCGAGCCCGACGAGGACGCGCTTGCCGATGAGTTGATCGTCGCCGAGCAGGAGTTGCCTCCGCTGCTGCCTGAGAACGTGCCCGGCGCGCCAACGGAATCGACACCGGGGCAGACGGGTCGCGTAGTGGAGGCACTGGACCGGGCTCGGCGCTCTGAAGCCAAACCCGCGCCGATCATTGGCACGGACGGCAAGCGCTATCAACCCAAACCGGCACCGCTGCAGCGGGAGCCGCAGAAGCCCCGTCGGCGACCGCTCACCCAACAGGCGGACGCACTGTCGCTAGAACTCAACCGGATCAACCGGCGGTTGGAGAAGTTGGTCACTGACGACAGGTTCTCCCACAACAGGGAGATGATCGGCTGCCGCATCCGGCCGGCGGTCAAGACGGGGCTGGACGTCCTCGGACGCCTGGACCGGGGGATCAACGGCCCCAAGAACTCCGCCGACGACAAACTGTCCGCCCTGGCGGACGTGCTCCAACAGTGTGTCGTGTTCGCGGCGGGCATCGACTTCTCCGACGTCACCAGCAACGCCGCGCCGCAACACATCGCCGCCGTTCTCGACAACCTCGACGGCATTCATGACATCCTCGAGCAGCGGGGCGTCCGGTGACCGTCCCCGTGACGCGCTCCCAGCAGGTCTCTTGGTACGAGACCCACGAATTCATGCAGGCCTTGCTCGCCCAGGCGAATTGCGGGCCTCTTCCCTGGCCTGGCACCCCGAGCTGGTGTGAGCTAGCTGACGGAGATCCGCGAAAATTATTGTCCTTGGCGGCTTTTGGTGTTCACAACGCTTTGCGTGTCGAAACGGCGCAGGCCGCCCTCGCCGAGGCGAGTCGGGCTGTCAGCGCGGCGGCCGACTGGCCGAAGATCAGCCAAGAAGTCAGACAGCGCAACGAGTTCCGGGCCGAGCACACCTGGGCGAAACGGGTTTCGTCATGACCGCCGCGATTTATGGGACTAGAGCGATGCGGGATCTCGTACGCGAGGCGATTGAGTTCTGGATTGACGATGAGGCGCTGCGGCTGACTCGGCTCGCCGAGGAATCCGAACGCGAGGTGCTGCACCGTATCGCCGGACGCGGCTGGTGTGTCGAGTGACCGACACCGACCGCTCCGACGAGCTGCGCGAGCTGTGGGCAGAGGACAACCCGGACGGCGCCGAGTTGCTCGACGACGTACAACAATTTGGCTCTATTGACATGAATGTGGGTGGCCCCTGGTGTGGTATGGGAGTTCGAGGGTGACCGGTCCGCAAGCCAGGAGGATGAGAGCGAGGGCAGCTTGAGCGCTGTGGAAGCCGTAGGCACGGCGCACGAGGAGACGCACCTTGGTGTTGAGCCCTTCGTGGCGTCCGTTCGACAGGTTCCTCTCGATGGCGGCGTTGATGCCGGCGCGGTGTTTGCGGATGGTGCGCCCGGCCTTGACGAACTCCGGGATGCGGCTGCGTTGGGCTCGCGAGCACCAACGATCCAGCAGTTCGGCGACGGTGGCGGCGTCGAGGTCGCCGGCGAAGACCTCGCGCAACGCTTCTTTGAGTTGATAGGCGCGCCAAAGGATCCCGCCGCTGCGTTTCATTTCCCGCAGGGTTTCGGCTTGGGTGTCGGTGAGGTCGGCGGGGTTCTTCAGCAGCGCCCAGCGCGCACCCTTGAACGTGCGAGCGATGCGCTGATCGGGCAGCGTGCGGGCGGCCTGCCACACCTGGCGGCGCACCGCATCGAGCGCGTCGGTGACGAGCTTGACAACGTGGAACGGGTCGACGCAGATCACCGCCGCCGGCACCCGCTGGCGCACCGCTTTGGCGTAGGCGGGTCCCATGTCCATCGACACCGCTTCGATGGACGCACCTTCGTCGGGCAGTTCATCGAAGAAGGCGTCCAAGGTGTCGCTGTCCTTGCCGGGTTTGCCCCACACGATGGTGCCGCTGTCGTGGTCGGAGACCAGCGTCAAATACCGGTGGTGTTTGCACCAGGAGATCTCGTCGACGCCGATGTCGACCAGCCCGCACAGCCGGTTGGGGTCGAGCACGTCGGGGGCGAGGCGTTCGCAGATTGCGCCTACGGTGCGCCAGGCCACCCTGGCGAAGGTGCTGACGGTGGTTTTGTCGGTCTTGGTGACCAGCCAGGCCACCAGGTCCTCGAAGTCGCGGGTGTGGCGGGAGCCGGGGCGGGCGAACGGCACCGCTTCGGCCAGCACACCATGTGTCGGGCAGCGCAGCCGCCTGCGCCGCAACAGGATCCGGCATATCCGCCCGGCGGTGTCCAGATGCCGCCACGACGAGTCCACCTCCCGGGTGTCATAGCGATGCCGGGTCGTAAACGAGCAGTGCGGGCAGCCAAGCCGGCGCCGGCGCAAGCTAACCGTGACGCGCAGCTCACCACCGTGCACAGCGGCCGCGCCGACGCGCACGCCAGGCAGATCGAGCAGGGAATTGAGTAGGGTTGATGCGCGCACGGACGGCTCCAGGATCGATCGGGGTTAAGGCCATCGAACCTAGATCACCGTCCGTGCGCCCCGCTCACCATCCCCGCCGCCATACCACACGCTCCCTGATCCACATGAACGTCAGGAGAGCCAACAATTTGCGAGTGCTTTCTTGGCGCTGCCAAGCCCGCATCATCTGACGGTGCTGTGCCTGTGGAGTTTGCACACCTGGTGCGTCGGTGCGTTTTACGTGACCCCCAGGTTGGTCCTCGACTCTCCCGAGCCCGGTTCGGGAAAGACCCGCGTACTGGAAGTGCTTGCGCTGCTGTGCTGCAACGCGAAGTTGACCTTATCGACGACCACGGCAGCCCTGTATCGGCGGATTGCAGCGGCCGGCGAGAGGCCGCCGACGATCTTGCAGGACGAGGCCGACGCGGTTTGGGGGCGCACAACCAACCCGCAAGCCGAGGACTTACGGGCGATCTTCAACGCCGGGTACAAGCGCGGCGCCACGGTAGACCGATGCGAGGGCGACTCCAAGAACATGCGCGTGGTTGAGTTCCCGGTTTTCGCCCCGGCCGTGTTGGCGGGTTTGGCCGGGAAGATGCCGAAGACGATCATCGACCGGGCTGCCGCGGTCTTCCACATGCGACGCCGCGCGCCTGATGAGCACATTGCCGAATTTCGAGAGCGGGACGCCGCCGCTGCCGCTGCGCCGCTGCGCGACCGCATGGAGCGGTGGGCTGCCGCCAATTTCGACACTCTGGCGGCAGCGCGACCCGCCATGCCCGAGGGGGTGCGCGACCGCCCGGCCGAGTGCTGGGAGTCGCTGCTGGCGATTGCCGATGCGGCCGGCGATGGTTGGCCGGAACGCGCCCGCGCGGCCTGCCGTCACTTCGTGTTCGATAGCGACCCTGACGAGCTCTCGTTCGGCGCCCGGCTGTTGCGCGACGTGCACACCGCCTTCGGCGACCGGGACCGCATGTTCTCGGCAGACATCGTGGCCGCACTGGTCACCGACGACGAGGCCGAATGGGCAGACCTCTGGGGCAAGCCGCTCGATCAGAAGCGTCTGGCAAAGGAGTTGAAGCGCTACGGGGTGCGGTCGAACACCATCCGCATCGGCGAAGGGCGCGCCAAGGGGTACCAGGTCGACGGCGACGACGGGCTGGGCCAAGCATGGCGGCGGTACCTACCCGGCGCACTTGTGCGTGACATCCGTGACCACCGTGACATTGCAGGTCAGCGCGTCACGGATAAATCCGGCGACCGTGACAGCGGTGCCATCCGTGACGCATCCGTGACAACCGAAATGCCCTCTGAACAGGCGTTATTCGATGGCGTCACGGCTGTCACGGCTGTCACGCGCACCAATGGAAACTCGCCTACGCCAGCCACACCCGAACAGAACGCCGCCTACCGAAGCGGCCTCTGCATCGACTGCCGCGAGCGGCCGCCGTCAGCGGGGCGCCCTCGCTGCAACGCCTGCCACCGCGCATATGTCCGCACCTCAGCAAACCCGTGAAGGAACTCCCGATGAAACTCGTCCTCTCAGACAGGCCCGACAGTATCGACTACTTGAAGATTGCCGCGGCGTGGCGCATGGCCCGCGACACCGACCGCTCGGTGGTCGTCCATCGCGTGTGCTTCGAGTGCCCGGCGGTCGCGACCATTGCGCCCGCAGCGGCCGGTGGGGCCCACCGCATCGCCGCGGAGCACGAGGGCTGGTGCCCGGTGCTCGCGGCCCACGGGGGGCGTGCCCTGACGGCGCGCGAGCGGCGGCGGCACCGGCGCTACATGGACGGCGAGCAGCTCGCTGACCCCGCAGGCGAGGCGCAGTCGTGAGTGGCCGCCGGACCGCGGACGAGCGCACCCGGATCGCCGCTTCCGTTCAACGAATCGATAGCGTCGCGCTCAGCCTCGACGCGGCGCGGCTCGTCGTGCACTGGCTCGGCCAACTCGCCGAGATCACCCGCCAGCGCAACGGCTGCCCGCCTGAAGGTCTCGTCGAGTTCCAGCACGCAATCGCCGAGGAACTCGTGGCCGACTCGCGCCGACGCGAACAGGGCGGCTCGAGACCGCACGAGCTTGTAGGTTTCGAGCATGAGCAGCGATACATGGAACCTGCCGAAGCGGCAACAGCGCTTGGCGTTTCAGCCGATACGGTCCGCTGGCACTGCCGAAAAGGCAACCTCGATGGCCGCAAGTTCGGGCGCCAGGTGATGGTCACCGCGGCGTCGGTCGAGGCGCTGAAAGCGCGGCGCAGCGAGCAGAGAGGAGCCTAGAAGTGGCAGAGAAAGTGGTGGTCCCGCGCGCTGAAGTCGTTCGCCTGCTTGGCCTTCCGGCCGATGTGAATGAGGAGACGATGCAGCGTGAACTTGCTATTCAGCTCGCCGAAATCGAGGCTGCGAAAGAGGCTCGGCGGGTGTCGGCGGCCGAGCAGGCGGCCCGCGCCGAGGACCGGCGGATCGTGCTGGCCGCGGTGAACGCCGGCAAGTTCCCCCGCTCGCGCATCGAGTTCTGGACGGACGCGCTTCAGCGGGATCGCGAGAACGGCCGTGCCATCATCGCGTCGTTGGCGCCGGGACTACGGCCAGCCGAGCAGCTCGTCGTCGATGCCGAGGTTGAAGCGACACACCGCCGCGTGCTTGAGCGCTTGGGTGTCCGGGCGCCGCAGACAGTGGCGGCCAGCGACGGGACAACGACGTACCAGCAGGCCGTGCGCAACGCAGACAAGTTCGGGCGCAGCTCTGGCGAGCACTTGCCCGATCCGTTCGTGGTTCCGGCCATCCCGCCGCCGGTGCGGATCCGCACCGGCAAGCCGGCGTCCGAACTGACCGAGCGTGAGCGGGCGGACGCGATGCAGCGTCGCCTTGGACCCAGGTTCTACGCGGGCACGCAGCCGCCTCCGCAGGGCGACAAGTGGTTTCAGCCATCCCCCAACCAGCCCTACGTGTTCGACGAGGACTCGCAGCAGTGGCGCGAGAATCCGAACTACCGACCCACCAACTAAGGAGAGAGATAAATGCTCGGAACGATGGCCGTCAACTTAGCCATGGGCGTGAGCGGAGAATGGCGGCCGGCGTACCGCGTGGTTGCCCCCTTGGTCATCGTCAAGGATCAGACCGGCAAGCTGCACCACGCCTACAAGGGCAGCCAGTTGGCGTGGCTCAACGACGAGCAGCGGGACCACTTCCTGCGCAAGGGATTGGTGGAAGAGCTCGACAGCGGCGACGCGCCGATCCTGCCGTCCAGCGACCAGATCGGCAACTGTGTCGCCCAGCTTTCAAGCCTTGGCGTGGACCCCAGGGCCGGGCGACCGACGGCTCGCAAGGCGCTCGAAGCCGCCGGCCATCGGTGGTCGAACGAAGTGATCGCCGAAGCGGTCAAGATCCGCCAGTTCAGCGCACCTCATGATGAGCGCGAGAGCTTCCCCATCGCGTGAGGTAGAGCAGGTTTCCCGCGCGGCTTTCCGTGGCGGCTTCCCGCGCGGGTAGGTGCCGGCCGGCGCCCACAGCCAAAGGTCAATTGGGTAGGCCCCCGGCGCGGACCGGCCGGCACCGCACACACAGAAAGGAGCCGCATGGACGCGCAGACAGCGCAGCAGCGCTACATCGAGACGACGGCCCTGCAGGGTGCGCTGCAGGGCATGAGCGACGACGACCCCAGACGACGATTCCGCCACGACCCGCTGATGGCGTTGATCAACCAGGCCCACCGGGCGCGCACCGACCACGATGGCGGCATGAACTACATGTCAGTGCCGTTCTGATTTCGGCTCCGTGTGGGGAACTGGACCTACGCGGCGATACTCCGCGCGGGCTCGGAATCGAACTCCGGCCCCCGGCGTCGTCGGAGTATCGAAGCGCTGACCATGCGCGTTGGTCGTCCTCACACCGTGCGACGGGCGACCTCCAGCGGCTGCCATGGGTCGCCGGTCCTCCTACCCCCCCCCCGAAAAAATCAGGACCCAGGGGGGGTGCGCGACCGCCGCTCCGTCACGAATTTTTTTACACAGGACCCAAAAAATCGGGGAACCTGCCCCCTCTCCAGAGGGAAATCCCCTGGTGAGAGCCCCTTTTTGGACATGCCTGCTCATGCCGCGTGCGGGGGGATTTCCCCCCGCGCCCGCTCATGCCGCGTGAGGCGATTTCCCTTCGGTGGCGCGCCGCTGTCCGAGCTGTCCCGGACAGGTCATTTCGCCTGGTCACTTGCCCGAAGGGAGTCGGTGACCTCAATCCGGCTTAGGCCATCGGCGAGGAGCCGGTCGGCGACCATCGTGGGGTTCGACAGGCCGAGCACCCGGTCGGTGTCCCGCGCGAAACCCGGCGGCGTTGGGAATCCGGGTTGAATCCAGTGTGGACTGGTCAAGGCGTTGGATGCGTCCGAAGGGGAGTCTTCGATTGGGGTACGTCTGGCGTACCTCATCGTCAAGGCGCTCGCTTCAAGCGCCCGAGCGCGGCGACGGCGACACTGTGCCCGCGCTGTCCGGGACAGTTGTAGCCGGCCGGGCGGCAGCCCTGGGGCACGTGCGCTGGGTCGCGCCATGTCGCTGCTGTCGATCGGCGTTCCACTCGCCGCCGTGATCATTGTCGCGGGCTGGACGCTGGCCCGGACCGAGCAGCTGGTGTTGCGCCACGCGCACGAGATGTGCGAGCTGTTCCGGGAAGGCGCGACGGTCGACCAGGTGAACCAGCGGGACGAGGCGGGAGGGCGAGCGCCAGCATCGGCGACGCTGCAGTCAGATACCGGCGAAATACTTCGAGACTGCGACTGTGCCGTCGAAGTAGTTCGCGTGGGTGACCTTCACGGTTTCCAGCGAGTCCGAACCGATCAATACGATCTCAATCGAGTCAGCCGCGGCCATGTGTGTGCGTTCTAGCCTGGCGTACTCGGCCATCGCGCCCTTGGCGTCGGTGCCGAATTCCTTCAAGTCGACCAGCTCGGCGCGGTTATGGTCGAACACGAGCAAGAAGTGCTTCAGCGATGCACTCATCGACGTACTCCTTGCAGAAATGGTTGGGCAGCCTGTCTCAGTGTATATACCCGGTCCAAAAGCTCCGGCCCCACGGGTTGACCGTGTTCTTCAAGCGCCATCGCCTCTGACACCGCCGCGAACCAGTCTCGCACCTGTGGCGGCCCTCCGCCAGCCTTGATATCTAGCCCGAACCGAGATGTGACGCTCTCGACCGTGTAGGCCCACTCGTGCTGGACCTCTGTGCGCAGCTGGACTTCGATCAGTCGGCTCTGGTAGCGGACAATTATGTGCACGGCGCGGTAACCGTCTGGTTTTGGCTGGTCAACGTAGTCCTTGGTCCGGACTGTGACGGTGTCGCCTCTGTACCGGGACTGGACACTTCGGACTTCATCCAGGCTTTTCAACACGGCGCGGCAGCCGCCGATGTCGGCCATGCGGCCAAGATTCATGCCGGGTTCACGACGCAACTTGTCGATGATCGTGGGTATGCGCTTGAGCCGTTGTGACACTTCGATTTGAGAGCAGCCCATGGTCCCGACGCGGGACCGCAAGCCCATCGTTGCGGCACCAAGGGGACGAGCATGTGCTGCGCGCCAGGCTTCCAACGTATCCAGCGCTTCGGAGATCTGCTCAGCAGTGATCTCCATCGGCGCGGCGATTGTGGCCAGGTTCCCGCTCACTCGCAATTGGCGCAAGACGTTGCCCACGCGGTTCACCGCAGAAACGCTCGGTACGGAATTAACTGCCACGTCGGGCAACTTACCGCCCGACCCAGCCGCAATCCTTATGCAGGCACGCGGGTGCGCGGGCACTTGGGGCCGGCGGCATCGTGGCGACGAGGCACCGCGCGGTGATCACCGGGAGCGTGACATTCGCCTGAAATAAGTTTCGCGGGAATGTCACACCCGACCTCGCGAAGGCCACGTCCGTGCACCCCATGTGCGACGAGCTTGTGCAACGCACAAGGAACATGCATGGCGCGGTCAGGATGGGCGCCCTGGTCACAATCGTCGACCCCCGGGCCCCGGCAAAGCCTCAGGTCAGCGCCGGTGGGCTTTGGCCATGGCAGCCGGACACCGCTGCGCCCCGCTCGCGTGCGCCGCGGCTGCTAGTGGTGCGGGTCTAGCCGCGACCAACACCCTGGGGATAGCCCCACCGAAACGGCCTCGCCGGGTTGGCGTAGCGTGTCCGCCGGCAGGCCGACTGTCCCGTCGTGTGCATGTCGCACACGTCACGGCCTGCAATGATTGGCCCTGAGCTGTGGAAATATTGCGAGTACGTCAACACGTTGTTATGTCCATTGCGTGCATACTGCAAACGCACGCATACTGGGGTCGTTAACGTGCATACTGCACAGACACACGCATGCCGGGGTCGTGTACACGAGACTGCGCGTCCCCCGTAGTGGTTAGGAGAAGGAAATGATGTCGCTGCTTGCAGTCGACATCGGCAGCGTCGAGGCGGCCGAGGGGACGCGGGTCAAGAGCCTGGAAACCCTTCACGAGGCTTTGACGTATGCCGTGAGGGTCGACCTCGACCGAGACGACTTCCATAAGCTCTTTGTCCTTGCCGTTCGAGTGTTGGAGCTCGATCAGGACGCGACCGCCCGGATAGTCAAGGCTAGCCGGCCGACGATTAGTCGTTGGATCTCTGGCCGCGCGGTTCCTCATCGCGTGGGTCGCTCGTCGGTGTTCCGGGAGCTTCGCAAGGTTGCTGCTGACAAGCTGAAGCAGCATTCTGCGCTGGGAGCAGCAGCCCCCGCGTAAAAACGCGCCGCCTTCATCAGGCCCCGTAGTCGTTGGCTATTGTCATGCAGCATGTCGGTCGTCATTTCCCATGTACGCCCCGAGGAGGCTGGGGGCGCGTACGAATGGCACCGCGGATTCGCAGCTTCGAATGACCACCTCTTTCCTCGGACGCGCGAACATTACGCGGAGCTGGCCGAGAACTACCAAGCGTTCGCGGCACGCGAAGACGGCGATTACCTAGGGCTCTGTTACTACGCGCAGGACGAGCAGAGTACGGAATGGGAAGTCGGCGGCCTTATGGTTGCCGCTAACCAGCGAGGACGCCGGTTAGGGATGACGCTAATGGCCGTCACCCTCGGAAATCTGCTGATCGACGTGAACCCCTTGGAGGCAGTGGAAGGCGAAGCGCCGCAATGGATTATCAGCCACGTGATCAAAGGAAACGATGCTCCGCGCGGCATCATTGTTGATCGACTGAAATTTGCTCACCGCAAGCCGGTCAAGATCCCCTCAGAAGTGCTGCCTGGCCTCAGAACCCAAGAGGATGGCATGGTTCATGGTGACGAATTTGAGATGACCGTTCCGGCGACACTTATTGCTCTTGCCGAATGGTGCGATGGGTGGACAGGGCAGCTGGGGGACGGCACGCCAGCCGAAATCGAACTCAGGGAAATGCTGACGCTCCGCGACTGGGCGGAAGCATTTCGGGAGATGGCCAGCGCCTAGGATCTCGCTGGCCTCCTGCCCGCTGGGGTCCAATATGCCCGGCGTGTTGAGGTCGAGGTAGATGTAGGCGACCCTGAGCGCGTTGTCCGCACCGCCTTTGCGACCGTATCGAGCTAGCGGCCATGCCAGGCCAGATAGCTCTAGACCGCAGACGAGCAGCCCGGGCAACCGCGGATCTGCCGGTCGACTTCGCGCCAGCCGGTGTCGTCCTCTTCGAGGCTGGCGATGACGAGCCGCCTGGCCGTCCTCGCCGGGCCTGGGGCTTCCAAGTCGGTGGCGCGGCCTGGGGTTGCCGGTGGGACGCTGGCACCGACGCCGACTCAAGCCCCCCCGAGTAGCGAACCTGCTCCAGTGATGGCGCGGTCGAGGATCTGGAAGTGGGTTAGGCCGCGGACCGTGTCGCTTTACAGGAAGGGTCGGCCTCGGCGGCCGCCGGTTGGGACTGTGACTTCTTCTCCACGATCACGCGCTCAGCTGCCCGGGCCGAGGTTTCCCCGGCATCGAGCTTTGCCATCTGCTCGCGCGCCAGCTCAGCCAGTTCGGGGTCATCTGATCGCGTCTCCTTGTCGACCAGCTTCAGCCGGCCGTAGGTGCCGCGGGAGGTGCCGAGGGCTTTTGCCACCATGTCGTCGGTGCGCGTCTGGGAAAGGTTCGTCCCCGTGGGGACGAACCTTTCGCCGAGTCCACGGCCACCCAGCGACGCAGCCGCCCGCTGGCGTTCCTTGGCCTTCGGGCGTTCCAGCTCCTCAAGCCTGCGCCCCAGCGCCAGCAGCTCGGAGCGGGTGAAGTCCTTGCGGCAGGTGACCGATCGCGCGGGCCGGTGCGGCGGATCGACGGGAGGACTTCGCCGGTGATCCAGCGCCGGAACGTGACCGCTTCGGGCTTGTCCGAGCGGATGACGACCTCGTACATGGCCGCCTCAGACACGAGCACCGTTTGGCGCATCTGCCCGCGAGCATTCTCAACATCCGCCCGGCGGATGTTGAGGTCGTCGAGCCGGTCAACGACGTTTCCGACGTTGGCGATGTCGAGCACCCGGCACAGGTCGGCCAGGACGAACCACGGCTCGTTGTCGATGAGGACCACGCGCACCGGCTGGTCGGTGTAGGTGAACAGTTCGACGGCGCCATCTCCTCGGCGGAATCCCTCGATGGGGTGGGTCTGATCTACCCCATCGGGCGAGCCGGTCCCGGACAGTCGCGGCGCGTCTCGCTGAGGAAGGGTCCGAGCTGGTCCCGGACCCGCGCCCGTCGCGGAGTCGTGGGACCAGAAGGGTGTCGACCAGCTCGACACCCCTGGCGAGCGCCTTGACGAGGGGCTGAGCCAGAGTTACACCCTTCAGACGGCCGGCGCCCCGCAATCAGCGACAGGTTGGACGATGCCCTGTGCCGGGTGCTGGACTTGTCGAACCCGTCCGTCTATGCCGACCGCCTGCGCTCGATCGGTGAGGTAACACGGTGTTACCCCATCTCCGACAGCCTCGGCCGCACCCAGCAGGCGACCATCGTCTCCGAGCCCGGCATGTAAACCCGCGTCCGCGGGCGCCGGAAGGGCGTCGGTGTCATGATTCCCCCTGCGAGGCACAGTAGTTCGCGTTGTACGCGGGCCCGAACGGGTCGCACGCGTAGCTCCCGCTCGACGGCGACTCGTTGTAGCAGATCGTCGGGTCGAACAGCGGCGAGGACGGGTCGCACCACTGGACCGGGCCCGCATGCGCGGCTGGCATCGGGACGACGCCGATCAGTGCTGCGGCTGCGGCGAGACCGCAGAGCGCTCGTGTCAACATGGCAACCTCCTATTTCTGCGCGCCGCCGCAGCCACCGGGCGGCGCGGGCTGTGGGATCGGACCGTTGTCGGGATCGACGACGCACGACATTCCCAGCCGTGTCGGCTCGCTCGAGCCCGGCATGAAGAACGGCATCGAGGAGCCCGCGTAGGACAGCTGGTGCCAGTAGGAACCGTCGGGGTAGTGCTCCCCGTCGCACCATCCCTCGAAGATGGAGCCGCCCCCGCCGCCGGCGCACTGGCCGGCCGCCTGGTTGGGGATGTGCGGGTCGTCGGCGCGGGCCGGGCCGGCGCTCAGCGTGGCGAGCGCGGCCAGCGTGGCGACGCCGACGAGCACCTTGGTTCGGTGGGCCATGGACAGCATCGTGGACCTCCTATGCTCCTAATCCGATGTCCGACGAGGTGATTGCCCGCAGGACCGGGTTCGCCGCGGCCTCGGAGATGCGGCGGATCTCCGGTCCCGAGACTGCGGTGTAGCGCTGGGGTCGTGGCGACCGACGTGTGCCTTGGACGGCGCGCAGGTGACCGGTCCCGGTGTGCACGGCGGCTGGCGTAGGCCATCGGCAAGAAGTCTTCTGGCTCAACGCTTTTCATCCTTCGTACTGCGGGCAGTAGGCGGCTAGGGCGACGTTGACCATGCCGGAGGTTTGCCACGGTGTGAAGGTGGGGTCGTTGCGTTGTACTTCGTCGATGATCTGGGCGCGGGTCATGCCGCGGGCGAAGCCGCCGCAGATGCTGCGCGCGCCTGCTTCGGCGACGTCCCAGTTGATGATGTGCAGCTCGGGGATGCCGGCGACGCCTTCCCGGAAGATCCGGTCCGCGTCCGCGGGCGGCGGTGCGAGCGTGGGGGCGGGTTGCACGGTCACGGTCGGCGTGGATGGCGGTGGCGCGGTCACTGTCACCGTCGGCGGCGCGGCGGCGGCCGGGAGGTCCGCATGGATACTGTCCGACGGCGGCACGCTGCTGACAGATGGAAGCGCTGCAGGCGGGATCGTCTCGACGGGGCTCGTTTCTGTGGGCGGCAACGTCGAAAGAGCAGGCGAGCGCGGTGTTATCCACACGTGCCATGCGGCGCTCAGGACGATGACCAGCGTCACCGCGGCGATGGCGAACAACGGCCGCGCGGAGTCGACCATCGCCAAGCGCCAAGAAGCTCCCGGCTCGTCGCCGTCATCGTCGAGCGACCACGCGACAGGCTGAGCGGCCACGGTCGGCGCCGGGACGATCTCGGTCGCGTCACTCCCGCTGGCAACGGCGGGTTGCCCGGGGGGTTCGTCGCCAGGATCAGGGATCACCGCTCGGCCCCTTTGATTCTCGGCCTATCGACCAGCGCTCGGACAGCAGCATCTGTGGGCGCGGCGCCCGCAATCAGCAGTTGGGCGACAGCCTGTACCGCCGGCCAATGCTCGTCGAGTTCGCGAAAGCCCCAAAACTGTTCACGAGTCGCGACGAGCTCCGCGAACCGCTCGCCTAGCAGCGCTTGATCAGCCTCGCAGGCGTGTCGATAGTCTTCGCCGTCCCCGCCGGCATTGCGCAGAAACGCCGCGGCCACGTAGTCCTCAAAGGAAGCTCCGTCTTCGTCTTCGCCATCCAGCGAGGGCAGTGGCCATTGCACGCGTGCTTCTGCCCATGGACCCGCGTAGGTCACAAACGCGGTATCGCACGGTTTGCAGCGAAAGCCGGTGTGCCCAAGGTATGCCGCGCTCGGCTCAATCGTGATCGAGCGGAGTTCGCCGCCGCCCCGCATCGCCGCCGCAACCGCATGCCCGGCCTCGTGATAGGCGGTCAGCTCCCGCTCGGGAGGCACATCATCATCGGGCGCCATCGTCGGTCCTCCTTCCCGTCTGCAGTGTGCGCCTCGGCGCGGACAGCTGTCCGCGATATGCCCGCCCGCGGCCGTCGGCGACTGTGGTCACGGCCCCGTCGTCAAGGAGATCGTCGAGCGCGGTGTCGATGTGCGGGCGCACGTCGGAGCGGAGCGCCCGGCTCAGGTGGGTGCGTGGACGCAGCGCCGCGGTCACTGGGCGCCCCACGCGCACGCGGCGGCCGAACGGATCTCGTCGTCGTCGACCGCGGTGTATCGCTCCGTGGTCAGCACCGAGGCGTGGCCGAGAAGCTGCTGCACCGCCCGAAGATTGCGGCTGCCGCGGTACGCGCGCGTCGCGAAGCGGTGCCGCAACGTGTGCATCGTCCATCCCGACGGCAGCGCCTCGGTGACCAGATGCCCCACCTCCCGGGCCTTCAGATGCCCGTCGCCTTTGCGGGACGGGAACACCCAGCCCTCGGCAGCGCGGATCGCGGCCGCCAGGTCGGCGCTGATCGGCACCACGCGGTCTTTGCCGCCTTTGCCGTGCACCAGCAGGGAAGGCCCGTCGAGCAGATCATCGGAGTGCACCGCGGCGACCTCGGCGCGACGCAAGCCGGCCTCCCCGGCCAACCGGATCATCAGCCGTTCCCGTAACCCGGCGCCGGCCAGGGCGCTGCTCCACACCGCATCCGGGGCCGGTCTGGGCTGCGGCTTGGGGAGCCGGACCCGGGGCAGCTCGGCGCCGATATCGAGGGGCACACGCCCCGTTTTCGCCGCCCATCTGAAGAACCCGACCGCGGCTTCTCGGTGCGACTTGAGGGTGGGCGGCGCCCATGAGCGGCTTCCGAACCACGCGAGCAGCCGCTCGGCGGTGACCTGCTCTGGCGCGCCCTGCAGCCCGCGGGCGATGAGTTCGAGTTGCTCGCGGCGAAGCCTGAGGGTGGCCGGGCGCTGTCCGGCGCCGGCCAGGGCGCGCAGGTAATCCTCGATGAGGGGCTGCCACGTAGCTGGGGCGCTCACGACAGCCGGTCCAGCTCGTCGGCCGCCCCGACCAGCAGCGCGGCCACCGCGCGGGCCTGACCGGCGGTCAACCCGGCGCCCTCGTCCACGCCCCACAAGCTGATGCCGCGGGTGAAGCTGCCATCGCTCTGCTGGCGGCCGTCGATATCGACGCTGATGTGGCTGCCGGCAAGGCGTAGGTCGGCCATCCCGCCCCGCCAGGTGCGCCACACGAGCGACCGGGAATAGCCGTCGCGGCGGAGGTTCTTGGTCCAGTTCTCCGTATCGGTGCGGGCGCCGGCAGGAAGGGGCACACCGGCAAGCCGGTCGGCCACCTGCCGGTCGGTAAGGAACTCGCGGGCAGCGGCCAGCAGGAACGCGGCACTGCCGCCCCCGCCGAGATGAGCCTCAAGGTCGCGGAGTTGACCGACCTGCTCAGGGGTGAGTTCGTCGGCCAGGTCACGCCAGGTGGTTGCGGTGTTGTCGGGTGTGGTCATCGCCGGGCCTCGATCTCGTAAGCCGCCGCGGTCAAGGCCGCGGCCAGTTGCCGCACGGCTTCGGGCTGCAGCGGCACACTGAACTGGGCCGGGGCTTCGACGGTCACCCAACGCTTGCAGGTGCCGTTGGAGCGCTGCAGGCCACCAACGGCGACCGTGAAACCCACGGCCTCGCGGACAGTGCCGTCGAAGGCCCGGGTCGGCAGGCCCGCGCCGCGCTGCAACCAGTCGTGGACCTCGGTGGCGTCCGGCGGGGCGGCAACGCGGGGCGAAGCGCCCTGCGCGTCATCGGCGGTGATCGTGTGGTGAGGAGTGATGGTCATTGGTGTCGTCCTTCGTTTGGGAGGGGGAATTGGTTTGAGATGAGGTGATCCCACAAACGAAGGAGGGGAGCGACACCTAGCAGCGCGGCCGTGGCCGCTCCGTGGCCGCAATTTGGCCGCAGTTACAGATAACTGACGTGAACTACAGTGATGTATTTCGGCAGTTAAAGCGGTTTTCAGGCCCCTGACCGGGTAGCTGAATAGGGTTCGAGTCCCTCCGCCCGCACCGACGCCGTGGAGGCCTTCGCCAGCTGATGCCGGGCGCTATTGGCCCGTGCCGCCGGTGCCGCCGGTGGCGGTGCCTTCGCCGGCAGTGACGACCGCGGCGCTGCCACCGCCGCCACCGCCGCCCGAGCCGGGTTGCCCTAGCTGAACGCCGCCGCCTTGGCCGGGAGTGCCACCGCCGCTTCCGGTGCCGCTGCTACCGGGAGTGGCGGGGGAGGTGAGTCCGGTGCCGCCGGTGCCGCCGGTGCCGCCGGGGATCGCGTTGGCAGCGCCCCCGGTGCCGCCGTCGCCACCGTTCAGCAGGCCGGTGCCGCCACCACCGCCACCGCCGCCGGCGGCGTCGACGGCGGTGCTTGCGGTCGCACTGACGGTGCCGCCGGTGCCGCCGGTGCCGCCTTGGTTGGAACCGCCGAGCGCACTGCCGCCGGTGCCGCCCGTCCCGCCCGTGATCGAGGCGACACCGACGTTGACGGCGCCCCCGCCGCCCCCGCCAGCACCGTCACCGCCAAGAGTTAACCGGTTGTGGCCGCCTAGGCCGCCTCCGCCGCCGGTGCTGGCGACGTCGACGCCGCCGCCGGGATTGAGTATCTCGGCCCGGCCGCCCGTACCACCGGCGCCGCCGCTTCCGCCGTGGGCACCGACACCGCCGGCGCCGCCGCCTCCGCCGCCCCCGCCGGCGATGGCGCCGCTGGTGGCGGTGAGGACGCCTCCTCCGCCGTCGCCTCCGGCGCCTCCGGTGCCGCCGGTGAAGCCGGCGCCACCGACGCCGCCGTTGCCTCCGGTGCCGCCGACGGCGCCGATGAAGCCGGCGGCGCCGCCGGTGCCGCCGGTGCCGCCGTCGCCGCCGGTGCCGAGGGCGCCCCCGCTGCCGCCGGTGCCCCCGGTGCCGCCGTCGCCGTTGCCGGCCCCGGCGATGCCGGCCGCGCCGCCGTCGCCGCCGTCGCCGCCGGTGCCGCCGATGGAACCCGCGCCGCCGTGCCCGCCGTTGCCGCCGTTGCCGCTGACTGCGCCGGAAAAGCTGGTGCTGCCGCCGGTGCCACCGTTGCCGCCGTTGCCGCCGGTTGCGTTGGCGCCCACGCTGCCGCCCAACGAGCCGGCTCCGCCGCCGCCGGCCCCGCCGTTACCACCGACGCCGCCGTTACCGCCGTTGCCGGCGGTGCCGGTTCCGCCGGTCCCGCCGTTACCTCCGCCGCCGCCCTCGCCGCCGGCCCCGCCGGCGCCCAACAGCCCGCCGGTTCCGCCGGACCCGCCCACACCACCGGTGCCGCCGTTACCGCCGACGGCGCCTGAGCCGGCCGCGGCCGCGCCGCCGTCCCCGCCGATCCCGCCGACCCCGCCCACCCCGCCGGCGCCGAACAGTAGCCCGCCGGTCCCGCCGGCCCCACCGGCCCCACCGGTCCCGCCGGCCTGGCCCATGCCGCCGGTGGTGCCCGCACCGCCTTGACCGCCGCTACCGCCGTTGCCGAACAGGAAGGCCGATCCGCCGGCACCGCCGGGCTGCCCGGCCGCACCGGACCCGCCATTTCCGCCATTGCCGAAAAGCCAGCCACCCGGCCCACCGGCCTGCCCCGTGCCCGACGCCCCGCTGGTGCCGTCGCCGAACAGCGGCCGCCCGAAGACCTGAAACTGCCCGGCAGTCTGGGCGGCACTCGTCAAGGCCTGCAGGGGATTGGCGCTGGCTGCCTCCGCGGTCACATACGCCCCATCCGCGCCGCTCAGTGCCCGCACGAACTGGGCGTGAAACGCTGCCGCCTGCGCGCTGAGCGCCTGAAAGTGCTGGCCGTGGCCGGAGAACAGCGACGCTACCGCCGCCGAGACCTCATCCTCGGCCGCGGCCACCACCCCGGTCGTGGGGGCCGCCGCCACCGTATGCGCAGCGGTCACAGCCGAGCCGATCGTGGACAATTCCGTCGCCGCCGAAGTCAAGAACTCCGGGGCCACCGCCAGATAGGACATCGCCACCTCTAGTCAGGTCGTTGTCGTCACCACATTAGTGAGGTCGTCAGCACATCTGGGTGAATCCGATGAATGTGACAGGCGCCGGGGAAAATGCGCGGGCTGGCGGCTACGAAAAGGGTCGACGTCCCAGGCGTCGCGGTTTGGCTTGACGGTGTTCATTCGCCGTGACGGGTTTGCGTGTAAGCGTCGCTGAGAAATGTGCTTGTCGCGACCCGATCCGCTACCGAACGTCGGTGCTGCGTTCGCGGCCGAGAAAGCAAAGCAGTGCGCCGGCAAACGGCTACGCCAATGCACTTCGGGCAGAGAAATTCGGCGTCAACATACAAGTGCATTCAATCGCAGTCGTCTCCTTCTGCAGCCGAGCCAATTTTCCGGCTCTGGCTGTGGAGTGCTCGGCTGGCTGTCCTCATACCTCCCGGCGGCAGGCCGCCCGAAACGGGTGCGAACCCGGAGGTTTCACTCGCCGGCTTTGCGGGCACGCGGCGTTTTGACCCGGACGAGCCGCACCAGCAGGGCGAGGCGCCGTGGCCACCGGACCCGAGCCGCCGGCATCGGACGATTTCGTCGCCGCCGAGGCCGCCGAACTTGCCGAACGCAGGGCGGCCGCGTGCCCCGAACGCGCCGCGTACGCGGGGCTGTCGCCCGCTGAGAGCTTCGAGGCCTCCGCGCGTGCGCACGAGCAGGTGGCGCGGGTGCACGACCACACCGTCGGCCAAGGCGCATCAGATTCGGCTGTGCATCTGGAGTCGGCAACCCGGCATCGCACCGCGGCGGCCGAAGACCGCGCTGGGCGCGCGCGAGCGGCAGGAGCCCGAGGCCGACCTTCCCTCCCCGCCCGAACCATTCCCCGGGTAGACCGGAGCGCAGCGAAGACGGACCCGTGCGGTCCGGCGGCGGCCCGGGGCCCGGGGCGCCGGCTCGGTGAGCACCGGTCACCCCGGCTGCCCGCTGGCGACGACCGTGGTGACTGGACGCCGAATTCCCCGTGGGCCAGGGCATCGTTGCCGCCCGCCGCCCGAGCTCCGCCAGTTCCCAGCGAACAAGTGTTTAGTGAAAGCGGCGGCCGGGAAGCCGGTCAGGAACCGTGGTTCAACCGACTCGCGGCAACCCCGATCAGACCTCAGGAACAAAAAATGGGTTCAACGCTTCGCACCCTCGCACGATGGAGCACGGCGCCCGCCAGAGGCGTGCAGACCGCCAGATCCTGGGTCAACGTGCCCCGTGGACTGGCGGCCCGGGCGACCACCCCGCTGCTGCCCGACGACTACCTCAAGATGCTCAACCCGCTGTGGTCGGCGCGCGAATTGCGCGGCCTCATCGTCGACGTGCGTCCGGAGACCGCCGATTCGGCGACCGTGACGATCAAACCGGGCTGGGGCTTCTCAGGTCGGTACACGGCGGGCCAGTATGTGGGCATCGGGGTGCGGATCGACGGTCGGTGGCACTGGCGCTCCTACTCGTTGACGTCGATCCCGCGGCGCGACAACAAGAACATCACCATCACCGTCAAGGCCACGCCGGAGGGCTTCCTGTCGAGTCACCTGGTCAACGGCGTCAAACCGGGCACCATCGTGCGGCTCGCGGCGCCGAAAGGGGACTTCAGGCTGCCCAACCCGCCGCCGGCCAAGATTTTGTTCATCACCGCAGGCAGCGGCATCACCCCCGTGATGGCGATGTTGCGCACGCTGAAGTCTCGCCGGCAGCAGGCTGACATCGTGCACATCCACTCGGCTCCGGGTGCCGATGCGGTGATCTTTCACGACGAGTTGCGCGAGCTCGAAACCAGCCAGAACGATTACCGACTTTACCTGCAGCTCACCGAGACTCAAGGCCATTTCGACTTCGGCGAGCTCGCCGACATAGTCCCCGACTGGCGGGAGCGACCGGCGTGGGTGTGCGGCCCGTCCGCCCTGCTGGACACCGCCGAAGAAGTGTGGAAGAGCGCGGGCCTGGGCGACCAGATCCACATGGAGCGCTTCACCATCGCCGCTACCGACAAGGGCGGGGAAGGCGGCACGGTCACCTTCTCGATTTCGGACAAAAGCATCGAAATCGACGGCGCCACATCGATTTTGGAAGCTGGTGAAAAGGTCGGAATCCAGATGCCGTTCGGGTGCCGGATGGGGATCTGCCAGACCTGTGTGCTTCCGCTGGAGGCCGGCCATGTCCGCGATGTTCGTTCCGGGACCGAACACCGCGAAGGGGACCGCATTCAAACGTGCATCTCGACCGCGTCGGGCAGCTGCACCATCAAGATTTGAGGGGTAACCGATGGCAATCACCGATATCAAGGAATACGCCCACCTCACAACCGAAGACGTCGAGCAGCTGGCACGGGAGCTCGATGCCATCCGCACCGACATCGAGGAGTCGCGGGGCGAGAGCGACTCGCGCTACATCCGCCGGGCGATCCAGCTGCAGCGGGGGCTGGCCGCCGGCGGGCGAATCGTCTTGTTCGCCAGCCACAACAAGCTCGCGTGGCTCACCGGGACGGCGATGCTGGCGTCCGCCAAGATCATCGAGAACATGGAGCTTGGGCACAACATCATCCACGGCCAGTGGGACTGGATGAACGACCCGGAGATCCATTCCACGGAGTGGGAGTGGGACACCACCTGCCCCAGCGTGCAGTGGAAGCACTCCCACAACTACATCCACCACAAGTACACCAACATCGTCGGCCTCGATGGCGATGTCGGTTACGGGATCATGCGCGTCACCCGCGACGAGCCGTGGGAGCCCTGGATGCTGGGCAACCCGATCAACAACCTCCTGCTGGGCCTGCTCTTCCAATACGGCGTCGCCCTGCACCACATCGAGACGGCCAAGATCCGCAAGAAGGAGAAGACCTGGGCCGAGGCGCGCAAGGACCTGCGCGTCATCGGCAAGAAGGTGCTCAAGCAGGAGGGCAAGGACTACCTGATCTTCCCCGCGCTGACCGGGCCGAACTGGAAACGCACCATGAAGGCCAACATGGTCGCCAACCTGATCCGCAACGTCTGGGCCTACGGGGTGATCTTCTGCGGCCACTTCCCCGACGGCGCCGAGAAATTCACTGTCGAGGAGTTCGAGAACGAGACGCGCGGGGAGTGGTATCTGCGCCAGATGCTGGGGTCGGCGAACTTCAACGCCGGTCCGCTGATGGCGTTCATGAGCGGCAACCTGTGCTACCAGATCGAGCACCATCTCTTCCCCGACTTGCCCAGCAACCGGTACGCGGAGATCGCCGTGCGGGTGCGCGAGCTGTGCGACAAGTACGACCTGCCCTACACGACGGGGTCCCTGGGCCGCCAGTACTGGCAGTCGTTCTGGACGATCTTCAAGCTGGCCCTGCCCGACAAGCTGCTCAGAGCCAGTCCCGACGACGCCCCGGAAACCCGTTCGGAACTGAAATTCCGTGTCCGCGAAGGGCTGCGGGACAGCTTCGTCGATCCCGCCACCGGCAAGCGGCGCGGGCTGCGCAGCGCGCTGCGCGAACTTCAGGGGCGCGCGGCCTGACCGAACCGGGCCCGTCGCCCCGGCTTGACCTTTGGTAAGGCAACCCTTAGTTTTGGGTAACTTACCGAATCGGAGCGTGGTGTCTTGGCAGAGATCGGCGCGGCGGGGGAGCACCGCTGATGGCGCGCGGGTTCCAGGGTGTGGTGTTGCGGGTCTTCGGCGCACGCGACCACGCGGCAACGGTGACCGAGACCGTGCGCATCGCCCCGCACTGCGTCCGGGTACGCATGGTGTCGCCGACGCTGTTCGACGACGCCGTGCCCGAACCCGCCGCGTGGCTGCGCTTCTGGTTTCCAGACCCGGACGGGTCCGACACCGAGTTCCAGCGCGCATACACGATCTCGGAGGCGGACGTGGCCGGGGGTCGCTTCGCGGTCGATGTCGTGTTGCACGACCCGGCCGGGCCGGCTTCGTCGTGGGCGCGCACGGTCGAGCCGGGCGCGACGATCGCGGTCATGTCGCTGATGGGGTCGTCGCGTTTCGAGGCGCCCGCGCAGCGGCCGGCCGGTTATCTGCTGATCGGTGACTCGGCGTCGATTCCGGGCATCAACGGGATCATCGGGACGGTGCCCGACGACGTCCCGATCGAGACCTACCTCGAGCAGCACGACGAGGACGACACCCTGATCCCGCTGGCGCGGCATCCGCGCTCACGGGTGCACTGGGTCGCCCGCCGCGACGCGAAGTCGCTGGCCGAGGCGATCGAGACGCGGGACTGGTCGGGCTGGTATGCCTGGGCGACGCCGGAGGCCACGACGCTCAAACACGTGCGCCACCGGCTGCGGGAGGAGTTCGGCTTCCACAAGTCCGGGATCCACGCCCAGGCCTACTGGAGCGCCGGTCGCGCGATGGGCACCCGGCGCGGTGAAAGCGCCGCCGCACCAGAGGGATCGGTGGTGCCGCCGTCGGACCCGGCGCCGGCGCCGGTGTCCCCGGACAAGTGGCGCGCCCAGGTCGCCGACCGGTTGCGTGCGCCGCTGCGGCGGCGGTGAAGCCCGGCGCACCGCAACTCTTGCCGTATGCCTTACAGTTTGTCAGTCCGATCGAGCCGGTTTCACGGAGGCATGTGCATGAGTGCGGTGGTGTCGATCCCGCGGTATCCCGGCGACGTGACACCCGAATGGCTGTCCGCCGCGCTCAGCCGGCGCGGCAGCGTGGTCGAGATCGCCGGCGTGGAGGTGGTGGCCATCGGCACCGGACAGACCGGCGCCACCTATCGGGTCAAGGCCCGGTACGCGACGGATCCCGGCGGCCTGCCCGATACGTTCGTCATCAAATTGCCGGCCCAGGACGACACCGTGCGCGACCGGGTCACCGTCGGCTATCGCAGCGAGTGCGCGTTCTATGCCGGGGTGGCCGACCGGGTCCGGGTTCCGATACCGCAGTGTTTCTACTGCGAGATCACCGACGATGCAATGGATTACGCGCTGTTGCTTGCCGATCAGGCGCCCGCGGTGCAGGGCGATCAGCTCGCCGGCTGCGGTGAGCAGGAGGCGCGGCTGGCGGTGGCGGCGCTGGCCGGCTTGCACGGCCCCAGCTGGTGCGACCCGGTGTGGCTGGATTTTCCGGGCATCGCGTTCGCGCGTCCCGACGAAGCCGGCGCGAAGGGGCTCGGCGAGGTGGCGAAGATGAGCCTCGACATCACCCTGGCGAAGCTCGGCGACCGGATGAGCGCCACGGACCGCGAGACCTTCACCGCGACAATGGGGCTGGTGACGCCCTGGCTGCTCACCGAGTACGACCGGTTCGCCTTGCTGCACGGTGACTACCGACTGGACAACATGCTGTTCGATCCCGATCGCAGCCGGGTGAGCGTGGTGGACTGGCAGACGCTGGGGGTGGGACTTCCCGCCAGGGACCTCGCCTACTTCACCGCCACCAGCCTGGATTCGCAACTGCGGTCGGCGATCGAGAACGATCTCGTCGACGACTACCATCGCGCGCTTCTGGAACACGGTGTCAGCGGCTACGAGCGCGAAACGTGCTGGCGCGACTACCGGCTCGGGGTGCCGCAGGCCCTGCTGATCTCGGCGCTGGGATTCGCGTTCGCGGCCGCCACCGACCGCGGCGACGACATGGTGCTGACGATGCTCGCCCGCGGCTGCCAGGCCGTGCGCGACCTGGGAACGCTGGACCTGATCGGCTGAGGACTCAGAACTCGTCGGAGAAGTCGGCGCTGAGCCAGCGGTCGGGCCGGATGGTGAACAAGACCTCCTCGACGTCCTGCATGCTGCGCAGGAAGGCGCGGCCGCCCTCTTCGCCGAGGTAGCGAATGGCGATGGCTTCCTGAAGGTCCCTCGGGGCCGGCTTGGTGGTGTCCACGACGGTGCCCTCCACCACCACGTATTGGTAGGGCAACTCCTCGCGCTGAACCACCAGCGTCACCGCACCCGCCCGCTCGATGAGCCGGGCCTTGCGGCTGGACGCGCCGGTCATGATCCGCACGTCGCCGCCGGGGCTGTAGTCGTACCAGATCGGGACGCTGGCCGGCGGGCGGCCGTCGCCGGCATCGACGGAGAGCACGGCGATGTGCGTTGCGGCAAGGAAGTCCTGGCGTTCGGTGTCGCTGAAGCTTTTCATGCCGACTGCAAGCACCGATCCGTGCCGGCTATTCCCGGCCCGCGAAGTTCAGTACTGGGTCGAACCCTGGTCCACCGGGATCCGGGCGGCGGTGACGTTGCGCGATTCGTCACTGGCCAGCCAGCACACCGTGTCGGCGATGTCCTCGGGTTCGGCGACCCAATTCGGCAGGAACGGCGTCAGCATGTTGGACAGCTGCGGGTTGGTCTCCATGGCCTTGCCGATGGCCGCGACCATGTCCCCGGATCCCATGGGCGTGTTCACCGGGCCCGGGTGCACGCTGTTGACCCGGATCGAGTGCTTGCCCAACTCGGCGGCGAAGGCGCGGGCCATCCCGGTGACGGCGTGCTTGCTGGTGGTGTAGTGCACCATGAACGGCTGCAGCTTCAGGCCTGCCGCGGAGCTGATGAGGATGATCGAGCCGCCGCGCCCCCCCGCGATGATCTTGTCCGCGCCTGCCATCACTGTTTCCAGGTGCCGGTGACGTTGATGTCCATGACGTCGCGGAAGGTTTCGGGGGTGATTTCGTCCCAGGCCTGCGGGGCCGAGACCCCGGCGTTGGCAACGATGACGTCGAGGCGTCCGAGCGCGGCGACGCCGTCGTCGACGGCTTTGCGCAGCCCCGCGAAGTCGCGGGTGTCGACGACGGTGGCGACGATCCTGCGGTTCGTCTCCTCGACGAGGCGAACCGTTTCGGCGAGGTCCTCGGGCGTGGCCGGGTCGTAGGGCACGCACGACGGGAGCTTGCCGGCGATGTCGACGGCGATGACGTCGGCGCCCTCGGCGGCCATACGGACGGCGTGCGCCCGCCCCTGGCCGCGTGCGGCGCCGGTGACGAAGGCGACCTTCCCGGCGAGCCGTCCGCTCACCGCTGCGCCGCCCTGATCAGGTTGGAGCCGATGATCAGCCGCTGGATCTCGCTGGTGCCCTCATAGAGTCGCAGCAGCCGCACGTCGCGGTAGATGCGCTCCACGGGCACCCCGCGCATGTAGCCGCTGCCGCCGTGGATCTGCACCGCGAGATCGGCGACCTTGCCGGCGGTCTCGGTGCAGAAGAGTTTGGCTGCCGACGGCGCGACCCGGCGGTCCTCGCCGGTGACCCACAGCCGCGCGGCCTCACGCGCCAGCGCGCGCCCGGCCAGCACCCCGGCCTGCTGGTCGGCGAGCATCGCCTGCACCAACTGGAAGCTGCCTATCGGCGCCCCGCCCTGGGTCGCGGTGGCGGCGTAGGCCACCGACTCGTCGAGCGCGCGCTGGGCTGCGCCCATGGCCAGTGCGGCGATGTGGACCCGGCCACGCGCCAAAGAGGTCATCGCCGCGCGGTAGCCGATGTCCTCGCTGCCGCCGATCAGCGCGTCGGGCCCTACCCGCACGTCGGCGAAGCCGACGTCGGCGGTCCACGCGCCCTCCTGGCCCATCTTGGCGTCCTTGGCGCCCACCTCGACGCCCGCGGCGTCCGCGGGGACCAGGAACACCGCGATCCCGGGGCCCTGATCGTCGGCCGGCCGGGTGCGCGCGAACACCACGAACAGGTCGGCGACGGGCGCGTTGGTGATAAAGCGCTTTTGCCCCGAGATGACCCAGTTGTCTTCGTCGCGAACGGCGTTGGTCTTCAGTCCGGCGGGGTTGGACCCGGCGCCGGGCTCGGTCAGGGCGAAGGATGCGACGACATCGCCGGTCGCCATCGGCTCGAGCCAGCGCTCCTTTTGCGTGTCGGTGCCGAAGCTGACGAGCACCTGCCCGGCGATGCCGTTGTTGGTGCCGAACATCGAGCGCAGCGCCAGCGAGGTGTAGCCCAATTCCATTGCCAGTTCGACGTCTTGGGCCAGGTTCAACCCCAGCCCGCCCCACTGCTGGGGAATCGCGTAACCGAACAACCCCATCTTGGCGGCCTGCTCGCGGAGGTCGTCGGGTACCCGATCGTCGGCCAGGATCTCCTGTTCGCGCGGTACCACCGCGGTGCGGACGAACTGACGGGTCTGGGCGAGGATCTCCTGGAAGTCCTCGTCGGAGACTTCGGGAACTTCGGCGGTTGTCATTCGGCAGACGCTCCTCACTCGGTGGGGAAACCCCAGGGGCGGGTAAAATCCTATATGAAATATGATATTCGAAATGGTGTGCCCCCGGACCGGGAGCGGAAACAGGGAAGGACGCGTGATCCGGTGTCGTTGCTGAGCGGTCAAACTGCGGTGATCACAGGTGGTGCGCAGGGGTTGGGCTTCGCCATCGCCGAACGCTTCGTGGCCGAGGGCGCGCGCGTGGTGCTCGGCGACGTGAACCTCGAGACCACCGAGGCCGCGGCGAAACAGCTTGGCGGCGAAGACCTTTCAATGCCACGGGCGCTGGCGGTCCGCTGCGACGTGACCAAGGCGGCCGAGGTCGAGGCTCTGGTCCAGACCGCGGTCGAGCGTTTCGGCGGCCTGGACATCATGGTCAACAACGCCGGCATCACCCGCGACGCGACGATGCGCAAGATGACCGAGGAGCAGTTCGACCAGGTCATCGCCGTGCACCTGAAGGGCACCTGGAACGGGATCCGGGCCGCGGCGGCGATCATGCGGGAACAAAAGCGGGGATCGATCATCAACATGTCGTCGGTGTCGGGCAAGGTCGGCATGATCGGACAGACCAACTACTCGGCGGCCAAGGCGGGCATCGTCGGGATGACCAAGGCCGCAGCCAAGGAGCTCGCCTACCTGGGTGTACGGGTCAATGTCATCGCCCCCGGCCTGATCCGTTCGGCCATGACGGAGGCTATGCCGCAACATATTTGGGACCAGAAGGAGGCCGAGGTGCCGCTGGGCCGCGCCGGGGAGCCCAGCGAGGTCGCCGGTGTCGCGCTGTTCCTGGCCTCTGACTTGTCGTCGTACATGACCGGCACCGTGATGGAAGTGACCGGCGGCCGCCACATATGAGTTTTCTCAGCGCGAGCAGACGCAAAGTCACCCAATTCGTGCCGAACTGGCGCGATTTCGCCTCTGCTCGGCAAAGGAGTGGGCATGCGTGAGACAGTCATCTGCGAACCCGTGCGGACGCCGATCGGCCGCTACGGGGGAATCTTCAAGTCCCAGAGCGCCGTCGACCTCGGTGTCGCCGCACTCAAGGGCCTCCTGGGGCGGACCGGGCTGGCGCCCGACGCGGTCCAGGACGTGATCCTCGGGCACTGCTATCCCACCAGCGACGCCCCGGCGATCGGGCGCGTGGTGGCGCTGGACTCGGGCCTGTCGGTGACGGTCCCCGGCATGCAGGTGGACCGGCGCTGCGGGTCGGGCCTGCAGGCGGTGATCCAGGCGTGCCTGCAGGTGGGCAGCGGCGACCACGACCTGGTGATCGCCGGCGGCTGTGAGTCGATGAGCAACGTCGCCTTCTATTCCACCGACATGCGCTGGGGCGGCGCCCGGGGCGGCGTCCAGGTGCACGACGGGCTGGCGCGCGGCCGCACTACCGCCGGCGGCCGCCACTACCCGGTCCCGGGCGGGATGCTCGAGACCGCGGAGAACCTGCGGCGCCGGTACGGCATCTCACGCCGGGAGCAGGACGAGCTCGCGGTGCGCTCGCACCAGCGGGCCGTCGCCGCGCAAAAGAACGGAATCCTCGCCGAGGAGATCGTTCCGGTGCCGGTGCGCACCCGCCAGGGGGAGGAGTTGGTCCACACCGACGAGCACCCGCGCGCCGACACCTCGGTGGAGTCGCTGGGCAAGCTCAAACCCGTTCTGCTGGATCAGGATCCGGATGCCACCGTCACCGCCGGCAACGCCAGTGGTCAGAACGATGCGGCATCGATGTGCGTGGTGACCACCCGGGAGAAAGCCGAGGAACACTGCCTGAGGCCGCTGGTGCGCCTGGTCTCCTGGGGGTCGGCCGGCGTGCCGCCCGACGTCATGGGCATCGGACCGGTGCCCGCCACCGAGGCCGCGCTCGCCAGGGCCGGCCTGACGCTCGCCGACATCGACCTCATCGAGCTCAACGAAGCCTTCGCCGCCCAGGCGCTTGCGGTCATGCGGGAATGGGATTTCGGCGAGTCCGACCACGACCGGACCAACGTGCACGGCTCGGGGATCTCGCTGGGCCATCCCGTCGGCGCGACCGGCGTCAGGATGCTGGCCACGCTGGCGCGCGAACTGGACCGCCGCGAGGCTCGCTACGGGCTGGAGACGATGTGCATCGGCGGCGGGCAGGGGCTGGCCGCGGTCTTCGAACGGGTCGCGTCGGCATGAGCGGGCTGCCCCTCGACGGGCTCACCGTGGTGGAGGTGTCCAGCTTCGTGGCCGCGCCGCTGTGCGGCATGACGCTGGGACAGCTTGGCGCGCAGGTGATCCGGATCGACCCCGTCGGCGGCGCGTCGGATGCGCGGCGCTGGCCGCTGGCGGCCGATGGCACGTCGATCTACTGGACCGGTCTGAACAAGGGCAAGCGCTCGGCCACCATCGACCTGCGGTCCGCCGAGGGCCAGGAGCTGGTCCAGCGCCTGATCGTCGAGGGTGACGGCATCGTGGTCACCAACGCCGCCGGGCTGGCGTGGCTCGGCCACGACGTGTTGGCCTCCCGGCGCCCCGACGTCATCCACGTCCAGCTGCTCGGCCGCGGCGACGGCTCCACGGCGGTGGATTACACCGTCAACGCCGGCATCGGCTACCCGCTCGTCACCGGTCCGGCCGACCACGCCGGCCCGATCAACCACGTGCTGCCGGCCTGGGACGTGTGCTGCGGCCTGTACGCCGCGCTGGGCGTTGTCACCGCCGTGCGCCGCCGCGACCAGTGCGGTGCGGGCGCGCGGATCACCCTCGCGCTCGAGGACGTCGCGTTGGCCACTGCGGGCAACCTCGGGTTGTTGACCGAGCCGCAGGTCACCGGGACGCAGCGCGAGCGCCTGGGCAACGCCATCTATGGCCAGTACGGCCAGGACTTCACCAGCCGCGACGGCGCCACCTTCATGGTGGTGACGTTGACGGGCAGGCACTTTCGCGATTTGGTCGCAGTGACGGGCACCGGAGACGCGGTGGCGGCGCTGGCCGGGGCGCTGGGGGTGGACTTCGCCGATGAGGGGGACCGCTACCGCTACCGCGACGTACTCTCGGGCCTGTTCGCCGTCTGGTTCGCCGAGCACACCGCCGACGAGATCACCGCCGCGTTGGCGGACACCACCGTGCTCGTCGAGCGGTACCGCACCTTCGCGCAGGCCGCGGCCAGCCCGAAAGTGACCGCCAATCCGTTGTTCTCGCGGCTGGATCAACCGGGCGTCGGGGAGTATCTTGCCCCCGGCCTGCCGGCCGCCTTCGACGGGACCCACCCGGCCGGGGCGCCGGCCCCCGCGCTGGGGCAGGACACCGCCGCCGTCCTCGCCGAGCGCCTGGGCCTGAGCGCTGCCGATATCGACCGCCTGGCCGACGCCAACACGATCGCCCGCTGAGCCCGCCGAAAGAGAGAAGCGCATGACCAAACTCGCCCAGACTCTCGGCCTGACCGAATTCCAGACCGAGATCATCGCCACGGTGCGGCAATTCGTCGAGAAGGAAGTCATTCCCCACGCCGCCGAACTCGAACGCGGCGACACCTATCCCCAGGACATCGTCGACCAGATGCGCGAGATGGGCCTGTTCGGCCTGATGATCCCGCAGGAGTACGGCGGGCTGGGCGAGTCGCTGCTGACCTACGCGCTGTGCGTCGAGGAGTTGGCCCGCGGCTGGATGAGCGTGTCGGGGGTGCTCAACACCCACTTCATCGTGGCGTACATGTTGCGCCAGCACGGCACCGACGCCCAGAAGCGGAAACATCTGCCGCGCATGGCGACCGGCGATTCGCGCGGTTCGTTCTCGATGTCCGAGCCGGAGCTCGGTTCCGATGTCGCCGCGATACGCACTCGCGCGCAACGCAACCCGGACGGCGACTACACCATCAACGGCCAGAAGATGTGGCTCACCAACGGGGCCAGCTCGACGCTGATCGCCGTGCTCGTGCGCACCGACGAGGGCGCTGGCAAGCCGCACCGCAACCTGACCGCGTTTCTTGTCGAGAAGCCCACCGGGTTCGGCGAGACCGTGCCGGGACTGGTGATTCCGGGCAAGATCGACAAACTGGGCTACAAGGGCATCGACACCACCGAACTGATCTTCGACGGGTACCGGGCTAGTGCCGACGACATCCTGGGCGGCACGCCGGGCCAGGGGTTCTTCCAGATGATGGACGGCATCGAAGTCGGCCGGGTCAACGTGTCGGCGCGCGCCTGCGGTGTCGGTATCCGCGCCTTCGAGCTCGCCGTGCGCTATGCCCAGCAGCGGCACACCTTCGGCAAGCCGATCGCCGAGCACCAGGCCATCGCCTTCCAGCTCGCCGAGATGGCCACCAAAGTCGAGGCGGCGCACCTGATGATGGTCAACGCCGCGCGGCTCAAGGACTCCGGGGAGCGCAACGACGTCGCCGCCGGCATGGCCAAATACCTTGCCAGCGAATACTGCACCGAGGTCACCCAGCAAAGCTTCCGCATCCACGGCGGCTACGGCTACTCCAAGGAGTACGAGATCGAGCGCCTGATGCGCGACGCACCCTTCCTGCTCATCGGCGAGGGGACCAGCGAGATCCAGAAGTCGATCATCAGCAAGCGACTGCTCGCCGACTATCGGGTGTGAGACGGTGACCGTCCCCGATTTCGCCGCCCGGCCGCAACTTTCCGACGACGTCGCGCGCCTGGTCCGCGGCCGGATCTTCGACGGCACCTACGCAGCGGGCGCCTACATCCGTCTGGACCAGTTGGCCGCGGAATTGGGGATCAGTGTCACCCCGGTGCGCGAAGCGCTGTTCGCCCTGCGCGCCGAAGGCCTGATCGACCAACAGCCCCGCCGGGGATTCGTGGTGTTACCGGTCACCGGGCAAGATGTAACCGACGTCGCGAACGTCCAGGCGCACGTCGGCGGGGAACTGGCCGCCAGGGCCGCCACCGACATCACCGCGGACCAACTGGGCGAGCTGAAGCAGATCCAGGCCCAGCTGGAGGACGCCTACGCCCGCGACGACCACGAGGCGGCCGTCCGCCTCAATCACGAGTTCCACCGGGCCATCAACGTCGCCGCGGATTCCCCGAAACTCGCCCAGCTGATGTCGCTGGTCACCCGCTACGCACCCGAGTCGGTTTTCCCGACGATCGAGGGCTGGCCGGAACGGTCGATGAAGGACCATCGGCGGATCCTTTCCGCGCTCGAGTCGCACGACGGCGAGAGGGCGCGCGCGGCGATGTCGGAACACCTCGCCGTCGGTGCGGGGCCGCTGATCGACCACCTCGTGGCGCGCGGGGTGGTCGTCGAGGCGCGCCCTCCGGCGTCCCCGAGCTAACCCACCCGTTGTTGCTGGACCCGCGCGGGCCTAAGTGGTCTTGCCCGTTAATTCGTCGGGGGTTGTTGCCATGCGGTGGGGTCGCCGAGGTAGAGGCCACAGGCGCAGTCGAGGGCTTCTTCGGGACTGCCCGAGGGAGTTCCGTTGGGCAGGAATGAGTCTTCATATTTGTCGCTGCTGGCCAGGTAGATGGCGAATCCCCAGATGCTGGCCGAGCCGTTGTAGCGCAGCCGCATCAAGGGCATGACGGCTTGGTCGGGCAGGGCGGCTTCGACGTAGGCGAATTGGCCGTGGAATCGGGTGGTGATCGCGCTCAGCTGCGGCCACCTGTTACTGGCATGTTCGCGCAGCTTCCAGCGCAGTGAATTCTTGGTTGATTCCGGTGGTTTCGGCATGGCTTCGATGGTGCCCGATCAGCGTGGCGCGGGCCGGTCATCGGCGTGTCGTGACCAGCCCGTGATCCGCCAAAATGTGACGGTTGAGGCATGAGTGATGGATGTGACGACAGGGTCGGGGCCCGGGCATGGTGATGGTCAGCCCGCACCGGATCACGCTGAGAGCCTGTCACGATTTCTGTGTAAGTCAGAGGTGATTTGACTACGAGTTGTATTCTAGCACAATGGGATTCGCCCAGGGAATAGTCTGGCGAGTGTGTTGAGCGCCACAGTCCAGTTGTGCGTTCCAGTACCCGAATAGCCTCCTCTCTCGCTGGAGATGTTGCGCAGCCCGAGGTACAGCAACTTCATCGCGGCGTCCTTGTCCGTGAAATGACCACGGTTCTTGGTGATCTTGCGCAACTGGAAGTTGATCGACTCGATCGCATTGGTGGTGTAGACGATCTTGCGCAACTCCACCGGATAGTCCAGGAACGGAACGAATTCCCCCCAGGCGTTGTGCCACACGTCAATTGCACCCGGATATTGGGCGCCGAATTGCTGGTCGAACTCCTTGAGTGCGAGTTCGGCTCCATCGACGGTCGGCGCACTGTAGATCGCCCGCATCGCGGTGGCGACCTTCTTGCGGTCCTTATAAGACACGAAGCGCATCGCATTCCTAATGACGTGCACGACGCAGGTCTGCACCACGGTATCGGGATAGATCGAGCGGATCGCATCAGGCAGACCGGTCAGCCCGTCGCAGCAGGCGATGAGGATGTCGCGCACCCCGCGGTTGCGCAGGTCGATGACGACCTTCTGCCAGAACTTCGCCCCCTCGGAGTCCTGGATCCAGCAGCCCAAGGCGTGTTTGCGGCCCTCCAGATCCACGCCAATGGCCAAATAGGCGACCTTGGTGGTGATGACCCCGTTGTCGCCGATCCGCAGCCGCAGCCCATCGATGTAGAGGATCGGGTAGACCTCATCGAGCGGGCGGGCCTGCCAGGCCTTGATCTCATCGACCACCACCTCGGTGATATTGGAGATCAACTCCCGCGACACCGACGCCCCATAGACCTCCTGCAGGTGGGCTTCGATATCGCGGGTGGTCATTCCCCGTGAATACAGCGACAACACCACCGAATTGATGTTGTTGAGCCGGCGGGTCTTCTTCGGCACAATCGCCGGCTCAAACGAGCCGTTGCGATCACGCGGCGCATCGATCTGCACCGGGCCGTTGACGGTGGTCACCGTTTTCGGCGTGGTGCCGTTGCGCGAATTTCCCGATCCGCGTCCGGCCGGATCGCCGGCCTCATAGCCCAGATGGTGGGTTAGCTCCGCATTCAGCGCCCGCTCCAGCACGGCCTTAGTCAGCTGGTTCAGCAAACCGTCCGCGCCGTCGATCGGGGTCCCGGTCTTCACCGCATCCTTAATCAACGAGTCCAGCGTCTCTTCGGTGAACATCTCGGCCAGCCGCCGCGCCGCGGTCGTCTCCTCAGCCGGCATCTGCATGGTCTTGGTCACAAAACACTCCTTCTGTCCGCCCAACGGCGGTCCGATGATGGACCACCCCGGACTTACACAGATGGAATGACACGCCCCACGCTGAGCGCCCAAGACCGCGACACCCTCAACGGGTGGGTGCGCGCCGGGCCACACCACAAAAACTGGTGCTGCGCGCGATGATCGTGTTGCTGGCCGCCGACGGCGCGCCGAACGCGGCGATCGCCGAGGAACTGGGCATCTGCGTGGACACCGCGCGTAAGTGGCGGGCCCGGTTCGCCGGCAAGGGCATCGAGGGCCTGGCCGATGCGCCGCGTTCGGGGCGCCCACCGATCTACACCCCGGCCGACCGGGCCAAGGTCACCGCTTGGGCGTGCGAGCTGCCCGCCGAACACGACCTGCCGCTGTCGCGATGGAGTGCTGTGGATCTAGCCGCCCAACTGCGCCGCGACGGCATCGCGGCATCGGTGTCCACGGTGCGCCGCTGGCTGGACCACGATGCGCTCAAACCATGGCAGCACCGACCGTGGATCTTCGTGCGCGACCCCGACTTCGAGGCCAAAGCCGCCGTTGTGCTCGAGTTGTACGCCCGCACCTATCAGGGCACCCCACTGGGAGCCGATGAATACGTGATCTCCGCCGACGAGAAACCCTCGATCCAGGCCCGCGACCGGTGCCACCGCACCGTAGCGACCCGGCCGGGGCGCCCGATGCGGGTCAATCACGACTACCACCGCCGCGGCGCGCTGGCGTATCTGGCCGCCTACGACGTGCACCAGGCCCGGGTCTTCGGCCGTTGCGAGACCTCCACCGGCATCAAGGCGTTCACCCGACTGGTCGACCAGGTCATGACCAGCCAGCCCTACGCATCAGCCACGCGGGTGTTCTTCATCGTCGATAACGGCTCCTCACACCGCGGTATCGCCGCGATCGACCGGCTCAGCGCCCGCTACCCGAATGCGACCATGATCCACACCCCCGTGCACGCCTCCTGGCTCAACCAAGTCGAGATCTACTTCTCCATCGTCCAGCGGAAAGTACTCACCCCCAACGACTTCCCCGACCTCACCGTGCTCGAGCAACGCCTGGCAACATTCCAGGATTGCTACAACCGCACCGCCGAACCATTCCGCTGGCGATACACCAGCGCTGACCTTCACCAACACCTCACCCGGCTCGACCACCACACCCCTGCCGCATGACCCCCGACGAATTAACGGGCAAGACCACTAAGCTGCGACGGGGGTGGACGACACGATGGAGAGACCAATGCCCCCAACGCTTCGCGTATCTGCGGTGGGCGTCGTGTCCGTGGCGGTGATTGCCTTCGCCGCGCCGGCGGCCGGCGAACCCGGGGACGAGATCTCGGGTGACGGCGTCTTTCTGGTGGGGCCCGACATCGCACCGGGCCTCTATCACACGGTCGGCGTCGGCCTTCGGGGTTTGGATCAACAATGTGCCGACCCAGGAGTCGATGTGGTCGTGGTTCACCTACAGCACGCGCGATGCGGCCAAGGACCATGTGCTTCAGACGAATACCTCGATCGGTCCGATGTATGCGAACATCAACACAACGGTCAAGGCCTTCGAGTCGCGGAATTGTCAACCCTGGCAGCGCGTCTCCTGATCGGCGGCCATCAGCATCTCCCGCAGCCGGCGCATGTCGACCTTGCCGGTGCCGCCGCGCGGCACGTCGTCGTCGGAGTCCAGCAGCAGCCACACCGTCGGCACCTTGAAGGCGCTCAGCAGTGCGCGGGCGAGATCGCATAGCTGCGCGGCGGTGAGCGCCCGGTCGCCGCACACCACGGCCGCGCCGACCCGTTCGCCCGCCGTACCGGGCACGTTGGTGACGAACGCGCCCTCGACACCGGGGATGGTTCGCAGCGCCCGTTCGACCTCGCCGGGGTAGACGGTGGCGCCGCTGACCTTGAACATGTCGTCGGATCGGCCGCGGTAGAACAAGAACCCGTCGGCATCCAGGTGGCCGAGGTCGCCGGTGGGGTAGAAGCCGTCGGCGGTGAACAGCTCTTCGCGGCTGCGCCGGCAGATGCCGCGCAGCGTGTGCGGTCCCCGAATCTGGATCATGCCCACGGCGCCCGCCGGGAGGGGTGCGCCGGTGTCGGGGTCGACGACGCGTACCTCCATCCCGGGGAACGGCTTTCCGCAGCTGCCCCACGCCGACGCGGGCATGTCGGTGTCGGCGGGATAGCCGCAGTAGGGGCCGAACGCCTCGGTCATGCCGAACAGCGTGGCCCGCGCCCCGGCCGGGCCCGCCGCTCGGGCGGCAACAACGCCTGCAGGCTGCCGGCGCGCAGAGCCGACAGGTCAGCGCCGACCGCATCGGCGTGGCGTGCCAGCGTCTCGGCCTGGTCGGGCCACCCGCGAAACAGCGTGACCCGTTCGTCTTCCAGTAGCCGCAGCGTGGTCTCCGGCCTCGGTATCTCCTCGGTCACCAGGGTGGCGCCGGCCAGCAGCGTCGACAGCATTCCACTGCCGAAGCCGCCTACCCAGAAGAACGGCATCGGCAGATACAGGCGGGTGTCGGCGGTGATACAGCGGGCCGTCAGCCCCGCCCGGACGGCGCCCAATGCGCTGCCGTGCGAATGCATCACCCCCTTGGGTGTTCCGCTGCTGCCCGAGGTGAACACGATGGCCAGCGGATCGGCCGGGACGACCGTCTCCGTCATCGCGCCGACGATCCGGCGGGCACGCTCGGTGGCGGCGTCGTCCAGCCGGGCCGCCGGCCAGACGCCCCGTAGCGCGGGGAGTTCGGGTCGCGGTACCGGTCCGAGTTCGTCCAGGTAACGGTGTCCGCGGAATTCCTCGACGCTGACCAGGAACTGCACCGATGCGGCGCGCAGCTGCGCCACCAGTTCGGCCGGCGCCAGCAGTGTGCTCAACGGCACCAGCACCGCGCCGATGCGGGTCAGCGCGATGGCCATCTTTACCCAGCGCACGCCGTTGGGCATGATCAGCCCGACCCGGGTGCCCTTGCCGACACCGGCTTCGACGAAGGATGCGGCGAGAGCGATTGTGGTCGAATCGAGTTCGCGGTAGCTGAGGCGGGATTGCGGGTCGATCACCATCGGCTTGGGGCCGTGCCGGGCGGCCTGCAGCCGCACCAGGTGGTCAATGGTGTCAGGCATCGAACAACTCCCGCAGTCGCAGCAGGTCGACTTTGCCGCTGGACAACATGGGGATATCGGCGTGCGACACGGCGAGGAACCGCCTGGGGATCTTGTACGCGGACAACTCGTCCCGCAGCGCCTCACGCAGCTCCGCCTCGTTGAAGGCGGCCCCGTCGCGTCGGACGATGACCGCGGCCACCGCCTGCCCGCGGCCGGCATCGGCGATGCCCACAACGTGGGCCGCCATGCCGCTGACCCTGGCGATGGCCCTCTCCACCTCGACCGGTGATACGTTCGCGCCCGCGGTTTTGATCATGGCTCCGAGCCGGCCGCAGAAATAGAAGAAGCCGTCGGCATCACGGCGCACGAGATCACCGGTGTGGAACCACCCGTCGGCGTCGAAGCACTCCTCGCGACTGCGCTTGTAGTAGCGCTGCATGACATACGGTCCGCGAATGCACAGTTCGCCGACCGCACCGTCGCCGACCGCACCGTCGCCGGCCGGTACGCCGGTGTCGGGGTCGACGATCAGGGTCTCGAATTCGGGGGCGGGCTTGCCGAACGAACCGCGCCGCGCCTCGGGTTGGTCGGATTCCTCGCCGCTGATCAGCATGACGCCGCCGGCCTCGGTCATCCCGAGCATGTTGTGCCGCAGCTCCGGGTCGGCCGGTCGCACCTCGGGCGCCATGATCGGGTACAGGTTGCCGCGTCGCAGCGACGACAGGTCGCGCCGACCGAAGCTCTGATGCGCGGCCAGATGGGCGATCCCGGCCACGAATCCGTTGGTGATCGTCGGCTTTTCGGCCTCGAGCAGGTCCAGCGTCGCACCCGCATCGACGGCGTTGGAGCACACCAGCGTCGCTCCGGCGACCATGGTGGCCAGCAGGCCGAAGGCCAACCCGCCGATCCAGAAGAACGGGGAGTTGCAGAACAGCCTCTCCTCGGCCGTCAAGCCGCGGATCGCGTTGAGGTTGCGCTGATGTCCAAGCAGCGCGAAGTGGGTGTGCACGACGCCCTTGGGGGCGCTGGAGGACCCCGAGGTGTACACGATGGCCAGCGGGTCGCAGCCCTCGACGTCGTCCTCCAAAGCCGTCAGCAGCGCGGGGCCGACGGTTCCGGCGAGCCGGCGGACCGCGTCGTGCCCGATCGCGATCCGGCGTAGTTGGGGTGTGGCGGTCGCGAACAGCGGCCGGGTAGGGTCGAACTCGGAATCCGATACCGCTTCGGCGATCCGTTGCGCGTAGTCAATTGATCGAAACCGCTTCGCGCTCAGCAGAATCTGCACGTCGCTGTCGACCAGCTGCTCGCGCATCTCCCGCGCGGTGACGAACGTGGAGATCGGGATCACCACGGCGCCGATCCGCGCCGCCGCCAGCATCCCGACCACGAACTCGGGGCCGTTGGGGTAGAGCAGGCCCACGTGAGTGCCCTTGCCGGCCCCGAGGGTGATCAGCCCGCGGGCGAGTTCCGCCGAGCGGCGATCGGCCTCACCGTAGCTGATGCGGTCACCGTCGCAGACGAGAAGCGGGTGGTGTTCGCGCGAGCGGGCCTGGTGTCGCAAAACCTCGGCGACCGTGTCGGAGTCACCGGGCATGGGCACTCTGGGCGGCCTCGACGCTGAAGAAGCGCCGGATGGCGGCGAGGTCGGCTTTGCCCGACGGCGTTCGCGGTATCGTGTCGACAATGGCGATCTCCGTCGGAATCTCGTATGGCGCCAAGCGGTTCCGCAGGTATTCGGCCAGCGCAGTGGCGTCGGCGGCCGCGGGTGCGCGCAGCTCGACCATGGCGACCGGCGTCTCCCCGAGGCGGGCGTCGGCTCGCCCGACCACGGCGGCACCGGCCACCGCGGGGTGGCCCTCCAGTGCGGTGCGCACGTCGTCGGGCATCACCTTGAACCCGCCCCGGATGATCGCCTGGTCGGCGCGCCCGAGGATCCACAGGAAGCCGTCGGCGTCGATGCGCGCCAGGTCCGTGGTCCGCATCCAGCGGGCGGAGGGCCCCAGCTGCCCGGGCTTGACTTCCAGCAGGCCGACCGCGCCGGGCGGCACCGGCGTGCCGTTCTCGGCGACCACCCGCAGCTGCGTGCCCGGGTTGGCCCGCCCGACACTGCCGCGCTTGTCGCGCCAGTGCCTTTCGTGGTCGACGAGCGTCCAGCCGGCCACCCCGCCGCCGAATTCCGTTGCCGCATAGGAGGTCAGGACCGGAATTCCGTATTTCTCGGTGAAGGCGTCGGCGTCGTCGGCCGACAGGGGGGCGGTGCCGCAGGTGACGGCCCGGATGCTTGCCAGGTCGGCCCGGGGCAGGCCCGAATGCAGCACCGTGCGCAGCGCGGCCGGGACCAGCGACACCGCGCGGGGCCGGTGGGCGCGCACCGCGGCGGCCCATGCGTTGAGCTCGAACCGTTCGAGCAGCACGAAGGGTCTCGCCTCGGCCACGCATTGCAATACCCGGAACACGCCGCCGATGTGCACCAGCGGCGAATTGACGATCGCGACGCCGCGCCGCACGCCGGTGGGGGCCGGCGCGCGGTCGGGATCGGGTCCCAGCACGCTGCGCGCCAGCATGTCATAGCTCAGGTCGATCCGTTTGGGGGGGCCGGTCGTGCCGCTGGTCAGCATCCGCACCGCCACCCCGTTGCGCGGGACGGGCCCGGCGCCGCCCGGCGGCGACCCGGCGGGGCCGTTCGCGAGCACCGGGATCGGCAGCGCCGGGGTGCCCGGGGGGACCAGCGCGCCGAGATCCGCGCCCTCGCCTACGATCAGCGGCAGCCCGAGCGCGGCGATGTCGGCCTTGGTGCGGTCGTCGCCGCGGGTCGGGTTGATGACGACGACGGTCCCGCCGCCCAGCAACACGCCCAGCAGCGCCGCCACGTGGCCGGGACGGTTGCGCAGCAACATCCCGACCTCGCCCCCGCGCCTGGCAGCCCCAGCACCGACGCGCCCCGCCATGGCTCCCAGCCCTCCCCACGAAAGCCATTGCCCGTCATACTCGATGGCCCGCGAGCCTGGTTGCAGCGCCAGGACGTCGGCGATGCGCCGGCTGAGCGGGTGGGGCGGCATCAGCGGATTCTCGGTTCTCCGCGGCCCGGCTTCGCACCGGCGGCCGCCCGTTGCGCGGCCAGTTCGGCCGTCCCCAACGGGTTGCCCAGCCGGGTGTAGACGAGGCCCTGTTCCAGGGCGGCGCGGTAGGGCTTGTCCAACGATTCCCAGATCGCCTTCACCGTGCCCTGGGTGGCCGACGGCGGCTTTGCGGCGATCGCCGCGGCGATCTCGTGGGCGCGGGCCCACAGCCGCTCGGCCGGGACGACCTCCGACACCAACCCGATCCGCAGCGCGGTGCCGGCGCCGACGCGTTCGTCGTTGCCCATCAAGGCCATGCGCAGGGTCTCGCCCAGGCCGACGCGTCGCATCAGGCCGATGGGCTCGAGCGCACAGACCAGGCCGGCCGAGACGTGCGAGTCGAAGAACGTGGCGTCGTCCGAGCAGATCACGACGTCGGATTCGTTGACGAAGTAGAAGGCCCCCGCGGTGCACATGCCCTGCACCGCGCACACCACCGGCTTCCACACCTTCTGCCACTTGGGGCTGAGGAATTCGCCGGGATCCTCGTGGGTCCAGACATTTTCGGGTTGGCCGTACGGCGTCTTGACGTCCAGGCCGGCGCTGAACGCCCGCGATCCCGCCGCCCGCAGCACCACGGCATGCACCGAGTCGTCGAGCTTGAGGGTGCGCCACGCCTCGGCCATCTCCGTGCACATGGTGCGGTCGAAGGCGTTGAGCCGCTCGGGCCGGTTCAGCGTGATGGTGGCGACGTGGTCGGTGGCGTCGACGTCGAGAAGGATGGTCTCGAAGTTCATCGGCATTGCCAATCGGGCGTGCGCTTCTCGACGAAGGCCCTGGGGCCCTCGGCCGCGTCCTCGGTGCGCAGCACCCGCTCGCGGAACGTCTCGGCCATGATCTCGGCTTCGTGCAGCGGCACGTCGAGTCCCTTCAGGATGGCCAGCCGGGTGCCCCGGACCGCCAGCGGCGCATTGGAGTTGACGATGCCGGCGATCTCGTGGGCCCGCTGCAGGAGGCGGTCGTGCTCGACGACCTCGCTGATCAATCCGAGTTCGTAGGCGCGCTGTGCGCTCATGCGCTCGTGTTTGCCCATCAACGCCATGCGCAGCGCGATGGAGCGGGGCAGCACCCGCGAGACCCGTACCATCTCGCGCCCGGCCACCAGGCCGATGCTCACATGCGGGTCGAAGAACGTCGCCTGCTCCGAGGCGATCACGATGTCGGAGGTGGTGACCCAGTCCATGCCTGCGCCACAGCACAACCCGTTGACCGCCGCCAGCACCGGCTTGGCCGCCGTGCGAAACGGGGGCGTGCCCTCCTGTGGCGCCTCCCACTGGTCGTAGGTCGACAGGTAGGGACGCTCGTAGATCACCTTGCCGTCCTCGGGAATGGCCGTGACGTCGGCCCCCGTGCAGAACGCGCGACCCGTGCCCGTGACTATGGTCAGCCACACGTTGTCGTCGTTCTCGGCCTCGTGGTAGGCGGCGCGCAGTTCGGTGATCATGTGCGGGCTGAGCGCGTTGAGGGCGGCCGGGCGGTTCAGCGTGATCGTGGCGGTGTGCCCGTCGACGGCGTAGCTGATGGTGTCGAAGGAGTCAGAGGGCATCCGTGTTTCCCTTCATGGAGGTCATCGGCCACGGAACCGCGGTGCGCGCCGTTGCCGGAAGGCTTCCAGGCCTTCTTTGAAATCGCCTGTCCGGCAGGCCAGTTCCAGGCTGAAAAGCTCTTGCGTCAGGGACTCGGCCAGGCCGGCGCCCTGGCCGAACGCCAGGGCCTGCTTGGCCAGCCCGATCGCCACCGTCGGCCCGCCGGCCAGCCGCTCCAGCAGCTTTTCACATGCGTCGTCGAGTACCGGCGGTTCGACGGCCTGGTGGATCATGCCCCACTCGGCGGCATCGGTCGCCCCCACCTTCTCCCCGAGCAGCAGCATCCGCCTGGCCCGCGCCACGCCGGCCAGGCGGGGCAGCAGCCAGGTGGAACCGGAGTCCGGACTGAAACCGCGCTCCACGAACGGCTCCCAGAAGACGGCGTCGGCGGCGGCCACGGTGAAGTCGGCGGCCAGCGCCAGGTTGCAGCCGAACCCCACCGCCCATCCGCGCACGGCGCAGACGACCGGCAGGTGGATGCCGGCGACGAGTTCGATCACGCGGTGGGCCCCATGGGGGATGCGGCGCACCAGATCGCCGGTGCGGGGACGCTCGCGGTCGTTGGCGGCCAGCCAATCGGCGCCGGCGCAGAAGTCGCGTCCGGCCGCCGTGATCAGCACCGCTCGGAGCGAGTCGTCGGCGGCGGCGGAGGTCAGCGTATCGACGAGCGTCTCGATCATCTTGGGGGTCAACGAGTTACGCCGATCAGGGCGATTAAGGACGATGCGCAACATCGCGTCGTCGCGGCAAGCTGTCACCGAGCCCCCGGCGCCGACCGCGTCAGCCTCGTGACTCACCGTCGGAACCCGGCCTTTCTCGGCGATACGGTTACCCATACAGTAGGCAATACGATTGCTACGCTGTATAAGTTAGCAAGGAAACGCTGTTGACGGAACCAGCGGGGCGGAACCCTGCGAAAGAGGCCGAAAGAGGACACCATGGCGGCGCTCGGTGACGGCAGGTTCGGCGAGGCGCCGCTCGCCCAGACCGTGGCCGCCGCCGGTGCGATGCGCCGCCTCACCGCGCTGCTGCTCAGTCTCGAGCATCCGCACCCGGCGGTGGACGACATGCTGGAGAAGTTCGCCGGCTGGGAGGGCGCGCTGGCCGCCGCGGCGCCGGCGGACCCGACCCCCAGGATGGCCGGCGACGACGATCGCGGGCGGGTCTATCTCAACCACGCCGGTGACATCGGCGCCTACAACCCGTGCTTCCCCGAGTATCGCTTCGACCGCCTCGACGCCGCGCGGGCCGACGGCCGGGTGTCCTTCCCGCTGGTCTACGAAGGCCCGCCGGGCCTGGTGCACGGTGGCTTCCTGGCGGTGTTCTTCGACTGCGTGATCCAGCACCACAACTGTGCGACGGGCCTTTCCGGGAAGACCCGGTCGCTGGGCGTGAGGTTTCGGCGGCCGACGCCGGTGCTGGCCGAGTTGCGCTTCGAGATCTCCCGGTCGGCGGCGGAGTGGGGCATCGTCTCGACGGCGCGGCTGCTGGCCGGCGACGAGGTGCTCTGCACGGGTGAGGTGAGCACGCTGGCGTCGCCACCGGAGAAGCTGGCCGCCTCCGGGTTCGCCAGACGGCGGAAGGAGCTGGCCACATGACCTCCGCGGGGACTTCGGACGAGCGGGTGCTTTTCGACGTGGAGCCCGACCGGCGCATCGCGACGATCACCCTCAACGATCCCGGGCGCCGCAACTCCTACGACGCCGCGATGCGGGACGCCGTGGAACGCTGCCTGGACCGCGTAGCCGAGGACGACGACCTCACCGTGGTGCTGCTGCGCGGGGCCGGCGGGGTCTTCTCCGCGGGGGCCGACATGAACAACGCGTACGGCTGGTACGGCGGTGACTCGCCCAGGCGACGGCCCAGCCAACGCCGCCGGCTCACCGTGGACCGCAAGACATTCGGCTTCTACCACAATCTCCTGGGCTTCCCGAAAGTGACGGTGGGGGAGATCGCGGGCTACGCCCTCGGCGGCGGATTCGAGATGGCGCTGATGACCGACATCTCCGTCATCGCCCGCGACACCCGGATCGGCATGCCGGCGACGCGCTTCCTCGGGCCGGCGCTCGGCAGCCTGCACATGTTCTTCCACCGGCTGGGGCCGGTGCTGGCCCGGCGCCTGTTGCTGACCGGCGACATCGTCACGGCCGGCGAGCTCGAACACCTCGGAATCTTCACCGACACATGCGCTCCCGGCGCCGTCACGGCGCGGGCGCGCTATTGGGCCGAGAAGGCGGCCAGGATGCCCGCCGACGGGGTCGTCATCGCCAAGGAGGCGTTCCGCCTCGTCGAGCAGACCCAGGCGTACCAGGGCGAGGAGGTCGCGAGTTACCTGTTCCACGCCTTCGGCACCAACCTGCAGTTCGGGCCGGGGGAGTTCAACTTCGTCAAGACCCGGGCCGAGCACGGTACCAAGGAGGCGTTCCGGTTGCGTGACGAACACTTCCACGTGCCCGAACCGGAAGCGTGACAACGCAACCCGGAAACTCGCGTCGCTAGCGCGGCGGGGATGCCTTGGTCCGTCCCCGCTGGGCCGGTGACTTGGTGGCTCGGCGTTGCCGGGACGCCGCCGACTTCGCGGACCCGGCGCCCTCCTCGATCAGCCGGCCGGCATGCTCGAGGATGCAGTTGAGGCCGTACTCGAAATTCGCCTCGTCGGGGGCCCCGATGCGGTGACCCTGGCCGCTCACCTGGGCGATCAGGGGTGTCGTCGTCGGGTCTATGGCCACGGCATCCTCGATCGCACGCGCGCCGTTGTCCGCCGACTGGTTCTTCTCGTACAGCCGGTGCAGCACCACCGATCCGCGGACGTGGACCGAGACCGCGGAGTAGGTGTCGAACGCATCCTGGGGCGAAAGGCCTGCCTCCACCAGGTTGGCGATCGCCCGCTCCACCTCCTGGGCGCCCAGGCGGGCGGCTTTCGGGCTCAACGCGGCCCGGATCAGAATCAGGTCGCACAGGATTGGGTTGCCCATGAACGTCTTACGCATCAGGCGCGCGTGGTTGCGCAGGGTCTCGCGCCAGTCGCTGGCTTCGACGTACGGGGTGGCGAACACGTACTTGCTCAGGGCGCGGTCGGTCATCGCGTTGAGCAGATCGTCTTTCTTGCGGAAGTACCAGTAGATGCTCGTGACGCCGACACCGAGGTGCTTGCCGAGCAGCGGCATGCTCAAGTTGTCTATCGAAACCTGTTCCGCGAGTTCGAATGCGCCACTGATGATGTCGTCGGGGTTGATGGACCCGCGCTCACGTCGTCGACGCTTATCGGCGGTGGCCTGCTTTGCCACTACGGGGCACCTCCATCAGATCTCGCTTGTGCATTGGCGTCTCGGCCGTTCGGTTCCGACCGTCAACCTTACCGGTGGGTGGTCTGCGCATCGTGGCGACAGCCTTTCCTGCGGTTTTTCATCTGCTACTGTAATACCTATCGTAGGCTTTTTGGTAAAAGGCTTTTGGTGATCACGGCTGGGCGGACGAAGATGACCGGGCGCACGCCACCGGGCGATTCACGGATTGTCCCATGGACCTAGGGTTGGCCGGTGCCGCGGCGGTGGTGGTCGGCGGTAGTCGCGGCATGGGTCTGGCGGCGGCCCGATGCCTGGCCGAGGAAGGCGCGCGCGTCGCGGTGATCGGGCGCACCCGCGCGGCCGTCGACAGCGCGGTGACCGATCTCACCGGCTGCGGCAGCCCCCGGGCCCTCGGACTGGTGGTCGACATCGGTGACGCGGCAGCGGTGGACGCGGCGTTCGCCGAACTCGGTCGGCTGTGGAATAGCGAACTCAACGTGCTCGTCAACACCGTCGGGCCGGGCGCGGCGGGCACTTTCGAAGACCTGACCGACGAACAGTGGCGCCAATCCGTCGAAGACGGGGTGATGGGGATGGTGCGCTGTGTGCGGGCGGCGCTGCCGTTGCTGCGCGCGGCGCAATGGGCGCGGATCGTCAACTTCTCCGCGCACTCGACGCAGCGCCAAAGCGTCATGCTGCCCGCCTACACGGCCGCCAAGTCGATGCTGACGAGCGTCTCCAAGAATCTGTCGCTGCTGCTGGCCAAAGAGGAGATCCTGGTCAACGTCGTCTCGCCGGGCAGCATCGCCTCGGAGGCTCTGGTCGGGTGGGCGAAGTCGGTCGGCGTCGACGGCGACGACCCCTACCGGCTGATGGACGCGATCGCCGAGCACTTCGGGCATCCGGCACACATGCCCCGGGCCGGCCTGCCGGAGGAGATCGGTCCGGTCGTCGCCTTCCTCGCGTCGCGGCGCAACTCCTACATGACCGGGGCCAACATCAACGTCGACGGCGGCTCGGACTTTACTTGAAGCGAATTTGCTTGTACGACAACAGGAGCGGATCATGGCGACAGCAAGTGAGGCGCGGGTGTGGGCGCGCGGCGCGTTGCGGGGTATCGGCGACTCGCTGTACACGCCGTTCTGCGGCCCAGACGGCGACGACATCGACTGGGAGGCCTACCGCACGCTGGTGCGCTACTGCGTCGGCGACCTGGGGCACCCGATGTTGTGGTGCACCAGCGGAATCGCCGAGTTCTGGTCGTTGACCCTCGACGAGCGCAAGCGCCTGCTGGAGGTGGCGATCGAGGAGGCGCGCGGCATCAACCCCGACGTCGTCGTCCAGGCCTGTACGGCGGCCACCAGCGCGAAGGACTGCGTGGATCTGACGCTGCACGCCCAGCAGGCGGGCGCCGACATCGCCTACATCCAGACGCCGATGATGGAGGCGCACGGCGGGGACGGCGTGCTGCGGTTCTTCGCCTATGTCGCCGCACGCACCGACATCGCCCTGGGCATGTTCAATTCGCCCTCGTCGGGCTATGTCCTGACGCCGGCCGAAAGCGCGCGCATCTATGACGAGGTGCCCGCCGTGTGCGCGACCAAGGAGGGCGCCTTCCGGCCGGGCGGCAGCAGGTTGCTGCACCAACTGGCGCCGGGACTGGTGCTCTGGGAATGCGACAAGACGGTATACCGGGCCGGCTGGCTGCGGGACGGGATCGTCTGCCCGGCGCAACTGGGAACGGCGGGTTACCTGTTCGAGACGCCGCAGCAGCGCTTGTTCTCCGAGTATTGGGATCTGGTGCAGAGCGACAAGCTGCTCGAGGCGATGGACTACGGGCGCGAGTCGGGTCTCGACCAGTTCGATCTCGACCTCGGGTCCTGGTGGACCTGCTACCCGGGACGCGCCGATTACTTCACGCACTGGGGTGGCGCGTTCAAGTACGCCGCGTCGCTGCTGGGCCTGCCGATCGGCGACTTTCCCCATTCCCGGCCGCCGCAGGCGTGGCTGCCGCCGGAAGCCAAGGCCCAGATCGAAAGCGCCTATCGACGTCTGGGGCTGGTCGCGGCCTAGCGTGGCGAAAGGCCCGGCCACCTGGTGACCGGGCCTTTCGCCGTTCAACGGCTACTGCTTGGCGCGCTGTTCGGCCTTCTCGCGCTCCTCGTACATCTTGGCCTCGCCGCGGGCCTTCTCGGCTTTGGCCTCTTTCTTGGCCGCGTCGCGCTGCGCCTCAGCCTTGTCCAGCTGGGCGTGGCCCTCTTTGATCATGTCGTTGCGGCCCAACACCGCACCGAGGATGACCTTGGCCCTGCCAAAGATGCCTTCCACAATGCCCTGGATGGCCTCCATCGGGCCGCTCTTGCTGTCAGCCATTTGCACTTCCCTCCTGCTCATCGACACCTTGGGTGCGGGTTCCCGATCTGGTTGGCGGGGCAAACGTCTCCGCCCTGTGTCGCTCGCCACACGGGGGGTAGCCGGCTCCTCGGCGGGTGTGCGGCGTGCCGGTCAAACATGTTCTCAGCCTTGAGAATTGGAATGATCGCTGCTGTCCTCGGCGGTGCTCGACTGTTGCGGCGCGTGGTGCACGGAGGCCGGCGGCGGGCTCCAGGGTGCCGGCTCGTTGCGGGTGCGGCGTCGTGCCAGCAACAGCGCACCCGCCGGCACGGCGATCAGCGCCGTCCAGAACAGAACCTGGGCGGCGGTCACGGCCAGTTCGGCACGCAGCGCCGTCTTCCGGATCTGGCGCAGGCGGTGTACCAGCGCCTTCGCTTTCGCGGTCATGGGTCATCTCCTTCGGTCCGGACGAATTACGGCCCGGGGTTTGCATGCGGTACCCCGGTGCGGCGCGTCCTGAAACGCGCAGCGGCAAAAGGGATCGCCCGGTGCGCGGGGCGCGCCGCCAGCCGCCCGTCGCGTCTCCGTGCAGCCGGCCGTCGTGACCGGCCCGAGTGGCGCCTCGGTGAGCGGAAATTGGCTGTTCGCCCGCGTTTTGTACCGGCCGGACCGCGGTTGTGGAATGCGCTACCGATAGGTATACAGTATGCGTACAAAGCAGCCTGGGTCCGGCAGTGTGAGGAGGTGCCGCGGGAGATGTCCGGCAGTGGCGGTGCCTCCGAGGACGCGGTGCTCTACGAGACGACGCACGCCGGCGTCGCGGTCCTCACGTTCAACCGCCCGGAGCGCCTCAACGCCTGGGGGCCCGACATCGCCGCGGGCTTCTATGCGGCCATCGACCGCGCCGAACAGGACCCGGCGGTGCGGGCGATCGTCCTGACCGGTCGCGGCCGGGGATTCTGCGCCGGCGCCTACCTGGGCGCCCCGAGTGCGGCCCCCACCTACGGCGAGACGCTGGAGAAGGCGGGTCAGACGAACCTGTCCGAGTTGGTCGGCGAACGCCCGCCGCACTTCCTGACCACGCTGCGCAAGCCCGTCATCGCCGCCGTCAACGGTGCCTGCGTCGGCATCGGACTGACCCAGGCGCTGATGTGCGATGTCCGGTTCGCGGCTGCCGGGGCCAAGTTCGGCGCGGTGTTCTCCCGCCGCGGCCTGATCGCCGAGTTCGGGATCTCCTGGATCCTGCCCCGCCTGACGGGTTGGGGGGCCGCCCTCGACCTGTTGTTGAGCGGCCGCACCTTCCTCGCCGAGGAGGCCGTCGAGCTGGGCCTCGTCAAGGAGGTCGTGGCTCCCGGCGAACTGATGAAGCGCGCCCTGGACTACGCCGAGGACATCGCGCGGAACTGCTCGCCGGCGTCGATGGCCGTCATCAAAAGGCAGGTCTACGGCGACGCCACCCGCGACGTCGTCGACGCCACCGCGCGCGCGGAAGTTCTGTTGCACGAGGCGATGCGGCGGCCGGACGTCATCGAGGGGATCACGAGCTTCCTCGAGAAGCGGCCGCCCCGATTTCCTTCGCTCGACCCGACCGACGTTCAGCGGTCGTCGGTGCCACGGAAAGGATGACCATGGGCAAACTGGGCTACAAGCCGATTGACGTCGACAACCACTACTACGAACCGCTGGACGCCTTCACCCGGCACCTGGACAAGAAGTTCAAGCGCCGCGGCGTGCAGATGCTCAGCGACGGCAAGCGCACCTGGGCCGTGATCGGGGACCGGGTCAACCACTTCATCCCCAACCCCACCTTCGACCCGATCATCGTGCCGGGGTGTCTCGATCTGCTGTTCCGCGGAGAGATTCCCGAAGGCGTCGACCCGGCGTCGCTGATGAAGGTCGAACGCCTGGCCGAGCACCCCGAGTACCAGAACCGCGACGCGCGGATCGCGGTGATGGACACCCAGGACATCGAGACGGCGTTCATGCTGCCGACCTTCGGCTGCGGCGTGGAGGAGGCGCTCAAGGGAGACATCGAGGCGACGATGGCGTCGGTGCACGCCTTCAACCTGTGGCTCGACGAGGACTGGGGTTTCGACCGGCCCGACCACCGCATCATCGCCGCTCCGATCGTCTCGCTGGCCGATCCGGCCAAGGCGCTCGAAGAGGTCGAGTTCGTCTTGGCACGCGGCGCCAAACTGGTGCTGGTGCGGCCGGCGCCCGTGCCCGGCGCGGTCAAGCCGAGGTCGCTGGGCGATCCCAGCCACGACCCGGTGTGGGCCCGGCTGGCCGAGGCCGGGGTGCCGGTGGGCTTCCACCTCAGCGACAGCGGCTATCTGCACATCGCGGCGCTGTGGGGCGGCAAGGCGACCTTCGAGGGCTTCGGCGAAAAGGACCCCCTGGACACCGTGCTGCTCGACGACCGCGCCATCCACGACACGATGGCCTCGATGATCGTGCACGGCGTGTTCACACGCCACCCCACGCTGCGGGCGGTCAGCATCGAAAACGGTTCGTACTTCGTGCACCGGCTGATCAAGCGGCTGAAGAAGGCGGCCAACAACTACCCGCGGCATTTCCCCGAAGACCCGGTGGAACAGCTGCGCAACAACGTGTGGATCGCTCCCTACTACGAGGACGACCTGCCGCAGCTGGCCGAGGTCATCGGTGTCGACAAGATCCTGTTCGGTTCGGACTGGCCGCACGGCGAGGGCCTCGAGTCGCCGGTCTCCTTCACCGCGGAACTGGTGGGCTTCAGCGACACCGAGATCCGGAAAATCATGCGAGACAACGCCCTCGGCCTACTCGGTGTCCCAGTCGGCTCGGCCGTCTAGCGGCTGGACGCCATGAGCGAATGGACCATAGGCGCGGTTTTCGACGCCATCGCCGACGTCATCGGAGACAGGACGATGACCGTGTGCGGCAGTCGCCGCAGCACCTTCGCCGAATCGGCCGACCGCACGCGCCGGCTCGCCAACTTCCTGGCCGGCAGGGGATTAGGGGCGCACCGTGAACGCGCCGACCTGCAGAACTGGGAATGCGGCCAGGACCGGGTTGCGCTGTTGATGCACAACGACCTGTACCCCGACATGGTCATCGGCTGCCTCAAGGCGCGAACCGTCCCGGTGAACGTCAACTACCACTACACGCCCCGCGAGGTGGGCGAACTCCTCGACTACCTCGAGCCCCGCGCGATCATCTACCACCGCGCGTTGGGCGCCAAGTTCGCCGACGTGCTTGCGCGCGACGGTGTCGACCTGCTGCTGTCGGTCGACGACGCCAGCGCGGCCGCAGAATTGGCCGGTGCGGTGGCGTTGGAAGAAGCTCTGGCGCAGGGTGATTACGACCGCGTCGCCATGGCGTCGCCGGATGATCTGTTGATGATCTGCACCGGCGGCACCACCGGCCGGCCCAAGGGGGTGTTGTGGCGGCAGTCCGACATCTACGTGTCGTCGATGGTGGGCGCCGACCACGCCTGCGCCGCGGAAATCCACGACAGAGTTCGGGGTGACACCGGGGCGCCGTGGTTCGCCGTGTCGCCGTTGATGCACGCTGCGGGCATGTGGACGGCGTTCTCGGCGATTATGGCGGGCGCCACCGTCGTGCTCTACGACACCGCCAAAGGGCTTGACCCGCAATCGGTATGGGAGACTGCGCAGCGCGAGAACGTCGGCTTGATGACCATGGTCGGCGACGCCTACGCCGCCCCGCTGGTGGCCGAGCTGCGGCGCGGCTCCTACGACCTGTCCGCGCTGTATGCGATCGGCACCGGCGGCGCCGCAACGAACCCGAAATACCAACGTGCCCTGCTCGAAGCGCTGCCGCAGGTCACTCTCATCAACGGCTACGGCTCCTCGGAAACCGGGAACATGGGATTCGGCCACAGCCGCGGGACCACCCGCAATGACACGTTCACGCTGCGCGAGGGTGGGCTGGTGCTGTCCGAGGACTACAGCCGCTTTCTGTCCCCCGGCGAGCGCGAGGTGGGCTGGGTGGCCAGGGAGGGGCGGATCCCGCTGGGATACTTCGACGATCCCGACGCCACCCGCAAGACCTTCCCCGAGATCGACGGCAAACGAGTGGTGATCTCGGGCGACCGCGCCAGTCTGGAGCCGGACGGAACACTGCGCCTGTTCGGCCGCGATTCGCTGGTGGTCAACACCGGCGGCGAGAAGGTGTTCGTCGAGGAGGTCGAAGAGGTGCTGCGCGCCCATCCGGCGATCGCCGACGCGTTGGTGGTCGGCCGCCCGAGCGAGCGGTGGGGGGAAGAACTCGTCGCGCTCGTCGAAACCCGGCCCGAAACGGAAACGACCGGTGAGGACTTGCACGCGCAGTGCACGTCGCAACTGGCACGGTTCAAGGCGCCCAAGGAGTTCCTGTTCGTCGAGCGCGTCCAGCGGCTGGGCAACGGGAAGGCCGATTACCGGTGGGCCAGGAGGCTGGCTCTGCAGCATGCTGAAGCGAAGGCGCCGATGTCCACATGAAAGCGATCGACTGCCTGGTCAACGTCCACTTCGGTGAGACCGAGAAGCAGCCCACGTGGATGCTCAAGGTGCGCGACGACTACTTCAAGGGACCCGAGTCGATGTTCGCGCCGGTCCACTTGCCGGAGCTGCTCGACGAGATGGACTCCCAGGGCGTGCGCAAGGCCATCCTGATGGACAACCTCGCCAAACCATCGGTGACCGCACGCAAGTTCGTCGAGGAGAAGCCGGAGCGCTTCGCGTTGGCGATGGGCGGAGTGGACCTGTTGCGGCCGATGCCGTCGCTGCGGGAACTCGGCGCCGTCGTCAACAACCTGCCCGTCGCGTATGCCGCCGTGGGACCGAGCTTTTGGGGTGATGGCCAGTATCCGCCCAGCGACGCGGTCTACTACCCGCTCTACACCAAGTGCGCCGAGCTCGGGCTGCCGCTGTGCGTCAACACCGGCATCCCCGGGCCGCCGATCCCCGGGGAGGTGCAGAACCCGATCCACCTCGACCGGGTCTGCGTGCGGTTCCCCGAGTTGAAGCTGTGCATGATTCACGGCGCGGATCCCTGGTGGGACATCGCGATCCGGCTGTTGATCAAGTACGCCAACCTGCGCCTGATGACCTCGGCGTGGTCGCCGAAGCGTTTGCCGGACAGCCTGCTGCACTACATGCGCACGCGCGGGCCCGGCAAGGTGATCTTCGCCTCCGACTGGCCGGTGCTCAAGATGCGCCGCGTGGTCCCGGAAGCCGCCGGACTCGACCTGCCGGCCGACGTGCTCGAAAACTATCTTTACCACAATGCGCAAGATTTTTTCTTCGGTGGCCAGGAGGAACGCTGAGCATGGACCGCTACGAACTACGCAGGCTCGACTACAGCCTGACGCCGGATCACGAAGCGTTGCAGGCGGCCTACCGCGACTTCTTCAAGACGCACTGCCCGATCGAGACCGTGCGCGCCGCGGAGGAGACCGGTTTCGACAAGACCTTGTGGGAGCGCCTGTGCGCCATGGGCGCGACGACGATGGCGCTGCCGGAATCCGCGGGCGGGGACGGGGCGACGCTGGTCGACCTGACGTTGGTTGCCGAGGAGATCGGCCGCTCACTGGCGCCGGTGCCGTGGATCGACCACGTCTGCGCGGCCCGGCTGCTGGCCCGGCTCGGCGCCGCGGAATCCGACGTCGTCCAGGGCGCCAGGCTCATCGCGCTCGACCCGCAGCACGACAGCGTCACCGGGAGCCGGCTCATTCCCGCCGGGTCGATCGCCGATCAGGTCATCGTCCGCGAAGGCGCCGAGGTGGTGCGACTGGCCTTCGACACCCGCCCGGCGAAGGTGGACAACATCGGCCGGCTGCCGATGGCGTGGGTCGACCCGGCGGCCGCCGACCACCGCACCGTGCTGGCCGGCGGGCCCGACGTGCTCGCGGAATACCAACGGGCACTAGACGAATGGCGGTTGCTGACTGCGGCGGCGCTCGTCGGGCTGGTCGAGGAGGCCCTGACGATCGCGGCGGAGTTCGCCAAGACGCGCTACACGCTGGGCGTGCCGATCTCCACGCTGCAGGGCATCTCGCATCCGCTGGCCAACATCGCGATCAGCGTGCAGGGCGGGCGCAACCTGGCGCGGCGCGCGGCCTGGTTCCTGGACAACGAACCCGACGAGCGCCCGGAGCTCGCCGCCTCGGCGTTCGTGTTCATGGCCGAGGAGGCGGCCAAGGCCGCGACCATGGCGGTGCATGTGCAAGGCGGGCTTGGTGTTTCGGTCGAGGCGGCCGCGACGGCCTATCTGGTGCGTGCCCGCGGCTGGGCACTGGCCGGCGGGGACCCGGGCGCCAGCGCCAAGTACGTCGGCGAGCTGGTTGCCGCCCGGGAAAGCGGAAAGGGCGCCTGAGGTGGATTTCTCACGAGTCACCCTGTCGCCCGACGACCGGGACTTCCTGCAGCAGGCCCGCGACTTCCTGCGTACGCAGGTGACCGAGGAGGTCAGGCGCCGCGACCGCGAGACCGGCGACAACTTCGACGAGGGCGTGCACCTCGCACTCGGCGCCGCGGGCTATCTGGAGCGCGAGTGGAAGCCGGAGGGCGAGGGCGGCTTCAGCCGGGTGCGTCGCCGGATCTGGGAGCTGGAGAAGCGGCGCGCGCACGTGCCCTGGGTGACCTGGGGTACCACCGCGATGGTGGCCCGCTCGGTGGCGCGGTTCGGCTCTGCCGAATTGCAGGACGAGGTGCTGCCCGGCGTCTTCAGCGGTCACGTCCGGCTGTGCCTGGGCTACACCGAACCCGAGGGCGGATCCGACATCGCCACCTGCAAAACCCGCGCGGTGCGTGAGGCGGACGGATCGAGCTGGGTCATCAACGGCTCCAAGATGTTCACCACCGGAGCCCACAACTGCCAGTACGTCTTCCTCATCACCAACACCGACCCCGACGCCACCAAGCACAAGAGCCTGACGATGTTCCTGGTGCCGCTGAACTCCCCGGGCATCGAGATCCAGGGCATCCGCACCGTCGACGGCGACCGCACCAACATCGTCTACTACAGCGACGTGCGCGTCGACGACAAATACCGGCTGGGCGACGTGAACGGCGGCTGGACGGTGTTGCGCGAGCCGCTCAACGTCGAGCACGGGGCGGTCGCGGCCGCCCCCGACGGGCTGCAGGACGTCTCGATCATGATGCATCAGGCCGGTTTCATGGCCGCGGCACTGGACAAGGCCGCTGGCAAAGCGACGCAGCAATATCCGGGCGGGCGCCGGCTCATCGACGACGCGTCGGTGGCATACCGGTTGGGCCGCACCGCCGCCCGGATGGAAGCGGCCCTGAGCGCGCCGAGCATTTTCGGCCGCGTCGCCCTCGCGCAGACGATGCGGGACATCTCACCGGATCTGATGGACATCCTCGGCACGGCCTCGGCGCTGCCGCTGGGCACCGACGGCGCGGCCGACGACGGCGCCTCGGAGTACACCTTCCGGTTCGCGCCGCTGGTCGGGATCTACGGCGGCACCCTGGAGGTGTTCCGCAACATGATCGCCCAGTACGTGCTGGGGCTGGGCAAGCCGGCCTACGTCCCGGCAAAGTAGCGCGAGCAGACGCAGAACCGCACGAATTCGCTTCGCGGACCGCGATTCTGCGTCTGCTCGCGAAACTCAGGTCGTGAGGATCGTGGCCGCGGCGGTGCCGGGAGCGCCGTACAACTGGGTGAATCCGACGCGCGGCTCGCCCGGAACCTGACGGTCGCCCGCTTCGCCGCGAAGTTGACGCACGATCTCGTGGATCTGGCGCAGGCCCGACGCCCCGATCGGCTCACCGTTGGCGATGAGCCCCCCGTCGGTGTTGACGGGCATTGGGCCGCCGATCTCGGTTGCGCCGTCGGCCAGCAGCTTCTCCTGATCGCCATGCGCGCAGAAGCCGCACTCGGCCATGTGGATGATTTCCGCGCCCGCGTCGGTGTCCTGCAACTGGATGACGTCGACGTCGGTGGGGGCCACGCCGGCTTTTTCGAACGCGGCCCGCGCGGCGTACACGGTCGGTGCGAGATCCTCTTCCACCGGCGTGAAGGTGGTGTTGACCTCGTAGGCGCCGTAGCGTCGGGTGCGCACCTCCACCGCACGCAGGTAGACGGGCTTGGCGGTGTAGCGGTGAGCGATGTCCGCGCGGCACATCACCACCGCGGCGGCACCCTCGTCGGGCGCGCAGAACATGTACTGGGTGAGGGGATAATTCAGGATCGGCGAGCCGAGTATGTCATCTTCGGAAATGGGTCTGCGGCGGAACGCATTCGGGTTCAACGAACCGTTGCGGAAGTTCTTGGCCGCCACCCTGGCCAGCGTCTGCCGCGAGATGCCGTGGTCGTGCAGGTAGCGGTTGGCCTTCATCCCGAAGAACTGGGTCGTCAGGTACTGCCCGTTCTCGGCGTACCAGCGCGGCATGCCCACCAGCGCAGGGTCTTCGGTGAACGCGCCACGGGGGTGCTTGTCCAGGCCGATGGCGATGCCGATGTCGTAGTCGCCCAGCCGGATCCCGTCGGCGCAGGCTTTGGCGGCGCTGGCCGCGGTCGCGCACGCGTTGAACACGTTGGTGAACGGGATGCCGGTCAGGCCGACCATGGCGACGATCGCGTCGGGATTGGCCACCGTCCAGCTGCCTCCCGTGGCGGCCTGGATGTCCTTCCAGGCGATGCCAGCATCGGCGACGGCGGCCTGGATGGCGTCGACGGCCATCTCCATCGCCGACTTGCACTCGAAGCGACCGAACGGGTGCAGACCAACCCCGATGATGGCCACGTCATTCATGTTCGTGCACGCCGTCTTTCACGCGATGGCTCCCGACTCCTTGAGCTCGGCGATGCGATCCCAGTCCATGCCGAGTTCCATCAGGACCAATTCGGTGTGCTCGGAGGCCTGCGGCGCCCGCGTCGTTTCGAGCGGCTCGTGGTTGAACTGCACGGGACCGCGCACGACGCGGAAAGGCTTGCCGCCGCCGGCAAGTTCAACCTCACTGATCATGTCGTTGGCAATGGCCTGCTCGTCGTCGACCAGGTCGAGCAGGCTCTGGAATGGGGCCCATTGACCCTTCATGGTCTTCAGGTGTTGCCGCCAATATTCAAAGGGCTTGGCGGCAAATGCTTTCGCGATCAACTCGGCGGCCGCGTCGGCGTTCTGAATCAAGGTCAACACGTCGGAGAAGCGGGGATCGTCGGCCGCCTCGGGAATGCCGAGGTGCTCGAAGGTGTCGCGGATCAGCCCGGTCGGGCTGATGATACACAGGTTGATGGTGCCGCCGTCGGAGGTGGTGTAGTTGCCCATGAACGGATTGACCGACGGCGTGCCGGAACCCGGCATGGGCGTGCGCATGACTTCGCCGGTCTCCATGCCCTGCGTCACACTCGCACCGGCCGCCCACCAGGCGGTGCTCAGCAGCGACACGTCGAGTTCGAGGGCCTCGCCGGTGCGCTCGCGATGCAGCAGCGCGGCCGAGATGCCGCCGGCGATGAACATCCCGCCGATCGAATCGCCGAACGCGGGAATACCTTGCCCCAGTGCGCCGCCCAGCTCCTCGGGCGTCAGCGCGTAGCCGATGCCGCTGCGCGTCCAGAACGCCGTGCCGTCATACCCGCCGACGTCGCGTTCGTCGCCCTTGTCGCCGTACGCCGAGCCACGGGCGTACACGATGTTCGGGTTGACCGCGCGGATGTGCTCGACGTCGAACTTGTGCTTCTGCCGCTGCGCCGGCAGGTAGTTGGTGAGGAACACGTCCGACGTCTTGGCCAGCTCGTAGATCACCTCCCGGCCGCCGGGCGTGGAAACGTCGACCCCGACGCTGCGCTTGCCCCGGTTGGGGTGCTCCATCAGCGGATGCCGCGCCGGATCGACCTGGATGCCGCCCATGTTGACGAAGCCGCGTTGGGTGTCGCCGCGGGCCGGGTGCTCGACCTTGAGGACGTCCGCGCCCCAGTCGGCCAGGATGGCTCCAGCGGCCGGGACGAACGTGAACTGCGCAAGCTCCAAGATCCGGAAGCCGGACATGACCTTCACCATTTCGGGGACCCTACTTCGCGTCGAACGTCACCGGAAGTGCGGTGGGGGAGCGGAACGGCTGGCCGTGGATGTGCGGGTCGTCGTCGGTCTGCAGTCGAAAATTCGTCAGCCGGCTCAGCAGGCATTCCATCGCGACGCGGGTTTCCATGCGTGAGAGGTGCAGACCCAGGCACGTGTGCTCACCGGCGGCGAACGAGATGTGGGGTAGGTGGTCGCGGAAGATGTCGAACTCTTCGGAACGTTCCCAGCGCCGCTCGTCGCGATTTGCCGAACCCATGCACACGCCGATGACCGAGCGCGCCGGAATCTCGAGGCCGCCCAACTCGGTGTCCTCGGTGGTGAAGCGCTGCACGGTGGTCAGCGGGGTCTCGAAGCGCAGCCCCTCCTCGATCGCCTGGGGGATCAGTTTGTGGTCGGCCTGCACCGCGGCGAACTGGTCCGGGTGGGTCAGCAGCAGATACAGCAGGTTTCCCGACGACCGGTAGGTGGTTTCCAGCCCCGCGGGCAGCAGCAGGCGAAGGAAGGAGTAGATGGCTTCGTCGCCGAGCTTTTCGCCGTCGATCTCGGCGGCGACCAGATCGCCGATGATGTCCTCGGTGGGTGCGGACCTGCGGCGCTCGATCTGTTCGACGAAGTAGTCCTTGAGTGCCGCCGAGGCCTCGAAGGCGCGTTCGTAGTCGACGTGGTAGCTGATCAACTGCACGGCGCGCTTGCGGAACATCGGCAGGTCTTCGGCCGGCAATCCCAGCAGCTTCGCGATGACGCGCGTCGGGAACTCGAAGGTGTAGTTCTGGACCAGGTCGGCCGTGCCCGCGTCGACGAACTCGTCGATCAGGGCGTTGCAGATCGGCCGCACGATGGCGGGTTCCCACCGGGCCAGGGCCTTGGACTTGAATGCCGCCGACACCAGGTTGCGATGATCGCGATGCTTCTTGCCCTCCATCGCCAGGATTGTCGGTCCCATGAACAGCCCGATCGTCTTGTCGTACGGCTTGGAGCTGAACACCCGGCCGTCCCGGAACACCGTGTTCACCGCTTCGAAGGAGACTGCGGAGTACTCGCTTCTGGGCAGCAGCGACTCGGGCGTTTTGGAGTAGTCCATGACCGTCCCGCGGAAGACGCCGGCCGCCCTGCGGTTCCGGGCGAAGAAGGGATACGGGTCACGCAGGCTGACGGTCTGGTCGCCCGTGCCGGCGGCGGCGTGAACGTTGGTCGTCACGTAGATCTCCAGCATCTTCGGCGGGAAGGGGAAGTCCTCGTGTAAGATCGTACTGTAATTATTACAGTAGGCAATATGACGCCGTGCCGGCCGTCTCCCGGAAGTGCGTAACGAGCTCGCAGGGTGAACAGGGCTCGAGGGGCCGGCGGCGTTCGACTCCGTCCGCCGGCCGTGGGGGACAGGCGCGAAAGGCCCGGGCGGATCGTGCGTTACGCCCACGTTCGGTGCGCGCCGGAGGCCGAGTCGGGCGCCGCGGCTAGCGCGTACCGAGCGGACGGGCCGACGCCACCGGCGTCCCGTCCCTCCGGAGCGCCGATCAGCCGTCCACCGCCTGCTCGCGCGCCCACCGGTAGTCCGCCTTACCCGAGGGGCTGCGCTCGACGGCCGCCCGGAAGACGACCGCCTTGGGGAGCTTGTAGCGGGCCAGCGACGTCGCGGCGTGCGCCACCAGCTCCTCGGCGTCGGCGCGTGCGCCGTCGGCCAGCGCCACGACGGCAACCACCTCCTGGCCCCAGCGTTCGCTGGGCCGGCCGGCGACCACCACGTCGGCCACCGCGGGGTGCGACGCGATCGCCGTCTCCACCTCCTCGGCGAAGATCTTCTCGCCGCCGGAGTTGATCGTCACGGAGTCGCGGCCCAGCAGTTCGATGCTCCCGTCGGCGCGGTGGCGGGCGCGGTCGCCCGGGACCGCGTAGCGGACGCCGTCGATCACCGGGAAGGTCTTGGCGGTCTTGGCCGCATCGCCCTTGTAGCCGAGCGGAACGTAGCCGCGTTGCGCCAGCCAGCCGATGCCCTCGTGGCCGCGCGGCAGGATGGCGGACAGATCCTCGGCCGCCACGAAGGTGTCCGGTCCGGCGTTGAACGTGCCCGTCGAGATCGCTCCCGGCATCGACATGTGGTGCATCTGCGCCCCGGTCTCCGAGGATCCGACCCCGTCGACGACGACGGCATGGGGCAGCGTCTCGATCAGCCGCTCCTTGACGAAGGGGGTCAGCAGGGCGCCGCCGTTGGCGACCACCCCCAGCGACGACACGTCGGCGACACCTTTCTCGACGGCGGTCACCAGTGGGCGCGCCATCGCGTCGCCCACCACCGTCACGACCGCCACCTTCTCGCGCTCGATGGTGCGGACGATGTCCTCGGCGTCCAAATGGTCGACCACCGAAGGGAATACGACGGACTGGCCGGTGCTGATCGCCGTCATCACGCTCCACTGGGCGGCGCCGTGCATCAGCGGCGGCAGGATCATCAACTTGGTGCCCGGACCCGCGGTGGTCCGCGCGACGATCTCCTCGACCGACTGTGCGGGTTCGCCCGTCATGAGGTTGCGCCCGCCGAAGGACGTCATGAAGATGTCGTGCTGGCGCCACAGCACGCCCTTGGGCATGCCGGTCGTGCCGCCGGTGTACAGGACGTACAGGTCGTCGGGCGAGTGCGGCACCGCAGGCGGCTCCGGCGCTACGGAGGCCAGGGCGGCCTCGTAGTCCACCGCCCCGTCCAGCAGGTCGTTGCCGGAGTCGTCGGCGATCTGGATCAGCACGCGCAGCTGCGGAAGGCCGGGCAGGATCTCGGCCACCCGCGGCGCGAACGCCGCGTGGTAGACCAGCGCGCTTGCCCCCGAATCCGCGAGCAGGTATTGCAGCTCGTTCTTGACGTAGCGGAAGTTGACGTTGAACGGGGCGACCCGGGCGGCGAACGTGGCGAGCAGCGCCTCGACGTATTCGTTGCCGTTGTAGGCGTAGATGCCGAGTAGGTCCTGGCCGGCCTCGTGCCCGGCCAGCGCGGAACGTTCGGTGTGGCAGCCCAACCCGCGCGAGTGCAGGTAGGCGGCGAGCCGGTTCGACCGCTCGACCACCTGCGCGTAGCTGTACCGCCGGTCGCCCTGGATCAACAGGTCGCGATCCGGAATTGCCGCCGCGACGGCCGCTACGACGGCGGGTACCGTGAATTCTGTTGCGCTGTCGGTCATCGTGCCTCTCACGGCTGGTGGGGGAGCAGTCGGACCATCAAGCCGTTGGCTTCGGTGAGCAGCGTCCCATCGGCGGCTGTCATAGTAGCGTCAATGAAAACCTTCCTGCCGTCGACGCCGGTGATGCGGCCGTGCGCCGTCAACGGCTCGTCGATCGGGGTGACGCTGCGGTAGTCCACGTGCAGATATCCGGTGCGGGTGGGGGGAATTTCCGCGGTGGAGACCACCATCCCGAACAGCCAGTCGTAGAACAGGGGGATCATGCCGCCGTGCACGGCGTTGTTCCCGCCCACGTGGGCCCGGGTGAAATGCCCGGTCATCGTGACACCGTCGGGTCCGGAGTCCCCGACGTTCCACGGCGGCAGCAGGGGATGGCCCAACCCGGGCAACTCGACGACCCGCCCGGCCGGTGCCCGGCCTTCCGGCACCTGGTGGCCATCCAGCAGTGCGCAGGCCCGCTCGACATGCTCAGCCAGGGCGGCCCACGTGGCGGGGTCCGGGTCGGTGCAGACCGTGAGGTCCTGCAGGCGGCGCATCGCGGCGACGAACCGGCCCAGATCGGGCGGCGCGTCGTCGGCGGGCGTAATCTCCGGGAATCCGCCCCGGGCGTGAGAATCCGTGTCGGTCATGGCCGTGTCCACGCCCGCAGCAGGTCGTCGGTGGTGGTGATCGTCGCCAGCAGCGACAGCGTGTTGGCGATGACCGCGTCGCCGTACTTGGCGGGTATGCCGGCCACGGCGTCCCGCGGCACAACGACGCGGTAGGCCGCGTTGACGGCGTCCATCACGACGTTGGGGATCGCGATGTTGAGCGAGACGCCGACCACGACGATCGTCGACACCCCGAGGTTGCGCAGCACCGCGTCCAGGTCGGTGCCGCCCATCGGCCCGACGCCGTGCCACCGGCTCAGCACCAGATCCGTTGGTTCGGGCCCCAATTCGGGCAGCAAGGCCGCCCCGGGGGAGCCGGGAGTGATGTCGACTTCCTCGTGACCGGCACCGCGACCGATCGCGAAGATCTTGGCGTTGTGGTTGGACCCGAGCCCGTCGGGTCGCCGCTGCACCAGGCAGTGCACGACGTGCACCCCGGCCGCTCGCGCGGCCGGCAGCAGCCGCACGATGTTGGGCAGGGCAACCCGGCGCGCCTCCTCGGCGAGCAGCGCCAGGCCGGCGTCCGGGCCGACGACCGCGCCCTGGCATTCCTGGGTCACGATCGCGGTGTGCTGCGGCGCCGCCAGTTCTCGCAGCGCGGTCATGCGGGCACTTCGTAGAACTGGGTGGCCCATTTACGCAGCGCCATATAGCCTTTCGCGTCCACCTTGGACAGTGGCGGATTTTCCACGTACCTCTGGTAGCGCCAGATCTGCAGATCGTCGAAGACCGTGGACAGGAACTGCTCCTCGATCAGTTCGCGTAACCTGCCCTCCGGCACGTCGGCGGTGTCGCCGGGGATCCGCGGCCACCAGATCGAGTAGAACAGGTCCGAACACCCGTCGTCGACCGGTGTGCAGGTGAAGATCAGCCGATGGTTCTGCGCGCCCTCGAACACGCTGATCGCCCCGCCGAGCCCGAACAGGTGGCTGTGGAACCGCAGCGCGAGGTCCTCGGGGTCGTCGCTGCGCGCGTCCGGCCACCCGGCGACGAAATGCCATTCGTGGTCGACGATCCGCCAGTCCAGCACCCGCGGCGTCACCGTGGCGTGGTGCACGTATTCGAAATGGGCGCTATCGGGGGCGTTCTCCGCCACGATCTGCGGATGTACCGGTTCCCGCTCGGTGCGCCGCGAGAACTCCGGATAGGCCCGGTAATAGGCCGCCGGATCGGTCTCGAACTGCGGGAACTTCCGGAAGATGTCGGGCATCTCCCACTGCGGTTCCTTGCCGTCGGGCTGGTGCCAGACGAAGACGCAGTCGTACTGCTCCCGCACGGGGTACACCCGCAGCCGCAGCGCGCGGTTGGGCCGGTCCGGCTGGTGGGGGATGTGGCGGTTGGTGCCGTCCGGGCCCCAGCGCCAGCCGTGGAAGGGGCACTGGACGCAGTCGCCGACCACCGTGCCGCCGTGCCCGAGGTGCGCGCCCAGGTGTTTGCAGTGCGCTTCCAGGACGTGCAACTCGCCGGTCTGGTCGCGGTAGGCGACCAGGTCCTCGCCGAAGTAGTGCAGCGGCCGGACCTCGCCGACGGGGAACTCGGGGGACCAACCGACCATGAACCACCCGGTGACCTTCCAGGTGAAGGGGACTTCCACGCCGGGGCCTCCCGCGGTCGTTGCTACTAAATTCATTACAGTATAGATTTCAGCAGTCCGGCCCCGTGCACGGCAAGGAGCGAAATGTCGCAAGCGGCTGATCGGCACTTCGAAGCCCTCGTGATCGGTGCGGGGTTTTCCGGGCTATACATGCTGCATCGGCTGCGCGAGCTCGGTGTCTGCACGCGGGTGCTGGAGAGGGCCGAAAACGTCGGTGGCACCTGGCTGTTCAACCGTTACCCCGGGGCGCGGTGCGACATCGAGAGCATCGAGTATTCCTACAGCTTCTCCGAAGAGATTCAGCAGGACTGGGTCTGGACGGAGTCGATGCCGGCCCAGCCCGAGATCGAGGCCTACCTGAACTTCGTCGCCGACCGGCTCGATCTGCGCCGCGACATCCAGTTTCGCACCGAGGTCGTCGCGATGGCGTTCGACGAGGGCGCCGGCGTCTGGACGGTGCGGACCGCGGCCGGCGAGACCTTCCGGGCCCTGTACGTCATCGCCGCCACGGGCATCCTGTCGGTGCCGCTGGAACCGGACATCCCGGGAACGACCGCCTTCGCCGAGACATCCCTGTTCACCAGCCGCTGGCCCCGGGAGGGCTGCGCTCTGGCCGGGAAACGGGTCGGCGTCATCGGGACCGGGTCGACCGGCGTGCAGCTCATCGCCGTGGTCGCGCAGGAAGCCGCGCGGCTCTTCGTCTTCCAGCGCTCGCCGGCCTACACCCTGCCGTGGCGGGTGCGCCGATTCGAGCCCGGTGAGCTGGACGAGCTGAAGGCCCGCTACGACGAGATCCGGGCGGCCCAGCGCGCGCACCCGATCGGCGCTGCACGGCTGAGCGCGTTCTCGGTGCTGCTCGACATGCTCGGCAGGCCGCCGCTGAAATCGGCCCCGCGCGACGAGCAGCTGCGCGCCGTCGAGGAGGGCGGCGTCATGGGGGCGCTGAACTGGGGCGACGTGTTCTTCGACATCGACGCCAACCGGATGGCCGCCAAGCTGTACGGCGAGGCGGTGGCCCGGATCGTCGAGGACCCCGACACCGCCGCCGCGCTGGTGCCCGACCACCCGTTCGCCTGCAAGCGCCCGATCATCGACTACGGCTACTACGAGACGTTCAACCGCGACAACGTCACCCTGGTCGACCTGCGCAGAGAGCCGATCCGCGAGGTGACGGCGAGCGGCATCCGCACCGAGCGCGACGAGTACGCGCTGGACGCCATCGTCTACGCCACCGGCTTCGACGCGATGACGGGCGCGCTCAGCCGCATCGACGTGCGGGGCCGCGACGGGATGTCGCTCGCCGGCTTCTGGGCCGGGGAGGGACCATTGTGCTACCTCGGGTTGGCGGTCGCCGGCTTTCCCAACCTGTTCATGGTGCAGGGCCCGGGCAGTCCGAGTGCGACCACGAACTTCGTCGCCGCGATGGAACAGCACGTGGAGTGGATCGGTGACTGCATCGCGTACCTGCGTGCCAACGGGATCCGCACCATCGAGGCGCTGGCGTCCGCCCAGCGGGGATGGATCGAGCACGCCACCGCGCTGGTGGCCCCGACCGTGCTGGTCCACCCGAGCTGCAACTCCTGGTACAACGGCGGCAACGTGCCCGGCAAGAAGCGGATGTACATGGGCTACACCGGCGGAATCCCCGAATACCGGCGGCGCTGCGACGAGATCGCCGCGGCCGGGTACACCGGGTTCGAGCTGGCTTAGCTGGTTTAGGGTGAGCGTCATGTCCTGGGTGAGCAGGGTTCCCGACGTCGCGCGTGAGTTGGCGATGGTGCTGCCGCGGACGGTGACGGGCCTGCACGAATCGACCGCGTGGAACCCGGTGTCGCCGCGCGGTGTTCGCCAGTTCGGCGAGGTCATGCTGGACGAGTTTGCGCTGAGCGCTTTTTCACTGCTGGGCGGCACCCCGGTGGCCATGCGGCCGCTGACCGCGTGCACCGCCGCGGCCGCGGAACTGTCCGCGCTCGGCATCGACGGCGCGCACGCCGACCCGAAACCCTTGCGGCCGAACTCGACACAGCGACGCAGGGTGGCGGGCCTGGCGTTCGAGCGGATCACTTTCGAGCACGATCCGGCGCTGCCGGCGGCGCTGGAGGCCGACGGCCTGGGCGGCCCGGCCGCAGCGGTCGTGCACGTGTGCCGGCACCGCGACGGCCCGAGGCCATGGCTCGTCTGGGTGCACGGCGCCGGTCAGGGCGGCACCGAAGACCTGTTGCTGACCCGCGTCGGCCGCATCCATCGCGAGCTCGGGTTCAACGTCGCCCTGCCGGTGCAGCCCGGCCACGGGTGCCGGCGCCGCGAGTGGCCGTCGTACCCGGACATGGATCCGCTGGGCAATGTCGCGGGCATGATGCGGGCCGTGTCGGAGGTGCGCGCCGTCGTGCGATGGGCGCAGCCGCAGGCCACTGCCGTTGTCGTAGCGGGGATTTCGATGGGCAGCCCGGTGGCGGCGCTGGTCTCCCACCTCGAGCGGGAGGTCGACGCGGTCGCGCTGTACACCCCGATCCTCGGCCTGAACGCGATGATCGCCCGTCACCTGGGGCGCTGGGGGGCCTCCCGCGGCGGATTCCGCGAACTGCTGGGTTCGCCCGAGGTGGCGCAGCTGACCTCGGTGATCGACCCGCTCAGGACCGAGCCGGCGCCCCCGCCGCATCGCCGGCTCATCGTCGGGGCCTGGCACGACCGGATGGCAATGCGCGAGCCCGCCACCGCTCTGCAGCAGCGCTGGGGCGGGAAGTTGCACTGGTACGACGGCAGCCACGTCGGCCACGTCTTCTCGCGGCGGGTGCAGCGGGTCACCGAGGGATTCCTGCGCGAAGTGGCCGGCGAATCGGTGTCCGGGTGATGACGTCGCCGCGCACGGCCCGCGAAGTGGTCGAACTCTACAACCTCGTGGTCTGGAACGAACGCGACCTCGAATTGGCCGGGGAGCTGTTGGGCGAGAACGTCGTTCGCCACGAGGTCGGCCGGACGCACACGCTGACCCACGCCCAGGCGGTCCAGCGCGTCGCGGACATGTGGGCATCGGTCGATTCGTTGCGCTTCGACCTGAACCTCGTCGTCGACGACGGTCGGCATGTCGCGATCCTGTACGACACGGCCATCACCACCAAAGACGGCACGGAAACCACCATCGCGAGCATCGAGGTGTTCCGCGTCGTCGACGGCAGGATCACCGAGGTCTGGAACTGCGGCTACCAGCAAGGGGTTTGGACATGAGCACCGATCGCACGCTCGACGAATTGGGCTACTACCTGCTGGCCGGGGCCGGTGGTGAGGGGCCGGCCACTCTGATGGACGAGGCGCGCCGCGGCGAGGAGCTGGGCCTCGGGACCGCGTTCATCTCCGAGCGCTGGAACGTCAAGGAGGCGTCTTCGCTCGTAGGGGCCGCGTGCGCGGTGACTGGCCGCATGCAGATCGCCACCGCGGCAACCAATCACAACACCCGCCATCCGTTGATCATCGGGTCGTGGGCGACCACGATGCACCGGCTCTCCGGGGGCCGGTTCACCCTGGGCATCGGCCGGGGCATCGCGGCGATCTACGGGGCGTTCGGCATCCCGGCGGTCACGACCGCGCAGATGGAGGACTTCGCCCACGTCATGCGCCGGCTGTGGCACGGCGAGCTGATCGTCAACCACGACGGCCCGCTGGGCAACTACCCGATCCTGTTCCTCGACCCGGACTTCAACGAGGACATCCGCCTGGCGCTGGTCGCCTTCGGGCCCAACACGCTCGCGCTGGGCGGCCGCGCGTTCGACGACGTCATCCTGCACACCTACTTCACCCCGGAGACGTTGCAGCGGTGCGTCAAGACCGTCAAGACCGCCGCGGAGCGGGCGGGCCGCGACCCCGATGCCGTGCGGGTCTGGTCGTGCTTCGCCACGGTCGGCGACCACCTGCCCGAACCGTTGCGACTGAAGAAGACCGTCGCGCGGCTGGCCACCTACCTGCAGGGCTACGGTGATCTGCTGGTGCGGACCAACGACTGGGATCCCGCTGTGCTGCAACGGTTCCGGGAGGACCCGGTGGTGGCTTCGATCGCCGGCGGGATCGACCACAAGGCCACCGCCGAGCAGATCGAGCACATCGCGACACTGGTCCCCGACGAATGGCTGGAACCGTCGGCGACCGGCTCGGCCGCCCAGTGCGTGCAGCGCATCCGCGCCGAATTCGACTACGGCGTCGACGCGGTGATCCTGCACGGCGCCACCCCCGACGAGCTGCAGCCCGTCGTCACGGAGTACCGCGCGGCCACCGAATAGGCGCGAGCGTGCGCAGTTGTTCCCCCGTAACGGCGTGTCGCCGTACAAACACGCACGCTCGCGGTCGGTGCGCTCAGGGCAGGATGGCGGTGCGCGACACCGGTTCGGCGGCGGCCTGCCGGCTCGAGATGCCGCGCTGCAGGGCGGCGAGCAGGGCGTCGCGGGTCTCGCGGGGGTCGATGAGCTCGTCGAATCCCATGTGTTCGGCCGACCGGTAGGACGCCTGCAGTTCGGCGTCGCGCAGCTGCGCCGTCAGGTCCTCCCCGGCGTGCGAGGCCCTGCTCAGCGCCGCCGCGCTCATCGCGCCCATGGTCGCGCCGGGGTAGGCGAAGGTCGCCGACTGGTGGTCGAAGCCCAGCAGCGACATCACCATCGAGCCGAAGCCGTAGGCCTTGCGCAGCGTCAGGTGCAGCTTGACCGTGGTGGCCGCGGTCTGGGCGGCGAACATCCGCCCGCCGGCGCGCAGCACGCCGCTGCGCTCCGACCGGCTGCCGGGCAGCATCCCCGGGTTGTCGGCGAGGAACACGATCGGCAGGTGGAACGAATCGGCGACCATGATGAAGTGGGCCGCCTTGTCCGCGGCGTCGGCGTCGATGGAACCGGCCAGCACCTGCGGCTGGTTGGCCACCACCGCGACCGGGTGGCCGCCGAGGTGGGCCAGCGCGCAGATGACCGCCCTGCCGAACTGGGGCTGCACCTCGAACCAGTCCGGTGAGTCGAATACCACGTCGAGGACCGCGCGCATGTCGTAGACGCGGCGGTTGTCGCGGGAGACGATGTCGAGCAACTCCGGGGTTTGCCGCGGGCCGCCGGTCTCGGACGGGGGCAGCGCCGCCGGGTAGGACCATGCGCTCGGCGGGAAGTACGACAGGTAGCGGCGGATGTCGTCGAGCACGTCTTCGTCGGCCTCAGCGACGTTGTGGATCACCCCGCTCGGCAGGGCGACGTCCGGCCCGCCGAGATCCTCTTTCGAAATGTCTTCGCCGGTGGACTCTTTGACCACGGGTGGCCCGGCGGTGAAGATCGCGCCCTGCCGGCTCATGATCCGGAAGTCGCACACCGGCGCCACCAGGGCGCCGTGGCCGGCCGAGGGGCCGAGCACCGCGGCGACGGTCGGGACGCGCCCCGAGCACTGCGCCTGGGCGAGCAGGTCGGTCGGGGTGCGCCCGTAGTGCCCGCCGGTGGGGCGAAAGCCGGCGCCCTCGAGCAGCATGACGAGCGGGACCTTGTCGCGCAGCGCCAGCTCGGCGATGCGGTAGCGCTTGGAGTTGCCGCCCGGTCCGATGGTGCCAGCCATGCTGGTGAAGTCCTCGGCGCCCAGCATCACCGGCGAGCCGTTGATCGATCCAGAGCCGACGACGATGCCGTCGGCGGCGATCTCGCCGCCGACCAGGGTGCCGAATTCGCGGAAGGTCCCGGGATCGAGCAGCCGCTCGATCCGGGCGCGCGCGTCGAGCTTGCCCTTGCCGCGGTGCTTGTCGAGCCGCTCCGGCCCGCCCATGGCCCACGCGTGCCGACGGCGACGATCGAGGTCCTCGAGCGTCTCCTCCCAATCCCGGGCTTTTGTCATGCCTATGTCCTACCTCACGGGAGATTCGTGCGCAGCCAGACCAGCAGGGTCACATACTGGATTGCTTACTGTAAAGTCACCGGCATGGCCAGCAGCCCCCGCCTCAAGATCGACGGGGGCATCCCCAATCGCCTCGATCAGGCCGCCGCTGCGGCCGGTGACCTCGAGCGCCAGGGGTATGACGGCGGCTGGACCGCCGAAACCAGCCACGACCCGTTCCTGCCGCTGTTGCTGGCCGCCGAGCACACCTCGCAGATCGAACTGGGCACCAACATCGCGGTCGCCTTCGCGCGCAACCCGATGATCGTCGCCAACACCGGCTGGGACCTGCAGGCGTACGCGAAAGGGCGCTTCCTGCTCGGCCTGGGCACCCAGATCCGGCCGCACATCGAGAAGCGGTTCAGCATGCCGTGGAGCCATCCCGCGCCCCGGATGCGCGAGTTCGTCTCGGCGCTGCAGGCGATCTGGGCCGCGTGGCGCGACGGCACCAAGCTGTCGTTCGAGGGCGACTTCTACACCCACAAGATCATGACCCCGATGTTCACCCCGGAGCCGCAACCCCACCCCGCGCCCAAGGTCTTCCTCGCCGCCGTCGGCACCGCGATGACCGAGGTGTGCGGCGAGGTCGCCGACGGCCACCTCGGTCACCCGATGGTGTCGAAGCGCTACCTCGACGAGGTGACCCTGCCCGCGCTGGAACGCGGCATGCGGCGCCGCGGCCGCGCCCGCGACGACTTCCAGGTGTGCGCCGAGGTGATGGTGGCGACCGGTGCGGACGACGCCGAACTGGCGGCCGCCGCTGCCGCCGTGCGCAAGCAGATCGCGTTCTACGGATCGACACCGGCCTACCGCACGGTTCTGGAGTTGCACGGCTGGGGCGATTTGCACACCGAGCTGCACCGGTTGTCGCTGGCCGGGGAGTGGGACGCCATGGCAGCGCTGATCGACGACGAGATGCTCGCGGCGTTCGCCGTCGTCGGCGGGGCGGACACGGTCGGGACCGCGCTCCGGCGTCGCTGCGACGGTGCGGTCGACCGGGTCCTGCCGATCTTCCCTACCGTCTCAACGACCCGTGTTGCCGCCATATTGAAGGAGTTTCGCCAATGAGCACCACACTGGACGAGGCCGGCGGCCTCCTGGCGGACCCGTTGGCCTACACCGACGAGCCGAGGCTGCACGCGGCGCTGACCCACCTGCGGGCCAACGCACCGGTGTCGTGGGTCGAGGTGCCCGGCTATCGGCCGTTCTGGGCGATCACCAAACACGCCGACATCATGGACATCGAACGCGACAACGCGCTGTTCACGAATTGGCCACGCCCCGTGCTGACCACCGCGGAGGGCGACGAGATGCAGGCGGCCGCCGGCGTCCGCACGCTGATCCACATGGACGACCCACAGCACCGGGTGGTGCGCGCGATTGGGTCGGACTGGTTCCGCCCGAAGGCCATGCGGGCGCTGAAGGTTCGGGTCGAGGAATTGGCCAAGGTCTACGTCGACAAGATGGTGGCCGCCGGCCCCGAGTGTGACTTCGTCCAGGAAGTCGCGGTGAACTACCCGCTGTACGTGATCATGTCGCTACTGGGTCTGCCCGAGGACGACTTCCCGCGCATGCTCAAGCTCACCCAGGAACTGTTCGGCAGCGAGGACACCGAGTTCAAACGGGGCGCGACGAACGAAGACCAGCTTCCGGCGCTGCTGGACATGTTCGGCTACTTCAATGCGGTCACCGCGACGCGCCGCGAGCATCCGACCGACGACCTCGCGTCGGCGATCGCCAACGCCCGCGTCGACGGGGAACCGTTGTCGGACATCGACACCGTGTCGTATTACCTCATCGTCGCCACCGCGGGCCACGACACCACCAGTGCGACCATCTCCGGTGGCATGCAGGCGCTCATCGAAAACCCCGACCAGCTGCAACGGCTGCGCGACAATCGTGAGCTGCTGCCGCTGGCCACCGAGGAGATGATCCGCTGGGTCACCCCGGTCAAGGAATTCATGCGCACCGCCGCCGCGGACACCGTCGTGCGCGGGGTTCCCATCGCCGCGGGCGACTCCGTGCTGTTGTCGTATGTGTCGGGCAACCGCGACGAGGACGTCTTCGACGACCCGTTCCGCTTCGACGTCGGCCGCGACCCCAACAAACACCTGGCGTTCGGCTACGGGGTGCATTTCTGCATGGGTGCGGCCCTGGCCCGCATGGAGGTCAGCAGCTTCTTCTCCGAGCTGCTGCCCAGGCTCGAAAGCATTGAGCTGAACGGCGATCCGGAACTCGTGGCCACCACCTTCGTCGGTGGCCTCAAGCACCTACCGGTCCGCTACTCCCTGACGTGAACCGCCGGACGATCGTGATCACCGGCGCCAGCGAGACGGCATCGGCGCCGCGGCGGCCCGTCGTCTGCGTCGCAGCGGACACAACGTCGTGCTGGTAGGGCGTTCGGAGGCCAAGACCGCCGCCGTGGCCGCCGAACTGGACGCCGCATATTTCGTCGCCGATTTCGCCGATCTGTCGCAGGTGCGGGCGCTGGCCGACAAGCTTCGTTCCGAATACCCGCGCATCGACGTGTTGGGCAACAACGCCGGCGGCATGTTCAGCCGCATGCAGCGCACGGCCGACGGCCACGAGATCACCTTCCAGGTCAACTATCTGGCGCCGTTCCTGCTGACCACGCAGTTGCTCGACGTGCTCATCGGTTCGCGGGCCACGGTCGTCAACACGACGAGCTCGTCACAGAAACTGCTCCACCGCGTCACCCTCGACGACTTCGAAACAACGGACCGCCGCCGGCCCGGCACCGCGTACGCGCTGGCCAAGCTCGCGAACATCCTGTTCACCAGGGAATTGCATCGGCGCTACCACGCCGGGGGTCTTTCGGCCGCGGTGGTGCACCCCGGCTTCGTCAACACCAATATCGGCCACGCGTCGGGATCACGCTTCCTGGTGTGGATGCAGCGCACGCCGGTAAGCCGCCTCATCGCGACCGCGGACCGGGGCGCCGATCAGCTGGTCTGGCTGGCGTCGAGCACACCCGGTGTCGACTGGACTCCCGGCGAGTACTACGCGAAGGGCAAAGTGGCCAGGGCCAATCGCGCTGCCGACGACCCCGTCCTGGCGCGCGAGTTGTGGGATCGCGCGCTGGCCGCGGTCGGCTAGAAGTGCCCATCGGCGCCACCCATGGGGACCAATGACCCTAGGATGCGCCACGGCGGTGCCTAGGGTTGAGGCCAGCTCGTCCCGCAGCACGATTCGAAAGAGGCGCCGCCATGCCATACGACAGCCGCCCGATTGCCGCCAACCGGCCCATGGTCACCGTGGCGATCGACGAGCACGCCGGCCGCACCCTCGCGAAGGCTCAATTGCGCTGGGGGAGTTCGTATATCTTCGGGCGCGGGGTCGCCTATCGCCACCCGTCGGACTGTTTGGCCCGCGAAGCCGGCCAGGAGCTCGCCACCGCGCGTGCGCTCTCGGATCTGGCGGATCAGGTCAGCGCGTTCAGCCGGATCATGAACTGACCAGCACGGAGTACTAGACTGCGAACTCGTGTTGGGAGTTCACCACTCGGCGATCTGCACCGCCGACGTCGAACGCTCGTTGCGATTCTGGCGCGACGGCCTCGGCCTGACTCCACTACTCGACCACGAGTTCACCGGTGATTGGCCGGCATTGTTCGGCACGAGCAGCGACCGGTTGCGGTCGATCTTTTTGGGCGACCCGCAGACACCGGACGCCGGCATCGTCGAACTCGTCGAGTTCGACGGGGCCGACGAGGCGCTGCCGTCGTCGCCGGCGCCCCGGCACGGATTCTTTCTGCTCTCCCTGCAGCGTGACGTCGACGAGACACTCTCCGCGCTGGCCGAATTGGGTTTCACCGACGGTGTTCGCCGGATCGACGTGGCGGCTCCGGCCGGAAAGACCGTCGCGATGGCCGTTGTCACCGCGCCCGACGGCGTGCTGGTCGAGTTGATCGGTGCTGCGCGATGACGGCGCCGACAGCCCTCGTCACCGGCGGTGCATCCGGCATCGGGCGCGAGGTCGCCGGACTGCTGCGCGAGGCCGGCCACGACGTCGTGGTCTGGGACCTGTCCGGCGCCGACATCGTCTGTGACGTCAGCGATCCCGACGCGGTGTCGACGGCGATGGAACAAACCTTGTCCGAGCGCGGGACGCCGACCCGGGTGGTGACCTGCGCGGGAATCGGCGCCTCGGGCATGCTGCTGGACCAGTCACCCGCGGAATGGCAACGGGTGCTGGCGGTGAACCTCACCGGCACCTGGCTGACCATTCGCGCCGCGGCGCAGGCCATGGTCGATGCGGGGGCGGGCGGGTCGATCGTCGCCGTCTCCAGCATCAGCGGCACCCTCGCCGACCGGGACATGGGCGCCTACTGCGTGTCCAAAGCGGGCGTGGACATGCTGGTCAAGGTCGCCGCCGTGGAGTGGGGCGGCCACGGCATCCGAGTCAACGCGGTCGGGCCGGGCGTCACGAGGACGCCGATGCTGGCGAAACCCGAACAGCTTCCCGGCTGGGTGGAGGCGCTGGCCGAGCGCACGGTGCTGGGCGGTGTGGGGGAGGCGACCGACGTGGCGGGTGCCATCGTGGGGGTCCTCGGACTGCCCTGGGTGACGGGCCAGATCGTGCACGCGGACGGCGGCCTGGCGTTGCACAGCCCGATCGACGCGTACGGCCAGCTGCAGAAGGCGATCCGCAAAGGCCCTAGCTGATCCCGAAATCGATGATGCCGCAGATGATTTCGCCGTTGAGTAAGTCCGCGTAGGCGTCGTTGACGTCGTCGAGGCGATAGCGCCGGGTGATCATCTCGTCGAGCTGCAGTTGCCCCGTCTGGTAGAGCCTGGCCAGCCGGGCGATGTCCGCCTTCGGGTTGCACGACCCGAAGACGGTGCCCGCCAGCGACTTGTTCATCAGGATGAAGTCCTGCAGATCGATCTTGACCGACCGGGTCAGCTGCGAGGTCATTCCGGTCAGCACACACGTGCCGCCCTTTCGGGTGAGCTGCAACGCGTCGCGGACATCGGCGGCGGTGATCAGCGACGGCGAGACCACGACAGCGTCGGCCATCACCCCGTAGGTCAGGCCGCGCACCAGGTCCAGCGCCTCGTCCACCGCGGCCACACTGTGCGTGGCGCCGAACCGCAAGGCGGACTGCCGTTTGAACTCGACCGGATCGACGGCGACGATCTGCGCGGCGCCCCCGATCCGGGCGCCCTGGATCGCGCCCGTGCCGATCCCACCGGCGCCGACGATCACGACGGTGTCGCCGGCGCGCATGTTGGAGCGGTTCGCGACCGAACCGTAGCTTGGACAGATGCCCGAGATCGCCGCCGTCGCCGGTGTGGTGCCGGAACGTGCCGTCGGTGGGCATGCCCGGGGTCAGGGTGCCGATGCCCGCGTCGCAGATGTACTCCATCCCGCTCGCGCACCAGCGGCACTGCCCGCAGACGGCGACGAACGACATCACCACATGGTCGCCGACCGCGAAATCGGTTACTCCCGAACCGATGTCGCGCACGATGCCCGAACCCTCGTGTCCGCCGATCGTCGGGAACATGGTCGGCAGGCCCAGCGACCGCAGCACCTCGTTGGGTGCCGACATGTCGCCCTTGAGGATGTGGTCGTCGGAGTGGCACAGGCCGGCGGCCATCTCGACGAGGACCTCGCCGGCGCGCGGCGGGTCCAGCTCGAACTCCTCGACGGACCAGGGGCCGCCGACGTCGTGCAGGACCGCTCCTCGAGTTTTCAAGCGGCTTCTCAAGCGGCCGGGGCGAGCGCCAGGTCCGTCACCCGGTCGAACAGGCTGTTCAGCATGACCCTCGTCTCCAGCCGGGCCAGGTGCATGCCGAGGCACATGTGGATGCCGCCGGCGAACGCGATGTGGGATTGGCGCAGCCGGTGAATGTCGAATACCCCGGTGTCGGTCCAGCGGCGCTCGTCACGGTTGGCCGAGCCCATGCACAGGTCGATCTGCGCCCCGGCGGGGATCGTCTTGCCGCCGAGTTCGATCGCCTCGGTGGTGGTCCGCATGACCATGGTCGGCGGGGTTTCGAACCGCAGGCCCTCTTCGATCGCCGCCGCAATCAACGACCGGTCGCGGCAGACCGCCGCCAGCTGCTCGGGATGGGTCAGCAACAGTTACAGCAGGTTTCCCGACGACCGGTAGGTGGTCTCCAGGCCGGCCGGCAGCAGCAGGCGCAGGAACGCGATGATCGCCTCGTCGGTCAGCTTCTCGCCGTCGATCTCGGCGGCGACGAGGTCGCCGATGATGTCGTCGGTGAGTTGGTGGCGCCGCTGCTCGACCCGCTCGAGGAAGTAACCCTGCAACTCCGCCGCCGCGTTCAGCCCGGCGACGATGTCGGTCGGGATCGAGATGAGCTCCAGCGATAACCGCCGGAAAAGGTCGAGGTCCTCGGGCGGCAGGCCCAGCAGCCTGGCGATGATCCGGGTCGGGAACTCGAAGGTGAGCGCCTGCACCAGGTCAGCCTCGCCGTCCGCCTCGATCTCGTCGACCAGCCGGTCGCAGACCGGCCCGATCACCGACGGCTCCCAGCGCTGCAGCGCGGTGGCGCGGAAGGCCTTGGCCACCAGGTTGCGGTGGTCGTGGTGTTCCTTGCCGGCCATCGCGAGGATGGTATGGCCCATCACCAGCCCGATCGTCTTGTCGTAGCCGGCCGAGATGAAGACCCGGTCGTGGCGGAAGGCCTGGGACGCATGCCTTCCTCAGTACCGAACTACACATCGTCGCAGCGACGTTCAGCGGCTTCGACTCGGTGGTCCCGGACTGGGTCGTATCCCGGGAGTACCGGGCGTTGCACGCGCAGGCACTGCGCCGCGTGTTCCGATGTAACAGGCGGAGACTTACACCGGGGTGAACTTGGTGATCAGCCACTTGCCGTTGATCCGGCTCATGCGCACGAGCGCGCTCCTGAGCGCCAGCGACGGTTGCGGGTTGTCCTTGATCTTGGTGGTCTGATCGACGAAGACCAGGACGACGGCCGAATACGGCTGCAGCTCGGTCACCGCGGCCCCGGTCACATGGGCCGTGGTTTTCAGCGACTTCTGTTTGGCCGCCGGAGTTACGACCTGCTTGGTGAAATCGTTGTAGTAGGACAGGAAGTCCCCGCCCAGGTACGACCTTGCGGTGGCGAAGTCCTGGTCCAGGGTGTCCGACGAGTAGGACAGCAATGCGACGGTCCCGTCGGAGGCGATTCCTGCCACGGCGCGGGCGACGCCGGGATCGGTCTGCTGGTCGGGCCGGAACTGCTTGAAGTAGAGCCATGTCGCCACGCCGCCCGAGATCAGCAGCAGCACGATCAGGACCACGGAGAGGGCCTTCGAGTTGAGCACCGCCCGCGTCCGGACCAGACGTGGGCGTTTCGGCCGGGACGCGGAGTCGACCGCTTTCTCTTCCTCCGCGAACGGCTCACTCGCCTGATCGTCGAAGTCCGTTTCGGGCGAGTCGATCTCGGCATCGGCGGCGACGTCGTGCAGATGGTCGGTCACGGTACGTACTCAACTTTCGACATCTTGTACTGTCCGCCGACATCGGCAATGGTCACCCTGAGCCGCCACATTCGCGGTGGTTGGTCCTTTCCTGGTGGGGAATTGGTGACCCGCGAGGTCGCCGACACCAGCACCACCGCCGAATCCCCCTTCATGGACTCGACGGCGGCGCCGTTGATGGTTCCTTCGGTGACGGCCTTCGACTGTTCGACCACCGCGATGAAGTCTTTCGCCCGATTCTTGAAATCGTCTTTGAATTCGCCCGTGGCGCTGTCGATCACGCGTTGGACGTCCTCCTGGGCCTTCGTGTAGTCAAGCGAGATCATGTTCGTCACGCCCTGCTTGGCCCCGGCGACGTAGGCGGCCTGGCGTTGCTGGTAGCGGACGGCGTCCCGATGGTGGAACACCGCGTACATGCTGAACGCGGCGAAGCCGATGATGAGCAGGACCGCGGCGACTTTGGAAGCCGCGGTCGGCGAGGGCAACCGGCGTCGCCATGCCTCCGAGCGGTTCGCCGGTTCCGGGGGCGACTCGGCGTGGTCCTCGTCGACGGCCGCCTCGTACGCCCGCTCGTAGGCCTCGCCATACTCTTCGTCGTACTCTTCGTCGTACTCCCCGTCGTAGTCTTCTTCGTCCGTCTCGTCGTAATCGTCGTAGTAATCCGCGTCGGCGGCCGCGGCGGCCGCATCCCCGTAGTCCTCGGCGGCCTCGGCCAGCGCCATCGCCTCGCGCCGCAACCGGGCGGCGCGGGCACGCGCGCGGGCGGCGGCGGCCAGCGCCTCGGCTTCGGCGGCTTCGGCTTCGGCCTCTTCGGCCAGGGCCATCGCCTCGGCCCTCGACGTGGCCTCCGCCACGTCCTCCGGCATGGCCCCCGGCCCGGCGGAAGCCTCGAACGGTTCGTCCGCCTCAGTCATCGCGCCTGCCGCTCGTCACCATCATTATCGACTGAACTCCGGTATCTCTTACTGTATTGCCCGCTGCTAACATCGAGCCGCCGGCGAACTGCGACGAGGACCGAATAGGCGGATGACCACCCCCCACCCAGCGTCTCTCCTCTGCATGTTTTGCGGCGACGATCAATTGCCAAGGAAGGTCCTTCCGGCATCATGACCGCTGTCGACTCTCCCGAAAAGATACTCTTCACCTCCACGACCCAAGCCTTTCTGCAAAAAGAAGCGCCGCTGAGTCGCGTCCGTGAACTGCACGCCGCGGGCATGTCGTTCGACGCTTCCTGGTGGCGGCGCGCCGCCGAACTCGGGTGGACGAGCCTGCTTGTTCCCGAGGACTTGGGCGGTGGCAGCGTCTCCGACAGCGGCCTCGCGGACCTGGCCATGGTCGCCGAGCAACTCGGCAAAACGGTGGCGCCCGGGCCGTTGTATCCGGTCAGTGTCGTGCTGGCCGGCCTCGCCGGGTGCGCCGAACGCCACGCGCATGCCGCCACGATCGACGCGCTGATGTCGGGCGAGTTGGTCGCGTCGTGGGCCGTTGCCGAGCCGGGCCGGGGATGGGCCCCGCTGGACCCGTCGGTGACGGCCGCTGAAACTGGTTCGGACACCGGCTCGGGCTACCGCATCGACGGCACCAAAGACCGCGTCGAGGCCGGCGCCCAGAGCGCCCTGCTGCTGGTGGTGGCGCGGTGCGGTGAGGGGATCCGGCAGTTCCTGGTCCCGACGGACGCGCCGGGGGTCCGTATCGAGCCTCAACAGTCGGTGGACCTGGTCAAGCAGTACGCGCGGGTGCATTTCGACGGTGTCCTGGTGGCAGAGGCCGCGGCCGTGGGCGCCGCGGACGAGAGCACCGCGCTGATCGGCCGGCAGAGCCAGATCGCCCAGGTCCTGCAGTGCGCCGAGGTGGTCGGCGTCCTGCAGACGGTCTTCGACTTCACCGTCCAGTGGGCGCTGGACCGGCACACCTTCGGCCGCCCCCTGGCGTCCTACCAGGCGCTCAAGCACAAGTTCGCCGACATGAAGCTGTGGTTGGAAGCGTGCCGGGCCACCACCGCCGCGGCGGTCGCCGCTGTCGCCGCCCGGGCGCCGACGGCGGGGCTGTCGGCCAGCATCGCCAAGTCCTACGTCGGCGAGATGGCCGGCCAGATTGTTCAGGCGTGCGTGCAGATGCACGGCGGCATCGGCGTCACCTGGGAGCACGACCTACACCTGTATCTGCGGCGAGTCACGTTGTACCGCGCCATGTTCGGGACTCCCGAGGAACACAATCAGCTCGTGTATGCGTGGCACGCGGAGGCCAAGACGGGCCGCGCCGGGCAATGACGCCGACCGAATCGGTCGCGGAGTTCGCCGCGCGCGCCAGGGCGTGGCTGGCACAACACATGCCCACGATCGACCCGGACTGCCCGCCGCCCGCCCCGCGTGACGACGAGCGGGCCTGGGCCAGGGCGCGTGAGCTGCAGGGGCGGCTCTACGAGGGCGGATTCGCCGGCATCTGCTTTCCCCGCGAATACGGCGGCCTGGGGCTGGACTACGAGTACCAGAAGGCCTTCGACGCGGAATCGCTCGGCTACGAGATGCCGCTGATCCTCAACACCCCGACATTCACCATCTGCTGCGCCACGCTGCTCGACACCGGCACCGAGGAGCAGAAGAAGCAGCACATCGCCGCCGCTTTGCGAGGCGACGAGGTGTTGGTGCAGCTGCTGAGCGAACCCAGCGGCGGATCCGATCTGGCCGGTGTCATCACCCGCGCCGAACGCCACGGCGACCGCTGGGTGATCAACGGCGCCAAGACGTGGAGCACCAGCGCCTTCGCCGCCGACTACGGCCTGTGCCTGGCCCGCACCAACTGGGATGTGCCCAAACACGAAGGCCTGACCATGTTCCTGGTGCCCATCGCCCACCCGGGTGTCACGTTGCGGCGCATCACCATGCTCAGCGGTTCCACCGAGTTCTGCGAGGAGTTCCTGGACGGGGTGGACGTCGGTGACGACGCCGTCGTCGGCGCGGTCGACGGCGGCTGGGCGGTCGCGTCGCGGCAGCTGTACCACGAGCGCCGGGCGGTGGGGCAGGGATCGGAGTTCGCCAGCGGCAGCGGCAGCGAGGGGGGCAACGCCAATCCCGTCGACTTCGTCGACCTGGCGGACAAGACCGGCCGGGCCGGCGAGGCGCGCGTGCGGGAAATGGCCGGCCGGGCCCTGGTCCACCGCGCGGTCGCTGAGCAGTTGATCGCGCACGTGTACCGCAGCGTCAGGGACGGCGCGTTGCCGCCGGCGGCCGGAACGCTGATCAGGCTGTTCCATTCCGAAACCGTGACCCTGGATGTGGATACGGCGCTGGCGATCGCGGGGGCCGCGGGCGTCGTGGGGGAGCGCGGCAACGGACTCGAGACCGGGCTGCGCTACCTGTCGCGGCAAACCGTCGCCATCGGCGGCGGCACCACCGAGATGGCCCGCAATGTCATCGGCGAGCGGGTGCTGGGCTTCCCGCGAGAATACGCCGCCGACCGCGGTGTGCCGTTCAACGAAGTCCGCCACGGCCAGTTGCGCTAGCCCCGATCAGATTCGGACTCCTCGGCGAAGACGTTGTCGGCACAGCTGCTGACCGTGGGGATCTGCACGATCGACAACACGTGGTGGGCCGGGCTGCCGGGCGCGGCCACCAGCACGCATTCGCCGCCCTGTCTGCGGGCACGGTCGCGGGCGTCGGCCAGCGCGCTGACGCCCGCCGACCCCAGATGGGTGACCCCGCTGAGATCGATCGTCAAAGATGCTATGCCCGAACGGCTTTCGACGGCGATCCGGCGGTCCAGGATGGATGCCGTCTCCGAGTCGACATCACCGCTGACGACGATGCGGCCGTCGTCGCCGATCACCGAGGTGAATTCGGATTCGGTTGCGTGCTGATGAGGAACCCGGCTGATCAGCGTGTCGGCGAGGAAGTCGGCCGGACGAGACAGGCGGTGCACGACACTGGCGGTCGTCCCGCCGGCGCCGTGGCTGATCTGCGCCTGCGACACCAACGCCTCGGCCATGGCAAGCCCCCGCCCGCGGCCCTTCTCGCCCGCGCGGTAATCCTTCCACGTGCCACGGTCGGACACCGAGGCGTGCAGGTTGCCGTCACCGGCCAGTTCGGCCTCGACGACGATTTCCTTGGGTTCTCCCGGTTCTCCCGGTTCTCCCGGTTCTCCCGGTTCGCCGGAAGCCGCGGCGCCGTAGCCGTGCTCGACGGCGTTCTCCACGAATTCCGAGATCGCGTGCACGACGTCGGATGTCTCGTCGGGGTCGGCGCCGATCTCCGACAACCATGTGCGCAGGCGGGCGCGAACCGCGCGCGCAGTATGCAGGCTGGCGTCCAGCGTCAGCCGCAAGGGCGGCGGCGGCGTGCGCCGCTGGGCGGCGAGCAGCGTGACGTCGTCGGTGTAGCCGGTCGACCGCAGCAGCAACTCGAGCGTCTCCGAGCAGATCCGATCGATCGGCCGTGCGGGGCTGTCGAGGACGAACCCGCTGTGGCCGGCGGCGACACCGGCCGCCAACTCGGCGAACTCGGCGGTGCTGGCGCCCAATGGCCGGCCCGGCCGTTCGATCAGACCGTCGGTGAACAGCAAGATCACATCGCCCACGTCGAGGACCGCGGTGCGCACCGGAAAACCGGTGCCGCTGCCGAAAGGGCCCGCGCCCGAGGGCTCCAGGTACCGCGACTTCGCGTCGGTGGTCACCAACAGCGGTGGCGGGTGACCGGCGGTGCAGTACCGGAACTCCCCGGTGCTGTAGTCGAGGGAGCCGATGCACACCGTGGCCGACTTCGAGCCGGGCACGAACCGGTGGAAGCGGTCGACGGCCTCGAGCGCTTCGGGGATCGTCTGCCCCGCCAAGATCTGCATCCGCAAGGCGGTGCGCAGTTGCGCCATCGCCGCCGCGGCTTCGACGCCGTGGCCCACCACGTCGCCGACGGCAAGAACGAGCCGATCGCCCAGGGGCACCGCCTCGAACCAGTCGCCGCCGGCCGCGGTGTCCTCCGCGGCGACGAGGTACTGGGCGGCGATGTCGGCGCCGGGGACCACGGGTACCGACGGGGCCAGCAGAGCCTGCTGCATGACGATGGCCGAATCACGCGCGTTGCGGTAGCGCTCGGACAGCTCCTCCATCCGCGCCTCGGCGGCCGAGCGGGCCCGCACCCGGTTCGTGACGTCGTCGAACAGCATTTGTACGCCCTCGATCGATCCGTCGACGCCGTGCCGGGCCGTGACGAGGAAGTCGAAGAAGCGTTCGTGGACTCCCGAGCCGTCGAAGTCGGCCTGCAGCCGCCATTCCCTCCCCGACTGCGATTCACCGGTCGTGTACACCCGGTCGAACATCTGGTAGATCTGCTGACTTTCCAGCTCGGGAAAAACCTCGCGCGCGGGCAGGCCGATGGGGTCGAAAGCCGGATGGAATGCGCGGAACGCCGCGTTGACCGCCACGAATCGGTGATCAGGCCCCTCGAGCCCGACCAGCATCACGGGGACGTTTTCGAAGACGCGGCGTACGTTCTCGGCCGCATCAACGGGTCCGTCCCGGTCGTTCTCGGCCACCATATGGCCGTCCCTCCTGCGGAACCTCCCACCGGCCTGGTCGCAAATGGACGCGAAGTCGCCAGGCCCAATGCGTCGACGTATTCGTCAATTATTGACCACCACATTATCAATCGGGGCCCGGCGCCCGGGGCACGGATCCATAACGGCGGCGTGAGGGCTGCCACACCACCGCCGACGCGATGGGCCCGCCGACGCGGTCGGCGGCCCATTTGGGTGCACGGCCCCAGCCGAGCGACTTCGTCATCTCCTGGCACGCCTTCTCGCAGCAGCGCCGGCACACCTCGGCGAAGACCCGGCGTGCTCGTAGCTGGTTGCCGTGTCCCTCGCAGACGTCTCCGCAGGCCTTGCAGGCGGCCGCGCACGCCGCCGGCATGGAGCGTTCGGGCTGGCGTCGTGGCCGGTGTGGCGCGTCATCACCCGGGCGGTCGCCGCGCAGATGTCGGCGCAGGCTCGTTCAGGCGCTGGCGGGCAACCGAATTCGCGCTGGCGAGACTGACTCGTGGCTAATGTCGATCGACGAGCGCACCGTAGCTGTCGGGACGCCGGGTGCGCAGAAACGGGAAGGCGTCCAGCCAGTCGCGACGTTGGTCGAGGTCGAGGTCGGCGATCAGTATCGCCTCTTCGTCGCGCGGCGCCTGCGCCAGCACCCGGCCGTACGGGTCGGAGATGAACGACGAACCGTAGAACTTGAGCTTGCCCTCGTCGCCGGTGCGGTTCGCCACGACCATGAACAAGCCGTTGGCGATGCCGTTGCCGACGATGACGTGCTGCCACAGCGGTTCGCTGTTGAAGTCGGGGAAGGCGGGCTCCGACCCGATGGCACTGGGGTAGACCACTATTTCGGCGCCATGCAGCGAATAGCTCCGGGCCACTTCCGGGAACCATTCGTCCCAGCAGGTCGGCAGGCCGATCCTTGCGTCGAGCCCCTCGGGTGTGAGCACCGGATACGGGTCCCCGTCGGCAGGGCCGGGGCGAAAGTACGCGGCCTCGCGGTAACACTCGGAGTCGGGGATGTGCATCTTGCGCACGCGGGCGACTAGTTCGCCGGCGGGGGACACCAAAATTGCTGTGTTGTAGCCCAATCCGTCTTCCTTGCCGTCTTCGTTCGCAGCCTTCTCGTACAGCGAAGCCTGCACGAAGACGTCGTTCGTCTGCGCGCATTCGGCGGCGAACGCGAACGTCGGTCCCGCGAGCAGATCTTCGGCGGCACTAACCGGAGGAGACGGCGGGGCGAGGTCGCCCGGATAGCGGATCAGGGTCAACTCGGGCAGGAACACCACGCGGGCGCCGGCGGCGGCGGCCCGCGCGATGCCGTCGCCCAGGACGCTGGTGAGCTCGGTATGGTCGGCACGCCAGCGATGCTGGACCAGTCCGACCCGCAGGGGCGGGCGTTGCGACGGCGTCGTACGCGTCAGCGACTCGGGGGCGTCGGCGGTGAGGGTGATCATTGGCGCACCTCCGCGGGGTCGATCGGGGACGGGCGAATCGATACGGTGTGAGTAGTCATCCGTGAACGAGTACCCGTCCCCCGGTGCCGCAACCGCAGAAGTTGCCCGATGGCCCGGTCCTCGACGCGCGGCCGGGCGCCCCGGTTAACACCTCGCCTTATGCGGGTAACCGCCGTACTGAACTTCTGTCAGGGCGGAGCACACGAGGAGCGGCCGAATGAGCCAGCAGGATGCGATCATCACGGGTTTGCAAGACGTCCTCGGAAAAGAGGAGGGCTTGGCCGAGCTGCTCGAGCAGTCACTGGTCAACGCGCGCAAGTCGGCCGAAGCCGAGTTGAACGCCGACCTTTTCGAGGCGCTGGACTGGCCCGAGGACATTCCTCAGTACGAGGAATACCTGAAAGGCTTCCTCAGGTGGTTGCCGCGCCAGTCCGACGCGAAGGCGTGGCGGGGAATGGACCCCGGCCAGCGGCACGCCAAGGAGGTCAGTGACCGGATCTCGCACTTCTTTTTCCTGGTCGACCAGGACGGTGAGCGCGGCGCGCCGCAGGATTCCGGCGCCTTCCGGGACTGGATGACCGAATTCGCCCGGCAGTGGGGCAGTTTCCTGGACACCCCGGAATCGTTCAGTCCGGAGATCCTGCAATCGTTCATCGAGAATGCGCCCGAATACCGGGTCTACGAGTCGCTGGTCGAAGGAAAGCCGAACGAGGCGAGCGGCTGGCTGACGTTCAACCAGTTTTTCGGTCGCCGGCTCAACGGCGGCCTCCGCCCGATCGCCGAGCCCGGAAGCAACACGATCGTCACGTCGCCGGCCGACTGCGTATTCCAGCACGCCTACGACATCGACGGCGACTCCAACATCCCGGCCATCACCATCAAGAACACCCACAAGTACGGCAACATCACGCAGCTGATCGAGGGCAGTCGCTATGCCGAGAGCTTCGCGCGTGGCACCTTCGTCCATTACATGCTGAAGCCGTCGTCGTATCACCGCTTCCATCTGCCCGTGTCGGGGCGGATCGCCGAGTCCTTCCGGAACGCCGGAACGGTCTGCATGCACGTCGGTCTGAAAAACCAGGAGTTCGTGGCCAGCGACAGCGCGACGACCGGCTTCGAGTTCGCCCAGAATCGGGGCGTGGTCACCGTCGACACCGCCGACTCCGACGGGGGCGACATCGGTATCGTCGCGGTCATCCCGGTCGGGATGGCGCACGTGTCCTCGGTGGTGATCACCGCCGCCGAGGACACCCGGATGGCCAAGGGCGAGGAGTTCGGCTACTTCCAGTTCGGCGGCTCGGACATCATCGTCCTCTTCCAGGAGGGGGCCGCTCCGGAGATCGACACCGGCGAGCACTACCGCCTCTACGGCACTCCGATAGCCCGCTGCCGACCCCGCGGGTCCTGACCGGCGGCGTTGCGATGAGCGGCCTACTGCTCGAGCTGTACGACGGGTGGCGGCCCGCGCTTTATGCCGCCGTGAAGGCGGCCGCATTGTTCGCCACCGCCGCAGCGGCTTTCCGGCTCACCCTTCGGCGCACCATGTCCGAGTTGACGCCCTTCGACTGGGTCACGGGTGTCGCGGTCGGCGCCATCATCGGTCGCACCGCCACGGCCGCCGGCACCTCATGGACCACCGGGGTCGCCGCGCTGGTGACCTTGATCGCCGCCCATGATGTCGTCGCTCGCCTGCGTTTTGTCCCCTGGATACGCCGCCTCGTCGACCCGCCCGTGCGCGTCCTGATTCGCGATGGCCAACTGCAGCAAGCGAATCTGCGACGCTGCAGGATCACCCGTTCCGACCTCGACGCCATCCTGCGCGAACACGGTCACCAAAGTCCCGACGGCGTCAGCCTGGCGGTGTGGGAGTCGCGGGGAGTGGTTTCGGTCCGTGCCGCCACCGAATCGGCAGTCTCGACCGACCCGGGCGAACGTGGCCCCTGAGAGGCGTCGGGTCAGGCGGACACCGGTTTCTTGGAGGCGGACGCCGAAACCTTCATCAGCTTCATCATGTTGCCGCCCATGATCCTCTCGACGTCCTCCTGGCTGAAGTCCTTGAGTTCGTCGACGAAGGAGATCGGGTCCTTGAGCCCTTCGGGGTGCGGCCAGTCGGATCCGAAGACCACACGGTCGGATCCCACCATGTTGACGATCTCGGTGAAGCGGTCCTCCCAGAACGGGCTGACGTACACGCAGCGCTTGAAGGTCGCGATCGGGTCCTCGCTGAATGCCTGCGGCATCTTCTTGTAGACGCTCTTGAGCCCCTTGAACAGGTGGGGGACCCAGTCGGCGCCGTTCTCGATCGACAGGATCCGCAGGTCGGGGTTGCGGGACAGCGCGCCGTGGCAGATCAGCGCGCCGAACGCGTCCTCGACGGGCCGGTGGCCCATGGCCAGGCTGCGGAACGCAGTCGGCTTGAACGGCAGGAATTCGTCGCCGGGCTCCCAGATGTTGAGCAGCTCGGAGTAGCCGCTGTCCGAGGCGTGCATCGAGACGGGGATCTCGGCGCGCACGCATGCCTGCCAGAACGGGTCGAACTCCTCGAGGCCGAAGGAACGGCTGCCGCGGTAGCCGGGCACCGGCGCGGGGCGGACCAGCACGGTGCGGGCGCCGCGCTCGAGGCACCACTCGAGTTCTTCGAGTGCCCGTTCGACGATCGGCAGCGTGATCACCGGGGTGGCGAAGATGCGGTCGGAGTAGTTGAACGACCACTGCTCGTACATCCACTGGTTGAGCGCGTGGATGACGTCGTGGGTCATCTCCGGGTCGTCCTTCATGCGCTCCTCGACCAGGCTGGCCAGTGTCGGGAACATCAGGGCGTAGTCGATGCCGAGTTCGTCCATCACCTCCAGCCGGGCGCCCGGCTCGCGGAAGGCGGGGATGGCCTTCATCGGCTCGCCCAGGATCTCGCGGTAGCTCTTGCCGCCGCTGCCGTTGCGGAAGTACTCCTCCTGGGCGCCGGGGCGCGCCACCACCTCGAACGTCGGGTTGGGGATGTAGTCGCTGATGTGGCCGCGCACGACGATCTTGGTGCGACCGCGAACCTGCACGTAGTCGATGACGTTCTTGCGCTTCTCCGGCAGGAACTTGGTCAGCGCCTCCTGCGGCTCGTACATGTGGTTGTCCGCGTCGAACACGGGGAAGGGAAGCTCGCGAGACGGCATGGCGATCTCCTTGAAGTCAGGGTTCTCATCTTGTGGTAATGACGTTACCACCGTGGCGCAACCGGGTATACCGGGATTTACGCGTCCGCCTGCAGGCCCGCCGTCGGTGTCGCCCCGTTGATGATCGCGAAGTTCACGGTCGCGGTCGCGGCGAGCTCGTCCCCGTCGCCTTGGCCGTCGCCGTAGATGTCGACCTGCATGACCATCGCCCGCCGGCCGGTCCGCAGCATGCGCGGCACCGCCACCGCGGAGCCGCTGCGGATCGGCCGCAGGTAACGCACGAACAGGTCCGCGGTGGTCATCGTGGTGCCCGGCTGCAGGAAATCCAGCCCGAACTGGCCGCCCGCCACGTCCACGAGCGTGGCGATCAGGCCACCCTGCAGGGCGCCGGAGGTGTTGACCACCTGGGGGCTGACCGGCATCGTCATCGCGAACTCGCCGTCGCGGGTCCCGGGCCGCATGCCCACCTGCGCGAACAACTCCCGCAGCGACGGCGCGGCGGGCTCGTCGGCGGCGTCCCGGATGCCCAGGGCGCGGCTGCAGAAGTCATACAGCTGGCCCGCGTCGATCGGAGTTCCGTTCAATTCGGTGCCCAGCCAGTGCAATCGCTGCGCACCCATCACGGTCTGCATCACGATCGCGGCCGCGGCCCCGACATCGAGTCCCGGGTTGAACACTCCCTCGGTGATGCCCTGCCCCACGACGTCGCGGATCAGCTGGTGCAGGGGGGACAGCACGCGGGCGTACTCCCGCGGGCGGGTCTCGGCCAGATTCTGGTTGTAGAGGGTCAGCGCCCGGTTGAGGCTGTCCTGGGTCGTCGACTCCGGCTTCTGGCTGATGCGGTCGAGGACGAGCTTCAGCGCCGCCGTGCTGTCCATCGCGGCGGTTTCGGCACGCCACGTCTGCGCCGATTGCGCGATGGTCCGCTCGAACAGTGCGAGCAGCAGTTCGTCCTTACTGCTGAAATGCTGGTAGAAGGCCCGTAGAGAGGTCCGCGAGCGCGTGACGACCTCCTGCACGGTGAAGTCGGTGCGTCCCGTTTCGCCCAGGATGGCAACGGCCGTCTTGATGAAGCGGTCGCCGCGGGTCACTTCGGCTTCCTCGCCGGGGGCGGTCATGAGTTGCTCGGTCCCCTTCCGTCGCGCGGTGCCTGCGCGTTGAGAATGAGGTTACCGCGCGCGGGGATGGATCCACCCAGAACGGTCCCGCGGGCGTCGGCGGGGGTTGGCTTGGTGCGCTTCTGGTGTACTGCTGGACCGGGGGGCGGCGGTTAGGATTGGCTGGTATTCGCCTGCGGGGTGGAGGTAAGCGGCGATGGTATTTGCGATGGAGCCCTCCGAGGTGGGGGCTGCGGCGGTGACCCAGGCCGGTTTGGCCGAGCAGACGGGTGCGGGTGCGAGCGCCGGCGCGCCGACGTTGTTGGGCGTCGCGCCGATGGGCGCGGATGCCGATTCGGCCGAATTTGCCGCGGCATTGGCCGCAGTGGGTGCGGCGTATGTGGCGACCGCCGCCCAGCATGCGGCCCAGCGCGGACTGTTTTCGGATGCCCAGGCGTTGGCGGGGGAGACCACGGTGGCCAGTGAGGCGATCCGCGCGGCGGCGCTGTCGCTGTAGTCCTGGGGGGTTGTGGTGCCGCACCCGTGGCCGACGTTTAGCCCGGAGGCCAACTACACGGCGTTGATGGCGGGGTCTGGTCCGGCGTCGACGTTGGCCTATTCCGGGACGTTGGGCGCCGAGGCGGCTGTGAAGAGCCGGATTAAGCTAGCCGCCCCGGGCCGCGATCATCGCCGAGCGGTTCACCTTCGTGGCCGCGGTGCGCGGGATCGCGTCGACGAACTCGACGGTCTTGGGCGCCTTGTAGTGGGCCAGCCGGCTCTTGGCGTACTCGATCACCTGCTGCGCGGTCAGCGGCGCGCGGTCGGCCGGCTGCACCACCGCGTGCACGCGGCGTCCCCACTGCGGGTCGGCGAGTCCGATGACCACGACGTCGGCGATGCCGGGGTGGCCCGCGAGCGCCGACTCGACCTCTGCGGGAAAGACATTGGCGCCGCCGGTGACGATCATGTCGACGCGGCGGTCGACGATGTAGAGGTAGCCGTCCTCGTCGAGGTAGCCGATGTCGCCGGCGGAGCGGAAGCCGTCGTCGGTCGACGGCAGCGGCGCCGCCCCGCCCAGATATCGCGAGCCCGCGGCCATCGGGGCGCGCAGGTAGATCTCGCCGTGCTCGCCGGGGCCCAGCGGTGTCCGGCCGGCGTCGAGGATCCGAATTTCCGTCTCCCGGAAGCCCCGTCCGACACTGCCCGGATGGGCGAGCCACTCGTCGCCGCGCAGCGCGGTGAGCCCTAGGTTCTCGGTCATGCCGTAGGCCGACACGATCTGCTCGGGGCTCAGGAGCTCGAACCAGGTGTGCATCAGCGACGGCGGCATCACCGCGGCGCCCTGCAGGATGAACACGACGCTGGACAGGTTACGCTGCCTGACGTCGGGCCGGGCCGCGATGCGTGCCAGCATCGTCGGGGTGGCCGTGAAATTGGTGATGCGAAAGCGCTCGATCACGTCCAATGCCAGTGCCGCGTCGAACTTCTCGAGGATCACCAGATGGTCGCCCGCCAGCAGGAAGAAGAAGGTGGCGAAGCCGTTGGTGTGATACATCGGCGCGGGCACCATGATCGTCTGCGGCTGGGCCACCGGCGTCCAGTTCGACAGGAACGGTTCGCCGTGCTGGGGCGTCCACAGCGACGGCGCCAGGCTGAGGATCACCTTCGGAACGCCCGTCGACCCGCTGCTGCAGATTCCGTTGACGTTGGGGGAGACGACCGGGGGCAAGGGGTTTGCGGATTCGCCGGCAGCGCGTGCGTCCAGTTCCCAGCGGCTCTTCTCGTCGACCACCACGGTCGGCGCGATCACCTCACGCACCCGGTCGCGCTCCCATTCGGGTAGGTCCCAATGCATGGGGACCGGAACCGCGCCGATCTTCCAGCACCCCAGCGCGGCGAGCACCAGGTGCAAAGAATTCGGAACCCCCAGCGCGACAAGCGCACCCGGTCCGGCGCCGCCGGCGGCCAGGGCGCGCCCCCACTGGTTGGCGCGCGCGTCGAGCTCACCGAACGTCAGCGACTCCGCGGTGCCGTCGAGACCGACGACGGTCACCGCCTTCTCGTCGCGCTTCTCCTCGGCCAGCTGCTGCAGTTTGGTTCCGAAGGGGATGCCGTCCGCCAGGGGATTGGGGGCCGCGGCTGGCGCGGTCGGCAAGGCCGAGTCACTCACGCCGTGACCGGCCCGGTGAACAGGGTCTCGAGGTGGCCGTCGCGAACGTCGGGGATCAGGCGCAGCGCCAGGGCCTCGGCGCCCAGCGGCAGCCGGATCAGCGGCTGGGTGTGCCGGTCGAGCACGCTGATGTCGGACTCGTCGCAGAAACCCAGCGCGCCGAGCAACTGGTGCGAGGTGCGCAGTACCTGCCGCGCGGTGTCGGCGGCCTTGAGCCGCAGGACCAGTGCGTCGGCCGAACGCACACGGGGCCCTGGACTTTCGGCGCGGGACACCGTGTACTTCGCGAGTTCCTCGAGACCCCGGACCGCGACCGAGGCGTCCGCGACGGCGAAACTGACCGCCTGGAAGTCGGCCAACGGCTTGCCGAACTGGACCCGGGCGAGGACATGTTCGGTGACGATGTGCAGCGCCTGCTGTAGCGCCCCCAGAATCCGCCATGACCCCAGCACGAGATGAAGGTTAACGTCGGTCGCCGCAACCGCGCCATCGAGTGCGCCCAGCGAAGCCGGCACCAGAAACGGCCCCAGTTTGGCGTGGGTGGGCGCCGCCGGATGGGGTTGGTAGCGGTTGCCGTCGAGGTCGGCGGCGATCCAGCCGCCGGCCAGGTCGCCGTGGTCGATGCGGGGCGCGCCGGGATTGACCAGGGCCAGTCGCGCGCCGTCGATCGCGAGCAGTTCTTCGACGACGGGGTAGGGCAGGGCCGTCGCGCCGGCGGCGCGGCACAACACGGCAGCGGCCAGCAGGTCGTCGGAGGACGATCGCACGTCGAGGTCGAAGGCGCCGACCTCGCTCAGGGCCACCCGCGCCTCGTCCCGAACGCCCCGATCGCTCTCGGCGCGCAGCGCCGCCTGCGGGCCGCCCAGCCGGCCCAGGCGCTTGACCGCAACGGCGGCGAAGTCGCTGATGTCTTCTGGCAGAGCGGTTTTCACCGATGTTCTCCCAACACTTCCCGCGCGACCAGCATTCGCTGGACTTCGATGGTTCCCGACGCGACGGTGGCCGCCTGCGCATAGCGCCAATGGTCTTCGATTGCCCCGTGCAGCGGGGCAGACGATCCGCTGTCCAGGGCCGTCGGGCCGAGCGCGTCGAAGAGCAATTCCGCGACCTGCTGGTCGCAGGTGGTGGTGGCGATGCGCGCGGCGCTGGCCGCCGCGCCCGCCGCCGGGTCATCCTGCAGCGAGACGGCCCGATACGCCAGCAGCCTGGCCACCCGCAGATCGACCAGCGCCCGCACCCAGCGGGCGCGGATCGTCTCGGGCAGCGTGTCCCACTCGTCGCCGAGCCGGGCGCGCAGCCGGTCCAGCAGCGACTCGCAGCGCGCGTACCGCGCGATGCCGACCCGTTCGAACGCCAGCGCTTCGCGCATCACCCGCCAGCCGTCGCCGGGCTCGCCGAGGACGTCCTCGGGAGAGGCCGCGACTTCGTCGAGGAACATCTCGTTGAGATGGTGCGGCCCCAGCATCGACGGGATCGGGCGGACGGTGAAGCCCGGCCGGTCCATCGGAATCAGAAAGAGGCTGAGCCGCTTGGACTTCGGGGCGTCGGGGTGGGTGCAGGCGGCCAGCACGCACCAGGACGCCATCTGCGCGTACGACGTCCACACCTTCTGGCCGGTGATTCGCCACCCGTCGCCGTCGGGCACGGCGCGGGTACGCAACGACGCGAGGTCCGAGCCGGCCTCCGGCTCGGAGAAGCCCTGACACCAGATCACGTCGCCGGACGCGATGGCCGCCAGATGCTTGGCCTTCTGCTCGGCTGTGCCGTACCGCATCAGGGCCGGGCCGACCCAGTTGATTCCCATGTACTGCGGACCGCGCGGTTCGTGTCGCGCCCACATCTCCTCGCGCAACACCGTCTGCTGCCAGACCGAACCGCCACCGCCGCCATGCTCTTTCGGCCAGGCCAGGGCCAGCAGCCCTTCGGCGGCCAGCAGCTTGCAGAACGCCTCCGTGGTGGCCAGGTCTTGCGGGTCGTCGGTGCACGCCCCCAGAAAGTCCGCTGGGATGTGCTCGGATATCAACGTGCGCAACCGGTGTCGTAGCTGCTCGGCGTCGTCGCCGAGATCGTAGTCCATCTTCGTCATCCCTTCGGCAACCCGAGCAGCCGCTCGGCGATGATGTTGCGTTGGACCTCCGAGGTTCCGCCGTAGATGGTGGCGGCCAGCGCGTCCTGGCGCTCGAACAGCAGATCGGGCTCCCCGGCCGAGCCGGGTCCGTGGGCGGCAGCGGCCAGCTCCCAAACCCGCTGCAGGGTCACGGATCCGAGTAGCTTGGAGATGTCGGCCTCCGGGCTGGGGCGCCCGGCCAGCTCGTTGTTCAGGGCGCGGTACCCGGTGGCGCGCAACGCCTCGGCGTCGCCGAGCAGCGCGCCGAGTTCGGTGTAGATGTCCGGGTCGCGCCCGCCCCGCGCCGCCTCGAGCCCGCGCTTGATCTCGACCCAGTTCATGATCCAGATCATCTGGCGCTCATGGTGTAGCGAGGACAACGCGACGTTCCAACCGCCGTTGAGCGGCCCCAGCAGGTTTGCGGCCGGCACCTCGACGTCGTCGAGGAAGACCTCGCAGAACGTCTCGTCCGAGATCGACGCCATCCGGATTGGCTCGATCCGCACGCCCGGGGAATGCAGGTCGAGGATCAGGCAGGAAATGCCACGGTGCTTTGGCGCCTCCGGGTCGGTGCGGGCATACAGGGTGCACCACCGTGATTCGTGTGCCTGCGTGGTCCAGATCTTGTGACCGGTGACCCGGAACAGGTCCCCGTCCCGCTCGGCCCGCGTGCGCAGCCCGGCGAAATCGGATCCGGCCTCCGGCTCGGACATCCCCAGCGCCCACCATTCGTCGCCGCGCAGCAGGGGAACCAGGAGGCGGTCGATCTGGTCGGGGGTGCCGAACTGGCGGATGCCGGGCGCGGCGACGTTGGGGCCGGCGATGTTGGGCAGCTTGGGTGCCGAGCGCAGGGCGGCCTCCAGCCGGACTTCCATCGCGTCGCGCAGACCCAGCGAGCGCCCGCCGTGCTCGCGCGGCCAGGTCGGCTGTATCCAGCCCGCTTCGAAGGCGGCGCGCTGGTAGTCACGTCGCAGCGCCAGGTCCCAGCGGTAGGTGCGGTAGTTGTCGTAGTAGTCGCCGGGCAGAAACCGCGTCAGCCAGGCGCCGAATTCCTCGACCACAGGGCTCATTCCGCGCCTCCCGCAAAGCGGCGGCCCACCTCGTGGTAGAGCGCGCGACTGTCGCCGAGCATCGCCGCGCACTGCCAGGCGTGCCGGACGTAGAGGTGGATGTCGTGTTCCCAGGTCTGCCCCAGGGCGCCGTGCACCTGGACCGCGGTGCGCGCGCAGGTGACCGCCGCGTCGCCGGCCGCCGCCTTGGCCAGTGCCGCGGCGGTCCAGGCATCCGCGGGACCGGTGTCCGGGTCGCCGAGCCGGGCGGCCGCCGCGTAGGTGAGGCTGCGGGCGCGTTCCACGGCGACGTAGTTGTCGGCCAGTGCGTGCTTGATTCCCTGGAACGCGCCGATCGGCGTGCCGAACTGGCGGCGCGTCTTGGCGTGCTCGACGGCGCGGTGCAACGCGGCGCCCGCCACCCCGACCAGGTCGGCGGCCGCGGCCACCAGCGGCGTGGCGAGGGCCGATTCGACGCCCGCCGAGCTCAGGGGCGCGGTGGCCAGCGGCTCGGCGTCGACGTCGACGTCGGCGACGGGTTGTGCGGGGTCGGTGGACTCGCCCGCCGCTGCGGTCACCCCGTCGCCGCAGCGCGCCACGGCCGCCACGAACCCGTCGCCGGCATCGGCCAGCGTGACGAGGAACTCGGCGCGCGGCAGGTTGGGGACCGCGACTGCGCGTCCGCGCAGGCGTCCGTTGTGCAGCGCCATCGGGGCCCCGGGCAGCCGGGCGCCGGGGGAGTGGACCGCCAGGGTCGCGACGGCACCGCCGGCGATCTCGGCGAGCACGGAGTCGAGGCCGGTGCCGCGCAGCGCGCCCGCGGCCAGGCCGACGCTGCTCAGCAACGGGATCGGCGCGATCGCGGCGCCGCATTCCTCGAGGACCACCGCCAATTCGACGGGGCCGTAGTCGCCGGCCGCCAGTTCGGTCCAGCCCAGCCCGACGACCGTCTTCCACAGGCTGCGCCAGCGGTCGGGGTCGGTCAGGGCTTGGTGGGCGGCGTCGGGTGGGCACTCGGTGCGCAGGACGTCGCGCACGGCGTCGCGCAGCGACAGCTGGTCCGAGTTCAGGCCGACGTCCATAAGACCTCTAACATACTAAAGATAGCCAGCTAAGGGGACGGGTCGGCGGCGGCCGCGCGCCGCCGGGCCTCGGTGGGGACGATCGGCGGCCGCGCGAAGGGGCCCCGCCGCACCGCACCGAGCCGGATCTCCGGCAGGTCGACCGACGGGTCGACGGTGTCGAGCCAGGCGACCGTCGCCGCGACATCGGACGCCTGGATCGCGTACATCTCGAACGGAACGTCCTGGAGCATCTCGGTTTCCACCGGACCCGGCGTGACGAGGTGGACGCTGATACCGTCCCGATCGACTTCGAGCGCCAGCGCCCGGGCGAACGCGTTGACTCCGGCCTTGGACGCCGAGTAGGCGGTGCGGCCCGGCATCGGCTCGTGCGCCGCCGATGACGAGACGAACACCAGCCGCGAACCGGCGCGCATCCGGGGCAGCACCGCGGCGGTCACCACGAAGCACGAGTCCAGGTTCGCCGACATGATGTCGCGCCACTGCGCAAACGTCTGCTTGCGCGCGTAGGTCCCGCCCAACGTGCCCGCCGCGTGGACCACGAGGTCGATCGAGTTCAAAACCGCGATCGCGGAGGCGAATCCGTCGCCGTCCGAGGCGTCCGCCGCGATGTGACGCGCACCGATCTCCACGGCGGCCGTCCGCAGCGGGGCTTCGCGCCGGGCCACCAGCACGACGTCGTACCCGAGCTCGCAGAGCCTGCGCCCGCATTCCTTCCCGATCCCGCCGCTGCCGCCGGTCACCAGCGCGGTTCTCACGGGGCGGCCTTCAGGAGCGCCGCAAGTCCCGCGGGCGGGACTCCAAGCGGGAGAACGCTTGCGGCGACAGCGCATTGATCCGCTGACCGGATGCCCCGGACAGCACGTAGGTCTGGGTGTCGGCGAGGTGGCGGCCCGCGATGCGGCGGGCCCGGTCGACGTCGCCCTCGGCGATCGTCTCGGCCAGTTTGACGTGGGTGTTCAGCACCGCGCGGCGCTTGGCCAACGAGGGGTAGGTGCCGCGCGCCGCACTCTCGTCGGCCCACTGCCGTTCGTGGCCGGTCCACAGGGTCTCCAGGCTGCCCACGACCGCGATGATGGTGTGGTTCCCGCAGCCGCGGACGATGAGATCGTGGAACTGGCGGCCGATTTCGGTGAACCGCCGGCCATCGTCGAGATGCTCGGCCATGGCATCGTTGACCCGCTTGAGCTCGGGGACCAAGGTGTCGGCCCGGTCCGGCCGTTGGGCCGCCAGTGCGGCGCAGGCCGGTTCGAGCTCCTGCAGCGCCATGCCCAGGTCGGCGACCTCGACGGACTCGCTCTGCAGCAACAGGCCCAGCATGTAGGCCGCGCTGGTTTTCGCCGGGGCGTGCACGACGGCGCCGCCCCTGTTGCCCCGGCGCACCGACACCAGCCCCTCGGTTTCCAGGATCCGAAGCGCTTCCCGCAGCGACACCAGGCTGACGTTGAACTGTTCGACGAGCACCTCTTGGCGCGGCAGCAGATCGCCGTCGGCGAGCTCGCCGTCGACGATCTGGCGACGCAACTCGTCGGCCACGATCTCGGCGATCCGCGGCGCCGACAGCCGGCGGCGGGAGTCAGGTGCAATTCCCAAGGCGGTCATCCGATCCTCGCAGCCAAGTCCACTCCACAGGCTCAGCTATTTTAGCAGTAATGGTATAAATAGCCGGGTGAGCTGCGGGTCCAACTGCCGCCCGACACCGCTGGCCGAGTTGCGTGTCGTCGAGATCAGCGACCGGATCGCCGGCGGCTACTGCGGGAAGCTGCTGGCCGACGCCGGTGCGCAGGTGCGCAAAATCGAGCCACCCCAAGGGGACTGGCTGCGACGCTACTCCGCCGGCTGCGCACCGGTCGCCGAGGGTGATGCACCGTTGTTCAGTTACCTCAACGCGGGCAAGCAGAGCATGACCTTCGCGCCGGATTCGGAACGCTATCGTGCCGAACTGGCCGCCGCCGACGTCGTGGTCGTCACCGCCGACCGGGCGCGGGCCGCGGCGCTGGGGATCGATCCGCGGCGGCTGCTGGCCGACTCCCCGCACGCGATCGTCGTCACCATCTCGGACTTCGGCTGGAGCGGGCCGTACGCCGGGCGCGCTGCCAGTGAGCTGACGCTGCAGGCCTGGGCGGGCTCGCCGGGGTTTCGTGGTGACCCCGCCGGGCCGCCCATCTCGATCGGCGGCGACCTGGGCGAGTACATGGGCGGCGTGTACGCCGCGTTCGGCGCGCTGGCCGTGGGCCGCCGCGTCGCGCGCGGCGGCCCCGGCGAGCACCTCGACCTGTCCATGCTCGAGGCGATGACGGCGATGCAGAGCAGCGAATGGTTGCACTCGCAGCTGCTGCGGCGGCCGCCGATCCGGCGCACCCTGGAGGTGCCCTCGATCGAACCGGCCAAGGACGGCTACGTCGGCATCACCATGGTCACCGGCCAGCAGTGGCTCGACTTCGTCGCGATGGTCGGGTGTCCGGAGCTCGAGGAGATCGAGCAGCTGCGTTTTCAGATCGGCCGGTGGGAATACCGCGACTTCATCCGCGAACGGATCGGTCCGTGGCTGGCCGAGCGCACCGTGGCGGAGGTCGTCGAGCTGGGGCAGCTGTTCCGGCTGCCGATCGCGGCGCTGGGCAACGGCTCGACGATTCGCGACACCGAATACGTGCGCGAACGCGGCGCGTTCGTGTCCAACCCGGCGGGTTTTCACCAGCCCCGTCCGCCGTGGCTGATGTCGGTGTGCGCGCCCGCGCCGCCGCGTGCCACCGCCGCTGCCGGCGCCGACAACGACGAGGCGCCTTGGCTGCCAAGGGAAACCACCACCGGCGCGGCGTCGCACGAGTTGCCCCTGGAGGGCGTGCGCATCATCGATCTGACCGCGTTCTGGACCGGTCCCGCCGCCACCCATCTGCTGGCGGCGTTCGGCGCCGACGTCGTCAAGGTGGAGTCGATCCAGCGTCCCGACGGCATCCGGTATTCGGGCGGGATGCGCACCGACGTCGACGACTGGTGGGAGTACGGGTGGGTGTTCCACGCGATGAACACCAACAAGCGTTCGGTCACACTGGATCTGGGCTCGGAGCAGGGACGTGCCGCGTTCCGTGCGATGGCCGCCGGAGCCGACGTCGTGATCGAGAACTTCTCGCCCCGGGTGATGGACCACTTCGGCCTCACCGCCGACGTGCTGCTGCAGGCCAACCCCGAGCTCGTCGTCGCCCGGATGCCCGCGTTCGGGCTGGACGGCCCGTGGCGCGACCGGGTCGGATTCGCCCCGACCATGGAGCAGATCGCCGGACTGGCCTGGGTGACCGGACTGCCCGAGACGCCCCCGGTGACGCCGCGCGGCGCCTGCGATCCGCTGGCCGGCGTGCACGCCGCCTTCGCCGTGCTGGCCGCGCTGGGTTTCGCCGAACGGACGGGCACCGGCCAGCTGGTCGAACTGCCGATGGTCGAAACGGTGCTCAACGCCACCGCGATCCAGGCGATCGAATACGAGGTCTTCGGCGTCACGCTGGGCCGGCGGGGCAACAGCGGCCATGGCGGGTCGATCCAGAACATCTACCGCTGCGCCGGGGACGACGACGAATGGATCGCGGTCACCGTGCGCGACCACGGGCAGTGGCGCGCGCTGGTCGAGGTGATGGGACACCCGGACTGGTGCGACGAGACGATGTCCACGGCCGCGGGCCGGCAGCAGATCGCCGACGACATCGATCGCCGGCTGGGCGCGTGGTTCGCCGGGCAGCCCCGCGATGCGACGGTGGAGCGACTGGCCGGCGCGGGCATTCCCGCCGCGCCCGTGGTGTCGCCGTCGTTGGTGACCGAGAACCCGCAACTGCTGGCGCGGGGATTCTTCCAGCCGCTCGAGCATGCGAGCATCGGTGCGGCCCTGTATCCCTGCCCGCCGTTCGCCTTGCTCGCCGGCCAGGACAGGTGGCTGCGGCGTCCGCCGCCGCGGCTGGGTGAGCACAATGGGGAGGTGCTGCGCGAGCGGTGCGGGCTGACCGACGAACAACTGGAGACCCTGGCAGGCAACGGGGTGATAGGGACCCGGCCCAAGGGGCTGTGAGGAAGGAGGCATTCGATGCGCGTGACCGTCGACGGGACCCTGTGTGAGGCCAACGGCTTCTGCGAGTCGCTCGCCCCGGAGGTGTTCGAACTCGGTGACGCCGACGTGGTGCAGATCGCCGACGGCCCGGTGCCGCCGCGGCTGGAGATCGACGTGCGCGCCGCGGTGGACCAGTGCCCCAAGGCGGCGCTGCGGCTGATCGACTGAGCTACCGGCGCTCGGTCAGCGAGATCGGCATCTCGTCGTAGATCGACATGTTGGTGGTCAAATTCGGGTAGGCCACCTTGGCCGGACCCAGGGCGATGTCGTCGCAGCGCAGCAGCTCGTCGAAGACCGCGCGAAGCTCCGCCCGCGCCAGCATGGCGCCCAGGCAGTGGTGCGGCCCGCCACCGCCGAAGGCCACCTGCGGGTTGGGCCGGCGGCCGATGTCGAAGGTGAACGGGTCGGGGAAGACCTCCTCGTCGCGGTTCGCCGAGCGCAGCATCGACACCACCCGCTCGCCCGCGGGTATGTGCAGGCCGTCCATTTCGACGTCGACCTTGGTGGTGCGGGCCCAGTACGCCACCGGTGAGGCCCAGCGCAGCACCTCCTCGACGGCGGTCGAGCGCACCGCCTCCTCGGCACGGTAGCGCTCCATCTGCCCGGGGTTGGCCACGAACGCCTGCAGCCCGCCCGCCAGCGCGTTCTTCGTGGTGTCGCTGCCGGCGAAGGTCAGCACGAAGAAGAAGAACTCGAGTTCGTTGGGCGGCAGGCTGAATCGCTCGCCGTCCTCGCCGGTGATCACCGCGGTCGCCAGCGTGCTCCAGATGTCATCGGCCGGGTTGCGGCGCTTTTCCGCGGTGAGCTCCATCGCGTAGCCGAAAATCGTTGCGTACAGATCGCTGTAGTCCTGCCGGCTCGGCCGCTGTGCGGGCGAGTTGGCCTGCAAGATGCGGTCCAGGCAGTCGAAGATTCGTGGCCGGTCATCGTCCGGTATGCCGATGATGTCGCCGATGACCGTCATCGGCAGGGCGTCGGCGACGTCCGCGATCCAGTCGCCACCGCCGCCGGCGAGCAGGCCGTCGATCATCCGCGCGGCACGCGCCCGGATGCCGTCCACGAGTTTGGCGATCCCGCGGGGGTTGAACGCGTTCGAGATGATTTTGCGGCGCTTGTTCAGTTCCGGGGGGTCCATGTTGATGATCGTGGGATACGACGCGAACATCCCGACCGGCTGGATCAACGGGCCGTCGGTCGCGGTGAACGAGTCGACGTCGCGGTGCAGGCGCACCGCGTGCCGGTGTTTGGTGGCCACCCAGAACCCGCGCTGGACCGTCCCGGAAAACACACGCGCGACGCCCGGGGTGGGCTCGTGCCGGAAAAGCGGTTGGCTGCGGCGCAGTTCGGTGAAAATTTCATCGGGAAAACCATTGCGCCACAATGCGAAATCGGAGAGATCCACTGCGACAGCCGCCATGGGAAACCTCGTTCCGGCCGGAGCGTTCCCGCCCGCTCGTTGACGTTCAATGCTTAAAATAGTAAAAATAGCCCTAGTCGTCGAACCGTCCTAGCCCCAGACGAGCGGAGTGCTCGTGACGCATACGATCCCAGAATCGGCCCCGGACCCGTCGGAGCGCGAGTTCGGCGAGGCCGGCATCGCGCTGTCGTCCTACCCGTTTCCCACGGGGTGGTTCATCGTCGCCTTCGCCTCCGATCTCGCGGTCGGCCAGGTCAAGCGCGCGCACTACTTCGGCGAGGAGTTGGTGCTGTTCCGCACCGAGTCGGGCCGGGTCCATGTGCTGGACGCCTACTGCCAGCACCTCGGCGCCAACCTGGGTGTCGGCGGCACCGTGGAAGGCGAGCACGTCGTCTGCCCCTGGCACGGCTGGCAGTGGCGCGGCGACGGGTCCAACGCGCTCATTCCCTACAGCAAGATCGGCTGCAAGAACAACGTGCGCATCCGCGGCTACCCGAGCATGGAGTGGTACGGTTTCGTGCTGGCCTGGCACGAGCGGCACGGGCGGGCACCGTACTGGACCCCGCCGGTGCTGCCCGAACTGGAAACCGGCGAGTACTACCCACTGCACCCGCACACCCAGATGCTCAACCGGGTCAAGGTTCACCCGCAGATGATCATCGAAAACGCCGCCGACCCCTACCATGTGCAGTACGTGCACAAGGCGGCCAATCCGGCCACCACCGCGTCGTTCGAGGTATCCGGGTACCACCTGCACGCCACCGTCAACGCCCATTTCGGCGGCGGGCGGGCGCAGACCTGGCTGACCCCGAACGGCCCCGTCGACGCCAAGATCATCTACGACAACTACTCGCTGGGCCTGGGAGTCGTCCGGTTCCCCAGCGAGCTGGTGGCCACCGTGCAGGTCACCGGGCAGACGCCGGTCGACGAGGACTACACCGACTACTTCTACACCCAGGCCTCGGTGCGCGAGCCCGGCGACACCGGCGACGTGCCCACGGGCCGCGCGGCCCGCTTCCTGGCGCTGCAGCAAGAGGTCATCAAACAGGACTTCTTCACCTGGGAGAACATGAAATACCTCGAGAGGCCGAACCTGGCCCCCGAGGAGGCGCACGACTACGCCGCGTTGCGCCGCTGGGCGCACCGCTTCTACCCGGGCCCGCAGCCCTCGCCCGCCGACTTCGGTTACACCGCCGAAGGGGAACCCGACCCGGCCGCCGCGCAAGCCTGATGCCCGGACCCTCCGATTTCGGGGTCGAGCGTTTCACCGTGCCCGCCGTGCTGGACCGGCGCGCCGAGCAGTACCCCGACCGGGTGATGATGACCATTGCCGGTACCGACGTGACGTTCGCGCAGATGCGGCGGCGGTCCTGCGCCGCGGCGAACATGCTGGCCGATCACGGTGTCGGGCGCGGTGACTGCGTGGCGCTGTTCACCGCCACCTGCCCGGAATGGGTGTACTTCTGGCTCGGCGCGGCGCGCATCGGTGCGGTCAGCGCCGCGGTGAACGCCGCCAACAAGGGCGAGTTCCTGCTGCACACATTGCGGTTGTCGGGCGCCCTGGTGATCCTCACCGACGCCGAGCGGCGCGCCCGCGTCGACGAGGTCGCCGGTGCGTTGGGAACGGGAATTGATGTTGTGGTGCAGGGTGATTCGCTGACCGCCGAGCTGGATCGGAGTACCGGGAGCCCGCCGGCGGACGACGCGGCGGGGATCGGGGACATAGGGTGTCTGTTCTACACCTCGGGCACCACCGGTCCGTCGAAAGCGGTTGCCACGACCTGGCATTACCTGTTTTCCGTGGCCGCGACCGTGGCGTCGGCCTGGGAACTGGCGCCCGGCGAGGTGGTGTGGACGGCGATGCCGCTGTTCCACCTGAGCGCGGCGCCCAGCGTGCTGGCCCCCATGCTGGTGGGCGCAACGACGGTGCTGGCGGCCGCTTTTCACCCGGCCCGGGTATGGGACGAGGTGCGCGCCCACGGCACCGTGGGCTTCGCCGGTGCCGGCGCGATGGTCTCCATGCTGCAGAACCTGCCCCCGGATCCGCGTGACGCGCAACTGCCGCTGCGGTTCATCTCGGCCGCGCCGATCGAGGCCCAGGTCTATCGGGCCATCGAAAAGCGATACGGCTGCCGCATCGTCACGATGTACGGGATGACCGAGGCGTTCCCCATCGCGGTCAAGGCGCTGACCGAAGCCGGGGTGCCGGGCACGTCGGGCCGGCCCAACCCCGACTTCGAGGTCCGCATCGTCGACGCCTCCGGAAATCCGCTGCCCGCCGGGAGTGTCGGCGAGATCGTCTGCAGGCCCAGGCGTCCCCACGTGATGAGCGAGGGCTACGTGGGCGAGGATGCGCGGCTGGCGCCCCACCCGGAATGGTTCCGCACCGGCGACCTCGGCAGGCTCGGCCCCGACGCGGCCCTGACTTATGTGGACCGCGTGAAGGATTCGCTGCGCAGACGCGGCGAGAACGTGTCCTCCGTCGAGGTGGAGGGCGTCGTCACGCGCCATCCCGCGGTGGCCGAAGCCGCGGCGGTCGGGGTGCCCAGTGAACTCGGCGAGGACGACGTCCTGGTGGTCGTGACGTTGCGCCCCGGCGCCACACTGGATTGCGCCGACCTGCTCGACTTCTGCGCGGCCCGCATGCCCTACTTCTGCGTGCCCCGATACGTCGACACGGTGGCCGAACTGCCGAAGAACGGCATCGGCCGCATCCGCAAAGACGTGTTGCGCGCGCGGGGACTGACCGCGCAGGCATGGGATCGCGAGGTGCACGGTTATACCGTCCGGCGTTGAGTTGCGTTACCGTTGCCTCAGCAGCGGATCGGCCGTAGTTCCCAAGGAGGCTGGAGAGCGAACATGACCATGAGCTACCAGCAACAACAGCTGCTGCAGGCCGCCACGGGCCGAGCCGCCATCCTGAACCTGAACGCGCGGCACAATCGCGCGTTCTCGGCCGGCGATCGCGACCGGTGGATCGCGACGTTCCGCCACTCGGGCGCCAGTTACGCCCGCGACGGCGAGGTGTTCACCGACCTGCGGCCGGCCTTCCACGGCGGCGACGGACAACGCCTGGTGACGCTGGACCACGAGATCCACGTCGACGGGGTCAACGCCACCCAGCATTGCGTCGCAGTGCTTTTCGCCAACATGTACGGCGACACCACACTGCGGGCAACCGGAAGCTACCGGGACGCGCTGGTCTACGAGCGGGGCGCGTGGTACTTCGCCTCCCGCGAACTCACCTGGGACGTGGTGCCGAGCCGCCACCCGCTCGTCATGTGAGCGATTACCGACTCGCCTACGGCACCTACGAGGACGCGCTGCGGATGGTCGGCGCGACGAGCGGACCGCGGACCGCGGCGACCCCGGTCAGCGGGGCGCGCATCCAGATGTTCGCCGCCATGGTGCACGACGGCAACCGATCGTATTGGGATGCCGGGTTCGCCCGGCGCCGGTGGGGCGGTGCGCCGGCCCCGCCGGCGCTGTTGATGGGCTGGCTGATACCGCCGCCGTGGCAGCCCGCCGGCCAGGGAAGCGCCCGGCCGGCATCACTGGCGCTGCGAGTCCCGTTGCCGGGCAGCACCTTCATCAACGCGGCCAACGACTGCGAGTTCCTGCGGCCCATCCTCGAGGGCGACGTGCTCACCGTCGTCGAGGAACTGGTGTCGGTTTCGCCGGAGAAGCGGACGCGGCTCGGTACCGGTCATTTCGTCGAGACGCTGGAAACCTATCGCCGCCAGGACGGGACGGTGGTGGCCACCTGCCGGAACACCCTGTTCAGGTTCACCCCCGGGGACGCCGCGTGAGCGGGTCGGGCCTGGACTGGGACGACGTCGTCGTTCCGGTCGATCTGCCGGAGGTCGTCGACCCCATCAGCTATCAGCGGGTGGTCGAGAATGCCGGGGCGACATGGGACTACTTCCCCGGCCACTTCGACCCCGACTACGCCCGTAGTCAGGGAAACCCGACGATCTACGTCAACACGATGCACCTTGCCGGGTTCGCCGACCGCGTCGCGACCGACTGGGCCGGCCCGGGCAGTCGGGTGGTACGCCGCGCGATGCGGTTGGCCGGCCCGATCTTCGCCGGCGACACGATGGTCGGCAGGGGCCGGGCGGTGGCCAAGCGGCGCGACACCTCGGTGGACCCGCCGCGCCGTCTGGTCGACGTGCGGATCGAGGTGACCAATCAGCACGGCGCGCTGTGCTGCCCGGTCGAGCTCACCCTGGAGATGCCCGAAACACGTTGACAATCAACGAGGCAACGGTGGCATCTTCCCCCGGGACACCACGGACTGCAACTCCACGTATTCGTCGAGGCCCTCCGGGCCGAACTCGCGCCCGATGCCGGACTGCTTGAAGCCCCCGAACGGGGTGCCGGTGTCGAGCATGTACATGTTGACGCCGTAGGTGCCGGTGCGCACCCGGGCGGCGACTTCGAGACCGTGCGCGGTGTCGGCGGTCCACACCGAGCCGGCCAGCCCGTAATCGCTGTCGTTGGCGATCCGGATCGCGTCGGCCTCGTCGCGGTAGCGCAGCACGGTCAACACCGGGCCGAAGATCTCCTCCCGGGCGATGCGCATGTCGTTGGTGGCGTCGGTGAACAGCGTCGGCCGCACATACCAGCCCCGCCCGGCCGGCGCGTCGTCGCCGCCGACGACGATGCGCGCGCCCTCGTGTAGGCCGCACCGGATGTAGTCCCGCACCCGGTGCTGTTGTCGTTGCGCGACAAGGGGACCGATGTCGGTGGCCTCGTCGGCGGGGTCGCCGACGCGCAGCCCCGCCATCATGTCGGCCAGCGCGTCGACGACCTCGTCGTGCCGTCGTTCGCTGACCAGGATGCGGGTCTGCGCGACGCAGGCTTGCCCGTTGTTCATCAGGCCGGCGGTCTTCAGCCCTGCCACGGTCTTGCCGACGTCGGCGTCGTCGAGGACGATCGCCGCCGACTTGCCGCCCAGCTCCAGGCTCACCCGCTTGAGCTGCTCGCCGCACACCGCCGCGATCCGGCGCCCGGTGGCGCTGGATCCGGTGAACGCCACCTTGTCCACCCCGCGATGGCGCACCAGCGCCTCCCCGGCGTCCGGTCCGCCGGGCAGTATCGAGACGACCCCGTCGGGCAGGCCGATCCGCTCGATCATCTCGGCCAGCCACAAGGCGTCCAGGGGTGTTTCGGGTGCCGGCTTGACGACCACCGAGCAGCCGGCGATCAGGGCGGGAATCAGCTTGGGCATGATCAGGAACTGCGGCACGTTCCACGGCACGATGGCGCCGACCACCCCGACCGGAGCCCTGTTCAGATGCACCTCGCCCAGCACGCCCTGGCGGCGTTCCGCCCAGGGATAGTCGCGGGCGACAGCCAGCGCGCGGTGCATCATCGCCGCCGCGCCCGCCGCCTGGCCCAGCCTGCTGAAGCTGCGCGGCGACCCCATCTCCTCGGTGATGAGGTCGGCCATCTCGTCGAGATGTTGGGAGTAGATCGCGGCGAGCTGCTCGATCGCGGCCATCCGCTCGGCGGGGGCCAGGCGCGGCCACGGGCCGTGGTCGAAAGCGTGCCGCGCCGCGGTGACGGCCGCGTCGATGTCGTCGGGTCCTGCCGCCTGGACGTGGCCGATCGACTCTTCGGAATGCGGCGAAATGACGTCCAGTCGGCGGGGGTTGGCGGGCTTGCGCCATTGGCCCCCGAGGAAGACCGCGTCGTAGGAACGGTGGCCGGAGCTTTTCGTCATCGTTGACGCTAACATGGCCGGATACGACGTGAACCAGGTCACCGAGGCGTGAAATGAACGACGACTGGCGCACTTACCCGTTCCAGTTGGTGCCCGGTGACGCCCAATTGGAGTTTCCTGCCGCCGAAGGCGAACATCCCGATCAGGAGTCGGACACCTGGTTCATCGGTGGCCAACTCGACTCGGCCGGCAGCGACCGGTCGTTCGCGTTCCTGACCATCTTCAACAAGAACCGCCCCGGCGCAACGGTGGTCGCGGATTTCTACACGATGGCGCTCTTCGATCTGGACAGCGGCGACTACGGCACCTACACCGACTACGACATGCCGCCGGCCAGCCTCCAACCGGGCGCCCGGCCCAAGCTGGCCATGGCGCCGGGGTATCTCGACGTCAGCTACCGCAGTGGCGCCGGCACCGCGTCGTGGGCCACGTGCCGCAACGGCGACGGCGGGCTGTTGCCCTACACCTACCGCGTCAGCCTGGTGGGCGAGGACCAGTCCGGCCAGCCCATGCGGCTGGACCTGGCCGTGACACCGACGCGTGCGCCGACACCGGTGGGGGCCTCGACCTACAACGGAAAGATCTGCTGCTTCGGCCAGAACGACACGTACTCCTATTTCCAGAGCGGGATGAAGATGACCGGAACCCTGCGCTGGGGCGATGTGGTCGAGCAGGTATCCGGCAGCGGCGGGCACGTCGACCGGCAGTGGTTCCCGAAGTATGCCGGCGGCGGCGGAACCGGCGGCGACCCGCGGGCCGCGTCCCACGAGTGGCGCACCATCAACCTCGACAACGGCGTCGACCTGAGCATCTGGCACCAGTTCGACCGCACGAACCGCAATGCGCTGCAGCCGTTCTCCGGGGTGACGACGAGCTGCCCCGACCCCGGCGTGGAGCCCGCGCTGCCGCCGCAGTGCGCCGAGGACGTCGAGGTCACGGTGAGCAGCTATGTCCGGTGGCCGGAGGCGGTGCGCCCGCTCGTGCGCCCGCTCGCCGCGGGCCGCTATTTGCCCGATCGGCACCGGATCACCAGCGCGGCAATGCAACTCGATCTCGTCGGGGAACCGTTGGTGGCCGCACCGGCGCACGGCCTGCCGATCGAGTACATGGAGGGTCCGTACCGCTACCGGGGAAGCTGTGGGGCGAGCCGGTCACCGGCTTCGCGTTCTACGAGCGGTCGCTGGCGCTGTACCGGGACTGGGAACTCGTCGACGTGCTTGCCGCCGTCGTCGGCGGCGCCGAATCGATTGACCCGCAACTACAGAGCCTCGCAGACCAGCTCGCGGCGTTGGTGGCAGACGGCCGCCGCGGCGAGGCGATCGAGCTGTTGGCCCGGGTGCCCTCCGGTCACGACGACACGGTGGCCACCCTTCTCGGGGACCTCGTCGCGGCGCTGTCCGACGCTTTCTAGGCGGCTCGCGCGGAGACTGTTAATCCGCGGGCCGCCCGCTTCCTCGACGAGATGGCGGTCCAGACCGCGCGCCGCGGCCTGGACGTGGTCAGCGTCATCGTCCTGCCGGGCGCAAAGCGGTTGCAGACCGGGGATGCGCCAACGTAGTGCAGCCAATGTGATGCAACCAATGTGATGCACATGTGATCGTTGGGATCAATGTGTCTGGTGATAGTTGTGTCGTACCCTGAAGCCCATGTCGGTCTCGCGGCGCGACGTGCTCAAGTTCGCCGCCGCGACCCCGGGACTGGTGGGTTTCGGCGTCGCGGCGGCATCGCTGCGCGCCGCGACGGCGTCGGCCGCGCTCGGCACGCTGCTGGACTACGCGGCCGGCGTCATCCCCGCAAGCGAGATCCGGGCGGCCGGGGCGGTGGGATCGATCCGGTACGTGTCGGATCGGCGGCCCGGTGGTAACTGGATGCTCGGCAAGCCGATCCAGGCCGGCGAAGCGCGCGACCTCTCCAGCAATGGGCTCAAGATCGTGTCCTGCTACCAGTACGGCAAGGGCAGCACCTCCGACTGGCTGGGTGGGGCCGCGGCCGGCGTGGAGCACGCCCGTCGCGGCATGCAGTTGCACGCCGCCGCCGGAGGTCCGCCCGGCGCTCCCATCTACGCCTCGATCGACGACAATCCGTCCTACGAGCAGTACAAGCAGCAGGTCGCTCCCTACCTGCGGTCCTGGGAGTCGGTGATCGGGCACCAGCGCACCGGTGTGTACGCCAACTCCAAGACCATCGACTGGGCGCTGCAGGACGGTTTGGGGTCCTACTTCTGGCAGCACAACTGGGGTTCCCCCGTGGGCTACACCCATCCGGCCGCGAATCTTCATCAGTTCGAGATCGACAAGCGCAGTGTCGGCGGCGTTGGGGTGGACCTCAATCAAATCCTCAAGCCCCAATTCGGGCAGTGGACCTAGGCCGTCGGCACCGGGTCCAGCAAACAATCGCCCGCTGAGGGCGGGGTGCAGCCGAGATCTGGTGACGCCTCGACGGCAAGGTTGCTCGCGCGCGAGACGCGACCGAAGGCCGAAATCCTTAATATAACGATTCCATAACAATAGCGCTTTGAACAGCGAAGTTATAGCTACTCGACCGTAACCACCTACATGCAGCGAGTTTGTTCGCCGCGCTCGCGCGCGCGGTTTGACCCGGTGTTACCCAGGACATGGTTACCCGTGCGTAGAACTCACCAGTAACCAATCAGCTGGGAAAAAGGGCACCGATCCTTATGACACTCTTATTACAGCCCAAGCAGTCCGCCGCGCCGATCGACCGAGGGGGCGGGCCCGTCGACGACGACCAGGGTGCCGGCCCGAACCGACAAAAGACGCATGTAGGGGAGACGTAGAACGTGACGATCCACGAGCACGACCGGGTGTCCGCCGACCGCGACGGGCACGGCCCGCAGGGCACCCACGCTCTGGTCGACCGTCTGACGGCCGGCGAGCCGTACGCGGTGGCGTTTGGCGGGCAGGGCAGCGCCTGGCTGGAGACGCTCGAGGAGCTGGTGTCCTCGGCCGGGATCGAGACAGACCTGGCGACGCTGGTCGGCGAGGTGGAGCTGCTGCTCGAGCCGGTGGCCAAAGAGCTGGTCGTGGTGCGTCCGATCGGCTTCGAGCCGTTGCAGTGGGTGCGCGCGCTGGCAGCCGAGGACCCCGTTCCCGCGGACAAGCACCTGACCTCGGCGGCCGTCTCGGTGCCCGGGGTACTGCTGACCCAGATCGCGGCCATGCGCGCCCTGGCGCGCCAGGGCATGGACCTGACGGCCACCCCGCCGGCGGCTCTGGCGGGCCATTCCCAGGGCGTGCTCGCGGTCGAGGCGCTGCGGGCCTTGAAGGACGGGGCCGGCCGCGACGCCGAGCTGCTGGCCATGGCGCAGCTGATCGGCGCGGCGGGCACGCTGGTGGCACGGCGGCGCGGCATCGCCGTCCTCGGCGACCGCCCGCCGATGGTGTCGGTCAGCAACGCCGATCCCGAGCGCATCGGGCACCTGCTCGACGAGTTCGCACAGGACGTCCGGACCGTGCAGCCTCCGGCCCTGTCCATCCGCAACGGCCGGCGTTCCGTCGTCATCACCGGCACCCCGGAGCAGCTGTCGCGCTTCGAGCTCTACTGCCGCCAGATCTCGGAGAAGGAGGAGGCCGACCGCAAGAGCAAGGTCCGCGGCGGCGACGTCTTCGCGCCGGTCTTCGACCCGGTGCAGGTGGAGGTCGGCTTCCACACCCCGCGGCTGGCCGACGGCATCGACATCGTCGGCGCCTGGGCAGAAAAGGCCGGCCTCGATGTGGCGCTGGCCCGTCACCTCACCGAGGCCATCCTGGTGAGACCCGTCGACTGGGTCGCGGAGATCACCCGGGTGCACGAGTCCGGAGCCCGCTGGATCCTCGACCTGGGACCCGGAGACATCTTGACCCGGCTGACCGCGCCGGTGATCCGGGGGCTGGGCATCGGCATCGTGCCCGCGGCCACCCGCGGCGGCCAGCGCAACCTGTTCACCGTCGGGGCCGTCCCCGAGGTGGCCCGCGCCTGGTCGAGCTACGCCCCGACCGCGGTGCGGCTGCCCGACGGACGCGTCAAGCTCTCCACGAAGTTCACCCGGCTGACCGGCCGCTCGCCGATCCTGCTGGCGGGCATGACCCCGACCACCGTCGACGCCAAGATCGTCGCCGCCGCCGCCAACGCCGGGCACTGGGCCGAACTCGCCGGCGGCGGGCAGGTCACCGAGGAGATCTTCGCCGACCGCGTCGAGGAGCTGTCCGAACTGCTCGAGCCCGGCCGCACGTACCAGTTCAACGCGCTGTTCCTCGATCCGTACCTGTGGAAGCTGCAGGTGGGCGGCAAGCGCCTGGTGCAGAAGGCCCGCCAATCCGGCGCGGCGATCGACGGCCTGGTGATCAGCGCCGGCATCCCCGAGCTCGAGGAAGCCGTCGAGCTGATCGAAGAGCTCAACGACGTCGGCATCACCCACGTCGTGTTCAAACCCGGCACCGTCGAGCAGATCCGCTCGGTCATCCGCATCGCGACCGAGGCGCCCACCAAGCCGGTGATCGTTCACATCGAGGGTGGCCGTGCCGGCGGTCACCACTCCTGGGAGGACCTCGACGACCTCCTGCTGGCCACCTACTCGGAGCTGCGGTCGCGGCCGAACATCACAGTGTGCGTCGGCGGGGGCATCGGCACCCCCGAGCGCGCGGCCGACTACCTGTCCGGGCGCTGGGCGCAGAGCTACGGGTTCCCGTTGATGCCTGTCGACGGCATCCTGGTCGGCACCGCGGCCATGGCGACGCTCGAGGCCACGACGTCGCCGTCGGTCAAACGGATGCTGGTCGACACCCAGGGCACCGACCAGTGGATCGGTGCCGGCAAAGCACAGGGCGGCATGGCCTCCAGCCGCAGCCAGCTCGGTGCGGACATCCACGAGATCGACAACAGCGCCTCGCGCTGCGGCCGGCTGCTCGACGAGGTCGCCGGCGACGCCGAGGCGGTCGCCGAGCGTCGCGACGAGATCATCGCGGCGATGGCAAAAACCGCCAAGCCGTATTTCGGCGACGTCGCGGACATGACCTACCTGCAGTGGCTGCGGCGTTACGTCGACCTGGCGATCGGCGACGGCGACTCGACCGCCGACACCGCCGCACCGGGCAGCCCGTGGCTGGCCGACACCTGGCGCGACCGGTTCGAGCAGATGCTGCAGCGCGCCGAGGCGCGGCTGCACCCGCAGGATCACGGCCCCATCGAAACCTTGTTCGCCGACCCGGCGCTGCTGGAGAGCCCGGAGGCGGCGATCGAACTGCTGCTCGCTCGCTACCCCGACGCGGACACCGTGCAGCTGCATCCGGCGGACGTGCCGTTCTTCGTCACGCTGTGCAAGGCGCCGGGCAAGCCGGTCAACTTCGTGCCCGTCATCGACAAGGACGTGCGGCGCTGGTGGCGCAGCGACTCGCTGTGGCAGGCGCACGACGCCCGCTACGACGCCGACCAGGTGTGCATCATCCCGGGTATCGCGGCCGTCGCCGGTATCACCCGGCTGGACGAGCCCGTCGGGGAGTTGCTGGACCGCTTCGAGCAGGCCGCCATAGATGAAGTGCTCGCCGCCGGAACCGAGCCGCAGGCCGTCACCTCGCGCCGGCTGGGCCGCCCCGACGTGACCGGTCCGCTGGCCACCGTCCTGGACGCGCCGGACGTGCTGTGGGCCGGGCGCACCGTCACCAACCCGGTGCACCGCATCGCCGAGCCGTCCGGTTGGCAGGTGCACGACGGACCCGAAAGCCGCTGCGCCACACACTCGTCCACCGGCGCTCGGCTGCAGGTGGAGGCAGGCGACCGGGTGGTGCTCGCCGTCCCGCTGTCCGGCGTCTGGGTCGACATCCCGTTCACGTTGCCGGCCAACACCGTTGACGGTGGCGCCCCGGTCGTGTCCACCGCCGACGCCAGCGAGGCCATGCGCGCGGTGCTGGCGATCGCCGCCGGTGTGGACGGGCCGGAGTTCCTTCCCGCGGTCGTCGACGGGACGGCCACGGTGGCGGTCGACTGGGACCCTGAGCGGGTCGCCGATCACACCGGGGTCACGGCGATTTTCGGCGAGCCGCTGGCACCCACCCTCACCACCGTGCCCGATGCGCTCGTCGGCCCTTGCTGGCCCGCGGTTTTCGCGGCCGTCGGCGCCGCGACGACCGACACCGGCGTTCCGGTCGTCGAGGGCTTGCTCAGCCTGGTGCACCTGGACCATGCCGCCCGTCTGGTCGGACCGCTGCCCGCTAGCCGGGCCCAATTGGTCATCACCGCAACGGCTTCCCCGGCCGTCGACACCGACATGGGCCGGGTTGTCGGAGTGTCGGTGTCGATCGCGACGGCCGCCGGCGAGGTGATCGCCACCCTTCACGAACGGTTCGCCATCCTCGGGCGCACCGGGGCCTCCGAGCTCACCGACCCGGCCCGCGCCGGGGATGCGGTCTCGCAGAACGCCAACGACACCCCCCGTCGGCGCCGCCGCGACGTGACGCTGAGCGCGCCGGTGGACATGCGCCCCTTCGCGATGGTCTCCGGCGACCACAACCCCATCCACACCGACCGCGCGGCGGCGCTGCTGGCGGGGCTGGGATCGCCGATCGTGCACGGCATGTGGCTCTCGGCCGCCGCGCAGCATGCGGTGACGGCCACCGACGGTCAGGCCCGCCCACCGGCCCGGCTGGTCGGCTGGACCGCCCGTTTTCTGGGCATGGTCCGCCCCGGCGACCAGGTCGACTTCCGCGTCGACCGCGTCGGAATCGACCAGGGCGCCGAGGTTTTGGAGGTCGTCGCCCGCATCGGCTCGGACCTCGTGATGTCGGCGACCGCCCGGCTGGCCGCCCCCAAGACGGTCTACGCGTTCCCCGGCCAGGGCATCCAGCACAAGGGCATGGGCATGGAGGTCCGGGCCCGCTCCAAGGCGGCCCGCAAGGTGTGGGACAAGGCCGACAAGTTCACCCGCGACGTCCTGGGCTTCTCGGTGCTGAACGTGGTGCGCGACAACCCGACCAGCATCATTGCCGGCGGCGTGCACTACCACCACCCCGAGGGCGTGCTGTACCTGACGCAGTTCACCCAGGTCGCGATGGCGACGGTGGCCGCGGCGCAGGTCGCCGAGATGCGCGAGCAGGGCGCCTTCGTCGAGGGCGCGATCGCCTGCGGCCACTCGGTCGGCGAGTACACGGCCCTGGCCTGCGTCAGCGGCATCTTCGAACTGGAAGCGTTGTTGGAAGCGGTTTTTCACCGCGGCTCGAAGATGCACGACATCGTCCCGCGCGACGAGCTGGGCCGCTCCAACTACCGGCTGGCGGCCATCCGGCCCTCCCAGATCGACCTGCCCGACGACGAGGTCCGCGGCTTCGTCGCCGACATCGCGGCAAGCGCCGGTGAGTTTCTCGAGATCGTCAACTTCAACCTGCGGGGCTCCCAGTATGCGATCGCCGGCACGGTGCGGGGCCTGGAGGCGCTGGAGGCGGAGGTGGAGCGACGCCGCGAGATCACAGGCGGCAAGCGGTCGTTCATCCTGGTTCCGGGGATCGACGTGCCGTTCCACTCGCGGGTGCTGCGAGTCGGGGTGGCCGACTTCCGGCGCGCGCTGGAGCGGATCATGCCGCGCGACAAGGATCCCGACATCATCATCGGGCGCTACATCCCCAACCTCGTGCCCCGCCCGTTCACCCTCGATCGCGACTTCGTCCAGGAGATCCGCGATCTGGTGCCGGCCGAGCCGCTCGACGAGATCCTCGCCGACTACGACACCTGGCGTAACGAGAAGCCGCGCGAGCTGGCCCGCAAGGTGCTGATCGAGTTGTTGGCGTGGCAATTCGCCAGCCCGGTGCGCTGGATCGAGACGCAGGACCTGTTGTTCACCGAGGAGGCCGCCGGAGGCCTGGGTGTCGAGCGGTTCGTCGAGATCGGCGTGAAGTCCGCGCCGACCGTCGCCGGCCTGGCCACCAACACCCTCAAGCTGTCCGAGTACGCCCACAGCACAGTCGAAGTGCTCAACGCCGAACGTGACGCCGCCGTGCTGTTCGCCAACGACACCGACCCCGAGCCGGAGCCCGACGATGCGCCCGAACCGGTGGCCGAGAGCGCCGTCGCCGTCGCCGTCGACGCGGCCCCGGCCCCCGTTGCGGTGCCGTCGGCATCCTCGGGCGGGGTCCGCCCGGACGACATCGCATTCGATGCCGCCGATGCCACGCTGGCGCTGATTGCGCTGTCGGCCAAGATGCGCATCGATCAGATCGAGGAACTGGACTCCATCGAGTCGATCACCGACGGCGCGTCGTCGCGGCGCAACCAGCTGCTGGTCGACCTGGGGTCGGAGCTGAACCTGGGAGCCATCGACGGCGCTGCCGAGGCCGACCTGGCGGCGCTCCGCGCGCAGGTGACCAAGCTGGCGCGCACCTACAAGCCTTACGGCCCGGTGCTTTCCGACGCGATCAACGACCAGCTGCGCACCGTTCTGGGGCCGTCGGGCAAGCGGCCCGGCGCGATCGCCGAGCGGGTCAAGAAGACCTGGGAGCTCGGCGACGGCTGGGCCAAGCACGTGACCGTCGAGGTGGCGCTGGGCACCCGCGAAGGCACCAGCGTGCGCGGCGGTGCCATGGGCCACCTGCACGAGGGAGCCCTGGCCGACGCCGCCACCGTCGACAGGATCGTCGACGCCGCGGTGGCTTCCGTGGCTGCGCGCCGAGGCATTTCGGTCGCGCTGCCGTCGGCGGGCGGTGGCGGCGGCGCGACCGTGGACGCTGCCGCGCTGGGCGAGTTCACCGAGCAGATCACCGGCCGCGACGGCGTACTGGCCGCGGCGGCCCGCCTGGTGCTGGGTCAGTTGGGCCACGACGAGCCGGTCAGCGCGCTACCGGCGGCCACGGATGCCGAACTCATCGACCTGGTCACCGCCGAACTGGGTGCGGACTGGCCGCGTCTGGTCGCGCCGGTGTTCGACGCCCGCAAGGCCGTCGTCTTCGACGACCGCTGGGCCAGCGCGCGTGAGGATCTGGTCAGGCTGTGGCTGGCCGACGAGGCCGAGATCGACGCCGACTGGCCGCGTCTCTCGGAGAGGTTCGAGGGTGCCGGACATGTCGTCGCGACCCAGGCCACCTGGTGGCAGGGTAAGGCGCTGGCCGCCGGGCGTCAGATTCACGCGGCGCTGTACGGCCGCATCGCCGCCGGGGCCGAGAACCCGGAGCCGGGCCGCTACAGCGGTGAAGTCGCCGTGGTCACCGGCGCCTCGAAGGGATCGATCGCCGCGTCGGTGGCCGCGCGACTGCTCGACGGCGGTGCCACGGTCATCGCGACGACGTCCAAGCTCGACGAGGAACGGCTGGCGTTCTACCGCGGGCTGTACCGCGACCATGCTCGCTACGGTGCGGCGCTGTGGGTGGTCGCGGCCAACATGGGGTCCTACGCCGACATCGACGCGCTGGTCGAGTGGGTCGGGACCGAACAGACGGAAAGCCTTGGGCCGCAGTCCATTCATATCAAGGACGCGCAGACGCCCACGTTGCTGTTTCCGTTCGCGGCGCCGCGGGTGGCCGGCGACCTGTCCGAGGCCGGTGCGCGCTCGGAGATGGAGATGAAGGTGCTGCTGTGGGCGGTGCAGCGGCTGATCGGCGGGCTGTCGAAGATCGGCGCCGAGCGCGACATCGCGTCGCGGCTGCACGTGGTGCTGCCCGGCTCACCCAACCGCGGCATGTTCGGCGGCGACGGCGCCTACGGCGAAGCCAAGTCCGCGCTGGACGCCGTGGTGTCCCGGTGGCACGCGGAGTCGTCGTGGTCGCAGCGGGTCAGCCTGGCGCATGCGCTGATCGGCTGGACCCGCGGCACCGGGCTGATGGGCCACAACGACGCCATCGTCACCGCGGTTGAGGAGGCCGGCGTCACCACGTACTCCACCGACGAGATGGCCGCGATGCTGCTGGACCTGTGCGATGTGGAATCCAAGGTGGCGGCGGCGCATTCGCCCATGAAGGTCGACCTGACGGGCGGACTCGGCGAGGTGGAACTGGACATGGCCGAGCTGGCCGCCAGGACGCGCGAGCAGGCCGCGCCGCCCGAGGAGGCCGAGACCGGGCAGTCCGCGCACACCATCGCCGCGCTGCCGTCCCCGCCGCGCGGATTCACTCCGGCGCCGCCCCCGCACTGGGATGACCTCGACGTCGACCCGGCCGACCTGGTGGTCATCGTCGGCGGTGCCGAACTCGGCCCGTACGGCTCGTCGCGCACCCGCTTCGAGATGGAGGTCGCGGGCGAGCTGTCGGCGGCCGGCGTCCTCGAGCTGGCCTGGACGACCGGCCTGATCCGCTGGGAAGACGACCCCAAGCCGGGTTGGTACGACACCGAGACGGGTGAGCTGATCGACGAGGCCGAGCTCGTCGAGCGCTATCACGACGCCGTCGTACAGCGTTGCGGCATCCGCGAGTTCGTCGACGACGGCGCGATCGACCCCGACCACGCCTCGCCGCTGCTGGTGTCGGTGTTCCTGGACAAGGACTTCTCCTTCGTCGTCTCCTCGGAGGCCGACGCCCGCGCCTTCGCCGAGTTCGACCCCGAGCACACGGTCGTGCGGCCCGTTCCCGACTCCACCGACTGGCAGGTGATCCGCAAGGCGGGCACCGAGATTCGGGTGCCGCGAAAGACCAAGCTGTCGCGGACCGTCGGCGCGCAGATCCCGACCGGGTTCGACCCGACGGTGTGGGGAATCAGCCAGGACATGGCCAGTTCCATCGACCGGGTGGCCCTGTGGAACATCGTCGCGACGGTCGACGCGTTCCTGAGCGCCGGATTCAGCCCGGCCGAGGTCATGCGTTATGTCCACCCCAGCCTGGTGGCCAGCACCCAGGGCACGGGCATGGGCGGCATGACGTCGATGCAGACGATGTATCACGGCAACCTGCTGGGCCGCAGCAAGCCCAACGACATCTTGCAGGAAGTTCTGCCGAATGTTGTTGCCGCACACGTGGTTCAGTCCTACATTGGCAGTTACGGGTCGATGATCCACCCGGTCGCCGCGTGCGCGACGGCCGCGGTGTCGGTCGAGGAGGGCGTCGACAAGATCCGGCTGGGCAAGGCCGAACTGGTGGTGTCCGGTGGTTTGGACGACCTGACGTTGGAGGCCATCATCGGCTTCGGCGACATGGCGGCCACCGCCGACACCGCGATGATGCGCGGCCGCGGCATCGCCGACTCGAAGTTCTCCCGCCCCAACGACCGGCGCCGGCTGGGCTTCGTGGAGGCTCAGGGCGGTGGGACCATCCTGCTGGCCCGCGGTGACTTGGCCCTGAAGATGGGGTTGCCGGTGCTGGCGGTGGTGGCTTACGCGCAGTCGTTCGGCGACGGGGTGCACACCTCGATCCCGGCGCCGGGGCTGGGCGCACTGGGCGCAGGCCGCGGCGGCAAGCACTCCCCGCTGGCGCGTGCGCTGGCCAAGCTGGGCGTGGGCGCTGACGACGTCGCGGTGATCTCCAAGCATGACACCTCTACGCTGGCCAACGATCCCAACGAGACCGAGCTGCACGAGCGGCTGGCGGACTCGCTGGGCCGCTCACCGGGCGCGCCGCTGTTCGTGGTGTCGCAGAAGAACCTGACCGGGCACGCCAAGGGCGGCGCTGCGGTGTTCCAGATGATGGGCCTGTGCCAGATGCTGCGCGACGGGGTGATCCCGCCCAACCGCAGCCTGGACTGCGTCGACGAGGAGCTGGCCGGCTCCGCACACTTCGTGTGGGTGCGCGACACGCTGCGGCTCGGCGAGAAGTTCCCGCTCAAGGCCGGCATGCTGACCAGCCTGGGCTTCGGGCACGTATCCGGCCTGGTGGCGCTGGTGCACCCGCAGGCGTTCATCGCGTCGCTGGATCCCGGGCAGCGCGCCGACTACCAGCGTCGCGCGGACGCCCGCCTGCTGGCCGGCCAGCGTCGGCTGGTCTCGGCCATCGCCGGCGGCGAGCCGATGTACCAGCGACCGCCGGACCGCCGCTTCGACCACGACGCACCGGAGAAACGCCAGGAGGCGGCGATGCTCCTGGATCCGGCCGCCCGGCTGGGTAGGGACGGGGCATACCAGGTGTCCGCGGGATGACCCGCCCGATCCGTTAGCCTGGCGATCCATGGGCATCGTCGGAGTGGGGATCGACCTGGTTTCCATTCCTGATTTCGCCGAGCAGGTCGACCAGCCCGGAACGATCTTCTCGGAGACCTTCACCCCGGGCGAGCGTCGCGACGCCTCGGACAAGAGTTCGTCGGCGGCACGGCACCTGGCGGCCCGCTGGGCGGCCAAGGAGGCGGTGATCAAGGCCTGGTCGGGGTCGCGGTTCGCCCAGCGGCCGGTGTTGCCGGAGGCCATCCACCGCGACATCGAGGTGGTCACCGACATGTGGGGACGGCCGCGGGTGCGGCTGACCGGCGACATCGCCAAGCACCTGACCGACGTCACGATCCACGTGTCGCTGACCCACGAGGGCGACACCGCGGCCGCGGTCGCCATCCTGGAGATTCCGTAACCTCAACCGCGAGTGTGCGTGTTTGTACGCGACACGCCGATGATGAGCGGCATTCTGCGCACGCTCGCGCGGAGAAAGCGGAGAAAGGGGAGACCATGGGCGGTCTTGTCGAGCGCGTCCGCGACGTGTTGCCGTCGGTGCGGCGCGATCTCGAGGACCTGGTGCGCATCGAGTCCGTGTGGGCCGACCCCGCGCGGCGGCCCGAGGTGCACCGCAGCGCGCACGCGGTGGCGGATCTGCTGTCGCAGGCCGGGTTCGGCGACGTGCGCATCGTCAGCGAGGGTGGCGCGCCGGCCGTCATCGCCCGGCATCCGGCCCCGCCCGGCGCCCCGACGGTGTTGCTCTACGCCCACCACGATGTGCAGCCCGAAGGGGACGAAAGCCAGTGGGTCTCGCCGCCTTTCGCGCCGACCGAGCGCGACGGCCGGCTCTACGGGCGCGGCAGCGCCGACGACAAGGCCGGCATCGCAACGCATCTGGCGGCGTTCCGGGCGCACGGCGGGCAGCCGCCCGTGGGGGTGACGGTCTTCGTCGAGGGCGAGGAGGAGTCCGGGTCGCCGTCGCTTGGCGCCCTGCTGGCCGCCCACCGCGAGGCGCTGGCCGCCGACGTGATCGTGATCGCGGACTCCGACAACTGGAGCACCGAGGCCCCGTCACTGACGGTGTCGCTGCGCGGGCTGGTCGACTGCGTGGTGGAGGTCGCCACCCTCGACCACGGGCTGCACTCCGGGCTGTGGGGCGGCGTGGTTCCCGACGCGCTCAGCGTGCTGGTGCGGCTGCTGGCCAGCCTGCACGACGACGACGGCAACGTGGCCGTGAAGGGCCTGCACGAAACCGATGTCGCCGGGCTGAACTATCCCGACTTCCCCGCCGAGCGCGTCCGCGCCGACTCGGGTCTGCTGGACGGCGTGTCCGAGATCGGCTCGGGCTCGGTGCCGCAGCGGATGTGGGCCAAACCCGCCATCACGGTGATCGGCATCGACACCACACCGGTCGCGGCGGCCTCGAACACCCTCATCCCGCGGGCCCGGGCCAAGATCAGCATGCGAGTCGCCCCCGGCGGCGACGCCGCGGCGCACCTGGACGCATTGACCGCCCACCTGCAGCGGCATACCCCGTGGGGCGCCCGCGTCAGCGTCACGCCCGGCGACAAGGGCGAGCCGTACGCGATCGACGCCACCGGCCCCGTCTATGCCGAAGTTACGACTGCTTTCGGGCGTTATCTGATTGTTGAACTGGGTAGATGGTTTTGAACCGGCGTAGATATGTAGTCAGAATATGCGGCGTGTCGCCTTCGCGGGAAGTTTGGAATGAAATATGATCGTTGTTATGCCGCGTCAGCAGGGCCGGGTTCACGTAGTCAGAGTCCGGAAGACGCACGTGGACAAGCAGGGCCAGCGCCGCCAGTACACGTCGGCCTACCTGCGGCGCACTTACCGAGACGGCGCTGCGGTGCGCAACGAGACCGTGGCCAACCTGTCGATGCTGCCGCCGGAGTCCGTCGACGCGATCGAGGCGACGCTGAAGGGTCAGACGCTGGTGCCGGCGGGCAGCGAATTCAGCATCGTGCGGTCGCTGCCGCATGGGCACGTGGCCGCGGTCGCGGCGGTAGCGCGCCAGCTGGGCCTGCCCGCGCTGCTGGGCCCGGCCGGGCGCAGACGCGATCTCGTCCTGGCGCTGATCGTCTCGCGGGTGATCCGGCCCGGCTCGAAACTATCCACGCTGGCGTGGTGGCCCGACACCACGTTGGCCACCGACCTGGGGGTGGCCGGCGCATCCACCGACGAGATCTACGCCGCGATGGACTGGCTGGCCGGCCGACAGGGGGCGATCGAGAAAAAGCTCGCGGCCAAACACCTCGCCCCGCAGGTGAATCCGGGCCGGATGGCACTGTTCGATTTGACCAGCGCATGGGTGACCGGCCGGTGTTGCGAGCTGGCCGCGCGCGGCTACTCCCGCGACGGCAAGAAAGGCTGCGAGCAGATCGAGTACGGGGTGCTCACCGATCCGGCCGGGCGCCCGGTCGCGGTGCGGGTGTTCAAAGGCAACACCGCCGACCCGGATGCCTTCACTGAGATCGTCACCGTCATCCGCAACGAGCTGGGCATCCAGCGGTTGGTGTTGGTGGGCGATCGCGGCATGGTCACCTCTGCGCGCATCGACGCGCTGCGCAAGCTCAACGACGACCCCGACACCGCCACCGATTTCGGGTGGATCACCGCGCTGCGCGCCCCGGCGATCGCCAAACTGGCCGCCGACGACGGCCCGCTGCAGATGAGCCTTTTCGACACCCAGGACCTGGCCGAGATCACCCATCCCGACTACCCCGGCGAACGGCTGATCGCCTGCCGCAACCCCGCGCTGGCCGCCGAACGCGCCCGCAAACGCAGCGACCTGCTCAACGCGACCGAGAAACTACTCGCCGCGATCGCCGACCGGGTCAACCGCGGCACCCTGCGCGGGGCCGGCAAGATCGGCGAAGTGGTCGGCGCGGCCATCGGGAAGTACAAGATGGGCAAGCACTTTCACCGCGACATCACCGACACCAGCTTCACCTACCGCCGCGACCAGGCCCGCATCGAGGCCGAAGCCGCCCTCGACGGCATCTACGTGCTGCGCACCAGCGTCGACGCCGAGGACCTCGACCCCGGCGCGGTGGTGCAAAGCTACAAGAACCTCGCCAACGTCGAGCGCGACTTTCGCATCATCAAAACCGACGATCTGGACCTGCGGCCCATCCACCACCGTCTCGAGGACCGCGTCAAAGCCCACGTGCTGATCTGCCTGCTCGCCTGCTACCTCATCTGGCACCTGCGCAAAACCTGGGCGCCAATGACATTCACCGACGAGCACCCACCCCAGCGGGATAACCCGGTCGCGCCCGCACAGCGCTCACCCCACGCCGATGCCAAAGCCACCCGCAAGCACGACACCCACGGCAACCCGCTGCGCAGCTTCCGTGGACTGCTCGACCACCTGGCCACATTGACCCGCAACCAGGTCCGCTACCCCGGCGCTAACACCGAAGTCCCCATACTGGCCGAACCCACCCCCGACCAACGCCGCGCCTTCGACCTGCTCAACACCCCGATCCCGCTCACCATCACCGCGTAGCCAGAACAACCACCCCCCAAACCAAACAAATCCCCAGCTCAGCCCAGGTATTCACCCATTTCAGCTACAGTAACTTCGGTCTATGACACCGCGCGGGCGGCGTTCCGGCAGGCCTGGGGCGCCGACCCCATCGACATGGGCATGGGCGGCTCGATCCCGTTCATCGCCGAGTTCGCCGCGGCGTTTCCACGGGCCAAGATTCTGGTGACCGGCGTCGAGGACCCCGGTACCCAGGCGCACAGCGTAAACGAGAGCCTGCATCTTGGCGTGCTGGAACGCGCGGCGATCGCCGAGGCGCTGCTGCTGGCGAACCTGGCCTGATCAGACCGAAAGGTCGCGGCGCAGCTTGGCGACGTGGCCGGTGGCTTTGACGTTGTACTGCGCGACGGCGATCTTCCCCTTCTCGTCGACGACGAAGGTGGACCGGATCACGCCTTGCACGGTCTTGCCGTACATCTGCTTTTCGCCGTAGGCGCCCCAGGCGGTCAACACCTTGCGGTCGGGATCGGACAGCAACGGGAACGTCAGCTTCTCGGCGTCCCGGAACTTCGCCAGCTTCTCCGGCTTGTCGGGTGAGATCCCGACGACGTCGAGGCCGGCCTCGTTGAGCTCGCGCAGGCTGTCGCGGAAGTCGCAGGCCTGTTTGGTGCATCCCGGCGTCGCGGCGGCCGGGTAGAAGTACACGATGACGCGGCGTCCTTTGTAATCGGCCAGCGACACCTTGTTGCCGTCGGCGTCGGGCAGGCTGAAGGCGGGCGCTTTGTCACCCGGCGCCAGCCGAATGGTCTCGGTCAAGGTTCTTCCCTTTCTGTTCACCGCCGCGTCGGCATCGGCGCCAGCTGATCTAGGGTAGTGCCTGACGTGCACCAAGCGGACTTGGAGGACAGAGACGTGGCGGACCGGGATCCCGAGGTCATCAAGCAGGAGATCGACCGCGCGCGTGACCAGCTTGCGGCCACCGTCGATTCGCTCGCCGAGCGCGCCAACCCCCGCCGGCTCGCGGACGACATCAAGGCCCGGGCGATCGAATTCGTCACCAAGCCGGCGGTGATGGTGTCACTGCGGGCGCCGGCACGCTCATCGTCGTGGTGTTGGTGCACCGGGTCAGGAATCGCTGACGGCGCCCGCGCTCGGCTGGACGTGAATCGGAATGTCGTCGGCCCAAGGCTGGGCACCGGCCATGTCGGCGACGTCGACGTAGCCACGTTCGAACTCGCCGGTCGCGGCGTCGACCAGCCGGTATTCCTGCCGCTGCAGGTGGATGGGCTGGGCGTCCAGGATCACCACCCGCACGTCGCCCGGCTCGAATCCGCACCGCTGCTGTAGCGCCCCGATGAGGCACTCGTTGTGCATGTGCCCGTCGCCGAAGTTCCAGCCGAGCACCATGGAGCAGAGGACCTCTCCCTCGCACAGGTTGTAGTCGTCCTCGTCGTAGCCGGCCATCGCGCGATGCGCCAGGGTGAGCAACGCGCGCCCGTGGGTGTTCATGCCGCGGAATGCCAGCGCGAGGTGAAGGGGAATCAGGGTGTCCTCTTTGCTGCCGTACAGCCGCTCGAGTTGCAGGTGCTGCATGGGGCCCAGGGCCCGCGAGCCGGTGCGGAACTTCTCGTCGACCGACGGCTTGACGCACCACAGCGTGGTATCCCAGTTGCCGGCGTAGTAGCGCATGCCGGGCAGGAAGGAAACCTTGCGGGGGAAGAGATTCCCGACGACGACGGTGCCGGCGATGAGCGCGACGAACAGCCACAGCACCCCGAAGATCATGAACACGTTCCACTCCAGCGGCACCCCCATCGGAAAGGCCAGCAAGATGTTGAGGTGGAAGACGATCATGACGAACGATGCGATCGCGGTCGGCCAGCCGCCGCGGGAGAAGAAAAGCACCAGCGGCACCAGGCCTTCCACCGCGGTCGAGAAGTGGGCGATGAACCCGGCCAACGCACTTGGGCGCAGGTCATCCGGATAGTGTCTGAACAACGACCGCTTGAGAACGCCGCTGGGAAGAAGCGGGTTGTTCGCCAGCATGGTCGAGATCACGAACGGGAAGTGCCGGGTGAGCTTGGATGTCGCCGCGCCGATCCAGATCACCATGAACACGACCTTGGCGCCGACGACGATGTCGGCCCCGGTGAACAAGAACACCAGCGCCAGCGGTCCGTAGACCTCACCGCGTGCGGCCAGGAAGATGACCTTGTCGCGCAGGCTGATCGCGGCCAGAACGGCCAGCACCGCGAAGACCTGCCACTGCGGCAGCACACCAATCACGGTTCCCAGCGCGGGAATTGGGCCGGTGCCGTCGGACACCAGCGCGATCGCCAGCAGCACCAGCAGGGCGCCGTAGAGTGAGGCGTCGAACGCGGTCCTGGTGGTGCCCTTGGTCAGCGGAACCCGGCCCGGCCAGGGCGGCAACCGGATGGTGCCGGGGCGCAGCCAGTACAGGATCGAACCGATCGGCGGGAAGTAGCGCCCGGCCAGCGGCCCGAAGCAGCAGCCGAGGCCGACGACCTCGAACAGCATGGTGAACAGCACGGCCTTCTCGAAGACGATCGGCTCCGTCCACCACGCCGTGACGTTCGTGAAGCCGTCGATGCCCCGCGTCGACCACGCGAAAGCCCACGCGCTCAGGACATACAGCGCGATCTTCACCCCGTACATCAGGTGCATCACCAGCGGGGTGCCGAACCCGTTCTGCGCGATGTGGCGTGCCATCGGCATGATCCGCTGGGCGCGCGGGGCCTTGCTCCACTCGGCCATGTCGACGACGGGCAGGTTGGGCTGGATGAAACCCATTGCGGCTCCTCGGCAGCGCTCGCGGTGAGTGTGAGGAAGAAACTACAGCTCACGAACGGCGCTGAGTAGGGAATATGACGGGCCCGCTGGTGAAGTCCGGCTTTGCCGGTCTTCTCGCGCCCGAACGATTCAGTGGAACGGGAAAAAAATCGGCACCAGCAACGGGGTCGCAATCAGCAACAGGACGGTCAGGGGCGCGCCAAGCCGCATGAAGTCGGTGTACCGGTAGCCGCCCATCGCCCACACGATGGTGTTGGTCTGGTAGCCGATGGGCGTCAGGAACGACTGGGTCGCCCCGAACATCACGACCACGGCGAACGGCAAGGCGTTCAGCCCCACCTGCTCGGCGATCGCGATGGCGATGGGAAACATGAGCGCGGCCGCGGCGGCGTGCGAGATCACCTCGGTCACCAGCATCGTGGCCGCCAGGACGGCCGCGAGTAGGCCGTAGGCGCCCAGCGGCGCCGCGGCGCCGACGACCGTGTGTGCCAGCTTGTGGGCGAGCCCGCTGCTCTCGACCGCGTGTCCGAGCGCGAAACTCGTCGCCATCAGGACCAAGACGTTGAGGTCGATCGACCGGCGCGCGTCCTCGACCGTCACGATCCGGGCTACGACCAGCCCGAACGCGACCAGCAGCGACACCTGCAACAGGCTCAGGAGCCCCGTACCGGCCACGACGACGAGCGCGACGATGCTCAGCTCCACGGCACCGGCGTGCTCGCGCCGAATCGGCCTGTCCCAGTTCAGCGGGGCCACGATGGCGAAGTCGCGGTGCTGGTGAAAGCGCTGGCTGAAGTCGGGCCCCGCCAATACCAGCAGGACGTCTCCGGCCCGGAGACGCACCTCGCCGAGTTTGCCCTTCAGCTGCTCGCTGGCCCGATGGATCGCGACGACCGCCGACCCGTAGCGGCGGCGAAACCCGGCCGCTTTGAGACTCGACCCGGCCAGCGGCGAGCCCGCACCGATCACTGCTTCGACGAACTGACGCTGCGGATTGCGGGCCAGATGGTCGAAGTGGCGGGCCTCCGAGGAGACCAGCCCCGACATGCGCTGCAGATCCAGCACGCGCGCAAGGTTTCCGACGAAGACCAACCGGTCCCCGACGGCCAGTAGCTCGTCGGGTCCGATCGCCGCGATGACCCTGTTCCGGCGCTCGACTTCCACGAGGAAAACGCCTTCGAGGTTGCGCAGGCCCGCTTCGGCGACGGTGGCACCGGCCAGCTCACTGTTGTGGGGGATCGTCATCTCCACGGTGAACTCGCGTTCGGTGCCGGCCAGGCTGTCGCCGGGTGTGGGACGTTTGGGGAGCAGGTGCGGGCCCAGCATCACGAGGAGGGCGACTCCGGCGATGGCGAGGGGCAATCCGATTCCGGTGACCGAGAACAGGCTCAACCTGCCGAGGCCCGCCTTGCCGATGAGATCGTTGACGAACAGGTTGGTCGAGGTCCCGATCATCGTCGTCGAACCGCCCAGCATGATCGCGTAGCTCAATGGCATCAGGTAGTGCGACGGCGATCGTCCGGTGCGTCGACACCAGCGGATCACCCGAGGGGCGAGCATTGCCACCAGTGGGGTGTTGGCGATGAAGGCGGACGCCGCCGCAGACGGTGCGCACGTCCGCAAGAGCTCTCGGCGGGTTTGGACTCGCGTGCCCCTGCCGAGCAGTCGCGAGGTCGCGCCCTCGAAGGCGCCGGTGACATCCGCCGCCCCGGCAACGACGTAGAGCGCGGCGACCACGGCCAGCGACTCGTTGGCGAAGCCTCCGAGAACTTGGCCCTGGTCCACGACCCCCGCCAGATAGAGGGTCAACACCGCGCCGCCCATGACCAGAGGGGGATTGAACCGGTCTCGCACGAGCAGGACTATCGCCACGATGACCACCGCGAGGGTGATCCAGGCATCCGCAGTCATGATCGCTGCCCCTTTTGCCCGCTCGCGCGGGAGGGTCTACGCCGTCCCGCTTTACGCCGTCTCCCGGTTTGCTCAGCCTCGGTTAGGCCAGTAACTGAGTCAATCTAACCGATGCGCTGCGGACGGTGTCGTCGCATCACCGGGACGCCCCACCGCACTCGGGCGGCGCCACCGGAAGGTCCTTGCTATTCGGTCGTCGTCCAGGTCGTGGTGGCCTCCGCCGGAGAGAGGCGTCGTACTGCATCCGCGCTGAAATCGTAAGTCAGCGGCCCCGAATAGGTTTCGTCGATCGTGCAACCAGGGTCCGCCGTGGGATGGCCGGTTCGGTGGGTCATCCTGGTTCCCGTCACCGTGAATCCCGTTATTTCTCGGGCGAATTCGCTCGTGTAGGAGTCCGTCTCCGTTTTCCGCCCACCATGCAGGTGATGGCATCTGCGGTGGCGCGGCGTTCGCTGATTCCACCGGCGTCGGTGGGGGAGGGGGCCGGCGCAGGCGTAGCAGATGCGACCCCCGACGGGCAGCCATGCGCGATCGGGCGCCCTCACGGATCTGACCGGGCGTGATGCCGAAAGCCGCCATCTGGCCGTTCACGGGGTTGAACCCCGGCCTTCCCGGGCCCGGCGGCGCGGTTACGCAGCTGCGGAAAAACCCAGGTGTCCTGTCGCCGGCAGGGCATCCGGAGCGGCTCCCGCAGATGCAAAAAACCCCTCCGGAGCAGGGGTTTTCAATGGTGCGCCGTCAGGGTTTCGAACCCCGGACCCGCTGATTAAGAGTCAGCTGCTCTACCAACTGAGCTAACGGCGCTTTCGGTCGGTCTCGACCGCGTTTGCGACAATAACAGGCATCCCGCCGCAGGACGAAATTGCCGGATGCTCCCAGGATAGCGCAACGGCGGCGGTCCCCGGCGTCGCCCCAGCCCCGCGACGAGCCCCCTCGGTGACCGACTTGTGTCCGAAATCGCCGTCTGCGGCTCGTCACGGCGGCGTCGGCAAACCCCGTAAAATGCTTCCAACCATGCGGGTCAGTGGTGACCGGAGCAGGCAGGACGATGTGAAAGGTCACTCGATGGCGGCTTTGCCGATACGCCGATCGTGGCTGGCTGTGCTGGCCGTCGCGATTGCTGTGTTCGGCGTCTCCTGCAGCGCCGACCACCGGGCGGCGCCGCCGAACGTCATCGTCGACAAGGGCACCCCGTTCGCCGATCTGCTGGTCCCCAAGCTCACCGCCTCGGTGAGCGACGGTGCCGTCGGCGTCACCGTGGACACGCCGGTGACGGTGACCGTCGCCGACGGGGTGCTCGCGTCGGTCACCATGGTCAACGAGAACGGCAGGTCCATCAGCGGCCGGCTCAGCCCCGACGGCCTGCACTGGGCGACCACCGAGCAACTCGGCTACAACCGGCGTTACACGCTGACCGCCAAGGCGCTGGGCCTCGGTGGCGCTGCGAGCCGGCAGATGACCTTCCAGACCAGTTCCCCCGCCCACCTGACCATGCCTTACGTCTATCCGGGCGACGGCGAGGTGGTGGGCATCGGCGAGCCGGTGGCGATCCGTTTCGACGAGAACATCGCGAACCGTGCCGCGGCGCAGAGGGCCATCACCATCACCACCGAACCGCCGGTCGAAGGCGCGTTCTACTGGCTGACCAACCGCGAGGTGCGTTGGCGCCCAGAGCATTTCTGGAAGCCCGGGACCACCGTCGACGTGACGGTCAACACCTACGGCGTCGATCTGGGCGACGGTATGTTCGGCGAGGACAACGTCAAGACGCACTTCACCATCGGTGACGAGGTCGTCGCGACCGCCGACGACAGCACCAAGATGATCACCGTGCGCGTCAACGGCGAGGTCGTGAAAACCATGCCGACGTCGATGGGCAAGGACAGCACCCCGACGGCCAACGGCATCTACATCGTCGGCTCGCGGTTCAAGCACATCATCATGGACTCCTCGACCTACGGGGTGCCCGTCAACTCGCCCAACGGATATCGCACGGAAGTCGACTGGGCCACGCAGATGTCCTACAGCGGCGTGTTCGTGCACTCCGCGCCGTGGTCGGTCGGCGCGCAGGGCCACAGCAACACCAGCCACGGCTGCCTCAACGTCAGTCCCGCCAACGCCGAATGGTTCTACGGCCACGTCAAGCGCGGCGACATCGTCGAGGTCGTCAACACGGTGGGCCCGACGCTGTCGGGCACCGAGGGCTTGGGCGACTGGAACATCCCGTGGCCGGTGTGGAAGGCCGGCAACGCCAACACCTGACGCAGCCGCGCGGCACGGGGCCGGACCTGGCCCACCGGGAATCCGCGATGCACAAGGTCAGAGGGGCTGAATACCACCTCTGACCGGTGGGGTGAGTGGGACTCGAACCCGCGACCCCCAGGATCACAACCTGGTGCTCTACCAACTGAACTACACTCACCATGCCGCCGGGCCGGCCCCGGACCGGGGCCAACGAACGGCGACGTCGATACTAGCCGGTCGTTGGCCCGGGGGCCGAATCGTTTGGTTCCGGTGGGTCGCTTTTGTTCGCAAGGTGGGCGGCGACCGCCTCGATTTCGCTGGTAGAGGGGCCCGGCGGCGAAACGAAGGCGGTCCGGCGGTAGTACTGCAACTCCCGGATGGATTCGTGAATGTCGGCCAGTGCCCGGTGGGCCAGGCCCTTCTCCGGCTGGCCGAAGTAGATGCGTGGGTACCAGCGCCGGCAGAGTTCCTTGATCGAACTCACGTCGATCATCCGGTAGTGCAGGAACGAGTCCAGTGCGGGCATGTCGCGGGCGATGAAGGAGCGGTCGGTGGCGATGGAATTGCCCGCCAGCGGCGCGCTCCTCGGTTGTCTGACGTGGTTGCCGATGTAGTCCATCACGATCGCCTCGGCGGTGGCCAGGTCGATGGTGGACGCTTTCACCTCGTCGGTGAGCCCGGAGCGCGCGTGCATGTCGGCGACGACGTCGATCATCGACGACAGCGCGGCGTCGTCGGCGTGGATGACGACGTCGACGCCCTCGCCCAGGATGTTCAGGTCGGGGTCGGTGACCAGTACCGCGATCTCGATCAGCTTGTCCGAACGCAGGTCCAGTCCGGTCATCTCGCAGTCAATCCACACCAATTCGTCCACCACAGCGCTCAGCGTAGGCGCACGCGAGCCGTCGCCCCTGCGTCCCCCTGACAAGTAGGGTGAGTTTGCCGAACGGGTAACGATCGGGAAGAGGGCGCAGCACATGAGCACCGAATCAGCGGCGACACCGGCCCAACGCATCGCCGCCGGCTACACCGTCGAGGGCCGGGCCCTGGAACTGGGCAGCGTCGTCGTCGACGGCGTCGCCGACCCGGCCGCGCGGATCCGCATCCCGCTGGCCACGGTCAACAGGCACGGTCTGGTGGCGGGGGCGACCGGAGCCGGCAAGACCAAGACGCTGCAGCTGATCGCCGAACAGCTCAGCGCCGCGGGCGTGGCCGTGCTGATGGCCGATGTGAAAGGCGACCTCTCGGGTCTGTCGCGAGCGGGGGAGGCCAACGAAAAGACGGCCGCGCGGGCCAAAGACACCGGCGACGACTGGGAGCCGGCGGCGTTCCCGGTGGAGTTTCTGTCGCTGGGTACTGGTGGCGTCGGTGTACCGCTGCGGGCGACCGTTGCCGGTTTCGGCCCGGTCCTGTTGTCGAAAGTGCTGGGGCTCAACGCCACCCAGGAATCGACGCTCGGGCTGATTTTTCATTGGGCCAAGCAGGCCGACCGTCCGCTGGTCACCCTGGACGATCTGCGCGGCGTGATCAGCCACCTGGCCGGCGACGAGGGCAAGGCCGACCTGAAAGATTTGGGCGGGGTCTCGTCGACGACGGCGGGCGTCATCCTGCGGGCGCTGGTGAATCTTGCCGGGGAGGGCGGTGACACCTTCTTCGGCGAGCCGAAGCTCGACCCGCACGACCTGCTGCGTGTCGACGCCCAGGGCCGCGGCATCATCTCGTTGCTGGAGTTCGGCGGTCAATCGTTGCGCCCGGTCATCTTCTCCACCTTCCTGATGTGGCTGCTCGCCGAGTTGTTCGCCGAACTGGACGAGGTCGGTGATGTGGACAAGCCGAAGCTGGTCTTCTTCTTCGACGAGGCGCACCTGCTCTTCACCGACGCCTCCAAGGCGTTCCTCGATCAGGTCGAGCAAACCGTCAAGCTGATCCGCTCCAAGGGCGTCGGGGTGTTCTTCTGCACCCAGTTGCCCACGGACGTGCCCAACGACGTGCTGTCCCAACTCGGCGCGCGCATCCAGCACGCGCTGCGGGCGTTCACCCCCGACGACCAGCAGGCACTCAGCAGGACCGTCCGCACGTATCCCAAAACCGATGTCTACGAACTGGAGTCGGCGTTGACGTCGCTGGGGATCGGCGAGGCCGTCGTCACCGTGTTGTCGGAGAAGGGCGCACCGACACCGGTGGCATGGACGCGCTTGCGCGCACCCCGATCGCTGATGGCCGCGATCGGTACCGACGCGATCGCCGCGGCGGCCAAATCCAGTCCGCTGCAGGACAAGTACGGCAAGACAGTGCAACGAGAGCCGCAGCCGCCGCACGCCCGCTCCGGCTACCCCTCGAGCCCGTCGGACGAACCGGTTCCGCCGATGCCGGAGCCCTTCGAGCCGGAGCGGTCTGGCTTACTGGCAAAGCTGTGGCACGATCCGGAAGTGCAAAGCGCCGTGAACACCGGGATCCGCGAGCTCATCAGAGCCAGGTTCGGCACCGGCCGTCGCAAAGGGAGATAAGGATGGCCGGGCTCGTCGCGAGCGCGGCGCTCGCTACCCGCCGCCCAGCTTCTTGTAAAAGCTGCCGACGATGGGCGCGACGATGGCCCGGGGGGCGTACCCGCTGGCCACCGACATGGCCTTGGATGTCAGTCCCGGGACGATGCGCATCTTGTTGCGTTCCAACGCATCCAGCGCGGCCTGGGCGGTGTGTTCGGTGGAGATCCACAAGAAGTCGGGCACCAGCCTTTCGACCAGCGACGCCTCGGCGTCGTCGGGCAGATCGGTGCGCACCGGGCCCGGAGCCAGCAGCGTCACATGCACACCGGAGCCGCGGAGCTCGCCGCGCAACGATTCGCTGAACGTGTTCGCGAACGCCTTGGTGGCGGCATAGGTCGCGTTGTAGGGAATCGGCGAGTTGCCCGCCGCCGAACCGGAAATCAAGATGCCGCCGGCCCTGCGCGCCACCATGCCGGGCAGCACGGCCAGGGTGAGGTCGTGCACTGCCACCGCATTCAGCTGGACCTGCGCCTTCTCGCCCGCCGGGTCGAGCTTTGTGATCGGACCGAAAGTCGCGGTGCCGGCGTTGGCGCACAGGATGGAGACGGGGCGGGCGGCGAGTTCGTCGCACAGCTTCGCCCGGTCCGTGGGGTCGGCGAGGTCGGCGGGCCGGACGTCGACGGCAACGCGGTACCGGTCGGCCAGGCGGGCCGCCAGCTCGTTGAGCAGTTGCTCGCGTCGGGCGGTGATGATCAGGCTGTATCCGCGCGCCGCGAGTTCGGTGGCCAGCGCCGCACCGATGTTCTGCGAGGCCCCGGTGACGACCGCGCGCGCGTCGGAGCTGGGGGCGGGTACCGGCATGGGCCAATGGTAGTCAGCGAGCGCGGCGGAGCCGGGCGCGGCGGGTCACCTGCCCGTTCAAATTGGGGCTCTTCTGGGAACTCCGTGGGTCATGGGATGGCCGGATAGAGCTGGAGCCCGCCGAGGTGGAAGTAGATCGCGGTCTTGAAGTGCTCGCGGTTGCGGTAGCCGCGGGCCGAAACCCGGATGGCCTGGATGCGTGAGTTCAGGCCCTCGGCACCGGCGTTGGTGATGCGGTGGGCGAAGTAGGACAACAGCCCCGCCTCGTGGCGCTTCAACGTCTTGGCCGCGTCGATGATCGGCTTGAGACGGCAGTGGGTGGCCCAGAAGTACCAGCGCTTAAAGTGTTTGGCTGCCCAGCCGCGACGCTGGTAGGACCAGAAGTGCCGCAGGCTCTCCTTGATCGCCCATGCCCGAGCGGTTTTCAGGTCACCGGAGCGCAGCGTGGCGAAGCGGTCTTGGTGACGGTCGGGCAGGTTCTCCGCCGAATACAGCCACAGGTACTTGCTGCCGGCCAGGCTCTTATCGCCGGCCGCGGCCAGCGCCCGGTTCTCGGCCTTGCGCACGGTGTCCACGGCCTTGGTCAGGTAGCCCATCAGGTGGTAGCGGTCGAAGACGATCTTGTTCTCGGCGTCGCTCAGGTGCGCGCGCACCGAGGCGGCGAACGGCTCCCACATGTCCATTGCCACCGCCTCGATCCCGGCCAGCTGCTCGGGGGTGAACCGGTCGAAGTAGCCGTCCAGGCTGGCCTGGCGGCGTTCGTCGGCGATGTAGTCCACCGTGCCCGCGTCCAGGTCACTGACCACGGTGATGTAGTCCTGTCCCTTCCCGGCCGCCTTCTCATCGACCCCGACGTGGGCCGGCGCCACCAGCGGTTTGGCGGCCAGGCCGCGGGCCACCGCACGGTCCATCAGGTGCCACGCCTCGTCCCAGCTGACCCGCAGCAGCCCGGCCGCGGCCGCCACGTCGCACGCGGCGAGCACGTCGATGGCCAGCCGCTCAAACAACATGGTGAACCGCGAATGCGGCTCGGCCCACGGCAGCCGCACCTGATGCACCCCGTGCTCGGGACAGGCCACCCGCGGCGGGCTGGCATGCAGGAACGTCAGAAACGCACACGAGTCCAGATGCCGCCACGCCCGTTCCTCGCCATGGTCATACACCGACAGCTCGCGCTCGCAGTCCGGGCAGGCGAACCGGGTCCGGCCCGGATGCACGACCCAGACGTCCACCCGACCTTCCTGAGCCGACAGCTCCACCCGTTGCACCTCCCACAGCGCTACCAGTCCCAGCAGATGGCGGTACAACTCGGTGTCGCGCACACAGCACATCCTGCCGCCCTGCGCCCATCACGCCCAGACCAGACCCACAGAAAACCCGGAAGCGCCCAAATTGGCAGCGATCGCGAGCGCGGCGGAGCCGGGCGCGGCGGGTCACCTGCCCGTTCAATAGAGTCGCCGACATGAATCGACCGGGGTCGCGTTCGGACGGGCCACTGTGGTCTCGAGTGGTGGCGTGGGCGCTGTGGGATTGCGGCTCCCTCGGGATGAACGCCGTCGTGGCCACGTTCGTCTTCTCGGTCTATCTGACCGGCAGCGTCGGGAAGGGGCTCTCCGGTGGTACGTCGCCGGCCAGTTGGCTGGGTCGTGCGCTGGCCGTCTCGGGGGTGACCATCGCGGTGTTGGCGCCGCTCGTCGGCGTCTGGGTGGAGGCCCCGCATCGTCGGCGGGTGACGCTGACCGTCCTGAGCGGTCTCGCGGTGACGTCGACCAGCGCCATGTTCCTGATCCGCGACGACCCCAGTTATCTGTGGGCGGGTCTGGTGCTGCTGTCGGCCACGGCCGCGTGCGGTGATCTGGCCGGCGTTCCCTACAACGCCATGCTGCGTCAGATCTCCACGCCGCAGACGGTGGGACGCATCTCCGGCCTGGGTGCGGCGGCCGGATTCACCGGCAGCGTCGTGTTGCTGCTCCTGCTCTATGCCGGCTTCATCTCCGGCAGCGGCCCGGTGCGCGGGCTGCTGCGCGTGCCGGTCCACGACGGGCTCTACGTCCGGGCCGCGATGCTGCTGACCGCGGCGTGGTTCGCGGTGCTGGCGCTGCCGTTGCTGTTCGTCGCCCACCGGCTGCCCGACTCCGGCGAGGTGGCCTCGCATCCGACGAGCATGCTGGGCGGCTATCGCAAGCTGTGGACGGAGGTCAGCGCCGAATGGCGCCGCGACCGCAACCTGGTCTATTTCCTGGGGGCCAGCGCGCTGTTCCGGGACGGGCTGGCGGCGGTGTTCGGCTTCGGCGCCGTGCTCGGCGTCAATGTCTACGGCCTCTCGCAGGCTGGTGTGCTGGTGTTCGGTATGGCGGCCAGCGTGGTGGCCGCGGTCGGCGCGGTGGCCGGCGGGTTCGTCGACCACCGGATCGGCTCCAAACCGGTCATCCTGGGGTCACTGACAGCGATCGTCCTCGTGGCGCTCGCGCTGATGGCGTCGTCCGGTGCGCATGCCTTCTGGTTGTGCGGGTTGCTGCTGGCGTTGTTCGTCGGCCCGTCGCTGTCGTCGTCGCGCGCTCTGCTGCTGCACCTGTCCAAGCACGGCGGGGAGGGCGTCGCGTTCGGCCTGTACACGATGACGGGCCGGGCGGCGTCGTTTCTGGCGCCGTGGTTGTTCTCGATTTTCGTCGACGTCTTCGGCGCCGTCCGCGCCGGGCTCGCCGGCATTTCCCTGGTGTTGGTCGCCGGCCTGCTCGGGATGCTGGCGGTGCGTGCGCCGGCGCGCCGCGCCGTCCTCGCCGAACAGGCTTAGCGGCGTTCAGCCCCTGGCATCGCACATTGTCAGGCCCACCCCGACCCGTCGGCTGACCTGCACCCCGGCGACGGTGACCGTGCAGGTGACGTCGTGGCCGAAGTTCACGATCGTGACGTTCGCCGGGTGGGTGGGCGACTTGGCCAGCCTGACCTGTTTGCTCCACGGCAGCGCGACGTTGAACTCGGTCTGGATGAGGCCGCCGGTGGCGACGTACATGATGCTGAGGGCACGGCCCTCGCCGGTGACCTCGTAGACGACGTCCTGCATGGCGGCCGGCGGGCCGGTCGTTTCCGACGGCGTTTCCGGGCCGAACGTCGGAGGCACCGGCGCGGGAAAAGGTGAGTGCGGCGTGCGCGTCGGCGGTGCCGTCGTCGGCGTGGGGATCCACGTGCCCGGCCCGGGCATGGGGGGCAAGGCTGTCTGGGTTTGGATGACGGTGTTGATCAGCACCAGCGCGACGAGCCCGACGACCAGCAGCACCGCGATCCCCGAGGCGACCCATAACCACCGCGGCGCCTTCGGGCTCCTCGGCGGCGGAGGAGCGATCCCCGGGGGCGGCATCTCGCCCGGCGGGGGCTGGCCGTACTGCCAGTAGGTCGGCAGTGGTGCGGTCGGTTCGGCCTCGTTGAGGCCGGTAGTCCATTGCGGATAGTGCCCGCCGTACGTCGGCGCGAACGACGCCTGGTCGGCGTAGGCCGGGTCGACGGGCGGCGAGTACCAGCGGCCACGCGGATCGGTCGGCTCCGACCCCGACTGAGGGGGACTGAACCGCTCGGGTCGACGTGGATCGTTCATGTCCACCTCATGGCTAGCAGGGTACCTGTGCCGAAACCATGACAGGTTGCTCACCGTCGGACGCCCGATTCAGGGGCACTGATTTCCCGCCGTGAGCGCGGCGACGGTCATGGCGCGCATGACGGCGCGCGACCTCGCCGTGCCCCCGGGCTTGCTGCGCGAGTTGTCGGGGGACTTCATGGCATGCGGCGTCGAGTTCAGCAGTCCGAACACCGCGTGGGCCGCCAGCCGGGCGTCGGCTTCGGCCAGCTCGGGGTTCAGTTCGCGCAGCACGCCGACCCAGACCTCCACGTACTGGCGCTGGGCTTTGCGGACCTGCTTCTCGGCCGCCTCGGGCAGGTGTGCGAGGTCACGGTCCTGGATGCGGATCAGGTCGGGTTCGCCGAACGCGAAGTCCAGGTGGAAGTCGATGAGGCCGTCGAGGGCCGCCGCCGCGTCGGCGTTGCGGGCCCGCACGTCGCGGGCCCCGGCGAGTAATCGGGCGCTGATGCCCACCAGCAGCTCGACCAGCATCGACTCCTTGTTGGGGAAATGCCGGTAGATGGCGGGACCGCTGACACCGGCGGCCTTACCGATGTCTTCCAGCCGGACCGCAAGGAAGCCACGTTCGGCGAACAGCCGTTCGGCGGCCGCCAACAGTTGCAGGCGCCGGTCGGACTTCAACTGGCTGCGGCGATTTGGCGCCTCGGGATGACCGGTCTGGCTTTCCGGAGCGGACGCCGTCACGCCGGACCTCCCGTACCCAACTCGACCGTTCGGTTAATCGTCACTAACGTAGCACGAGTCGGTGGCAATCGACTTCGGCGAGCGTCTAGGTTGGTATCCAAACCACCCGGAGGGACCGTGGCAACCGCAGGAGCCGCACACATCGATCCGCTGTCGATCGATCGCGGCCCGAGCGAGCCCGCGTTGCTCGACATGACGATCGGCGCCAACCTCGCGGACACCGCCGCCGAGCACTCGACGCACGACGCCCTCGTCGACATCCCGGCCGGGCGGCGATGGAGCTACGCCGAACTGCTGGCTGCGGTGCGGGGTTTGGCGACCGGGCTGCTGGGTGCGGGTGTCGGCGTGGGCGACCGGATCGGCATCTGGGCGCCGAACCGGTGGGAGTGGGTGCTCGTCCAGTACGCCACCGCCGAGATCGGTGCGATCCTGGTGACCGTCAACCCCGCTTACCGCAGCCGCGAATTGGAGTATGCGCTAAGGAAATCCGGGGTCGCGTTGGTGATCGCGGCCCCGCGGTACAAGACCACCGACTACGCCGCGATGCTCGCCGAGGTGGCCCCGCGCTGTCCGGCGTTGCGCGAGGTGGTGTTGTTGGAGAGTCGGCGGTGGGAGGAGCTCTGCGGCGCCCGGGTGGACCCGGCCGCGCTCGGCGAGAGGGCGGCCGCACTCGACGGCGGCGACCCGATCAACATCCAATACACCTCCGGCACAACGGGATACCCGAAGGCCGCCACGCTCAGTCACCGCAACATCCTCAACAATGGTTATCTGGTCGGGGAGCTGCTCGAGTACACCGCCCGGGACCGGATCTGCGTCCCGGTCCCCTTCTACCACTGCTTCGGAATGGTGTTGGGCAACCTGGCCGCCACGAGCCACGGCGCCTGCATCGTGATCCCGGCGCCCGGTTTCGAACCGGCCGCCACGCTGCGTGCGGTGCAGGCCGAGCGTTGCACCAGCCTGTACGGCGTGCCGACGATGTTCATCGCCGAACTGGGTTTGCCGGACTTCGCACGCTACGAGCTGGGCAGCCTGCGCACCGGGATCATGGCCGGCTCCCCTTGCCCGGTCGAGGTGATGCGCAGGGTGATCGAGCGCATGCACATGCCGGGCATCTCGATCTGCTACGGCATGACCGAGACATCCCCGGTGTCCACGCAGACACGCATGGACGATTCGCTGGAGCGCCGGGTCGGCACGGTCGGCCGGGTGGGTCCGCATCTGGAGATCAAGGTGATGGACCCGGTGACCGCCGAGATCGTGCCCCGCGGCGTGGCGGGTGAGTTCTGCACCCGCGGCTATTCGGTGATGGCGGGTTACTGGGACGATCCCGAGCAGACCGCCGAGGTCGTCGACGCCGACGGCTGGATGCACACGGGGGACCTGGCCGTCATGGACGCATCCGGTTACGTCCGGATCACGGGCCGGATCAAGGACATCGTCGTTCGGGGTGGCGAAAACATCTCCCCGCGCGAGATCGAGGAGTTTCTCCACACCCATCCCGACATCGTCGACGGCCATGTCGTCGGGGTTCCCGATGCTCGGTACGGCGAGGAGCTCATGGCGGTGGTGATGCTGCGGTCCGGAGCGCCGGAGCTGACCATCGAGGCGCTCCGCGAGTTCTGTGCGGCCGGCATCGCGCACTTCAAGATCCCGCGGTACCTGTGGATCGTCGACGAGTTTCCGATGACCGTCACGGGCAAGGTCCGCAAGAACGAGATCCGGCAGCGGGCGATCGAATACCTCCGGGGTCGTGACTGAGTGGCGGCTCCCTCCCTGGACGCACCGTGGGCGCGATGGTATTCTCACCCCAGTTAATTGGTATTAACTGAATCTGCGCGACCCCCAAGGCGAGGAGGCCCTGCGCTCATGGACAAAGTGGTGGCTACCGCCGCGGAGGCGGTCGCGGACATCACCGACGGGTCGTCGCTGGCCGTCGGGGGATTCGGTGTCTGTGGCATTCCCGACGCGCTGATCGCCGCGCTGGTCGACAGCGGGGTCACCGACCTCGAAACCGTGTCGAACAACTGCGGCATCGACGGTGTCGGACTTGGGGTGCTTCTGCAGCACAAGAGGATTCGGCGGACCACCGCCTCCTACGTGGGCGAGAACAAAGAGTTCGCCCGGCAGTTCCTCTGCGGCGAACTCGAGGTGGAGCTCAACCCGCAGGGCACGCTGGCCGAGCGGCTGCGTGCCGGCGGCATGGGAATCCCGGCGTTCTACACACCGGCTGGCGTCGGCACCCAGATCGCCGACGGCGGGCTGCCGTGGCGCTACGACGCCTCGGGGGAGGTGGTGGTCGTGTCGCCCGCCAAGGAGACCCGCGAGTTCGACGGCATCACCTACGTTCTCGAGCGGTCGATCCGCACCGATTTCGCGCTGGTGCACGCCTGGAAGGGCGACCGGCACGGCAACCTGGTCTACCGCGAGGCGGCCGCGAACTTCAACGCCGACTGCGCCGGGGCCGGCCGGATCACCATTGCCCAGGTCGAACATCTCGTCGAACCCGGAGAGATCGATCCCGCGGCCGTGCACACCCCGGGTGTCTTCGTCCAGCGGGTGGTGCACGTGCCCAATCCCGTCAAGCTGATCGAGAAGGAGACGGTGCGATGAGGAGGAGTGGCGCGAGATGAGCGCGCCGGCGACGATGCAGAGCGAAGCGATGAGGAGGAGTGGCGTGAGATGAGCGCGCCGGCGACGATGCAGAGCGAAGCGATGAGGAGGAGTGGCGTGAGATGAGCGCGCCGGCGACGATGCAGAGCGAAGCGATGAGGAGGAGTGGCGTGAGATGAGCGCGCCGGCGACGATGCAGAGCGAAGCGATGAGGAGGAGTGGCGCGAGATGAGTTGGAGCAGGGACGGCATGGCCGCCCGCGTTGCGGCGGAGTTCGAAGACGGCCAGTACGTCAACCTCGGCATCGGGATGCCCACGTTGATCCCCAACCACGTGCCCGAGGGGGTGCACGTGGTCCTGCATTCGGAGAACGGCATCTTGGGTGTGGGGCCCTATCCGACGCGCGCACAACTCGACCCAGACCTGATCAACGCTGGCAAGGAGACGGTCACCACCCTGCCCGGCGCGGCGTTCTTCAGCTCCTCGACCTCGTTCGGCATCATCCGAGGCGGACACCTCGACGTCGCGGTGCTCGGGGCCATGCAGGTCTCGGCAACCGGCGACCTGGCCAACTGGACGATTCCGGGCAAGATGGTCAAGGGCATGGGCGGTGCCATGGACCTGGTGCACGGTGCCCGCAAGGTGATCGTGATGATGGAGCACGCCGCGAAGGACGGCAGCCCGAAGATCCTGGAGCGCTGCACGCTGCCGCTGACCGGTGTCGGATGCGTGAACCGCATCGTCACCGAGCTCGCGGTCATCGACGTCCGCGCCGACGGCCTGCACCTGGTCGAGACCGCCCCCGACGTCTCGGTCGACGAGGTCGTCGCCAAGACCCAACCGCCCCTTGTGATTCCAGCGGCCGCGCGGTGACCGCCACGACGACCGCGCCCTCGTTCGCCGACGAGCACCGCCGGCTGGTCGCGGAGCTGAACGCCAAGCTCGCGGCGGCGGCCCTCGGCGGCAACGAGCGTGCCCGGGAACGCCACGTCAGCCGCGGCAAGCTGTTGCCCCGCGACCGCGTCGACCGCCTGCTCGATCCGGGCACCCCGTTCCTGGAGCTGACCCCGTTGGCGGCCACAGGGATGTACGGCGACGAGTCGCCGGGGGCGGGGATCATCACCGGGATCGGGCGGGTGTCCGGGCGCGAATGCGTGATCGTCGCCAACGACGCGACGGTCAAGGGCGGCACCTACTACCCGATGACGGTCAAGAAGCACCTGCGCGCCCAGGAGGTCGCGCTGCACAACCGGCTGCCGTGCATCTACCTGGTCGACTCGGGCGGGGCGTTCCTGCCGCGCCAGGACGAGGTGTTCCCCGACCGCGAGCACTTCGGCCGAATCTTCTACAACCAGGCCACCATGAGCGCCAAGGGAATTCCGCAGGTTGCCGCTGTGCTGGGCTCGTGCACCGCGGGTGGGGCCTACGTGCCGGCGATGAGCGACGAGGCCGTCATCGTCCGCGAGCAGGGCACGATTTTTCTCGGCGGGCCGCCGCTGGTCAAAGCCGCCACCGGCGAGATCGTCTCGGCCGAAGAACTCGGCGGCGGTGACCTGCACTCGCGGGTCTCCGGTGTCACCGACTATCTCGCAGACGACGACGAGCACGCGCTGCGGATCGTGCGCGGCATCGCGGCCACTTTCGGCCCGCGCGAGCCGGCCCAGTGGGAGATCCGGCCCACGGTCGAGCCCGGGCACGCGCAGACCGAGCTCTACGACGTCGTGCCGCCCGACCCGCGGGTGCCCTACGACGTCCACGAGGTCATCGTCCGGCTGGTTGACGGGTCGGAGTTCGGCGAGTTCAAGGCGAACTACGGCAAGACGCTGGTGACCGCATTCGCGCGCATCCACGGCCACCCCGTCGGGATCGTCGCCAACAACGGCGTGCTGTTCGGCGAATCCGCTTTGAAGGGAGCGCATTTCATCGAGCTATGCGACAAGCGCAACATCCCGCTGCTGTTTTTGCAGAACATCGCCGGGTTCATGGTCGGCCGCGACTACGAGGCCGGCGGGATCGCCAAGCACGGCGCCAAGATGGTCACCGCCGTGGCCTGCGCCCGGGTGCCCAAGCTGACCGTGGTGATCGGCGGATCCTACGGTGCGGGCAACTATTCGATGTGCGGCCGGGCGTACTCGCCGCGCTTTTTGTGGATGTGGCCCAACGCGCGCATCTCGGTGATGGGCGGGGAACAGGCCGCCTCGGTGCTGGCGACCGTGCGCGGCGAGCAACTCAGCGCCTCGGGCAAGCCGTGGTCGGCCGACGAGGAGGAGGCGTTCAAGGCGCCCATCCGCGAGCAGTACGAGGACCAGGGCAACCCGTATTACTCCACGGCCCGGCTGTGGGACGACGGCATCATCGACCCGGCAGACACCAGACTGGTTGTGGGGCTATCCCTTTCAGTGTGTGCTCACGCACCGCTGGAACCCGTCTCCTACGGCGTCTTCCGGATGTGATGAGGATGTTCGACACCGTATTGGTAGCCAACCGCGGCGAGATCGCCGTGCGGGTGATCCGGACGCTGCGCCGGCTGGGCATCCGTTCGGTCGCCGTCTACAGCGACCCCGACGCCGGGGCGCGGCACGTGCTCGAGGCCGACGAGGCGGTCCGGCTGGGGCCCGCCGCGGCGCGCGAGAGCTACCTCGACATCGCTCACGTGCTCGACGCGGCGGCACGCACCGGCGCCCAGGCCATCCACCCCGGCTACGGGTTTCTCTCCGAGAACGCCGATTTCGCCGCCGCCTGCGAACGCGCCGGGGTGGTGTTCCTGGGGCCGCCGGCCCGGGCGATCGAGGTGATGGGCGACAAGATCACCGCCAAGAACACCGTCGCCGCCTTCGACGTGCCGGTGGTCCCCGGTGTGGCCAGGCCCGGCCTGAGCGACGACGAGTTGGTCGCGGCCGCCGCAGAGATCGGTTACCCGGTGCTGGTCAAGCCGTCCGCGGGCGGCGGCGGCAAGGGCATGCGGCTGGTCGACGACGCGGCCCGGCTGCGCGACGCGCTGGTGAGCGCACGCCGGGAGGCCGCCTCCTCGTTCGGCGACGACACGCTGTTCCTGGAGCGGTTCGTGCTGCGGCCCCGCCACATCGAGGTCCAGGTGCTCGCCGACACCCACGGCAACGTCGTCCACCTCGGCGAGCGGGAGTGCAGCCTGCAGCGGCGCCACCAGAAGGTCATCGAGGAGGCTCCCTCCCCGCTGCTCGACCCGGCGACCCGGGCCCGCATCGGGGCGGCGGCCTGCAACACCGCCCGCAGCGTCGACTACGTCGGCGCGGGCACCGTCGAGTTCATCGTCTCGGCCGAACGCCCGGACGAGTTCTTCTTCATGGAGATGAACACCCGTCTGCAGGTGGAACATCCGGTCACCGAGGCGGTGACCGGCCTGGACCTCGTGGAGTGGCAGCTGCGGGTGGCCGCCGGTGAGAAGCTGGCGTTCGCCCAGGACGACATCGAGCTGCGCGGCCACGCGATCGAGGCCCGCGTCTACGCCGAGGACCCGGCGCGCGGGTTCCTGCCCACGGGTGGCCGGGTGCTGCAGGTGTTCGAGCCGTCGGGCGCCGGTGTGCGGGTGGACTCCTCGCTGCTGGCCGGCACCGTGGTCGGCAGCGACTACGACCCGATGCTGAGCAAGGTGATCGCCCACGGCGCGGACCGCAACGCGGCGCTGGCGGCCCTCGACCGGGCGCTGGCCCGGACCGCCGTGCTGGGTGTGCAGACCAACGTCGAATTCCTGCGGTTCCTGCTGGCCGACGAGCGGGTGCGTGCCGGCGACCTGGACACCGCGCTGCTCGACGAGCGGGTGGCCCAGTTCGCGCCGCTGCCCGCGCCCGACGACGTGCTCGCCACCGGGGGCCTCTACCGCCAGCGTGACTTGGCCGAACGGGCATCGGGTGACCCGTGGGCGGCGCCGACCGGCTGGCGCGTGGGCGGGAACCCGGCGCCGGTGCGCACCGAGATGCACACCGCGCTGCGCACCGAGACGGTGTCGGTGTGGGGGCCGCCGGACGCCGCCTCGGTCCGGGTGGGAGACGGCGAGACCTGCTCTGCGAGTATCGAACTCGACGGGGTGCGGATGTTCGCGACGCTGGATGGGGTGCGCCGGGAGTACCGGTGGGCCGAGTCCGGCCGGCACCTGTGGATCGCCGACGAGCGCGGCACCTGGCAGCTGCGCGAGGCCGAGGAGCACAGGATTCACCGCGCGGCCACCGCGCGGCAGGCCGAGGTCCTCAGCCCGATGCCGGGCAGCGTGATCGCCGTCCAGGTCGACTCCGGCGCCGAGGTTACCGAGGGCGATGTGGTGGTGGTCGTCGAGGCGATGAAGATGGAACATTCGCTGCCCGCACCGGTTTCGGGGCGGGTCGAGGTGCTGGTGTCCGTCGGTGACCAGGTCAAAGTCGATCAGGTGCTGGCGCGGATCAAGGATCAGGAATCATGACGCTATCCAAGGAGTACGAAGACCTACGGGCGACGGTTGCCGATTTCGCGCGGACCGTGGTGGCGCCCGTATCGGCCAAACACGATGAGGAGCACAGCTTCCCGTACCAGGTCGTCGCCAAGATGGGCGAGATGGGCCTGTTCGGCCTGCCGTTCCCCGAGGAGTACGGCGGCATGGGCGGCGACTACTTCGCGCTGTCGCTGGCTCTCGAGGAACTCGGCAAGGTCGACCAGTCGGTGGCGATCACACTTGAGGCGGGGGTCAGCCTCGGCGCGATGCCGATCTACCGTTTCGGGTCCGAGGAGCAGAAGCAACGGTGGCTGCCGGACCTGACGGCTGGGCGCGCGCTGGCGGGCTTCGGCCTGACCGAGCCGGGAGCCGGCTCGGACGCGGGCGCCACCCGCACCACCGCCCGGCTCGAGGGCGGCGAGTGGATCATCAACGGCAACAAGCAGTTCATCACCAACTCGGGCACCGACATCACCTCGCTGGTCACCGTCACCGCGGTCACCGGGGCCCTCGACGGCGGCAAGAAGGAGATCTCGACGATCGTCGTGCCCGGCGGCACACCGGGATTCACCGTCGAGCCGGTCTACAACAAAGTCGGCTGGAACGCGTCGGACACCCACCCGCTGACCTTCGTCGACGCCCGGGTTCCGGAGGAGAACCTGCTGGGTGCCCGCGGGACCGGCTACGCGAACTTCCTGTCCATCCTCGACGAGGGGCGCATCGCGATCGCCGCCCTGGCCACCGGCGCGGCGCAGGGCTGCGTCGATGAGAGCGTCAAGTACGCCAAGGAGCGCCAGTCGTTCGGCCAGCCGATCGGCTCCTATCAGGCGATCAGCTTCAAGATCGCGCGAATGGAGGCGCGTGCCCACGTCGCGCGCACGGCGTATTACGACGCGGCCGCGAAGATGTTGGCCGGCAAGCCCTTCAAGAAGGAGGCGGCGATCGCCAAGATGATCGCGTCCGAGGCGGCGATGGACAACGCCCGCGACGCCACCCAGATCCACGGCGGGTACGGCTTCATGAACGAGTATCCGGTGGCGCGGCACTACCGCGACAGCAAGATCCTCGAGATCGGGGAGGGCACCACCGAGGTGCAACTGATGCTCATCTCGCGATCGCTGGGCCTGTCGTGAGCGGGCCGGGGAAGTCGATCGTCCAGCGCGGCTTATGGTTCGAGGAGTTCGAGATCGGTACCACCTATCTGCACCGGCCCGGCCGCACGGTGACCGAGGCCGACAACGTCCTGTTCACCACGCTGACGATGAACACCCAGTCGCTGCACCTGGACGCCGCGTGGGCGGCCGAGCAGCCGGGTTTCCGGGGTGAGCGGCTGGTGAACTCCATGTTCACGCTCTCGACGCTTGTCGGTCTCTCGGTGTCGCAGCTGACGCTGGGCACGATCGTCGCCAACCTCGGCTTCTCCGAGGTGTCCTTCCCCAAACCCGTCTTCCACGGCGACACGCTCTATGCCGAAACCGTGTGCACCGCCAAGCGGGAATCCAAAAGCCGCCCCGGGGAGGGCATCGTCACCCTCGAGCACACCGGACGCAATCAGCACGGCGACGTCGTCGCGCGCGCGGTGCGCACCACGCTCGTACAGAAGCGGCCCGCTGCGGAGGGAAATTGATGAACCTGCGCGCCGCCGGCCCGGCATGGCTGTTCTGCCCGGCCGACCGCCCCGAGCGATTCACGAAGGCCGCCGCCGCCGACGTGGTGATCCTCGACCTCGAAGACGGCGTCGCCCAAGGCGATAAGGCGGCCGCCCGCAAGGCATTGCGCGACAACCCGCTGGACCCCGCGCGCACCGTGGTCCGCATCAACGCGGTTGGCACCGACGAGCACGCCCTGGACCTCGACGCCCTGGCCGATACCGCGTACGGCACGGTGATGCTGTCCAAGACCGAATCGGCGGCGCAGGTTACTGCGTTGGCGCCCCGCGACGTCGTCGCGCTGATCGAGACGCCGTGCGGCGCAGTATTCGCCGCCGAGATCGCCGCGGCCGACGGCACCGTCGCGATGATGTGGGGCGCAGAGGATCTGGTGGCCGCCCTCGGCGGCAGTTCGAGCCGGCGGGCCGACGGCGGGTACCGCGACTTCGCGCGGCATGTCCGGTCGACGACGCTGCTCGCGGCGTCGGCGTTCGACCGGATCGCGCTGGACGCCGTGCATCTGAACATCGGCGACCTCGACGGCCTGCGGGCGGAGGCCGACGACGCCGTCGCCGTCGGTTTCGGCGGGACCGTCTGCATCCACCCGACCCAGGTTGCGGTGGTGCGCGAGGCCTACCGTCCCAGCGAGGACAAGGTGGACTGGGCGCGAAGGGTTTTGGTGGCGGCGAAGAGCGAGCGCGGGGTGTTCGCTTTCGAAGGGCAGATGGTCGACTCGCCGGTGCTCAAGCACGCGCAGATGCTGCTGCGGCGGGCGGGGGAGCCCACGGGCTGACGGGCGCGATCAGCTTTCGTCCTCCGCATTCTCGTCGGCTTCGTCTTCCTTTCTGCGCAAAAGTTTTTCGGGGTGCCAGTAGGTGTTTTTTCGGGGTTGGCCGCGGTCGAGGTGTGGGGGCGGGATCCATTCGGTGTCGCCGTTGGTGTTTTTTCGGGTGGTCCAGCCGCGGGGTTGCAGGAGGCGGTGGTGGGGGCCGCAGGCGAAGGTGAGGTCGTCGATGTCGGTGCATCGACAGGTGGCCCAGTCGGTGACGTGGTGGACTTCGCTGTAGTAGCCGCCCACGGTGCAGCCGGGGGCTGAGCAGCCGCGGTCTTTGGCGTAGAGCACGATTCTTTGCGCGGGGGAGGCCAGGCGTTTGGTGTGGTAGAGGGCCAGGGTTTTGCCTTTGTCGAAGATCGCCAGGTAGTGATGGGCGTGGCGGGCCAGGCGGATGACATCGCTCATGGGCAAGATGGTGCCCCCGCCGGTCAGGGCGCATCCGGCGGCGGCTTCCAGTTCGGCCAGGGTGGTGGTGGCGATGATGGCGGCCGGAAGCCCGTTGTGTTGGCCCAGCTTCCCGGAGGCCAGGATCGCGCGGAGTGCGGCGAGCAGGCCGTCGTGCTGGCGTTGGGCGGGCCCGCGGGCATCTTTGTCGATGGCGTCCTGGGTGGGGGTGCCGTCGATGCAGGGGTGCTCGTCGAGGGGGTTGCACATGCCCGGGGCGGCGAGTTTGGCCCACAGGGCTTCGATCGTGGCGCGCAGTTCGGGGGTGATCCAGCCGCTCAGGTGTGACATTTTGTCGGGGCCCTGGGCGCCCAGGATCAGCCCGCGCCGCCGGGCCCGGTCCTCGTCGGTGTAGTTGCCGTCGGGGTTGAGGGCGTTGTCGAGTTGCTCGGCGAGCCCGCTGAGTTGTTCGGGGCGGATTCGGGTGCCGTGGCGGGCCAGGTCGGCTTCGGCGCGTTCGCGGGTGGGCTGGTCGACCCAGCCGGGCAGCTGGCGGCAGAAGCGGCGGATCACCGCGATGTGCTCGGGTCCGAGCGTGCCCTGGCGCTGACGCAACGCGGTCTCGGCCAACATCGGGGGCAGGGGTTGGCCGGTCAGCCCGTGTCGCTCGCCTAGGTCGGCGGCCTCGCGGACCCGGCGGGCGGCCTGGGGGCGCGAGATCGAGGTGGCCTCGGCGATGGCGTGGGAGAGCTTGCCGCCCAACTCTTCCGCGCTGGCCTGATGGGCCAGGGTGTTGATCACCGCATGCTCGAGGGCGGGCAGGCGCCGGCGCACCTTTTCCACCCGCCCCAGCCAGGCCAGCAACTCCGGGGTGCTCAACGCCTCGCAGTCGAACCTCAGCAGCGTGTCCAGGTCGGCATCCAGCGCGTCGAACGCCGCACCCAGCTCCTCCCGGTCAACACTCACACCGTCAAACTATGCGCACCCACCGACAACAAACCCCGGAATGTGACCACAGAAACCAAAGTGACACAAGTGTTTTCAGGCCGCGGGCCAACGGCTACTTCCGCTGTGCTGCGGCCAATCTGGCTGCGAATTCAGGTGATTGGATGGTGTGCGCCTGTGGCCCCAGTTCCGTGCGCATGGCGAAGTCGTGGTGTTCGTTGTCCAGCGCCCCCGGACTGGCGGTGGCGCGCATGGTGGCCTTGGTGGCCAGCACCACCTCGCGCGGGGCGGACGCCGGGCCGGCGGCCAGGTCGAGCGCGGCGGCGACCGGATCGTCGGCGACGCTGAGCGCCAGCCCGTGGCGCACCGCGGCTTCGGCGTCGAAGCGCATGCCGAACAGCAGGGCCGCGCGGGCCACTTGCGGGCCGACCGCCCGCTGCAGCATCCACGTCGCGCCGCCGCCGGGATGCAGACCCAGCTTCTGGAAGCGGGCGTCGAACAAGGCGCCGGGTCCGGCGATGCGCACGTCGGCGGCCAGCGCCAGGTTCAGCCCCGCGCCGACGGCCGCGCCGTTGACCGCGGCGATGGTGGGCAGGCGGCAGTTGCCGACGGCCATGAAGCCGTCGTAGAGGCGCTGCAGCCCGGCTTCGGCCGCCCCGGCGCCCGCGGCGCCGAGCGCGCTGAGGTCGGCGCCGGCGCAGAACGCCTTGCCCGCCCCGGTGACCACCACGGCGTGCACGCCGTGGTCGTCCTCGGCCCGCCCCACCGCGGCGCGCAGGTGCGCCGACATCTCGCCGGTTACCGCGTTACGGCGGTCGGGATCGTCGACGGTGATCAGCGCGACGCGGTTCTCGACGCGGTACAGCACGGGGTCGGCGGGGCTCATTGGCGTCAGAGTACTGGGGGCGCGAGTCCTGTGTGCTAGACGGGCACGTAGCTGGTCAAGCCGCCGTCGACGACGAACTCCGCCCCGGTGGCATAGGACGATTCGTCGCTGACCAGGAAGATCACGAAGCTGGCCACCTCGCCCGGTGAGCCGCCGCGGCGCATCGGGATGGGCGTCAACATCTCGTCGGTCACGCCCCTGCTCATCGGGGTCCGCACCAGGCCGGGGTGGATCGAATTGACCCGAATGCCGCTGCCCGCCAGTTCAACCGCGGCCGATTTGGTCAGGCCCCGCAGGCCGAACTTGGAGGCCACGTAGGCGTGATGTCCGGGGGCGCCGGCCAGGCCCTGGACCGACGAGATGTTGACGATCGAGCCCGTGCCGGCGTCGATCATCGGCTCCACGGCGGCGCGCATCCCCAGATACGCCCCGGTCAGGTTGACGTCGAGAACCCGTTGCCAATCGGACAGCGACGAGCCTCGCAACGGGCCGTGTGTCCCGATTCCGGCGTTGTTCACCAGCGCATCGAGCCGCCCGAAGGCGCTCACCGCCGCGGCGACCGCCGCATCCCACTGATCGGCGTCCGTGACATCGAGGTGCACGAATTGCGCCGCTGCGCCCAGGTTCTCGGCGACCGCCCGCCCGTCCTCGTCGAGGACGTCGCCGACGACCACCTGGGCGCCGTGTGACACCAGGGCCGCGGCGTGGGAGGCACCCATCCCTCGGGCACCGCCACTGATCAACACCACTTTGCCGTTGACGCGTCCCATGCACGCCACGGTATGCGCGGTCGCGCGTGCGTCGGTGAACCTGGCCGTTTGCGAGTGGATCGGGATCAGAAGGTGTACTATCCCGCGGGTTTGGGTACGGAATCGTTGTGACTTCTCAGCGACGGATGTCACGGATCGTGGACGAACACCGGTTCGACGCGATCGCGGCAGCGGTGCCCGGCGGGCAGTCGGGTCCGGTCGGGATCGCATTTTTGGACTGTGACCTCAACATCCGTGGTTTTGACGCGACCTTCGAAACGGTCACCATGCGGCGGCGGGACGAAACGCTCGGCCAGAACGTTTTCGATGTGTTTCCCGACAACCCCGACGATCCGCAGGCCACCGGCTCGTCGCTGCTGGCCGCATCCATGGAGAGCGCGCTGCGCCGGCGCTCGACCGACCCGATACCCATCTGCCGATACGACATCACCGATCCGCAGAACCCGGGCGTTTACCTCCCCAAACTGTGGTCGTCCACCAGCACCGCGGTCGACGACGGCGGGGAGCAGATCGGAGTGTTGCACCGCGTGGTCGAGATCACGGCACTCGACGCCGCCCTGTCCGCGTTGGCTCTGCACAACGAGCACGCCATACCCTTCAATCCCGCCGAGCAGCTGCACATTCTGAGCGCCCTGGCGGCCGTCGTGGGCGCGGACCGGGCGCGGGTGCATGCGCTGGCACGCGAACGTGATCAGCTGCGGCGCGCCCTCGAATCCCGCGACGTCATCGGTCAGGCCAAAGGCATGCTGATGGAACGGTTTTCCGTCGATGCGGTGGAGGCTTTCGACATGCTGGTGAAACTTTCGCAGAGGACGAATGTCGTGCTGGCGGAGATCGCCAAGAAGGTTGTCGAGATCGACTCGGCGTGAGCGGTCCGCGGCACGGCGGTGTAGCGGGATGGCGACGGGGTAACCCGACCGCTCGCAACCGCTGAGTGCGCCGGAAACTTCGATTCACGACCCTTGGGAGGTCGCAAGTCTCGATGAGTTACTCGCCGACATGAAGGCGCGGCGAGTTCATCCTGTTGCTACCGTATCGGCCACTCCGCAACGACTAGAGAAATCGCTGGGACCGGCAAACGTGGCCAATCCCACTGCAACGAAGCCTAATCCGAGGGGACAGGTTGTCCACACCGAGCAAATAGGTGGACGGCATGAGCATCTGACTGTTGAATGTGTTGTCTAATAACGTGTTTAGTTGGCGTAAGCAACGTGTGTCCACTATGGTCAGCGCATGAGACGAAGCCGACTCGAGCCGCAGCAGCGACGCCAACAGTTGCTCGACATCGGGGCCGCGATGTTCGCGGAGAAACCGTATGAAGAGGTCTTTGTGGAGGACATCGCCGCTCGCGCCGGTGTGTCGAGAGCGCTGCTCTATCACTACTTTCCGAGCAAGCGAGACTTGTACGTGGCGATATTCACCCGTGCGAGAAACCGACTGCTGGCGCGGGCCAACCCCGATCCGGACCTGCAGCTCGCAGAACAGCTCGCCGCCGGGCTCGAGGCCCACATCCAATATTTTGCCGATCATCCTTTTGAGGCGATCACGATCAACCGTGGCGCGCTATCGGATGACCCAGCGATCCAGGCGATCATCAACAATGAGCTGAATGTCGTCGGCCAACGCCTGATCGACAAACTTGTCGGCGAGGGCCGGCCACGCGATGTCACCGAGATTGCCGTGGAGGGATGGTTGGGTTTCGTACGCGCAGCGTGCGTGAAATGGGTTCAAACGCAGAAGATCACCCAAATCGAGCTCACCGAAATGTGTACTCGCGCATTCGAATGCGCTCTCGGATATTCCAAACACCCTGCCGCACAGCAGCTTACGAACGGTATTCGCCCTCAGGTGATGACTGAGCTGCCGGAAGGGTGGAGCTGCGGTCGTGGTGCTGCCCGGCTGGCGGCCAACAGCCCGACTTCTTGTTAGACCGGTGCGGTCGACAGTCCGGAATCCGTCCGCGGCGGGAGTGGGCATTTGTTCGAGCGAGGCCGCAGCTACCTCGACTCCGATCTCGATAGAGCCGTACGGGCCACCGCCACTCCCACAGGGATTGGCGCTGACTGCTTTGGAGCACTAATTTCCCTAAGGTGATGTTCTCAGCTGCTGGTGTCGTCGCGCGGTGGATGGCGCCCTTCCTCACGGTTGCGGCCGTTGCCGTCCTGGGTGTTCTCGATCACCAGGTGCCGGTCGGTCCGGCGCCGGCGGTGCGCCTGGCCGACGACGCCAACCCGTTCGCCGGCACGCCCCTCTACGTCAATCCCGGCTCGGCGGCCATGCGCGCCGCGCAGCACGCCGATCCGCCGAGTCCCGAGCTGACCGCAATCGCCAACACGCCGCAGGCTTACTGGATCGTCCCGGGTGGCTCGGCGGCCACGGTCGCCAAATACACCGGTGACGCGCGGGCTGCCGGGGCGCTCCCGGTGCTGACGCTCTACGGAATCCCGCACCGCGACTGCGGCAGCTTCGCCGCGGGGGGCTTCGCGACGGGCGACGCCTACCGCGCCTGGATCGACGGCATCGCCTCCGACCTGGGGGCGTCTCGCACGGCGGTCATCGTCGAGCCGGATGCCCTGGCCATGGCCGACTGCCTGCCGGTCGACCAGCGCCAGGAGCGCTACGACTTGATCCGCTACGCCGTCGACACGCTGGGCCGCAATCCGGGCACGGCCGTGTACGTCGATGGCGGCCACCTGCGCTGGCACAGCGCCGAGGACATGGCCGCCAGGCTCAACCAGGCCGGCGTCGGGCACGCGCGGGGCTTCAGCCTCAATACTGCGAACTTTTTCACCACCGAGGACGAGATCGGCTACGGCGAGGCGATTTCGGGGCTCACGAACGGTTCGCACTACGTGATCGACACGTCGCGCAACGGTGCGGGACCGGCGCCCGACTCCAAGTTGAACTGGTGCAACCCCAGCGGCCGGGCGCTGGGCACTCCGCCTACCGCGGCCACCGGCGGTGCGCACGCGGATGCCTACCTGTGGATCAAACGTCCCGGCGAATCCGACGGGACCTGCGACAAAGGCGACCCGCCGGCGGGCACGTTCGTGAACCAGTACGCCATCGACCTGGCCCGCAACGCGGGCCAGTAGCCCGCGCCGGCGGCCCCGCGGTCCTTGCGAAAGCCCGGCTCGCCCGACCGCCAGCCACGGTCAGGTTGCGGGCGGGGCGGGTTGCTCGGGCGGAATCTCCCCGTCGCAGCCACCGGGTGGTGGCGGGCCCGGAACAGGTTCGTCGCCACCGACGCAGTCGTAGTAAAACTGAGGGCCGGTCATCCAGGTTTTCATCCACTGGTGCCAAAACGATCCGTCGGGGTATTTCTCGCCGTCGCAGACGGCCAATTGGCCCCAGCCCCAGCGGCCGCCCGGGCAGTAGCCTTTCGTAATGTCCGGCTTGTGGGGATCAGGCGGATCGGCGGTGGCAACCGCAGTAGAAAGCACAAACGCCGCAGCACAACCCAGTATCGCAGCCCCAAGGCGAGTGATCTCGAACTTCATTTCGACTCCCTTAAACCGTTGAATCGCTACAACCGATCCAAAGCGATAGGAGAACGCTAGCGGAAGCGGAACGCAGGCGCTTTTGAATCCTCGTCAGACACCGCATAGAGCCGCGGATCGAGCGGCGTCCTGCTGGCGGTGGTAAAAGCGCTGCAACGGGTGCGCCAACCTCAGCGTCCAAATACCCTTGTCAAGCAGCACGCTCGGAGCGCAGCGGGCGGGGGTGCTCTGGGAACAACAAATGCGGCAGTGCTGAGGCGTTTGGCTGGCGCCCAGGTTTCTTGACGAAAGGCCACGGAGGTTTCGCTGGCCTATCAGAGCGTGATTTGAGTTCCGCTATGGCGCGATTTCTCGGCCCGATCATTAGGAGCGGCCTCCTGTATCCAGACTGATTCGGCAGCCTGGGGGAAAGCCGGTGAAAGTCGACGCCGGTGGCAAACCACGACGGGAGAGGCATGGTAGCGCGCAGGCCGCCGACGAGCGTCCAAATTGGGAAAGAATGCGAATAGAAGAATCGCGTCTGCGCCGCGTCGATTGGCTTTCACGCGGAGCCGCAGAACCGACCCACGTCGACGTGGGATCCTTCGCCGCGAACACAACGCCCACATACAACCGGATCAGCAGAACTGCGGCCGGGCCCCGGGTGGCGGTCAACCGAATTAACCGGGAACTGTTTTGGGTCATCAGCATTGCCTTCTACGCAGATGTGGTGTCTATGGGCCGACCAGCCGCCCGGTTCAGGACCGTCGTCGTCGGGGTGCGCGGTCGACGCGGCGCAGTCCGTAGGCCGCGACGCCGACGCCGACTACCGCGGCCCCGGAGATCACCGAGATCAGCGGCAGCGCGAAAGCCAGAACCACGCAGCCAAGAAACCCGACGACCGGGATCGGGCGAGCGGGGCGGCCCTCGTCGGTGCGCAGCGTGAATGCGGACGCGTTGGCGATCGCGTAGTAGATCAGCACGCCGAAGGAGGAAAAGCCGATCGCGCCGCGCACGTCGGCAGTGGCGGCCACGATGGTCACCACCAGGCCGATCAGCAGTTCGGCACGGTGCGGCACCTGAAATCTGGGGTGCACCGCGGCCAACACGTGCGGCAAGTGGTGGTCACGCGCCATGGCCAGCGTGGTGCGCGAGACACCCAGGAGCAGCGCCAACAGCGAACCCAGTGCCGCGACCACCGCGCCAGCCCGCACCACGGGCACCAGCCAATCCGCCCCTGCGGCCCGCACCGCATCGGACAAGGGGGCCACCGCGTCCGTCAGTCGCTGGGGCCCCAGCACGGCAAGTACGGTTACCGCGACGATGGCGTAGACGGCCAGGGTGATGCCCAGGGCGAGCGGAATTGCGCGGGGGATCGTGCGGGCTGGGTCGCGGACTTCCTCGCCGAGGGTGGCGATGCGCGCATACCCGGCGAAAGCGAAGAACAGCAGCCCCGCGGCCTGCAGCACCCCGCCGACCGCGACACCCGCCACATCCAGTCGCGCGACCGCCACACCGTCAGAGGCCAGCACCGCCACGACCACCGCCGCCAGCACCAGCAGCACGACGGCGACGATCAGGCGCGTCAGCCGTGCCGACTTCTGCACCCCGGCGTAGTTCACCGCGCTCAACGCGACCACCGCCGTCGCGGCGATCGCATGGGCCTGCGAGGGCCACACATAGGACCCCACCGTCATCGCCATCGCCGCGCACGAGGCGGTCTTGCCCACCACGAATCCCCATCCGGCCAGGTATCCCCAGAAATCGCCCAGGCGCATTCGCCCGTAGACGTAGGTGCCGCCGGACGTCGGATACACGGCGGCGAGGCGGGCCGAGGACATCGCGTTGCAGTAGGCCACCACCGCCGCCACCGCCAGCCCGATCAACAGCCCGGATCCCGCGGCATGGGCGGCCGGGCCGAGCGCGACGAAAATCCCGGCGCCGATCATCGACCCCAGCCCGATCATCACCGCATCGCCGGTGCCGAGTCGCCGCGCCAATGCCGGGGGGCCGCTGGCTATGACTCCTCCTGACGGCCGAGGATCTCGGAGGCCAATTCGGCGAGCGCGGCGCGCTCCTGGGCCAGCGCGGCCCGCCCGGTGTCGGTGATCTCATAGACCCGGCGGGCGCGTCCGTCGACCACCTCTTGCCGGGAGGTCAACAGGCCGTCCGTTTGCATGCGGTGCAGCATCGGATACAGCGTGCCCGGGGAAATCTTGTAGCCGTGGCCGGCCAACTCCTCGGCCATCCAGGCGCCGTGGACCGGCTCGATGTCCGCGTGGTGCAGGATGTGCAGCCGCACCGCGCCGCGTAGGAACTGGCTCACGCGTCCGCCCGAATCGGACCAAGTTGCTGCCCGCCGCATACCACGCGCATCCGTACCACCAATCGGTATCGGTCGACGATATCGGGTTACGATATCATCTGGCGCGTCTACCGATCCGACGACAGGCGCGGAGAAGAAAGGCGTGACCGTGGTCGAGCACTCACCCGCCGTGGGCCGGCGTCAGCTTTTCGGGATCGCGCTGCCGGCAGTAGCTGGGGTCGCGCTATCGGCATGCGGTAGCCCGCAGCGCGAGGCCGGCCAGTCCGGCGCACCCTCAGGAGAAGAAGTTCCCGTCACTCCTCCCGAAGACCTGATGCGCGAGCACGGAGTGCTCAAGCGCATTCTGCTCGTTTATCGAGAGGTGATCCGGCGCGTGCTGGCGGGTGATCAGTTTCCGGCCCAGGCGCTCAACGCGAGCGCGGGGATCATTCGCGGCTTCATCGAGGACTACCACGAACACCTCGAAGAACACTATGTCTTTCCCAAGCTGGAACAGGCGGACAAACTCACCGACCTCACCACGGTCCTTCGGACCCAGCACCAGCGCGGCCGCGTGCTCACCGACCGAGTGCTCGCCGCCACCGGTGGGGCGGGGACCCTCGACCAGTCTGCGCAATCAGCCCTCGTCCAAGACATGTCGGCCTTCGTCCGGATGTATGAGCCCCATGAGGCACGCGAAGACACGGTCGTTTTCCCCGCGCTGCGTGAAGTGGTGCCCGCCAAGGAGTTTCGCGACCTGGCTGAGATTTTCGAAGACGAGGAACACCGGCGGTTCGGTCCGGCCGGCTTCGAAGGGATGGTCGACAAAGTAGCCGACATCGAAAAAAGCCTCGGCATCTACGACCTGAGCCAGTTCACGGCGACGTAGGGTCCCTCGCAGGTTGGTCGCTTTGCTTGGTGCTGGTGGCCGCCGGCGCGCAGGCCATTCCCAGAAGTGGCGGCCCCGGCACGACGCGGACGCGCGACCCAGGGATTACCGCGCGGATCCGCTTGTGCAGCAGAAGATCTGCTAATTTCGGCTCGGGTCGGGACCTGTTGTTTCACCGTCGATTCGTGGTCATTGGCGATTGATTTAATCAAGCCGGATGAACGCACCCTCCGGTATCCTCTAGGTGGGCGGGTTTCACGACTGGGACGGCGCTTAATCGTTGTGGCTGATGAGGAGGCGGTAGCCGGCGTCAAGCCGTTCTCGCCTGACCAGCTCCGGGTGTCTTTCATGCCATTTCCCGGAGTGCAGGTCGTCCGCCAGCCGGGTTTAGTCCTTCGGCCAGCGTGGATTCGCCGGCGTAGGCGAGCATGGACATCCCGGCGCGCACGGTGGGGTCGAGGTAGGCCGCCGGGCGTCGCCAGAAGGCGGCCCCGAACCCGTCGGTGCAATCGTGTGGCACCGGAACCGTCTGTACCTCTGCTCCCCCCAACAGCTCTGTGAGACGTTCGATCGGCACGTACAGTTCGTCGCTGATACGGGTGGCCTCGGGCAGGTACTCGCGCAGCAACCAGAAGTCGCGAGTCACCGTTTGATCCCACGTCAGCACCACGATCCGGTTGCGGGTGACTCGACGCAGTTCCTCGATGCCGGCAGCGACGTCGCCCCAGTGATGCACTGTCAGTATTGCCATTGAGCCGTCAACACAGTTGTCTTGCAGCGGAATGGCTTCGGCGATGGCTTGAACACACGGGGCGGATCCCGGCGGACGTTGGTTGATCATCACCATGCTCGGCTCGACTGCGGCGACGGTCTGGGGTGGTTCATAGGAGCCTGCTCCGGCCCCTCTCTGTCAACCTGGGTTGAGGCGCCCGCCCCCCGATAATTAGTGACCCGAGGGCGGGGATGGAGAGATTCCCCGAAATGACAAGCAAGGTGACGACGTTGGTCTGCGCGGCCGGGATGGAAGATCCTGGTCGGGTGGCTGACGATGCAACGCAACGTCCCGACCCCGAGGTGCCTGAGCGCGCCCGGCGACGGACGTTCACGGCGAAGTACAAGCTGGAGGTCCTTGCTGCCTACGACGCAGCACCTGACGGCGAGAAGGGCGCGGTGCTGCGCCGTGAGGGGCTGTATTCCAGCCACGTCACCGAGTGGCGCAAAGCCCGCGACGCCGGCGCGCTGGCCGCACTGGCCGCCCCGCGCGGGCGCAAACGCCGCAATGCGGCCGCCGAGCAGATCGCCCGCCTGCAGGCCGAAAAGCAGCGACTGGAGCAGGAGCTGGCCAAGACCCGCGCCGTGGTGGATGTGCAGGCAAAACTGCACGCGCTCTTGGAGACTCTCTCCGAGAGCGCGGATACCGATCCGAGGTCGACGCCGTGACTGATCGGGCCGTCATCGAGCTGACACCGCAATGGGGTGTGCGGGCCGCCTGCGAAGCGGTGGGTGCCGCGCAGGCCAGCTACTACCGACGCCACCGGCAAAGCCCGGCACCGGCACGGCCAGAGCCGATCCCGCACCGCCAACGGCGGCAGCCGCGTGCCCTAAGTGGTCTTGCCCGTTAATTCGTCGGGGGTTGTTGCCATGCGGTGGGGTCGCCGAGGTAGAGGCCACAGGCGCAGTCGAGGGCTTCTTCGGGACTGCCCGAGGGAGTTCCGTTGGGCAGGAATGAGTCTTCATATTTGTCGCTGCTGGCCAGGTAGATGGCGAATCCCCAGATGCTGGCCGAGCCGTTGTAGCGCAGCCGCATCAAGGGCATGACGGCTTGGTCGGGCAGGGCGGCTTCGACGTAGGCGAATTGGCCGTGGAATCGGGTGGTGATCGCGCTCAGCTGCGGCCACCTGTTACTGGCATGTTCGCGCAGCTTCCAGCGCAGTGAATTCTTGGTTGATTCCGGTGGTTTCGGCATGGCTTCGATGGTGCCCGATCAGCGTGGCGCGGGCCGGTCATCGGCGTGTCGTGACCAGCCCGTGATCCGCCAAAATGTGACGGTTGAGGCATGAGTGATGGATGTGACGACAGGGTCGGGGCCCGGGCATGGTGATGGTCAGCCCGCACCGGATCACGCTGAGCGCCCAAGACGGGCGTGTCATTCCATCTGTGTAAGTCCGGGGTGGTCCATCATCGGACCGCCGTTGGGCGGACAGAAGGAGTGTTTTGTGACCAAGACCATGCAGATGCCGGCTGAGGAGACGACCGCGGCGCGGCGGCTGGCCGAGATGTTCACCGAAGAGACGCTGGACTCGTTGATTAAGGATGCGGTGAAGACCGGGACCCCGATCGACGGCGCGGACGGTTTGCTGAACCAGCTGACTAAGGCCGTGCTGGAGCGGGCGCTGAATGCGGAGCTAACCCACCATCTGGGTTATGAGGCCGGCGATCCGGCCGGACGCGGATCGGGAAATTCGCGCAACGGCACCACGCCGAAAACGGTGACCACCGTCAACGGCCCGGTGCAGATCGATGCGCCGCGTGATCGCAACGGCTCGTTTGAGCCGGCGATTGTGCCGAAGAAGACCCGCCGGCTCAACAACATCAATTCGGTGGTGTTGTCGCTGTATTCACGGGGAATGACCACCCGCGATATCGAAGCCCACCTGCAGGAGGTCTATGGGGCGTCGGTGTCGCGGGAGTTGATCTCCAATATCACCGAGGTGGTGGTCGATGAGATCAAGGCCTGGCAGGCCCGCCCGCTCGATGAGGTCTACCCGATCCTCTACATCGATGGGCTGCGGCTGCGGATCGGCGACAACGGGGTCATCACCACCAAGGTCGCCTATTTGGCCATTGGCGTGGATCTGGAGGGCCGCAAACACGCCTTGGGCTGCTGGATCCAGGACTCCGAGGGGGCGAAGTTCTGGCAGAAGGTCGTCATCGACCTGCGCAACCGCGGGGTGCGCGACATCCTCATCGCCTGCTGCGACGGGCTGACCGGTCTGCCTGATGCGATCCGCTCGATCTATCCCGATACCGTGGTGCAGACCTGCGTCGTGCACGTCATTAGGAATGCGATGCGCTTCGTGTCTTATAAGGACCGCAAGAAGGTCGCCACCGCGATGCGGGCGATCTACAGTGCGCCGACCGTCGATGGAGCCGAACTCGCACTCAAGGAGTTCGACCAGCAATTCGGCGCCCAATATCCGGGTGCAATTGACGTGTGGCACAACGCCTGGGGGGAATTCGTTCCGTTCCTGGACTATCCGGTGGAGTTGCGCAAGATCGTCTACACCACCAATGCGATCGAGTCGATCAACTTCCAGTTGCGCAAGATCACCAAGAACCGTGGTCATTTCACGGACAAGGACGCCGCGATGAAGTTGCTGTACCTCGGGCTGCGCAACATCTCCAGCGAGAGAGGAGGCTATTCGGGTACTGGAACGCACAACTGGACTGTGGCGCTCAACACACTCGCCAGACTATTCCCTGGGCGAATCCCATTGTGCTAGAATACAACTCGTAGTCAAATCACCTCTGACTTACACAGAAATCGTGACAGGCTCCCCAAGACCGCGACACCCTCAACGGGTGGGTGCGCGCCGGGGCCACACCACAAAAACTGGTGCTGCGCGCGATGATCGTGTTGCTGGCCGCCGACGGCGCGCCGAACGCGGCGATCGCCGAGGAACTGGGCATCTGCGTGGACACCGCGCGTAAGTGGCGGGCCCGGTTCGCCGGCAAGGGCATCGAGGGCCTGGCCGATGCGCCGCGTTCGGGGCGCCCACCGATCTACACCCCGGCCGACCGGGCCAAGGTCACCGCTTGGGCGTGCGAGCTGCCCGCCGAACACGACCTGCCGCTGTCGCGATGGAGTGCTGTGGATCTAGCCGCCCAACTGCGCCGCGACGGCATCGCGGCATCGGTGTCCACGGTGCGCCGCTGGCTGGACCACGATGCGCTCAAACCATGGCAGCACCGATCGTGGATCTTCGTGCGCGACCCCGACTTCGAGGCCAAAGCCGCCGTTGTGCTCGAGTTGTACGCCCGCACCTATCAGGGCACCCCACTGGGAGCCGATGAATACGTGATCTCCGCCGACGAGAAACCCTCGATCCAGGCCCGCGACCGGTGCCACCGCACCGTAGCGACCCGGCCGGGGCGCCCGATGCGGGTCAATCACGACTACCACCGCCGCGGCGCGCTGGCGTATCTGGCCGCCTACGACGTGCACCAGGCCCGGGTCTTCGGCCGTTGCGAGACCTCCACCGGCATCAAGGCGTTCACCCGACTGGTCGACCAGGTCATGACCAGCCAGCCCTACGCATCAGCCACGCGGGTGTTCTTCATCGTCGATAACGGCTCCTCACACCGCGGTATCGCCGCGATCGACCGGCTCAGCGCCCGCTACCCGAATGCGACCATGATCCACACCCCCGTGCACGCCTCCTGGCTCAACCAAGTCGAGATCTACTTCTCCATCGTCCAGCGGAAAATACTCACCCCCAACGACTTCCCCGACCTCACCGTGCTCGAGCAACGCCTGGCAACATTCCAGGATTGCTACAACCGCACCGCCGAACCATTCCGCTGGCGATACACCAGCGCTGACCTTCACCAACACCTCACCCGGCTCGACCACCACACCCCTGCCGCATGACCCCCGACGAATTAACGGGCAAGACCACTAAGCGGCGCCGAGCAGCAGGCGATCCTTGACGTGCTGCACAGCGACCGGTTCGTCGACATGTCCCCGGCTGAGGTGTGGGCCACCCTGCTCGACGAAGGCGTCTACCTGGGCTCATAGTCGACGTTTTATCGGCTGTTGCGTCAAGCCGGCGAGGTGCGTGAGCGCCGCCGGCAGGCCACGCACCCGGCGAAGGTGAAACCCGAACTTGGCGCCAACGGCCCCAATGCGGTGTGGTCGTGGGACATCACGAAATTGCGCGGCCCGGCGAAGTGGACCTACTACTACCTCTACGTGATCTTGGATATCTTCTCCCGCTATGTCGTTGGTTGGATGGTTGCCAGCCGCGAATCGGCTGCCCTGGCCGAGGTGCTGATCCGCCAGACCTGTGTCAAGCAGGGGATCGACCGTGACCAGTTGACGATCCACGCCGACCGCGGCAGTTCCATGACCAGTAAGCCGGTGGTGTTCCTACTCGCCGATCTCGGTATCACCCAGTCACATTCGCGACCACACGTCTCCAATGACAACCCGTTCAGCGAAGCCCAGTTCAAGACGTTGAAGTACCGGCCCGACTTCCCCGGCCGGTTCAGCTCGATCGAGCAAGCTCGATTGCACTGCCAGGGCTTCTTCGGTTGGTACAACGATGAACACCGCCATACCGGGCTGGGCCTGCATACCCCCGCCGACGTCCACTACGGCCTCGCCGAGACAGTTCGCGACAAGCGTGCCGGCGTACTCGACGCCGCCTACGCCGCCCACCCCGAACGGTTCGTCCGCAAACCGCCCGAACCACCCAAGATCCCGGAAAATACGTGGATCAACCGACCCAACCAATCAGAGGAGGAGACTCAGTAAATACCGCGCAAAGGTGCCTCATTCAGGTTGACAGGTTCCGGGCCCCGACGTCGAGGACGGTGCCCATCGTGGAGAGCGCGGCATGGATTTGGGCGGCGATCCGTGGGTCGGGCCGCCGCGTCGCACGATAGCTACTGCCGATTCGATCGTAGGCAACCATCGGTTCCAGCCTGGCGCACGTGCATCCGTTCCGCCAGGGCAATCACGGCTGCGTTGTCGTCGCCTGTCGTTTCCGCACAAGCCTCAGGTCAGCGGGTGGCAAACCTGCTGCGGTGGGCCGGTGCGCACGAGCATGATGTAGCGATGGTGATCACCGTTGACCAGGGCGATTTCAACCTGACCGCGCGGCCGGGCGGGGGTACTAGCGTAGCCGGATGCCGCCGGCAGGGTTCATGACCGCGATGAAAGAGCCGATGAGCGCTCGGTTTGGTGATTCCACTCGCAGCGTCAAAGCCGTGAGCGCGCAGGCCGTCCCGGGTCATCCGGTGGCGCCGCCAGCGGTGTTGGCCGCGACCTTCCACCTGTCGGATGATGACGCCGCGGACCTCGATGCCTACGGCCGCAGCTCCAATCCGACATGGCGGCAACTGGAATCGGCGCTCGCCGAGCTCGAGGCGGCGGCCGGCGCGTTGGTGTTCAGCTCCGGTATGGCGGCTATCAGCGCCGCATTGTGCGCGCTGACCAAACCGGGGTCAGTATTGGTGCTGCCCGCCGACGGTTACTACCAGGTGCGCCGCTACGCAGCCGAATGCCTTGTGCCCGTAGGGGTCACGGTTGAGGAGGTAAGTAGTGCACAGATCTGCGATGCCGCGGCAGGTGCAGATGTGGTGCTGGCCGAGACTCCCACCAACCCGGGACTCGATGTCGTCGATCTGCAGCAGCTGGCGACGGCCTGCCATCGCCGGGGCGCGCGCCTGATCGTGGACAACACGACTGCCACGCCGCTGGGCCAGCAGCCGCTGGCTCTGGGCGCCGACCTCGTGGTGGCCAGCGCCACCAAAGGCCTGTCCGGTCACAGCGACCTGCTGGCCGGCTACGTGGCCACCGACGATTCGCAACTGCTTGCCGCCATCGAACGTCAACGGCTGCTCGCCGGGGCGATTTTAGGGGCGTTCGAGGCCTGGCTGATGCTGCGCAGCCTGGGTAGCGCCGGGTTGCGCTTCGAGCGCCAATGCCACAACGCGCAGGCGCTGGCGACTATGCTGCGGGACCATCCGAGCGTGCAAGCGGTGCGCTACCCGGGGCTTCCCGACGATCCCGCGCGTCCCGTGGCCGCGGCGCAGATGCGCAGGTTCGGCGGCCTGGTATCTGTCGAACTGGCCGACGCCGCCGCGGTGCACGCCCTTGTGCGGGGGAGCGAACTGCTCATCGCGGCGACGAGCTTCGGCGGCATCCACACCTCCGTCGATCGCCGGGCCCGCTGGGGAGAACCCGTAGCGGATGGATTCGCGCGCATTTCATTAGGCATCGAAGACACCGATGACCTTCTGGCAGACGTCGAACGCGCCCTCACCGGCCCATGATTTCCGCACTCACGCTAGAGATTTGTGGCGGCGGTCGATAAGTGGAAGGTAAGGACCGTGGCGGCGGCAAGGCAACGGTCAGTGCTCAACACGTGCCGCATCGGCTCGGTCGAGCTGGCGGCGAACATGAATCAGGTGGTGCGGTAGCTCGTGAAGGGTGTGAGTTGCCATCCATCGAAGTGAACGCTCTGCCGGGTTGGGGTCCGGGTACGCGTACGGGTAGATCACGGTGCGATCCCAGTCGGCGGGAGATAGCCTGCCGAAAGCGTTCGATAGCAATAGCTTTGCATCGCTGGGGGATTGGTCGTTGTATCCGTCGTGCTCAACCCTTTCGTCGCGGCCCATCGGCTCTGCGACAGGCCGGTCTTGGCGACGGGCGGCCAGCACCCTTTCACGCTGTGCCAAGAGCAGATCGCGGACATGGCATGCGTACTCCAACGGCGACCACACGTGCATCGACGGTCGGGCGCGCAGCATTGTCTCGTTGGTGGACTCGAGCAGGTTGACATACTCATCGGCAATAGGGCCCGCTGAGGCCGCGAAGTTTTGGCCGTCTATCCGTTCGTAATCGAACTGGCAATCCGCGCATTCGGTCACGTTGTCACGGTGATCGCACGCGGTGTTGCGCGTCACTGATCTTGCACATGGTGGCGCCACTTTCGTTGAGGCTGGTTCGGGTGTGATTTGACCCTGCCCGGTGGTGTCGGGCGGGGTTGTCGATGGTCGCGGTGTCGCGGTGGTGGTCACGGTGTCGCGGGCTGGAGGTCGTGGTTGGTTTCGGTGACCGCGGTTCGGGCGCTGGCCTCGTCGATGAGGTTCTTGTCGGCGGTGCAGGCAGCGATGAGGGCGGCGATGGCGAGCCGATTGATACCGCGGGGTTTGCCGCGGCTGGATTGGTGGATGAGCGCGATGGCGTCGTCGGTGAACAGCGGATCAGATCGGCCCGCCAGTTGGAGGTGGTGGCGTAGGTAGCCGGCGGTCTCCTCGCCGGTCATGCCGGTCATGGTGCGGCGCACGGTGATGCGTTGTTCGAGTGCGGCCAGGGTACCCAGCGCCATTTTGGCGGCGAGGGTGGGCTGGCCTAAAAGGATGGTGGCGAAGGGGGATTCGGTATCGAGGCGGTGATTGGTGAGCAGTCGTAGTGCTTCGAGGGCATCGTGGCAAAGCAAGTGGGCTTCATCGATACACACGATGGGGACACGGCCCCGCTCAGCATGTTCGGCGGCGAGCGCGTCGCGGGCTTGCGGGACCAGGGAGGCGTTGTGGAAGCTGGGCTGCCCGCCGAGGGCGGACACGATGTGGTGGTAGATGCCGCGGGCGCCGACGGTGGGGTCGGGAATGTAGATCAGGTGGTGGCGGGCCGGTTCGGCGCGGTCGATCGCCGCGCGGGCGGCCACTGTCTTGCCTACGCCGACTTCGCCGGTGATCACTGTGATGCCGCGGGTGGCGATGCCGTAGCCGATGCGGGCGGCGGCCTGGGCATGATCACCGCTGCGAAACAGCATGCCCGGTGCCAGGGCCCGGCCAAAGGGCATGGTGGTGAAGCCGAAATACGACTGAATTTTATCGAGCATGGTGGTGGTCCGTTCCCCGGGGCTGGCCCGGTGGTTGAGGTGAATGATGATGCGGGTCAGGTGTTTTCCGGGTCAGCCTGGTTGTGGCGGGTTGGTTCGACATCGCCGCCGGCCAGGGCGAGGTAGTTGATCGCCTGGCCCACGTCGGCTTGGTGTGCCTGCTCGAGTAGGTGCAGGTAGTCGATGCCGGTGGCTTCGACGGGGGCGGTGGTGCTGGGTTTGACCGCGGGGTGGGTGTGGCGGCCGATGGTGTGCGGGGCGGCCCGCCCCATCGGTTTGCCCTGGTATTCGACGTCGATGGTGGTCAGGTCGAACGGGGTGAACAGCAAGTCCACGACGCGCCCGACTAAGGCGGCGTCGACCTGGTATCGGTTGCCGTGTAGCGAAACCGTGGCGGTGGCGGTGACTCTGCGCTGCTCACGCCATAAAAATGCCCGCCGCAGCAGCGCTGTATCCGGTCGCGGCGCCGGGGTGCGGCCCTCGGCGTGGTAGCGCGCTGTGGGGGTGGCGCCGGTCTCGGAATGCACGCTGCGGTGATACTGCTGGTGCAACCATGCGGTGAACAGCCGGTTCAGCTCATCGAGTGAATCGACGCCGCCGGCGGCTTGGATCTCGACCAGGAATTGGTCGCGCACGGTGCGGTTCCATCTCTCGATTTTCCCGCGGCCCTGAGGTCTGCCCGGCCTGCTGTGCACCAGCCGGATGTCGAGCACCGCCACCGACCAAGCCAGTTGATTCGAGGAATACGCAGAGCCGTTGTCGCAGTATAGGTTTCGTGGGCAGCCGTGGGTTTTGACCGCGTCGTGCAGCGCGGCCTGCATACCCAGGGTGTCCTCGCCGTAGCCCCACCGGTGGCCGGGCACATAGCGGGAGTGGTCGTCGAGCAGGGCGAACAGCACCGCCCGTTTCCCGTCGATGGTCGGGCCGTGCAGGCCGTCGCTGATCCACAACTCATCAGGTTCGCCTGCCTCGAACCGGCCGAACGCCGCCGGCGGGGTGCCGTCCGGGCGAGTATTGAGCTCCAGGCGGGCGAAGTGGCGTTGCAGGGTCCGCGCCGACGGCGCCCAGCCCTGCTCGGCCTCAACGATCCGGGCGATATGGGCCGCAGTGCGTGCGGGGTGCTCGGCCTTGAGCCGCGCCGCCAACTCCAGCACCTCGGCGTCGGTGCGCGGGGTGATCTGGCGCTGCGCTGGGAGCAGCGCGTCGAACCCGCCGGCCCGCCACGCCCGAATCCAGCGGTCCAGGCTGGCCCGCGACACCTCCGTCGGCTGCCCGAACGGCCCGATATGGACCTGGGCGGCCATATCCCGTACCAGCCGGCCCCGTTCAGTCGCAGACAGGTTCGGATCGGCCAGCGGTCGGATCAGCGAGTAGCGATACAGCGCGACATCACGCGCCCGATCAGTGCGTGACTTTTTCGGCTCTGGCTTGGCCATCGGTGGGGTACCTCAACGCTTTCATGGTCGACAGCAGTGACGCCGTCGACCCTGACGCGCCGCGGCCGGCAGTCACAGACGCGGACATATGTTGATTCCCGTCGCCGCCACCGCCGGCGGCCGCATCCCGAGCAGCCAGCCTCCCGAGCACGCCGCCACCAACTCCGCCGCCGACACCTCGAACACCACCGCACCGGCCATCCGGCGCACCGCCGCGCACGCCGCCCCGATCTGGGAGACCGCATCGGCCAGCGGGCTTGCCGCCGGTGTCAGGCGAACCATGTCCGCGCCGGTGTTGGCCAGGTGTTCCAGCCGAGCGAACCCCACCCGGATCGGCTCGGCATGCTCAGCGAACCGCGACAGCCAGCCCCGCACTGTCGAGGCCGGACGACCCGCCGCCGCACAGATCCGCCGCCACCCCCAGCCCGACGCCCGGGCCACCAACGCCGCCCAGATCACCGCCACCGAATCGACCCGTCGTCCCAGGCAGACCAGGGGCAACAGCACGTGCGAGCGGCCACAGCCTGCCGCGCTCGAACAGATCGCCCGCCGTGGCCGAATCCGGGCCACCACCGCCGCGGCCCGGCGCACAAACCGCGGCGCGGCATGCCCCCACGGCGCCAACCGCAGCTCACAATCCGGGCACTTCAGCTCACCGGTACGCAACTGGTTCTCAACCACAACGGGATCTGCTCCTACACTGAGCACCGCGCCTCCGGGCGTGTTCGGACGGCCCTTCCCGCAGACCGTCAAAGCACGTGGGGAGGGCCGTCGGCTTTCAAGATCACCCGAACCGTAAACCGGCCGTCCTCGCGGTGACGCCACCACTCGCACTCGGCCCACCCGATAACCGTCAGGTCGGACCGTCCTCAACTCACGTGACGTGCCACGACCCCGTCGTGCTCACCCACAGCGTCGCTCAACACGCGGGGCAGGCGTTGCCGCTCTGGCCCCGCTGGCATCAGACGACCTCGACGTTGATCATCTCAGTTTTGGCGATTGAATGGTCGCGCTCGGTGGCCAACGCAGTGCGACGGGGGTCATGCATGTAGGCGTCGAACGACTCGGTGGACGGAAACTCGAACAACTGGATCTCCAGCGGTCGTCCTTCGGCGCCGTCGCTTCGGGACCGCTGGACGACCCGGCCACCGTGTTGGGGGACTAGGCCCAAGACCGTGTCTTCGTATGCGATCAGCGCCTGCTCAGCCCCCGGATGGGCCCACAGCAGCACATAGAAAGTCAGGCTCATGCGACCAAGCTCACCACACGGCACGCGGTGAGGTGTCGGACGTGAGAAAAGCCGCTCGTCGGGTCGACATGCATGCGCCTGGCTGGACCTCGGCACGACTCGAGGTGCGGCCTACGGATGAGCGACCGGGTATCACCGCGGCAAATCTTCGGAGAAGTTCTCCGCGCCTCCGGACCTGAAGGCAGGAGGTTGGCCGGTCCTCGTCACGACTCCAGAGCAAACCGACCTCATGCACCGACCTCGCCTCGGCGACGCCCAGCATGAAGTGTCCGCGGCGATTGCGATGTTGTACCTGCGCAGCGATCAGCAGAGCCTTGGGGCGCAAAACCACCTCTGACCAGTGCCCGCCGAGACGGCCTGATACCTCTGCTCGGCCACGGTCAGCTCCCTCATTTAGGGAGTGTCAAGGATCAACCGCAGCTACTGTCAAGCATCAGCCGAGGTCATACACAGAAGCAGTGCCCCCGGCACGACTCGAACGTGCGACCTAGGGATTAGAAGGCCCTTGCTCTATCCACCTGAGCTACGGAGGCAATGTGCAGGTCAGTCTAGCCAACGGGCCCCAGGGCTCGACCGGAGCAACACGACGCGCCCGAAAGGGCTTCCGCCGCCGCGATTATCGGTTAGGGTAGTGACCCTCGACACACGTACAACATCGGCTGGACATGAGCCGTTAACCGCAATGTGGCGTGTGCCTGACGTCGAGGGGTGGCATAGCTATGAGCTTGGCCATAGATGTGGCTTCGCGGTGCTCGCGGGCCAGCGCCCACGCGCTGCGACTGGCGGCCGATGCCAGGGACACCTGCCGTGCCAGCGCGCTGCTGCTGCGCGGTTCGCCGTTCGCGCTCGGCTGGGTCGCGGGCTGGCTGTCCACGGAGTTTCCGCCGCACGTGGTGACCGGACACGCGTTGTCCCGGGTGGCGCACCCGGCCGTCGGCCGGGTCGCGAACAGCTGGGCGGTGCAGCGCGCGGATCAAGCCCTCACCGCGGCCCTCGAGGACGCCTTCGGTCCGGACTTTCGCGACCAGGTGTCGCATCCGACCCGGCGTACGTCGCAGTGCGCGCCCCGCGACGGCTTGTTCCAGCGGCCCGGCCCGCACCGCCGTTACGCGGCGCAGACCTCCGACATCTCCTACGGCCCCGGCGGCACCGAGCACCTGCTCGACATCTGGCGGGGCCCGGACGTGGCACCCGGCAGCCGCGCCCCGGTACTGATCCAGGTGCCCGGCGGCGCATGGACCGTCGGCGACAAACGCGTTCAGGCCTACACGCTGATGAGCCGCATGGCCGAACTCGGCTGGATCTGCGTCTCGATCAACTACAGCAAAAGCCCGCGCTGCACGTTCCCGGCGCACCTGATCGACGTCAAGCGGGCGATCGCCTGGGTTCGCGAGAACATCGCCGACTACGGCGGCGACCCCGACTTCATCGCGATGACCGGCGGCTCGGCCGGCGGGCACCTGGCGTCACTGGCCGCGCTCACGCCGAATGACCCGAGGTTTCAACCCGGATTCGAACGCGCCGACACCACGGTCCAGGCCGTCGCCCCCTACTACGGGGTGTACGACTTCGTCGACGCCGACAACATGCACGATCTGATGCTGCCGTTCCTCGAGCAGTTCGTCATGAAAGCCCGCTACGCCAGCGCCCCCGAGCGGTTCGAGGCGGCCTCCCCGATCTCCTACGTCCACCCCGACGCCCCGCCGTTCTTCGTGCTCCACGGCGATAAGGACGAAATCGTTCCCTGCGGCCAGGCCCGCTCCTTCTGTGCGGCGCTGCGCGCGGCCGGCGCACCCACGGTCGGCTACGCCGAGCTGGCCAACGCCCACCACGCCTTCGACATCACCCCGACGCTGCGCTCGCGGCTGGCCGCCGACGCCGTCGCCGACTTCTTCGGTGTGGTCTACGGGCGGCGCTCGAGCGCGCTGATGGATTCGCTGCCGCTGGCGGTCACGTCCGCCAGCTGACGTCCGGACCCGTCGCCGGCGCGGGACCCGCGACCGGATCGTGCCTTTTCACCAGCCCGTCAACCCGACTAGCGTTGTGGTGGCGAGTGGTCCGAGGTGAGAGGCTTGGTCGGCGGTGACACGTATGGCACGTCGAGTTGGTGATCATGGCTGAGGCCACTGATTCCGTGGCCGTCGTGAAATTGTCCGATGAGCTTGGACCGGTCGACTACCTGATGCATCGGGGCGAGGCGAATCCCCGGACCCGCTCGGGCATCATGGCCCTGGAAGTCCTTGACGCGACACCGAACTGGGACGCCTTTCGCACCCGCTTCGAGAATGCCTCGCGCCGGGTGCTGCGGCTGCGGCAGAAGGTCGTCGTCCCGACCTTGCCGACGGCGGCGCCGCGCTGGGTCGTCGATCCCGATTTCAACCTGGACTTCCACGTGCGTCGCGTGCGGGTGTCCGGGCCGGGCACGCTGCGCGAGGTGTTCGACCTCGCCGAGGTCATCCTGCAGTCACCGATGGACATCTCCCGGCCGCTGTGGACGGCCACTCTGGTGGAGGGCCTGCCCGACGGGAGGGCCGCGACCCTGCTGCACGTCAGCCACGCCGTCACCGACGGCGTCGGTGGCGTGGCGATGTTCGCCGAGATATACGACCTCGAACGCGACCCCCCGCCCAGGCCGACGCCGCCGTTGCCCGTGCCGCAGGACCTGACGCCCAACGAGTTGATGCGGCAGGGCATCAACCGGCTTCCCCTGTCGGTGCTCGGTGGCGTCCTGGGCGCGGTGTCCGGCGCCGTCTCGACGGCCGGGCGGGTGGTGCTGGAGCCGACGTCGACGGTGTCGGGGATCGTGGGCTACGCCATGTCGGGGATGCGGGTGCTCAACCGGGCCGCCGAGCCGTCGCCGCTGCTGCGCCGGCGCAGCCTGGCAACCCGCACCGAGGCGATCGACATTCTGCTCGCCGACCTGCACAAAGCGGCCAAGGCCGGCGGGGGATCGATCAACGACGCCTACCTCGCCGGCCTGTCCGGCGCCCTGCGCCGCTACCACGAGGCCCTCGGCGTGCCGGTCAGCACGTTGCCGATGGCGGTGCCGGTGAACCTGCGGGCCGACGCCGACGCGGCCGGTGGCAACCGGTTCACCGGAGTCAACCTGGCGGCGCCGCTGGGCACCGCCGACCCGGTCTCCCGGATGCGCAAGATCCGCGCGCAGATGACCCAGCGCCGCGACGAGCCCGCGATGAACATCGTCGGTTCCCTCGCACCGGTACTCAGCGTCCTGCCGACCGCCGTGCTGCAGGGGATCACCGGCTCGGTGATCGGCTCCGACGTCCAGGCCAGCAACATCCCGGTCTACCCGGGGGACACCTACCTCGCCGGCGCGAAAGTCCTGCGCCAGTACGGCATCGGCCCGCTGCCCGGCGTGGCGATGATGGCAGTGCTGATCTCGAGGGGCGGGTGGTGCACCATCACCGTCCGCTACGACAGGGCGGCGATCCGCGACGAGCCGTTGTTCGCCCAGTGCCTGCTGGAGGGTTTCGACGAGATCCTGGCGCTGGCCGGCGACCCGGCGCCCCGCGCGGTGCCCGCCTCGTTCGGCGAGCCGGCAGCGTCGGCGTCGCGATCGGTGTCGGGATCATGAGCGCATCCGAGGAGCGGGGGACCGAACGCGACATGCAAAAACCGGCGACGGACATGCGACTGCCCGGATCGGTCGCCGAGATCATGGCCAGCCCACCCGGGCCCAAGATCGGGGCGTTCTTCGACCTGGACGGGACCCTCGTCGCCGGCTTCACCGCGGTCATCCTCACCCAGGAACGTCTGCTGCGCCGCGACATGGGGGTGGGGGAGCTGCTCAGCATGGTGCATGCGGGCCTGAACCACACGCTCGGGCGCATCGAGTTCGAAGATCTCATCGGTAAGGCCGCCTCCGCGCTGGCCGGGCGGCTGATCGACGACCTCGAAGAGATCGGCGAGCGGCTGTTCGTGCAGCGGATCGAGGGCCGCATCTACCCGGAGATGCGCGAACTGGTGCGGGCGCACGTGGCGCGCGGACACACCGTCGTGCTCAGCTCGTCGGCACTGACCATCCAGGTCAACCCGGTGGCCCGATTTCTCGGCATCACCAACATGCTCACCAACAAGTTCGAGACCACCGAGGACGGCATACTCACCGGCGGCGTGCAGAAGCCCATCCTGTGGGGGCCGGGCAAGGCCGCCGCCGTGCAGCGGTTTGCCGCCGAGAACGGCATCGACCTCAAGGACAGCTACTTCTACGCCGACGGCGACGAGGACGTCGCCCTGATGTACCTGGTCGGCAACCCGCGACCGACCAACCCCGAGGGCAAGATGGCCGCGGTGGCCAAGCGGCGCGGCTGGCCGATCCTGCGGTTCAACAGTCGCGGACCGGTCGGCCTCCGCCGGCAACTGCGCACGCTGGCCGGTTTCGGTTCGCTGTTCCCGATCGCGACCGGCGCGGTGGGGATCGGCATGCTCACCCGCAGCCGGCGGCGGGGGGTCAACTTCTTCACCTCCACCTTCTCCCAGGTGCTGCTCGCTACCACCGGCGTCCAGATGAACGTCATCGGCCAGGAGAACCTGACCGCGCAGCGTCCGGCGGTGTTCATCTTCAACCACCGCAACCAGGTCGACCCCGTCATGGTTGGCGCGCTGGTGCGCGACAACTGGACCGCAGTGGGCAAGAAGGAACTGGCCAAGGATCCGATCATGGGCACGATCGGCAAGGCGATGGACGCCGCGTTCATCGACCGCGACGATCCGAGCGCCGCCGTCGAGTCGCTGCACCAGATCGAAGAGCTCGCCAGAAAGGGACTCTCGGTCGTGATCGCCCCCGAAGGCACCCGCATGGACACCACCGAGGTCGGGCCCTTCAAGAAGGGCGCGTTCCGCATCGCGATGGCCGTCGGCATCCCGATCGTGCCGATCGTCATCCGCAACGCCGAGATCGTCGCCGCGCGCAACTCCACCACCATCAACCCGGGCACGGTCGATGTGGCGGTGTTCCCGCCGATCCCGGTGGACGACTGGACGGTCGAGACGCTGCCCGAGCGCATCGCCGAGGTGCGCCGGCTGTACCTGGACACGCTGGCCGACTGGCCCACCGACGAGCTGCCCGAGTCCGATCTGTACAAGACGAAGGCGGCGAAGAAGGCCCCGGCGAAGAAGGCCCCGGCGAAGAAGGCCCCGGCGAAGAAGGCCGCGGCCAAGAAGGCCCCGGCGAAGAAGACCCCCGCCAAGAAGGCCCCGGCCAAGAAGGCGGCGGCGAAAGCCCAGCCGAAGGCCCCCGGCCCCGGCGAGGAGACACCCGAATCCGGGCCCAGAGGGCGCGTGTGAGCGAACCGGCCGCAGACACCAGCGCCGATCAGGATTCGCTGGTGTTGGCGTCCATGGCCTCGCCGGTCGAAATGGAGCTGATCACGGCCTGGGTGGAACGGCAGCGCGCCGACCACCCGGGCGCGCGGGTCGACGTACTGCGGCTGCCCGAACCCGACGCGCCGCCGTCGGAGCTGAGCGCGCTGGCGCAGCGGCTCGAATCCGGTCACGACCGTTCGATCGTGCCGGTTCAGGTGTTCTGGTTGCCGCCCCCGGACCGCGGCCGGCTCGCCAAGGTGGCGGGCCTGCTGCCCGGCCTGGATCCCTACCACCCCAGCCAGCGCCGGCAGCGCCGCATCCGGCGCGACGCTCCCGGTCGCGCGCGGGTGGTGGCCGGCGAGCCCGCCAAGGTGTCCGAATTGCGTCAGCAGTGGCGCGACACCACGGTGGGTGAGGATCCGCGCGACTTCGCCGGGTTCGTCGTCCGCCGCGCGGTCCTGGCGATCGAGCGCGTCGAGTACCGCATCCTCGGGCCGCAGTACAAGTCTCCGCGGCTGCTCAAGCCGGAGATCCTGGCTTCGGCGCGGTTTCGTGCGGGTCTGCAGAAGATCCCGGGCGCCACCGTCGAAGAAGCCGGCAAGATGCTCGACGAACTGGCGACCGGGTGGAGCAGGGTGTCGGTCGACCTGGTGTCCGTGCTCGGCCGGGCGATCAGCCGCGGATTCGATCCCGAGCTCGACTACGACGAGTACCAGGTGGCGGCCATGCGCTCCGGGCTGGAAGCGCACCCGGCGGTGCTGCTGTTCTCGCACCGGTCCTACATCGACGGCGCGGTGGTGCCGGTGGCGATGCAGGAGAACCGGCTGCCGCCGGTGCACGTGTTCGCCGGCATCAACCTGTCGTTCGGTTTGATGGGACCGCTGCTGCGCCGGTCCGGCGTCATATTCATCCGCCGCAACGTCGGCGACAACCCGCTCTACAAGTACGTCCTGCGCGAGTACGTCGGCTACATCGTCGAGAAGCGGTTCAACCTGAGCTGGTCCATCGAGGGCACCCGCTCGCGGACGGGCAAGATGCTGCCGCCCAAGCTCGGCCTGCTGGCCTACGTGGCCGACGCCTACCTCGACGGCCGCAGCGAGGACATCCTGCTGCAGCCGGTGTCTATCAGCTTCGACCAGCTGCACGAGACGGCCGAGTACGCCGCCTACGCCCGCGGCGGGGAGAAGACCCCCGAGGGCATCGGCTGGCTGTACAACTTCATCAGGGCGCAGGGCGAACGCAACTACGGCAAGATCTACGTCCGCTTCCCCGAGGCCGTGTCGATGCGCCAGTACCTCGGCCCCCAGCAAGGTCCGCTCAACCACGACCGGGACGCCAACAAGCTTGCCCTGCAGAAAATGTCCTTCGAGGTCGCGTGGCGAATCCTGCAGGCCACCCCCGTCACCGCGACGGGGTTGGTGTGCGCGCTGCTGCTGACCACCCGCGGCGCGGCGCTCACGCTGGGCCAGCTGCACCACACCCTGCAGGACTCCCTGGACTACCTCGAACGCAAGCACACCCCGGTCTCGACGAGCGCGCTGCGGCTGCGCACCCGGGCCGGCGTGCGTGCCGCGGTCGACGCGCTGTCGGGCGGTCACCCGGTCACCCGGGTCGACGGCGGGCGGGAGCCGGTGTGGCAGATCGCGCCCGAGGACGAACACGCCGCCGCGTTCTACCGGAACTCGGTGATCCACGCCTTCCTGGAAACCTCCATCGTCGAACTCGCGCTCGCGCACACCCGCCACGCCGGAGGCGACCGCATGGAGGCGTTCTGGGCGCAGGCGATGCGGCTGCGCGACCTGCTCAAGTTCGACTTCTATTTCGCCGACTCGGCGACGTTCCGGCAAAACATCGCCGAAGAGATGGCCTGGCACGACGACTGGGAGTCCCACGTCGCCGCCGGGGGAGACGAGATCGACGCGATGCTGTTCGCCAAGCGTCCGCTGATGGCCGACGCCATGCTTCGGGTGTTCTTCGAGGCCTACGAGATCGTCGCCGACGTGCTGCGCGACGCCCCGCCCGACATCGGCCGGCAGGAGCTGACGGACCTGGCGCTCGGGGTGGGGCGGCAATACGTGGCGCAGACCCGGGTCCGCAGCAGCGAGTCGGTGTCGACGCTGTTGTTCGCCACCGCGCGCCAGGTCGTCGACGACCACGGCTTGATCGGCCCCGGAGCCGAGCTGACCGAACGGCGGGTCGCCTTCCGGCGCGAGTTGCGCAACGTGCTGCGGGATTCCGGCCACATCGGTCGGCTCGCGCGCAAGCAGTTCGTCGCCCGCGAGTTAAAAGCGCGCCAGGACCAACGGGACAGCCGAACCGACTGACCGCCGCGCGCCCCCCAATAGCCTGGACCCATGACCGTTGCCCCGCCCGCCGGGAACGCCCCGGCACGCGCGCGACGAGGGGCGCTGCCAAGCGCCCTGCACGGGTGTGGCCGTTGCTGGTCGGGGTCGCGGTGCTGGCGGGGTGCACGGCGGCCGGGATCGGGGCGTTGTCGCTGGCCGATGCGCTGCTCGACACCGGTCTGCCCGATCCGGGGCCGGCCACCACGCTGGGGCTGCCGTTCGTCCGCGCGGCGGGCGAGATCGCCGCGGTCCTGGCCGTCGGTTCCTTCCTGTTCGCCGCCTTCCTGGTGCCGCCGCAGCGGAGCGGCGTACTCGACGCCGGCGGCTACCGTGCGCTCCGCACGGGGACGTGGGCGTCGGGGGTGTGGGCGGTGTGCGCCGCGTTGCTGGTCCCGCTGACCATCTCCGACGTGTCGGGCCAACCGCTGAGCCAGCACCTCAACCCGCTCACGCTGTGGTCGTCGGCCGGCCTGGTCACCACCGCCTCCGCGTGGCGCTGGACGGCGATCCTGGCCGCGCTGGTCACGCTGGCCAGCGTGTCGGTGCTGCGCTGGTCGTGGACAGCGCCGCTGTTGGGCGCTTCGCTGTCGACCCTGATCCCGCTGGGGCTGACCGGACACTCCTCGGCCGGCGGCTCGCACGACTTGGCGACCAACAGCCTGCTGATCCACCTGGTCGCCGCCGGCCTATGGGCCGGCGGCCTGCTCGCGTTGGTGGCCCACGCCCTGCGCGGGGGCGACCACCTGGGCCTGGCGGCGCGGCGGTTCTCGTCGATCGCGCTGTGGTGCTGGTTGGCCATGGGCGTGAGCGGGGTGATGAACGCCCTAGTGCGGGTGCTGCCGTCGGACCTGCTGACCACCTCCTATGGGCGGCTGGTCGTCGGCAAATTCCTGGCGCTGTGCCTGCTGGGCGTCCTCGGCTGGCGCCAGCGCCGCTCGGCAGTCGCCGCGCTGCACGACGACGCGAGCCCGCCGCACGCGCGGCGGGCCCTGATCCGGCTCGCGCTGATGGAAGCCGCGCTGTTCGGGCTGACCTTCGGCATTGCCGTCGGGCTGGGCCGCACACCGCCCCCGCCGCCGCCGATTCGGCTGCCCTCGCCGTCGGAAGCCGAGGTCGGCTACAACTTCGACGGGCCGCCGACCATGGCGCGCGTCCTGTTCGACTGGCGTTTCGACCTGATCTTCGGCACGGCCGCGATCGTGTTCGCCGCGGTGTACGTGGCGGCGGTGGTGCGGCTGCGCCGGCGCGGCGACCGGTGGCCGGCGGGCCGGACGCTGGCGTGGTTGCTCGGCTGCCTGACCCTGTTGTTCATGACGTCCTCGGGTGTCGGCCGGTACATGCCGGCGATGTTCAGCATGCACATGGTCGCCCACATGGGGCTGTCGATGCTGGTCCCGATCCTGCTCGTGCTCGGCGCCCCGGTCAGCCTGGCGCTGCGCGCACTGCCGACCGCCGGTCGTGACGATCCCCCGGGTATGCGGGAATGGTTGTTGGCCGCACTGCACAGCCGATGTTCCCGGTTCCTCACCAACCCGGCCGTGGCCACGGTCCTCTTCGTCGCCGGCTTCTACGGGTTGTACTTCTCGAGCCTGTTCGACAAGGCGGTGAGCAGTCACGCCGGGCATCTGGCGATGAACGTGCACTTCCTGCTCAGCGGCTACCTCTTCTATTGGATCGTCATCGGGGTGGACCCCACGCCGCGCCCGATCCCGCCGCTGGCCAAGGTGGGTGTGGTGTTCGCGTCGTTGCCGCTGCACGCGTTCTTCGGGGTGGTACTGATGGGCACCCAGCGAGTCCTCGGCGCCGACTACTACCAATCGCTGGGACTGGGCTGGCACACCGACCTGATGGGCGATCAGCGGCTGGGCGGCGCCATCGCGTGGGCGGCCGGAGAAGGCCCCCTGGTGATCGTGATGTTGGCGTTGCTCATCCAGTGGGCGCGCAGCGACGACCGCATGGCCCGGCGGCTGGACCGGGCGGCCGACCGCGACGACGACGCCGAGCTGGCCGCCTACAACGCGATGCTGGCCGAGCTCGCGCGGCATAAGACGACAGAACTGCGCTAGAGGTAGTGATACCGGGCCTGGAGAATCTGCAAATCATCGCCGACGACGCGGTAGACGAGCCTTTGCTCCTGGGTAATCCGCCGAGTCCAGGCGCCGACGAGCCCGTATTTCAACGGCTCCGGCTTACCGATGCCTTCCTGCGGTGACCGACGGGCGTCCGCGATGAGCGTGTTGATCCGCTTGAGCACCGCACGGTCGGCGGTCTGCCAATGCTGGTAGTCCTCCCACGCTTGCGGCGAGAAGACGATGTTCACTCGGCGAGTTCAGCCCGGATTCCGCCGCCCTGGTCCAAGGCGTCAGCAGCGTCGAGGAGCCGGCGGGCATTGGCCGGGGAGCTGAACAGGTATGCCGTCTCCTGCCACGCTTCCCAGTCCTCGGCGGACATCAGCACGGCGCGACCAGCCTTCGATGTGATCTCGACCGGCGTCCGGTCGGCGTTGACCCTTTCGATCAGGGGAAACAGGTTCTTGCGCGCCTCGCTTGCGGTGATTGCCACCGAGCGCCTCCTCGCTAGTGGTACAAGATATGGTACCAGCCAGTTCAGTGTTGCTTGGTAGCCGCATGGAGCGGGGCGGTCGGCCGGGAAATCCATGGTGATCGAGCCGTCGCGGCCGGGACGGCAGCGCAGTTCGCCGCTGCGGGTGGCAAAAGCCCGCTCGCCGCCAAGCACGTGCGCGCTGGCCAGGGTGCCGTGCCCGCACAGGTCGACCTCGGTGGTCGGGGTGAACCAGCGCAGCGGCAAGCTCGCGTCGTGCTGGTCGCCGGTCAGGTCGACGAACGGCGGTTTAGGTCACAGCGACATCCTCGCCGAACAGGTCCAGGCGGCTCCGTCGACACACCTCCACCGGCCAGCCGTCTCGGAAGCAGGTCATTGAGACAGCAGGCCGCACGCGCGATCGCCTCCGACTCACCGATGGACTGATCCACAGTCACCGTTTTCTCCACAGTGCCAGCGCGCGGGCCCCGTCTGCGACCGAGTCCGTCGGTGGTCCCGAGCTGAATGGCGGTCGTATAGGGCGGTGACCTGTTCGCCAAGCCATGACAGATAGATCGAGAAAGGGATCAGCCAATGTTCGAAACTCCGCTTACCGTAGTCGGTCACATCGTCAACGACCCCCAGCGCCGCCGGGTCGGTGACCAGGAGCTCATCAAGTTCCGGGTGGCCAGCAATTCCCGTCGCCGCACCGGTGACGGTGGCTGGGAGCCGGGCAACTCGCTGTTCATCACGGTCAACTGCTGGGGCAAGCTGGTGACCGGCGTGGGTGCCGCGCTGGGCAAGGGAGCGCCGGTGATTGCGACCGGACACGTGTACACCAGCGAGTACGAGGACCGCGACGGCAACCGCCGTTCCTCGCTGGAGATGCGGGCCATCGCGGTCGGGCCGGACCTGTCGCGCGCCCTGGTGCGCATCGAAAAGCCCGGGTACACCGGTCCGGAACCGGCTCCTGCCCCGGCGGAGGCCGCCGCCGACGGCAAACCGGCCGAGGACGCCGCCGCCGCCGACGACGACGCCGCGGGCGGCAACCCGCTGCCGCTGTCGGCCTAGCGGCCGGCCCGGCGCCGTCGGGCGATGCCTAGGATGGTCCGCGAGATCATTTTGCAAGACCAGAAAGGCAAAACCGCGGCATGGCTGAGTTCATCTACACGATGAAGAAGGTCCGCAAGGCGCACGGCGACAAGGTCATCTTGGACGACGTCACGCTGAGCTTCTACCCGGGCGCCAAGATCGGTGTCGTCGGCCCCAACGGCGCCGGCAAGTCGAGCGTCTTGCGGATCATGGCCGGACTGGACAAACCCAACAACGGTGACGCGTTCCTGGCCGCCGGCGCCACCGTCGGCATCCTGCAGCAGGAGCCGCCGCTGAACGAGGAGAAGACGGTTCGCGGCAACGTCGAAGAGGGCCTGAGCGACATCAAAGTCAAGCTGGACCGTTTCAACGAGGTCGCCGAACTCATGGCCACCGACTACTCCGACGAGTTGATGGAGGAAATGGGGCGGCTGCAGGAGGACCTCGACCACGCCGACGCGTGGGACCTCGACTCGCAGCTCGAGCAGGCCATGGACGCGCTGCGCTGCCCGCCGCCCGACGAGCCGGTGACCAATCTGTCCGGCGGTGAGCGTCGCCGGGTGGCGTTGTGCAAGCTGCTGTTGTCCAAGCCCGACCTGCTGTTACTGGACGAACCGACCAACCACCTGGACGCCGAGAGCGTGCAGTGGCTCGAGCAGCACCTGGCCTCCTATGCGGGGGCGGTGCTGGCGGTGACCCACGACCGCTACTTCCTCGACAACGTCGCCCAGTGGATCCTCGAGCTGGACCGCGGCCGCGCCTACCCCTACGAAGGCAACTACTCGACCTACCTGGAGAAGAAGGCCGAGCGGCTGTCGGTGCAGGGCCGCAAAGACGCCAAGCTGCAGAAACGGCTGGCCGACGAGCTGGCGTGGGTCCGGTCCGGCACCAAGGCGCGTCAGGCCAAAGGCAAGGCGCGACTGCAGCGCTACGAGGAAATGGTCGCCGAGGCCGAAAAGACGCGGAAGCTCGACTTCGAGGAGATCCAGATTCCGGTCGGGCCGCGACTGGGCAACGTGGTGGTCGAGGTGGCCCACCTCGACAAGGGCTTCGGCGGACGCACCCTGATCAAGGACCTCTCGTTCACCCTGCCGCGCAACGGCATCGTCGGCGTCATCGGCCCCAATGGTGTCGGCAAGACCACGCTGTTCAAAACCATCGTGGGTCTCGAGGAGCCGGACAGCGGCACCGTCAAGGTCGGCGAAACGGTCAAGCTCAGCTACGTCGACCAGGACCGCGCCGGCATCGACCCCAAAATGACCGTGTGGGAAGTCGTCTCGGACGGGCTCGACTACATCGAGGTCGGCCAGAGCGAGGTGCCGTCTCGGGCCTACGTGTCGGCGTTCGGGTTCAAGGGACCCGACCAGCAGAAGCCGGCGGGGGTGCTCTCCGGTGGCGAGCGCAACAGGCTCAACCTCGCGCTGACGCTCAAGCAGGGCGGCAACCTGATCCTGCTCGACGAGCCGACCAACGACCTGGACGTCGAAACGCTGAGCTCGCTGGAGAACGCCCTGGAGAACTTCCCCGGCTGCGCGGTGGTGATCTCCCACGATCGCTGGTTTCTCGACCGCACCTGCACGCACATCCTGGCGTGGGAGGGCGACGAGGACAACGAGGCCAAGTGGTTCTGGTTCGAGGGCAACTTCGGGGCCTACGAGGAAAACAAGATTGACCGGCTGGGCGCCGAGGCCGCGCGTCCGCACAGAGTGACCCACCGCAAGTTGACGCGCGGCTGACGTCGGCCCGCGCTGACATCCGTCGCAAGTTGGGAGCAATCGGCATGACGATCGATCCCGGGGCTAAGCAGGACATTCAGCCGTGGACCACGTTCTCCGAGGACGAGGACATTCCCGAGTGGATCTCGACGGCCTACCTCGAGAGCTATCGCGGTCCGCACACCGACGAGCTCGGGGAAGCCGGGCCGATCGATCCGAGCCTGCCCGCCGCCATCGTGACCCCGGCGATGCTCGGTGCGCACTATCGGCTCGGCGAGCACCGCCCGGCCGGCGAAAGCTGCGTGGCCGTATACCCCCTGGACGATCCCGCGGGGTTCGGGCCTGCGCTGCAGGTCGTCACCGACCACGGCGGGATGCTGATGGACTCCGTCACGGTGCTGCTGCACCGCCTCGGTGTCGCCTACGCGGCCATCATGACCCCGGTGTTCGAGGTGCGGCGCAGCCCCGAGGGGGACCTGCGCGGCATCGGGCCGAAGCCCGCCGGCGCGTCACCGTATGACGGCGAGGCGTGGATACACGTGCAGCTGTCCCCGGCCGTCGACACCAAGGCCCTCGCCGAACTCGAGCGGCTGCTGTCCAAGGTGCTGGCCGACGTCCAGCAGGTCGCCAGCGACGCAACGGATCTGATCGCCGCGCTCGAGCAGGTGACCGCCGCCGTCGAAGCCAACTCCGACGACCATTTCGCCGCACCGGACCGCGACGAAGTGGCCGCACTGCTGCGCTGGCTGGCCGACGGGAACTTCCTGCTGCTGGGCTATCAGCGCTGCCAGGTGCACGACAGCGAGGTCTCCGGCGACGGGTCGAGGGGCCTCGGCGTGCTGCGGACACGCACCGGTTCCCGGCCCCGGTTGACCGACGACGACCAACTGCTGGTCCTGGCCCAGTCCGTGGTCGGCAGCTATCTGCGCTACGGTGCCTACCCGTACGCCATCGGGGTCCGCGAGTACGTCGACGACGGCATCGTCGAGCACCGCTTCGTCGGGCTCTTCACCATCACAGCCATGAACGCGGACGTGCTGGAGATCCCGATGGTCTCGCACCGGGTCCGCGAGGTGCTCACGATGGCCGACAGCGACCCCGCCTATCCCGGGCAGCTCCTTCTCGACGTCATCCAGACCGTCCCGCGGTCGGAATTGTTCACCCTGAGCGCCGAACGGCTGTTAGCGATGGCCAAAGCCGTGGTCGACCTGGGATCCCAGCGGCGCGCATTGTTGTTCCTGCGCGCCGACCGGCTCCAGTACTTCGTCTCCTGCCTGGTCTATGTGGCCCGCGACCGCTACACCACACCGGTGCGGCGCCAGATCGAGGACATCCTGGTGCGCGAATTCGGCGGGACACGACTCGAATTCACCGCGCGTGTCAGCGAATCCCCATGGGCACTGATGCATTTCATGGTGCGGCTGCCTCCGAAACAGGAAGGTGTCGCCGTCGCTCCGGTCGACACCTCCGAAGAGAACCGGGTCCGGATCCAGGCGATGCTGAGCGAAGCCGCCCAAACCTGGTCCGACCGGCTGCATGGCGCCGCGGCCGACGACACCGTCGCACAGGCGGACGCCGAGCACTACGCGGCCGCCTTCCCCGAGGCCTACAAGCAGGCCGTCGCGCCCGCCGACGCCATCGACCACATCCGCATCATCAACGAGCTGAGCGACGACTCGGTCAAGCTGGTGTTCTCCGACAGCGGCGAAGAGGGGCTCGCCCAGCTCACCTGGTTCCTGGGAGGGCACACCGCGTCGCTGAGTCAGCTGCTCCCGATGCTGCAGAGCATGGGGGTCGACGTGCTCGAGGAGCGGCCGTTCACCGTCACCCGGGCCGACGAGCTGCCGGTGTGGATCTACCAGTTCAAGATCTCACCGCACCCGACCATCCCGCAGGCGTCGTCGACCGAAGAGCGCGACGCGACGGCACAACGGTTCGCCGACGCGGTCACCGCGATCTGGCAGGGCCGCGTCGAGATCGACCGATTCAACGAGTTGGTGATGCGCGCGGGCCTGGCCTGGCAGCAGGTCGTGCTGCTGCGCGCCTACACGAAATACCTGCGGCAGGCCGGGTTTCCCTACAGCCAGTCCCACATCGAGGCGGTGCTCAACGACCACCCGTCGACGGCGCGGTCGCTCGTCGCACTGTTCGAGGCGCTGTTCAACCCCCAGGGATCTTCCGGGAGCCGCGACGCGCAATCGGCGGCCAACGCGGTCGCCGCGGACATCGACGCGCTGCGCAGCCTGGACACCGACCGCATCCTGCGCGCCTTCGCGTCGCTGGTCCAGGCCACGCTGCGCACCAATTACTTTGTGACGAAAGAGGGTTCGGCCCGCGCCCAGAACGTGCTGGCGCTCAAGCTGGACGCGCAACTGATCGACGAGTTGCCGCTGCCGCGGCCCAAATACGAGATCTTCGTGTATTCCCCCCGCGTCGAGGGTGTGCACCTGAGGTTCGGCCCGGTGGCCCGCGGCGGGTTGCGCTGGTCGGACCGCCGCGACGACTTCCGCACCGAGATCCTGGGCCTGGTCAAGGCGCAGGCGGTGAAGAACGCCGTGATCGTGCCGGTCGGCGCCAAGGGCGGGTTCATCGTCAAGGGCCCGCCGCTGCCCACCGGTGATCCCGCCGCCGACCGGGACGCCACCCGCGCCGAAGGTGTGGCCTGCTACCAGCTGTTCATCTCCGGGCTGCTGGAGGTCACCGACAACGTCGACCACTCCACCGGGAAGGTCAACCCCCCGCCCGAGGTGGTGCGGCGCGATGGCGACGACGCCTACCTGGTGGTGGCCGCGGACAAAGGCACCGCCACGTTCTCCGACATCGCCAACGACGTCGCCAAGTCCTATGGGTTCTGGCTGGGCGACGCGTTCGCCTCCGGCGGGTCGGTCGGCTACGACCACAAGGCCATGGGCATCACCGCCAAGGGTGCGTGGGAGGCGGTCCGACGGCACTTCCGGGAGATGGGGGTCGACACCCAGGCCGAGGACTTCACCGTCGTCGGCATCGGCGACATGAGCGGCGACGTGTTCGGCAACGGCATGCTGCTGAGCAAGCACATCAAGCTGATCGCCGCCTTCGACCACCGGCACGTCTTCCTCGATCCGGACCCCGACCCCGAGGCGTCCTGGGAGGAACGCCGACGGCTGTTCGACCAGGCGCGCTCCAGCTGGGACGACTACGACAAGTCGCTGATCAGCGAGGGTGGCGGCGTGTATGCCCGCGAGCAGAAGGCGATCCCGGTCAGCGAGCAGGTCCGCGCCGCGCTGGGCATCGACGGCGACTCCGAGGAGATGGCCCCGCCCAACCTGATCAAGGCGATCCTGCAGGCGCCGGTGGATCTGCTGTTCAACGGCGGGATCGGCACCTACATCAAGGCCGAATCCGAGTCCGACTCCGACGTGGGGGACCGCGCCAACGACCCGGTCCGCGTCAACGGAAACCAGGTGCGCGCCAAGGTGATCGGCGAAGGGGGCAACCTCGGTGTGACGGCGCTGGGTCGCGTCGAGTTCGACCTGTCGGGCGGGCGCATCAACACCGACGCGATGGACAACTCCGCCGGTGTGGACTGCTCGGACCACGAGGTCAACATCAAGATCCTGATCGACGCGCTGGTCACCGCCGGCAAGGTGGACCCCGACGAGCGCAAAGAGCTGCTGGAGTCCATGACCGACGAGGTGGCACGGCTGGTGCTCACCGACAACGAGGACCAGAACGACCTGATCGGCACCAGCCGCTCCAACGCGGCCAGCCTGCTGCCGGTGCACGAACGCCAGATCAAGTTCCTGGTCGAAGAACGCGGCCTCAACCGCGAACTGGAGGCGCTGCCGTCGGAAAAGGAGATCCGCCGCCGCTCCGAGGCGGGCATCGGGCTCACCTCGCCCGAGCTGTGCACGCTGATGGCGCACGTCAAGCTCGGTCTCAAGGAGGACATGCTGGGCACCGAACTGCCCGAGCAGGACGTGTTCAGCTCCCGGTTGCCGCTCTACTTCCCGACGCCGCTGCGGGAACGGTTCACCCCGGAGATCCGTGCCCACCAGCTGCGCCGCGAGCTCGTCACCACCATGTTGATCAACGACCTGGTGGACACCGGGGGCATCAGCTACGCCTTCCGGATCGCCGAGGACGTCGGCGTCCAGCCCGTCGACGCGGTGCGCACCTACGTGGCCACCGACGCCATCTTCGGGGTGGGCGACCTCTGGCGGCAGATCCGCGCGTCGGACATACCGGTGGCCCTGTCGGACCGGCTCACGCTGGACACCAGGCGCCTGATCGACCGATCCGGGCGCTGGCTGCTCAACTACCGCCCGCAGCCGCTTGCCGTCGGCGCCGAGATCAACCGCTTCGCCGCGAAGGTCAAGGAGCTGACCCCGCGCATGTCGGAGTGGCTGCGCGGTGACGACAAGGCGATCGTGGAAAAGGAAGCCGCCGAATACTCCTCGCAGGGCACGCCCGAGGATCTGGCCTACCTGGTCGCCGCCGGCCTGTACCGGTTCAGCCTGCTCGACATCATCGACATCGCCGACATCAACGAAATCGACGCCGCCGAGGTCGCCGACACCTACTTCGCCCTGATGGACCGGCTCGGCACCGACGGGCTGCTCACGGCGGTATCCGAGCTGCCCCGCAACGATCGCTGGCATTCGTTGGCGCGCTTGGCCATTCGCGACGACATCTACGCATCGCTGCGCTCGCTGTGCTTCGATGTGCTCGCCGTCGGGGAGCCCGACGAGACCGGCGAGGAGAAGATCGCGGAGTGGGAGCACCTCAGCGCCTCGCGGGTGGAGCGGGCCCGCCGGACGCTGGCCGAGATCCAGGAGAGCGGGGCAAAGGATCTGGCGACGCTGTCGGTGGCCGCGCGGCAGATCCGGCGCATGACCCGCACCAGCGGCAGGGGCTCGTCGAGTTGAGCGTTGGTTACGTCGCACCCGTGCCGGTGCGCTGGTCGGACATCGACATGTACCAGCACATCAACCACGCCACCATGGTCACGATCCTGGAAGAAGCGCGGGTGCCGTTCCTCGCCGAGCCGTTCGCCCTCGACATCGCCACGGTCGGGTTGCTGATCGCCGACGTCCGGGTCACCTACAAGGCGCAGCTGCGCCTCGCCGATTCGCCTCTGCAGGTGACCATCTGGACCAAGCAGTTGCGGACGGTCGACTTCACGCTGGGCTACGAGGTGCGTTCGGTCGGGGCCGCCCCCGGGTCCAAGCCGGCTGTCATCGCCGAGTCGCAGCTGGCCGCGGTCCACATCGAGGAGCAGCGACTGGTGCGGCTCTCACCACACCAACGGGAGTACTTGCAACGGTGGCTGCGGTGACAGGAGGCGGAGCCGAGCGAGGACTGTGGCTGGGGCCGCAAGGCGGTACCGCCCAGCGAGCGGACCTCGCCACGTTCGTCGATCGCGCGTTGCGACTCGACGACACGGCGGTGATCCGGTTGCGTGCTCGGGCCGGTGGGCTGGTGACCGCATGGGTGGCAACGGGTTTCGACGTACTGGTCTGTCGCGTGGTGGGGGGCACCGTGCGGCCCGGCGACCTGTCGGTGGCCGCGGACGGATTGGCGCGCGGCCTGGCCGCGATGGACGCCTCGGGCTACGTGGATCCGGGCTTTTCGATGGACTCGGCCTGGCGGGGTGCACTGCCCCCGGAATCCGGCTTCATCCACGTCGACGACGTACCGGCCCGGGTGATGCTGGACCTAGCCGAGCGCGGCGCGCGACTTGCCAAGGAACACAGCAGTTCCCACGGCCCGCCCGTCTCACTGCTCGACCAGGAGGTCATCCGGGCCAGTTCGGCCGAGGTCGAGATAGGTGTGCCCATGCGTTGTGTGTTCGCTTTGACCGCAATGGGATTCCTGCCACAGCAGGCGGATGCCATTCCCGCCGAAGAGATCATCCGGGTCCGCGCCATGCCGAACTGGCTGCGCATCGACGCCAGGTTCGGCTCGGTGTACCGGCGTCGCGGCGACCCGGCGCTGGTGCTGCGCTGAGGATCAGGTTCCCTGGGCCGTCCACAAGGGCGGAACGCAGTCGCGGCGATTCCGGTTGGCTCACCGTCCACGCCTGAGGTCCGATGCACGCAGCGGGACTAGACGAGCCACGCCGCGGCGTCGGGCGGCAAGGCGCCGCCGGCCGGCGGCACGCTGGCCAGGATGACCTCCCCCTGCGGCAGCGGGATCGGCCGGCTGCCCGCGTTGAGGACGCAACGCAACCCGCCCGCGCGGCGGCGGAAAATCAGCGCGTCGGCCGGCGCCGTCAGCCAGTCGATCGCGGTGCCTTCGAATTCCGCACGGGCCCTGCGCAACTCGATCGCCTGCCGGAAGAACGACAACGTCGACCCGGCGTCGGCGCGCTGCTTCTCGACCGTCAGCGCCGCCCAGTCCTCCGGCATCGGCAGCCAGGTGTCGGCGGAGCCGGAGAAACCGAACGGGGGAGTGTCACCCGACCACGGCATCGGGACCCGGCAGCCGTCGCGGCCCCGCTCGGTGTGTCCGGAGCGTTCCCACGTGGGATCCTGCAGCACCTCGTCGGGCAGGTCGACGTCGGGCAGGCCCAGTTCCTCGCCGTTGTAGACGAACACCGCACCGGGCAGGGCCAGCGTCACCATGGCCATGGCGCGCGCCCGGCGCAGCCCGGCCTCCCCGCCGCCGTAGCGGGTGACCTCCCGGCCGACGTCGTGGTTGGACAGCGTCCAGGTCGGGGTGGCGTCGACGAGCGCCGCGGCCGCCAGCGAGTTCTGGATCGCGTCGTGGATCTCGGTAACGTCGAACTCGGTTCGGGTGAGCCGGAAGTTGAAGCCGAGGTGCAGCTCGTCGGGCCGCAGATATTCCGCCCAGCGGCGATTGTCGGTGACCCACACCTCGCCGACGGTCATCGCCCCGGGGTAGTCGTCGACCACCGTGCGGATGTCGCGGTGGATGGCGTGCACGTTCGGGTTGTTGAAGCGCGGGTCGTCGTCGGTGTGGCGCAACACCGTGCTGTTGTCCTTGGCGTCCGGCAGGCCCTCGGGCTTGGCCATGCCGTGCGCCACGTCGATGCGGAAGCCGTCCACGCCGCGCTCCAGCCAGAACCGCAGCGTCTTCTCGAAGTCGTCGAAGACCTCGGGATTGTCCCAGTTGAGGTCCGGCTGCTCGGCGTCGAAAAGGTGCAGGTACCACTGGCCGGGCTCGCCGTCGGGCTCGACCACCCGCGTCCAGGCCGGGCCGCCGAACACCGACTCCCAATTGTTCGGCGGCACCGCCCCGTCGGGGCCTTGCCCGTCGCGGAAGAAATACCGATCCCGCGCCTCGGTGCGCGGACCCGCGGCCAGCGCGGCCCGAAACCACGGGTGCTGGGAGCTGGTGTGGTTGGGGACGACGTCCATGGTGACCTTGATGCCCCGCTGGTGTGCGGCCGTGACCAGCCGCTCGAACGCCGCCAGCCCGCCGAACAACGGATCGATGTCGCGCGGGTCCGCCACGTCGTAGCCGTGATCGGCCATCGGGGACACGGTGACGGGGTTGAGCCAGATCGCGTCGACACCGAGCTCTTGCAGGTGGCCCAGCCGGGCCGTCAGCCCGTCCAGGTCGCCGACCCCGTCGTCATTGCTGTCGGCGAACGACCGCGGATAAACCTGGTAGAAGACCGCGTTCGACCACCACGGCGTGTCCGTCGCGCCCGCCATCAGATGGTCGAGTTCACGAGCGAGTGGGCGGCCATCTCGAGGTAGTCCAGCAACTCTTTGCGGTGCTCGTCGTCAAGCGTCTGCGAGTCGATGGACGCGACGGCGGTGTGCATGCAGCGCAACCACGCATCCCGCTCGATGGGCGTGATCCGGAATCGGGCGTGGCGCATCCGCAGCCGCGGGTGGCCGCGCTGGTCGGAGTACGTGCGCGGGCCGCCCCAGTACTGCTCGAGAAACATCCGCAACCTTTCCTCGGCGCCCGCCAGGTCGTCGGCGGGGTACAGCTCGCGCAGGACCTCGTCCTCGGGAACCTGCTCGTAGAACCGCGAGACGATCGCGTTGAAGGTTTCGGCACCGCCGACGGCGTCGTAAAAGCTGACCTGATCCATCTCCTCCATTGTGGTGCATGGGGCGGCGGGCGAGGCGCGCCGGGCGCAAACCTGCGCCAAGACTTGCCTGCTGTTCACCGGATGGACACGGCTCACCCCGGGAATAGGGGTGCGATCCGCGGCGAATCATGGTGGACTATCCGCGGAGGATCTATGGCGCAGGGCAAGAGACGCCGCAGCCACCGCAGTTCCGGTGCCGCGGCAGGGTCGACCGAGCCAGCGACCGCGTCATGCCTGCACAGTGTTGAGAGTTACCCTCCCCCTCGCCCGGACGGCTCGTCGATCTGGAGCCGGCGGCGGGTGCTGCTGCTCAACTCCACCTACGAGCCGCTCACGGCGCTGCCGATGCGGCGCGCCATCGTGATGGTCATCTGCGGCAAGGCCGACGTGGTGCACCACGACCCGGCCGGACCGGTCATCCACTCGGCGACCAGTTCGATCGTGGTGCCCTCGGTGATCCAGCTGCGGGCATTCGTGCGGGTGCCCTACCGCGCCCGCGTGCCGATGACCCGCGCCGCGCTGATGCACCGCGACCGCTTCTGCTGCGCCTACTGCGGCGCGAAAGCCGACACCGTGGACCACGTGGTGCCGCGCAGCCGCGGCGGCGACCACTCCTGGGAGAACTGCGTCGCGTGCTGCTCGACGTGCAACCACCGCAAGGGCGACAAGCTGCTCGCCGAACTCGGCTGGACGCTGCGCCGGGCGCCGATGCCGCCGACGGGCCAACACTGGCGGCTGCTGTCCACGGTCAAGGAGCTGGACCCGGCGTGGACCCGCTATCTCGGTGAAGGCGCGGCTTAGCCGGTCCGGGGTCGTCCGGGGCTCATGCCAGGCCCATCCGGGTGCCCCGCAAGGCGCCCCGGTGGGATACGGTTTGCGTCGTGAGCCTTATGCAGATCCACCTGTTCTTTATCGGAATCCCGCTGCTGCTGGTGATCCTGCTGGCGGTGCCGATCTTCTCGCGCAAGGGGCCGCACCCCGCGACCTACAAGCTCTCCGAGCCCTGGACACATCCGCCGATCCTGTGGGCGGCCACGGACGAAGCCGTCGGCCACGCGCACGGTGGGCACGACGCAGCGAAGTTCTCAGTGGGAGGTGGCGCCAGTGGCACATGGTGAGCTAGCGACGATCGATCAGGGCGACCTGCCCGAGGGCGCCGTCATCACCAGCAGCGGACGGATCTCGGCGGTCACCGAGCCCGGCGAACTGTCGGTGAAGTATCCGTTCCCGATCAAGGACCTCGTCGCCATCGACGACGCGCTCAAATACGGCTCGCGGGCGTCGAGGGCGCGGTTCGCCATCTACCTGGGCGACCTGGGCAGCGACACCGCCGCCCGGGCGCGCGAGATCCTGGCCAAGGTGCCGACGCCGGACAACGCGGTGCTGCTCGCCGTCTCGCCCGACCAGTGCGCCATCGAGGTCGTCTACGGCTCTCAGGTCCGGGGCCGCGGCGCGGAGTCGGCCGCACCCCTGGGGGTTGCCGCGGCCGCATCGGCGTTCGAGCAGGGCGACCTGGTCGACGGGCTGGTCAGCGCGATCCGCGTGCTCAGCGCCGGGATCTCCCCGGCCTGATCGCCCCCTCGGCGTCCGGGGGTGTCGCGAGCGTGCGCACTTGTGCGCGGCACGCCGGTCACCGGCGTACAAACATGCACGCTCGCGACTCGCCGCGCCCTCAGCCGGCCGCGTCGAGTTTGCGGGCCTTCAGGGCCCGCTTGACCCCGGCCTGGCCTTCCAGCACCAGCCTGCGCAGGGCTGGCGGCACCTCCGACTCCGGGGCGCGCAGGAACTCGTCGGCGGCGGCGATACCGGCGTCGCTGATGTCCCAGTGCGGGTACAGGCCGATCACCACGGTCTGGGCGACCTCGCTGGAGCGGCGCGCCCACACCCCGGGGATCGCCTCGAAGTAGCGCGCCGCGAACGGTTCGAGCAGCTCGCCCTGTCCGGGCGCCGCGATGCCGGCGATCATCGACCGGGCCGTGATGTTGGCCAGGGTGTCGTCCTCGACCACCTTGGTCCAGGCCTCCTCCTTGACCCGCGGCTGCGGCCGAGCCGCCGCGGCCTGGGCGGCGTTCCGCCGGCCGGCGGCCGTCGCGTCGCGCCGGGCCTCGGCATCGATGAACGGGGTCGCGGGCCCGTCGGCGTCGATCGCGCCGGCGGTGGCCAGCGCGGTGACGATGCGCCAGCGCAGGTCGGTGTCGATCTCCAGGCCGGCCAGACCCTGCTCGGCCGGATCCCCGTCGAGCAGGGCGGTCAGCGTCTCGACGTGGCGGGTCGACAGCACCGAGGAGCACAGCGTGTTGACGAACGCGAGCTGGTGGTCGGAGCCGGACGCTGCGCCGCGCGCCAGCTCCAGCAGCCGGTCGGCGAACGCCGGCCAGCCCCGTTCGCGCGCCCAGCCCGGCTCGGCATAGGAGGCCAGCGCCGTCTGCGCCTGCATCAGCAGCCGCTGCGCGACGCCGACCTCGGTCTCGGCCTGCACCCCGCCGGACACCAGCGCCACGAAGTCCCGCGCCCGCATCTCGGCCTCGCGCGTCATCTCCCACGCCGCCGACCACACCAGCGAGCGGGGCAGCGGTTCGGCGATGTCGGCGATCCGCTCCAGCGCGGTGCGAAGTGACTCGGCATCGAGGCGCAGCGAGCAGTACGTCAGGTCGTCGTCGTTGACCAGGACGAGCTTGCCGCGCGAAACACCCACCAGCGCGGGCACCTCCGTCTGCGGACCCTCGACGTCGAGTTCCTCCCGGTGCACCCGGACCAGCTTGCCGGACCGGTCTTCGTCGTAGATGCCGATCGCCAGCCGGTGCACCCGGGTCTCCCCGGCGCCCGGCGCGGCGCCGCTCTGCGTGACCGCGAACCGGGTGAACCTGCCCTCAGCGCCCGGGCCGTCGACGTCGAACTCCGGCCGCAGCGTGTTCAGGCCGGTGGTTTTCAGCCACTGCCGTCCCCAGTCCGACAAGTCCCGGCCGGAAGCCTGCTCCAGCGCGGAGATCAGGTCGCCGAACGTGGCGTTGCCGAACGCGTGGGCGCGGAAGTAGTCGCGCAGTCCGGCCAGGAAGTGCTCCAGCCCCACGTAGGCCACCAGCTGCTTGAGCACCGACGCGCCCTTGGCGTAGGTGATGCCGTCGAAGTTGACCTCCACGGCGGCCAGGTCGGGGATCTCGGCGGCGATCGGGTGCGTCGAGGGCAACTGGTCCTGGCGGTAGGCCCACGACTTCTCGACGGTGGCGAACGTCGTCCAGGCCTCGGTGAACTCGGTGGCCTCGGCCTGGCACAGCACCGAGGCGAACGTCGCGAACGACTCGTTGAGCCACAGGTCGTCCCACCACGTCATGGTCACCAGGTCGCCGAACCACATGTGCGCCATCTCGTGCAACACCGTCTCGGCGCGCCGCTCGTAGGAGGCGCGGGTGACCTTGCTGCGGAACACGTAGTCCTCGAGGAACGTCACCGCGCCGGCGTTTTCCATTGCGCCGGCATTGAATTCGGGCACGAACAGCTGGTCGTACTTGCCGAAGGCGTAGGGCATGCCGAAGTTCTTGTGGTAGAAGCCGAATCCCTGCTTGGTCTGGGTGAACAACCGCTCGGCGTCCATGTACTGCGCCAGCGAGGCGCGGCAGTAGATGCCCAGCGGGATCTCGCCGTGTTCGTCGGTGTAGCGGTCCGTCCATTCGGCGTAGGGGCCGGCGATCAGGGCCACCAGGTAGGTGCTCATCCGGGGGGTGGTGGCGAAGGTGTGCACGCCGGCCCCGTCCGTCTCGTCAACCGATACGGTCGCGCCGTTGGAGACGACCTTCCAGTGCTTGGGCGCGGTCACTTTAAGGTCGAACGTCGCCTTGAGGTCCGGCTGGTCGAAGCAGGCGAACATGCGTTTGGCGTCGGCGGTTTCGAATTGCGAATACAGGTAGGTCTCGTCGTCCACCGGGTCGACGAACCGGTGCAGTCCCTCGCCGGTGTTGGAGTAGCGGCAGTCGGCGTCGACGACGACCACGTTGCGGTCGGCCAGCCCGCGCAGCGGGATGCCGGTCGACTCGTCATAGCCGGACACGTCGAGGTCGCGACCGTTGAGGGTGGCGCTGCGGATCGTGTCGGCGGCGATGTCGAGGACGGTGTCGGCGCCGGTGAGCGCGTCGAACACCACGGTGGTGGTGGACCGGAAAGCGCGGTCGCCGGGCGCGCCGGAGCCGTCGGTGAGGTCGAGGCTGATCTGGTAGCTGTCGACGGTGATCAACGCGGCACGTTCGACCGCCTGGTCCCGGGTGAGATTGGGAAGGGCCACGCGTCCAACTTACGTGCAGGAGGGGACGGGAACACACCCGCGGCGACTACGGTTGTGCTGGACGGTGTTCGCCAGCGTCATCCGCTTTCGAGGAGAGGACTGCGCCATGCCCGCAGAGGCCCCCGTCAAATCCCAGGCCGACTTCTGGTTCGACCCGTTGTGCCCGTGGGCGTGGATCACCTCCCGCTGGATCCTCGAGGTCGAGAAGGTTCGCGACATCACCGTGAACTTCCGTGTGATGAGCCTGGCGATCCTCAACGAGAACCGCGAAGGGCTCTCCGACAACTACCGCGAGATGATGAAGCACGCGTGGGGCCCGGTGCGGGTGGCGATCGCCGCCGAGCAGGCCCATGGTACCGGCGTGCTGGGTCCGCTGTACACGGCGATGGGCACCCGGATCCACAACGAGGACAACAAGGACCTGCCCGAGGTCATCAAGGCGTCGCTCGCCGATGCCGGCCTGCCGGCCGAACTCGCCGAGGCCGCGGACAGCGACGCCTACGACGAAGCCCTGCGCAAGAGCCACCATGCCGGGATGGACGCGGTCGGTGACGACGTCGGCACGCCCACCATCCACGTCGACGGCGTGGCGTTCTTCGGGCCGGTGCTCTCGCGAATTCCGCGCGGCGCGGAAGCCGGCAAGCTGTGGGACGCCTCGGTCACCTTCAGCGCCTACCCCCACTTTTTCGAGCTCAAGCGGACCCGCACCGAGAAGCCCGAGTTCGACTAGCCCCCGGGGGGTGGCGCGACCGGGTCGGGCACAATGTCGGGCATGCGCGTCTACCTCGGTTCTGACCACGCCGGATTCGAGCTCAAGCAGAAAATCATCGAGCACCTCGAGCAATCCGGCCACGAGCCGATCGACTGCGGCGCGTACGGCTACGACGCCGAGGACGACTACCCGGCGTTCTGCATCGCCGCCGCAACGCGCACGGTCGCCGACCCCGAGAGTCTGGGCATCGTGTTGGGCGGATCGGGCAACGGCGAGCAGATCGCGGCGAACAAGGTCCCCGGGGCCCGCTGCGCGCTGGCGTGGAACGTCGAAATCGCCAAGCTGGCGCGCGAACACAACAACGCGCAGCTGATCGGCATCGGCGGCCGCATGCACACCGAGGCGGAGGCGCTGGCCATGGTGGACGCCTTCGTCAGCACGCCGTGGTCGAAAGCCGAACGCCACCAACGGCGTATCGACATCCTCAGCGAATACGAACGTACCCACCAGGCGCCGCCGGTGCCCGGCGCCGGGGCCTGAGCGCCGCGGGTGCCCGAAGGGCATACGCTGCACCGGCTGGCCCGGCTGCACCAGCGGCGTTTCGGCCGGGCGCCGGTCGCGGTGTCGAGCCCGCAAGGCCGCTTCGCCGACTCGGCGGCCCTGGTGCACGGCCGGGTGTTGCGACGCGCCGACGCCTGGGGCAAGCACCTGTTCCACCACTACGCCGGCGGCCCGATCGTGCACGTGCATCTCGGGCTGTACGGCACGTTCACCGAATGGCCGGTGCCCGCGGGTCCCGACGATGCACTCCCGGAAGCGGTCGGACAGGTGCGGATGCGCATGGTGGGCGCCGATTTCGGCACCGACCTGCGCGGCCCGACGGTGTGCGAGGTGATCGACGAGGGTCAGGTCGCCGACGTCGTAGCCAAGCTCGGGCCCGACCCGTTGCGCGGCGACGCTGACTTATCGTGGGCTTGGGTGCGAATTGCCAAGTCCCGCAGGCCGATCGGTGCGCTGTTGATGGACCAGACCGTCATCGCCGGCGTGGGCAACGTCTACCGCAGCGAGTTGCTGTTCCGCCACGGCATCGACCCGTTCCGGCCCGGCCGTGACGTCGGCGAGGCGGAGTTCGGGGAGGCGTGGACCGATCTGGTGGCGCTGATGAAGGTCGGGTTGTCGCGCGGCAAGATCGTCGTGGTGCGTCGCGAACACGACCGCGGCGCACCGTCGTACCGGCCCGGACGGCCCCGGACCTACGTGTACCGCCGCGCCGGGGAGCCGTGCCGGGTGTGCGGGGAACCGGTCCGCACCGCCGTACTCGAGGGCCGCAACGTGTTCTGGTGCCCGACCTGCCAGACGTGAACGACGCCGTACGTTTGCGTGGCCGGGTCGCGGGGTACTCAGGCTCTCGTGAACAAAATTTCACAATTCGCTGCAGCGGCCGTCGCGATCGGCGGCCTCGGGTTGGCGGGCCTGGGGATCACCGCGGAGGCGCACGCGCAGCCGGGACCTTTCCCGCAATGGTGCCCGGGGGACTACTGGGACCCGGGCTGGGGACCGAACTGGGACGGCGCCAACTGCCACGACAACTGGCGCGGACCCGGTCCCAACCCGTACCCCGGACCCGGTGGACCGGGCGGTCCCGGCGGCCCCGGTGGCCCCGGTGGTCCGGGTGGTCCGGCCGGACCCGGTGGTCCGGGTGGCCCGGCCGGTCCCGGTGGCCCGGGTGGTCCCGGTGGCCCGCACTGACGAACGCTGACGCCGGCCGCTAGGCCGGTAGCCCGACCCCCAGAGCCGCGTACACCTCGTTGCTGAGGGACACGCTGCGCGGATCGGCGTTGGCCTTGGTGGCGTCGAAACGGTTCATCACATAGGCGTAGCCGATGCGGTGCTCGAGGTCGACGAAACCGAATGACCCGCCCAGCCCGCCGTGGCCGAAGATCCCCGGGTTGGGCCCGTTGACGCGGCGCTGGTTGAGCATGTAGCCCAGGCCCCACCCGTGGTCGGCGACGCGCGGCCCGAGCACCAGATCGGTGTCGGCGCCGCCCTGGCAGACCCGGACCAGGTCCATGTGCTCGTGGCTGAGCAGTTTCTCCTGGGCCAGCGCGTTGTAGAAGGTCGCCAGTCCCAGCGCCGAGACCTGACCGTTGGTGCCGGGGAACTCGAGTTGTCGCCACAGCTGCAAATCGTGTGAGCCCAGTTCGTCGTCCGGGACGAAGCCCATCGAGACCGACAACCCGGCCTTGGGGTGCTCGACGAGACTGGTCGGGTAGCCCGGGGCGTGGGCGTCGGCCAGCAGGTTGCGCGCGTGCGGCTTGTTGACGCGCTCGGCGCACCGGCGCTGCTCGGCCGGGGACAGGCCGATGTGGACGTCGGCGCCGATCGGCTCGGCGATCTCGGTGCGCAGATACTGGCCGATGGTGCGGCCGGTGACCCGGCGGAACACCTCGCCGAGGATGAAACCGAAGGTGGTCATGTGGTAGCCCTGGGCGGTGCCCGGTTCCCACCAGGGTTCGGCGGCGGCCAGTTGCTCGCAGACGTGATCCCAGTCGGCGACTTCCTCCCAGAGCATCGGGTGACGCGGACCGATCACCCCGGAGCGGTGGCTCATCACCATCGCCAGCGTGATGTCCTGTTTGCCGGCTTGCCCGAACTCGGGCCAGTAGCGCGCCACCGGGGCCTGCAGGTCCAGCTCGCCGCGGTCGGCCAGTTGGTGGACGCAGGTCGCCGACAGACCCTTGGTGCCCGACAGCACGGTGGTCAGGGTGTCCTGCCGCCAGGGCCGGGTGCCGGCCGCGTCGGCCGAGCCGCCCCACAGGTTGACGACGAGGTCGCCGTCCACCCAGGCCGCGACGGCCGCGCCGACCTCGTTGCGCGACGCGAAGTTGCGTGCGAACGCCTCGCGCACCCGGACGAAGTCCGGCGCGCAGAAGCCGTGGATGGCAGTGTCTGTTCCGGCGTCGTTCATGGCGCCTTTCTATCGAGCAGATACTTAGCCCGAGCGGGCGACGGGAATCGAACCCGCGTAGCTAGTTTGGAAGACTAGGGCTCTACCATTGAGCTACGCCCGCATGTTTTAGTCGAGCGAGACTGTATCCGCCCGCCGAGATCAAATCTAATCGACGCGGTTTTGTGATCGTTCCGTGAGGCTGTGGGCGGCTGCGCAGCCGGCACGGTCGGGCCGTAGGATCGCCTGGTCAGTGCGGGGTGTAGCGCAGCTTGGTAGCGCATCCGCTTTGGGAGCGGAAGGCCGCAGGTTCAAATCCTGTCACCCCGACCAGCGCGACCGGCCCCGTGCCGCAGCTGCGCCGGCACGCCAAGCCACCATCAGCGAGCCACCGACAGCCAGAAACAAACACCGAGGAGCACACCCGTGAAGAGCAGCGTCGAGCAGTTGAGCCCCACCCGGGTGCGCATCAACGTGCAGGTGCCTTTCACAGAACTCGAGCCCGACTTCCAGCGGGCTTACAAGGAGCTGGCCAAGCAGATAAGGCTGCCCGGCTTCCGGCCCGGCAAGGCGCCGGCGAAGTTGCTCGAGGCCCGTTTCGGACGGGAGGCGATGCTCGATCAGGTGGTCAGCGAGGCGCTGCCCGCCCGGTACGGACAGGCCGTCATGGAGTCGGAGGTGCAGCCGCTCGGCCAGCCCGACATCGAGGTCACCCGGAAGGAATACGGCCAGGATCTGACCTTCACCGCCGAGGTCGACGTCCGGCCCGAGATCACCCTTCCGGACCTGAGTTCGCTGACGGTGTCCGTGGACCCGGTCGAGGTCGGCGACGACGACGTCGACGCCGAACTGCAGTCGTTGCGGGCCCGGTTCGGCACCCTCACCGGTGTGGACCGGCCGGTGGCCACGGGCGACTTCGTCTCGATCGACCTGTCGGCCACCGTCGACGGCGAAGAGGTTCCGAACGCCACCGCGGAGGGCCTCTCCCACGAGGTGGGCTCGGGCCGGCTCATCGCCGGACTCGACGACGCGCTGGTGGGCCTGTCCGTCGACGAGTCCCGGGAATTCACCGCCAAGCTGGCCGCCGGCGAGCACGCCGGGCAGGACGCCCAGGTCACCGTCACCGTGCGGTCGGTCAAGCAACGCGAACTGCCCGAGCCCGACGACGAGTTCGCGCAGCTGGCCAGCGAGTTCGACACCATCGAGGAGCTGCGTTCGAATCTGCGCGAGCAGGTCCAGCGGGCCAAGCGGGCCCAGCAGGCCGAGCAGATTCGCGACGCGACGATGGACGCGCTCCTCGAGCAGGTCGACGTGCCGCTGCCGGAGGCGGTCGTGCAGTCCCAGTACGAGAGCGCCGTGCACAACGCGCTGAGCAGCCTCGGCCACGACGACGCCAAGCTCGCCGAGGCCCTCGCCCAGCAGGGCAAGTCGCGCGACGAGTTCGAGGCCGAGGCTCGCGAGGCCGCGGAGAAGGACGTCAAACGGCAGCTGCTGCTGGATACGCTGGCCGACGACCTGGAGATTCAGGTTGGTCAGGACGACCTGACCGAACGGCTGGTCGCCACGTCCCGCCAGTACGGCATCGAGCCCCAGCAACTGCTCGCCTACATGCAGGAGAACAACCAGCTGCCGGCCATGTTCGCCGACGTGCGGCGCGGTCTGGCCGTCGCCGCGGTGGTCGAGGCCGCGACGGTCACCGACACCGACGGCAACACGATCGACACCAGCGACTTCTTCGGCAAGCGCCCGCGGGGCGACGAGGCCGGGGACGGCGAGCCGGCCGAGGCCGCCGGCGAAGCGGGCCCGGAGGCCGAGCCGGTGGTCGTCGCCGACGCGCAGGAATGACCCGGCGCATGACGCTCTGAGCGAACGTGCCCGGTTGAGGGGGCGCGCGGCCGCCACGCGGCGGGCTCCGTTGGTTAGGGTCGGATCATACGTAACTCGAGAAAGCAGGTAACCCAGTCGTGACTGACATGCGTTCGAACTCGCAGGGTCTCAACCTCACGGACTCGGTCTATGAGCGCTTGCTGTCCGAGCGCATCATTTTCCTGGGTTCGGAGGTGAACGACGAAATCGCCAACCGGCTGTGCGCGCAGATCCTGCTGCTCGCCGCCGAGGACGCCACGAAGGACATCTCGCTGTACATCAACTCCCCGGGCGGATCGATCAGCGCGGGGATGGCGATCTACGACACCATGGTCCTGGCGCCCTGTGACATCGCCACCTACGCGATGGGCATGGCCGCCTCGATGGGCGAGTTCCTGTTGGCGGCGGGCACCAAGGGCAAGCGCTACGCGCTGCCGCACGCCCGGATCCTGATGCACCAGCCGCTGGGCGGGGTGACCGGCAGCGCGGCCGACATCGCCATCCAGGCCGAGCAGTTCCACGTCATCAAGAAGGAGATGTTCCGGCTGAACGCCGAGTTCACCGGGCAGCCGATCGAGCGGATCGAGGCGGACTCCGACCGGGACCGCTGGTTCACCGCTCAGGAAGCCCTCGAATACGGTTTCGTCGACCACATCATCACCCGCGCCGCCCACGTCAACGGAGAAGCCCAGTGAACCCTCAGACCCAACCTCAGGCGCGGTACATCCTGCCGTCGTTCATCGAGCACTCCAGCTTCGGTGTCAAGGAGTCCAACCCCTACAACAAGTTGTTCGAGGAGCGCATCATCTTCCTCGGCGTGCAGGTGGACGACGCGTCGGCGAACGACATCATGGCGCAGCTGCTGGTGCTGGAATCGCTGGACCCCGACCGCGACATCACGATGTACATCAACTCACCCGGCGGCGGGTTCACCTCGCTGATGGCGATCTACGACACCATGCAGTACGTGCGCGCCGACATCCAGACGGTCTGCCTGGGCCAGGCCGCGTCGGCCGCGGCGGTGCTGCTGGCGGCGGGGACGCCCGGCAAGCGGATGGCGCTGCCCAACGCGCGGGTGCTGATCCACCAGCCGTCGCTTCAGGGTGTGATCCAGGGCCAGTTCTCCGACCTGGAGATCCAGGCCGCCGAGATCGAGCGGATGCGCACGCTGATGGAGACCACGCTGGCCCGCCACACCGGCAAGGACCCCGCGGTGATCCGCAAGGACACCGACCGGGACAAGATCCTGACCGCCGAAGACGCCAAGGACTACGGGATCATCGACACCGTCCTCGAGTACCGGAAGCTCTCCGCGCAGAACTCGTAGTTCCGGTCGGCGGTTACCCCCTGCGCCGAACCTGCACCGACGGCGGGGTTTTCGCGGCCCCAACACGCCCGCCTTGGCGGCGGCGCCGGGTTTTTACACCGCCGGCCGCCGCATGGTCGCTGTAGGGTGGTGGCTACCCGCACCCAGGGTTCGGTACGTGCCCGAGCCACGGTCGGGTAACGACCGCGACACGCCAAGGCATGCGCTGCGCGTCTCGGCAGTGGAGGGCCCCGTTTGCCTATATGTTCCTTTCAGGCGGACACGACTTGAATACCACTGACGCGATTCGGCGGTAATTGTCGCGGCAGGCCCGAGCAAGCGGGTAGCGTCGGGGATTACATGCGGGACAGCAAGACGAACGGCGAACAGGAAGTAGGCCTTTAGCCCATGGCGCGCATCGGAGACGGCGGTGACCTGCTGAAGTGCTCGTTCTGCGGGAAGAGCCAAAAGCAGGTCAAGAAACTCATTGCTGGTCCCGGCGTGTACATCTGTGATGAGTGCATCGACCTGTGCAACGAGATCATCGAAGAGGAGCTCGCCGACGCCGACGACGTCAAGCTCGACGAACTGCCCAAGCCGGCCGAGATCCGCGACTTCCTCGAGGGATACGTCGTCGGCCAGGACACCGCCAAGCGGACTTTGGCCGTTGCGGTCTATAACCACTACAAGCGGATCCAGGCCGGCGAGAAGAGCCGCGACTCGCGGGTGGAGCCGGTCGAGCTGACCAAGTCCAACATCTTGATGCTGGGACCCACCGGCTGCGGCAAGACCTACCTGGCCCAAACGCTGGCCAAGATGCTCAACGTCCCGTTCGCCATCGCCGACGCCACCGCGCTGACCGAGGCCGGCTACGTCGGTGAGGACGTCGAGAACATTCTGCTCAAGCTGATCCAGGCCGCCGACTACGACGTCAAGCGCGCCGAAACCGGCATCATCTATATCGATGAGGTCGACAAGATCGCCCGCAAGAGCGAGAACCCGTCGATCACCCGCGACGTCTCCGGTGAGGGCGTGCAACAGGCGCTGCTGAAGATCCTCGAGGGCACCCAGGCGTCGGTTCCCCCGCAGGGTGGCCGCAAGCACCCGCACCAGGAGTTCATCCAGATCGACACCACCAACGTGCTGTTCATCGTTGCGGGTGCGTTCGCCGGGCTGGAGAAGATCATCTACGAGCGGGTCGGCAAGCGCGGTCTGGGCTTCGGCGCCGAGGTCCGTTCCAAGGCCGAGATCGACACCACCGACCACTTCGCCGAAGTGATGCCCGAGGACTTGATCAAGTTCGGCCTGATCCCGGAGTTCATCGGGCGGCTGCCGGTGGTCGCCTCGGTGACCAACCTGGACCGCGAGTCGCTGGTCAAGATCCTGTCCGAGCCGAAGAACGCATTGGTCAAGCAGTACACCCGGCTCTTCGAGATGGACAACGTGGAACTGGAGCTCACCGACGACGCGCTGGAAGCGATCGCCGACCAGGCGATCCACCGCGGCACCGGTGCCCGGGGCCTGCGGGCCATCATGGAAGAGGTCCTGCTGCCGGTCATGTACGACATCCCGAGTCGTGACGACGTCGCCAAGGTCGTGGTGACCAAGGAGACCGTGCAGGACAACGTGCTGCCGACGATCGTGCCGCGCAAGCCGTCGCGCAGCGAGCGCCGCGACAAGAGCGCCTGATCTGATCCACCGGGCGGCGCACCCGTGAGGCTGTAAGCGCGCGTGCCCGACGATGGTGATTCGGTCGACCAGGTTCCGGGTCCGCTGGCGCAGGCGCTGGACCTACTGAACTTCCTGCTGGCCGATGTCCGCGACGGGCTGGGCCCGTACCTCTCGATCTACCTGTTGCTGACCCACCACTGGGACCAGGCGTCGATCGGGCTCGTCATGGCGGTCGGGGGTATCTCGGCGATCGTCGCGCAGGCGCCGGCCGGTGCGTGGGTGGACCGGACGACGGCCAAGCGGGCGCTGCTCGTCGGCGGCGCGCTGACCGTCACCGCCGGATCGTTGGCGATGCCGTTCTTCCCGGGTCTGTACCCGATCTCAGCGCTGCAGGTGCTCACCGGGCTCGCCGGCTCCCTCTTCGCGCCGGGGCTGGCCGCGATCACCCTGGGCATCACCGGTCCACGCTTGTTCTCCCGGCGCATCGGACGCAACGAATCCTTCAACCACGCCGGAAACGCTTCGGCCGCAGCCGTTACCGGCGGGCTGGCCTACTTCTTCGGACCGGCCGCAGCGTTCTGGGTGCTCGCGGCGGTCGCCGTCGGAAGTGTGGCGGCCACGCTGCGGATTCCGGGCGACGCGATCGATCACGACGTCGCCCGCGGCATGGACCACGCGCGCGGAGAGCCGCACCAGCGGCCGTCCGGGATGACTGTGCTGCTGCACAACCGCAGGCTGATGATCTTCGCCGCGACGGTGATCGCCTTCCATTTCGCCAACGCCGCCATGCTCCCGTTGGTCGGCCAGCTCCTGGCGCTGCACAACAAAGACGTCGGGACCGCACTGATGGCGGTCTGCATCGTGGCCGCGCAGGTCGTCATGGTTCCGGTGGCCTACGTGGCCGGGGCGAAGGCCGACTCGTGGGGGCGCAAGCCGATCTTCTTGGCAGGTTTCGCGGTCCTGGCCGTCCGGGGCTTTCTCTACACGGTGTCGGACAACTCCTATTGGCTGGTCGGCGTGCAAATGCTCGACGGTGTGGGAGCCGGCGTGTTCGGTGCGCTGTTTCCGCTCGTCGTCCAGGACGTGACGCACGGCACCGGCCGGTTCAACGTCAGTTTGGGCGCGGTGACGGCCGCGACGGGGATCGGGGCCGCGGTGTCGAATCTGGCCGCCGGGTCGATCGTGGTGGCGGCGGGCTATCCCGCGGCCTTCGCCTCCCTCGGTGCTCTCGCCGCCGCGGGCTTTGTGCTGTATCTGGTCGCGATGCCCGAAACGGCGCCCACCGAATCCGGCGTCCCGAATAAGGCTTTCGGCAGTGGTGCGCGTGGCTTTACCCGGCGTACGTGACCAATACCACAGTTTTGTCAAGCCGGCATTGCAATGCCCCGCGTACTAGGGCTTTTCGTGGGGAAACGGACCCGACGAAGTCGTCGAACACGGTCATGCGGGCTGAAATCCGGTGCCATAATTGGTACTACGAGTGACATAAAAGCGCGAGCACGCGGTAATCGCTCCGACTGCGCGTAACCTATGGCTGCGGCGGAGTGCCTGTCCGGTTAACAAATGGGAGGCGTGGACGTGGATCCGAACGGCAGCGGAGCCGGATCAGATTCTCATGGCGCGGCGTCTCAGCCTGGGAGTGACCGCCAGCGTCTGGAGCAGGTCGTCATCCGGTTCGCCGGCGACTCCGGCGACGGGATGCAGCTGACCGGCGACCGATTCACCTCGGAAGCCGCGCTATTCGGCAACGACCTGGCCACCCAGCCGAACTACCCGGCCGAGATCCGGGCCCCCGCAGGCACCCTGCCCGGAGTGTCCTCCTTCCAGATCCAGATCGCCGATCACGACATCCTGACCGCCGGTGACCGGCCCGACGTCCTGGTCGCGATGAACCCGGCGGCGCTCAAGGCCAACATCGGCGACCTGCCGCGCGGCGGCATGGTGATCGTCAATACCGACGAGTTCACCAAGCGCAACCTCACCAAGGTGGGCTACGTCAGCAACCCGCTCGAGTCCGGCGAGTTGTCCGAATACGTGGTGCATCCCGTTCCGATGACGACGCTGACCCTCGGTGCCGTCGAGACGATCGGGGCCTCCAAGAAGGACGGCCAGCGCGCCAAGAACATGTTCGCGCTGGGCCTGCTGTCGTGGATGTACGGGCGTCCGATCCAGGCCAGCGAAAACTTCATCCGGGAGAAGTTCGTCCGCAAGCCCGATGTGGCGGAGGCCAACGTGCTGGCCCTGAAGGCCGGCTGGAACTACGGCGAGACCACCGAGGCCTTCGGCACCACCTACGAGGTTTCCCGGGCGAGCCTGCCGGCCGGCGAATACCGCCAGATCTCGGGTAACACCGCGCTGGCCTACGGCATCGTCACCGCGGGACGGCTGGCCGACATCCCCGTCGTGCTCGGCAGCTACCCGATCACGCCGGCGTCGGACATCCTGCACGAGCTGTCCAAGCACAAGAACTTCGACGTCGTCACCTTCCAGGCCGAAGACGAGATCGGCGGCATCTGCGCGGCGATCGGCGCCGCCTACGGCGGTGCGCTCGGGGTCACCAGCACGTCCGGACCGGGCCTCTCGCTGAAGTCGGAGGCGCTCGGCCTCGCCGTGATGACCGAACTCCCGCTGATCGTCGTCGACGTGCAGCGGGGCGGTCCCTCCACCGGCCTGCCGACCAAGACCGAGCAGGCCGACCTGCTGCAGGCGTTGTACGGCCGCAACGGAGAGTCGCCGGTGGCGGTACTCGCCCCGCGGACTCCGTCCGACTGCTTTGCGACGGCGCTCGAGGCGGTGCGCATCGCGGTTTCCTACCACACGCCGGTGATCGTGCTGTCCGACGGCGCGATCGCCAACGGCTCGGAGCCCTGGCGGATTCCCGACGTCGACGAGCTGCAACCGATCACGCACACCTACGCCAAGGCCGGCGAGCCCTTCCAGCCCTACGCTCGCGACCCCGAGACGCTCGCTCGCCAGTTCGCCATTCCGGGCACCCCCGGCCTGGAGCACCGCATCGGCGGTCTGGAGGCGGCGAACGGTTCGGGCAACATCTCCTACGAGCCGGTCAACCACGACCTGATGGTCCGGTTGCGCCAGGCCAAGATCGACGGGATCTCCGTGCCCGACCTCGAGGTCGACGATCCGACCGGCGACGCGGAGTTGCTGCTGATCGGGTGGGGCAGTTCCTACGGCCCGATCGGGGAAGCCTGCCGGCGCGCGCGGCGCAGGGGCGTCAAGGTCGCCCACGCCCACCTGCGCTACCTCAGCCCGTTCCCGGCGAACCTGGGCGAGGTGCTGCGGCGCTACCCGAAGGTGGTGGCGCCGGAAATGAACTTGGGCCAGCTGGCGTTGGTACTGCGCGGCAAGTATCTGGTGGACGTGCAGTCGGTCACCAAGGTTCAGGGCGTCGCGTTCCTGGCCGACGAGGTGAGTCGGCTCATCAACGCCGCGCTGGGTGGAACGTTGGCCGAGATCGAGCAAGACAAGACGATGGTCGCCAGAATGGCGGCGGCGACGGTTGGGGCGGGAGCGAGCGCATGACCCGCGCCGGGCACGATGCAGAGCGAAGCGATGAGACGATGCAGAGCGAAGCGATGAGGAGGAGCGGCGCTCGTGACTGACGTGATCGACAATCTGGTAGGCGCGGACCTCGGGGTGACGCCGAGGCCGACCAAGAACACGGGCGTGCCCACCACTGATCAGCCGCAAAAGGCCAAGGACTACACCAGCGACCAGGAAGTCCGGTGGTGTCCGGGCTGTGGTGACTACGTCATCCTCAACACCATCCGCAACTTCCTACCGGACCTCGGGCTGCGTCGCGAGAACATCGTGTTCATCAGCGGCATCGGCTGCTCCAGCCGGTTCCCGTACTACCTGGAAACCTACGGCTTCCACTCGATTCACGGGCGCGCGCCGGCCATCGCCACGGGTCTGGCACTCGCCCGCGAGGATCTCTCGGTGTGGGTGGTCACCGGGGACGGCGACGCGTTGTCGATCGGCGGGAACCACCTGATCCATGCGCTGCGCCGCAACGTCAACATCACCATTCTGCTGTTCAACAACCGGATCTACGGGCTGACGAAGGGCCAGTATTCGCCCACCTCCGAGGTCGGCAAGATCACCAAGTCGACCCCGATGGGATCGCTGGACCAGCCGTTCAACCCGGTGTCCCTGGCGCTGGGTGCCGAGGCGACTTTCGTCGGTCGCGCGCTGGACTCCGACCGCACCGGGCTGACCGAGGTGCTGCGCGCCGCCGCCGAGCACCGCGGCGCCGCCGTGGTCGAAATCCTGCAGGACTGCCCGATCTTCAACGACGGTTCGTTCGACGCGCTGCGCAAGGAGGGCGCCGAGGAGCGGGTGATCAACGTCCACCACGGCGAGCCGATCGTGTTCGGCGCGAACGGCGAATACTGCGTGGTGCGGTCGGGATTCGGCCTCGACGTCGCCAAGACCGCCGACGTGGCGGCTGAGGAGATCGTCGTGCACGACGCGCACGCCGACGACTCCGCGTACGCCTTCGCCCTGTCGCGGCTGTCCGACCAGAACCTCGACCACACCGTGCTGGGCATCTTCCGCGACATCAGCCGGCCCACCTACGACGACGCGGCCCGGGCGCAGGTCCGCGCCGCCCGGGACGCGACCCCGTCCGACCGCGTCGCGCTGCAGTCGCTGCTGCGCGGGCGCGACACCTGGACCGTCGAGTAGAGGTGGCAGAGCGGATGCCGGACGCAGTGTCGCTTGCCGGGGTGGTACTCGCCGGCGGGGCATCGCAGCGCATGGGCCGCGACAAGGCCAACCTGCCCGTCCCGGCGGGCGCGGGGGCCTCCGGCGCGCCCACCATGATCGAGCACGTCGTCGGCGTCATCGGACAGCGCTGCGAGCCGGTGTTCGTCATGGCCGCGCAGGGCCAGCCGTTGCCCGCGCTGCGGGCTCACATCGTGCGCGACGAACTCCGCGGCCTGGGACCCTTGCCGGCGACTGCGCGCGGACTGCGCGCGGCGGCGGATGCGGGCGCCCGGCTGGCCTTCGTGTGCGCCGTCGACATGCCCCTGCTGGCCGTCGACCTCATCGACGATCTCGTCCGCCGTGCCACCGAGACCAACGCCGAGGTGGTGCTGCCGTGGGACGGACAGGACCACTACCTCGCGGCCGTGTACCGGACTAACCTGGCCGACCGGGCTGACGCGCTGGTGGCCGGCGGTGCCCGCAGGATGAGCGCCCTGGTCGATGCCTCGGACGCCCAGCGGGTGGTGATGGTGGATGCGCGGTCGCTGACCAACGTCAACACGGACGCCGACCTGCGGGCCTTGGCCTAGCAACCCCGACACCGGCCGCCGCCGCGCCCGTTTGATCCACGCCGCCACACCTTGTCCGGGTGGTCGTAAACAAGTTGGCATCACAGCACCGCGTCGGCCAGGCGGTCGATCTGGTCGATATCGGCCACGCACGGATGGAACACGAGCCCGTCGAAGCCCAGGTCGCGGTAGGCGACCACGGTCTGCGCCGCATCCCGCAGTGAGGTGAGCATGTCGGCGACGTTGAGCCTGGCGTAGTCCGGCTTGAAGCCGTAGTAGCGCTGCAGGTGGGCACGACCGGACGCGACGGTGCCGGCGTCACCGAAGGCGAAGTTGACGCTGGCCTGGAGCCGGGGGCGTCCCGGGCGATCCGCCTCCCTCCACGCCGCACGTACCCGGTCGGCGAGCACCGATTGGTTGGCGTAGTCACGCAGCGCTCCGGCGGTCCAGCCGTCACCGATCGTCACGGCGCGGCGGATCGTCGCGTCCGCGCGTCCACCGAACAGGATCGGAATCCGCACCGGCGCAGGGCCGAGCGCCTTGTCGCCCGTAACGGTTTTGGCGTCACAGGTGTCGCGCAGCACGGCGACGGTCTGGTCGAGGATGCGTCCCCGCCGCCGATAGTCCACGCCGGCCGCGGTGTAGTCGTCGGGGCGGCTACCGATGCCCAGGCCAAGGGTGAGCCGGCCGCCGGACGCGTCGGCCAGGCTGGTGACGTGCTTGGCGAGCAGTACCGCGGGGTACAGCGGCGCCAGCAGCACGTTGGTCATCAAGCCGATCTCGGTGGTCGCGCCAGCGGCCACCGACAGCGCGACGATCGAGTCGAGGCTTTCATAGACCAGCCGGTCGATCGCGGCCAAGTGGGCGAAGCCGCGCTGCTCGGCTCGGCGGGCCCACCGGGCGGTCAGCGGGCCGGGCACGTGCGCTACATGGCTGGGCAGTCCTATTCCGATGTGCATGGGGATCGTTCCTTTCAGGGGTTCACCGCATCGAAGACGTCGTCGTAGTGGCCGTCGCGGGCGGCGAATCGCACCCGTCTGGCGGCTTCCACCACGATCTCGCCGGCGTCGGGTTGGCTGCGCAGCAGCGACATCGCCTCGACGACAAAGGCATCCAGCGACATCGCGTGGGGACCGCTCGGGTGGCCGGCGAGCATGTCGGTTTCGACCTGCGGCGGGATGATCTCGATCACCTGGACCGGGGTGTGGCGCAGTTGGCGACGCAGCGACTGGGTGTAGGCGTGCAGGCCCGCCTTGGTCGCCGAGTAGGTCGGCGCGACCGCTTTGGGCACGAACGCCAGAGCGGAGGTGACGTTGACGATCGCGGCGTGCGGCTGCCCGAGCAGGGTCGGTAGTAGTGCCGCGGTGAGCCGCATCGGCCCCAGCAGGTTGACAGCCACAGTCATGTCGGCGATCTCGGCCAGGGCGGGATCGCCGGCCACCAGGTCCTCGGTCTGCATGATGCCTGCGTTGTTGACCAGGACATTCAGGCCGGGGTGGCGGCCGGGCAGTTCGGCGGCCAACCGGCCGATGCCATCCGGCTCCGCCAGGTCCAGCCGGAGGTATTCGATACCCGGGTTCGCCTCGGCGACGGCCCGCAGCGCCTCGCGACGGCGCCCGGCGATCACCACCCGGTTGCCCGCTCGATGCAACGCTTCGGCCAGGCCGCGGCCGATTCCGCTGCCGCCGCCGGTGATCAGGATGGTGTTGCCCGTCAGGTTCATGAAGTCCAGGCTGACAGCGGTAGCGCCGAAACCACGACCGCTGCGGTCGAATCATGCAGAAGTCCTCGTCTGAGCCAATCGGGATGGATACTTTTCCTCGTGATCGACGATCTGGACGCGCAGATCCTGCATGCTCTTCAGTTGGCCCCCCGGGTTTCGTTCCGCCGGATCGCCGCCGTGGTCGAGGCCACTGAGCAAACGGTCGCCCGGCGCTATCACCGGCTGCGCCGCGACGGCGTGGTGCGCGTTGTCGGATTGGAGAACCGGTGGGCGGACGGCGAAGCGAGCTGGGTGTGCCGCATGCGCGCCGCACCCGACCGTATATCGCAGCTGGCCGACGCGCTGGTGCGCCGCCGAGACGTGTCTCACGCCAACGTGCTGGCCGGATGGACCGACCTGGTCTGCGTCGTCCGGGCGCCGCTGGGCGATACGCGCGAGGACCTCCTGCCCCGGCTACTGCCACGAACAACTTCGGTCACCGACATCACCATCGATCTGCTGCTGCATTCGTTCGGCCACCCCGCAACCGCGCCGTGGACCGGCTATGGGCACACGCTGTCCGACCGGCAAGCCGAAGAGATCCTGGCCGAGCGGACCGGCCCGGTGTCCTGCGTTCAGCGGTTCTCGCCCACCGCAGACGACCGCCACATCCTCGAGGCGCTTGCCGAAGACGGCCGCACACCGCAGTCGCGGCTTGCCGCACGCACTGGTTGGTCGGTCTCGCGAGTGGGCAGGCGGATCGCGGCGCTGGAAGCCTGCGGCGCGCTGATCTACGACGTCGACGTGCTGCCCGAGCGGCTCGGCCACCAGCTCAGCGCCATGCTCTGGCTGACGGTGGCCCCCCGCGACCTACACCGCGTCGGCGAGCTGATCGCGGCACACGACCGCATCGCCTTCGCCGGCGCCGTCAGCGGGACCAAGAACCTGATGGCGATCGCCATCTGTCGAGACACCGACGATCTGTACCGATACCTCAGCGAGCAACTCGGGCAGATCGAGGCGATCCTCGGCTACGAGGTCAACATCCGCACTCAGCGCCTCAAGCAACACGGATCGCTGGTGGCCCACGGCAGGCTGCTCAACCCCCGCCCGGCCCGCACCTCGCGCTGAGCGACTCGTCTCGGCGGCGGCGCAATTGGTCGTTATGGACCGTCTTCTGCCACATCGGGGACCCCCTCGGCCGCGCGGTCGGCCGCGGGCCGGGGCCCATTCACCCGCGGCGCTTCGATCATCGCTCGCCGGCACTTCGCATCTTTCCCGGTTTATTGGCGTCCAGCGAATTCGCATTATCATTCCGGCAGCAATCCGTTCGGGCTGCGGTGGGTGCCATTATCTTCGGAAATCCATTGGAACGACAATAACCTGCCGGGCCGCGCCCATATCGTAGTCCGTTGGCGCGACGGCGATTGGGGGAGAGCTTGATTGGTCTGGCGGGGCCGTTACGTGCGGCTCCCGCAAGCGGTCCACGGATTTACGGCAAAACGGGGGCCACCGGCAGCGCGGCGCTGTTTTTCGCGACTCGCCCTCGTCGGGAACGCCGCGTGGTCGGGCGATCGCGCAGCGAGCCCGAAAAAATCTGCTCTGAAAGCGTTGCCCAGGAACATAATTCGGCTGCCCGATTCGGATGTGGTTTCAGCCTTTGGCAATACGTCGCAGCGAAAGATTCAGTTGTGGAGGCGATTTGCTGATGCTGCGTCGATCCGGTCGCGCGATGTGGTCCGGCTGGGGGTGACTGCAGTGCCGGATCGCGGTCCCGCCGCCGTAACGTGCGGTGCCAAACGTCCGACACCGTGGCCTGAGTCACAATTTACGCGTGATTAGGGTCACTCTCGCCCCGCAGTGTACGGCGGATGACGGGAGCGCGAAATCCAAGCTTGACCTGCGGAAATATTTCTCCGACCGCTCTGTGATCGGTTCGTTATAGGAATGAGATATCCATTTCCTGAAGATGAAAAACATGGGCGGTTCTCGTAGCGTCCCTGTTGGCCCGAGACGGGCAAACGAAAACTGAATCCACGGCCCCGCGTGTGAGCGGGGGGTGGGAGCGGCGCGAGCCGCCCCGGCCGGCGGCTGACAGTCCGCCTGGCAGTTGCGAACCCCCGCTGTCGGGCCGAAACGAGACGGCACGCCCCAGAGAGCCACTTCCGCACAGACATGGCACCCAAGCCCACACCGATGGGCTTGCTTTGGCGCGCGCAAATCGCGAAAGGAACACCTTTTGAAGAACGTCCGCAAGACGCTCATCGCTGCCGCGATCAGCGGGACGCTCGCGAGCATGCCGTCCGCCGCCACCGCCACCGCGGAACCGGCCGGCCTGGACTCGAACGGGTCTCCCCCCGCTCCCGTGGGCTTCGACCCGAACGTTCCCCCGCCGCCGGACGCGCCGCCGGCTCCGGACGCGCCGCCGGCTCCGGACGCGCCGCCGGCTCCGGACGCCCCGCCGCCCGCCGACTTCGACCCGAACCTGCCGCCGCCGCCGGACGCCCCTCCGGGCCCCGACGCCCCACCGCCGCCGGACGCCCCTCCGGGCCCCGACGCCCCGCCGCCGCCTCCGCAGCGGGCGTACAGCGTGGACTGGGACGCCATCGCGCAGTGTGAGTCCGGCGGAAACTGGGCGATCAACACCGGTAACGGCTACTCCGGCGGCTTGCAGTTCACCCCGGGTACCTGGCACGCCAACGGCGGCAGTGGCTCCGCGGCCAGCGCCAGCCGCGAGGAGCAGATCCGCGTCGCCGAGAACGTGCTGCACTCGCAGGGCATCAGAGCCTGGCCGGTCTGCGGGCGGCGCGGCTGACGAGGGCCGCGGCCGGCGGCGGCCCGAGTCTGGATAGCCGTCGCAACCGTGACAAGGAATGCCGGGCCGCACGGCCCGGCATTCCTTGTCGGCGGGGCCGCCGCAGCGGTCGCCGGTCGGGTAGCGTCGGGATCCGTGACCGCATCGCCGCGCGAATTCGACATCGTCTTATATGGGGCGACCGGCTTCGTCGGGAAGCTGACCGCCGAATACCTGGCGCGGGCGGGCGGGCAGGCCCGCATAGCGCTCGCCGGCAGGTCAACCGAGCGCCTGCGCGCGGTGCGCGACACCCTGGGTGAATCCGCGCAGTCCTGGGCGCTGCTGGCCGCCGATGCCTCCGCGCCGTCGACGCTCGACGAGATGGCCGCGCGCACTCAGGTGGTCGTCACCACGGTCGGGCCTTACACCCGCTACGGGTTGCCGCTCGTGGCCGCCTGCGCCGCGGCGGGCACCGACTACGCCGACCTCACCGGGGAGGCGATGTTCGTCCGCGACAGCATCGACCTCCACCACAAGCAGGCCGCCGACACCGGCGCCCGCATCGTGCACGCCTGCGGGTTCGATTCCGTACCCTCCGACCTGACCGTGTACGCGCTGTACCGGGCGGTTCGTGACGCGGGCGCGGGCGAGCTCACCGACACCGATCTGGTGGTGAAGTCGTTCTCCGGGGGATTCTCGGGTGGCACGATCGCCTCGATGATGGAGTTGCTCGACACCGCCTCCCGCGACCCCGAGGCACGCCGCCAGCTCGCCGACCCCTACACGCTGACCCCCGACCGCGGCGCCGAACCGGAGCTCGGTCCGCAGCCCGACCTGCCCTGGCGCCGTGGTCGCCAGATCGCGCCGGAACTGGCCGGTTTGTGGACCGCTGGCTTTGTCATGGCGCCCTACAACACGCGGATCGTCCGCCGTAGCAACGCGCTCCTGGACTGGGGATACGGCCACCGGTTCCGCTACACCGAAAGCATGAGCGTGGGATCGGCCCCGGTCGTCGCACCCCTGGCGTCCGGCGTCGTCACCGGGATCGCCGGCGCGACGTTCGGATTGGGCGGCCGCTACTTCCGGCTACTGCCTCGCCCGCTGCTGGAGCGCATCGCGCCCAAACCCGGCACCGGGCCCAGCCCCGCCGCGCGTGAGCGCGGCTACTACCGCATCGAGACGTACACCACCACCAGCACCGGAGCCAGATATGTGGCACGCATGGAGCAGCACGGCGATCCGGGTTACAAGGCGACCTCGGTGTTGCTGGGCGAGTGCGGTCTCGCCCTGGCGATGGACCGCGACAAGCTCTCCGAGCTGCGCGGCGTCCTGACGCCCGCGGCCGCGATGGGTGAGGCACTGCTGGCGCGCTTCCCGGCCGCCGGGGTGTCGCTGCAGACCGATCGACTCGGGTAGATCCACGGCCCGGCGGGCCGGACCCCCGATTCGGGCGCTTACAGGCCGGCGCGCGGCGCTTCCTAGAATTGACGGGTGACCGCCAGCCCCAGCTCCGACACCGACCTGCCCAAATCGTGGGATCCCGGTGCGGCGGAGAGCCTGATCTACCAGAAGTGGCTGGATGCCGGCTACTTCGTGGCGGACCCGACCAGCGGCCGGCCCGGGTACTCGATCGTGTTGCCCCCGCCGAACGTGACCGGCAGCCTGCACATGGGCCATGCCCTGGAACACACCATGATGGACGCCTTGACCCGCCGCAAGCGCATGCAGGGGTATGAGGTGCTGTGGCAGCCGGGCATGGACCACGCGGGCATCGCGACCCAGAGCGTGGTGGAAAGGCAGCTCGCGGTCGACGGCAAGACCAAGGAGGACCTCGGCCGCGAACTGTTCGTCGAGAAGGTCTGGGACTGGAAGCGCGAATCTGGCGGCGCCATCGGCACCCAGATGCGTCGCCTCGGCGACGGCGTGGACTGGAGCCGCGACCGGTTCACCATGGACGAGGTCCTTTCGCGCGCGGTGCGGACCATCTTCAAGCGGCTCTACGACGCGGGGCTGATCTACCGGGCCGAACGGCTGGTCAACTGGTCGCCGGTGCTGCAGACCGCGATCTCGGACCTCGAGGTCAACTATCTCGACGTCGAGGGCGAGCTGGTGTCGTTCCGGTACGGCTCGCTCGACGACTCGCAGCCCCACATCGTGGTCGCCACCACCCGGGTCGAGACGATGCTGGGTGACACCGCGATCGCGGTCCATCCCGACGACGAGCGCTACCGGCACCTGGTCGGCACCCACCTGCCGCACCCCTTCGTGGACCGCCGGCTCATCGTCGTCGCCGACGAACATGTCGACCCCGAATTCGGCACCGGCGCGGTCAAAGTCACGCCCGCACACGACCCAAACGACTTCGAGATCGGGCTGCGGCACGAGTTGCCGATGATCTCCATCCTGGACACCAGCGGCCGGATCACCGGCACCGGAACACAATTCGACGGCATGGACCGCTTCGAAGCGCGTGTCGCGGTGCGCGAAGCGCTGGCGGCCCAGGGCCGGGTCGTCGAGGAAAAGCGTCCCTACCTGCACAGCGTCGGGCATTCCGAGCGCAGCGGCGAGCCGATCGAACCGCGGCTGTCGCTGCAGTGGTGGGTCCGGGTCGAATCGCTGGCCAAGGCCGCCGGGGATGCGGTCCGAAACGGCGACACGGTGATTCATCCGGCCAGCCTCGAGCCGCGCTGGTTCGCCTGGGTCGACGACATGCACGACTGGTGCATCTCGCGGCAGCTGTGGTGGGGTCACCGCATCCCGATCTGGTACGGGCCCGACGGCGAGCAGGTGTGCGTCGGCCCGGACGAGACGCCCCCGGAGGGCTGGCAACAGGATCCCGACGTGCTGGATACCTGGTTCTCGTCGGCGCTGTGGCCGTTCTCCACGCTGGGCTGGCCGGAGAGGACCCCGGAGCTGGAAAAGTTCTATCCGACAAGCGTTCTGGTGACCGGCTACGACATCCTGTTCTTCTGGGTGGCCCGGATGATGATGTTCGGCACCTTCGTCGGCGGCGACGACGTCCTCACCCTCGGCGGCCGCCGCGGTCCGCAGGTGCCGTTCACCGACGTCTTCCTGCACGGCCTGATCCGCGACGAATCCGGGCGCAAGATGAGCAAGTCCAAGGGCAACGTGATCGACCCGCTGGACTGGGTGGAGGAGTTCGGGGCCGACGCGCTGCGGTTCACGCTGGCCCGCGGCGCCAGTCCCGGCAGCGACCTGGCCGTCGGGGAAGACGCCGTACGGGCGTCGCGCAGCTTCGTCACCAAACTGTTCAACGCCACCCGCTTCGCGCTGCTCAACGGCGCCAGTCCGGCCCCGCTGCCGGACCCGGCCGACCTCACCGACACCGACCGCTGGATCCTGGGACGGCTGGAGGAGGTTCGCGCCGAGGTGGATTCGGCGTTCGACGGCTACGAGTTCGGGCGGGCATGCGAGGCGCTCTACCACTTCACGTGGGACGAATTCTGCGACTGGTACGTCGAATGGGCCAAGGTGCAGCTTGCCAACGGCCTCACGCACACCACCGCCGTGCTGGCCGCGGTGCTCGATACGCTGCTGCGACTGCTGCATCCGGTGATCCCGTTCGTCACCGAGGCGCTGTGGCAGGCCCTGACCCACCGGGAGTCACTGGTGATCGCCGAGTGGCCGCAACCCTCGGGTATCGCCCTGGATCCGGTTGCGGCGCAACGTATCAGCGACAGGCAGAAGCTCGTCACCGAAATCCGGCGGTTCCGCAGCGATCAGGGTCTGGCGGATCGGCAGAAGGTGCCGGCCCGTTTGGCCGGTGGCGGAGAGCTGAGCGCGGAAGTGCGGGCCTTGACCTCGCTGACCGCACCCGGTCCCGGGTTCAGCCCCTCGGCGTCACTGGAGGTTTCTCTGGGTCCGGGCATGGGAGACGTCCACGTCGTCGAACTGGACACCTCCGGCACCATCGATGTGGCCGCCGAGCGCCGGCGCCTCGAAAAGGATTTGGCCGTAGCGCAAAAGGAGCTCGCCTCGACCGCCGCGAAACTCGACAACGCCGATTTTCTGGCCAAGGCCCCCCAGCATGTGGTCGACAAGATCCGGGACCGCCAGCGGGTGGCCCGCGAGGAAACCGAGCGGATCACCGCGAGGCTGGCCGGGCTGCGATGAGCGAGCAGCCCGAGTGGGGGTCGGGGGGCGACGCGGCACCCACCCCGGACGAAATAGCGTCCCTGTGGCAGGTCGAGCACCTGCTCGACCAGCGCTGGCCCGAGACGAAGATCGAGCCGAGCCTGACCCGGATCAACGCGCTGCTGGACCTGCTGGGCTCACCCCAGAAGAGCTACCCGTCGATCCATATCACGGGGACCAACGGCAAGACCTCGGTGGCGCGGATGGTCGACGCCCTGCTGACCGCGCTGCACGGTCGCACCGGCCGGACCACAAGTCCCCACCTGCAGTCGGCGGTCGAGCGCATCGCCATCGACGGCAAGCCGATCAGCCCGGCGCAATACGTGTCGACCTACCGGGAGATCGAGCCGTACGTCCAGATGGTCGACGCGCAGTCCCAGGCCGCCGGCGGGCCGGCCATGAGCAAGTTCGAGGTCCTCACCGCCATGGCGTTCGCCGCGTTCGCGGACGCGCCGGTCGAGGTCGCGGTCATCGAGGTCGGCATGGGGGGTCGATGGGACGCCACCAACGTGATCAACGCGCCGGTCGCCGTCATCACCCCGATCGGCATCGACCACGTCGAATACCTCGGCGACGACATCGCCGCGATCGCCGGGGAGAAGGCCGGCATCATCACGAAAGCCCCCGAGGGCGCGCCGGACACCGTCGCGATCATCGCCCGCCAGGCCCCCGAGGCGATGGAGGTGCTGCTGGCCGAGACCGTACGGGCCGACGCCGCCGTGGCCCGCGAGGACTCCGAGTTCGCGGTGCTGGGCCGCCAGGTCGCCATCGGGGGGCAGATGCTGCAGCTGCAGGGTCTGGGCGGGGTGTATTCCGACATCTACCTGCCCCTGCACGGTGAGCACCAGGCGCACAACGCCGCGGTGGCCCTCGCGGCGGTGGAGGCCTTCTTCGGGGCGGGCGCGCAGCGCCAACTCGACGTCGACGCCGTCCGCGCCGGTTTTGCCGCCGTCGCCAGCCCGGGCCGGCTGGAACGCCTGCGCAGCGCGCCGACGGTGTTCGTCGACGCCGCGCACAATCCGGCCGGTGCCGCCGCGCTGGCGCAGACGCTGTCCGGCGAGTTCGACTTCCGCTACCTGGTCGGTGTGCTCAGCGTGCTGGCCGACAAGGACGTCGACGGCATCCTGGCCGCGCTGGAGCCGGCGTTCGACTCCGTCGTCGTGACCCACAACGGGTCGCCGCGCGCGCTCGATGTCGAGTCGCTGGCGCTGGCGGCGCGCCAGCTGTTCGGGCCGGATCGGGTGACGACCGCCGAGAACCTGCGCGACGCCATCGACGTCGCGACCGCGCTGGTCGACGAGGCCTCATTGCGCGGAGAAGCGCAGGGCGAAAGCGAGGCGTTCTCCGGCACGGGGATCGTCGTCACCGGCTCGGTGGTGACGGCCGGGGCCGCGCGGACCCTGTTCGGGCGTGATCCCGAATGACCGGGCAGGCTCCCCAGAACGCACAGCCCGACCCGTGGAAGGGCTTCAGCGCGGTGATGGCCGCCACGCTGATCCTGGAGGCGATCGTGGTGCTGCTGGCGATACCGGTCGTCGGCATGGTCGGCGCCGGCTTCACCGCGGTGTCGCTGGGATACCTGGTCGGGCTGGCGACGCTGTTGATCCTGCTGGCCGGGCTACAGCGCCGGCCCTGGGCGATCTGGCTCAATCTCGGCGTGCAGGTGGTGCTGCTCGCGGGTGTCTTCGTCTATCCGGGGATCGGGTTCATCGGGGTGGTGTTCGCCGGAGTGTGGGCGCTGATCGCCTACTTTCGCGCCGAGGTGCGGCGGCGGCAGGCTCAGGATCTGCCGCGGCGACCGCCGCCGGAGTGAGCGGTGCCTCGTTCTGTACGCTCTGGAAAGTGACCGAACGGACTCTCGTACTGATCAAGCCCGACGGCGTCGAGCGCCGGTTGGTGGGCGAGATCGTCAACCGCATCGAGCGTAAGGGCCTCGCCATCGCGGCGCTCGAACTCCGCTCCGTCGACCAGGAACTGGCCGCCCGGCACTACGCCGAACACGAAGACAAGCCGTTCTTCGGGTCCCTGCTGGAATTCATCACCTCGGGCCCGGTGGTGGCCGCGATCGTGGAGGGACCGCGGGCCGTCGCCGCGTTTCGGCAGCTCGCCGGGGGCACGGACCCGGTGGACAAGGCCACGCCCGGCACGATCCGGGGCGATTTCGGGCTGGAGACGCAGTTCAATCTGGTGCACGGCTCGGATTCGGCCGATTCGGCCAAGCGCGAGATCGCGCTGTGGTTTCCCGACGCGTAGCGGTCCCAAAGCTCGGGGGTCGTCGGGTCCGCGGCGTGATGTGGGATACTGGCAGCGGGTGAACGTCGCCGGACCGGCGTCGGACACTCGGATGAAGACTTGGACAAGCGCGACAATCGCCGTCACGTGATATGGCGCAGCATGTCAGGCCGTCATTCAGCACGGCGCCGAGTGGGTTCGACACGAGCCGCTCGGGGCGAGGCCATTGACAAGTCCGGGAGAAGTGACCCGGGCACATAGCGCAGCCCTCGCGTGGCCGCGTCGCAACGACGCGCCCGGGGGCTTGAGGAGATTACGTGGTAGACGGTGCCCCAACTTCAGACACATCTCGCGAGCCGACGCCGCCGGAGGACCTGCCGAACCGCCTGAGGGTTCATCAGCTGGCGCGAGCGCTGGGCAGCACCAACAAAGAGGTGCTGGAGGCGCTCGTCACCCTCGACGGGCAGATGCGCAACGTCCAGTCCGGCGTGGACCGCGAGGACGCGCTGCGGGTGCGCGACCTGCTGTTCGCCAAGCCCGCGGTGGACGTCGTCGACGAACCGCCGTCGGGGGAGGCCGAGCCCGCACAAGGCACCGAGAGCGCCGAAACCGCCGCTGACCGTCCGCATTACATGCCGCTGTTCGTCGCGCCGCAACCGGTGGAGACCGGGCAGCGAGCCGTCGGCGAGGACGACGACTCCGACGACACCGACGACTCCGACTCCGACTCCGACGACAACGACGACGAGCAGGGCGATCGACCGGCCAACCGCCGCCGTCGTCGTGGCCGCCGCGGCCGGGGCCGCGGCCGCGGTGAGCAGGGCGGACCCGACGGCCAGGGCGACACCGGTGACGACGGCGACACCGACGGTTCCCCGGATTCCGACGACTCCGACGACTCGGACGACTCCGACGACGGCGACTCCGGAGACGACGAGAACGGTTCGTCGGAGGGTGGCAGCCGCCGGCGGCGCCGGCGGCGCCGCCGCAAATCGGGTTCCGGCGACGACAACGACGAGTCCGCCTCGCCCGACGACCCGCCGAACACGGTTGTGCACGAGCGTGCCTCGCGCGGCGGCAAGGGCTCCGACGGTTCCGGTAACAGCAGTGGCGGGGCCGAGATCAAGGGTATCGACGGCTCGACCCGGCTGGAGGCCAAACGGCAACGGCGCCGTGACGGACGCGACGCGGGGCGGCGCCGCCCACCGGTGCTGACCGAGGCCGAGTTCCTGGCGCGCCGTGAGGCCGTCGAGCGCGTCATGGTGGTGCGCGACCGGGTCCGCACCGAACCACCGCACCCCGGTGCGCGTTACACCCAGATCGCGGTGCTCGAAGACGGCATCGTCGTCGAGCATTTCGTGACGTCGGCCGCCTCGGCGTCGCTGGTGGGCAACATCTACCTCGGGATCGTGCAGAACGTGCTGCCGTCGATGGAGGCGGCCTTCGTCGACATCGGTCGCGGTCGCAACGGCGTGCTCTACGCCGGTGAGGTCAACTGGGAGGCGGCCGGACTCGGCGGGTCGGACCGCAGGATCGAACAGGCCCTCAAGCCCGGCGACTACGTCATGGTCCAGGTCAGCAAGGACCCGGTCGGGCACAAGGGCGCGCGGCTGACCACGCAGGTGTCGCTGGCGGGTCGCTTCCTGGTCTACGTGCCGGGCGCGTCGTCGACCGGGATCAGCCGCAAACTGCCCGACACCGAGCGTCAGCGACTCAAGGACATCCTGCGCGAGGTGGTGCCGTCGGACGCCGGGGTGATCATCCGCACCGCGTCCGAGGGCGTCAAAGAGGAGGAGATCCGCAAGGACGTCACGCGTCTTCAGGAGCGCTGGAAGCAGATCGAAGCCAAGGCGGCCGAGACCAAGCAGAAGGCCGCCGGCGCCGCGATCGCGCTCTACGAAGAGCCCGACGTGTTGGTCAAGGTCATCCGCGACCTGTTCAACGAGGACTTCTCCGGCCTCGTCGTCTCCGGCGACGAGGCGTGGAAGACGATTAACGATTACGTCGATTCCGTTGCGCCCGAGCTGGTTTCGAAGCTGACCAAATACGAGCCCGCCAGCGCCGAGGGTCCGGACTTGTTCGCGGTGCACCGCATCGACGAACAGCTGGCCAAGGCGATGGACCGGAAGGTGTGGCTGCCCTCGGGCGGCACCCTGGTGATCGACCGCACCGAGGCGATGACGGTCATCGATGTCAACACCGGGAAGTTCACCGGGTCCGGGGGCAACCTCGAGCAGACGGTCACCAAGAACAACCTGGAGGCGGCCGAGGAGATCGTTCGCCAGCTGCGGCTGCGCGACGTCGGCGGCATCGTGGTGATCGACTTCATCGACATGGTGCTGGAGTCCAACCGTGACCTGGTGCTGCGCCGGCTGACCGAGGCGCTGGCCCGCGACCGCACCCGCCACCAGGTGTCCGAGGTGACCTCTTTGGGGCTGGTGCAGTTGACCCGCAAGCGGTTGGGAACGGGCCTCGTCGAGGCGTTCTCCAGCTCGTGCCCGCACTGCGGTGGCCGCGGGATCGTGCTGCACGCCGACCCGGTGGACTCGGCGCCGGCCAACGGGCGCAAATCCGAATCCGGCGGTCGGCGAGGCAAGCGATCGAGGAAGAACCGGTCCGAGGAGCCCGCCGGCCAGCCCGCGGTGGCCAAGGTGCCCGTGCACGCTCCCGGTGAGCATCCGATGTTCAAGGCGATGGCGGCGGGGTCGTCGGCCGGCGCCGGGCGCGACGACGACGAATCCGACGAGTCGGGCGAGGAGCTCAACGGCGAGGGCGGCGGCCCGACGGAGGAGCGGCGCGCGGCCGGCGCGGACGACGTGGACCGCGAGGACTTCGACGAGGGCGACGACGAGGAGGACCTCGACGACGAGGAGGAAGACCTCGGCGACGACGAGGACCTCGACATGGAGGACGAAGACGAGGATCTGGACGACTCCGACGAGGACGACTCCGACGACTCCGACGACGACGAGGACGACTCCGACGACGAGGACGGCGACGACGACACCGCGTGGGCTGCCCGTCGTCCGCGGCGGCGACGCGCGGCCGGCCGGCCGGCCGGCCCGCCGATCCAGCTGGACTGATCGGGGAGTGCGTCCGGTTTGACCCTGTAGCCGCTGGTCACGTACCCTTGGTCAGTTGTCGCCGGGCGGGGCGAGCAGACCGGCCCGGCTAGAGCGGGATTTCCGGGCGATCGGCACGGACCCGCACCCAGACCCACCACGCACACCGCCGGTGGCATGCGCGCGAAGCGCGGCAAAACAGAGGCGAGAAAGAGGCAGGAGCAACGATGGCGACCTACGCAATCGTCAAGACGGGCGGCAAGCAGTACAAGGTCGCCGTCGGGGATGTGGTCAAAGTCGAGAAACTCGAGTCCGAGCCCGGCGCCCAGGTGTCGCTGCCGGTCGCGCTCGTGGTCGACGGCGCCACCGTCACCACCGAGGCCGCGGCGCTGGCCAAGGTCGCGGTGACCGGCGAGGTGCTCGAACACACCAAGGGCCCCAAGATCCGTATCCACAAGTTCAAGAACAAGACCGGCTACCACAAGCGCCAGGGCCACCGTCAGCAGCTGACGGTCCTCAAGGTCACCGGAATCAAGTAGCGAAGGCGGCAGACATGGCACACAAGAAGGGTGCTTCGAGCTCGCGCAACGGCCGCGACTCAAATGCTCAGCGGCTGGGCGTCAAGCGGTTCGGCGGCCAGGTCGTCCAGGCCGGCGAGATCCTGGTCCGTCAGCGCGGCACCAAGTTCCACCCCGGCGTCAACGTCGGGCGTGGCGGCGACGACACGCTGTTCGCCAAGGAGGCCGGCGCGGTCGAGTTCGGGATCAAGCGGGGCCGCAAGACGGTCAGCATCGTCGCGGAGGCCTGACGGGCGGACGCCTGGCTTTCCCGGGCAGCCTGCAGCCGCGAAACGTCGATCTCGGGTCAACTGGTTGCCGGGGTAGGTGAGAGGATTTTCGATGCCCCGGTTCGTCGATCGCGTCGTCGTCCACACGCGGGCCGGCTCCGGCGGTAACGGCTGCGCGTCGGTCCACCGCGAGAAATTCAAGCCGCTGGGCGGTCCCGACGGCGGTAACGGCGGCCGCGGCGGCAGCGTCGTGTTCGTCGTCGATCCCCAGGTGCACACGCTGCTGGACTTTCATTTCCGGCCGCACATCACCGCGCCGTCCGGCAAGCAGGGGATGGGCAACAACCGCGATGGCGCCGCGGGCCAGGATCTGGAGGTCAAGGTTCCCGACGGCACCGTCGTGCTGGACGAGAACGGCCGGCTGCTGGCCGATTTGGTCGGCGTCGGCACCCGCTTCGAGGCGGCCGCCGGCGGCCGCGGCGGTCTGGGCAATGCCGCGCTGGCATCGCGCGCCCGTAAGGCACCCGGCTTCGCGCTGCTCGGTGAGCCCGGCCAATCCCGCGACCTGACACTGGAGCTCAAGACCGTCGCCGACGCCGGGTTGGTCGGGTTCCCGTCGGCGGGGAAGTCCTCGCTGGTGTCGGTGATCTCGGCGGCCAAACCGAAGGTCGCCGACTATCCGTTCACCACCCTGGTCCCCAACCTCGGTGTGGTCTCGGCCGGTGAGCATGCGTTCACCGTCGCCGACGTGCCCGGCCTGATCCCCGGCGCGTCCCAGGGCCGCGGTCTGGGCCTGGACTTCCTGCGCCACATCGAGCGGTGCGCGGTGCTGGTGCACGTGGTGGACTGCGCCACCGCCGAACCGGGTCGCGACCCCATCTCCGACATCGACGCGCTGGAAGCCGAACTCGCCGCCTACACGCCGACGTTGCAGGGCGACGCTGCGCTGGGTGACCTCGCCGAACGACCCCGCGCGGTGGTGCTCAACAAGATCGACGTCCCGGAAGCCCGTGAGCTGGCCGAGTTCGTCCGCGACGAGATCGCCGAGCGGGGCTGGCCGGTGTTCCCGGTGTCCACGGTCACCCGCGAAGGCCTGCAGCCGTTGATCTTCGGTCTGTGGCAGATGATCTCGGCCTACCGCGCCGCCCAGCCGCCCGCCGTGACGCGCCGGCCGGTGATCCGGCCGGTCCCCGTCGACGACAGCGGCTTCACCGTCGAACCCGACGGACAGGGCGGTTTCGTCGTCACCGGCGCGCGGCCCGAGCGCTGGATCGGCCAGACCAACTTCGACAACGACGAGGCCGTGGGTTATCTCGCCGACCGCCTGGCGCGCTTGGGCGTCGAAGACGAACTGCTGCGGCTGGGCGCCCGGCCGGGGTGCGCGGTGACGATCGGCGAGATGACGTTCGACTGGGAGCCGCAAACGCCCGCCGGGCGCCAAGTTCCCATGTCCGGGAGAGGCACCGACGCGCGGCTGGAGCGCACCGAGCGCATCGGCGCCGACGAGCGCAAGGCCGCCCGGCGCCGCAGGCGCGAACGCGGTGACGACTCGTGAGCGAGCACCGCGAGGCCATCCGGTCCGCCCGCAGCCTGGTGGTCAAGATCGGGACCAACGCTTTGACCACGTCGTCCGGTGTGTTCGACGCCGGCCGGCTGGCCGGACTGGCCGATGCCATCGAGGCGCGCATGAAGGCCGGCACCGACGTCGTCATCGTGTCTTCGGGAGCCATCGCCGCGGGCATCGATCCGCTCGGCCTGTCTAGGCGCCCAAAGGATTTGGCGACGAAGCAGGCGGCGGCCAGCGTGGGGCAGGTCGCGTTGGTGAGTTCGTGGAGCGCGGCGTTCGCCCGGTACGGCCGCACGGTCGGGCAGGTGCTGCTGAGCGCGCACGACATCTCGATGCGGGCCCAGCACACCAACGCCCAGCGCACCCTGGACCGGCTGCGGGCCTTGCACGCGGTGGCCATCGTCAACGAGAACGACACGGTGGCCACCAACGAGATCCGGTTCGGCGACAACGACCGGCTGTCGGCCCTGGTGGCCCACCTGGTCGGCGCCGAGGCGCTGGTGCTGCTGTCCGACATCGACGGCCTCTACGACGCCGACCCCCGCACGACCGAGGGCGCACGGTTCATCCCGGAGGTATCCGGCGCGGCAGACCTGGACGGCGTGGTCGCCGGCCCGGGCAGCCACCTGGGCACCGGCGGAATGGTGTCGAAGATGTCGTCGGCGCTGCTGGCCGCCGATGCCGGGGTCCCGGTGCTGCTGGCCGCCGCGTCCGACGCCGCGACCGCGCTCACCGACGCCTCGGCCGGCACGGTGTTCGCCGCCCGGCCCAATCGCATGTCGGCCCGCCGGTTCTGGGTGCGCTACGCCGCCGAGGCCGCCGGCGCGCTGACCCTCGACGAGGGCGCGGTGCGGGCGGTGGTGGGCCAGCGCCGATCGCTGCTGGCCGCCGGTGTCATCGCGGTGTCGGGCCGGTTCTACGCCGGCGACGTGGTCGAACTGCGGGGCCCCGACGCGGTGATGGTGGCCCGCGGTGTCGTCGCCTACGACGCCTCCGAACTGGCCACGATGATGGGCCGCTCGACCTCGGCGCTGCCCGACGAACTGCGCCGCCCACCAGTGCACGCCGACGACCTCGTCGCGGTGAACGGCCCCGTGGGATTGGTCAGTTGAAGGGGTTGCTGTTGGCCTGCCAGGCCGCCGATTCGGGTCGCGGCCCGTAACGGCGCGCGTAGTCCTCGTGCATCTGCGCTTGTTTCTCGTGCTTGAGCGCATCGACCAGGTTCGGGTCGAGCCCGTGCTGCGCCAGCCGGTGCCGCCGCCAGACCTTGTTCAGGGCCAGCGACACCAGCAGCGCCCAGATGTAGACCGGCACGGTCATCTCGGTGTGCACGTACAGCGACGCGGGCAGCAGCCAGAACGGGGCGAGGACGAAAAGCGGTGGTATCGACCACCGGATCATGTGCCTGCGCACGGCGCCCGGGCCCGCCAGGTCGTCGGCGACCCAGGCGCGCATCGAATCCGGAAGGCACCGGCCGTACGAGTAGGCGATGTATTGGAACAGGTTGGGTTTGTCGCTGGCCATCGTGGCTCCTAGGGGCGGGGATTTGAGGACTGCAGAGCGCCGGCGGCCAGGGCCGCGGAGTTGATCCGGGTCAGCACCTGGTGCAGGTGCTGAAGTTCGGCCAGGTCGACGCCCAGGCGCGCGACGACGGCGGACGGGACGTCCTGCGCGCGTCGACGCAGGGCCACGCCGCGGTCGGTGAGGTGCACCGCGGTGGAACGCTCGTCGGCCGGGTTGCGGCTGCGGGTGATCAGGCCGAGCGCGTCCAGGCGTTTGAGCATCGGCGACAGCGTGGCCGAGTCCATCTGCAACATGGCGGCGATCTCCTTGACCGCCAACGGTTTCCGCTGGCCCGGCGATGCCTTGCGATGATCCCAGAGTGCGAGCATCACCAGGTACTGCGGGTGGGTGAGCCCCAACGGCTCCAGCAGGGGCCGGTAGACGGCCAGGACGGCCCGGTTGGTGATGCTCAGCGCGAAGCAGACCTGCTGTTCGAGGGCGAGCGGGTCGATTTCCGGCGCGGGCTGGGCCACATACACATCGTACGCTAATAGTTAGTGTGCTAACCAAGTTGCGCTGGTCACACGGGGCCGGTCATGGCGCCCCAGTCGGCTTGAGATACAAAGCTCCCCAGACTATTTCGGCGAGCGTGCTGGCCAGCTCCGCGTCGTAGTCCGGGGGCTGGTCGGGCAGGTTCTGCTGGCAGGCCCGCTCGACCATCCAGGTGAGCGCGTTGGCGGTGGTGGCCGCGGGAAGTTCCCGGCGGATCGAGCCGTCGGCCTGTCCTTCCTCGATGACACCGGTGAGTCGCTGTGAGACGGCCGTCAGCAATTCGCGGTAGGTCTGGGCCGTCAACGGGTCGTAGCCGGCCATCTCGTTGAGCGCGACCAGCACCGGCTGGTGGCGCCGATAGGCGTCGATGATGCCGGCCATTCCGGCGCGCACGTCCTCCGGATTGTGCCGCCAGGCCACGTCCCACCAGCGTTCGGCGCCGGTGGCCAGGTCGGCGAACACCTGGCCGGCGAGGCGGCGAAGCAGGTGGCCCTTGTCCTCGAAGTAGACGTAGAAACTCGCGCGCGAGATGCCGGCCTCGGTCGACAGCCGGTCGACGCTGAGTTCGGTGAAGCTGGCGCCGGCGCGCATCAGCCGGTCGGTGGCGTCGAGCAGGCGGCGCTCCATCCGCTCCCGCCGCTGCTCGCGGCCCTCCTCGCGCCGGCCCTGCGGCTTGCGGGTCACCGACGGCATTCGCCCAGCATAGCCACCCGATCGACACCTTGACTAGACATAGTGTCTAGGCATAGTGTCGGCGTTACGATGTGACTGGCGTCATGGGAAGGGTCTCGACGATGACGGTGATGGCAGGGAAGCCCGGCACGAACCGCGCCTACGACCCGATCGATCTGTCCTCGCGCGCGTTCTGGTCGAAGACCGCCGCCGAGCGGGAACGCTCGTTCGCCGTGCTGCGCGCCGAACGCCCGGTGAGCTGGCATCCCCCGGTGGAGGACGCGCTGATGCACGACCCCGACGACCGGGGCTATTGGGCGGTCACCCGGCGCGCCGACATCGTCACGGTCAGCCGCGGCAACGAGGTGTTCCTGTCCGGCAAGGGGGTGATGTTCGAGAACATCCCCGTGGACCTGCTCGAGGCCTCGCAGTCCTTCCTGGCGATGGACCCGCCGCGGCACACCAAGCTGCGCAAACTGGTCAGCGCCGCGTTCACCCCGCGGCAGGTTCGTCGTATCGAGGACTCGATCCGGACGAACGCCCACGCCATCGTCGGCGAGCTGCGCGCCGCCGGGGGTGGCGTCGATTTCGTCGAGCACTGCGCCAAGCAACTGCCCATCCGCACGCTGTCGGACATGGTGGGTATCCCGGAGTCGGAGCGCGAGCGGGTCGCGCAGGCCGCCGACGCGCTGGTGTCGTGGGCCGACCCCGTCTACCTCGACGGCCGTGACCCGATGCAGGTGCTGGTCGAGAACCAGGTGTACCTGCACCAGGTCGCCGGCGCACTGGCCGCCGAGCGCCGCGCCCGGCCCGGCGACGACCTGTTCAGCGCCCTGGTGAACGCCGAGGTCGACGGCGACCGGCTCACCGACGCGGACGTCTCGGCGTTTTTCGTACTGCTCTCGGTGGCCGCCAACGACACCACCCGCCAGACCACCAGCCACGCGATGAAGGCGCTCACCGACTTTCCCGCCCAGCGCGAATGGCTGCGCGTGGCGTTCGAGGACCGCATCGGCACCGCGGTCGAGGAGTTCATCCGCTGGGCGTCCCCGGTGATGAGCTTCCGCCGCACGGCCGCAACGGATTTCGAACTGGCCGGCCAGCAGATCGAGGCGGGGGAGAAGGTGGTGATGTTCTACCCGTCGGGCAACTGGGACACCGACGTGTTCGACCGTCCGGACCGTTTCGACCTCGGCCGCGACCCCAATCCGCACGTCGGTTTCGGTGGCGGCGGTGTGCATTTCTGCCTGGGCGCCCATGTGGCCCGGGCGCAGCTGCGCGCCATCTTCGGGGAACTGCTGCGTCAGCTGCCCGACATCCAGGCGGGGGAGCCCTCGTACGTGCCGGGCAATTTCATCCACGCCATCCGCAGCATGCCCTGCGACTTCTAGGGGCTCGGCAGTGGCGCCACCGCCCCGCCCAGTTCGCACGCCAGCAGGGTCAGCAACTCCGAGCATCCGCCCTCGACCTTGACGTCGGCCAGGTCGTCACCGCGGGTGCGGCCCCGGTTGACGATGGCGACCGGAATGCCGAGCGCGGCGGCGCGCCGCACGAACCGGTAGCCGGAGAACACGGTCAGCGACGAACCGGCGACGAGCAGGGCATCGGCCCGCTCAACCAGTGAAAAGGCTTGGGAAACGACGTGTTCGGGCACGCTCTCGCCGAAGTAGACGATGTCGGGTTTGAGCATGCCGGCGCAGCGCGGGCAGTCCAGGTACCGGAACGTCGTCGTGTCGGCGACGACGGCGTCGGCGTCGGGAGCCACCGCCAGGCCGCCGAGCGCCCCGGCGCGCGCCAGGAAGCCGGGGTTCAGTGCCTCGAGTGCGTCGGCCAGCGCGGCGCGGCTCATGGTGTGGCCGCAGCCCAGGCAGACCACCCGCGCGTAGGTGCCGTGCAGGTCGATCACGTTGACGCTGCCTGCCCTGGTGTGCAGCAGATCGACGTTCTGGGTGATCAGGCCGGTGACGACGTCCGCGCGCTCGAGGGCGGCCAGCGCCCGATGGCCCGCGTTGGGCAGCGTGTCGGCCATGTGGCGCCAGCCGACGTGGTTGCGCGCCCAGTAGCGCTGCCGGAAGGCCGGATCCGACGTGAACTGGCGGATGGTCATCGGGTTGCTCGGCGGTGAGTCGGGGCCCCGGTAGTCCGGAATGCCGGAGTCGGTGGAGATTCCCGCGCCCGTGAGCACGGCGACGCGGCGACCGGCCAGCAGCGCGACCAACTCGGGCGATTCTGCGCGGGCGATCACCTCTTCGAGGTTAGCGGCCCCGCGCGCTTCGCGAGTGCGTGCCCGCACGCTCGGCGGTCAGCTCAGGCATTCCGCCGCGGTCGTGAGCTCCGCGGACAGGTTGCGCTGCATCATCTTGAGAGCCGCCTCACCCAACTCCTCGTAGATGTGGGCGACCGCATCCGTGGGGACCACGACCGGGAAATGGCGCAGGTAGGCGTCGAGCGCGCTGTAGAAGATGCACTGCTCGGTGACCTGCCCGGTCAACACCAACCGCTTGGTGCCGCGGCGGTGCAGAAGATACTCCAGCGCCGTCCCGAAGAACACGCTGTGGCGGACCTTGGTCAACAGCCGGCAGCCCTCGGCCGGCACGATCGGCTTCACCAGGTCGGGCCGTTCGCCGCCGAGTGCGGATTCGACGATGTCGGAGAACTCCACGCTGAAGTCGCCGTAGTTGTCGTTGACGTAGATCAGGTCGACACCGCCGGATTCGCGCGCGCGGCGGACCAGATCCGACAGCGGCTCGATGATGTTGCCGACATTGGGTATCAGTTCTTCGGCGTCGGGGTGCCGATAGGTGTTCATCATGTCGACGACCAAGACGGCGGTGTCACTCATGGGGCAACGTGTACCCGGCAAACCGGTGCTGACACCACCTGGGCGAGAATGGGGAAGCGATGGACTTCTACAACAGCTACAGCCAGGGCTTCGTCCGCGTCGCCGCGTGCACCCACCACACCACGATGGCCGATCCGGCGGCAAACGCCGCGTCGGTGTTGCGGCTGGCGCGCGAGTGCCACGACGAGGCCGTCGGCCTGGCCGTCTTCCCCGAGCTGACGCTGTCTGGCTATTCGATCGAGGACATCCTGCTGCAGGACCAGCTGCTCGATGACGTCGAAGCGGCCCTCGCCGAGGTCGTGACGGCCTCGGCCGACCTGTTGCCCGTGCTGGTGGTCGGCGCCCCGCTTCGGCGCCGGCACCGTATCTACAACGCCGCGGTGGTGATCCACCGCGGCGTCGTGCTCGGCGTGGCGCCCAAGTCCTACCTGCCCACCTACCGGGAGTTCTACGAGCGTCGCCAGATCGCGCCCGGCGACGGCGAACGCGGCACCATCCGCATCGGCGGCCCCTCCGGCCCGATCGAGGCCCCGTTCGGTCCCGACCTGCTGTTCGCCGCGTCGGACCTGCCCGGCTTCGTGCTGCACGTCGAGATCTGCGAGGACATGTTCGTGCCGATTCCGCCCAGCGCGGAGGCGGCCCTGGCGGGGGCGACGGTGCTGGCCAACCTGTCCGGCAGCCCGATCACGATCGGGCGCGCCGAGGACCGTTGCCTGCTGGCGCGTTCGGCGTCGTCCCGGTGCCTGGCCGCCTACGTCTACGCCGCCGCGGGCGAGGGCGAATCGACCACCGATCTGGCCTGGGACGGCCAGACCATGGTGTGGGAGAACGGCGTGTTGCTCGCAACCTCCGAGCGGTTCCCGCGGGGGGAGCGGCACAGCGTCGCCGACGTCGACACCGAGCTGCTGCGCTCCGAGCGGCTGCGCATGGGGACGTTCGACGACAATCGGCGCCACCACCGCACGTTGGCGGAGTCGTTCCGGCGCATCGAGTTCCGGCTGGATCCGCCGGGCGGCGACATCGGCCTGCGCCGTGAAATCGAGCGCTTCCCCTTCGTTCCCGCGGACGCGCAACGGCTGCAACAGGATTGCTACGAGGCCTACAACATCCAGGTCGCCGGGCTCGAACAGCGGCTGCGCGCCCTGGACTACCCGAAGATCGTCATCGGGATCTCCGGCGGGCTGGACTCGACGCACGCGCTGATCGTCGCCGCGCGCGCGATGGACCGCGAGGAACGGCCGCGTGCCGACATCCTGGCGTTCACGCTGCCGGGCTTCGCGACGGGGGATCGCACCAAGCGCAACGCGATCGAGCTGTGCCGCGCGCTGGGCGTCACCTTCTCCGAGATCGACATCCGCGACACCGCTGCGCTGATGCTCAAGGAGATCGAGCACCCCTTCGCGCGCGGCGAGAAGGTCTACGACGTCACCTTCGAGAACGTGCAGGCCGGGTTGCGCACCGACTACCTGTTCCGGCTGGCCAATCAGCGCGGGGGGATCGTGCTGGGCACCGGCGACCTCTCCGAGCTGGCGCTGGGCTGGTCGACCTACGGTGTCGGCGACCAGATGTCGCACTACAACGTCAACGCCGGTGTCCCCAAGACGCTGATCCAGCACCTGATCCGCTGGGTGATCTCCACGGGGGAGTTCGAGTCCGAGGTCGGTGAGGTGCTGCAATCGGTGCTCGACACCGAGATCACTCCGGAGTTGGTGCCCAGCGGGGAGGAAGAAGAGCTGCAGAGCAGCGAGGCCAAGGTCGGGCCGTATGCGCTGCAAGACTTCTCATTGTTTCAGCTGTTGCGCTACGGATTCCGGCCGTCGAAGGTCGCGTTTCTGGCCTGGCACGCGTGGCACGATCCCGGCCAGGGCAACTGGCCGCCGGGATTCCCCGCGGAGAAGCGACCGACCTATTCGCTGAAGGAGATCCGGCACTGGCTGCAGGTGTTCGTGCAGCGCTTCTATTCGTTCAGCCAGTTCAAGCGGTCCGCCCTGCCGAACGGCCCGAAGGTGTCCCACGGCGGGGCGCTCTCGCCGCGGGGCGATTGGCGGGCCCCGTCGGACATGTCGGCGCGCATCTGGCTGGACGAGATCCAGCGCGAAATACCCGAGGAGTAGGCCGCGCAAGCTCAGCGCTCGTAGGTGCCGGTGAGCGTGCCCCGAGCCAGCAGGTGGCCGCGCATCGCAACCAACAGGGCCTTGGCCGAGTCGACAACGGCGGGTATCGGTTCGTCGATCGCGAACACCTGAAACCGGTAGCGGTGGGGTCCGTGGCCGGGGATCGGGCGCGGCCCGGTGTAGCCCCGATGCCCAAGATCCGCTCGCAGGAAACGCATTCCGGCGCTGCCCGGGCGCAGCGAACCCGCGGCGGCTTCGCGCACCGTCGGCTCGATCACCGCGACGGTGTGCAGCAGCGGCCGGTGCAGTGGGACGTCGACATCGTCGATGACGAGCACCACCTGCCGCGTCCCGGGCGGCAGCCCCTCCCAGCGTAGCGGCGGAGAGATGTTGTCTCCGACCCCCTTTCCTGCGCTGGACGGCGGCATGGCCGCGCCGTCGCCGAATGCCGAACTCGTCACGCGGATGGAGGCGGGAGCGTCGAACGCGCTGCCGGCCAGTGGGCTTCGGTGTTCGCCCGCGCGGGCGCCGCGCAGCAGCCGGCCCACCAGCGCCATCACGCGCCGCTTCCGGCGCCGCGGATCGCCACGCTGGAAGACCGCATCAGATCGCCCAGTTCGGCGGGCAGGTATCCCTGCTCGACCAGCCGGGGCAGCACCCCGCCGCCTTCGAGGATCTCGAGGATCAGCCCGGGCAGCGTCGGCACGGTGCCCGAGGCTCCCGTGGTGTCGTTGCGCCACGTTCCCGCGCTCAGGTCGAAGGTGCCCCGGTCGCCCTCGCGGAACAGCGAGGTCGCGTCGGGGATCGTCATCGCGGGCAGGCCGGCGTTGACGGCGTTGCGAAAGAACAGCGAGTTGAACTCCTCGGCGACCAGCCCGGCGACGCCCAGTTCGGCGAACAACACCGCGACCGGGCGCGACGACCCCAGCCCGAAGTTCTTGCCGGCCAGCACGACGTCGCCGGGGGGGACCTCGTCGGTCCAGCCGGGGCGGACCTGGTAGAACACGTGCCTGGCCGCCTCCGCGGGCTCCATTTTCAGCGCGTAGCCCGGATACATGTCGTCGGTGTTGAGGTTGTCGCCGAACACCCAGACCTTTCCGCTGAATGCCACCGTCATGCCGTCACGCTCCTGGGGTCGGTGATGTATCCGGCGATCGCCGAGGCCGCGACGGTCGCCGGGGAGGCCATGAAGATTTCTGCCTCGGCGCTGCCCATCCGGCCGGTGAAGTTGCGGGTGCTCGACGTGATGCACACCTCGCCGGGACCCACGACCCCCATGTGGTAGCCGAAGCAGGCGCCGCAGGTGGAGTTGGTGACGACGCCGCCCGCATCCGCGATGTCCTGCAGGTATCCCAGCCGCATGGCCTCGCGGTAGACCGCCTGCGAGGCGGGGGTGACCAGGAGCCGCACCCCGGGGGCGACGCTCTTGCCGCGCAGCACTTCCGCGGCGATCCGCAGGTCCTCGAGCTGTCCGTTGGCGCACGACCCGATGAACGCCTGGTCCACCTTCTGCCTGCCCAGCCGCGACACCGGCAGACCGTTGCGGCTGACGGTGCCCGGCCGCGCGACGTAGGGTTCCAGCGCGGACAGGTCGACGTGGCGGACCTCGCGGTATGCGGCGTCGGGATCCGGTGCGGCGGCGTCGTATCCGGTGATGCCGCGCTCGTCGAGGAATGCCGTCAGGACCTCGTCGGGCTCGAAGGTGCCGAAGTCGGCGGAAACCTCGGCGCACTGCGTCGCGATGGTGCGCCGGTCGTGCATCGGGATGCCGGCCAGCCCGGGCCCGCCGAACTCCAGGTTGAGGTTGGCGGCGTCGCCGTATTCGTCGGCGAGATAGAGGAAGACGTCCTTGCCGCTCACGCCGTCCGGCTTGGCGCCGCCGAATTCGTAACGGATGGTCGGCGCGACCTGAAACCACGTCGTTCCGGTGCACATGATCGAATACACCTCCGCGGGACCGAGTCCGCGGGCCGCCGTGTTGTACGCGCCGGCGGCGCAGGTGTGGGAATCGGCGCAGGCCAGTATCTCTCCGGGCCGCGCCAGGCCGTTCTCGGCGATCACCTGATGACAGATCCCGTGCCGGCCGACGTCGTAGAAGCGCTCGATGCCGAAGTCGGCGACGAACTTGCGGGCGTGCGTTCCGCCCGCGGCGTCCTTGACGGTCGGGGCCGGGACGGCGTGGTCCATGACGACCGCGAGCTTGGCGGGGTCGTGGATGCGGTTGGGCGCGAGCCACATGGTGGCGAACTGCAGGTCGATCAGGACGGTCATGTCAACCTCGACCACGACGGTGTCCCCCGGTGACACCGAGCCCAGACCGGCCTTGCGGGCGAGGATCTTCTCGATGACGGTCATGCCCATGAGGTGTCCCGGTGCGCGTAGCGGTCGTCGAGGGCCAGCCACTCGGCCATGCCGACCAGATCGAAGAAACCGGCGGGGCTGCTGGGCAGGTGGGCTGCGAGATCGCTGCCGTTGAGTTCGCAAAGGCTCTGCAGCATGCCGAACGTCGCCTGCATCAGCAGGTTGCCGGGATGGATGGCGATGGCGTAGCCCAACTCCCGCAGTCGCGACGCCGACTGCAGCGGCGTCATGCCGCCCAGCACGAGGTTGATCAGCAGCGGCGCGTCGACTTCGGCTGCGATGCGCTCGATTTCGCCGGCGTCCTGCGGCGCCTCGACGAAGATGACGTCCGCGCCCGCGCGCGCGTAGCGGTTGGCGCGCTCGATTGCCTCGTCGAGCCCGAGCGGGGCGCGGGCGTCGGTGCGGGCCACCACGAGCAGGTCGTCGTCGGACCGGGTGTCCAGGGCGGCGGCGAGGGTCTGCTCGAACAGCGCCGCGTCGACGACCCGTTTGTCCGGCAGATGGCCGCACCGTTTGGGGAAGACCTGGTCTTCCAGCTGGATCGCGGCCACCCCCGCCGCGTCGTAAGAACGCACCGTGCGCACCACATTCCGCGGTGCGCCGTAGCCGGTGTCGGCGTCGGCGATGAGCGGGATGTCGCCCAGCGCGTCGGCGATCATCGCGGCCCGCCCCGCCATCTCGGTTGCCGTGACCAGCCCGATGTCGGGCAGGCCGAAACCGGACGCCGCCACACCGGCCCCGGTCATGTATGCGGCGACATGGCCGGTCCGTTTGGTCAGCTGTGCGGAGATCCCGTCGAAAACGCCCGGCGCGACGATGAGTTCGCGCTTGTCGAGCAGCTCCCTGAGACGTCGGCGGGCCGGGGTGGTAGCCACAGCAGGTTCCTTTCAGTCCAAGGCGCCCGCCACCGGAGCGGCGAGCAGTTCGGCCAGATGATCGGTGTCGTCGAGTTCGTCCAGACCGAGCACCGCCCGTTCGATCGCATCGGCGCGGGCGCGGTCGGTGACCCGGTCGGCGAGCGCGTGGAACTTCGCGACGAGTTCGTCGTCGGTGACGGGGTCGGTGGGCGCGCCATGCGGTACGTCGACGCGGACCCGGTGCACGGCGCCGTCGACGGTCGTCACCGCCAGCTCGGTGCGGAACTTCTCGGTCATCGCGGCGCGGGCCGGCGATTCGTCGAGGTGGACCGTGGTTGCGGCGATCAGCGACCAGATGTCGTCGGCGTCGCGGCGCGCCGGGGCGAACTGTTCGGGCAGCACGTTGCCGTCGAGCAGCGCTGCGGCGGTGACGTAGCCGATGTTCATCTGCGCCCCGATCGGCGTGAGCGGTCGCTCCGGCGGCCACCAGCCGTGCTTGTAGACGGTCTCGCCGACGGTGATGTCGACCGTTGAGATGTTCTCGGGCGCAACGGATTCGCGCAGCCGTCTGGCGGCATCGATCGCTGCGTGCAGGCCACCCATCGCGGCGTAGGACTTGACCATGATGCTCGTCGTCTCCCAGCGCCGGCCCAGCTGGCCGGTGAGCAGCGCGGCGTCGGGTTCGTGGCCCTCGCCGAACACGCTGAGGAAGCCGCCGTATTCGCGCTCGAACACCCGCTTGATGCCGGTGTAGCCGGCCGCCGCCAGGCCCGCGGCGTAAAAACCGTTGCGCGCGGCCAGACCGTGGTGCATGCGTTTGCTCATGGCCTCGTACTGCGCGGCCATCAGCCCCGACGACTGGGTGGCCGCCAGCCCGAGGGCGTCTTCGAGTTGTGCGGGCGGCAGTCCGCGCAGCTTGCCCGAGGCCATGGCCGCCGAGTGGGTGCCGAAGACCGACCCGGAGTGCCAGCCGCGGTCGAGCATCTGGGTGCCGTGCAGGGTGTAGCCGACGCGCGGCCCCACCTCGAACCCGGCGATCGACGCGAGCAGCAGTTCGGCGCCGGTGATCGTTCCCGGCCGGGTCGCGGCCGTCGACAGCAGGGCGGGGATGACCAGCGAGCAACTGTGCAGCGGCGCGAGGGGATGGAAGTCGTCGAGCTCGAAGCCCTGGATGAACGTGCCGTTCAGGATCGCGGCGCCGGGTGCGCCGGTGGTGCGGCCGGTGCCGATGACGACCGTGTCGCCCCCGCCTTCCATGCCGAGTACCGCGTCGGTGGCGAGCCGAGACCAGGGCAGCCGCGCGCCGACCAGGGCGCAGCCCAGGCCGTCGAGCAACAGGTGCTTGGCGCGCCGCGCGACCGGGTGTGGCACGTCGTCGAGGGTGAGCCCGGCGACCCAGGTGGCCAGCCGTCCGGTGGGCCCCGCCGGGTCGGTGGCGGCCGGCTGCGTCACCGCCGTCATCGGCCACCCCTTTCCCGTTAGTTGTTATATACATATAACAACTAACGAAGCGGGCGCAAGGGGCCGGGTGTGGAAATATTCATGACCGTGGACAAGGCCGGCGACAGGGCGGCACCGGTGTCCGCCGCTGCGGGCGTCCCGCTGCACCGGCAGCTGTTCCTGGTGCTGCACGACGAGATCGACCGCGGCGTGCTGGCCCCCGGCGACGCGCTGCCCACCGAGCAGACCCTCTGCGGGCAGTTCGGGGTCTCCCGCATCACCGTGCGCCGGGCGCTGGCGGACCTCGCCGAGCGGGGCTACATCGAGCGCCGCCACGGGGTGGGGTCCTTTGTACGCCCGCACGGCGCGGCCGACGTGTCGTCGGCCGGCAGGTCCTACATGGCGGGCCTGCGCCAGACCCAGTTCGAAACCGACGTGGAGGTGGTCGAACTCGGGGCCCGCCGCCCCCCGCAACCCGTCGCCGAGGCGCTCGAGACGTCCGGCGACCTGCTGCACATCGTGCGGGTGCGGCGGCAACGCAGGACCGGCGAGCCGTTGATCGTCAGCGAGGCCTGGCTGCCCGGGGAACTCGCCGGCACGCTGACGGAGTCCGCGCTGCGGCGCGCGCCCCTCTACCAGTTGTTGTCCGACGCGGGGATCGTCGCGGACCGGGTGCGCCATGAGATCACCGCCGAGATCGCGGGCCCGCGCAACGCCCGCCTGCTGGACACGGCGATCGGCGCCGCGCTGCTGCGCGTCAATCGGCTGGTGTTCGTGGGCGGCGCGCCGCACCATCACCTTTCTGCCCTGCTGTCGCCCGGCCGCAGCCGCGTGCTGCTGAGTCAGACCGCCGACGAACTCGAGACGGCCGACGGCCTGACGATCGCCCACGACGTGCGCCGGGACTAGCCCGAACGCCGCTCGCGCAGGGCCGCGTCGATCGCCGCGGCGTCCGGGGCGCAGTCGCCGGCGCCGCGCACCAGCGTGGCGAGCGCGCCTGCCGTGCACGCGCGCCGCAACGCGCGCAGCCGCTCGGCCGCCGCGCCGGGGTGGGGCGGCCAGTTCGCCGCCAGCACCCCGGCGAACACGTCGCCGGCCCCGGTGGTGTCCACCGCGTCGACCGCTGGGGCGGGCACCGTGAACTCGCCGTCGGTGCCGGCGTACCGGGCGCCCCGCGCGCCCAGGGTGGTCACCAGATGGTCCGGCCGCCAGCGCCATTGGCGTTCCTCGTCTTCGTTGACGATCACCACGTCGGCCAGCTCCGCCAGTTCGGCCAGCGCGCCGTCGTCCCGGCCCGCCGGCGACGCGTTGACCAGGACGACCGACCCGGCCGAGCGGGCCGCGCGCGCCGCGCCCAGCGCCGTCGCGACCGGAATCTCCAACTGGGTCAACAGCACGTCGCAGTCGGAGATCACCGTGCGCACCGTCTCGTCGGACGGCGAGAGCCGCCCGTTGGCGCCCGGAGCGACGACGATGGTGTTCTCGGCGCCGGTGTCGACCACGATGATCGCCGTGCCGCTCGGACCGGGGACCGCGACGGTCCCGTCCAGCCCGACGCCGTTGGCCGTCAAATGCGCCCGCAGCTGTCCGGCCGCGGCGTCCTCGCCGAGCGCGCCGACGAACTGCACCTGTGCGCCGGCCCGCGCCGCGGCGACCGCCTGGTTGCCGCCCTTGCCGCCGGGGGCGTGGCTCGACGACGACGCCAGCACCGTCTCGCCCGGACGCGGGAGGGCTTCGACGCCGAACGTCAGATCCATGTTCACGCTGCCAACCACACACACCCGCGCCATTCCCGCGACGGTAGTCGCGCCGGGCGGGGAGCGTCGCTTTGCGGCAATCGCCAATATCTGCGGGTCGGCGCGTTACTCTGCTGCGTGAGCGAGGCCGAATCCTGTCGAAGAAAGGCGGAGAGGCGATTGACATCGAGCGGGGTTAAAGACGCCGATCCGGCCCCTCGGACCAGCCGGGAAACCGGCGGGGAAATTGCCAGCGAAACCACTTCGGAAAGCGGCCGGGAATCCGCCGGAGAGACCGATGGGAAATCCGCCCCGGTCGAATTGGCGGGCAGAAGAAAGCACCGGTTTCTGTCGCGGCCCCGCTTCCGGTTCGGCATCCAGTCCAAGATCCTGGTGGCGCTGCTGCTGTCGAGCATCCTGGGCGTGGCGGTCATCGGCTTCATCGGGGCCGTGTCCGGCCGCGACGCGTTGGTGCAGGTCGAGTCCGAGCGGTTGATCGAATTGCGCGGATCCCAGAAGCGCGCGGTGGAAGCGCTGTTTCGGCAAGTGACGAATTCGCTGATCGTCTACAGCGGCGGATTCAGCATCGTCGAGGCAACCGACGCGCTCACTGCGGGTTTCGACCAACTTGCCGACGCGACGATCACCCCCGCCCAGCAGCAGGCGCTCGTCGGCTACTACCAAAACCAGATGATCCTGCCGATCAAGCAGCTGACCGGCGACACGATCGACCTCAACGCCGTCCTGCCGAGTTCCAACGCGCAGAGGTACGTTCAGGCGAACTACACCGCGGTGCCCACGCCGCCGAACGAACAGGCGGGCATGCGGGAAGCCGGCGACGGCAGCGCGTGGTCGGCGGCCAACGCCCGCTTCAACTTCTACTTGAGCGGCATCGTGACGCGCTTCAAATATCGAGACGCGCTGCTGCTGGACACGCAGGGCAATGTCGTCTACAGCGTGCGGAAAGGGCCGGACCTGGGGACCAACATCCTCACCGGCCCGTACCGGGAATCCAATCTCCGTAGCGCCTACCAAAAGGCGTTGCGCTCCAACGATCTCGACTTCGTCTGGATCACCGACTTCCAGCCCTATCAGCCACAGCTCGACACGCCCACGGCGTGGGTGGTGTCGCCGGTCGGCATGAACGGCAAGATGAGCGGCGTCATGGCCCTGCCGGTGCCGATCGCGATGATCAACACGATCATGACCGCAGGAAAACAGTGGAAAGCCGCTGGGATGGGTGCCGCGACCGAGACCTATCTGGCGGGCCCCGACGACCTGATGCGCTCGGATTCGCGCATTTTCCTGGAAGACCCGCAGGAGTACCGGCGCGAGGCCATCGCCGCCGGCACACCGCCCGATGTCGTCGCCCGGGCGATCCGGCTGCACACCACCGTGCTGGTGCAGCCGGTTGCCAGCTCGGGCCTGGGCCGCCCAGCGCGGCGAGAGCGGGACCGTCAGCGGCACCGATTACACCGGCAACCGGGAGCTGGAAGCGTATGCCCCGGTGAACATACCCGACTCAGACTTGCACTGGTCGATCCTGGCCACCAGGGACAACTCCGATGCCTTCGCGCGACTGGGCAGGTTCAGCCAAACGCTGGTGATCGCGGTGACGGCGATGATCTTCGTCATCTGCGTGGCCTCGATGCTGGTCGCCCAGGCGGCGGTGCGGCCGATCCGGCGACTCGAGGCGGGCACGCGCAAGATCAGCTCCGGCGATTACGAAGTGAACATCCCGGTGAAGTCGCGCGACGAGTTCGGCGATCTCACCGCGGCGTTCAACGAGATGAGCCGGAACCTGGCGATCAAGGACGAACTCCTCAACGAGCAGCGCCGGGAGAACGAACGGCTCCTGCTGGCGCTGATGCCCGAATCGGTGGTGCAGCGGTACCGCGGCGGCGAGGAGACCATCGCCCAGACGCATCAGGACGTCGCCATCATCTATGCCGACATCGTCGGGCTCGACGAGATCTCCAACAGCCTGCCCGGCGACGTGCTGGTCGGCATCGTCGACGAACTGTTCCGCCAGTTCGATTCGGCGGCCGAAGCCCTTGGCGTGGAACGGATCCGCACGTTCCACAATGGCTATCTGGCCAGCTGCGGTGTGATCACCCCGCGACTGGACAGCATCCACCGCAGCGTCGATTTCGCCCTGGAGATGCGCCACAGCATCGACCGCTTCAACGCCCAGACCGGTCACCAGCTGAGCCTGCGGATCGGCGTCAACACCGGCAACGTGGTCAGCGGGCTGGTGGGCCGGTCCGGCCTCATCTACGACATGTGGGGCGGGGCGGTGAGCCTGGCCTACCAGATGCACAGTGGCGCACCGCAGCCGGGCATCTACGTGAGTGCTCAGGTCTATGAGGCGCTGCGGGACGTGCGGCAGTTCACGCCGGCGGGCACCATCTCGGTCGGCGGATCCGAGCAGGCGATTTACCGGCTCGCGGAGCGGTGATGAACGCCTGGCACGCCCCGTGGTTCTACTGGGCGATCGGCATCGCGGTCGGGTTTCCGCTCGCGTTGATCGTGCTCACCGAGCTGGGTCACAACCTGGCCCGCCGCAACAGCCGTATGACCAGACAAGTCAGCCTGCTGCGCAATTACCTGCTGCCCCTCGGTGCGCTGTTGCTGCTGCTGGTCAAGGCGTCGCAGATCCCGGCCGGCGACGTGCCGGTGCGGATGCTCACCACGCTGTTCGGCTTCCTGGTGCTGCTGGTGGTGGTGTCGGGTCTCAACGCCACCGTGTTCGAGGGCGCCCCCGCAGACAGCTGGCGCAAAAGGCTTCCCGGAATCTTCCTCGACGTGGCCCGCTTCGCCGTGATCGGCACCGGTGTGGCCCTGATGTTGTCCTGGGTCTGGGGTGTACGGGTCGGCGGCCTGTTCACCGCGCTGGGCGTCACGTCGGTCGTGATCGGCCTGATGTTGCAGAACTCCGTCGGCCAGATCGTGTCGGGGTTGTTCATGCTCTTCGAGCAGCCTTTCCGGATCAACGATTGGCTCGACACGGGAACCGCGAAGGGGCGCGTCGTCGAGGTGAACTGGCGGGCCGTGCACATCGACACCGGCAGCGGCATGCGCATCATGCCGAACTCGATGCTGGCCACGACGTCGTTCACGAACCTCAGCCGCCCGCCGGGCACACACAAACTGTCGCTGACCACCACCTTCTCGGCCGCGGACCCGCCCGACCGGGTCTGCGCGCTGCTGACCCGGACCGCATCCGGCCTGCCGCAACTGGCGACCGGCGTCGTGCCCCGCTCGGTGCCCGTCGGCGGCGCCGAGTACCGCACGTCCTTCGCGCTGAACTCGCCCGCCGACGACGGTGGCGCCCGGTCCACGTTTTTGCGATGGATCTGGTACGCCGCGCGCCGGGAAGGGCTTCACCTGGACGGCGCCGACGACGACTACTCGACCGCCGAACGGGTCGAGAGCGCGTTGCGCACCGTGGTGGCGCCGGCACTGCGTCTCAGCATGGACGAACAGCGCTTGCTGCACTCGCGCGCCCGGCTCGTCCGGTACGGGGCCGACGAGATCGTCGAGTACGCGGGTCAGGTGCCCGCCGGGATGACGTTCCTGGTCGCCGGCAGCGTGCAACTGACCGCCACGGCCGACGACGGGTCCGTCACGGTGATCGGCACGCTGGCAGAGGGCTCGTTCCTGGGGCTGACGGCGCTGACCCGGCAACCGAACCTCGCCGGCGCCCACGCGCTCGGGGAGGTCACCGCGCTCGAGATCGACCGCGAACACCTCGAGCCGCTGGTGATGCGCGAACCGGTGCTGCTGCAGAACTTCGGCCGCATCATCGAGGAGCGTCGCAACAAAGTGCGCCAGGCGAGGTGCGGCGAGCGGGCGGGAGAGACGCCGGTGAAAGCCGCCCTGTCGGTGGTGCACACGGAACGCGGCCCGGCACGTCACGGCGCACCGATGCAGCGGTCGCAATGACGCGGATGGGGCAGCCTTAGTCGGCCGCTCGGCGACCGATACCCTGGTTCGATGAGTCTGCGAGCACCGTCGCGCCCCGACTTGCGCCGCGAAGTCCACGACGCCGCGCGCCGCGCCCGTGTCGCGGCCCGCGCGCTCGCGGTGTTGCCGACGGTCGCCAAGGACGCCGCGTTGCAGTCCGCGGCCGCTGCGTTGGTGGCGCACACCGCGACGATCCTGGAAGCCAACGCCGAAGACCTCGACGCCGCGCGGGCCGCCGGCACGGCGCCCGCAATGCTCGACCGGCTGGCGCTGGACGCCAAGCGCGTCGAGGCGATCGCCGCGGGCCTGCGTCAGGTCGCGGGGTTGCCCGACCCGGTCGGTGAGGTGCTGCGCGGCTACACCTTGCCCAACGGCCTGCAGCTGCGCCAGCAGCGGGTGCCGCTGGGCGTCATCGGCATGATCTACGAGGGCCGGCCCAACGTCACCGTCGACGCCTTCGGCCTGGCGCTCAAGTCCGGCAACGCCGTGCTGCTGCGCGGGAGTTCGTCGGCGGCCAGGTCCAACCAGGCGCTCGTCGACGTGTTGCGCGCTTCGCTGCTCGGCGAGGACCTGCCCGCCGACGCCGTCCAGCTGCTTCCGGCCACCGACCGGTCGACGGTCACGCACCTGATCCAGGCCCGCGGCCTGGTCGACGTGGTGATCCCGCGCGGGGGCGCCAGCCTGATCGACGCGGTGGTCCGCGACGCGCAGGTACCCACCATCGAGACCGGCGTCGGCAACTGCCACGTCTACGTGCACGAGGGTGCCGACCTGGACGTGGCGGAACGAATCCTGCTGAACTCCAAGACCCGGCGGCCCAGTGTGTGCAACGCCGCGGAGACGCTGCTGGTGGACGCGGCGATCGCCGCCGACGCGGTGCCCAGGTTGGTGGCCGCGCTGCAGGACGCGGGGGTGACCGTGCACGGCGGCCTGACCGAAGGGGCGGGCGAGGAGAATCTGCGCCGCGAATACCTGTCGATGGACATCGCGCTGGCCGTGGTCGACGGCGTCGACGCCGCCATCGCCCACATCAACGAGTACGGCACCGGACACACCGAGGCCATCGTCACCACCAACATGGCCGCGGCACAACGATTTACCGATGGAGTTGACGCGGCCGCCGTAATGGTCAACGCCTCGACGGCGTTCACCGACGGCGAGCAGTTCGGTTTCGGTGCCGAGATCGGGATCTCCACCCAGAAGCTGCATGCCCGGGGACCGATGGGGCTGCCGGAGTTGACCTCGACCAAGTGGATCGCGTGGGGGGACGGCCAGATCCGCCCAGCCTGACCTGTCGCCAAAGTGCTTGAGGAGAATGCGATTGTGAGCGTGCCCGCCCGGCCCAAGCCGCTGTTCGCCGACATCGAAGACGTCTCGCGACGGCTGGCCGAGACCGGCTACCTGCCCGACACCGCCACCGCGACGGCGGTTTTCCTGGCCGACCGGCTCGGCAAGCCGCTGCTGGTGGAGGGGCCGGCCGGTGTCGGTAAGACCGAACTGGCGCGTGCGGTCGCGCAGGCCACCGGGTCGGGGCTGGTCCGCCTGCAGTGTTACGAGGGGGTCGACGAGGCCCGCGCGCTCTACGAGTGGAACCACGCCAAGCAGATCCTGCGAATTCAAACGAGCAACGCTGCCGGACAGGGGGACTGGGATCAGACCAGGGACGATGTGTTCAGCGAGGAGTTCCTGCTGTCCCGTCCGCTGCTGACCGCCATCCGGCGCACCGACCCGACGGTGCTGCTGATCGACGAGACCGACAAGGCCGACATCGAGATCGAGGGCCTGCTGCTCGAGGTGCTGTCCGACTTCGCGGTGACGGTCCCGGAATTGGGCACCATCACCGCCGAGCGGGCCCCGTTCGTCGTGCTGACGTCCAACGCCACCCGCGAGCTCTCGGAGGCTCTCAAGCGCCGCTGCCTGTTCCTGCACATCGACTTTCCCAGCCCCGACCTGGAACGGCGCATCTTGTTGTCGCGGGTCCCCGAGCTGCCCCAGCACCTTGCCGAGGAGCTGGTGCGCATCATCGGCGTGCTGCGCGGCATGCAGCTCAAGAAGCTGCCGTCGATCGCCGAGACGATCGACTGGGGCCGCACGCTGCTCGCGCTGGGCCTGGACACCATCGACGACGCCGTCGTCGCCCAGACGCTCGGGGTGGTCCTCAAACACCAGTCCGACCAGCAGCGCGCGAGCGGGGAGCTGAGGCTCAACTGATGAGGCTGCACTGATGGCCGCCCGCCGCATCCGGCCCGCCCGGCCGCTCGCCCCGCACGGGCTGCCCGGCCACCTGGTGGGGTTCGTGGAAGCCCTTCGCGGGGCAGGCATTGCGGTGGGGCCCTCAGAGACGGTCGATGCCGGCCGGGTGATGGCCACCCTCGGGCTGGGCGACCGGGAGGTGCTGCGCGAGGGCATCGCCTGCGCCGTGCTGCGCCGGCCCGACCATCGCGAGACCTACGACGCCATGTTCGACCTGTGGTTCCCGGCGGCGCTGGGCGCGCGCGCGGTGGCCCTGACGACCGACGACGAGGCGGCGGACGACAATTCACTGCCGCCCGACGACGTCGACGCGATGCGTCAGATGCTGCTGGACCTGCTCGCCGAGAACCCCGATCTCGCCGACATGGACCAGCGTCTGGTCTCGATGATCGCGCGCATCGTCGAGGCCTACGGCAAGTACAGCTCCAGCCGCGGCCCGTCGTTCTCGTCGTACCAGGCGCTCAAGGCGATGGCACTCGACGAGCTGGAAGGCAAGCTGCTGGCGGGCCTGCTCGCCCCCTACGGCGACGAGCCCACGCCCACCCAGGAGCAGATCGCCAAAGCCCTTGCCGCGCAGCGTATATCACAACTACGTAAGCTGGTCGACGCCGAGACCAAGCGGCGCACCGCCGAGCAGCTGGGCCGCGACCATGTCCAGATGTACGGCATTCCACAGCTTTCGGAGAACGTCGAGTTCCTGCGCGCCTCCGGGGAGCAGCTGCGCCAGATGCGGGGTGTGGTCGCGCCGCTGGCCCGCACCCTCGCGACCCGGCTGGCGGCCCGCCGGCGCCGGACCCGGGCCGGGACGATCGATCTGCGCAAGACGCTGCGCAGGTCGATGTCGACCGGGGGCGTCCCGATCGATGTGGTGCTGGCCAAGCCCCGCCCGGCGCGTCCGGAACTGGTTGTGTTGTGCGATGTCTCGGGCTCGGTTGCCGGATTCAGCCATTTCACGCTGCTGCTGGTGCACGCGTTGCGTCAACAGTTCTCGCGGGTGCGCGTGTTCGCCTTCATCGACACCACCGACGAGGTGACGCACATGTTCGGGCCCGAGGCCGACCTGGCGGTGGCCATCCAGCGGATCACCCGGGAGGCCGGCGTCTACAGCCGCGACGGCCATTCCGACTACGGCAACGCGTTCGTGTCGTTCGTGCAGGCCTTCCCCAACGCGCTCTCCCCGCGCAGTTCCCTGCTGGTGCTCGGTGACGGGCGCACCAACTACCGCGACCCGGCGATCGACGTGCTGTCCGACATGGTGACCGCCAGCCGCCACGCGCACTGGCTCAACCCCGAGCCCAGGCACCTGTGGGGCAGCGGCGACTCCGCGGTGCCGCGCTACCAAGAGGTGGTCACGATGCACGAGTGCCGGTCCGCCAAGCAACTGGCCGCGGTGATCGACCAGCTGCTGCCCGTGTGAGTGCCGGGCTCGCGGATGACCCACGCGGTCACCGCCGACAAATCGGCCTCCCGCATCGCCTCAAGTAAGCTGGCAAACCGTGCAAAAGCTGCTTCGCAGGCTGGGGGTGATGGGTGGGACGTTCGATCCCATCCATTACGGCCACCTGGTCGCCGCCAGCGAGGTCGCCGACCTGTTCGACCTCGACGAAGTGGTGTTCGTGCCCAGCGGGCAGCCCTGGCAGAAGGGCCGGCCGGTGTCGGCCGCCGAGGACCGCTACCTGATGACCGTGATCGCGACCGCGTCCAATCCCCAGTTCTCGGTGAGCCGGGTCGACATCGACCGCGCCGGGCCCACCTACACCAGGGACACCCTGCGCGACCTGCACGCGCTCAACCCGGACGCCCGGCTGTACTTCATCACCGGCGCCGACGCGCTGGCTTCCATCCTGTCGTGGCGCGGCTGGGAGGAGGCCTTCGACCTGGCGCACTTCGTCGGCGTCAGCCGCCCCGGCTACGAACTGCAGGGTGAGCACATCACCGGTGTGCTGGGCGAGCTGGCCGCCGACGCGCTCACCCTCGTGGAGATCCCGGCGCTGGCGATCTCGTCGACCGATTGCCGCCGCCGTGCCGAGGAGTCGCGCCCCCTGTGGTACCTGATGCCCGACGGCGTCGTGCAGTACGTGTCCAAGCGCCGGCTCTACTGCAAAAACGAACAGGCCGGACTGGTTACGGGGAACGACACATGAGCGCCACGCAGGAAGCCATCGACATGGCGACGGTGGCCGCCGGTGCGGCCGCCGCCAAACTCGCCGACGACGTCATCGTGATCGACGTCTCCGGCCAGCTGGTCATCACGGACTGCTTCGTCATCGCGTCGGCGTCCAACGAGCGGCAGGTCAACGCCATCGTCGACGAGGTCGAGGAGAAGATGCGCCGGGCCGGCTACAAGCCCGCGCGCCGCGAGGGCACCCGGGAAGGCCGCTGGACGCTGCTGGACTACCGCGACATCGTCGTGCACATCCAGCATCAGGACGACCGCGACTACTACGCCCTGGACCGCCTGTGGGGCGACTGCCCGGTGGTGCCGGTGGACCTGTCGGCGGAATCGGCGGATCCGCTATGAGAATTCGTCGCCTGGTGATGTTGCGGCACGGCCAGACCGCCTACAACCTCGGCAGCCGGATGCAGGGCCAGCTGGACACCGAGCTCAGTGAGCTGGGCCGGGCGCAGGCGATCGCCGCGGCCGAGGCGCTGGGCAAGCAGCAGCCGCTGCTGATCGTCTCCTCGGACCTGCGCCGCGCCTACGACACCGCGGTGACGCTGGGGGAGCGGGCCGGCGTGGACGTGCGGGTCGACGAGCGGCTGCGCGAAACCCATCTCGGCGACTGGCAGGGCTTGACGCACACCCAGATCGACGCCGAGGCCCCGGGAGCCCGGCTGGCGTGGCGCGAAGACGCCACGTGGGCACCGCACGGTGGGGAGAGCCGGGTGGACGTGGCCTCGCGCAGCCTGCCGGTGGTCGCCGAGCTGGTCGCCGGCAACCCGGAGTGGGGCGACCCCGACCAGCCGGATCGACCGGTGGTGTTCGTCGCCCACGGTGGGCTGATCGCCGCGCTGTCGGCCGCGCTGCTCAAGCTGCCGGTCGGCAACTGGCCGGTCCTGGGCGGCATGGGCAACGCGAGCTGGGTGCAACTGTCCGGCCACTCCCGCGGCGAAGGCGACGGGTTCGACGGCATCGGCTGGCGCCTGGACGTCTGGAACGCGTCGGCGCAGGTGTTCGGCGATGTCCTCTGAGGCGCGTCCCACCCTGCTGGTGTTCGCCGACTCCCTGGCCTACTACGGGCCCACCGGGGGACTGCCCGCCGACGACCCGCGGATCTGGCCCAATCTCGTTGCCGCACAGCTAGGCTGGGACCTGGAGCTGATCGGTCGCATCGGCTGGACCTGCCGGGACGTCTGGTGGGCGGCGACCCAGGACCCGCGCGCCTGGGCGGCGCTACCCAGGGCGGGCGCGGTGGTCTTCGCGACCGGCGGGATGGATTCGCTGCCCTCGGTGCTGCCGACGGCGTTGCGCGAGCTGATCCGCTACGTGCGCCCGTCGTGGCTGCGGCGCTGGGTACGCGACGGGTACGGCTGGGTACAGCCGCGGCTCTCGCCGGTGGCCAGGCCCGCGCTGCCCCCGCGCCTGAGCGCCGACTATCTCGAACAGACCCGTGCCGCAATCGATTTCAACCGCCCGGGCATCCCGATCGTGGCATCCCTGCCGTCGGTGCACATCGCCGAGACCTACGGGAAGGCGCACCACGGCCGTCCCGGCACGGTGGCGGCGATCACCGAATGGGCGCAGCGCCACGACGTTCCGCTGGTGGACCTCAAAGCCGCTGTGGCCGAACAGATCATGAGCGGCCGAGGCAACCCCGACGGCATCCACTGGAACTTCGAGGCCCACCAGGCGGTCGCCGAGCTGATGCTCAAGGCGCTGGCCGAAGCCTTGCAAAAGGCTCAAGTGGCGGCCGAGAAGCCGTGTGACTGACCGTGACCCGCGCCGACGACGATGCAGAGCGCAGCGATGAGAAGGAGCGGCGCTGATGACTGTCGTGGTGGTGACCGATGCGTCGTCGCGGCTGCCGGCCGACCTGTGCGAGAAGTGGGCGATCCGCGTGGTCCCGCTGCACATCCTGCTCGACGGCGCCGACCTGCGTGAGGGCGTCGACGAGATCCCCGAGGACCTCCACAAGCGTCACGCCACCACCGCGGCGGCGACGCCGGCCGAACTCGACGCCGCCTACCGGCAGGCGTTGACCGACAGCGGCGGCGACGGCGTGGTGGCGGTGCACATCTCCTCGGGCCTGTCGGGAACCTGTGCCGCCGCGCAACGCACGGCGGCCGAACTGGGCCCGGCCGTGCGGGTCGTCGACTCGAGGTCGGCCGCGATGGGCACCGGCTTCGTCGCGCTGGCCGCCGCGCGGGCCGCGGCCGCGGGCGGCGATCTGGAGGCCGTCGCCGGCGCCGCCGGCGCGGCGGTGTCCCGCGGCCACGCCTACATCGTGGTCCACCGCCTGGACAACCTGCGCCGCAGCGGACGGATCGGCGGGGCCAAGGCGTGGTTGGGCACCGCGCTGGCGCTCAAGCCGGTGCTGCGCATCGAGGACGGGAAACTCGTTCTGGCCCAACGGGTGCGCACGGTCAACAACGCAACTGCGGCGATGATCGACCGGGTCTGCGAGATCGTGGGGGAGGACTCCGCCGAGTTGGCGGTGCACCACGTCGCCAACCCCGACGGCGCCGACCGGGTCGCCGCCGCGCTGGCCGCGCGGCTACCGGCGTGCCGGCCCGCGACCGTGACCCCGCTGGGGCCGGTGCTGGGATTGCACGTCGGCGCGGGAGCCGTCGCGGTGTGCGTGCAGCTGTCCGGGTAGTGCCGCGGGCAATCAGCGGTGCGCCGGCACCGGTATCGGCGAGGTGTCGGCCTCCTTGGCCACCGGCTGCTGCCGGCGCCCGTAGTCGCCGCGGGGGTGGACCACCTGCGGCCACCAGAACCAGCGCCCCAGCATGGTGGCGATGGACGGCATCAGCAGCGTGCGCACGACCAGGGTGTCGAGCAGCAGACCGATGCAGACCGTGGAGCCGAACTGCCCCAGCACGGTCAGCTCGCTGCCCAGCATGGCCGCCATGGTGAAGGCGAACACCAGACCCGCGGACGTCACCACCGTGCCGGTGCCGGCCATGGACCGGATGATCCCGGTCTTGAGGCCGGCGTGGATCTCCTCCTTGAAACGGGAGACCAGCAGCAGGTTGTAGTCGGACCCGACGGCCAGCAGGATGATGACCGACAGCGCCATCACGATCCAGTGGATCTTGAAACCGAACAGGTCCTGCCAGATGAGCACGGACAACCCGAACGACGCCGCGATCGAGCTGCCCGCGGTGCTCACGATGACCAGAGCCGCCACCACGCTGCGGGTCAGCAGCAGCATGATCATGAAGATCAGCGTCAACGCCGAGATCACCGCGATCATCAGGTCGTACTTGGCGCCGTCATGCATGTCCTTGAAGGTCGCCGCCGTACCGCCCAGGAACACCTTGGCGTTCGACAGCGACGACTGCTTGAGCGCCTCCTGGGCGGCCAGGCGCTCGGAGTCGACCCGTGAGATCCCTTCCGGGGTCATCGGATCGCCCTGATGGGTGATGAAGAAACGCGTGGACTTGCCGTCGGGGGAGAAGAACATCTTGATGCCGCGGATGAACTCCGGGTTCGAGAACGCCTCGGGCGGAAGGTAGAAGAAGTCGTCGTTCTTGGACTTGTCGAAGCTTTGCCCCATGACGATCGCGGTGTCGTTCATCGCGTCCATCTGGTCGAGCATGGCCTCGAAGGTGCTGTGCATCGTCAGGGTCAGCTCGCGGGTGGTTTTCATGCTGTTGATCTGCGGCGGCAAGATCGCGGCCAACTGGTGCGTGAGCACGTCCAGGGTTCTTGTGTCTTTTGACAGGGAATGGATGGTCTCGGCAAGCTTGTCCGTGTCGTCCAAGGCGTCGAAAATGGAGCGGGTCGACCAGCATATCGGGATGTCGAAGCAGTGTTTCTCCCACCACAAGTAGCTGCGGACCGGCCGCCAGAAGTCGTCGAAATCCGCTAGGTGATCCCGCAGCTCATCAGTGATGTTCGCCATTTTTTCGGTGAGATTCGCCATGTCGTGAGCATTGTCGGCCATCTGTTTCGTGAGGTCATACATCTGCTCCAGATAATTTATGGTGATCTGCTGCTCATCCGCCATCTTGAGGATGTCGGCCATGCGCTGCCTGAGGAAGTCCATGTTCTGCATGGTCGTCTGGCCCTGGACGCTGTTCTGGAACGGGATCGAGCTGTGCTGGATGGGGATGCCCAGGGGCCGGGTGATGTCCTGGACCATGGCGATGCCGTGGGTGCGGATGAGGTTTCTGGCGACCTTGTCCAGCACCAGCATGTCGGCCGGGTTGCGCATGTCGTGGTCGGCTTCGACCATCAGCATGTCAGGGTTCATCCGGGCCTGGGAGAAATGCCGGTCCGCCGCCGCGTATCCGAGGTTGGCGGGCGCCGATCCGGGCAGGTAGTAGCGGTCGTTGTAGCTGGTGACGTAGCCGGGTAGGCCCAGCATGCCGATGAGCACGACGGTGGCGCTGACCGCGAAGATCGGCAGCGGCCAGCGCACCACCGCGGTGCCGACGCGGCGCCACAGCCGGCCCTTGGCCGCCTGCTTGGGTTCGAACAGGCCAAAGCGGCTGCCCACGAAGATCACCGCCGGGCCCAGCGTCAGGCCAGCCAGCACCACGACCAGCATCCCGATCGCCACGGGCGCGCCCATGGTGCTGAACCAGGGCAGCCGGGCGAAGCTGAGGCAGTAGGTGGCGCCGGCGATGGTCAGGCCCGACCCGAGCACGACGGGCGCCACCCCGTGGAACGTGGTGTAGTAGGCGGTTTCCCGGTCCTCGCCGGCCGCCCGCGCTTCCTGGTAGCGCCCGACCAGGAAGATGCCGTAGTCGGTGGCCGCGGCGATCGCCAGCATCGTCAGGATGTTGGCGGCGAACGTGGTCAGCCCGAACGCGTTGACGTAGCCCAGCGCGGCGACCACCTGACGCGAGCACGCCAGCCCGACGAAGGTCATGAACAGCTGGATCACGGTGGTGACGATCGAGCGGTACACCAGCAGCAGCATGACCGCGATCGCGCCCAGGGTGAACAGCGTGATCTTGGCCAGGCTGGAGTTACCGATGACGTGCATGTCGTCGGAGAGCGCCGCGGGCCCGGTGACATAGGCCTTCACCCCCGGCGGTGCCGGGGTGTTGTTGACCGCCTTGCGCACGGCCTCGACGGAATCGTTGGCCAGCGTCGTGCCCTGGTCGCCTGCGATGTTGATCATCACGTAGGAGGCCTTGGCGTCGGCGCTCTGCGCCCCCGCCGCGGTGAACCGGTCACCCCAGAAATCCTGGATGTGCTGGACGTGCTCGTGGTCTCCGCGCAGCTTGCGGACGATCTCGTCGTAGTAGCGGTGGGCGGCGTCGTCGAGCGGCCGCTGGCCTTCGAGCACGACCATCACCGTGCTGTTGGAGTCGAACTCCTGGAAGTTGTGGCCGAGCCGCATCATGGCCTTCATCGACGGCGCGTCTAGCGGAGCCATCGGCGCCGAGTGCGCCTCCCCGACGACTTCCAGCGTCGGGATCGCGACGTTGAGCAGGACCGTCACCGCCACCCAGCCCAGGATGATGGGCACCGCGAAGATGCGGATGAGGTGCGGGATGTACGGGCGGTGGCCGCGCCGGGCGGCGCTCGGGGCGGTCATGCGGACTTCACCAGGCAAAACGCCTGCGCGTTGACGCCGTTGAATTCGTGTTGCTCGCGCAGCTGGCCGTCGACGGTGATCCGGCAGCCGATCCGGTCGGCGTCAGTCTGGGCCATGATGTTGGCGCTGACCGCGGGCAGGGTCGTGGACAGGGTGTACGACCACGGCAACGGCGCCCCGTTGACCTGGTGGGTGTTGGCGTCGGCGTCCCAGTAGTTGATGTTGGCGGTCGACCCGGGCGGCCCGGTGATCTCATAGGTGACGACCTTGGGATTGAACTGCACGATCTCGATGCCCGCGCCGGCATTGGCGTTGAGGTCCTGCGAACCGAAGATCCTGTGCAGTCGCGACACCACCAGTCCCGAGGCGCTCAGGACGACCACCAGCACGAAGGGTATCCACGCTTGCTTGAGATGGCCACCGATGGAAACCGCTCTCATGTCACCGCCTTCCACTCACTGCTGCGCGTGTCCGCCGTCCTGCCGGATCGGAACGCTCGACACCGTCGACGACCAGCCAAATCATCAGAACATTTGCTCAGCTAAGTATCGTAAACCTTAATGCACGGAACCGTTCCTCCGGGCCCGTTTGGTGTGGCGAACGGCATAGCTTCAGCGAGCCACCCGGCCGGTGACCGGCGGCAGGTCGGCCAGCGTCGCGATGCCGGGGCGCGCCGCCACCACCGCCGGGACCGCGTTGGTCACCGGCATCGCGGTGTAGATCATGCCCAGGCCCATGAACCCGGGCTCGGTCCAGTCCTTGGGCGGCAGGCAGTGCAGCACGGTGCGCATGTTGGGCAACCCGAACACCTGGATGACGTGGCCGTTCTCGAGCGGCTTGGGCGGCGCCACGTGGTTGCCCATGGTCCAGTTGAAGCCGACGCTGACGACGTTGCGATCGCCCTGCCAGCCGCGGTGGTACCCGTAGACGCCGCCGACCGTTCCCGCCGGGATCTTCATGAAGCCCAGATCGGAGTCGTCGGTGGCCGCGGTGAACGTGACGTCGAAGGTCATCCTGTCCAGCTTCGCCCCGATCGCGTCGGCCATCATCGCCGCCGATTCGGCGAACACCTCGCTCTCCCGCCGCACGCTCTCGGCCAGGCCCGGGGTGTCGGGATCCTGGGAGAAGCCCATCGCCGTCTGGGTCTCCGCCGACTCGTAGGTCGAGCAGTCCACCGACTCGGTGATCCGGATCTCGTCGACCCACTCGCAGGAGGCGGACAGCACCATGCCGACCATGTTCGTCATCCCGGGGTGCGCCCCGCTGCCGAAGATCGTCGACTGCCCCCGCTCGCAGGCGTCCAGGATGCGTTGGCGGTCCTGCGGGGTCTGCTTGCCCCCGGTGATCCAGGCCGCGCTGGTGCACACGTTGACACCCGATTCCAGCAGCCGCACCAGTTCGTCGACGCTGGGCCACAACGGGTTGTAGCAGCACGCGTCGGCGTCCAGGGCCAGCAGTGCGTCGATGTCGTCGGTCGCGCGCACACCGGTCGGTTCGGGCCAGCCGGCCAGGTCGGCGGCGTCGACGCCGACCTTGTCCGCCCCGTGCGCGTACACCCCGACCAGTTCCATGTCGGGCCGGCCGATGACGGCGTGCAGTGAGCGGCGCCCGATGTTCCCGGTGGTCCACTGGATGACGCGAAGGGGACGGTTTGTGCTCACGGGGGCTCCTTTGCCGGTGCGATTCGACTCATTATGTGCAACCGGTCACCGTGCCCGCGGGCGGGGCGGCCCCCACCGCCGCCTGGTTGCTCCTCAGGCGTCCAACCGGGTGAATCGACCCTCGCGGTACTGCTCGACGCAGGCGGCCCGCCGGATCTTGCCGCTGGTCGTGGTGGGTATCGACCCGGGCGACACCAGAACGAGGTCGCCGACGCTCAAGCCGTGCGCGTTGGATATCGCCGACGTGACGTCGCTTCTGACGCGGGCGAGCCGGTGCAGCGCCGCCTCGTCGGAGTCGCCCCTCTTCTTGAGTTCGATCACGGTGACCAGCTCCTCGGTGCCGTTCACCGGAACCGATATCGCCGCGACCCGGCCCCCGGTGAGCTCCTGGGCCGTGGCCTCGATGTCCTCGGGGTAGTGGTTCCGCCCGCGGATGATCAGCAAGTCCTTGATGCGCCCGACGATGAACAGCTCACCGGAGAAGACGAAACCCAGGTCGCCGGTTCGCAGCCACGGGCCGCCCGGCGTGCCCGGCGACGGGTCCACCAGCGTCGCGCCGAAGCAGCGCTGCTCCTCCGGCGGCTTGCGCCAGTAGCCCTCGGCGACGTTGGGGCCGTGTAGCCAGATCTCGCCGACCACGTCGGGCGGGCACTCCCGGCCCGTGTCGGCGTCGACGATCCGCAGCGTCGGGGAGTGCGGCACTTTGTATTTGACCAGCGCCGTGCCGGTCCGGGCCGCACCTGGCCGGACGCGGCCGGCGGACAGCTCATCGGCATCGAAGCGCACCGCGCTCGACGACTCGCTCCAGGTGCCGGCCGTCACGAAGACGGTCGCCTCCGCCAAGCCGTAGGAGGGGCGCACCATGTGGTCTTGAAAGCCGAAGTGGGCGAACCGGTCGACGAAGCGCTGCAAGGTGGCCGGCTCGACACGTTCGGCGCCGCTGATGATGCCCAGCACGCCGGAGAGCTCGAGCCCGGCGAGGTCGCCGTCGCCGGTTTTGCGGGCGGCCAGGTCGTAGGCGAAGTTCGGCGCCGCCGAAAACGCGTGCGGACTCGTGGCCAGGGATCGCACCCACCTCGCGGGCCGTTCCAGGAACGAGACCGGGCTCGCCAGCTCGCCGCGATAGCCGCCCAGGATCGGTGCGCAGACGCCCAGCACCAAACCCATGTCGTGGTAGAAGGGCAGCCACGACACGATGGTGAGATCCGGCGGGGCTTTGATGTTGGACTCCGTGAAAAAGCTCCGCATCAGCTGCTCGAAGTTCACCTGGAGGTTGCGGTGCGAGATCATCACGCCGGTCGGCAGCCGGGTGGAGCCCGAGCTGTACTGCAGATACGCGACGCTGGGCAAAGCTGTTGCCGGAAGGGATGTTCCGCCATCGGCATCCAGATTCAGCGAATCGATTTCGACGATCTTCGGCACGGCCTCCAGGCGTGCCCGATCGACATATTCGGTGATGTCCTCCGCGACCGCGGACGTCGTGAGGACAACCGCGGGCGACGTGTCGGTGAGGACCGCGCTCACCCGCTCATGGGTCGAGCCGCGGTGCGGCAACGGGAGCGGAACCGCGATCAGGCCGGCCTGCATGGCTCCCAGGAACGCCGCGATGTAGTCGAGGGACTGCGGAGCCAGGATCACCGCCCTGTCCCCGGCCGAGCCGTGCAGGCTGAGCTCGCGCGCCAAATTCATTGTCCGGCGGGACAACTGCGACCACGTGAGGCTCTCGGGAACGCCCGCCCAGTCGTCGTCGCAATCGGTGAACGTAAAGGCGACGTCGTCGGGCCGCAGGCTGGCACGGCCGTGCAGCATCGAGAGAATGGAAGACTGGGGCTGCGTCACATCACGTCCGTGCCGATTTCTCCGAGGCGGCGCATCGGAGTCAGTGGTCGGCCTGTCCCGCGCCATGGGACAACACGGACAAGGCACCGGCGAGGATCTGCGAGAACGGGTCGGCCCCGCCGCCGAAGGTGGCCTGGTTGGCCGGCGCGGTGACCTCCGCGGGGTCGAAGCCGTGCAGCGGGTCCACCTGAACCGGGGCGGTCGACGGGTCGTCGTTGCGCGCGTAGCCCGCATTGACCCGGGGCGTCAGGATCGCGTCGAGCTTGTTGAGCGTGTCCTCCGAAATCCCGATGTAGGCCAGGGGCATGACCAGCGGAAGGTGCTTCTCCGGGACCATGACCGTCGTGATCTTCGCGCCCCTGGAGTTGACCGTGGTCCTGATGTTCTGCGGCGGCACCATGCCCGGGTTCGTGAAGGCCACCGCGGTGTGACCCGTGGCCAGGCCCATGACGGTGTTGGCGAGGGCGAACATGTTGTCCGGCCGGTCCGGGAAGTCCGCGATGGAGTCGTACGCGGCCACGAACTTGTCGGTGTCGTATTGGCTCTGGTACGGGGGCGGCATGGTGTAGTCGAGCGCGGGGACGACGCTGCCGACGGGGAACATGGCGGACAGGAAACTCTGACCGAAGGCGTGCCGCCCGATCGGGTCGCCGAATGTGGCGAAGTTCAGGGTGTCCGGCGGCGGAGCGGCCGGGTCGTCGGCCAGTCGAGCCTGCGCGCCGTCGACCACGAACCCGCCCTCGGACAAGCCGATCGCGGTGCCGGGCCGACCCGACTTGATCGCCCCGACGAGATTGTCTATTCCCACGTCGACCGACTCGCCGACGCTGGGCCCGTCCAGGCCCAGGCCCGGGAAGTTCTCATCGAGCTTGCCGATGCCCGGGAACAGTCGCCCCAGCACGTGGCCCTGCACCTGCCCCGCCGGGTAGCCGATGATTTCGCGCTGCTGGCCGGGGAACCATTGGGCGCCCTCCTGGCGGATGTACTCGTCGTAGGGGATGCCCAGAACGTGAGCGCCCCCGAGCGCGTACGCGGTCTGGTCGCCCGGTGCCCCCGGTGTCGGCGGCCCGCCGATGGGCGTGTCATCGGCCGACGCGGTGGGGGCCGAGGCGGTGGGGACGCCGAAACATGCTGTGGCGCTGACGGTTACCAGCGCGGCGACTCCCGCGACCAGTTTCTTCATCCCTACCCCTGACCCCTCGGATCCTCTAGTTTCACACACATCAAGTTCGCGCGCTAACCCGGTTGCGCCTCGGCGCGCCCGCCCGTGACGGCCACCAGTTCGCCTGACCGACCAGCGCGGCGATGGCGGGCACCGTGATGGTGCGAACCAGGAAGGTGTCGAGCAGGATTCCCACACCCATCACGAAGCCGCCCTGGACCACGGTGCCGATGCTGGAGAACAGCAGGCCGCCCATCGAGGCGGCGAAGATCAGACCCGCCGCGGTGATCACACCGCCCGTCGAACTGAGGGTCCGGATGATGCCGTACCGCACGCTGTGCGGAGATCCGTCACGCATCCGCGAGACCAGCAGCATGTTGTAATCGGCTCCCACCGAGACCAGCACGACGAACGCCAGCGGCGGCACGCTCCAATGCAGATGCTGGCCGAGCAGGAACTGAAACACCAGCACGCCGACACCCACCGCCGACAAGTACGAAACGACCACGGAAGCAACCAGATACAGCGGCGCCACGATCGCACGCAGCAGCACGATCAACGTCAACAGCACCACGAGCAGGGTCACCGCGATGATGAACCGGATGTCGTGTTCGTAGTAGTCGCGCGTGTCTTTCAGGCCGACGGTGAAACCCGCCATCGACACCGTGGCGTCGGCCAGGGCGGTGTTCGGCTGGGCTCCCCGCGCCGTGGCGATGATCGCGTTGACCTGGTCCATGGCCTCGTTGCTGAACGGGTTCAGCTTGGTTTGCACCAGGTACCGCACCGAGTGGCCGTCCGGCGAGATGAACACCTTGGCGGCCTTCTGGAATTCCTGCAGGTGCAGCAGCTGCGAGGGGATGTTGAACCCGGCCATCGCCGGTTGTGCCGCGTCTTGCTTCAGCGACAACAGAAAATCCGCCGATTCGCTGAGCCCCGCCCCGAGGCGCTTGACCTGGTCGACGAGTTGAGCCACCGCGTCGGCCACCTGGCGGCTCCCGCCGGCGAATCGATCGGCGCCGCTTTGCAGGCTGTTCAGGTTCGCCTGCAGGCCGCCGGGTTGGTCCATCCCCATCGACTTCAGCACGGCGGCCAGCTTCGCCAGCGCCTGACGCAGGCGGTCGGTGGACGCTTTGAGGGCCCGCTTGTCCGGATACTCCTGCAGTTGGTGGGACAGGTCGTTGATCGCGTCGAGGTCCGCCTGATCGCGCCCCCCGGTCAGTTGCTCCAAGGTCGCGCGGGTGTCGCTGCACGACAGGTCGGCGTCGCAGACCGGGTTGCCCTGCAGCGCCGCCAGCACCGGGCTCATCCACCCGAACATGTTCTTGGCGGCGGAGAAGTTCCAGCCCATCGCGTTGCTGAGCGAGTTCACGTGGTCGACGAGTTGGGCCGCGATGTCGACCTCTTTGACGAGTGTGTCGCCGCTGTACTGGTTCTTCGCCGAGGAGAAGGCATTCTCCAGCTCGTGCACGCCGGCGGCGAGCTGGTCGACCTGGCCGCGCACGTGACTGAGGTTGTCGGCCAGCGTGCCGGCTCCCTCCACCAGGCGGTTCAGGTCGCCGGTGTGGTCGCTGATCAGGGTGGACCCGCTGGCCAGCAGGGTTCCGATGGCGCCCGCCTGATAGGTGGCCCGGAACTGTTCGGGCACGTTTCCGGTGGGACGGGTGATGCCGCTGACCGCGGCGACGTTCGGCAGCTGGCTGACCCGGTGCGCCATCTGTTCCAGGTCGGCGAGGGCCCGGGGCGTGCGGAGGTCGTGCGGCGACTGGACGAGGATGTACTCCGGGATGGACTGGTTGACGGGGAAGTGGCGATCCAGCGCGGCGTACCCGAGGGAACTCGGAGCGGAAGCCCGCAGGGCCTTGCGATCGTCGTAGTTGTAGCGGACGAAGGTGGCGCAGCTGGCCAGGATGGCCAGCACCAGCAGGCTGGCGACCAGATGTACCGCCGGCCGGCGCACGATGCGGATGCCCGAACGCCGCCAGAACGGGGCGGTCAGTTCGCGCCGCGGCTTGACCCAGCCGCGCGGACCGGCGATCACCATGATCGCCGGCAGCAACGTCATCGCGGCCAGGTATGCCACGCCGATCCCGATCGCCGCCGAGAACCCGACCGTCTTGAACACCCCCATCCGCGCGAAGCTGATGAGGAGGAAGGTGATTCCCACGGTGCTGGCGGATGCGGTGATCACCTTTCCGATCGAGGTCATCGCCTTCTTGACCGCCTGATCGAAATCCGCGCCGGATCGCCGGTAGTCGTGATACCGGCTGATGAGAAACACCGCGTAGTCGGTTCCGGCGCCGGCCATGATCGCGCTCAGGAACACGATGGACTGGTTCGAGACGCCCGAGCCGGTCAGTTGCGAATAGCCGGCCACCAACGCCTGCGCGATCACCAGCGACAACCCGATCGTCGCCAACGGCAGCAGCATCGTGATCGCGCTGCGGTAGACCATCAGCAGGACGATGAGCACCAGGACGGCGATCGCCAACTCGATGGGGAGCCGGTCCCGATCGCCCGCGACCGTGAGGTCGGCGACGGTTGCCGCTGGGCCGGTGAGGTGTGCCGTCAGGGGCGTGCCGGAGACGGTGTGCGCGACGATGTCGCCGATCCGTTGGAAAGCGGCATAGGACCGCGGAGTGCCCAGTTCCCCCGCCACGCCGACCGGCAGCACCCAGGCTTTGTGGTCGTTGCTGGTGAGGACCGGACGTAGGGGCGGCGTGCTGACGAAATCCTGCAGCATCAGGACATCCCGCGGGTCCTGGCGCAGCGCGTCCACCAGTTTGCGGTAGGCGGCTTCGTCGGCGGGGCCGAGCCCCTTGTCGTCAGTCAGGACGACCAGCAGCAGGTCGTCCGAGCCCGATTCGTGAAACGCCTCGGTCATCTTCTTGGCGGCGACGTTCGACGGTGCATCGTTGGGCAGAATGGTGAGCGGATGCTTCTGGGCCATCTCGTTGAGCGACGGCAGTGCCAGCGGCAGGGCGGCCGCGATCGCGAGCCAGATCCCGATCACCGCCCAGGGCCACCGCACCACGAAATCCGCTAGCCGTCGCATGTCGTCCTCAACCCCGGCCGGCGCTCGCCGGCGACCCGCGCCAACGCTCTCCCGGCCGCCGTCGGATCGCGCAGTTCCGCGATCCGAGCCGGATGAGCGCCAACGAAGTACTCCGAGCTAGGCAACGCGCCCCCAGTGCCCGCGGCCGGCGACCCGCGTGCACACGGACTTCATCGCTTCGAGATAGCGGGTGACTGATTTCTCGGCCACCGGGTTGTCGGGATACATGATCGCCATCGCCGTGCCCGCCCCGTAGCGAAATATGTAAATGGTCAGCTGGTAGGAGAACCGGCTGTCGGAGTAGATCCCGATGTTGTTCGCATAACCCAGGTCGGCTGCCGCGAGCACGGCGTTGAGCGGCGCCGCGCCGCCGTGCAAGAAGTTCGTCACCGGGAAGTTCGGCTGTGGCCAGCTCAGCCACGGCGCCAGTTCCAATACCCGGTAGTACGGCACCTTCGCCAGGTGCTGGCCCGAATCGAAAGACGCCTGCGCCGCCCAGGCGGCATCGCTGAAAGAGGCCGCGGCTATCGGCACGGTGATCGGCACCAGGCCGGTGAACCAGCCCTGCGTCATGAAGTTGTCCGTGGTTCTGCGTGTATCCCTGGGGGTGAGGCCGTAGTAGGTCAGAGCACCGGTGAACTCGTGCTCCACCAGGGCGATGCACGCGAACAAGCCGCCGACGAACCGCGCGCCGACCGCCGTGCAGGCCGATTCGAACCGCTCCGTCTGCTCCGCGTCCATCAGCAGTTCGGAGACCATGTCGCTGCCGCCGGGCTCCAGCGGGTTACCCAGTGGCAGCGGGAACTCGGGAAAGCTACCGTTGTTGTTCTCGGCGAAGTCGATCCACGCGCGTACCTGAGGCGAATCCACGGTCAGCGTCGACGTGTACTGGCGCTCGCGGGCGCAGAACTCGTCGAAGCTGCCCGCATCGGGAAGCGCCAGGCCTTCGGCGCCTTCGCTCAACGCCGTATACATCCCATTGGCCTCGAGCATCGTCGTGCCGATCAGGGTCGCATCGCCGTGGACGTGGTCCATGGCGGCGAAGAAAGTGAAACGGTCTTCGCTCTGCACGATCCCGAAGGTCCAGCAGCCCCACTCCAGCGGATTCGGGATGCCCACGAGATGGGCGCGTATTTCGTCGACCGTCATCGTGCCGTGGTCGATCGGCACGAACTCGATGTCCGCAGGGTCGTTGATGGCGTGCCTTACGAACTTTCCGTCACCGATGTGGTCGAACCAGCTCCGGAACGTGTCATGCCGACGCAGGTAGGCGTTGAGGGCGCGGTCCATGGCCGCGACATCACACCGGCCGGGCACGTCGCAGGTGCCGATGATCTGCCGCGAGAAGCCCAGGCCCGCGACCGTACGCTCGTGATAATTGCGAAGATGCTGGCCCTGCATGTAGCTGACCGGCACGGAGCTGACCGGGGCCTGCCGGGCCTTTTCGGCAGCCGCGGTGGTCGGGTGCCAGGAAATGACCGTGCCTGGAGTCGGCCTCCAATCGTCGAGTGAGCCGATCGTTATTTGCCCGATTTGCAATACGTTCTCCCCGGTTTTCCACGTTTTCCAAGGCGGCAGCCGGGCCGCGCTGGTCGCGAGACCAAGATAGCCCTTGCGGCAACCACCGTCGGTGATATGGGCAGATGCCCCCGCCACGGCCGGCCGGGTTCGGCGGGCGGTGGTGGTTCTGGTTGTACGGCACCGCCCGACGCGGAGGGCCCGGCGCGCGGCCGTGCCCGAATGATACCGGCGCGATGCGGCACGCGAAGCACGCATGCTTGGCATACTTGCCGCGGAGGTGATTCGGCTGCGCGATCCGGCGGGCATGTGTACATTGCCCACGATGGTGTCGGGGGGCCAATTCGGCGGAGTTCCGCCAGGTCCGGTCTAGGGTGGGCGCAGTGAGCAGCTCGGAACCCATGTGGAAACAACCACGGTTCCGGCGCCGCAAGCGCCGGCGCGCATCGGAGCTCCGGATCGAGATAGTTAGGACAACCGCATGACATCCGCCGAAAATCCGAGCACGCGAACATCGGGTTTTGCGATCGTCGGCTACGCGGCCCGCTTTCCCGGTGCCGCGGATGCGAACGAATTCTGGCAGGTGCTGGCCGAAGGCCGGGATGCGGTATCCGAGGTGCCCTCCGACCGGTGGGATGTCGACGAGTTCTTCGACCCCGATCCCGATGCCCCCGGCAAGATTGCGACCCGCCGGGCGGGTTTTGTTGACGACGTGACGGGGTTCGACGCTCCGTTTTTCGGGATGTCGGCGCGCGAGGTCAGGCTGCTGGACCCGCAGCACCGACTCCTGCTGGAGACGGCCTGGCGTGCGGTGGAGCATGCGGGTATCGCACCAACTGCGTTGGCGGACACCAACACCGGCGTGTTCGTCGGCTTGGCCACCCATGACTACCTGGGGATGGCCTCCGGCGAGCTGACTTACCCCGAGATCGAGGCCTACATGGCAATCGGGACCTCGAATGCCGCGGCAGCGGGCAGGATCAGCCATCGGCTGGGGCTACAGGGCCCGTCGGTGGCCGTCGACACGGCGTGCAGCTCGTCGTTGGTGGCGATCCATCAGGCGTGCCAGGCGCTGCTGCTGGGGGACTGCGACCTCGCGCTGGCCGGCGGCGCGAATGTCCTGCTCACCCCGGCGACCATGATCACCTTTTCCCGCGCGCACATGCTCGCGCCCGACGGCCGGTGCAAGACCTTCGACGCGTCCGCCGACGGGTACGTGCGCGGCGAGGGGTGCGGTGTCATCGTCGTCAAGCGGCTCGAAGACGCGGTCCGTGACGGCGACCGGATCCGGGCCGTGATCCGGGGTAGCGCGATCAACCAGGACGGCGCATCGGGTGGTTTGACGGTGCCGAACGGCATTGCGCAGCAACGGGTTATCGCCCAAGCGCTGCGGCGGGCCGGCATCGCGCCCGGGGACGTGGGATACCTGGAGGCGCACGGCACCGGGACGTCGCTCGGTGATCCGATCGAGGCCCAGGCCGCGGGCGCCGTGTTCGGCGAGGGGCGCGACGCCGACCGGCCGCTGTTGATCGGGTCCGTGAAGACGAACATCGGCCACCTGGAGGCGGCCGCGGGGATCGCCGGCGTCATCAAGGTCATCCTGTCGCTCGAGCACGAGGTGTTGCCGGCGCACCTGCACTTCCGCAATCCGTCGCCGCACATCCCCTGGGACCGGCTGGCGCTGCAGGTCGTGCGGGAGGCCACTCCCTGGGAACGCGATGGTCGGCCCCGCATCGCCGGGGTCAGCTCGTTCGGGTTCGCCGGGACCAACGCGCACGTCGTCCTCGAAGAGGCCCCGGTGGCACCCGATCAGGCCGGTCGGCTCGCGATCGCACCGGGTCCGGTCGAGCGGCCCGGGAATCGACGCTTCAGCGTGCTCCCGCTCTCGGCGCGCACGCCGGCCGCGCTGGTGCAGCTGGCCGACCACTACCGCAGCTGGTTGAGCGCGCACCCGGAGGTCACGCTGGCCGATCTCTGCTTTACCGCGGGAACGGGGCGAGCGCACTTCGAGCACCGGGCCGCGCTGGTGGTCGATTCGACCGAATCCGCCGGTGAGCTGCTCGGTGCGCTCGCGGACGATCGCCCCGCGCCGGGCCTGGTGCGCGGTGTTTCGGACAGGACGCCGAAGACGGCATGGCTGTTCACCGGTCAGGGCAGCCAGTACACCGGCATGGCCAAGGAGCTGTTCGAGACCGAGCCGGTGTTCGCCGAGACGATGACCCGCTGCGCGGAGGCGATCGCCGGCGTGCTCGAAAAGCCGCTGCTGGAAGTCATTTTCGATCCGGAGAGCGAAGACACCCTGCGGCTGACCACCTACGCCCAGCCCGCGTTGTTCGCGGTGGAGATGGGCCTGGCCCGGCTCTGGCAGTCCTGGGGGTTCGAACCCGACGTGGTACTGGGCCACAGCGTGGGCCAGTACTCGGCCGCGTGTGTCGCGGGCGTATTCGGCCTCGAGGACGGGGCGCTGCTGATGGCCGAGCGCGGCCGGCTGTTTGGCAGCCTGCCCGCCGGCGGGCGCATGGTCGCGATCTTCGCCGGCCCCGAGCGCGTGGAGAGCCTCACCGACGAGTACCCGAGCCTGTCGGTGGCCGCCTACAACGGTGCCAACACGGTGCTGTCGGGACCCGCACAGGATCTGGACCGGGTGGTCGCCGGGCTGGCGGCCGACGGGGTCCGGTGTGAGTGGCTGGACACCAGCCACGCGTTCCACTCGGCGCTGCTGGACCCGATCCTCGACGAGTTCGAGGCCTATGCGAACCGGTTCGAATACCGGGCACCCGAACAGATCCTGGTGTGCAACCGCACGGGCGCCGCGCTCGGCCGGAGCGTGAGGATCGACGGCGCCTATTGGCGTCGCCACGCGCGTCAGCCCGTGCAATTCGCCAACAGCGTGCGCACCCTCGCCGAGTTGGGCTGCAAAGTGTTGCTGGAAGTCGGACCGCAACCGGTGCTCACCGCCGCGGCGCTGCGAGCATGGCCCGACCCGGCCACCGCGCCGCGCGCGATCGCGTCGCTGCGGAAGAACACCGCCGACCACCGTCAGATCACCGAGGCGTTCGCCGAGGCATACGTCCTGGGACACCTGCCCGACTTCGGCACGCTCATCGGACCGGCGCGCAAGCTCGATCTGCCCACCTACCCCTTCCAGCATCGCGAGTACTGGTACCGGGACAATCGGGAACGCCCCCACCAGCAACAGCGCATCGCCGCCAGCAGCCAGGCGGTCCGGCTTCTCGAAGCGGATCAGATCGAGGAACTGGCCGCGCTCCTGGACGGCGCGAGGGGCAACCAGCAGACCGTGGACGTGCTGACCAAGCTTGCCGCGCAACACAACCGGCAGCGTGCGACCCGGTCGATCGCGGATGAGCGCTACGAGATCCGGTGGGAGAAATGCACCGCCGCCGTGTCCGGTGCGGAAGCCGGCGACGCACCGTACTGGCTTCTCATCGGCGACGACGCCGACGTGGTTGTGCCGTTGGTCGACGCGCTGACCGCGCGTGGACACCGGCATCGGATGCTGGGGCTGCCGGCGTCCGACGCGGACGAGGAGGAACTCGGCAACGCGTTGCGCGCCGCCGCCGCGGACGAGCCGGCGCTGCGCATCCTGCATGTCTCGGCCCTCGACTCCGGCACCGGGCCGACGACGCTGTCGCTGTCGGACATGCAGCACCGGGTCCTGGGCGGGACCCGGCGGCTCTTCCGCGCCGCGGTCGCCGCCGAACTGCGCGCACCCATCTGGTTGGTGACCCGCAACGCCCAGCGGGCCATCGACGCCGACACCGTGTCACCGGACCAGAGTTGCCTGTGGGGGTTCGGCCGTGCCGCCGCGCTGGAGCATCCGCAGGTGTGGGGCGGACTGGCGGACCTGGCCGAAGGGACCGCCGCGCCGACGACCGCAGAATGGTCGGCGTTGATCGACCAGGTCGCGGCGGCCCCGCGCGGCTCGTCCGGGCGGGAAGACCAGGTCGCGCTGCGTGAACAGGCGGTCTATGTGCCGCGGCTGGTTCGCCAGCTTCGGCAACCGAGCGGCGCACCGCCGGAATTACGTTCTGACGCAACGTATCTGGTGACCGGCGGGCTGGGCGCGATCGGGCTGGAGATTGCCGCCTATCTCGCCGCGAACGGCGCCCGGCACCTCGCGCTGACCAGCCGGCGCGCACCCGGCGACGCCGCACAACGGCGCGTCGACGCGATCCGCGAAAAGCACGGCTGCGAGGTCATGGTCGTCGCGGCCGACGTCGCGAACGCCGACGACGTCGCGCGCCTGCTGGCCACCGTGCAGGCCGAGTTGCCGCCGCTGGCCGGCATCGTGCACGCCGCGGGCGAGATCGGCACCACCCCGCTGCGCACCCTCGACGATGCAGAAGTCGACCGGGTATTCGCCGGGAAGGTCTGGGGTGCTTGGCATTTGAGCGAAGCTACCGCGGACCTGCAGTTGGACTTCTTCCTCAGCACCTCCTCGATCGCCTCGGTGTGGGGCAGCTTCGGCCAGACCGCCTACGGCGCGGCCAACGCCTTCCTCGACGGGCTGGCCTGGCGGCTGCGCGGGCGGGGGGCATCAGCGTCAATTTCGGCCCCTGGTCCGCCGGCATGGCCGACGAGGAGGCTCGCACGCGACTGGCGCAGCGCGGGGTGCGGACATTGTCGGCCGCCGACGCGCTGGCGGGTATGGCCGACGTCATGGCGGCTTCCGGCGCGCCGGGGGAGGCGCCGGGTCCCGCGCAAGGGGTGGTGGCCCGGATCGACTGGGCCCGCTTCCTGCCGCTGTACCAGCAAGCCGGGAGGCGGTCGCTCCTCGCGGAACTGGAGCGTGAGGTGCCCACCCAGGTGACGGGGGCGTCCGCAACTCCTTCCGGGAAGACCCGGTTGGTCGAGCAGCTCACCCACGCTCCGGTACAGCGGCGCAGGAAGATGCTCGTGGATTACCTGCGCGAGGCGGTGGCGGAGGTGACGCGCGTCGATGCCGCCGCAATCCGTGAGGACGCCGGATTCTTCGACCTCGGCATGGATTCCCTGATGGCCATCGAATTGCGGCAACGCATCGAGCAAGGCGTCGGCAAGGAGATCCCCGCAACCCTGGCGATGGACTACCCACGTCTGTCCGACGTGGCGGATTACCTGCTCGGCGACGTGCTCGGGCTCGACGACCAGGCATCGGCTGGTTCGGGGGCCGGTTCGCGGCGCCCGCAGGCGTCGGCAGTGACGACACGCACCGACGAGCCGATCGCGATCGTCGCGGTGTCGTGCCGTTTCCCCGGTGCGCCCGACCCGGAAGCATTCTGGGAGCTGCTGTCCGGCGGTGTCGATGCGATCCGGGAGGTCCCGGAAGACCGGTTCGACATCGACGAGTTCTACGATCCCGACCCGGAGGCGCCGGGCAAGATCTACAGCCGTTTCGGCGGATTCCTCGACACCATCGACGGATTCGACCCGGAATTCTTCGGTATCTCCCCGCGCGAGGCGGTCTGGATCGAACCGCAACAGCGGCTGATGCTCGAAACCGTGTGGGAGGGCATCGAACGGGCGGGGTACGCGCCGTCCGCGCTGCGCGGCAGCCGAACCGGCATCTTCGTCGGGGTCGGCGCCAACGAGTATTCGCATCTGCTGTCCGCGGAGTCGGTCGAAAAGCTCGAGCCCTACTTCATCACCGGCAATGCGCTCAATGCCGTCTCGGGCCGCGTCGCCTTCGCGCTCGGCCTGGAAGGGCCGGCGGTCGCGGTCGATACCGCCTGCAGCTCGTCGTTGGTGGCCGTCCATCAGGCCTGCCAGGCGTTGCACTCCGGCGACTGCGATCTGGCGGTGGCCGGCGGGGTGAACGTGTTGCTGAGCCCGGTGACCGTCATCGCGGCCTCGCGCGCCAGGATGCTTTCCCCGGTGGGGCGGTGCAAGACCTTCGACGCCTCCGCCGACGGCTACGTGCGTAGCGAGGGCTGCGGGGTCCTGGTGCTCAAGAGGCTGAGCGATGCGGTGCGCGACGGCGATCGGGTCTGCGCGGTCATCCCGAGCAGCGCGGTCAATCAGGATGGCGCCTCCAGTGGGTTGACGGTGCCCAACGGGCTTGCCCAGCAACGACTTATCACCACGGCGCTGGCTCGCGCGGGTTTCGCCGGCGGGGACGTCGACTACCTCGAGGCGCACGGGACGGGAACCGCGCTGGGCGATCCGATCGAGGTGCAGGCGGCCGGGGCCGTCTACGGTGCCGCCCGGGAGCCGGACCGGCCGTTGCTGATCGGATCGGTGAAGACCAACATCGGCCACCTCGAGGCGGCGTCCGGGGTCGCCGGTCTGATCAAGGCCGTGTTGTCCCTGCAGCACGAGATGCTGCCCAAGAGCCTGCACTTCCAGACACCGTCGCCGCACATTCCCTGGAACTCGCTGCCGGTGCAGGTCGTCGACGAGCCGATGCCGTGGCAGGCGAACGGCAGGCTGCGGCGCGCCGGCATCAGTTCCTTCGGGTTCACCGGGACGAACGCACACGTGCTGATCGAGGAGGCACCGCCACAATCGGCGACCGCCGACGAGTACTCGACGGGGGATCGCGCCCTCGACGTCACCGCGGTGGCGGAGGTGGACGCTGCAGACGAGCCGGTCGAGGTGCTGCCGCTGTCCGCGCGGTCGCCGCAGGGTCTGATCGATCTGGCACAGCGATACGGGGAGTGGTTGAACGCCCACCCGAAGGTCGACATCGCCGACGTGTGCTTCACCGCGGCGGTCGGGCGTTCGCATTTCGAACACCGCGCCGCGCTGGTCGTCGATTCGGTTGCGGGCGCCCGCGATCTGCTGGCCGAGTTGGCCGAGAACCGGATGCGGCCCGGAGTGGTGCGCGGCGAGTGCACGGACGCCCCGACGACGGCCTGGTTCTTCACCGGGCAGGGTAGTCAATACCCCGGGATGGCGCGCGAGTTGTACGACGCCGAGCCGGTTTTCGCCGACACGGTGCGACGCTGCGCGGACGCGGTCGACGGGATGCTGCCGCGCCCGCTGCTCGAGGTGTTGTTCGCTAGCGACCCCGAAGCCGGAGAAGCGCTGCGGCACACGTCGTTTGCGCAGCCCGCGCTGTTCGCGGTCGAGATGGGGCTGGCCCGCCTGTGGCAGTCGTGGGGCGTCGAGCCCGACGTGGTCCTGGGGCACAGCGTCGGCCAGTACGCGGCGGCGTGTGTGGCCGGCGTGTTCGGCCTCGAGGACGGCGTACGGCTGATGGCCGAGCGTGGCCGGTTGTTCGGCAGCCTGCCCGACGGCGGGCGAATGGTGGCCGTGTTCGCCGACGCCAAATACGTCGAGGGGTTCGCCAACGAATTTCCCCGGGTCTCGGTCGCCGCTTACAACGGCCCCAACACGGTGCTGTCGGGTTCCGGCGAAGACCTGGAAGAGATCTTCGGCAGGTGTGGCAACGACGGGGCCCGGTGCACCTGGCTGGAAACCAGCCACGCCTTCCATTCGGAGTTGCTGGAGCCGGTGCTCGATGAATTCGAGTCGTACGCGGCGCGGTTGGAGTTCGCCGTGCCGACGTTGCCGCTGGTGTGCAACCGCACCGGCGCCGTGCTCACGCCCGACACCCCGCTGGACGCCCAGTATTGGCGGCGCCATTCCCGCCAGCCCGTGCAGTTCGCAGAAAGCGTGCGCACCGTGGCGGCGCTGGGCTGCTCGGTGTTGATGGAGATCGGTCCGCAGCCGGTTCTGACGGGGGCCGCGGTGCAGGTCTGGCCGGAGCACCTGGCCGCCCCGCGTGCGGTCGTTTCCCTGCGCAAGGGCGTCGGCGACCGGCGCCAGATCGCCGAGGCGCTGGCCGCGGCCTACGTCAGCGGCCATCGGCCCAGTTTCGCGGCGCCGCATCGCCAACCCCGCCGCAAACTCGAGCTGCCCACCTACCCGTTCCAGCGCCGCCGCTTCTGGCCCAAGGCGTCCGGGATCGCGGGCCTCGAGGGACACGGCGGTGCGGTGTCCGGAATCCTCGGTAGCGCAAAAGATCTCGCTTCCGGCGACTCCGTGTACACCAGTCGGCTGTCGGTCAAGTCGCAGCCGTGGCTGTCCGATCACGTCATCTACGGCACCGTCGTCGTCCCGGGGGCCACCTATGCGGCGATGGCCCTGGCCGCCGTCGGGCCGCCAGGGCGGGTGCAGGACGTCTTCTTCTACGAGCCGATCATCCTGCCCGAGAAGGCTTCTCGCGAGGTGCAGTTGACTCTGCATCCGCTGGAGGACGGTGCCGGCTGGAGCTTCCGGGTGCACAGCCGCCCCTACGGTGTCAGCGATGCCGAATGGTCGCTGAACGCCGACGGCACCGTCGTCAACGGCGCCGCCCCTGTCGAGGAGGAGCCGGCATCCGACGCCGCGGAACCCATCGACACGGCCACCGAGCGGATGGAGCGCATGCGTCCGCAGCAGCTGTTCGAGACCTTCGCCGACATGGAGCTGGCCTGGGGGCCGAACTGGTCCGGTTCCCTGAAGTCGTTGTGGCTGGGCGAGGGCGAAGCGATCGGTGACGTCACCGTCGGCGAGGAACTCGCCGAACATCTCGGTACCGAGCCCATGCACCCGGTGCTGCTCGACCTGTGCACCGGCGTCGCCTTCCCGGCGTTCCCGGCGCTGCTCGCGGCCGAGGCAGGGGTGAACGATCTCTTCCTGCCGTTGCGGTACGGGCAAGTCGAACTGCTGGAGAAGATGCCCCGGCGGTTCTACTGCCGCGCGAAGTGGCACACCAGCGCCCTCGACAGCGAAACCCAGGTCTTCGATCTCGACTTCGTCGACCGGGATGGCCGCCGCCTCGGCGGCATCCGCGAGTTCACCGTCAAACGCGCTCCCCGGGAGGCGTTGCTGCGGGGACTCGGTGGCGACGCCACCCGGCTGCTCTACACCCTGGGCTGGCACGAGGTGCCGCCCCCGCCGCCGAGCGGTGACACGGCGAGCATGGCCGGCACCTGGCTGGTCGCCGGGTTCAACGAACTGGCGGCCGAGCTGCCGGGCTGCATCGCGTTCGACCGGGTGACCGATCCGGAGCCGTTGGGGCAGCTGTTGGCGCAGGCCCGCGAGCGCGGGATGCCGTTCTCGGGCATCGTCTGGCGCAGCGCGGTCCCGGGTGCGGCCGAGTCGGCGGGCGAGTCGGCCGCGCGGCTGGAAACCGAGATCGCCCAGCTGCTCGGCGCCGTGCACACGTTGCAGGCCGCCGATGACTCGGGCGCGGTGAGACTGCCCGGTGGCCTGTGGATCATCACAGAACGGGCCGTGGCCACCGAATCCGGCGAACCGGTCGACCCCGTGCAGGCGGCGCTGTGGGGACTCGGCCGCACCGTCGCCAACGAGGAACCGGCCCTGCACTGCAGGCTGGTCGACCACGACGGATCAAAGGACGCGGTGCGCTCGCTGGTCGGTCTTCTCGGCACACCGGTCGAGGAGCCCGAACTGGCACTGCGCCAAGGCAAGTTCCTGGCCCCGCGGCTCCTGCAGTGGTCGCGCAGCGGCCACCTCACGGTGCCGCGCGCGGCCGATTACGCGCTGGCCCCCACCGAGCGCGGCGCGATCGACAACTTGCGCCTGACCGAGACCGAAGTGCCGCCGCCGGGCGACGGCTACGTGCAGGTCCGGGTGGAGGCCGCCGGCCTGAACTTCCGGGATGTGCTCAACGTGTTGGGCCTCTACCCCGGCGACCCGGGCCCGATCGGCGGGGATTTCGCCGGCGTCGTCACCCAATTGGGTGACGGTGTCACCGGGCTCGAGGTCGGCCAGCGCGTCTATGGCTTCATGCAGGGCGCGTTCGCCAGCCGGTTCAATGTGCCGGCCCAGTTGCTGGCGCCGATCCCCGCGCGCGTGAGCGCGGTGGACGCGGCGACCATCCCCGCTGCAGCGCTCACCGCGCGGCTGGCGTTCGACTGGGCACAGCTCAAGCCCGGCGACCGGGTGCTCATCCACGCCGCCAGCGGTGGTGTCGGATTGGCCGCGATCCAGATGGCGCAGCAGCACGGCGCGACCGTCTTCGCCACCGCGAGCACCTACAAGCGCGCGACACTGCGCGAGCTGGGTGTGCAGCACGTCTACGACTCGCGCAGTACGGATTTCGCCGACCAGATCCTCGCCGACACCGACGGTGCCGGCGTGGACGTGGTGCTCAACAGCCTGACCAACGAGGGGTTCGTCGAGGCGACCGTGCGGGCCACCGCCCAGAACGGCCGATTCGCCGAGATCGCCAAGCGCGACATCTGGACGCGCGAGCAGATGGCGGCGGCCCGGCCCGACATCGCCTACGAGATCGTCGCGCTCGACACGGTCACCTTCCAGGAGCCCGAGCGCATCCGCGGCCTGCTGCGCGAGGTGTCGGACGGGCTGGCCCGCGGCGAGTGGACGCCACTGCCCGCCGAGATCTATCCGCTGACCGAGGCCAAGACGGCGTTCCGCCGGATGCAGCAGGCCCGGCACATCGGCAAGATCGTGCTGCAGATGCCCAACCGGCTTCAGCCGCGGGGCGATCGGAGCTATCTGGTCACCGGTGGACTCGGTGCGATCGGGTTGCACCTGGCGGCCTATCTGGCCCAACTCGGTGCGGGAGACATCGTCTTGACGAGCCGGCGTGCCCCCGACGCGGACGCGCAACGGACCATCGGGGAGATCGTCGAGCGCTACCGGTGCCGCATCCACACCTTCGCGGCCGATGTCGGCGACGAATCCGAGGTCGTCAAACTGGTGGAGCGGATCCGGGCGGAGCTGCCGCCGCTTGCGGGTGTGGCGCATCTGGCGGGCGTCCTCGACGACGCCCTGTTGTCCCAACAGAGTGTCGAACGGTTCCGGACCACGTTGGCGCCCAAGGCGTTCGGAGCCTCGTACCTGCACCGCGCGACGAAGGACGACGATCTCGACTTCTTCATCGTGTCCTCGTCGGTGTCCAGCTTGCTGGGTTCACCCGGTCAGGCCAACTACTCGACGGCCAATGCGTGGCTCGACGGGCTGGTCGCCCGGCGGAAGGCGCGTGGCCTGCCGGCGACCGGGGTCAACTTCGGCCCCTGGGCGCAGGGCGGCATGGCCTCCTCGGAGGCCGCGCGCGCCAATATCGGCGCGCAGGGCCTGGTTTCGCTGGATCCCTCGGCCGCGCTCAACGCGCTCGCCGAGGCCGTCGCCAACGGAACGGGGCAGGCAACCGTCATCAAGGCCAACTGGCAGCGTGTCGCGAAGGTGCTGGGCAGTTCCCGTCCCCCGATTCTCGACCTCGTGTTGCCCAGCGCCGTCGGGGAGACGACCGGCGACAGTGAGCTGCTCCGGCAGCTGCAGGAGATACCGGCGGCCCGGCGCGCCGGCTTCATCACCGAGTTCCTGCAGCGCGAGGTGCAGGGCTTCCTGCGGCTCGCGCAACCACCGGCCGCCACCAGCAGGTTCCTGGACCTCGGTACGGATTCTCTGATGGCGGTCGAACTTCGCAACCGGTTGCACAGCCAGTTCGGCGGCGCGTTCACGATCAACGCCACCGCCGTGTTCGACTACCCGACGATCGGGGGCCTCGCCGAGTATCTCGCCGGACAGCTGCCCGAGGCGGCGGGCGAGGCGGAACCCGTCGCGGCGGACGAGCAGGATTCGGAGCCCGCGGCGGAGCCGGGACCCGAAGCCGTCGGAGGACCCGAGCCGAGTTGATTCCCCGCGGGTTCAGTCGGCGATGTCGAACGCCGAGTTGACCTTGGTCGGGCGCACCCGCACCACCAGTTCGCCCGGCACGGCGTTGCGGCGGCCGAACTCGGCGGCGCGCTCAGCGCCCATGTAGCGGGCGCTGATCCGCGTCGCGGTGTCCAGCAGGTCCTGCGGGTCCTCGCTCACTGACGCTTCTTTTTTGCGGCCCTGGACGCTGTTACGAACGAATAGGGCGGGTGGGGGTCGTCCACGCAGATCACCACCCGCGGATCACGGTGCAGTGACCGGCCTTTGGCCGTGTCACGGCCGGTGTTGAACACCACCTGGTCGTCGTCGACGATGATCCACACCGGTGCCACCAGCGGCCGCCCGTCGGCGGCGAGGTAGCCGAGCATGCCGGTGCGGGTGCCGGCCGAGAGGAACTCGACGACTTTCTCGGAGAGTTCGCTACGCCCGGCCATGTCGCTAGAGCCGGGCCAGGTCGTACTCGCCGAGGTGGTCGATCAGGTTGTGCAGGTGGTCGCCCGAGGTGCCCAGGGTGTGCTCGATCGCGGTGAGCCGCGCCGCATAGTGGGCTATCGGGTATTCCGCGGTCACGCCGATGCCGCCGTGCATCTGGATCGACTCCTGCGCGACGTGCCGGCCCGAGCGGCCGATCTGCAGTTTGGCCCGCGAGGCGATGACCGGGTCGAGGTTGCCGTCCGCGATCGACATGGCGGCGTACAGGCTCATGCTGCGGGCCAGTTCCAGCGAGACGTACATGTCGGCGGCGCGCTGGGTCAGCGCCTGGAACTTGCTGAGCGTGACGCCGAACTGCTTGCGGGTCGTGAGGTAGTCGGTGGTCAGCCGCAGCGCTTCGTCCATCGCGCCGACCGCCTCGGCGCACAACCCCGACTGGATGCGGATGACGGCGTCACGGATGGCGCCCGACGCGTCGGCTGCTTCGCCCAGGGGTGCGGCGGGCGCCGAATCGAGGTCGAGCTGCGCGCCGCGCTGTCCGTCGAAGGTGCGATAGGGGTGACGGGTCACCGAGGTGTTTTCCGAGGCCGCGTCGACCAGGAACAGCCCGGTGCCACCGTCCGGCAGCGCGGCGCTGACCACCAAGGTCTCGGCGCAGTCGCCGGCGAGCACCGGATTCTTCCGGCCGCTGAGTGTCCACGAACCACCTTGCCGCTCAGCCTTGGTGCTCACGCCGGCCGACGGTGTGCGGTGACCCGGCTCGAGATGGGCGAAGGCGAGCAACCGTTGTCCGGCGGCGACGTCGTCGAGCAGTTGCCGCTGCTCCTGGCTGCCCAGCGCGGCGATCAGCGCGCCGGGCCCCAGCGCGGCGTGCAGGACCGGTTCCGGGGCGAGCCGGCGCCCGATTTCGTTGAGCACCACCATGACCTCGATCTGGCCGGCCTCCTCGGGATCGAACCCGAGGCCGAGGATCCCGGTGTCGGCCAGCTGACTCCAGACCTCGCGGCTCCAGCCGAGATCGGTGCCGACGACCTTGTTGCGGCTTTCCGGGTCATAGGTGCGCGCCAGCAGGTCGCGGGTGGTGTCGCGGAGCAGTGACTGCTCGTCGCTCAGTTGAAAGTCCATGGTTGCCTCACAATCCCAAAACGTTCACAGGCCGAGAATGGTGGATGCGATGATGTTGCGCTGCACTTCGCTGCTGCCGCCGTAGATCGACGTCTTGCGGTAGTTGAGGTAGTGCGGCGCACTGCCTTGGGCCCAGGACGGCGAGGCAATGTCTTCCCCGTTGGCCGGCAGCGCGTCGGCCCCGGCCACCTCGACGAGCAATTCGGTGGCCAGTTGCTGCAACTGGCTGCCGCGCAGCTTGAGCACCGACGACGCCGGGTTGGGCTTGCCGCCGGAGGAGTCCGACACCACCCGCGCCTGCGTGAGTTCCAGTGCGAGCACCTCGTTTTCGGCCTCTGCCAGCCGGGCCGCGAACAGCGGGTCATCGAGCACCCCCGTTTCCGCGGCGCATTTCTTCACCTCGGCGAGGCGCACTTTGGTGCGCCCGACTCCGGCGATGCCGGTGCGCTCGTTGCCGAGCAGGAATTTCGCGTAGGTCCAGCCCTGGTTCTCTTCTCCGACAAGCTGGTTGGCCGGAACGCGGACGTCTTCGAAGAAGACCTCGTTGATCTCCTGGCCGCCGTCGATGGTCTTGATCGGCCGCAGGGTGATGCCCGGGCTCTTCATGTCGAAGAGCAGGAACGAGATACCGGCCTGGCGTTTGGGAGCCTGCGGGTCGGTCCGCACCAGGCAGAAGATCCAGTCCGCGTACTGGCCGAGAGTCGTCCAGGTCTTCTGGCCGTTGACGACGTAGCTGTCGCCGTCCCGGACCGCGGTCGTGCGCAGCGACGCCAGGTCCGAACCGGCCTCGGGCTCGGAGAAACCCTGGCACCACCAGATGTCGAGGCTGGCCGTCGGCGGCAGAAACCGCTTCTTGATCTCCTCGGAACCGAATTCGGCGATCACCGGGCCCACCATCTTGGTGTTGAAGTTGAGCGGCTCCGGGACGCTCGCCAACTGCATCTCGTCGGCCCAGATCTGGTGCTGGGTGGGAGTCCAGTCCTTGCCGCCCCACTCGACCGGCCAGTTCGGCACCGCCAGACCGTGCTCGTGCAGGATCTTGTGGCTGGTCACGATGTCCTCGCGGCGGGCCGACGCCGCGCCCGCACGCCCCCGCTCACGCAACTCCTGCGGGATCTTCGTCGTGTAGAACGTGCGAAGTTCGTCGCGGAACGCGGCTTCCTCCGGTGTCAGCGCCAATTGCATGGCGGCCTCCTGTCGTTTCGGGAACGCGGCGACCCGCTGCCAGGGAGTTTCCGGTTCGCGGGGGTCGCTCGGCTTACATCTTGACCCATCCGTCGGGGGCGTTGTACACAGCCTCGGGTTAATCCACAGACGGGGCCGCCGACGCCGTTGTGCGCGGCCGTCGCGGCGGCCGGCGCGCCTACTTTCGGCGCATGCGCACAGATCTTCCCGCCGAGCGACTGCACCGACGACTCGCCGCCGACCCCTCCGCCGATTCCGGGGACGGGGCCGACGAGGACCAGAGTTCGCTGCTACCGCGGTGGCTTCCCGAGGCGTCGCCGGGTCCGAGCTGGGTGGCCAGGGTGCGTGCCGATCCGGGCAGGGCCGGTGCTATCGCGTTGGCGGTCGTGGCGGCGCTGGCCGTGCTGGTCACCGTGTTCACGTTGGTGCGCGACCGGCCCGCACCGGTGATGTCGGCCAAGCTTCCCCCGGTGGAGAAGGCGTCGTCGGCAAGTCCCCGTTCGTCGGCAAGCCCGGGCGCCGGCGGGCCGGCCGACGGTGACCACCCGGTGGTGGTCAGCGTGGTCGGGCTGGTGCACACCCCCGGCTTGGTCACCCTGGCACCGGGCGCGCGTATCGCCGACGCGCTGCAGGCCGCCGGTGGTGCGGTGGCGGGCGCCGACACGATCGGGCTGAACATGGCCCGCCCGCTCGGCGACGGCGAACAGATCGTGGTCGGGCTCGCGCCGGCGCCGGGTCGGCCGGCGGCGCTGGGCAGCTCGGTGGCCTCCGGCCCGGCCCCGGCCCCGGCCACGGGGGCGCCGGCATCGGGGCCGGCGAAGCCGGGTCAGGTGCTCGACCTCAACGCCGCAACCGTGGAACAGCTGGACACCCTCCCGGGGGTCGGGCCGATCACCGCCGCCGCGATCGTGGCCTGGCGGCAGGCCAACGGCAAGTTCACCAGCGTCGACCAGCTCGCCGACGTCGACGGCATCGGCCCGGCACGGCTGGAGAAGCTGCGTGCCCTCGTCCGCGTCTGAGGTACGCGGGCCCGGATTGCCCACCCCCGGCGGCACGGCGCCGGCGCGGTTCGACGTCCGCCTGGTGCCGGCCGCGCTTACCGGTTGGGTGGTGACCGCCGCGGGGATCGTGTGGCCGGTGGGGCGGGCGCTGGCGTGGTGCGGCGTCGTGCTGCTGGCGGCCTCGGGCGCGTTGGCTTGCTACGCGGCGGGCCGTTCCGGCGCGCATCCGCGGCTGCGGGCGTTCAGCACCGGACTGCTCGCCGTCGCGGTCGTGGGCACCGGATTCGGCTTCGCGATCGCCCTGCGCTGCGACGCGCTGGCGCGCCATCCGATTGCCGCCGCGTTCGGGACGGCCGCCCCGGTGACGGTCACCCCCACCGAGAGCCCGGTGCCGCTCGGGAGTGCACGGCTGATGTTCCGTGCCGACCTCGTGCGCGTGCGGGCCGACGACATGTCGGGCCGCGTGGTCGTTTTCGCCCGGACCTCCGAGTTCGGTGAGGTAATGGTGGGCCAACCGGTGCGGTTCACCGCCCGCATCGGCCGGCCGGGCCGCCACGACTTGACCGTCGCCGTGCTCAACGCCTCGGGCCGGCCGACCGTGGGCACCGCCGGTGCGGTGCAGCGGGCGGCTCACACCGTGCGAATGCGCTTCGCCGCCGCCGCCCGCGACGCGCTGCCCGCCGCCCAGGGGGCGATGCTGCCTGCCCTTGTCCTCGGCGACACCTCGGCGGTGACCGCCGAGATCGGCCGCCAATTCCGGGCGGCGGGAATGACGCATCTGACGGCGGTGTCCGGGGCCAACGTCACCATCGTGTGCGCGGCGGTGCTGTTCTCGGCGCGGCTGCTCGGGCCACGCGCGGCCGTCACGCTTGCCGCGGTGGCGCTGGTCGCGTTCGTCATCGTCGTGCAGCCGACGGCGAGTGTGCTGCGGGCGGCGGTGATGGGGGCGATCACGTTGGCGGGCATGCTGTCGTCGCGCCGGCGGCAGGCGGTCCCGGCCCTGGCTGCCACGGTGCTGGTGCTGGTGGCTCTCGCTCCCCAGCTGGCGGTCGACGTCGGGTTCGCGCTGTCGGTGCTGGCGACCGCCGCGCTGGTGGTGATCGCGCCGGCCTGGTCGCGGCGCCTGGTCGCCGGAGGCTGGCCCCGGCCGGCGGCGGACGCGTTCGCCGTCGCCTGGGCCGCCCACGCGGTGACGGCCCCGCTGGTGGCCGGGATCTCGGGCCGGGTCAGCCTGGTGGCCGCCGCGGCCAACCTCGTGGTGGCCCCGGTGATCGCCCCGATCACCGTGCTGGGCACCGCCGGGGCCGTGCTCGACCCGCTGTGGCCGGCCGGTGCGCGGCTGCTGATCCGGTTCACCGGACCCGAGCTGTGGTGGGTCCTGGGTGTCGCGCGGTGGGCGGCCGCGGTGCCCGCGGCCACCGTGCCCGTGCCGGCCGGCGCGGCGGGGGTGCTGGTGGTCGGCGGTGCCACGGCGATGCTGGCGGTCTCGGTCGTGCTGCTGGGGAAGCGGCGCCGCTTTCGCGTGGCGGCCGGATACGCCGGCGGGCTTCTCGTGCTGTGCCTGCTGGCCTGGTCGCTGTCGGGACTGGTCGGTCGCTGGTCACAATCCCGTGACACCATCGTGGGGTGAGCGAGGTTTCGGCGTTGCACCTGGTCCTGGGAGAAGAGGATCTGCTGGTCGAGCGGGCCGTGGCCGACGTGCTGCGGGCGGCGCGCAAATGGGCGGGCACGAACGACGTTCCGGTCAACCGGATGCGGGCCGGCGAGGTCAGTACCTACGAGCTCGCCGAGCTGCTGAGCCCGTCCCTGTTCGCCGACGAGCGCATCGTCGTGCTCGAGGCCGCCGCCGAAGCGGGCAAGGAAGCGGTCGGGGTGATCGCCTCGGCGGCCGCCGACCTCCCGCCGGGCACCGTGCTGGTGGTGGTGCATTCCGGCGGGGGGCGCGCCAAGGCGCTGGCCAAGGACCTGCAGTCGCTCGGTGCCGAGGTGCATCCGTGCGCGCGGATCACCAAGGCCGCCGAACGCGTCGACTTCGTCCGCAAGGAGTTCCGTGCCTTGCGCGCCAAGGTCGACGAACGTACGGTGACCGCGCTGCTGGACGCGGTCGGCTCCGATCTCCGCGAACTGGCCTCGGCCTGCTCGCAGCTGGTCGCCGACACCGGCGGGGCCGTCGACGCCGCCGCGGTGCGGCGCTACCACAGCGGCAAGGCCGAGGTGAAGGGCTTCGACATCGCCGACAAGGCCGTGGCCGGGGACGTCGCGGGCGCCGCCGAGGCGCTGCGGTGGGCGATGATGCGGGGTGAGCCGCTGGTGGTGCTCGCCGACGCGCTGGCCGAAGCCGTGCATGCGATCGGCCGGGTCGGGCCGCTGTCGGGCGATCCCTACCGTTTGGCGGCGGAGCTGGGGATGCCGCCCTGGCGGGTGCAGAAGGCACAGAAACAGGCTCGGCGCTGGTCGCGAGACTCGGTGGCCACCGCGATGAAGGTGGTGGCGGCGCTCAACGCCGACGTGAAGGGGGCCGCCGCGGACGCTGACTACGCGCTGGAATCAGCGGTCCGGCGGGTCGCCGAGCTGGTGGCCGACTGAGGCCGGTGCAGGGGGCAGTGACCCTCAGATGGCCCCCAGATGGCCCTCAGATCTTGTTGAGGGCGCGGGCCAGCGCCGACTTCCGGTTGGCCGCCTGGTTCTTGTGAATCACGCCCTTGCTGGCCGCCTTGTCCAGCTTGCGGTTGGTCGCGACGAGCAACTCGGCGGCCTTGTCCTTGTCGCCGTTGTGGGCGGCCTCACGGAACGCGCGGACAGCGGTACGCAGCGAGGACTTCACCGACTTGTTACGCAGTCGGGCGCGCTCGTTCGTGCGGTTGCGCTTCTGCTGCGACTTGATGTTGGCCACGCCTGAGTTTCCTTCTTTGATTCGGTGGTTGCTTGGGACCGGCATCCGATATCCCCGACAGCGACTGCCCAGGTTATCAGTCGGTTACGTTTTTTCCCAAAAGGGGAACCCGTGGCCTGCCAGGACGTCGATTTGAGGCAGCATCTGAAAAGTGAGTTCCGCAAACCAGCTGGAGGAGACCGGACCCGGTCCGCGCGGACTGCGACGCGCCGAACACATTTTCGGCGGATACGACGCCTCCGACGCCTATTCGAAGGCGTTCGACGAGATGTTCGACGCCCAGGGGGCCGTCCGGGCCGCTTACAAGGGCATCTACGCCGAGCTCGCACCCGCGGACGCCTCGGATCTGAAGGCCCGCGCCGAGGCGCTGGCCCGCGCGTTCATCGACCAGGGCATCACGTTCTCGCTGTCGGGTCAGGAGCGCCCCTTCCCCCTCGACCTGGTGCCGCGGGTGATCTCGGCGCCCGAGTGGAGTCGGCTCGAGCGCGGCATCATCCAGCGGGTCAAGGCCCTCGAGATGTACCTCGACGACATCTACGGGGACCAGGAAATCCTCAACGACGGCGTCATCCCGCGCAGTCTGATCACCTCCTGCGACCATTTCCACCGTCAGGCCGTGGGCATCAGCCCGCCCAACGGCGTGCGCATCCACGTCGCCGGCATCGACCTGATCCGCGACGAGCGGGGCACGTTCCGGGTGCTCGAGGACAACCTGCGTTCGCCTTCGGGTGTCTCGTATGTCATGGAGAACCGCCGCACCATGGCGCGCGTCTTTCCGAACCTGTTCGCCACCCATCGGGTGCGCGCCGTCGACGACTACGCCGCGCACCTGCTGCGCGCGCTGCGCAACTCCGCGGCCACCAACGAGGCGGATCCCACCGTCGTCGTCCTCACCCCCGGGGTCTACAACTCCGCCTATTTCGAGCATTCGTTGCTGGCCCGGCAGATGGGTGTCGAGCTGGTCGAGGGACGTGACCTGTTCTGCCGGGACAACCAGGTGTACATGCGCACCACCGACGGGGAGCGTCAGGTCGACGTGATCTACCGGCGCATCGACGACGTGTTCCTCGACCCGCTGCAGTTCCGCGCCGACTCCGTGTTGGGGGTGGCCGGCCTGGTCAACGCCGCCCGCGCCGGCAACGTCGTCATCTCCAGCGCGATCGGCAACGGCGTCGGCGACGACAAGCTCGTCTACACCTATGTGCCGACCATGATCGAGTACTACCTGGGTGAGAAGCCGCTGCTGGCCAACGTCGAGACCTTCCGGTGCTGGCTGGACGAGGAACGCGACGAGGTGCTGGACCGCATCGACGAGTTGGTGCTCAAGCCGGTCGAGGGGTCCGGCGGATACGGCATCGTGTTCGGTCCGGAGGCCTCCGCCAAGGAGTTGGCCGCCGTCGCCAGGAAGATCCGCGACGACCCGCGCGGCTGGATCGCCCAGCCGATGATGGAACTGTCCACCGTGCCGACCCAGGTGGACAACGCCCTGGCTCCCCGCTACGTCGACCTGCGGCCCTTCGCCGTCAACGACGGCGACGACGTGTGGGTGCTGCCGGGCGGCCTGACCCGGGTGGCTCTCATCGAGGGCTCGCGGGTGGTCAACTCCAGCCAGGGCGGCGGCTCGAAGGACACCTGGGTGCTGGCGCCCCGCGCGTCGGGCGCCGACCGCGAGCTCGGCGCCGCCGGGGTGGTGCGCTCCCTGCCGGACCCGGCGCCCGACGGCCAGGCGAAGCGGAAACAGCGCCAGGCCGAGCAGCCGCAGCAGAAGCAACGTAGTGAAGCGATCCGCTGATGCTGGCCCGCAACGCCGAGGCGCTGTACTGGATCGGCCGGTACGTCGAGCGCGCCGACGACACCGCGCGGATCCTCGACGTCGCCCTGCACCAACTGCTGGAGGATTCCAGCGTCGACCCCGACCAGGCCTCGCGGGTGTTGCTGCGGGTGCTGGGGATCGAGCCTCCGGCCCACGACCTGGACGTGTGGTCGTTGACCGACCTGGTGGCCTACAGCAGCGACCTTTCCGGGGGATCCTCGATCGTCGACGCGGTCACGGCCGCGCGGGAAAACGCGAAGTCGGCGCGGGAAGTGACGTCCAGCGAGATCTGGGAGTGCCTGAACACCACCTACCATGCCCTGCCCGAGCGGCAGCGTGCCGCCAAACGTCTTGGGCCGCACGAGTTTCTGTCCTTCATTGAGGGCCGGGCGGCGATGTTCGCCGGCTTGGCCGACTCGACGCTCTCCCGTGACGACGGGTACCGGTTCATGCTGTTGGGCCGCGCCATCGAGCGCGTCGACATGACGGTGCGGCTGTTGCTGTCGCGGGTCGGGGACAGCGCCTCCTCGCCGGCGTGGGTGACGTTGTTGCGCTCGGCGGGTGCGCACGACACCTACCTGCGCACCTACCGCGGGGTGCTGGACGCGGGGCGAGTGGTCGAGTTCATGTTGCTGGACCGGCTGTTCCCGCGTTCGGTGTTCTACTCGCTGCGGCTGGCCGAGCACAACCTCGAGGAATTGCTGCACAATCCGCAAAGCCGGGTCGGGGCGACCATCGAGCCGCAACGACTGCTCGGCCAGGCCCGCAGCGAGCTGGAGTTCGTGCAGCCCGGCGTGCTGCTCGAATCGTTGGATACGCGCCTGGCGAGCCTGCAGCGGACCTGCCACGACGTCGGGGAAGCGTTGGCGCTGCAGTACTTTCACATCACCCCGTGGGTGGCGTGGTCGGATGCCGGCCACAACGGCCGGTTGGTCGGCAAGGCGGGGGAGCCCTGATGTGGCGGATGCGGGTGGTGCACACCACGGGCTACGCCTATCAAGCACCGGTGACCGCCTCCTACAACGAAGCCCGGCTGACGCCGCGGTCGAACGGCCGGCAGAACGTCATCCTCAACCGGGTCGAAACCATCCCGGCCTCCCGGTCCTACCGCTATATCGACTACTGGGGTACCGCCGTCACGGCGTTCGACCTGCATGCGCCGCACGCCGACCTGACGGTGATGTCGTCCTCGATCGTGGAGACGGAGCCGCAGGAGCCGCCGGCCGGCGACGCCGGCTGGAGCGAATTGCGCTCCGAGGCCGTGATCGACCGGTTCGACGAGTTGCTCCGGCCGACCCCGCACACCCCGGCCAGCAAGCGCCTCGGGTCCGTGGGCAGGAAGATCGCGAAAGCTCACGCGCCCGTCGACGCCGTCGTCGCCGCCGCCGCGTGGGTGCGCGGCGCGCTGGACTACCTGCCGGGAGCCACCAGCGTGCATTCCTCGGGCCTGGACGCGTTGAGCGAGGGCCGGGGCGTTGGCCAGGACTTCGTGCACCTGTCGTTGATGCTGCTGCGCGGCATGGGAATTCCGGGACGCTACGTGTCGGGTTACCTGCACCCAAGGAGCGACGCCGTCGTCGGGGACACCGTGGACGGGCGCAGCCACGCCTGGATCGAGGCCTGGACCGGTAACTGGTGGAGCTATGACCCCACCAACGACTGCGGGATCAACGAGCAGTACGTCAGCGTGGGTGCCGGACGCGACTACACCGACGTCGCCCCGCTCAAAGGCATCTACTCCGGGGAGGGTGCCACCGACCTCGACGTCATCGTGGAGGTCACCCGCCTGGCTTGAGGGCGATCCGGGTGCCGGCGCACGACGGTCACGACGGGGCGTCGACCTCCACCCGGTGCAGGTCGTCGCCGAGCTCGATGCGGCCACCGAACTCGCCGGCCGCGAGCGCGCGCCACTGCTCCTCCTGGCCGGGCACCAGCGCCGGCACGTAGTGCGTCATGACGAGGGCGCCCACGCCGGCGCGGGCGGCCGTCGCCGCCGCCTCCTGCACCGAGGAGTGGTAACCGCAGATGTCCTGCAGCCGCTGCTGGGGGATGTTGGCGACGATGTCCTTGCGGATCACGGTGTGCACCAGTGCGTCGGCGCCTGCGGCCAGCTCGTCGAGGGTGGCGCAGGGCACCGTGTCCCCGGCCAGCACCACCGACGCCCCGCCGTACTCGATCCGGAAGCCGATGGTCGGTGCGACCGGGCGGTGATCGGTGGGAGCGACCCGGATCGACACGCCGTCGCGGCCCCACACCGGGCCGTCGGTGTGTTCGTGGACCTCCACCGACGGCGGTGCGTTCAGGTCGGCGTGATGGGCGATCCGGTAGCCGATGTCGTGGCGGAACGCCTGCAGCGTCGCCTCGACCGTTTCGGCGGTGCCCGGCGGCCCGATGACCGGCAGCGGCGCCGGATCGGGGGCGAAGGTGCTGATCCAGCGGGTGATCAGCAGGTCGCCGAGATCGGCGATGTGGTCGCTGTGCAGGTGGGTGAGCAGCAGCGCCGACAGTCCGGCGGCACCCACCCCGACCGCCGCCGCGCGCTGCAGAACCCCGCGCCCGCAGTCCACCAGCAAAGCCTGGCCGCCGGCCCGCACCAGGGTGGACGGGCCGGCGCGGTTGGGGTCGGGGATGGGGCTGCCGGTTCCGAGCAGCGTGACCTCGATCATGGCGTCATCCTCGCAAGTCGGACGCGCGCGTGGTGTGCGATTACCATCTTCCGGCCACACTCGGGCCGTCGACCTGGCGCGGGGGACGCGGTAACCTGATGTGAATCAGATCACCCCCGGTGGGAGGCCAGATGCGGATCGCGGACGTCTTGAAGAACAAGGGGGCGGCGGTGGTGACGATCAACCCCGATGCGACCGTCCAAGAACTGCTCGCCGGTCTGGCGGAACAGAACATCGGCGCAATGGTGGTGATCGACGCCGAGGGGGTCGTGGGCATCGTGTCCGAGCGTGACGTGGTGCGCCAGCTGCACGCGCACGGCGCCAGCGTGTTGTCGCGTCCGGTGTCCAAGATCATGACGGCCGCGGTGGCGACCTGCACCAAGGCCGACACGGTCGACACCGTCAGCGTGCTGATGACCACGCAGCGAGTGCGCCACGTGCCGGTGCTCGACGGAAAAAAGCTCATCGGCATCGTCAGCATCGGCGACGTCGTGAAGACGCGGATGGAAGAGCTCGAGGCCCAGCAGCAGCAACTGCATTCCTACATCACGCAGGGCTGACCCGGGGAGCTCGTTCGCCGAGCTCGGGCGGGGCCGCCTAGCGCCAGGAGTAGTCCGCCCGCAGCCGGGTGGCCACCAGGTCGAAGACCGCGCGATCGAGGATCGCGCCCTCGCGGCGAATGCCCTCCTCGGGGACGTCGAGCACCCGATCCAGCCGAACCCAGCTTTCCCTGCCCTCGTAATCCCAACTGCCCGCGCCGATCCCGACCCAGTCCGGGTCGGGGGCGTGGCGCTCCTGGCTGGACACCATCAACCCGAGCAGCACGTCGCGGTCCCGGCCCACCACGAGCACCGGGCGGTCCTTGCCGCGGGTGGGATCGTCCTCGTAGACCACCCACGTCCACACGATCTCGCCGGGGTCGGCACGGCCGTCCAGGGTGGGGGCATAGACCAGCTTGCGGGCCCGCTGCGCGGTGGGAAAGCTGTTGCTGGTCACCGGCCGGCCCGCGGTGACCGCGGCCGGTGGAGGCGGCGCGACCGAGGCGATGACGTTGGCGGTGATCTTGACGGCCTGCTGCAGTTCCCGCAGGACGGTCTGCGAGTTCTCGATGTGCCGGGCCAGCCGCGGAGCCCCGGTGGCGACGAGGTTCTCCGCGAACCGCTGGAACGTCTTCCACTGCTTCCGGGTAGAAGCCATATTTTGCAGCATAGCCGCGAACGGCCGGGGCCGACCGCGTCCAAGTGTGTCCCGGCCCCGCCACGTAGATACCCTGGACATGCCCGCGGACCGGGCCCAGCGCACCCCCGAACATCGGTACACCAGGAGATTCCCATCAGCAGTTTCGCCGACAAGACCTTCACCGCGCCGGCGCAGATCAGGAATTTCTGCATCATCGCCCACATCGACCACGGCAAGTCCACGCTGGCCGACCGCATGCTGCAGCTCACCGGCGTGGTCGACGAACGCTCGATGCGCGCCCAGTACCTGGACCGGATGGACATCGAGCGGGAGCGCGGGATCACCATCAAGGCGCAGAACGTGCGGCTGCCGTGGCAGGTATCGGGCGGCGAGGCCGCCGGAAAAGAATACGTCCTGCACCTGATCGACACCCCCGGCCACGTCGACTTCACCTACGAGGTGTCGCGGGCGCTGGAAGCCTGCGAGGGGGCGGTGTTGCTGGTCGACGCCGCCCAGGGCATCGAGGCCCAGACCTTGGCCAACCTGTACCTGGCGCTGGACCGCGACCTGACGATCATCCCGGTGCTCAACAAGATCGACCTCCCGGCCGCCGACCCCGACCGCTACGCCGGGGAGATCGCCCACATCATCGGCTGCGAGCCCGGCGACGTGCTGCGGGTGTCCGGCAAGACGGGCGAGGGGGTGGCGCAGCTGCTCGACGAGGTGGTCCGCCAGGTGCCTCCACCGCAGGGCGACGCCGACGCCCCCACCCGCGCGATGATCTTCGACTCGGTCTACGACATCTATCGCGGCGTGGTGACCTACGTGCGGGTGGTCGACGGCAGGATCGTCCCGCGCGAACGCATCCTGATGATGTCCACCGGCGCTACCCACGAACTGCTCGAGGTCGGCATCGTCTCGCCCGAACCCAAGCCCAGCGAGGGTCTCGGCGTGGGCGAGGTGGGCTACCTGATCACCGGCGTGAAGGACGTCCGCCAGTCCAAGGTCGGCGACACCGTGACGACGGCGCGCCACGGCGCGACCGAGGCACTGACCGGCTACCGCGAGCCCCGCCCGATGGTCTATTCGGGGCTGTATCCCGTGGACGGGTCCGACTATCCCGTCCTGCGCGACGCCCTGGACAAGCTGCAGCTCAACGACGCGGCCCTGACCTACGAGCCGGAGACGTCGGTGGCGCTGGGCTTCGGGTTCCGGTGCGGCTTCCTGGGCCTGCTGCACATGGAGATCACCCGCGAACGCCTCGAGCGCGAGTTCGACCTGGACCTGATCTCGACGTCGCCGAACGTCGTGTACCGGGTGGTAAAAGAGGACGGGACCGAGATCGTCGTCACCAACCCGTCGGACTGGCCGGCGGGCAAGGTCCGCGCCGTCTACGAGCCCGTGGTCAAGACCACCATCATCGCGCCCAGCGAATTCATCGGCACCATCATGGAGTTGTGCCAGTCCCGCCGCGGCGAACTCGGCGGCATGGACTACCTGTCGCCGGAGCGGGTGGAACTGCGCTACACCATGCCGCTGGGGGAGATCATCTTCGATTTCTTCGACTCGCTGAAGTCCCGCACCCGCGGGTACGCGAGCCTGGACTACGAGGAGGCCGGCGAGCAGGAGGCCGACCTGGTCAAGGTTGACATCCTGCTGCAGGGCGAGGCCGTCGACGCGTTCAGCGCGATCGTCCACAAGGACGGGGCGTCGGCCTACGGCAACAAGATGACCACCAAGCTCAAGGAGCTGATCCCGCGCCAGCAGTTCGAGGTGCCTGTGCAGGCCGCGATTGGCTCGAAAATCATTGCGCGCGAGAACATCCGCGCGATCCGCAAGGACGTGCTCTCCAAGTGCTACGGCGGCGACATCACCCGCAAGCGCAAACTGCTGGAAAAGCAGAAGGAGGGCAAGAAGCGGATGAAGACCATCGGGCGGGTGGACGTGCCGCAGGAGGCGTTCGTCGCGGCGCTGTCCACAGGTGACGAGAAGGCGAAGAAGTAAGCCGCGCAGGGCGTTCCGCGGCGGTGGCCGCTAGACCTGTTTGTTCGCGACGACGTCCCCGGACGCCGCGTTGAGCGTGACCTTGTGCTCGACGATGTAGGTGTCCCACACGTCGGCGTCCCACACCGTGGCGCCGTTGGCCTCCGCGAGCTGCATCTCGGTGATCGAACCGTTGGGCACCGCCGCCAGGAACTTGTCCACGGCCGCTCGGTAGTCCAGCTTCGCGGCCTGCGCCAGCGCGTGGTTCTTGGCCTTGTCGGCGTCGCTCTGGGGCTTGGGGGTCGGACCGACCAAGACCGTGACGCCGTCCGAGGAGACGTCCATCGACTGCTCGGTGCCGTCGGCCGTGACGACGTGGACCCGCCACGACCCGGTCTCCTGGCTCCTGATCAACGTCAGCGTGCCGCCGGGCACCTTGCCAACGGCGGCGGCGGCGGCCTGCAGCAGGGTCTGCGGGTCCGGGGGAGCCGACGGCCGCGACCACTGCGCACCCGTCGAAGTGGTGGTTCCCGACGTCGCGGCCGGCTTGCCGCTGTGACCGCACCCGGCCAGTGCGGCGATCGCCAGCAAGAGGAATGCGGTCAGGATCCAGGGTCGGCGCATCGCGGCAGGCACAGCCGAATGCTATCGCGACGCCGGATCCGCTGCGCGGGTGCGGTGGTTCACATGGGCGCGTTGGCGGGCTGGAACATCCCCGAGCCGTCGGCCTCCTCCTCGGCGCGGATCACGTGGACCACCGCGTTGATCAGCGCCAGGTGGGTGAATGCCTGCGGGAAGTTGCCCAGATGCCGGCCGGTCCGCGGCTCGATCTCCTCGGCGTAGAGGTGCAGCGGGCTGGCGTAGGCCAGCAGTCGCTCGCACAGCCGCTTGGCCCGGGCCACCTCGCCGATCTCCACCAACGCCGACACCAGCCAGAACGAACAGATGGTGAATGTGCCTTCCTCGCCGGACAATCCGTCGTCGGTTTCCTCGACCCGGTACCGCAGCACCAGGCCCTCCTCGGTGAGCTCGTTGGCGATCGCGAGCACCGTGTTGCGCACCCGCGGGTCGTCCGGCGGCAGGAACCGGGTCAGCACCACCAGCAGCAGCGAGGCGTCCAGGGCGTCGCTGCCGTAGCGCTGGGTGAACACGCCGCGCGCATCCACGCCGTGCTCGAGGATGTCGGCCTTGATCTCCTCGGCGATCGCGCGCCACTGCTGCGCGTAGCTCTTCTCGCCCTGCCGCTCGGCCAGCTTGGAGCCGCGGTCCAGCGCCACCCAGCACATCACCTTGGACGAGGTGAAGTGCTGCGGCTCCCCGCGGACCTCCCAGATTCCGCGGTCGGGCTCGCGCCAGTGTTTGATCGCCTCCTCCACCTGCCGCTTGAGCACCGGCCACAGGCTTTCCGGAATCTGCTCACGGGATTTGCAGTGCAGGTAGAACGAGTCCAGGATCGAACCCCAGATATCGTGCTGGATCTGGTCGTAGGCGCCGTTGCCGATCCGCACCGGGCGCGCCTGGTCGTAGCCGGACAGGTGGCGCAGTTCCTCTTCGACCAGGCTGCGCTCGCCGCCCACCCCGTACATCACCTGCAGCGGATGGCGCTCGTTGCTGTTGGCGCCCGAGACGTCGGCGATGAACGCGAAGAAGTCGTCGGCCTCGCGGTCCAGCCCGAGCGTGTACAGCCCCCACAACGCGAACGTCGAGTCGCGGACCCAGGCGTAGCGGTAGTCCCAGTTGCGTTCGCCCCGAGGCGTTTCCGGAAGCGATGTGGTGGCGGCGGCCAGCAGCGCACCGGTGGGTGAATAGGTCAGGCCTTTCAAGGTGAGGGCGCTGCGCTGCAGGTACGCCCGCCACGGGTGGTCGGGGAAGTTGCCGATGTTGATCCACTGGCGCCAGCACTCGGTGGTCTGCCACATCCGTTCGGCGGCTTCCTCGTAGGTCTGCGGCGCCGGGTGCTTGGTCCAGCTCAGGGCGACGAACACGTCGTCGCCCTCCTTCATCCGGGTGCGTGCGCGCGCCTCCCGGCCCTCCAGCCCGATGCGCAGGTTGGTGGTCAGCCGCAGCGTGGGGTGGTCGTCGGGTTGCTTGGCGGCGCGGGCGATCGCCTCGCCGTAGGCGTTCGCCGAGTACTCCCACGTCACCCCGGTGCGGTGGTAGTCGAATGCGGGTTCGCAGCTCATCATCAGCTCGACGGTGCCACTGACGCAGCGCACCGTGCGTAGCAGGATGTGCTCGGCGTCCCAGTCCATCGGGGTGCGGCGGTGGGTCCGCGAGCGGCGCTCGATGTCGTGCCAGGGGCCCATCACTAGCGCGTCGCGGACGATCAGCCACCCGGTGTGGGTCTGCCAGGTGGTCTCCATGATCAGGCTGCCGGGCAGGTAGCGGCGGGCCGAAGGAACCGAAACCCCGTAGGGCCCCAGCCTGAAGTGGCCGGCGCTGCGATCCAGGATCGCCCCGAACACGCTCGGGGAGTCGGGCCGGGGCACGCAGAGCCATTCCACCGACCCGGCCGGCGAGATCAGGCACGTCGTCTCCCAGTCGGACAGAAACGCATAGTCGGCGATCGGCGGAAACGGGTTGCGCAGCCCGGCATTGGGAGCCAGGGGCGCCGGCGCGCTGAAGTCGATCGGTGAGGCCAACGGTGAATCCAGTGCCGGTTCGTGCCCGTCCCCGATGTGGGCAGGTTGGTCGGTGGGGGCGGGTTGGTCGGCGGGTTCGACGTGCAGCACCATGCCGACATCATCGACTGTCTAGGGCGTGTCTCCCAATTTTTCGACTGTTGACCAGCCAGGATTGGCTGGTGACGCGGATTGGTGTGATTTCTGACGAGTTCTGGGCGGTGGTTGAGCCGTTGATGCCTTCGCATGAGGGCAAGCGGGGCCGGAGGTTTGGTGATCACCGGTTGATTTTGGAGGGGATTGCCTGGCGGTTTCGCACGGGATGCCCGTGGCGGGACCTGCCCGCTGATTTCGGGCCATGGAAAACGGTGTGGAAGCGTCATCACCGATGGTCGCTGGATGGCACCTATGACGTGATGTTTGCTCAGGTGGCGCACGCCTTCGGGTTCGACGCCGAGATGGCCGGCGATATCGAGAAGCTGTTGTCGGTGGATTCGACGAACGTACGGGCGCATCAACATTCGGCGGGTGCCCGGTCGGACACGCTGGCAAAAGGGGGCCCTGTCGAATTACAAGAAATCCGCCGATGAACCCGACGACCATGCAATTGGGCGTTCGCGAGGCGGGCTGACCACCAAGATCCACACCCTGACCGATCAGCGCGAAGCTGTTGTCGCGGTCCGGTTGACCGCTGGCCAGGCCGGCGACAATCCGCAGTTGCTGCCTTTGCTCGACGACTACGACCACGCCTGCGCTGAGCACGGTGTGACCGGTGGCGACTTCCGATTGCTCGCCGACAAGGCGTATTCACACCCGAGCACGCGCACCGAATTACGTTCCCGAAGAATCAAGCACACGATTCCCGAACGCAAAGACCAGATCGCCCGGCGCAAGGCCAAGGGATCGGCCGGGGGTCGCCCACCGGCGTTCGACGCCGAGCTCTACGGTCTGCGCAACACCGTCGAACGAGGCTACAACCGGCTCAAGCAATGGCGCGGTATCGCGACCCGCTACGACAAATACGCCCTGACCTACCTCGGCGGTGTCCTATTGGCCTGCGCCGTAATCCATTCCCGCGTCGGAAACAACCAATTGGGAGACACGCCCTAGGCGCCCGGCGTCCACGCTTCGCGCGATCCGGGATCAGCCGTTGCGCCGCCCGAAGGCGCGGGCAGCGGCTTGGCCGGTACGCGTGCGGCGGGCCACCGCGTCGGCCACCGCCAAGTTGATGCCGATGCCGCCGACCGGGGACATCACCTGTGCGAAGTCCCCGATGAGCAAGCCGCCGTCGCCGTACCATCGTGGGAGTCGATTGAGTTGCACGTCAAGCAGTTTCATGTGCTCGAACGACGTCAGCGTAGCGACGCGGTCGGCAGGCCAGGGCACCAGGGTGGCCAATGCCCGGCGCAGCGTCTCGATGCCCCGGGCGCGCGTCTGGGTGTCGGTGCCCTTCGGGACGATGTAGGCGATCTGGTAGTACTCGCTGCGGTCGATCATGATCACGGCGTGCCCGGCGCGCAGCACCCAGGCCGACCCGCGCGGATCGCCGGACCGGCGGGGCAACCGGAACCACCGGACGTCCATCGGGACGCCGAAACTGCGCGGGATCGGCCCGGCGGCGGAGCGCACCGTCGAACACCGGCCGTCGCAGGCCACCGTGAGTTCGGCGCGCATCCGTCAGGTTTCGCCGGCCGGTTCACGGTAGGTGACGCGGTCGCCGTCCCGGATCACGCCGACCACCTCGGTGCTGCGCAACAAACTGAAGCCGGGCTCGGCCTCGGCGGCGGTCGCGACCATCTCCAGGAAGTCCCACTGCGGCACCAGGGCGATGTGCCGGTGTGCGCCCGGCAGCCGCGCCAGGCCGACATCGACCGGTTGGTTCTGGACCTCCATGTGGATGGTGTCGATGAGGCGGTGTGGTATCGCGGTGAACCGCGGCCCCAATCCCAGTTCGTCGACTAACCGCAGGGTGCTCGCGTGCACGGTGTCGCCCCGGAAGTCACGCAGGAAGTCGGCGTGCTTTTCCATCACCGTGACGTCGACTCCGGCGCCGGCCAGCAGCAGGCCGAGCACCATGCCGACGCGGCCCCCGCCGGCGACGAGGCAGGTCGTTTCGTCGGCGGAAGCCCTGGGCAGATCCTGGCACATGAGCGGCTCGTCGACCGCGCGTTGGCTTTGGCGACGGTGGCGAATAGTGTGGGCCCGGTGACCGCGTTCCTGAACTGGTGGGACGGCAACGAACTGTGGCTTTCCGGGTTGCCGTTCGTGCTGCAGGCGATGGTGGTGATGCCGATCGTGCTGGCGGTGGCCTACCTCATGGCGTTGGTGCTGGACGGACTGCTCGGCAAGGGCATCGATGTGATGCGCCGCCTCCGTCGCACCGACGGGTTGCCGCGGTAACGTTCATGCCCCGTTCGCACGTGACGCTGGTGCTCGTCGCTCTCGTGGTGCTCGTCGTCGTCACGTGGCTGTTGACGCACTGAATGCACGGGGCACCGGGTGTGGTGACGCGCCCGGTTTTCGTGCATTGTTGTCGCTGACTGCCCAACCCGTGCGCGGTCTGGTATCGAGTCGGTGACTTCTGCCGAAGTTTCCGGCGCCGTTCCGCAGCAACGGGACCGATATCGGTAAGTCCTGCAGCGGAAGGTGATCAATGCCCGACGACGTCGTCGCCTCGTTCCGCTGGCGCCCCGCCGTCGCCTGCGCCCTGGTTGTCGGTGCCGTCGCCGCCTGCCAGGGCGGTGCCGGCGATGTCGTCGGCGCCGGGGGACCGGCCGACGCGCACACCAGGATCGACCTGGCCGCCTACCGGGCCCCAGAACCCGGCTGGAGCAAGGTGATCGCGGCGTTCAATGCCTCCGAGGACGGCAAGCAAGTGCAGGTCGTCGCCTCCTATGGGGCCTCCGCCGACCAGTCCCGCGCGGTGGCCGACGGCAAGCCGGCCGACGTCGTGAATTTCTCGGCCGGATCCGACGTCACCCGACTGGTCAAGGCGGGCAAGGTTTCTCCCGCCTGGGACAAGGACGCCACCGGGGGCGTCCCGTTCGGGTCGGTGGTGACGTTGGTGGTGCGCGCGGGAAACCCGAAGAACATCAGGGACTGGGACGACCTGCTGCGTCCTGGGATCGAGCTCATCACACCCAGCCCGCTGAGTTCGGCCGCCGCGAAGTGGAACCTGCTCGCCCCGTATGCGGCCGCGAGCCGCGGCGGCAGCGATCAGGAAGCCGGCGTCGGCTTCGTCGACAAGTTGGTGAGCGGGCACGTCAAACTGCGGCCAGGGTCGGGGCGGGAGGCGACCGACGTCTTCGTGCGGGGCAGCGGTGACGTGCTGATCAGCCCCGAGAACGAGGCCCTGGCCACCGAGCGGCAGGGCAAGCCGGTGCAGCACGTCATCCCGCCGCAGACCGTCAGGGTCGACAACCCGGTCGCCGTGGTGACCACCAGCGCACACCTGGACGCGGCCAGCGCGTTCAAGAATTTCCAGTACCGCGCCGCGACGCAGCGCCTGTGGGCGCAGGCCGGGTTCCGGCCCGTCGACCCGGGGGTGGCCGCCGAGTTCTCGGACCGGTTCCCGGTACCGGACAAACTCTTCACGATCGCCGACCTCGGCGGTTGGGACGCCGTCGATGCGCAGCTGTTCGACCAGGCCACCGGCGCCATCACCCAGGTCTACCTGCGGGCCACCGGATGACGGCCGCGGTGACGCCCCGGGGCGATGCCCGCGTGCGGCCTACCCGCGTGCCGCCGATCGCGGCGACACCGGCGTGAGCCCGTCAGCCGGCACCCATCCCGCCGCGCCTCACGACGCGTGCAGACCGCACTCGGTCTTGGCCGTTCCCTGCCAGCGGCCGCTACGCGGGTCGGCGCCTTCGGCGGGCCGGACCGTGCAGGGGGCGCAGCCGATCGACGGATACCCGTCGTAGATGAGCGGATTCACCAGTACGCCATGCTCGGCGATGTACGTGTCGACGTCGCGGTCGGTCCAGTCCACAAGCGGGCTGACCTTCACCAGCTTGAACGCCTCGTCGAAGCTGACCACGGGCGCGTTGGCGCGGGTGGGCGCGTCCACGCGGCGCAGCCCGGTCACCCACGCCGAATAGCCCTGCAGCGCTTTGCGTAACGGCGCGACCTTGCGGAGCCGGCAGCACTCGCCGGGGTCGCGGGCGAAGAGGTCCTTGCCCAGCAGGGCGTCCTGCTCGGCCACCGTGTGCTCGGGGGTGGCGTTGATCACGTGGATGTCGTAGACGGACTCCACTGCGTCGCGGGTGCCGATCGTCTCCACGAAGTGGTATCCGGTGTCCAGAAACACCACCGGCACACCGGGTCGAACCTTCGCGGCCAGCTCCACGAGCAGCGCATCCTGCATGCTCGAGGCGACGACGTAGTTGCATGTCGCGCAGCCACGGGGTCCGCGGACCCCGCCGAAAGTCTCGTCCGTCCAACGCAGCACGTCGATGGCGCTGGCGTTTTCCAGGTCGGCCGCCCCGCGCGCCGCCACCTCGCGCAACTCGGACTCGGAGAGTTCCGACACTTCGGTGGTGGTCATAGGTGATCTGCCTCCGTCCAGATGGTGTGCGTGACATCGGGCACACCGAGATCGATGCGCTGCCCGGTGTTCTCCAGGGGACTGGCCGCGCGCAAACACCATGTGGCGCTGGCGCTTTCGATGCGGCCCCGTACGCAACGTCGCGTACCCGTCGCACGAGTGTGATAACCGTTGGGCGCCTTGTGATATTCCCGTGTCCGGGGGGTGGCTGTGATCACTGCTCGGTTGTCCTTCACGAACGTTCGCAGGCGTGAACGCGCCACTTGACCGAGGATTTCGGCGGCGGCGCAGATCCGGCGCCGGCTGTTGACAGGGGGCGGGTCTACGAGATCAGCGGAGACAACAGCAGCTGCAGACGCGCTTCAGATCGATGTGCCGACGTGCCACCAGCGCAACGCGCAGACGAGGCTCGACAACGATCACGCCCTCGATTGTGCCACGGAAGGCGTCCACGCACGCGCGCGGGATCCCGATTGGCGTGCGAAAAAGCCGCCTCTTCGTTACCGAAGTGCCACCTGCTACCGGTGATAATTACCTCGCCTTGGGACTGAAGGGGATTGAGGTCATCGTGAACGGATCGCGGGTGGAGGGCGGCGGCGCCCACCTGGTCGTCAACAAACCCATCGGTGCTTCGCATTTCGCGATCACCGAACGGCTCCCCGGGCTCGTCCGGAATCGCACCGGCATCCTTCGTCGGTCCCGCCCGAGACGCCCGGCTTTGCGATGGCTGGCGGCGGGCGTCGTCGTCATTGCGCTGGCGGTGGCGGGCCTGGGCGGGCAGTTGCTCTACCAGGAGCACCAACGCAACGTCGCCGCCAGGCAGGCGCTTGCGGCCGCCCAGGCCTACATCGGCAAGCTGATCAACTTCGACGGCGAGACGATCGAGGGCAAATACGGCGACATCCTCGACGGCGCGACCGGCGATTTCAAAGAGCACTACGGCAAGTCCAGCACCGAACTGCACCGGATGCTCAGGGAGAACGTGACGACCGTGCGCGGGATCATCACGGAGTCATGGGTGAAGAAGGCCACCACCAGCAGGGCGGTGATCCTGATGCTCGTCGACCAGTCGGTCAAAAACCGCAACAGCGCGAAGGCAACGCTCGAACGGAGCCGGGTCAAGATGGTGATGACCAAGGTCGACGGTCGTTGGCTGGCCAGCAAGGTGCGAGTGATATGACGCTCAGGCTCGCGGGGATCCGCGTCATCGTGTCCGCATTCCTGGCTCAGACCCTGCTGGTGGGTGCCCTGTTCGTCACCGCCCTGGCGGTCTCGACCAGCGACTCGAAAGCCGACGACGTCAACTGGGAAGCGATCGCGCAGTGCGAGTCGGGCGGCAACTGGGCCGCCGACACCGGCAACGGACTGTTCGGCGGCCTGCAGATCAGCCAGCCCACGTGGGATGCCAACGGCGGTTACGGTCTGCCGTCGGCCGCCGTCCCCGACGCGCAGGTCGAGGTCGCGGACCGGATCATGGCCTCCCAGGGACCCGGCGCCTGGCCCCGCTGCGCTACATGCAGCCCGGACGCGGCACCGGTGGGATCCCTGTCGCACCTCCTGGGATACGTCGAGGCTCAGGGCGGCGGTTGCCCCGGGGTGGAAGAGGACTGACGGTCGAGGGCTGACCGACCGGCCCGGCGCGATCCGCGGGCGTGGGATCATTTGGCATGAGCCTTCGCGAGGAGCAGGTCGACCTGCCCGGCCTGCAGCCGGTCCCGGACCGGCCGTTCGGGTTGTATGTGCACGTACCGTTCTGTATAACCCGTTGCGGCTATTGCGATTTCAACACCTACACCCCGGCCGAGTTGGGTGGCGTCAACCCCGATGCCTGGCTGCAGGCGCTGCGGACGGAACTCGAGTTGGCGGCCGCGCGGTTGGGCGGCCCGACGCTGCACACCGTCTTCGTCGGCGGCGGGACGCCGTCGCTGCTGGGTGGCGCGCGCGTGGCGACGTTGCTGGACATGGTGCGTGAGCACTTCGCGCTGGCGCCGGACGCCGAGGTCACCACCGAGGCCAACCCGGAGTCGGCCTGGCCGGACTTTTTCGGGGCGGCCCGGGCCGCGGGATACACGCGGGTATCGCTGGGCATGCAGTCAGTGTCACCGCGGGTGCTGGGCGTCCTCGACCGGATTCATACGCCGAACCGGTCGGCCGACGCGGCCCGCGAGGCGCTGGACGCCGGCTTCGAACACGTCAGCCTGGACCTGATCTATGGGACACCCGGTGAAAGCGACGACGACCTGCAGCGTTCCGTCGACACGGCGGTGGCGACCGGCGTGGACCACGTGTCCGCCTATGCCCTCACCGTCGAGGACGGCACCGCCCTGTCCCGGCGGGTCCGCCGTGGGGAGCTGGCCGCCCCCGACGACGACGTGCTCGCGCACCGCTACGAGCTGGTCGACGCCCGCCTCGCCGAGGCGGGGATGGACTGGTACGAGGTGTCGAACTGGTCGCGCCCCGGCGGTGAGTGCCGGCACAACCTCGGCTACTGGGACGGCGGTCAGTGGTGGGGCGCCGGGCCGGGAGCGCACGGCTATGTCGGGGCGACGCGCTGGTGGAACGTCAAGCACCCCAATGCCTATGCCGACAGGCTGGCCGCTGCGGCGTTGCCCGTGGCGGGATTCGAGCAGCTCGGTCCGGACGCACTGCACACCGAGGACGTCTTGTTGAGAACCCGCCTGCGGCAAGGACTTCCGCTGGCCTCCCTGGACGCCGCCGAACGCGAACGCGCCGAGTCCGCCGTCGCCGACGGACTGCTGGTGGCCGAGGGGGACCGGCTCGTGCTCACCCCGCGCGGACGCCTGCTCGCCGACGGGGTCGTGCGCGGGGTGCTGGGGTAGTTCTCAGGTGCCCGCGAACCAGTGCCCGACGACGTGGGCGATCTCGATGTACAGCGGGATGCCGATCGTGACGTTGTAGGAGAACGTCAGGCCCAGCGATGCGGCCAGCGGCAGGGTCGGGCTGGCCTCGGGGATGGCCAGTCGCTGGACGGCCGGCACGGCGATGTAGGACGCCGCACCGCACAGCACCGCGAACAGCACATAGGTTCCCGGCTTGAAGTCGGTGTGGGTCAGGTAGGCGTAGAGGTGGGCCACGAAGATTCCCAGCGGGGCGAAGAGGTTCGGCGCCAGCAGGCCGAAGATGATGAAGCCTCGGCCGGCCGACCTCAGGTCCTTCAACTTGCGGGAGGCCGTCATACCCATCTCGAGCAGAAACAGGCACAGCACGCCCTGGAACGCCAGCACGAAGAACCTGTCGTCGTCGGCCACGACCTTCTGCCCCTGCAACCCACTGACCAGGCCGATGATGATGCCGCCGAAGAGCAGGACGAGGCCCGGGTTGAGGAAGACCTCCTGGAACAGTTCACGGGAGAACAGGGAGGACCTCTTGCCGGCCGGCAGCGGCTCGCCCAGGTCGAGATCCTCGGGATGGTCCGACTTCTCCAGCGAAAATTCGATCTCCTGCTCGACACCGCGCTCGTGTTCGGCCTGCAGGCTGCGGCCGTCGGCGGGCCGTGCGGGCGTGCCCGGGCCGATGCCGGCCTTGACCGGCGCGGTGTAGCCGGCCTCCTCGGGCATGTACCCGGCCATGTCCATGCCCCGGTGCCGCAGCCGCGCCACCAGGTACAGGGCCACCAGGCAGCCGGGAATCTCCATCACGGCCAGCATCACCGGCATGTAGGCGTTGAACGCGATCCCGACCGACGCCAGCACGGCCACGCAGGTCGCGAAGGTGCCGGCCGAGTCGGACGCGTAGTAGCCGGCGACCGTCGCCTTGTCGACCCGTCGCATCGAGCTCAGCAAATTCAGCAAACCGTAGGCCAGCACGCCGATCAGGAAATTCGTCGCAAAGCCCACCACCATGAACCCGACGATGGCCCCCACGCTGGAGGCGCCGATCTGGGCCAGTTCCTCACCGCCGTGCCAGCCGATGGCCAGCAACAGGTACATGGTCAGGCCCTGGTAGATCACGTAGGGGAACTCGAACCGCACCTTCAGGATCGGGATCAGGAACCCGAAGTAGAAGAACAGCAGTAGCGGCTTGAACAGGTTGTGGGTGAAGTTCTGCCAGAACTCTTGCAGCATGATGCCTCCCGTGAAACGTGAATGATCAGGGGAAGCACCGTCCGCAAGCGAGCAAACCACGAACATCCCGACAGATCGTGACGAATGTAGCCCCGCCGGTGGCAAAACCGCCACTCATGGAGGCCGCGGCGCGACGGGGCCGAATTACCGCTTCCGGGACGGCTTTCGGTCGGGAAAACCGATGGTCAGAGGCGTGCCGACGAAAATCCGGAGCCGCGAAGCATAGTGGCAATCGGGTGTGAATCGGCTGGGAGTTTCCTGCGGGGTCGGTGCCTGGACCGCGCGGTCCGGGAAAACGGCCTGCCGGGGCCCCGGCATCGCGGGGCGGCGGAGCGGAAATCGCTCCGGGTTCGACCAGTTGGATAGGTTAGGCTACATTTACTAACCGTGACCGAGGTTAGCGTCGAGACGAGTCCCGCGCAGTGCGCGTCGTCGGCGATTCCGCTTCCCGCACACGTGGATCCCGCCGACCTGGCGGCCGGGCTGGCCGCGGCGCTGTCCGAGCGGGCCGGCGAGGAGTACCTGCTCTACGAGCGGGCCGGCGAGTGGGTGCTGGCCAGCGGTGTGCGGGCGATGATCGAGCTGGACTCCGACGAGCTGCGGGTGACCCGCGACGGGGCTACCCGTTGCCACCCGTGGTCCGGACGTCCCGCACCCGTCCTGGGTGAGGCCGTCGACCGGCTGCTGCTGGACACCGATCACCTGTTCGGTTGGGTCGCCTTCGAGTTCGGCGTGTATCGCTGCGGGCTGGGCGAGCGGCTGGCCCCGCACACCCCGCTGGCCCGGGTGTTCTGGCCCCGCACCCGCATCGCGGTGACCAGCGGCGAGGTTCGCCTCGCCGGCGCGGAGCCCGGCCACCGCGAGGCGGTGCTGCGACTGCTGCGCGACGGGGTGCCCGGGGTGCCCCACGCCCGCGGCATCGACGTGAGCGCCGATTCGTCGGGATACCGCGACCGGGTGGCGGTCGCCGTCGGGGAGATCGCTGCGACGCGCTACCACAAGGTGATCCTGTCCCGCTGCGTGGAAGTGCCCTTCGCGCTGGACTTTCCGGCCACCTATCGACTGGGCCGCCGGCACAATACGCCGGTGCGGTCGTTCCTGCTGCGGCTGGCCGGGATTCGGGCGCTGGGGTACAGCCCCGAGCTCGTCGCCGCCGTCTACGCGGACGGCGCGGTGGTCACCGAGCCGCTGGCCGGGACACGCGCGTTCGGCCGGGGCGCCGCGCACGACCGCCAGGCCCGCGCCGATTTGGAGTCGAACTCCAAAGAGATCGTGGAGCATGCCATTTCGGTGCGCAGCTCGCTGCAGGAAATGACCGAGATCGCCGAGCCGGGCACCGCGTCCGTCATCGATTTCATGACGGTGCGCGAGCGGGGGAGCGTGCAGCACCTCGGCTCGACGATCACCGCCCGCCTGGGCTCCTCGAGCGACCGCATGGACGCGCTGGAGGCGCTCTTCCCGGCGGTCACCGCGTCGGGCATTCCCAAGGCGGCCGCCCTCGAGGCCATCCTGCGGCTCGACGGCACCCCGCGCGGACTGTATTCCGGCGCCGTGGTGGCGTTTTCGGCGGACGGTGGGCTGGACGCGGCGCTGACGCTGCGGGCCGCCTACGAGCGCGACGGCAAGACCTGGCTGCGCGCCGGTGCCGGGATCATCGAGGAGTCCGACCCCGAGCGCGAATTCGAGGAGACCTGCGAGAAGCTGTCCACTCTCGCGCCCTATCTGGTCCCCGGTCGGTAGCGTCCCGCCGGCGGCGTGACCCGCTTGTGACGCCCGTAGGGACCAAAGACCCTTTTCAATCGCGCCTCGGCGTGGCTTTCTTGATGTAACCGTATGACACAGATACATTGCGCGTTACTGGCGGAAACAGATAACTGGGAGGGCGTTGTGTCCGAGGGTATGACCGACCTGCAGCTACTTCACGAGCTCGAGCCCGTGGCCGAACGGCTGCTCAACCGGCATCTCGAGAAGTTCAAGGAGTGGAACCCGCACGACTACGTCCCGTGGTCGGACGGCAAGAATTTCTACGCGCTCGACGGCCAGGACTGGGAGCCCGGCCAGAGCCGGCTCTCCGACGTGGCGCAGGTCGCAATCGTGCAAAACTTGCTGACCGAGGACAATTTGCCGTCGTATCACCGCGAGATCGCGATGAACTTCACCATGGACGGCCCGTGGGGGCAGTGGGTGAACCGGTGGACCGCCGAGGAGGCCAGGCACAGCACCGCGCTGCGCGACTACCTGGTGGTCACCCGCGCCGTCGACCCGGTCGAGCTGGAGAAGCTGCGCCTGGAGCAAATGACCCGCGGCTTCAGCCCCGGCCAGAACCGCCAGGGCGACATGTTCGCTGAGAGCATTTTCGACTCGGTCATGTACGTCTCGTTTCAGGAGCTGGCCACCCGCGTCTCGCACCGCAACACCGGCAAGGTGGCCGGCGATCCGATCGCCGAACAGCTGATGGCCAGGGTGTCCCACGACGAGAACCTGCACATGATCTTCTACCGGGATGTCAGCGCCGCGGGCCTGGACATCGCGCCGAACCAGGCCATCCGGTCGGTGCACAAGATCCTGCGCAACTTCAAGATGCCCGGCTTCACGGTGCCGGAATTCCGGCGCAAGGCCGTGATCATCGCCGTCGGCGGCGTCTACGACCCGCGCATCCATCTCGAGGAGGTGGTGATGCCGGTGCTGAAGAAGTGGCGCATCTTCGAACGCGAGGACTTCACCGGCGAGGCCGCGTGGATGCGCGACGACCTGGGTCTGCTGATCAAGGAACTCGAGGAGGCCGGCGCCAAGTTCGAGGAGTCCAAGCAGCGCTACCTGGAACGCGAGGCCCGCAGGACCGAGAAGATCACCGCGAGCAAGGTGCTCAAAACCCAAGGGACGCTGACGCTCAGCGGGCACTAGCTTTCGGCTCGGTTTCGGCGGACCGTTCGCGATAGTCGACAAGGATGCGGCTGACCGGCGACTCGATGTTGGATTCGATCGACGCCGCCGGCCCGCACCAGCCTGCCGCTGTTTTTGTCGACCTCGAGCACGATCTGCTCGTGCAGGTCGATCAGCCTGTCCGCGCCGATGCCGTAGCCGCGGATCTCGGTGAACGCGTCGATCAGTTCGGGCCGGGTGAGCGTGGCATGGGTGCCGTCGACGCGGATCAGCTGCAGCGTCACCGGCCGCTCGAACGCGCTCGAATCAGACCGAAGGACTTCTTCCATGTCGGTGCCGCGTCCTGTTTGTTGTCGGAATGGTCGATGACAAGCGTGGCGTCGATATCGATGTACAGGGGCGCACCAGCTGCAGGCGCGGCGCCGGCAGCCCAGGCCGCTGCCCGCGCTACCGCGCGGGCAGTTCGAACCTTCGGCAGGTGCACAGCGTCGTTGCGCTGATCGACCAGCCGCCACATCGTCGTCGTCGAGGCCTTCGCCCCGAACACATGCTCACGATCCCCGCACAGCTGCCCGACCCCGTCGATACAGTCCGCCCCGTCGGCCACCGCCGCGGCCAGATCGGCGAACACCGCCCCGGGGCATACACCCACGGGCCGCGGTAGGTATCGTCCAAATTGGCCGTGACCTGAGCGGACAACCCGGTCAGATCGGCCAGCTCACGCAACAGCCCCATCCCGGCGTGCGACACCACCCCACGACCGTCCGCCGATACGTTCACACGCCGCGCCGCCGCGATATTGTTCACTTGCGAGGTGCCTATCCCTTGTGCGGAACGAACCTTAGACAAGTCGATCCTGCACTGCAGGACAGGCACTTTCGCGTATCAACACCCAGCTACGTCGGCATTCGGCGAAAATCCGGGCTAGCGTGGGAAGGATCTATCACCGTCGCGGGCGGTGGCGGTGTAACCGCTGTCATTCGCGAGGCCCATCGACGCGGGTGGGTTGGGGGCGTCAGCGGTAGATCGTCTGTGTCTGTAAATACGCGGCCAAACCCTCCGGACCGAGCTCGCGGCCAAGGCCACTGGCCTTGACGCCACCGAAAGGCGCAGCAGGATCAGGAATGTAACGGTTCACGCCGATGGTCCCGGTCTGAATCCGGGATGCGACAGCCAACCCGCGATCCGGATCCTCCGTCCATACCGTACCTCCCAGGCCATAGTCGCTATCGTTGGCGATGCGTACGGCGTCGTCGATGTCGTCATAGGCGATCAGGGTCAGGACGGGACCGAATATCTCCTCGCGAGCAATGGCGGCCCGGTTGTCAACATCGGCGAACACCGTGGGCTCCACAAACCATCCCTTGTCTCGACCGGCTGGACGCCTGCCCCCGGTTGTCATCCGGGCACCTTCGGCTAGCCCTGTGGCGATGAACGACTCGACCCTCTGCCGCTGCGCATCGGTGGCCATCGGCCCTATCTGTGTCGCAGGGTCGTGAGCGTTGCCCACCTGCAACCCGGCGACGAATGCCGTGAAGGCGTCGACCACCTCGCTGTAGCGGCTCTGCGGAGCCAGCACTCGAGTGCCGATGAAGCACGTCTGGCCATTGTTCAACAGCGTCGAGGCGAACAGGCCCTCACCGATCTTGGTAAGATCCAGATCGACGTCGTCGAGCAGAATGGCTGCGGACTTACCGCCGAGCTCGAGTGTGACAGGGCGGAGCAGTCGACCGCATGTTTCGGCGATCGATCGTCCCGTCGCGGTGGAGCCGGTAAACGCGACCTTGTCGACGCCAGGGTGGCTCACCAGGTACGCACCGACCTCGCGCCCTGCCGGCACAACATTGATCACGCCCGCCGGGACCTGCGCTTCGTCAATGGCCTCCGCGAGCAGGTAGGCGTCCAGAACTGTCTCCGGCGACGGCTTGACTACAAGAGTGCACCCCGCTGCCATCGCCGGAGCAATCTTGAACATGCTTAACGCCTGCGGGAAGTTCCATGGCGCAATGGCAGCCACCACTCCCGCTGGCTTTTTGCGAACATCAATAAGTCCACCGAACAAGCCCGCTCGCGTCTCGATCTGGGAAAACTCGCGCGCCAGGCCGGCGTAGAAGCGCAACACCGCTGTGGGATAGCCGATTTCAAGCTGTTGCGCCACCGCCACCGGTATGCCGTTTTGGGCACTTACCCGATTGACGAATTCCTCGGCGCGCTTGTCTATCGCCGTAGCGAGCCGCTCCATCACCTCAGCTCGCCGGGCGGGATCCCAACTCGCCCACCCACTCGGATCATCAAACGTTGCGCGGGCAGCGGTCACCGCTGCGTCGATGTCGGCGCAGGCGCCCTCGGGTACCTGGCCGAGCGGTTCCTCCGTGCTCGCATCGATCGGTGTGATGAGTCGATCCGTGCTGGGCCGGACCCATGAACCTCCGATGTAGAACTTGTCGTAGGTGATACGAGCGGTGGCGATATCGGTTGTCATTGGTAACTCCAAAGCTGGGATGTACGGTCCGAAGTGGCGGACTTTCAGAAGGTGAGCACAGCCTTGAGCGTCGCACCTTTCTCGGAATCTTCGACCGCGGCGTTGATTTCAGCGAAAGGGTAGGTCTTTATCAGCTTGTCGAATGGAAAGCTGCCCTGCTTGTACAGCTCGATGAGGTGCGGAATAAAAGTGCGTGGCACGCTGTCACCCTCGACGATGCCGCGCACACTTCGACCGAATAGAAGGTGCGACATATCAATTAGGGTTTCGGTACCGATTGCTGCCGCTCCGATCAGTCCGCACGTTCCCCCCTGATTGAGGGCGTCGACAGCTTGGCGGAAAACCGCTGGGACAGCGGTGGTCTCAATCGAGTAGTCGACGCCAAGGCCGCCGGTGAGCGCTTGGATGGTCGCCACGGTGTCCCCCGCTGATCCATCAATCAGATTCGTAGCGCCGAGTTCCTTAGCCAGATCGAGGCGCCCGGAGCTCAGGTCGACAGCGATGACGGTGGAACAACCAACCGCCACGCCGGCCATCACGGCGCTCAACCCGACGGGACCGACGCCGAAAATCGCGATGCTACTGCCCGCCGGCGGCTGCAGGCTGTTGAGTACAGCGCCGGCCCCGGTCTGAATGCCGCAGCCAAGCGGCCCCAGAATCTCGAGCGGCACGTCCGGGTCCACCTTCACCACATTGGCCTCGGTTGCGATCGCGTATGTGGCAAAAGAGGATTGACCGAAGAACATTCCGTGCACATCGCCGGATTCACGGTGCAAAGGAGTGCTGCCGTCGAGTCGGCTGCCTGCGAAGTTGTGGGCAAAGAACTGGTCGCAGTACGCGGGTCGCCCCAGCGCACATGTGCGGCAATCTCCGCAGGAATTGAACGTCAGCACGACGTGGTCTCCCGGTTCGACGTAGGCGACACCCTCGCCCACCGCTTCGACGACTCCCGCGCCCTCGTGGCCGAGGACAGCCGGCAGTGGCACCGGGTACCACTGGTCACGCACGATGAGGTCGGTGTGGCACACACCCGAACTGACCATCCGAACTAAAATCTCACCGGCGCGCGGGTCATCCAGCCTGAGGGCGCTGATCGAAAATTGGGCCCCCTTGGTCTCGGTGACGGCTGCAGAGATGATCACGTTCGGCTCCTTCGCTTGCGTTGTAGGTCACCGTATAAGCGGATGCGCCTGGCTGAGTGTCCAAAATGCGGACAGTGGTGTCACAGCGTGATCCGCAGCGATCGCAGCCTGCTGTACAAGGTCGTGCGACTGATTCCCAGTTCCTGGGCTGCACGCAGCTTATTGCCGCCCGAAGCGCGCAAAGCAGATACGATCGCGTCGAATTCGGCGCGCTCCAGCGCAGTTAAGGACCGGCCCTGACTGTGGTGGTAGCGATCGGGGAGATCGCTCAAGGTGATATCGCCAGCCGACCGACGCTCGGTCGCGAACCTGACGACCGAATGAAGCTCGCGGAGATTTCCCGGCCACGGCTGCACGCTCAGCGCAGCCAGCGCCGCTGGCGAAAAACGAACCTGCTCAACAACTCCGAGCTGGTCGAGCATGGTCCGCACCAGCTTCGGTATCTCCGCGGCCCGCTCGGCAAGGTTTGGCAACTTGATGTGGCTGGTACAGGCAGCCGCCAGGACGGCGGCTTGTCCCGTGAGCGAGTCCAGCGGAGCACCGGTCAAAATTGCTGGTGCACGAGCAGAATCGAGCAATGATTGCAGTCGCACACCGTCGAGTTCCGTCAGCAGATGAATGTTCTCCACCAGCAGCACAGCTTCCGGAGTTGACTTCAGGTCCTCTTCAAGAGCAGACCATTCCACGTCACCGATGTCGCTCCCGACACCGGTCAACTCTACGATCGACGAACCGCCAGCAACGGCATGCGCCGTGGTAGTGCGACCCGTTCCGGGCGCGCCGCCGACATACACCTGCTGGCGGGCCACAATACGTACCGGCATCGGCTGTGCCGAACCCGCCGAACGACGTTCATATTTGCTTCCATCCAAATGGAATTCGACGATCACGGCATCCAGCCCAGGTTCCACCACGCGTAACCGTGCGCGAGCGACCTGACCCGACGCAAGCTCGATCGTCTCCGTTCTTTCGATGAGCCGCCGGCCGCGCCGGCCGATCATCTCTGCGGCGAGCTGAGTAAGGTGCGGGTGGTCCGTCGGTGACAGCAGTTCGGTCGCCTGCGGGCTCGCCAGGACGATACCCGCCGCGAGGCCCAACACCGGTCGGTTGTGGCCGCTAGTAGCGACCTGGAACTCGGCAAGTAGCCGCCTCTCGGTGCGCCGCCCGATTTCGAGAAGGTTGGCTTCAACATCTTGCACAGCCTGTACCACAAGGGGTTTGAGTAGCGGCGACGAGTTCGCCGACAAACAAGTGATATCCAAGACGCCCTCGAGCCGGCGAGTCACCGGGTGGATGATCGGGTGGCCGTAGCAGCTGAATGCTTTGAACGGCTCGAGGTAGTGCTCGTCTCCGTGAACGACGACACCGCGCCGAAGCTCGTGAGCCGTCGAGATCGCGTTGGTACCGGTCGTCTCTTCAAGAAAAACGCCTCCGGCGATGCTGCCGACAGTCGCAAGTTGCCCCCGCAAGGCCGATGATCCGATCGGATCTTCCATCAAGCGCGACTCGCGATCGGCGAGCATTACACAGTACGGCGCAGCCGATAAATGATCGGCCAGTCTCGCCAACACCGGAGATGCAGCGGTCAGAAGCCGAGTGCGCCGTCGAGCAGCGTCAGGCTCGAACCGCATGTTGGGCGTTTCGGGATCCAACCCGCTGACTTCAGACCGGCGCCACGACAGAGCAATCTCTGGCCGCAACCCTCTCTTCGCTGTGTCAGTTGCCGCGCTGGTGTGGGTGTCCATACCGTCTCCTTGCCAGAGAAATTGCTGTGTCCGCGGCCGCTTCTCGAACGTGCAACGTCGCTGGAGCAGGTGTGGGCACCTGCGGTTGCGTTACTCGGAAACATTGGGTCGCCAACTGATGCTGTCTTCGACGCGGCCAAACCCGCATGGCGGCACTAGGTTCGAGAGCCGCCGGTCAAGTTGCACAAATGTCGACATCGTGCTGCGACGCACACCCCGGCATGTTGGCCCTCCTCCCGCCTTCCGCGACCGCTGTGCGTCAGGTCACGGTATTACCGCAACGGAACGTGTCAAGGTCGGTGAGACAGTTTCTTACGCGGATTTGATGAGTGCTTCCGGGGTTGGTTGGTTGATCCAGGCGACGGTGGGCAGCTTCGGTGGAGCGGGCCGCCGGTGCCGGAATCTAGCGGGGTTAGCGGCGTAGGCCGCATCCAGCGTGGCGGCACGTTGGGCCTGGATCTCGTTTGCGGTGCCGTAGTGCACCGATGCAACGGTGTGTAGGCCCACGCCGCTGTGGCGATGCTCATGGTTGTAGTAATCGAAGAATGTCGTGCAGAAGGCGCGGGCATCTTCGATCGAGCCGAACCGGCCCGGGAACGCCGGGCAGTACTTGAGGGTCTTGAAATTAGCCTCCGAGTAGGGATTGTCGTTGGACACGTGCGGGCGGCTGTGGCTGCGGTCCACCCCCAGGTCGATCAGCAACTGGGCGACCGGCTTGGAGGTCATCGAGGTGCCGCGATCAGCGTGCAAGGCCAACTGGCCGCGGGCGATGCCGTGACGGGCCATGGTGTCGGCGATAAATGCTTTGGCCAACTCACCGTCCTCAACTTCTGCGATGATCCAGCCGACGACGTAGCGCGAGAAGATGTCGATAATCACATAGAGTTGATAGAAGATACCCCGTTGTGGCCCTTGCAATTTCGTTATATCCCAGGACCAGACCCGGTTTGGTGCGTTAGCGATCAGCTCGGGTTTCTTGCGCGCCGGATGGGTGCGCTGGCGACGCCGCTCGCGGTTCTCCCCGGCAATGGCCAGTAGCCGGTACATGGTGCGAATCGAGCACAGGTAGACACCATCATCAAGCAGTCGCGCCCACACCTGCGCCGGCGCCAGATCGCAGTACTGCTCTGAGCGCAGCACCGTCAGAATCTGCTGGCGTTCGGCCTCGGTGAGCTTATTCAGTGGCTCGGGCCGCACCCGCCGTGCCGGCCGTGGTGGTGGGTTGCGGTGGCGGTGGAGCGTGGCCCGCGATGCACCCAGCAATTCGCACGCCCGTTTGGTGCTGGTTGCGGCCTCCAGGTCGGGCAGGTGCTCGCCGATCACGGCTTGGACTTCGGCTCGAAATCCGCGCTCTCGGAGAGCATCTCCAAGAGCGCGTGTGCTTTTCCCGTGATCTCCAGCGCTAGCTTGGTCCGATCCAGCTCAGCCTGCAGTTGCGTGGTGCGCCGCCGCAGCTTGTCCAACTCGACCTGCTCAGCGCTGCGCTTCGGCTTGCCCTTCGCCGACAAACCCTCCCGAGCGCCGGCATCACGGGCCTTTCGCCATTCGGCGATATGCGAGCTGTACAGGCCTTCACGGCGCAGCAACGCACCACGCTCCGACGAGCCCACCGACAGCGCGTCGTACTCGTCGAGGATGCGGGCCTTGTACTCGGCGGTGAACGTGCGCCGCCGCGCCCGAGCACCTGGATCGGGCACGTTGTCCACTTGGTCATTATCACTGCACCCCTCCAGGGATGCGATCGTCATAGTCACGGAAAATGGTGATCCTGTCTCGCCCTGTAGCGATGATTGGCTACTGCTGCTGTCTCACTTAACCCTGTCACACAGGGCAATTGAGTCTTTACCAATACTAATTACGAACGCGATTGATATTGCTCCACTGATTAACCTCAGAATTTCACGGTGGCCCGGGTTCTGCTGTGGCGGTCTGCGGGGCGGCAGCTTTGTCGAGGTTTTGAGGCTGGGGGTAGGCGGCGGCGCCGCGTGTCGTGCGGTGACGCCGGGTCCTTTATCCCGGGGGTGGTTACTCCTTTCTTGGGGTCGAGAGGGCATAGGGGCCTGTGGGTCAGGGTATGGCGCGGACCCTGTTGAGGGCGTCGGCGAATTCTTGTGCCCAGGGCCAGGTTTGGGGGATCCGCAGGATCAGGTAGCGGGATCGTTTGATCAGCCGGGCCGCGGCGTGCAGCAGCCGGTAGCGCAGGGTGGCGGGTTCGGCTTTGGCCAGTGGGCCGTCCAGGAGTAGCAGTCGCATCCAGCACAGCAGGTCGATGGCGATCGCGACGGCGGTGACCCAAGCGGTGTTGATGGCGAACGAGTGTGAGGGCCAGCGGGCCAGGCCGGTGTCTTTGCCGGTGCGGATGAAGCCCTCCACCCGGGCGTGGACGCGGTGGCGGGCTTCCAGTCGCTGGGGTTGTCCACCGGCAGTCGAGGTGGCGAGGACCTGGTAGCGGTAGCCGGCCAGCTGCTCGAACAATGACAACTGGGTGCCGTGTTCGATTTCTTCGCGCCGCACCAGGATGCGCATGCCGGCCGGCCAGCCGACCAGCCGATCCCCTCCGGTGCTGTGGCGCAGCAGCCCGGTCAACTCGGCGACCTGGGCGTCGTCACGGGCCGCTCCGGTGGCATCCAGTGCGGCTTGCCATCCCGCATCGGGCATCTGGCCGATCGCGACCCGGACCCGCTCATCGAGGTCGAATCCGACCGAGTAGCCCACTGACATCCCCGGCCGGGCATTGAGTTTCTCCAGGTGTTCGACGACGGCGTGGCTTGAACCCGCGCCGTCGATGGTGACCAGCAACTTGCGGCGCCACTTGGCCGGGATCGCCGCGATCGCGGCGTCGATGATCGCGATATGATCGGCCGCGGTGTTCGAGCCGGCGTTGCCTGCACGGGCGATCACCGCCAGCAGTTCGCCGGTGTTGTCACACCACGCCAACAGCGGGTGGAAGCCAAACCCGCCTTTGAAATTGCCTGCGGCGTGCTGCTTATCGCTGTGCGACTGAATCAGCGACGCGTCGATGCGGATCACGATCGTGTCCCCGAGGTCCCCATAGCAGGTCTGCGAAGCCGGGATCGCACCGTGGCGGGCCTCGATCGCCTCCCACACCCGAGAGCGGACCTTGTTGCGCACGGCCGTGACCTCGGTGATGCTCTGCTCGTCGATCTCGCCCAGGGACCGCCACATCGTCGGAACCGACGCCACCGCCTGAAACAACCGGTGCTGATCGCGCAGCACCGCGGTGCCGGCCAGGTTCTGCGCGCCGCCGGCGATCGATACCGCCACATCGCGCAACACCGCGCCTCGGTCGTGGGTGACTTCTGGGCGCGACAGCACCGACGACAAACCGCTGGTCAAACCCAGATTGTCGGCCAGCAACCGGGGTATCACGTTACCGGCGTGCCCGACCACGTCGTCGCCACGGACCTCAACTCGGACATTCTTCGACCAATCCGTAGTAGCCTGCATCTGACAGGTGCACTCCCATCCTGGATAACCGAGCCTCGAATACTCCGATTATCCTTGCGGCAGTGCACCTTTCACGTTAACGACACCCCTGAGCTCCACATTCGATGAAAAATCCAGGTTAATACCCCTCAGGTAGGGGCCAGGGTCCCGGAATGGTCGCGTTTCATGAGGTCAGCACGAGTTCGAGGGCGTGATCTGGGGTGTCCAGGGAAGCGCTGATCAACGGGCCGTTGTGAGCGGTTGGACTTCGGGTCTTCCTCGTAGGGGTTGTGGTGGGACGTCGCAGTGGCTCTGGCTGGCCCCGGGCCTCGGTTCGAAGGCTTGCGGGGCCGGTTTTGGGCAGGCTGACGCTTGGCCGTCACCCCATCAGGGCGACGGCGCGGGCCCGCATCAGCCAGTTCGCCGAGGCGAACAGCATGTGCAGGTGGTTGAGGTTCTTCGCTCTTCCTCGGTGGCGGGTCTTGGCGAACCCGAAGTCGCGCTTGACGATTGAGGACGGAGACCGGGCCGCGGGCCGGGGTCGGGTCGCGGTTCGAGGTGGACCGCGGTGCGCAACTGGCTGACCGTGGCATGACGCTCCAACCCCGCGTAGTGCTCATCGGGGCCTGCCCTGGCGCGCGCGGCGATCACCCCGACCTGATCCAGCGACAACCGGCCCTCCCGCAGGCCCTGTGGGCTACCTGCCGCCGGAAGCCCAGGACCGACTGCTGGACACCGTCACCGAACTCAGCGCGCCCGGCAGCCGGCTCGCCACCGAGAGCACCTCCAACCCGCAGCCTGGCCGCAGACAAGATGGAAGACAAGATGAAAGAACACATGCGCCGCATCTCCGAACGCTGGGGCGCCCACGGTTTCGATCCCGACATGGCCGCCCTCGTCCACTTCGGTGAACGCAACGAAGCCGCCCCGTACCTGAGCGAACGCGGCTGGGCACTCAACGGTGCCAGCATCCGAGAGCCGTTCGCGGCCAACGGGTTTGCTCCCATAGCGGACGACGACGTCGGCCTGGTCGACGCGCTGTTCGTCAGCGGGACCCTCGAGAGGGCCACGACGTGAGCCGTCAGTTCAGGGCGGCCAGCGCCGTCGCCGGGTCGTAACCGGTGAACCCGTCGAGGGCGCCGTTGCGCAGGCGGTTCACCCAGCCCGGGTCGGCGAGCAGCGCGCGCCCGATGGCCACGATGTCGAACTCACCGGCGTCGAACTGCTCGACCAGGCGGTCGACCGGTGCGGGCTGGATCACCTGGCCCCGCTTCTCGCTGCGGAACTGCGTTTCCAGGCCGACGGAACCGACGGCGATGACGGGCAGCCCGGTGACCTTCTTGGCCCACCCGGCGAGGCTCAACTCGCCGTCGTAGCCGGGGAACGCGGGCACGTAGTGCCTGCGCGTGGAGGGGTGGAGCATGTCCACCCCGGCCTCGACCAGCGGGGAGAGCAACTCCTGCAGCTGGGTGGGGTCGTCGGCGATCGAGGCCGTGTAGTCGGTGCCCTTCCACTGCGAGAAGCGGAAGATGATCGGATAGTCCGGGCCGACTGCCGCGCGGACCGCGGCGACGACCTCCGCGGGGAAGCGGGTGCGCGCCGGCAGCGACCCACCGTACCCGTCGGTGCGCAGATTGGTTCGCTCCCAGAAGAATTCGTCCAGCAGGTAGCCGTGGGCACCGTGGATCTCGACGGCGTCGAAGCCGAGGTCCCGTGCGATGGCGGCGCTCTCGGCGTACAGGTGCGCGACCCGCGGCAGCTCGTCGGCCTCGAGCGCGCGGCCCTTGGGATTGCCGAGCCCGTCGACGCCCGACGGGCTGACCGGGACCACGCCGTCGGCGTCGTCGCGCTGGGCGCCCTGGTGCCACAGCTGGGCGGCGATCGTGGCGCCCTCGCCGTGGACGGCGTCGACGACGCGCCGCCACCCGGCTAGGACGTCGTCGCCGGCGATCGTCGGGACGGCGTACGGGTAGCCCGCGGCCGGGTCGGGCAACCGGATTCCTTCGGTGATAATCAGACCGACACCGCCGGCGGCGCGGCGCCGGTAGTACTCGGCGACGTCGGCGCCCGGGACCCCGCCCGGCGAGGCCTGCCGGGTCATCGGCGCCATCGCGAACCGGTTCGGCACGGTCAGCGAGCGTACGGTCAACGGCTGAAAAAGCTCATGTTCTGCCACGATCCGCTCCAACGCGTCTCTCGGCGCGGCTATTCCGCTGCCCGGGAACCGACCGGAACCGGTTGACGCCGCAACGGACGGGTTCGCACCAGCGTCGGCCACCAGAACCATGGCCCGAGGAGCCGCACGATGCACGGCACGACGAACGACCGCACGATCAGCGTGTCGAGCAGCAGGCCGATGCACACGGTGGACCCCACCTGGCCGATGGTGCGCAGATCGCTGGTGAGCATCGCCAGCATGGTGAACGCGAACACCAGGCCCGCCGACGTCACCACACCGCCGGTGCTGCCCAGAGCGCGGATCAGGCCGGTGTTCAACCCGGCGCCGATCTCCTCTTTGACGCGGACGATCAGCAGCAAGTTGTAGTCCGAGCCCACCGCCACCAGGATGATGAACGTCAGCGGCAGCACCAGCCAGTGCAGGTGCAGACCGATGAGGTGCTGCCAGACGAGTATGGACAGCCCGAAGGCCCCGGCGTAGGAGAACGCCACCGTGCCGGGAATGACCAAGGCCGCCACCAGGCTTCGGGTGAGGAACATCATGATCAAAAAGATCAGGATGAACGCGGCGATCGCCGCGATCATCAGGTCCGATGTGGCGTATTCTTTGATGTCTTTGTCGTTGGACCCCGAACCGCCGATGTAGATGCGCGCGCCGGCCAACGAGGTCTCTTTGAGGATCGTGGTGATGGCCGTCGGGAACTTCTCGACATGTTGCACGCCCTCGGGGCCCATCGCGTTGGCCTCGTGGGTGACGATGAACCGGGCGGCTTTTCCGTCCGGTGACATCATCAGCTTGATACCGGTCTTGACGTCCTCGTTGTCGAACGCTTCGTGGGGGATGTAGAAGTAGTCGTCGCTGCGCGACTTGTCGAAGTCGTTGCCGACGTTGATCGAGTCATCGAATGTCTGCGCGGTTTGCAGGGCTTGCAGATCGGCGGACCCGTAGCTGTTGACCAACTTGGCCCGGAGCGCCTCGGTGTCGTCGGCTGTGGCTTTGAGCTGGGCGATGATCTGCGGGAAGGCCTTGTCGACCTCTTCGAGGGAGACTTTGGCGTTCCCGATGTCTTCGGCCAGCTTGTCGATGTTGTCGAGTGCTTCGAACAGCGATCTGAACGTCCAGCAAATGGGAATGTCGAAACAGTGTCGCTCCCAATAGAAGTAGCTCTTGACCGGTCGGAAGAAGTCGTCGACGTTGGAGGTTTCCTGATTCAACTCGTCGCTGATCCTTTGCAGATCCTCGACGGTGAGCACCGTTTGGTGCAGTTCGTCGGACACCCTTTGGAAGAACCCGATCTCTTTGCGCAGGACTTCCACGGAGTGCGCCTGGATATCCGCCTGTTGATCGGTGTTGGAGTTCTGTTCGATGTTGAACGGGAGTTGTTGACCGTTGCCGCTGCCCTGTGTGGTGAACAGGTAAGGAATGCTCGCGTGCTCGAGGGGCCGGCCCAAAGGCCTGGTGATGCTCTGCACCATCGCCACACCGGGAAGGCGGATGAGCGCTTTGGCCACCCGGTCCAGTGAGATGAAATCGGCGGAGTTGCGCATGTCGTGGTCGGTCTCGACCATCAGCATCTCTGAGAACAGTTTGCTCTTCGGGAAATGCCGATCGGCGGCGGCGAAGCCGAGGTTGGCCGGGGAATTGCGCGGCTGGTATTGGCGGTCGTCGTAGTTCTGCCGGTAGGTCGGCACGAAGATCGCCCCGATCATGACGACGGCCGAACTGGCTGCCAGGATCGGCACCGGCCAGCGCACCACGCTCGCGGCGATGCGCCGATACAGGTGTGCCTTCACCTTTTGTTTGGGATCGAACAGCCCGAGCAGGCTTCCCACGGTCAACAGGGCCGGGCCCAGCGTCATCGCCGCCGTGATGGTGAACAGCATCGTGATCGCCACTGCGGGACCCATGGTGTGGAAGTAGTTCAGCCGTGCGAAAGTCAGGCAATAGCACGCGCCCGCGATCGTCAGCCCCGAGCCGATGATGATTGGCGCCACGCTCCGGTACGCGGTGTAGAAGGCGTCCTCCCGGCTTTCGCCGGCTTGCCGTGCCTCGTGATAGCGGCCCATCAAGAAGATGCCGTAGTCCGTTCCCGCGCCCAGCGTCAGTGCGACGACGATGTTCACCGCGAACGACGAGAGTTCGATGTATCCCAGGTGGCCGAGGGTGGCGGTAATCCCTTTGGCGACCAGCATTTCGATCAGGACTCCCAGCAAGGGCACCAAGAGCACGGAGGGGGCCCGATACACCAGCAGCAGCATCACCACGATGAGGATGATCGTGACGATCGTGACGTTGTTCAGGCTGTTGTTCGCAATGGTGAGCGTGTCGGAGGCCAGGGGAGCCGCGCCGCTGACGTAGACCTTGAGGCCCGGCGGCGGGGTGTCTTTGGCGACGATGTCGCGCACGGCGGCCACGGACTGGTTGGCTTCGATCTGGCCGATGTCACCGGCCAGACGCAACAGCACGTAGGCGGCCTTGCCGTCGAGGCTCTGCGCCCCGGCTGCGGTGAACGGTTTGCCCCAGAGGTTCATCACGTATTGCACGTGCTGTTTGTCGCCCTCGAGGCGGCGCATCAGCCCGTCGTAGTACTCGTGGTCGGCAACGGCCAGCGGCCGGTTGGCCTCGAACACGATCATGGTCAAGTTCGTCGAGTTGGATTCGTGGAATTTTTCGCCGATGTGCAGCAGGGCTCGCTGGGAGGGGGCGTAGTGCGGCACCATCGGTCCGGCGAGTTCTTCTGCGACGCGTTCCACTTGGGGCATAAAGGTATTCGTCGTGATCGCGACAAGACCCCAAAAGAGGATGATCGGTATCGCGAAGGCACGGACCAGTCGCGGGATGAGGGGCCGTTTGACGGGGGCGTCGTCCACGCGGTGCTCACTCATGCCGATTTCACCCGGCATTCGACGTCCGCGTCCTGATGGTGACTGACCTGTTCATCGCGCACCACGCCGTCCACCAGCATCCGGCAGCCAACGTGACCGCCGTGCACGTGCACCGAGACACTGCCGGACACCACCGTGAGCGTCGTCGTCTCCGTGTGCGACCACGGCAACGTCGTGACATCTACTGGGTGGGGATGTCCGTCGATGTCGATGTAGACGAGTTCTCCGCCCGTCCCGGCGGATCCGAACACCTCATAGGTGAGCCGTTTGGGGTTGAACTCCTCGGGCGCCTGCGGGCCGTTGACGGTGAGGACCGGCGGCGGCGCGGAGAACTGATGCACCTTCCACATGCACAGCGCGCCCACACCGATCGCGACCACGGCGACCAGCGGCATCCACGCCCGTGCCAGGACGGTCCTGCCGACTGACGAACGAGGGTTCACTCGACCACCTTTCGGGCTACCGCGCCGGGCCGCGCCCGCTCGCCTCGCCCGCGGTGTCCAGCCGGGCCGGCAATGCCCACCCATCTATCAGACAGATTTACATAGAAGGTGTAGGGACACTATCAGTTTGTGGACGTTATCGTCTACTGCAGGCGCCTCTGCAGCCGCGCGCTGGCGCGCAGCCGGATGGCGAGGTTTGTGGAGGTGAGCATCGGGATCACCCCGAGGAATGTCCGTTCGGAGGGCGTGGCCCCATGCAGGTGTTCGAGGCTGCCGAACACGTAGAAGCAGCCCAGCATGAACAGCGTGGCGGGGATGCAGAGGGCCATCAGGGAGCCGCGGTCGGCGACGATCTGCTTGGCATAGTCCAGCTCCTCCCGCGACATCGGCTCGCGCTTGCGCACCTTGTCCAACACCGCTTTGGCGCTGCCGATCTCCTCGCTGATCGGCAACGTCGCTCGGGCGCCCAGCCGTTTGACGAACACGGTGGCAACCGAGGCGAACACCAGCACCAGTGTCAAGGAGATCAGTGTGAGACCAGTCCATAAACCCACATTCATCGGTCGCTCCTTTTGCTTGGCCATCCGTCGAGCGTGGTAACGGTTCGGGCACGGTTGGGTCATCCCGTGTCACGTCGTACGGTACCGCGGCTCGGGTGGCTGACAATGCGGGACATGACGCAGTTGCGGGAGCCCGACGTTGGCGCGTGAATTCTCGCGGCAGACGTTTCTGCGGGCGGCCGCCGGAGCGCTGGCCGCGGGGACGGTGCTGGGCCCGGGTCGCGCCATGGCCGACCCGAAAACCTCGGGCTGGAGCGGCCTTTCGTCCGTCATCGGCGGCCAGGTGGTGCTGCCGGATCAGGGTTCCCAGTTCGCAACGGCCAAACAGGTTTTCAACACCAACTACAACGACGCGATGCCTGCGGCGGTCGTCGTCCCGACCTCGGCCGCCGACGTGCAGAAGGCGATGGCCTTTGCCGCGGCGCACCACCTCAAGGTCGCCCCGCGCGGGGGCGGGCATTCCTACGTGGGGGCCTCCACGGCCAACGGCACCATGGTGCTCGACCTGCGGCAGCTGCCGGGCGGCATCAACTACGATGCGGCCAGCGGGCACGTCACGGTGACGCCGGCGACCGGTCTGTATGCGATGCACGAGGCGCTGGCCGGGGCGGGCCGCGGCGTGCCGACGGGTACCTGCCCGACGGTCGGTGCCGCGGGCCACGCCCTGGGCGGCGGCCTGGGCGCCGATTCGCGGCACGCGGGCCTGCTGTGCGACCAGCTGACGTCGGCGTCGGTGGTGCTGCCCGGCGGCCAGGCGGTCACCGCGTCGGCCACCAACAACCCCGACCTGTTCTGGGGGTTGCGCGGCGGCGGTGGCGGCAACTTCGGGGCGGTCACCTCGCTGACCTTCGCCACGTTTCCCACCGGGGACGTCGACGCCGTGAACCTGAATTTCCCGCCGGAGTCGTTCGTGGAGGTTCTCCTCGGTTGGCAGAACTGGCTGCGCACCGCCGACCGGAACAGCTGGGCGCTGGCCGATGCCACCGTCGACCCGATGGGAACCCACTGCCGGATCCTCGCGACCTGCCCGGCCGGGTCGGGTGACGGGGTGCAGCGCGCCATCGTCTCGGCCGTCGGGGTGCAACCGACCGGAACCGAGATCCACACGTTCAACCGCATGGAGCTGGTGCGGTACCTGGCCGTCGGGAACCTCAACCCGGCACCGCTGGGGTATGTCGGCGGATCCGACGTCCTGCCGCTCGTCAACGCGGGCGCCGCGCAGGGAATCGCCGCGGCGGTCAACGCCTTTCCGCGCGGGGCGGGCCGCATGCTGGCGATCATGCACGCCCTCGACGGCGCCCTGGCGACCCCGGCCCCCGGGGCCACCGCCTTTCCGTGGCGGCGACAGTACGCGCTGGTGCAGTGGTACGTTGAAACCTCCGGGCCGCCCGCGGCGGCCACCGCCTGGCTCAACACGGCACACCAAGCGGTGCAACCATATTCGGCCGGCGGCTACGTAAACTACCTCGAGGCCAACCAGCCGGCGTCGCGGTACTTCGGTTCGAATCTGTCGCGGCTCAGTGCCGTGCGCCAGAAGTACGATCCCGGCCGGGTCATGTTCTCCGGGTTGCCTGTCTGAGCGCCGGCGTCACGTTCGCGGGCCGAGGTGCCGGGCGGCGATCGCCTTCTTGTCGATCTTGCCGACGGGTGTCATTGGCAGCGCCGCCATCTCGACCAGCATGTCGGGGCGCGCGTGCGTGGCCACGCCGCGGCCGTCGAGGTAGGCGTTAAGCTCCGCGATACCGATTGCCGGACCGGCGAAAACCACCGCGGCACAGATCTTCTCGCCCAGCAGCGGATCGGGCAGCGCTACGGCCGCGGCCGCGTGGACCGCCGGGTGGCTCAGCAGCGGTTCCTCGACGTCGGCGGCTGCGATCGTCTCGCCGCCGCGGCAGATGACGTCTTTGACCCTGCCGGTGACCACGAGGTAGCCGTCGTCACGCAACCGCACCAGGTCGCCGCTGCGGTAGAAGCCCTCGGGATCGAAGCTGCGCTCGTTGTCGCGCTCGGCGCGGAAGTAGCCGTTGATCGTGTACGGCCCCCGCACCAGGAGTTCGCCCTCGGCTCCGGGCGCGACCGGTTCGCCCGCGGCGTCGACGACGCGCAGTTCGTCGTCGACGCACAACGGCTTGCCCTGGGTGTGGTCGACGATCTCGGGCGGATCGTCGGGCCGCGTGAAGTTGAGCAGTCCCTCGGCCATCCCGAACACCTGCTGCAGGCCCGGGGTCAGCGCCGTGCGCACCAGGCGGGCGTCGTCGGGCTCGAGCCGAGAGCCCCCGACCTGCAGGAGCCGCAACGATTTCGGCGGCTCGGGCTCCCAGTCGCACGCCTGTGCCCACAGCTTGGCCAGGGCCGGCACCAGGGCGGTGACGGTCACCCCATGGCGCGCGATGGCGCCGAAGGCGGCCTCGGGGCTCGGGTCGGCGGCGAAGACGGTGGTGGCTCCGACCGTCATCGCCCCGAGCAGGCCCGGGCATGCCAGCGGGAAGTTGTGCGCGGCGGGCAGCACCACGAGGTAGACGTCCTCGCCGGTCAGCCGGCACAGGCGCGCGCTGGCGGTGGCGTTGTAGAGGTAGTCGTCGTGCGTGCGGGGGATCAACTTCGGGGCTCCCGTGGTGCCGCCCGACACGAGCACCAGCGCGGGCGCGGACGGGTCGCTCGCCACCCGTGGCAGCGCCCCGTTGGGCATCGCCGACCACGCGGCGAAGGGGCCGGGGTCGCCGTCGACGATCACGTGGCGCAGCCCGGGACGCAGCAGGACCAGCTCTTCGGCCATCGCGCGGTGGTCGAAGCCGCTCGCGGTGTCGGCGACGATCAACCCCACCGCTCCGCTGACCTCGGCGAAGTGGCGCAACTCGGTCAATCGGTGCCCGGTCAGGCACAGCACCGGGATGGCCCCCGCGCGCAGCAGGCCGAACAGTGCGACCGCGAACCGGCACGTGTTGGGCAGTTGCAGCAGCACCCGGTCGGCCGGGGAGACGCCGAGCGCGGCGAAGCCCGCGGCGGCCCGGTCGGCGAGCTGGTCGAGTTCGGCGTAGGTGTGGCTGCCCGCCACGTCCACGACGGCTACGCGATCGGGCCACGTCGCCGCGGCATGCCGCAACACCGAGTCGAGGGGGCGGCCGGCCCAATATCCGGCCGCTCGATAGCGGGCCGCGCGTTTGGGCGGGAACGGAACGAAACCGTCCAGCGGGGGCCGGGAAGGGTCAGGTGGCACTCGGCGTCTCCGTCGGGGGCGGGCGTGTCCCGCCGGTCGAACATAGGGTAGCGTACACAAAGTTAGGGCAGCCTGGGCTAAGCCGATCGACGGAGGTGCGCGGTGAACGCGCGATGAGCGACACACTTGCGATCGTTGGGGCCGGCGCGAAGGCAGTGGCGGTCGCCGCGAAGGCGGCGGTGCTGCGCGAGCTCGGCGTCGAGGTGCCCGAGGTGGTCGCCGTCGAACGCACCGGGGTGGCCGCCAACTGGCGGGCCGGTGGCGGCTGGACCGACGGTCGCCAGCGACTGGGCACCAGCCCCGAGAAGGACATCGGCTTCCCGTACCGGTCCGATCTGGTGCCCGGCACCGAGGTCGACGAGCGGATGATGCGGTTCAGCTGGCAGTCCTACCTGGTTGCCACCGACCAGTTCGTGGGCTGGGTCGACCGGGGCAGGCCGGCGCCCACCCACGAGACGTGGGCGGGGTATCTGCGCTGGGTCGCCGACGTGGTGGGCTTGAATGTCGTCGACGGCGAAGTGGTCCGGATTTCCCTCGACGACGACCGCTGGGTGCTGCACACCCGGGGGGCGAGCCTGTCCGCCGGCACGCTGATGGTGACCGGGCCGGGACAGCCCGACCGGTCGATGCTCTCGGGTGATCCGCGGGTGCTCTCGATCGCGCAGTTCTGGCAGCGCGCGGGCCAACACGAGCGCATCGTCGCCGACAACGTCGCGGTGATCGGCGGCGGGGAGACCGCCGCATCGATCCTCAACGAGCTTTTCCACCACCGGGTTTCGGCCATCACGGCCATCTCGCCGCAGGCGACCCTGTTCACTCGCGGCGAGGGCTTCTTCGAGAACTCGCTGTTCTCCGACCCGACGGGCTGGCGCAGCCTGAGCCAGGCCGAACGGCGCGACTGCATCGCCCGCACCGACCGGGGGGTGTTCTCCGCCCGGGTCCAGGAATCCCTGCTGGCCGACGAGCGGATCAAGCATCAGCGCGGGCGCGTCGCCCGCGTGGTCGACCGCGAGGACCGGATCTGGATCACGCTGCACACCGACAACTGCGGTGAGCCGCTCGAATCGCTGCACCGGTTCGACCTCGTCATCGACGGATCCGGCGCGGACCCGGTGTGGTTCCTGCCGCTGCTGTGCCCGGCCGCCCGGGGCGCGCTGGAGTTCGGGCTGGGCGGGCCGGTGACGATCGAGGCGCTGGAGGAGTCCATCGGTCCCGACCTGGCCGTCGCGGGTGTCGCCCCGAAGCTGGTGTTGCCCAATCTGGCCGGCGTCAACGAGGGCCCCGGATTCCCCAATCTGAGCTGCCTGGGGCTGCTGTCCGACCGCGTGCTGGCCGCCGAGCTGGGGGCCACCACACCCACGAGGGGGAGAACCGATGCATACCAATCCGTTTGACGACGACGAGCTCGCGTTCTACGTCCTGGTCAACGACGAGGGGCAGCACAGCCTGTGGCCGGCGTTCAAGGACGTGCCGGCGGGCTGGCGCGTGGTGTTCGGCGCGGACACCCGCGCGCACTGCCTGGCCCACGTCGAGCAGGTCTGGACCGACCTGCGCCCCGGCAGCCTGCGCGCGGCGATGGCCGGCGGCTAGCCGCCCAGCCGCTCCAGCAGGTCGGCGACGGACGCCCCGCCGAGCAGGTCGGCCACGTCCACGTCCCGGTCGAACTCGGCCCTGACGCGACGACGTAACTCCAACGCCTGCAGCGAATCCAGTCCCAGCGCGACCAGCGGTGCTTCGGTGTCGATCGACTCGGCGTGATCGGCACCGATCGCCCGGGCCACCAGCGCCGTCAGCCGGTGCGGCGCACGCGCCCCGCTGACCGGCCCTTGTGCGGTTTCGGGGAGCGGGCCGTCGAGTTGCGCCAACAACGACGCGCGCCCGCAGGCGTCCAGCACCGACCGGGCCCGGTCCAACGCGAACGCCGCGACGACGGAATTTCCGCCACACCGGCCCATTCCCAGCGCAAGCGCGTCGGCCGAGGACATGGGCAGCAACCCGGTCGGGGACAGTTTCGCTGTGCCCGACGCCCCGGGGCCGAAAGTGACCGCCCACTGCCCCCATTGCACGGAGGAGCAGTCCAGGCCTTGCGCGCGAAGCCGGTGCGCCATCGCGTCGAGCATCCTGTTGGCCGCGGCATAGAGGATCAGCCCGCGCCCGCCGACCGTCGCCGCGATCGAGGAGCACAAGACCACGCGGCAGTCGACGGTGCGCGGGAACGCCGCCAGCACGCGCCCGCCGCCGACAACCTTGGCGCGCAACGCGTCGTCGGCCATCTCGGAGGTGATGTCCGCCAGTTCGGCACCCGAATAGTGGACCGCGGCGTGGACGATCAGGTCCGCGGGCGCGTCCCGGTGCCGTTGCGCCAGTTCGGATATCGCGGCCTGGTCGCCGACGTCGCACCGGGCGACGTCGATGCGTGTCGACGTTGCCGACCGGATCCGGTGTAGGCGCTGCGCGACGGCCTCAGTCTCGCCCGACCGGCTGACCAGCGTGATCCGCCGCGCGCCCCGGCGGGCGAAGTGGTCGCAGAATTCCAGTCCCAGCGTGCCGGTCCCCCCGACGACGAGCACATGCTCCCATGGCTTTCCATCAGAATCGGCTGCAGCCGTAGGCTTCTCGGTAACCCGTTTGGCGTAGAGCCCGCCGTCGCGCAGCGCCAGTTCCGACTCGTCGGCGGTGTGCAGCGCGGCGAGGATCGTGGTGGCGGCCGCCGGTGACGCCGACCCGGCGTCCAGATCGAGGTGACGGAACCGCACCCGGGGATGTTCGGCGCCCAGGCAGCGAAATCCCGCGCCGACGGCCGCGTGCACCGGATCGGGCGGCGCGTCGCCGGGGACCGGCTCACCACCCACCGTCACCAGCCAGCACTCGGTGATCGCGTCATCGAGCCGCGGCCACCACGCGCGGCGGGAGAAGAAGGTCGCCACCTCGGCGGCGGCGGCCGCGTCGTCCAACTCCGGCGAGGGCGGGAGCAGGATAACGTAGCCGTCCAGACCGATTGCCGCCGAATGGTTCTCCGGGGCGTCGAGCACCCGCGCCGCGGCACCGATGTCGCCGGCCGCGGCGCACAGGGCCTCGGCCAGTGGCGCGCAGCCCCCGGTGTGGTCGACGATCCCGAAACCGCGCGGGGGCGCCAGCGAGCGGTGTGAGAGCCGGACCCACTCCTCGGTGAGCAGCCGCGGCGCCGCGGTGACATTGGTCTCCCGGGTCTCCCGGGTCTCCCGGGTCTCCCGGGGCGCCCGCCGGGTGCGCAGCGGAAGGACCTCGTCGTAGGGCAGCCACAGCTTCGACTCGTTCATCGCGAGGTTGGGGAAGTCGGGCAGCGGCCGGGTGGGCGGGCCGGTGGGCTCGGCGCGCAGGCATTCCCACGGGTAGGCCTGGTCGTGCACGGCCAGCAGCGCGAGGTTGCGGGTGAACGCGTCCAGGTCGCCGGCAGCCCGCTCGGACGTGCCGACGACCATGGCCGCGCGCTCGTCCGAGTCCCCCTCGCGGGCCGCGAGGTTGTCCTGGATGGCCAGCTGCAGCGTCGGATGCTCGGCCAGCTCGACGAACGTGTCGACGCCCAGCTCCAGCGCGGCCGCGACCGCCTTGTCGAACCGGACCGGGTTGCGCAGGTTCCACAGCCAGTATTCGTCGACCGGCAGGTCCGTGGTGATGCGGCCGCCGAGGGTGCTTCCGATGCAGTCGATCTCGGTGGCCAGGAACGTTTGGTTCTGCAGTTCGTGGTGGGCGATGGCGCGCACCTTCTCGGCGAGCTCCTGGATCGCGCTGGTGTGCGCCGGGTATCCGACGCGGATGATGCGGGCGAAGGTCCCGCGCTCGGTGAACGCGTCGACGATGCCCTGCACCGTGTCGCGGTCGCCGGAGATCCCGACCATGTTGGGCGAGTTGACCACCGACAGCTGCGCCCACCCCGAGCATCGTGCGAGCGCGTCCTCGCAGGAGTCGCGGCCGGCGGCGACGACGGCCATCGCGTAGTCGCCGGAGCCGAACTCGTCGGCCGCGTGCGCGCGAACGCCGATGACGCGCACGGCATCCGGCAGTGTCACGGCGCCGGACACGTAGGCGGCAGCGATCTCCCCCTGGCTGTGCCCGATCGTGGAAGCGGGCGCGACGCCGAACGACCGCCACAGCGCGGCCAACCCGGCCATCTGGGTGAACAGCGCGGGCTGCACCGTGCTCGCGGCGTCTGGAGCCGGAAGTTTCTCGTCGAGAAGGTAATTCAGCGGCGACTCGCCGACCAGCGTCTCGAAGGCCGCGGCGCAGCGGTCCACCTCGTCGCGGAACGCGGGGACCGCGTCGTAGAAGAGCCGGCCCATCCCGGGGCGCTGGCCGCCCTGCCCGGGAAAGACGTAGGCGAGTTTGCGTGCGGCGGCCGGTGTCTCGCTGCGCACCACCGCGGGATGCGCGCGGTCATCGGCGACCGCCCGCAGCGCGCCGGTCAACTCCTCGCCGGTGCCGACCATGGCCAGGGCCCGGTGCCTGCGGGCGGTCCGGGTGCGGAACAGCATCGCCGCGATCTGCTGCGGCGTCACCGCGGGATGCCGCGTGGCGTAGGACAGGACGGCCGCGGCCTCGGCGCGCAACGGCCCGGGCGCGTCGGCGGACAGCAGGACCGGGACGGTGCCGTTGGGGAGGCGGTAGGTCACGGGCGTCACCCCCACGGATCCGCGGGCATCGCGACGAGGGCGTGCGCGTTGGCCCCGCCGGCGCCGAACGACGACACGGCGCCGTAGCGGAGGCCGTCGCTCGCCTCCCACTCGTGCAGCTTGGCGGCCAGCCGCAGGCCGGTGAGGTCCCAGTCCAGCATCGTGGTCGGGTTGTCGGCGAAAAGGGTTGGGGGAACGGCGCCGTGCCGGCCGGCGAGCAGCAGCTTGATCAGCCCGAGGATCCCGGACGCCGCCTGCGGGTGCCCCAGGTTCGACTTGATCGAGCCGATCGGCGCCGAGCAGCCCGCCGCGCCGTAGGTCTTGAACAGCGCGAGCAGTTCCACCGGGTCGCCGGCGAGCGTTCCGGTGCCGTGCCCCTCGATCATTCCGACGGCGGCCGGGTCGATGCCGGCCGCGTCGAGCGTCTTGCGGATCAGCTGTTCCTGTGCGCGCACCCGGGGCACCAGGATCGGCTTGCCCTTGCCGTTGTGGTTGGTGCGGATCGCCAGGATGCGCCCGAAGACCGGATGCCCGAGCCGGCGTGCCCGCGATTCGCGCTCCACCAGGACCATGCCCGCGCCTTCCCCCCACACGGTGCCGCTGGCGTCGGCGGAGTAGGCGCGGCAATGCCCGTCGTCGGAAAGCGCGTTGAGCCTTGCGAACTCGTAGAACGCCCCCGGAGAACCCATGACGCACACCCCGCCGGCGAGCGCCCAGTCGCACTCGTCGGCCGCGACGGCCGTGGCGGCCAGGTGCAGCGCGGTCAACGACGAGGCGCATGCGGTGTCGATGCTGATCGACGGTCCCGTCAGGCCGAGGCTGTGCGAGATGCGGGCGGCGCCACCCAGCTGTCCCAGGCTCGCGATCCGGTGCCCGGTGTGGGCGTCGGCGACGGCCGCGCGGGGCCCGTACTCCATCGGCGACATGCCGACGAAGCAGCCGACGAATTCCCCGTCCAGCCCGGCCGGGTTGATGCCGCAGTTCTCCAGCACCTTCCAGGCCACCCGCATCGCGACCCGCTGCTGCGGGTGCATGACGAGGGCCTCGCGGTGGGTGACGCCGAACAGCGCCGGGTCGAATCGGGTTGCGCCGTCGAGGAATCCGCCGGCGTCGCGGACCGGGCCCCAGCCGTCGAGCTGCGACACCGAGAACAGATCGTCCAGCGGCCAGCCGCGGTCGCGGGGGAAGGGCCCGATGAGTTCCCTGGCCTCGGCCAGCGCCGCCCACAACGCGTCGGGGCTGTCGATCCCGCCCGGTGCCTCGACCGCCATCGCGGAGATGACGATGGGGTCGGCGCTCACGCCGTCTGCTCGGCGCGCGAGGTCAGCAGCGCCGCGATCGCGTCGACGTGCCGGTCGAGGTAGAAATGCCCGCCGTCGAACATCGTGACCCTGACGGAGCCGGTGTGCTTGCCCCACCCGTACAGGTCGGCCAGCGTCACATACGGGTCCTGATCTCCGCCCATGGCGTGAATCGGCGCCGCCACCTTGACGTCTGCGGCGCAGGAATAGGCGTCGAACGCCTTGAAGTCGGCCTTGACCACCGGAAGCGTCAGCCGCATCAGGTCGCGGTCGGCCAGCACACCGGAGGCGGTGCCCTCGAGCGCCAGCAGGTGGTTGAGGAGTTCCTCGTCGTCGTCGGTGGGGTGCGACGGTTTGGCCGCGGCGTGACAGGGGGCCACGGTCGCCGAGACGTTGAGCTGATCGACCCGGATGCCCGCGGCCTCCGCGAGCCGGACGAACTCGAAGGCGACCATGGCGCCCATGCTGTGGCCGAAGGCGACGATCGGGACCCCGCGGTTGCGCTTGGAGGCGGAGAACTCGGCGAACGCCCCCGCCGCGATCTCCGGCAACGTGGCGAGCGGGGGCTCGGCGGCGCGGTCCTGGCGTCCGGGGTACTGGAAGACGACGACGTCGAACGCCCGGCTGAGCACCTTCGAGAACTCGCGGTAGGCCGACGCGCCGGCCCCGGCGTGGGGAAACACGAGCAGCGGCGGGCTGCCCGGCGACTGCGGCTCGTGGAACTGCCTGGCCCACCCCAGCGTGCGCGGCATGCGCTCCCACCTCTCGTTCTCGCCCCGGCGCGCAGCCGCGCGGAGCATGCAACTTAGCGAAGGCTAACATAAGCTGCTGGGCTGGTGGGTGGCGCCCGAACGGGCCTCGACCACGAGTCCGGACCTGGCCGACCAGCGACGATGGAGAGGGGTTCGACTGATGCGCGTGGTGTCGTTCGGTTACCAGACCTGGGGATGGCGGACCCTGCAGGCGCTGATCGACCTGGACCACGACGTGGTCCTGGCGGTCACCCATCCCGCCAGCGAGCACTCCTACAAGGCGATCTGGTCGGAGTCGGTCGAAGACCTCGCGCGCGAGCACGGCGTCCCGGTGCACCTGACCGAGCGCGTCGACACCGCAACCATCGACCTGGTCAAGCGCGCCGAGCCCGACGTCATCGTGGTCAACAGCTGGTACACCTGGATGCCGCCGGAGCTGTACACGCTGCCGCCGCATGGCACCTTGAACCTGCACGACTCGCTGCTGCCCAAGTTCACCGGGTTTTCCCCCGTCCTGTGGGCGCTGATCAGCGGCGAGACCGAGTTCGGGCTGACGGTGCACCGGATGGACGACGGCCTGGACAGCGGCGACATCCTGATCCAGCACTCGCTGCCGATCGGGCCCACCGACACCGGCACCGACCTGGTGCTGCGCGGGCTGGACCTGATCCCGGGTGCGCTGCGCGACGCGCTGACGGCCCTGGAGTCCGGGACCGCGGTGTGGCGTCCGCAGGACAAGGCCCAGCGCACCTACTTCCACAAGCGTTGCGAGCGCGACAGTCTGCTCGACTGGAGCTGGCCGGCTGCCGATCTGGAGCGGTTCGTGCGGGCGCTGTCCGACCCGTATCCGCGGGCGTTCACCCGCTACCGCGGCGAGCGCATCGAGATCGTCGAGGCGCGGGTGTCGGAGGCGCGGTACGGCGGAACGCCGGGCCGAGTGATCGTGCAGGAGGGCGGCGGTGTGGTGGTGTGCGGGCCGGAGGCGTTCCGGGGTGGTAACCACGGCCTGGTGATCACCCGCCTGCGGGGCGCCGACGGCCGGGAGCACCGCGGTGCGGAGTTCTTCCTGCGCGGGGGCTACGTCAACAGTTCGACGGCATCCAACGGTTAGCGGGGCGAGCCATGGCAGAACATCCCAGGACCGTGCAGGAACGCCGTCGCGAGCTGCTGCGCCGACGCATCGCCGAAAGCGGGCTGGCCGCAACCCAATCCGCCGGGCCCCAGGCCGTGCGGGCGGGGGAGCGATACCCCCTTTCGCCCGGACAGCGGCGGATGTGGTTCCTGCAGGCGATGGACGCCGACGACGTCACGCTCAACGTCTGCCTCGCCTACCGGATGACGGGCCCGGTGGACCCGGAGCGGCTGCGTGCGGCCTTCGGCGACCTGGTGGCGCGGCACGCGATCCTGCGCACGGTATACGGGGTGGACAGCGAGGGCGAACCGTATCAGGTGTTCTCCGATGGCGTCGAGATCGGTTGGCTCACAGTCGATCTGACTCAGCTTCCCGAGGCGGAACGCGATCGTCAGATCGCGGCCCTGGCGCGCGCCGAGTTCGGCCGGCCGTTCGACCTCACCACCGACCTGCCGCTGCGGACGACCCTGGTCCACAGCGGGACCGACGAGTTCGTGCTGCTGTTCGTCGCACACCACATCTGCTGGGACGACGACTGCTGGGCCGTCTTCTCCGCCGAGCTGAGCGCGGCCTACAACGGTGACCGGCTCGGCGACGCGCCGCAGTTCGTGGCCGCCGCGGTGCTGCAGGCCGCCGCCGAACCCACCGTCGCCGACGTCGGCTACTGGGCCGACACGCTGCGGCCGGCGCCCGAACCGCTGCAACTTCCCGGCCTGGCCGGCCCGGGTCCGTCGCGGGAGGCCGAGCGCCGATCCCGGGTCATGCCCCCCGAATTGTTCGCCAGGGTAGAAGAATTCGCCCAGCGGCACGCCGCCACGCCGTTCATGGTGCTGCTGGCGGCCTTCGGGGTGCTGGTGCGCCGCTACACCGGCGCCCCGGACTTCCTGGTGTCCGTGCCGGTGACCGCGCGCGAGCCCGCCGCGCGGGGGGCGCTCGGATATTTCGGCAACACGCTGCTGCTGCGGCTCACCGCGCGGCCGCAGGACACCTTCGTCTCGTTCGTCGACGCGGTCCGCGAAACCTGCCTCAACGGATTCGCCCACCAGTCCGTCGGCATCGACCGGGTCGTGCGCGAGGTGAACCCGGAACGGCTGGGTCACGACGGTATGGACCGGCTGGTGCGGCTGGGCTTCTCGTGGCGCAAGACCGCCAACGACTTCGCCCTGCACGGCGTCGCCGTGCGGCAGCTCGACCTGGCCGCGGTGACCGCACACCTGCCGCTGGCGCTGGCGATCGTGCTCGACCCGGACCGGGTGTCCGTCGAGTTCGAATACCAGACCCGGCTCGGCGGCGAACTCGTGGACCGGATGCTGGGGCACTACCTGCAGCTGCTGGACCATGCGCTGGGCGAGCCCGGGCACCGGATCACCGGCATCGACATGCTCGGTCCCGGCGAGCGCGCCGCCGTCCTGGCGCAATCGCACGGCGAACTCGTCGCGACGCCGGCCACCACGATGGTGGCGCTGCTCGAGGCGGCCGCCGACGCCACCCCGGGTGCTGTCGCGCTCGTCTCCGACGAGGCGCGGCTGACCTACGCCGGGCTGCATCGCCGCGCGAACCGGCTGGCGCGCCTGCTCGTTCGGCGCGGTTTCGGGCCCGAGGACATCGTCGGCCTGCGCATGACGACGTCGATCGAGTTCGTCGTCGCGATGCTCGCCGTGCTGAAAGCCGGGGCGGCGTATCTGCCGATCGACCCCGCCTACCCCGACGAGCGCATCGAATACCTCATCGCGGACGCGCGGCCGCGGACGGTCATCGGGCAGCAGGAGTTCGCCGCCGCCGAACGCGACGCCGATCGGCTCCCGGACGCCGCGCTGACCGACGCCGACCGGCGCGGCCCGTTGCACCCGGATCACCTGGCCTACGTCATCTACACGTCCGGTTCCACCGGCCGTCCCAAGGGCGTGGCCGTGTCGCACCGCGCGATCGCCGAGCACGTCGACGGCTTCGTGGCCGAATGGAGCATGACCGCCGACGACCGGCTGTTGCAGTCGTCATCGGTGAGCTTCGACGCGTCGCTCCTGGACATCTTCGTCACGCTGACGCTGGGTGCGCGGCTGGTGGTGCCCAGGCCCGGGGCGTTCGGCGACCTCGACTACGTCGCGGACCTGATCGAGCGCCATCGCGTCACCGTGCTGCACATGGTCCCGTCGATGCTGAGCACCCTGCTGCTGCTGCCGCGGGCCGCCCAGTGGCGGGCGCTGCGGCACGTCCCGGTGGGCGGGGAGGCGCTGCCCGGCGAGGTGGCCGACAGATTCGCCGGCCACTTCGATGCGGAGCTGCGCAACCACTACGGGCCCACGGAGGCCGTGGTCTGCGCGACGCACATGAAAGTCGAAGGCGCACAGGGCTTCCGCGTGGTGCCCATCGGCGTGCCGAACCGCAACGTGTACGCCTATGTGCTCGACGAGGAGCTGCAGCCGGTGCCCGCGCAGGTGATCGGCGAGCTCTACCTGGGTGGGGCGCAGCTGGCGCGCGGATATCTGGGGCGCCCCGGGCTGACGGCGGAGCGCTTCGTCGCCGACCCGTTCGCCGCGGGGATGCGGATGTACCGGACGGGAGACCTGGTGCGCCGCAACCTCTCCGGCGAGCTGGAATTCGTCGGTCGCGCCGACGAGCAGGTGAAGGTCCGTGGCTACCGCATCGAGCTCGGCGAAGTCGAGTCCGTGATCGCCACCCACCCGGCGGTCCGGCACTGCCTCGTCGTCGCCGAGGACACCGAGGCCGGGCCGGCGCTGGCCGCCTACCTGGTGCCCGCGACCGCTGCGGGCCCGTCGGGCGGGCCCGCAGGCATCGACGTCGGCATCGACATCGAGGAGATCCGCGCCCACGCCGCGGCGGCACTGCCGGACTACATGGTGCCCAGCGCATTCGGGGTCATCCCCGAGATCCCGCTGATGGTCAGCGGGAAACTGGACAAGCGGGCGCTGCCGCCGCCCACCCCCGTGGCCGCGCGCGGCCACCGCCGGCCGGCCACCGAGATCGAGCGCCGGATCTGCGCGATCTTTGCCCGCCTGTTCGGCCGCGACGAGGGCTGGGACAGCATCGGTGCCGACGACTCGTTCTTCGGCCTGGGCGGCCATTCGCTGCTGGCGGCCCGCCTGGTAGCCCAGATCCGGAGCGCATTCTCGGTGGAGTGCACCGTGCGCGCGGTGTTCGACGCCCCGACGCCGGCCGGGTTGGCGCGGCTGGTCGAACGGCTGCGCGCCGGATCCGGCGTCGAGCAGATCCGGCCGCAGCTGACCGAGCGGGACCGCCCCGCCCGGCCCCCGCTGTCGTATTCCCAACTCGCCATGTGGTTCCAGTACCGGATGCGGGGAGCCAACGACGTCTTCAACATGGCGCTTGCGCTGCGCTTCAACGGCCCGCTGGACACCGCGGTGCTCACCGCGGCGCTCAACGACGTGGTGGCCCGCCACGAGGCGCTGCGCACGAATTTCGTCGAGCACGACGGGATGCCCTACCAGCACGTGCACCCCGAACTCCGGCTCGAACCGGAGGTGACCGAGGTCGCTCCCGGCCGGCTCGACGACACGATCGCCGAGCTGCGGGGCCACGTGTTCGCGCTCGAATCCGAACCGCTGATCCGGCCCACCCTGCTGGTGGCAGGCCCGGACACCCATGTGCTGCTGTTGCTGATCCACCACATGGTGACCGACCACACCTCCTTCGGCATCCTGTTCGACGACCTCGTCACCGCGTACCGGGCGCGGTGCCACGCGCAGGCTCCACAGTGGGCCAAACCACCTCTCCAGTTCGCCGATTACGCTCTGTGGCAACGGAATACGTTCGAAACTCTGGAACCGTGGGCGGGTGCGGAACTGGACCACTGGCGCGGGGCGCTGGCCGAACTGCCCGCCGACATCTCGGTGGCCGCCGACCACACGCGTCCGCCGGTGCTCGGAAGGCGCGGGGAGGTGGTCGATTTCACCGTCGCCGCGGCCCGGCGGGCGGCCCTTGTCCGGTTGGCCGAGGAGGTCGGCACCACCGAGTTCTCGGTGTACCACGCGGTCCTGGCCGTCGTGTTGCACACGCTGGGCGGCGGCACGGACATCGCAATCGGCAGTCCCGTGGCCTGCCGGGTCGACGAGCGCACCGCGAACCTGACCGGGCCCTGCGCCAACGTGGTGGTGCTGCGCACCGACCTGTCCGGGGAGCCGAGCCTGCGCGACCTCGTCGCGCGCAGCCGGGACAGCGTGAAAGACGCGCTGGCGCATCAGGAATTCCCCATCGAGCGGCTCGTCGAGGCGCTCAACCCCCCACGTTCGCCGTCGCGCAACCACCCACTGTTCCAGAATTCCATTCACTTCCGCGGCGAGGACTGGACACTGCTGCCGCGCGACCTGACCGGCAGCGGGGACACCACGGTGTCGGCGCTCCCGATGGATTTCGAGATCTCCCTGCTGGACCTCAACGTCGGGGTGAACGTGACCCCGGACGCCGAACTCGACGTGCGGGTCGTCGCCAACGCCGATCTCTACGAGCCCGCGACGGTCCGGCGGATCGCCGCCGCCCTCGACAACGCGTTCGACGCGTTCGCGACCACCCCCGACGCGGCGGTCAGCGCGCTCGGGCTGCTACCCGCCGCCGACCTGCAGGCGCTGCTGGCCCCGCCCGCCCCGGCCGAAGCGCGGCCGTCCCAACCGCTGTCCGGCGGCTCCGCCGATACCGAACGGGCGCTGACGACCCTGCTCGAGGAGCTGCTCGAGATCACCGGCGTCGACCGCGAGGACAACTTCTTCGCCGTCGGCGGCGACAGCATCGTCGCCGTGCAGCTGGCGGCCCGCGCCACCGCCCAGGGACTGACGCTGACCCCGGCGATGGTGTTCGAGCACATGACCATCGCCGAGCTCGCCGCCGCCGTGGACGCGGCCGCCGATCAGCACACGCCGCAACATGATTCGGCGCCGGAGCCGCCGTCGGCGCCGATGAGCGCGTCGGGCCTGGACGCCGGCACGCTGGCGGAGCTCACCGCCTCCTGGCTCCGGGAATCGTGAGGTGGCGGTGAACCAGACCCCGCCGCAGGTCGAGGACGTCCTGGCCCTGAGCCCGTTGCAGGAGGGGCTGTTCGCGCTGTACCGGCTGGCCGAGGACGGCATCGACCTGTACACCATGCAGCTGCGGGTCGACATCGACGGGCCCGTCGATGTCGAATTGCTGCGCCGCAGCGCCGCCGCGATGCTGGACCGCCACCCGAACCTGCGCGCCGCGTTCTGGGATCGCGGCGTGGAAAGGCCCGTGCAGATCGTGCCCGCCCACGCCGAGCTGCCGTGGACCGAACGCCCCGCATCACCAACCGAATTCGATGCCATCGCACGGTCCGAGCGACGCCGCCCGTTCGACCTGAGCCGGGGACCGGCCCTGCGCGTCGTGGTGCTCCGAGTGCCCGGCGAGTGCAGGCGCCGGTTGATCTTCACCGTCCACCACATCCTGATGGACGGCTGGGCGCTCGGGGTGTTCTTCACCGAGATGCTCGCCGTGTACCGGGCGGGGGGATCGACCGGCGGACTGCTACCGCCGCGGCCCTACCGCGACTACATCGCATGGCTCGCCCGGCAGGACCGCGCCGCGGTGCTGTCGCGGTGGAACGACTACCTTTCCGGGGTGTCGGCGCCGCTGATGGTCGCCGACGGCACCGTCGCCCCCCGCGACGGCGTGCCGGGCACCGCGGAACGGGTACTGCCCGCCGCCGACACGGCCCGGCTGCGGAACTGGGCGGCCCGCAACGGGCTCACGCTCAACACCGCGGTGCTCTTCGCGTGGGCGGTCGTGCTGAGCAGGCTCACCGACCGCCGCGACGTCGTCTTCGGCACCGTCGTGTCCGGCCGGCCCGAGCACCTGCCCGGCGTGGAGGGCATGGTCGGGCTGTTCATCAACACCGTGCCCGTCGTGCACAGCTTCGTCGCGACCGACACGGTCGCCGGGCACTGCGCGCGACTGCAGCGCGAGGCCTCGGCGATGCGCGACATCGGCTACCTCAGCCTGTCGGAGATCCAGCGGGCGCACGGGCGCGGCGCGCTGTTCGACAGCCTGTTCGTGTTCGAGAACGCGCCCGTCGAAGACGCCATCCGCGAGGTCACCACGCCCGACGGGGCCCGCTTCCGCCCGGTCGAGATGGAAAGCCTGACGCACTACCCGCTGACCGTGGTCGCGCACCTGCGCGACGACGCGCTGGTGGTGCTCATCGAGGCGATTCCCGAAGCGCTGCCTTATCTTCGGCCCGACGAGACGTGCGAGCGGCTGCTGGGCGTGCTGCGGCGGCTGCCCGAGGTCGGCGACGCCGCCCCCGACGCACTCGACGTCCTCACCGCCGCCGAGCGCGCCGAATCCGCCGGTCTTGCCACGCGGTCGGTGCCTGCGCCGCACGCCACGGTGTGGGAGGCGTTCGCGCGCCAGACACGCCTGACCCCGGACGCGGAGGCGCTGAGCACGGGAAGCGGTGAGCGGTATACCTACGCCGACCTGCACGCGGCGGCCTGCCGGCTGGCCGCGGAGCTGGCCGCGCGCGGCGTCGGACCGGAATCCGTTGTCGCGCTGACCCTGCCGCGCTCGGCCCGGTCCATCGTCGCCATCCTGGCGGTCCTCGCCGCCGGCGGCGCCTACCTGCCGGTCGACGTCACGCTCCCGCAGGCCCGCATCGACACGATGCTGGCGCAGGCGGATCCGGTCCTGGCCGTCACCACGGCCGCCTGCGAACGACTGGTCGGCGGGCGGACGGCCACCCTGGTCATCGACGACCCCGCCACCGCCCGGCGCATCTCGCGGTCGCCCTCCGTCGCGCCTACGGTGCAACGGCATCCCGGGCAGTGCGCCTACGTCATCTTCACCTCCGGCTCGACAGGGGAACCCAAAGGGGTGCTGGGCACCAACGACGCGGTGCTGAGCTATTTCGCCGACCACCGCGAACGCGTCTACCGGCCGGCCGTGGCGCGGCTGGGCCGCCCGCTGCGCATCGCGCATGCCTGGTCGCTGAGCTTCGACGCGTCCTGGCAGCCCCTGGTCGGCCTGCTCGACGGCCACACCCTGCACCTGTTCGACGCCGGGGAGATGCGCGACGCCGACCGGCTGGTGGCGGGCATGGCCACCCACCGGGTCGACATGATCGACACCACCCCGTCGATGCTCGGACAGCTGCGCGTCGCCGGGCTGCTGAAGCACGGCCTGGCGGTGCTCGCCCTGGGCGGCGAGGCGATCGACGGCGCACTGTGGGAACAGCTGCGCGGCCTGCCCGCGGCCGGGGTGTGCGGCGCGGTCTACAACTGCTACGGGCCCACCGAGGCGACCGTCGAGGCGCTCGTGGCCGCGGTGGGTGAGTACCCGGCACCGACGATCGGCACCGCCAACGCCGGAACCTTCGCCTACGTGCTGGATTCCGGCCTGCGCATGGTGCCCCACGGCGCCGTCGGCGAGCTGTACCTGGGCGGCGCGCAGCTCGCGCGCGGCTACCTCGGCCGGCCGGCGCTGACCGCCACGCGCTTCGTCGCGGACCCCTTCCGCCCCGGCCGGCGCATGTACCGGACCGGCGACCTGGTGCGCCGCCTGCCGCACGGCGGGTACGCCTACCTGGGCCGCGCCGACACCCAGGTCAAGATCCGCGGCTACCGCGTCGAGATCGGGGAGATCGAAGCCGCGCTGCGCGCCCACCCCGCGATCGGTGACGCGGCGGTTTCCGTCGTGCGGCGCGAAAGTTCTTCTGCCTTAGTCGGGTTCGTCGCGTGGAAGGACACCGCGCCCGGCGATCCGGGCCTGGTGCGCACCTCGCTCGGTGAGCGGCTGCCGTCGTACATGGTTCCGGCGCGCGTCGTGGCGCTGCCGCGGCTACCGGTGAACCACAACGGCAAGCTGGACCGGCACGCGTTGGACCGGCTGGCCGGGCGCGCGCTGTCACCGGAGGGCGGCGGCACGGCGGCCGCCACCGAAACCGAACGGTCGCTGTGCGAGGTGTTCGGGGAGCAATTCAACGGGGTGGTGCCCCGCCTCGACGACGACTTCTTCGCGTTCGGCCTGGACAGCATCTTGGCGATTTCGTTGGTGCACAAGGCGCAACGGCGCGGACTCACGCTCAGCCCGCGGATGGTGTTCGCCGCGCCGACGATCCGCCAACTCGCGGCCGCGATCGACGCGGGACCCGCGCCGGACGCGTCGGCGCCGGGCGCGGAGTACGGCGAGGTGTTGCCCTTGCCGATGGTGTCGTGGCTCTACGAGCACGGCAACTACCGGAGGTTCACCCACACCGTCCTGCTGCGGTTGCCGTCCGGCATCGATCGCGCGTCGATCGAGTCGATGCTGCAGTCGCTGCTCGACGGGCACGACACCCTGCGCTCGATCCTCGTCGACACCGCCGCGGGCGCTCGCCTCGTCACCCGCGAGCCCGGCGCCGTCCGCGCCGCCGACCTGCTCAGCCGGGTGCGACTCGCGGAACCCACCGACACCGCGCTGGTTTCGGCCATCGCCTCCTCGGCCCGGGCCGTGCTGGACGAGATCGATCCCCGCGCCGGCGCGATGGTGCGCGCGGTCTGGTACTCCGGTGCGGAGCACGCCGACGTGCTGCTGCTCACCGCGCACCACCTGACCGTCGACGTGGTCTCCTGGCACATCATGCTGGGCGACCTGGTCGGGGCCTGGCGCTGCGTGCGGGCGGGCAACGCCCCGAAGATGCTGCCGGAATTCACCTCCTACCGGCGCTGGTGCGACCTGATGTGGCAGCGGGCCGCGACGGCCGAGGTGCGCGACCAGCTCGCCTATTGGCTCGAGCAGGTCCGCGGACCCGATCCGGCGTTGGGGACCCGGCCCGTCGACCCCACCCGCGACACCTGGTCCACGCTGCGGGTGACCCGGGTCGCCGTCGACGCCGAGACCACCGGGCGCATGCTCGCTGCGGTCACCAAAGACGAAGGCGTGCGAGAATTCCTGCTCACCGCGACCACCATGGCCATTGCCGGTTGGCGCCGCGAGCGCGGTCAGGACCCGGCCGCCGGCACGCTCGTCGCGCTCGAGGGCCACGGACGCGCCGATGCCGTGCTCGACACCGACACGACCAACACCGTCGGGTGGTTCACGAATGCCTACCCCGTACGCCTGGGCGCAGGAGCCGGGTCGGTCGACGTCGAACGGGCCGAGCGGGATCCGCGCGCGGCCGGGGCGCTGCTCGAGGCGGTGGTGGCTCACCTCGGCGCGGTCCCCAATGGTGGCCTGGACTTCGGCCTGCTGCGTTACGTCCGGGGGGAGCCCGAGTTGCGGGCGGCCGCCGAACCGCAGATCCAGTTCAGTTATCTGGGCCGCCTCGACCTCGGGGTCAGCGAACAGCCGTGGTCGCTGCTCACCGGGTCCTACATCGACGCGCTGCCCGATGACCCCGAACCCGACCTGCCGCTGCGATTCGCCCTTAATCTCAGCGCCTTCGTGGCGATGACGCCGGAGGGCGTGCAACTGATCACCAACTGGCGCTGGAGCGACGCGCTGTTCGCGCCCGCCGACATCGACCGCCTGACGCAGCTGTGGCGGCGCGGGGCCGCCGCGCTGGCCGCCGACCTGGATCGACCGCACGAAAGGGACTGACGTGACCGCGAGCCAACCCATGGGTGACGGCGCCGACCGGGTGAGCAGAGACGAGATCAGGGTTGCCGTCGCCGCCCAACTCGGCTGCCCGGCGACCGACATCGCCGACGAGGCCAACCTGATCCAGCTGGGCTTGAATTCGATCCGCATGATGGCCCTGGCCGGGAGCTGGCGAAAGCGCGGCGCGGACGTCACCTTCGCCCAGCTCGCGGACGCGCCGACGGTCGAATCCTGGCACGCCCTGCTCGGGGCCGGGAACAGCGCAGGCGCCGGCGAGCCCGGCACCGCCGAGCCCACGCCCGAGGACGCGCCGTTCCCGTTGGCCACGATGCAGCACGCGTATTGGATCGGGCGCTCCGACGAGCAGGAACTCGGCGGCGTCGCGACCCACCTATACGTCGAATTCGACTGTGAGTCAGTCGATCCCGAGCGTCTCGAGCGTGCGGTGTCCGGTCTGGTCGCCAACCATCCCATGCTGCGCACCCGGTTCCTTCCGGACGGGACCCAACAGACGATGCCCGAACCGGGCAGGCCGGTTTTCGCCGTGCTCGACCTCCGCGGCCACGGCCCCGACGCTGTCCGGTCCGCGCTGGCCGAGTTGCGCGACCGCAAGACGCATCAGCGCCTGGCGATCGAGGACGCCCAGGTGCTCGATGTCACGCTGACCCTTTACGGCCCGAACCGCAGCCGCCTGCATCTCGACGTCGACATGCTGGCGGGCGACGCGATGAGCTACCGCGTCCTGGTGTCTGAACTGGCCGAGATGTACAACGGGGCGACGCTGCAGCCGCCCGGCTACAGCTACCGGCGCTATCGCACGGAACGCCGGGTCGACGCCGCGGCGCGAGCCCGGGACCGGCGGTGGTGGCAGCAGCGGTTGCCCGAGCTGCCCGGCGCGCCCGACCTGCCGACCCTTCCGGTCACCGACCGCGGCACAGCGCACCGCACCGCGCGTCACCACTATTGGCTGGCGCCCGAGGCCAAGCAGCGGCTGCTGGCTGGTGCCCACGCCCGCGGCATCACGCCGGCGATGGCGTTGGCGGCGGTGTTCGCCGACACCGTCGGCGGGTGGTCGGCGCAGCCGAGATTCCTGCTCAATGTGCCGCTGTTCCAGCGGGAACCGGCCCATCCCGACATCGCGCGGGTGGTCGGGGACTTCACCTCCTCGGTCCTGCTGGAGGTCGACCTCACCGACAACGTCTCGGTGACCGAGCGGGCCCACGCCATCCAGCGCAGCATGTACGAAAGCGGTTCGCACTCGGCCTATTCCGGGCTCGAGGTGCTGCGCGACCTCGGCCGCCACCGCGGCGAGCCGGTGCTGGCGCCGGTGGTTTTCACCAGCGCGCTCGACCTCGGAGAACTGTTCTCGGCCACCGTGACCGAGACCTTCGGCGACCCGGTGTGGATCGTCTCGCAGGGTCCCCAGGTGTTGCTCGACGCCCAGATCACCGAGCTGAGTGGCGGATTGCTGTTGAACTGGGACGTGCGGGAATCGGCCTTCCCGCCGGGGCTCATCGAAGCCATGTTCGCCGCGTTCACCAAGGCGGTCCGGCGACTGACGGACGGCGACGCGGGCTGGGAGGCGGAGGCGGCGGTGCGGCTGCCCAGCGCTCAGGCGCGCGTCCGCGCGGCCGTCAACGCGACCGACGGCCCGGTCAGCGGGCGCTGTCTGCACCAGGGATTCTTCGAACACGCCGCGGCAACCCCGGACGCGCCGGCCGTGGTCTGGGGCCTGCCCGGTGCGGAAGCCGGCACCGAGGGCGCGTGGAGCTACGGGGAACTCGCCGGGCGCGCGCTGGCGGTGGCCGGGGCGCTGCGCGCCGCCGGGGTGCGCCGGGGTGACGCGGTCGCCGTTCAACTGCCCAAGGGCCCCGACCAGATCCTGGCCGTGCTCGGGGTGCTCGCCGCCGGGGGGGTCTACGTGCCGATCGGATTCGACCAGCCGGAGGGCCGGCGGGCCAAGATCCTGCAGTCCGCCGACATCGTCGCGGCGCTGACCATCGAGGGCACGACCATGGGCCCATCGATCCGGTGCCTGCCCATCGACGCGGCGCAACGGCACGCGCCGTCGCTGCCGGCACCGGTCCTGCCCGACACCGGCGAGCTGGCGTACGTGATCTTCACGTCGGGTTCCACCGGCCTGCCCAAAGGGGTCGACATCCGGCACCGCGGGGCGATGAACACCATCGACGCGCTCAACGACTGGTTCGGCATCGGCACCGACGACCGGGTGCTCGGGTTGGCCGCCCTCGAGTTCGACCTGTCGGTCTACGACATCTTCGGCCTGCTGTCGGCGGGGGGCTCGATCGTGGCCATGGACCCCGGCCAGCGGGCCGCGGCCACCACCTGGGTGGAACTGATTCGCCACCACCGGGTTTCGGTCCTCAGCTCCGTGCCGAGCTGGCTGGACATGATCTTGGAGCTGGGCGGGGACCGGCTGGGCGACTCGCTGCGCGTGGCCATGCTGTGCGGCGACTGGGTGGGCGTGGACCTGGCCCGTAGGCTCACCAGGCAGGTTCCGGGCTGCCGGTTCGCCGGTCTGGGCGGCGCGACCGAGACCTCGGTCCACGGCACCGTGTGCGAGGTGGTCGGCGACCCACCGGCGCAATGGGCGACGGTGCCGTTCGGGGTGCCGATGCGCAATGTGCGCTGCCGGATCGCCTCGCCGGCGGGGCGCGACTGTCCCGACTGGGTCCCCGGCGAACTGTGGTTCAGCGGCCCCAACGTCGCCGCGGGATACCGCAACGACCCCGAACGCACAGCCGAGCGCTTCGTCGAGCACGACGGCATGCGCTGGTACCGCACGGGCGACCTGGCGCGGTACTGGCCCGACGGGACGATCGAGTTCCTCGGCCGGGCCGACCACCAGGTGCAGATCCGCGGGTACCGCGTCGAACTCGGCGAGGTGGAGAGCGCGCTGCGCGCCGTGCCGGGAGTGCGGCATGCCGTCGCGGCGGTCGTCGGCACCGCTGCGCCGCGGCTGGCCGCCGCGGTCACCGGGGAGCCGGTCGGCGACGTCACCGCCGCGGTGGCAGAACTGCTGCCGCACTACATGATTCCCACGCGCATCGTGGTCCTGGAACGAATCCCGCTGACTGCCAACGGCAAGGTGGACCGCCCCGCGGTGGCCGCGCTGCTCGAGGGGCTGGACCAGGAGGGCGGCGACGGCGCCCCGCGCAACGACGTCGAGGCGGCGCTCGCCCAGATCGTCGGCGAGGTGCTGGGCGTGGAATCCGCGGGCGTGCACGACGATTTCTTCGCGCTGGGGGGCGACTCGGTGTTGGCGACCACGGCGATCGCCCGGATCCGCGACTGGCTGGATGTCGGGCACGCCATGGTCGCGGACCTGTTCGCCGCACGGACCGTCGCCGGTCTGGCCGAGCGGCTGGACGCGCGGGAGTCGCAACGCGGCACGCCGGGTCGGCTCGCCCTCATCGCCCGCCACTACCTCGAGGTGGCAGCGATGACGGATGAGGAAATCCTGGCCCTCGACCGCACGCGAGCGTGACCGGACGGCGAGCGGTTCTAATCTGCTACACAGGTTGAGCACAGCTGCCCCTGCGTCCACATGGGTACCGTCGCGATAACGAAAAGCGTCGTCACTGGGAAAGCGGCCGCAACACAGCGCACAATGGCACCACCCATCACACACCGAGGGGGAACCTGACCATGAAGACCTTCGCATCGATCGCCACGGGCGCGGCGGCGCTGGGGGCATTTGCCGCCGCGGCCGTCGGCGTGACGTCCGTCGCCGCCGTCCCGGCCGCCGGTCCAGCCCGGGTGCAGCTCGCCGCGGTCGGCGCGCCCCTGCCGCAGGACCCGTCGTCCCCCGCCCAGGGCGCGACCGTCCCGACCGCCGCGCAGCTGACGGACGTGCTGAACAGCCTGGCCGACCCGAACGTCTCGTTCGCCGACAAGGGCAACCTCGTCCAGGGCGGGATCAGCGGCCTGGAAGCCCACGTCGCCGACAAGAGGCTGAAGAAGGCCGCCAAGAACGGTGACCTGCCCCTGTCGTTCAACGTGACCAACATCCGGCCGGTCGCGCCCGGTTCGGCCACGGCCGACGTGGCGGTGTCGGGCCCCAAGCTGACATCGCCGGTCAGCCAAAGCGTCACGTTCGTCAACCAGGGTGGCTGGGTGCTGTCGCGCTCCTCGGCGATGGAGTTGCTGCAGGCCGCCGGCCAGTCGTCATAAAGTCACGTTCGGCTCCATCGAAGGGAAAAACCGTGAAACGCGTTGCAACCGTGGCCGCTCTGGCCCTCATCGGCGGCGCAGCCGCGGGCATCGCTGCGACTACCGCCGCCCCGCAAGCCGACCTGGCCCAGGTGCGACCGGCCGCGGTCGCCGCGCCCCTGCCCCAGAATCCTCCGTCGCCGGCGCCGGGCCAGAACCTGCCGACCGCGGAGCAGCTGTCGAACCTGTGCAACCAGGTCACCGATCCCGGCGTGTCCTACACGACCAAGAACGACCTGGTCGAGAACGGCATCAGCCCGGACGAGGGCCACGTCGCCGACCACGACCTGCGCAAGGCCTACCGGCACGGAAACTTCCCGGAGACGTTCACCGTCACCAACATCGCGCCGGCCGGCCCGAACATGGCGCAGGCCGACGTGGCCATCGCCGGCCCGAAGTTCGCAGGTCCGGTCACCAAGCACCTCGTGTTCGTCAATCAGAACGGCACCTGGATCATGCAGCACGACGCCGCGATCGCCCTGATACAGGCCGCGGCGGCGACGGACTAACCCAACACGCCGCTCACGTCGGTTCGCGCGACCCGCGCCGGGTCGGCCAGCACGTCGATCGCGGTGATCCGCCCGCCGCGCACCACGAACCCCATGATCGCCGTCGCGCGGCCGGCGACCAACACGACCGCGCCCGCGGCGCCGTTGACTGCGGCGGCACGCACCTCGCGCTCGGTTCCCGCGTAACTTCGCGCCGGCCCGGCGACCGGGGAGGCGCCTTCGGTACGGAACGCCGCGGCGCCGGGCCGAAGGCGCCGCGCAACATCACGTCGGGATGCAACACCGACACCAGCCGGCCCAGGCCGCCGGACCGGCCGGCCGCGAAGAATGCGCCGACGACCTCGCGCTGCGCGACGACATCCTGGCCGTCGTGGACGGAGCCGAGCATGCGATAGGCGATGGCGGTCAGCCGCGGCCGGGCCGCCTCGAAACGCGCCGTCAGCGACGCCTCGGCGGTCACGGGACGACGCCCGTCGGGCAGCGCGCAGACCCGGTTGCCGCAGAACCCCGGACGACTCGATGCGCCGGGTGAAGAAGAACGCGAGCCTGGCGTCGCGGTCGGTGACTCCGGTGAGTCGGGACATGGCATCCTCCTGGAACCTCCGGGGTGTGGGGTGAACCCTCACCCTGTCGACACCCGGCGGCGCCCGATCGTGACCGGTCCGCTCAGCGCAGGTCCATGTCGAACACCCGGGCGTGCAGCACCGTGCGGTTCCGCAGCGCGGCGCGCACCGCGCGGTGCAGGCCGTCCTCGAGGTAGGTGATCCCCTTCCAGCGCACCGCGTGCGGGAAAAGGTCCCCGTAAAAGGTGGAGTCCTCCGAAAGCAGCCGGTCGAGCGCGAGCACCGTCGTCGTGGTGACCAATTCGTCCAGCCGGATCTGCTGCGGCGGTATGCGGGACCAGTCTTTGTACGACAGCCCGTGCTCGGGATAGGGCTTACCTTCCCGCACGCCTTTGAAGATCATGGGTCGACCATCGGCGATTCCAGCCCTGTCGAATCGCGCGAGCCCGACGCAACCATGCTGGATAGGCTAGCCGGAAAAGCCCTTCGCGGCGTCGACGCTCTCCGCTGCTGCCGGTCAGCGCATGTCGGGGCCCGTAAAATGAAGCCGGTCAGCAGGTGTCAGGGAGGTGACAAGCGATGGGTAGCGCCGACGAACGCCGCTTTGAAGTGCTGCGGGCCATCGTCGCCGACTTCGTCGCCACCAAGGAACCGATCGGTTCGAAGTCCCTGGTCGAGCGTCACAACCTGGGGGTGTCGTCGGCGACGATCCGCAACGACATGGCGGTGTTGGAGGCCGAGGGCTACATCGTGCAGCCCCACACCAGCTCGGGGCGGGTGCCCACCGAGAAGGGCTACCGCGAGTTCGTCGACCGGCTCGAGGACGTCAAGCCGCTGTCGTCTGCCGAGCGGCGCGCGATCCAGGGCTTCCTCGAGTCCGGTGTGGACCTCGACGACGTGCTGCGCCGTGCGGTGCGGCTGCTGGCGCAGCTGACCCGCCAGGTGGCCGTGGTGCAGTACCCGACGCTGTCGTCATCGACCGTGCGCCACCTGGAAGTGATCGCTTTGACCCCGGCCCGGCTGCTGATGGTCGTCATCACCGACTCCGGCCGGGTGGACCAGCGCATCGTCGAGCTCGGCGACGTGATCGAGGACCACCAGCTCTCCCAGTTGCGCGACATGCTCGGCCAGGCGCTGATCGGTAAGAAGCTGTCGGCGGCCTCGGTCGCGGTAGCCGACCTCGCCGGGCAGCTGCGCGGTCCCGACGGGCTCAGCGACGCCGTCGGCCGCTCGGCGACGGTGCTGCTGGAGTCGCTGGTCGAGCACACCGAGGAGCGCCTGCTGATGGGCGGCGCCGCCAACCTGACCCGCAACGCAGCGGATTTCGGGGGCTCGCTGCGCTCCATCCTCGAGGCGCTCGAGGAGCAGGTCGTGGTGCTGAAGCTGCTGGCGGCCCAGCAGGAGGCCGGCAAGGTCACGGTGCGCATCGGGCACGAGACGGCCGCCGAGCAGATGGTGGGCACCTCGGTGGTTACCACCGCCTATGGCACCCCCGACACCGTATACGGCGGAATGGGTGTATTGGGGCCGACCAGAATGGATTATCCGGGAACTATTGCCAACGTTGCTGCGGTTGCTCTCTACATCGGCGAAGTGCTGGGTGCTCGGTGAACGTGCACCTGCATAATGCTCAGGCTTGCGCAGGCGCGGCGAAGAACCAGGTATAGGAGACTCAAGCGTGGCACGCGACTATTACGGGCTGCTCGGTGTGAGCAAGAACGCCAGCGATGCGGACATCAAACGCGCCTACCGCAAACTGGCGCGCGAACTGCATCCGGACGTCAATCCCGACGAGGCCGCGCAGGCGAAATTCCAGGAGATCAGTGCCGCCTACGAGGTGCTGAGCGACCCGGAGAAACGCCGGATCGTCGACCTCGGCGGGGACCCGTTGGAAAACGCTGCGGCGGGCGCCGGAGGTTTCGGCGGTTTCGGCAACCTGGGCGACGTGTTCGAGGCCTTCTTCGGCGGCGGCTTCAATGGTGGCGGGACGTCGCGGGGACCCATCGGGCGGGTCCGGCCCGGTTCGGACTCGCTGCTGCGGATGCGCCTCGACCTCGAGGAGTGCGCCACCGGCGTCACCAAACAGGTCACCGTCGACACCGCGGTGCTGTGCGACCGCTGCCAGGGCAAGGGCACCAACGGCGACTCCGCCCCGGTCCCGTGCGACACCTGCGGCGGCCGCGGGGAGATCCAGACGGTGCAGCGCTCGCTGCTGGGCCAGGTGATGACCTCACGGCCCTGTCCCACCTGCCGCGGGGTCGGCGTGACCATCCCCGACCCGTGCCACCAGTGCATGGGCGACGGCCGGGTGCGGGCGCGCCGGGAGATCAGCGTCAAGATCCCCGCCGGCGTCGGCGAGGGCATGCGGGTGCGGCTCGCCGCGCAGGGTGAGGTCGGTCCCGGCGGCGGGCCGGCCGGCGACCTTTACGTCGAGGTGCACGAACAGACCCACGACATCTTCGTGCGCGAGGGCGACGACTTGCACTGCACGGTCTCGGTGCCGATGGTGGACGCGGCGTTGGGCGTCACGGTCACCGTCGACGCCATCCTGGACGGGATGAGCGAGATCACGATCCCGCCCGGCACGCAGCCGGGCACGATCATCACGCTGCGCGGGCACGGGATGCCGCACCTGCGGTCGGGCGTCCGGGGCAACCTGCTCGTCCACGTCGAGGTGGTGGTTCCCACCCGGCTGGACCAGCAGGACACCGAACTGCTGCGCGAGCTGAAGAGCCGCCGCGGCCGCGACGTGGCCGAGGTCCGCTCCTCGCACCACGCCGGCAACGGCGGCGGGCTGTTCAGCCGCCTGCGCGAGACCTTCACCGGTCGCTGACCGCGGTCGTCGGGGCCGTCCGGAGATGGTGGCGACGCTGTTCTACGTCGACGCGCTGCCCGAGGCCGGCGGGCTGGCCGTCGTCGACGGCGACGAAGGGTTTCACGCGGCGACCGTGCGCCGGATCCGCCTCGGCGAGCAGCTGGTGCTCGGGGACGGCGCCGGGAACCTGGCCCGCTGCGAGGTCGAACACGCGGGCCGCGACGGGCTGCGCGCGCGGGTGCTGGGGCGGTGGCGCGTTGCGCCCGGGCGCCCCCGGGTCACGGTCGTGCAGGCGCTGCCCAAGTCGGAGCGTTCGGAGCTGGCAATCGAACTGGCCACCGAAGCCGGCGCCGACGCGTTCGTGGCCTGGCAGGCGGACCGGTGCGTGGCCACCTGGCAAGGTGCGCGTGTCGACAAGGGGCTGCGCCGGTGGCGCGCCGTCGCCCGGTCGGCGGCACGCCAATCCCGCCGGGCGCACATCCCGCCCGTCGAGGGGGTGCTGTCCACCGCGGCGCTCACCGAGCGGGTCCGCGCGGAGGTGGCCGCCGGCGCAGCGGTGCTGGCGTTGCACGAGGCGGCCACCACTGGGCTGGTGGATACTTCTGTCGCACAAGCAGATTCGGTTATACTGCTGGTCGGCCCGGAGGGCGGCATCGCGCCGCAGGAGATCGCCGCGCTGACCGGCGCGGGCGCGGTGGCGGTCCGCCTCGGTCCGCAGGTGTTGCGGACGTCGAGCGCGGCGGCGGTGGCGCTGGGTGCCCTGGGCGTGCTCACCGGGCGATGGGACCCGGGCGCCGACCGTGAAATCGGCGACGCGACGCGCCGCTAACGCGTCGCCGGGTGCATGTCGTGGCCAGACCGCGCCGCAAATGCGCGCTTGGGAGGGGGTCGTGACCGGCGGTAGACTGGGCGGTCGGGAACGTGATCCCGGCAAACAGCGGAAGGCAGGCATCGGAAACCACGTGACGCCCCGTGAGACCAGCGTTGATGACACTTTGCCGGCTTCTGACCAGGTTGATAGCAGCATCGACGTTCCGCCCGATCTCATCGTGGGACTGTTGGGCTCGGCAGACGAGAACCTGCGCGCCCTCGAACGCACGCTCAACGCCAACCTGCATGTGCGCGGCAACACCGTCACCCTGTCCGGCGAGCCGGGCGACGTCGCACTCGCCGAGCGGGTGCTCTCCGAGCTGGTCGCCATCGTGGCCGGCGGCCAGCCGCTGACGCCGGAGGTGGTGCGCCACAGCGTCGCCATGCTGGTCGGTGCCGGCGACGAGTCGCCCGCCGAGGTCCTGACCCTGGACATCCTGTCGCGGCGCGGCAAGACGATCCGGCCAAAGACACTGAACCAGAAGCGCTACGTCGACGCCATCGACGCCAACACCATCGTCTTCGGTGTGGGGCCGGCCGGCACCGGCAAGACCTACCTGGCCATGGCCAAGGCGGTCCGCGCCCTGCAGACCAAGCAGGTGACCCGCATCATCCTGACCCGGCCCGCGGTGGAAGCCGGTGAGCGCCTTGGCTTTCTGCCGGGCACGCTGAGCGAGAAGATCGACCCGTATCTGCGGCCGCTCTACGACGCGCTCTACGACATGATGGACCCCGAGCTGATCCCGAAGCTGATGTCCGCCGGCGTTATCGAGGTGGCGCCGCTGGCGTACATGCGGGGCCGCACGCTGAATTCGGCCTTCATCGTCCTCGACGAGGCGCAGAACACCACCGCGGAGCAGATGAAGATGTTCCTCACCCGGCTCGGGTTCGGATCCAAGATCGTCGTCACCGGCGACATCACCCAGATCGACCTGCCGGGCGGTTCCAGGTCCGGCCTGCGGTCGGCCATGGAGATCCTCGACAGCGTCGATGACATCCACATCGCGGAGCTGACGAGCGCGGACGTGGTGCGCCACCGGCTCGTCTCGGAGATCGTGGACGCCTATGCGAGGTCCGAACAGCCCGGGCTGACGATGAATCGGGCGGCTCGCCGGTCGTCGGGTTCGCGCGGTCGCCGATAGTGGTGCGGTGATCACGCGATGAGCATCGAAGTCTCCAACGAGTCCGGCATCGACGTCTCCGAGGCGGAACTGGTCAGCGTCGCACGGTTCGTGCTGACGAAGATGGACGTCAACCCCAGCGCCGAGCTCTCGATGGTGTTGCTGGACACCGCCGCCATGGCCGACCTCCACATGCGGTGGATGGACCTGCCCGGTCCGACCGACGTGATGAGCTTCCCGATGGACGAGCTCGAGCCCGGCGGCCGACCCGACGCCCCCGAACCGGGGCCGGCCATGCTCGGCGACATCGTGCTGTGCCCGGAGTTCGCCGCCGAGCAGGCCGCCGCGGCGGGCCACAGCCTGGGCCACGAGCTGGCGTTGCTGACTATCCACGGTGTGCTGCACCTGCTCGGCTACGACCACGGCGAGCCGGACGAGGAGAAGGAGATGTTCGCCCTTCAGGACCGGTTGCTCGAAGAGTGGGTTGCCGAGCAGGTCGAGGCCTACCGCCAGGACCTGCAGGGTGAGAAAGACCGGCGGTTGCTGGACAAGTCGAGGTATTTCGACAACTGAGCCGGCTGGCCGCGGCTCACGAGCGTGGGTTCCACCTCAGCGGCAGACTGCTCGGCATGACCGCGCCGCCGGGGGTGAACGTGAAGGCCGGCGTGAAACCGGGCTCCAACTCGAAATCCGGTACGGCATCGAGGAACCCGGTGATGATCACGGCCAGCTCGATGCGGGCCAGGGCTTTGCCCAGGCAGCGATGGACTCCCGCCGCGAAGCTCCGGTGACGTTTGGGCCGGATTTTGCCGTCGTCGGTCATGGTCACCGACGACTGGTCGTCGGCCTCGAGGTTCGTCGTCGCCAGGCATAGGACCACCACCGAGCCCGCCGGTATCGTGACCCCGGCGAGCGTAACCTGTCGCGCGGTGAAGCGCCCGATGAACGGGAAAGGCGTCTCGAGCCGCAGCAGCTCCTCGATGAACGCCCCGACCTGGTCGGGATTGTCGCGCAGCGTGAGACGAAGCCGCCGGTCGCGGGCCAGGTGCAGCAGCGCCGACCCAATGGCCGCCTGGATGGCGTCCTGGGCGGAGCACAGCAGGGCGTAGAACCCGATCACCTCGTTCTCGGTGAGCGGGTCGGCGCCGGTGAGCAGCTGCGATGCAAGCGCCGGCCTGTCGGCGCCCTGGATGGCTTCGACCAGGTAGGCGAACAGCCCGGAGGCTTGGGGTGACCCGGGTGTATCCCAGTTGACGTCTTCCGCCCATGCGGCCAGCTTGTCCCGGTCGCTCGGCGGGAGCCCGCACAGTGCCGTCAACACGCCGAAGGGGAACGGAACGGCGACGTCGGCGATCGCTTCGCACTCACCGCGGGGCACCAATGCGTCGATGAGCGCCGACGCCTGCGCTCGCAGCGCGGGCAGCAGCGCATCCACCGCGCGCGGGGTGAAGTAGGGCTGCAGAATCCGGCGGAAGCGCGAGTGCTCGGGCGGATCGTAGGCAAGCGGTACCGGGGTCGGAAGTGTTTTCATCCCGGCCCCGGGCACCGGGAGCGGCTGCCTGCGTGAGGTGAAGGTGGCGTAGTCGCCCAGTGCCGCCAGCACGTCCTCGCGGCGCGTCACCAGGTAGTAGCCGCCCATTCCGACGAACACACCCTCGGACTGAAGCGCGCGCCAGTAGTCCTTGGGGTCGTCCGCGATCACGATCCGATCGGCATCGGCGAACGGCGGCAGCGGTGGGGGGAAGTCGCTCACCTGACCCACCGCCGGGTGGTGCGACGACTGCACACGGAGCCTGAGAATAGAGTCCAATGCTTGGGTATTGCTGGCAAGTTGTTGGGTGTTCTCGGCTGGTTTCGGAGCCGACCGCGGCGCCCGCGCAGGCGTTGAGCGTCGCGGTGACCGGGCGCGGCGGGGCGGTATGTCAAAATGTCCGGATGGCAGGAAGTTTGCCGGACATTGCGGCCTTCGACCTGTGACCGGACTGAATGAACTGCTGGGCGCGATCGCGCTGATCGCCCTGGGCGGACTCTTCGCGGCGATCGACGCCGCCATCGGCACGGTGTCGCTGGCCCGCGTTCAGGAGTTGGTGCGCGAGGAGCTGCCCGGTGCGGTGGCGTTGTCGAAGGTGATGGCCGAGCGGCCGCGCTACATCAACCTGATGGTGCTGCTGCGGATCACCTGCGAGATCACCGCGACCGCGTTGCTGGTGGTGTTCTTCCGGCACGCCCTGAGCCTGGACGGCGGGCTGTTCGTCGCCGCGATCATCATGGTCGTGGTCAGCTTCGTCGTCATCGGGGTGGGCCCGCGCACGCTCGGGCGCCAGCACGCCTACTCGATCTCGCTGGCGACGGCCGTTCCGCTGCAGTTGCTTTCGTGGTTGCTGATGCCGATCAGCCGATTGCTGGTCGTGCTGGGTAACGCACTCACGCCCGGCCGTGGGCTGCGAAACGGGCCGTTCGCGTCCGAGATCGAGTTGCGCGAGGTCGTCGATCTGGCCCAGCAGCGCGGCGTCGTCGCCGCCGACGAGCGCCGGATGATCCAGTCGGTGTTCGAACTCGGCGACACCCCCGCCCGCGAAGTGATGGTGCCGCGAACCGAAATGATCTGGATCGAAAGCGACAAACTGGCCAGCCAGGCGATCAACCTGGCCGTCCGCAGCGGCCATTCCCGCATCCCGGTGATAGGCGAGAACGTCGACGACATCGTCGGGGTCGTGTATCTGAAAGACCTTGTCCAGCATACGTTCCTGTCGCAAGACGGCGGCCGGGACACCACCGTGGCGCAGGTGATGCGCCCGGCGGTGTTCGTGCCGGACTCCAAGCCGCTGGACGCGCTGCTGCGGGACATGCAGCGCGACCGCAACCACATGGCCCTGCTGGTCGACGAGTACGGGGCGATCGCCGGCCTGGTCAGCATCGAAGACGTGCTCGAGGAAATCGTCGGGGAGATCGCCGACGAGTACGACCAAGCGGAGACGGCGCCGATCGAGGACCTGGGCGACAGGCGTTTCCGCGTGTCGGCCCGGCTGCCGATCGAGGACGTCGGGGAGTTGTACGGGGTGGAGTTCGACGACGATCTCGACATCGACACCGTGGGCGGACTGCTGGCCCTGGAACTGGGCCGGGTCCCGCTGCCGGGCGCCGAGGTGGTGTCGCACGGCCTGCGCCTGCACGCCGAAGGAGGTACCGACCATCGGGGCCGGGTGCGGATCGGCACCGTCTTGCTGAGCCCGGCCGAGCCCGACGGGTCCGACCGCGCGGAAGCCGGCCGTCATGGCTGAGCGGTCCGGTGCCGAGCGTGTGCCCACGGCGGGAATGTCCGCCGTATGTCGGCCTGGATGCACGTTCGGCGAAAGGCTGTCATGACGGAATTCCGTTCGGGCTTCGTGTGTTTGATCGGCCGGCCCAACACCGGAAAGTCGACGCTGACCAACGCGCTGGTGGGCGCCAAAGTGGCGATCACCTCCATGCGGCCGCAGACCACCCGGCACACCATTCGCGGCATCGTGCACCGGGAGGACTTCCAGATCATCCTGGTCGACACCCCCGGCCTGCACCGGCCGCGCACCCTGCTCGGCAAGCGGCTCAACGACCTGGTCCGCGACACCTACGCCGAAGTCGACGTGATCGGGCTGTGCATCCCCGCCGACGAGGCGATCGGCCCCGGTGACCGCTGGATCGTCGACCAGGTCCGCGCCGTCGCGCCGGCGACCACCCTCGTCGGGATCGTCACCAAGATCGACAAGGCGCCCAAGGACCGGCTCGCCGCGCAGCTGGTCGCGGTCAGCGAACTCGTCGGCCCGTCGGCCGAGATCGTGCCGGTGTCGGCGGTCAGCGGGGAACAGGTCGACGTGCTGGTCGACGTCCTGGCCGCGGCCCTGCCGCCGGGCCCGGCGTACTACCCCGACGGCGAGCTGACCGACGAGCCGGAGGAGGTCCTGATGGCCGAGCTCATCCGCGAGGCGGCCCTCGAGGGGGTACGCGACGAACTCCCGCATTCGCTCGCCGTGGTGATCGACGAGGTCAACCCGCGCGAGGGCCGCGACGACCTGATCGACGTGCACGCCATCCTCTACGTCGAAAGGTCCAGCCAGAAAGGGATCGTCATCGGCAAGGGCGGGGCCCGGCTGAAGGAGGTGGGCACCGCGGCGCGCACCCAGATCGAAAAGCTGCTGGGCACCAAGGTCTACCTCGACCTGCGGGTTAAGATCGCCAAGAACTGGCAGAGCGACCCCAAACAGCTTGGCCGGCTTGGCTTCTAGAGCGTCATTTTCTTCCGCCCGTAGCTGGTAGGCCGCGTGGACCTGCGCAGTCCCGAGGCCGCCGGTTCGCCTCAGCGCGAGGCGTCCGCGCCGGCGTTCCACCACACCTGCGGCTGCTTGCTCGCCCAGCCGCAGACGGCTTCGAGCTCCGCGGCCAGCGAGACCAGCATGGGTTCGCTATCCGCCGGTCCCATCAGCTGCACCCCGATCGGCAGGCCGTCGGAGGTGAACCCCGCCGGCACGTTGATCGACGGCCAGCCCAACACGTTCCACGGCCACGTCACCGGGCAGGCGCGGATCATGGTGCGGTCGAGGCGGTAGCTGCCCAGCCTGTCGAACGCGTGCACCGGGGGAGGCGGCTGCGCGGTGGTCGGTGCCAGCACCACGTCGACGATGTCGAAGACCGAGCCGACGCGGCGCTGGGCGGCGGCCTCGTGGCGGCGGGCGCTGCGCAGCGTCGCCTGCCCCAGCACGTGGCCGGTGCGCAGATTGGCCACGGTGCGCGGATCGAACGTGACGCCGTCGCCCAGGCGCTCCTCCCACTCGCGCAGGCCCGCGGTGGACCGGACCAGGAAGTCCCACGACAACCGCAGGCCGTAGTCGGGGTTGCCGGGCACCACGGTGTGGCCGAGCAGTTGCAGTTGCTTGGCCACGGCGCGCGTCGCGGTTGCGATCTCCGGGTGCAGTTTGGCCCGAAAACCGGTGAACGGGAAGCGGGTTGACAGCGCGATGGTCAGCGGGCCGGGCGCTTTGCCGACGTAGTCGGAAACCCGGACCGGGCGCGGCCGGTGCCGCTCGGCTTCGACGTTGCCGGATGCGGCGTCGAGGACCAGGGCCGCATCGGCCACGGTGCGGGCCAGCACGCCGTTGACCGTGATGCCGTTGAACGCCTCCGGCAGCGGCCAGGTGGAGATGCGGCCCCGCTGGGGCTTGATGCCCACCAGGTGCGTCCACGCGGCCGGGATGCGGATGCTGCCGGCGCCGTCGGAGCCGATGGCGGCGGTGACCAGGCCCGCGGCGACCGCGGCCGCGCTGCCGCCCGAAGACCCGCCCGGGGTGTGCCGCCGCGACCATGGGTTGCGGGTGTGCCCGAAGCCGGGCCCGCTGGTGAACGGCCATTGGCCCAGTTCGCAGGTGTTGGTCTTGCCGACGATCACCGCGCCGGCGGCCTTCAGGCGCCGAACCACCTCGGCGTCCTGGGTGGCGGGACTGACATAGCCGTCGGTCCCGTACGCGGTGGGCACTCCAGCAACGTCGACGTCGTCCTTGACCGCGATCGGGACGCCGAGCAGCGGGGCGGTGTCGCCGGCGGCCCGGCGGCGGTCGGCCTCGGCCGCGTCGGCCAGCGCCGACTCGGTGAGAACCACCCGGAAGGCGTTCAGCGTGGACTGGCTGAGGTTGATGGCGTGCAGGGAACGGCGCACCAATGTGTCCGACGTCACCGAGCGGCTGGCGAGCTGATAGAGCAGGTCAGTCAGCGTGGGCAGGCGCTGGCTGCCGGAACCGGGAACGGATCCGGAAGTGTACTCACGAGCGCCAACCACGGGGTACGAGACTATCGGCGCGGATACCCGCGATGTCGCGGTGGGGTGCAAAACTGTTGTAATGCGGCTGTATCGAGACCGGGCGGTTGTACTGCGCCAGCACAAGCTCGGCGAGGCTGACCGGATCGTCACTCTGCTGACCCGCGAGCATGGACTGGTCCGCGCGGTGGCCAAGGGCGTGCGCCGCACCCGCAGCAAATTCGGTGCGCGGCTGGAGCCCTTCGCGCACATCGACGTCCAACTGCACCCGGGCCGGAACCTGGACATCGTGACCCAGGTGGTTTCGATCGACTCGTTCGCCACCGACATCGTCAACGACTACGGCCGGTACACCTGCGGGTGCGCGATGCTGGAAACCGCCGAACGCCTCGCCGGCGAGGAGCGGGCACCCGTCCCGGCCCTGCATCGGCTCACGGTGAGCGCGCTGCGGGCGGTGGCCGACGGGCACCGCCCCCGCGACCTGCTGCTGGACGCCTACCTGCTGCGTGCCATGGGCATCGCCGGATGGGCGCCGGCGCTCAACGAGTGCGCCCGGTGCGCCACGCCCGGGCCGCACCGGGCGTTTCACATCGCCGCCGGGGGCAGCGTCTGCCCGCACTGCCGCCCGGCCGGTTCCACCACCCCGCCACCGGGGGTGCTGGACCTGATGTGTGCGTTGCACGACGGTGACTGGGAGGCCGCCCAGGTGGCGCCGCAGTCGCACCGCAGCCACGTCAGCGGACTGGTGGCCGCGCACCTGCAATGGCATCTGGAGCGGCAGCTCAAAACGCTGCCGCTGGTCGAACGGACCTACCGCGCCGACCGCACTGTCGCCGACCTGCGCGCGGCACTCACCCGGCAGGACATGGCCTGTGGCTAAGAAGACCGGCCGCGGGCCGGTCCCGGCCGACTTCCCGCAGCTGCCGCCCGCGCCCGACGACTACCCGGTCTTTCCCGACACCTCCACGTGGCCCGTCGAGTTCCCCGAGTTGCCGCCCGCACCCGGCGGCGGCCCGCGCAGGCCGCCCCAGCACATTTCCAAGGCGGCCGCGCCGCGCATACCGGCCGACCGCCTGCCCAACCACGTCGCCATCGTGATGGACGGCAACGGCCGCTGGGCCACCCAGCGCGGGCTGCGCCGCACCGAAGGCCACAAGATGGGCGAGGCGGTGGTGATCGACATCGCTTGCGGGGCAATCGAACTCGGTATCAAGTGGCTCAGCCTCTACGCCTTTTCCACCGAGAACTGGAAGCGCTCGCCCGAAGAGGTCCGGTTCCTGATGGGTTTCAACCGCGATGTGGTGCGGCGGCGCCGCGAGAGCCTCAACGAGATGGGCGTCCGGATCCGGTGGGTGGGCTCGCGGCCGCGGTTGTGGCGCAGCGTCATCAACGAGCTGGCGATCGCCGAGGCGATGACGGACGGCAACGACGTGATCACCGTCAACTACTGCGTGAACTACGGTGGCCGCACCGAAATCGCTGAAGCCACAAGGGAGATCGCCCGCGAGGCCGCCGCGGGCCGGCTGAACCCGGACCGGATCACCGAGTCCACGATCGCCCGCCACCTGCAGCGGCCCGACATCCCCGACGTCGACCTGTTCCTGCGGACGTCGGGGGAGCAGCGGTCCAGCAACTTCATGCTGTGGCAGGCGGCCTACGCCGAGTACATCTTCCAGGACAAGCTGTGGCCCGACTACGACCGCCGCGACCTGTGGGCAGCTTGCGAGGAATATGCTTCCCGCAACCGACGATTCGGGAGTGCTTAGTGCCGTCACTGCAGGAGCGTCTGGCCTCCGTCCTGGTCGGCGTCGTGCCCGTCGACGAGGAGCCCGACGGTGCGCTGACGATCCGCCACGACGGCACGATCGCGTCGCTGCGGGTGGTCAACATCGCCGAGGGTCTGGACCTGGTGTCGCTCACCCAGGTCCTGGCGTGGGACCTGCCGCTGACCAAGAAGATCGCCGACCAGGTGGCCCGGCAGGCACGCGACAGCAACTTCGGCAGCGTGACGCTCGTGGAGAAGGTCAACGCCAAAGCGGTGCAGCGCAATTCCGGCAAGGGCACGGCCAAGAGCGCAGACGTGATCATGCGGTACAACTTTCCGGGTGCCGGCCTGGCCGACGAGGCCCTGCGCACCCTGGTCCTGCTGGTGTTGGACACCGGCGCCGAGATGCACCGCGCGCTGACCTCGTGACGGCGCTAGGGCCTGCACTCCGAGCACAAACCGAAGATCTCGATGGTGTGGCTGACGTCGGAGAAGCCGTGTTTGGCCGCCACCTCGGCGGCCCATTCCTCGACCTCGTGGTCGGCGACCTCGATGGTGGAGCCGCAGTTGCGGCACACCAGATGGTGGTGATGGTGCTCCGAGCACCTGCGGTAGACGGACTCCCCGGTGTCGGTGCGCAGCGTGTCGACCATCCCCGCCGCCGCCATGGACTGCAGCGTCCGGTAGACGGTGGTCAGCCCGATGTTGTCGCCGCGGCGCCGTAGCTCGTCGTGCAGTTCCTGGGCCGAGCGGAATTCGTCGAGGGTCTCCAGCAGGGTGGAGATGGCCGCCCGTTGCCGGGTGGAGCGGACACTGGGTCCGGTCATGTGTCCTCGCCGGCATGGGCAACGGCGTCGACGACGATGTGCGCCAGGTGGTGGTCGGCGAGGCGGTACATCACTTCGCGGCCCGAGCGCTCGCCGGTCACCACGCCCGCCGCCTTGAGGATCTTCAGGTGCTGGCTCACCAGCGGCTGTGGCACGCCCAGCGCGTCGACCAGTTCGTGGACGCAGCGCTGAGATTCGCGCAATTGCAGCACGATGGCGATGCGCACCGGTGCGGCCAGCGCGCGCAGCAGTTCGCCGGCGGCGTCGAGAATCTCCCTGGGGGGCGGTACGGGGTACCCCGCATACGCGGCGTGCCCGCCCGGGCCGGCCGGGTCGTGCTCGTGGGCGGCCAGGCCCAGGTCCGCTCCCATGTCGCCGGCGGTGGCCGTCGGCGTGCGGGAGGACATCGCCATGGGGGAGTGATCACCTCGAGAGTGCCGGGTTTCGGACGGTCGACCGCGGGCTTCGTCCAGCGGTTGCTTTCCACTCTCACATGCATGATGACGCATGTCAAAGACCCCGGCGCTCATCGGTACCATGACGGAGATTTGCGTGCGGCGAACCGTCGTCGCATCTATCGGTCGATCTGGGAAGGGAGCGCACCACCCCGTGGCGTCCGTCATCGACACCGTAGTGAACCTGGCCAAGCGGCGGGGTTTCGTGTACCCCTCCGGAGAGATCTACGGCGGTACCAGGTCGGCGTGGGACTACGGGCCCCTGGGGGTGGAACTCAAAGAGAACATCAAGCGGCAGTGGTGGCATTCGGTGATCACCGGCCGCGACGACGTCGTGGGCATCGATTCGTCGATCATCTTGCCCCGGCAGGTATGGGTGGCCTCCGGACATGTCGAGGTATTCCACGACCCGCTGGTCGAATGCCTGAGCTGCCACCACCGGCATCGTCAGGACCACATGCAGGAGGCGTACGCGGCGAAGAAGGGCATCGCCGACCCCGATTCGGTACCGATGAGCGAGATCGTCTGCCCCAACTGCGGCACCAAGGGCCAGTGGACCGAACCGCGCGAGTTCAACATGATGCTCAAGACCCATCTCGGTCCGATCGAAACCGAGGAGGGGCTGCACTACCTGCGCCCCGAAACCGCCCAGGGCATCTTCATCAACTTCGCCAACGTCGTCACGACGGCCCGCAAGAAGCCGCCGTTCGGCATCGGCCAGATCGGCAAGAGCTTCCGCAACGAGATCACCCCGGGCAACTTCATCTTCCGCACCCGCGAGTTCGAGCAGATGGAGATGGAGTTCTTTGTCGAGCCGCAGACCGCGAAGGACTGGCATCAGTATTGGATCGATACCCGGCTGCAGTGGTACGTCGACCTCGGCATCGATCCGCAGAACCTGCGATTGTTCGAACACCCCGCCGAAAAGCTGTCGCACTACTCGGACCGCACCGTCGATATCGAGTACAAATTCGGTTTCGCCGGGAATGCCTGGGGCGAGCTGGAAGGTATCGCCAACCGCACCGACTTCGACTTGTCCACGCACGCGAAACATTCCGGCGTCGACCTGTCCTTCTACGACCAGGCCACCGACACCCGGTACACGCCGTATGTCATCGAACCGGCGGCGGGCCTGACCCGGTCGTTCATGGCGTTCCTGGTCGACGCCTACAGCGAGGACGAGGCCCCGAATGCGAAGGGCGGGATGGACAAGCGCACGGTGCTTCGGCTGGATCCGCGATTGGCGCCGGTCAAGGTCGCGGTGTTGCCGCTGTCCAGGCACGCCGACTTGAGCCCCAAGGCCGCCGCCCTGGCGGCCGAGTTGCGGAAATGCTGGAACGTCGACTTCGACGACGCGGGCGCGATCGGGCGGCGCTACCGCCGCCAGGACGAGGTGGGGACACCGTTCTGCGTGACGGTGGATTTCGACTCGCTCGAGGACAACGCCGTCACCGTGCGCGAGCGTGATGCGATGACCCAGGAGCGGGTGGCGATGGACGGCGTCGCCAATTACCTGGCGCCGCGGCTCAGGGGTTGCTAGCGAATTCCGGCACGGTCGGTCCCGTCGAACGGCGTGATCGCCGATTCGGACGAAGTTATTTTGTCAACATATTTTGTCATCAGTAGCAGCTGTGCTCGGAATTCTCGGAATTTCTCGGTCGACCCGTTTCCGTATATGTGTCTGAATTCCATCGATGATCCACCCGCATTATCGTCGTCATTGTATTCTTGTGCCCAGGGCCAGGTTTGGGGGATCCGCAGGATCAGGTAGCGGGATCGTTTGATCAGCCGGGCCGCGGCGTGCAGCAGCCGGTAGCGCAGGGTGGCGGGTTCGGCTTTGGCCAGTGGGCCGTCCAGGAGTAGCAGTCGCATCCAGCACAGCAGGTCGATGGCGATCGCGACGGCGGTGACCCAAGCGGTGTTGATGGCGAACGAGTGTGAGGGCCAGCGGGCCAGGCCGATGAAGCCCTCCACCCGGGCGTGGACGCGGTGGCGGGCTTCCAGTCGCTGGGGTTGTCCACCGGCAGTCGAGGTGGCGAGGACCTGGTAGCGGTAGCCGGCCAGCTGCTCGAACAATGACAACTGGGTGCCGTGTTCGATTTCTTCGCGCCGCACCAGGATGCGCATGCCGGCCGGCCAGCCGACCAGCCGATCCCCTCCGGTGCTGTGGCGCAGCAGCCCGGTCAACTCGGCGACCTGGGCGTCGTCACGGGCCGCTCCGGTGGCATCCAGTGCGGCTTGCCATCCCGCATCGGGCATCTGGCCGATCGCGACCCGGACCCGCTCATCGAGGTCGAATCCGACCGAGTAGCCCACTGACATCCCCGGCCGGGCATTGAGTTTCTCCAGGTGTTCGACGACGGCGTGGCTTGAACCCGCGCCGTCGATGGTGACCAGCAACTTGCGGCGCCACTTGGCCGGGATCGCCGCGATCGCGGCGTCGATGATCGCGATATGATCGGCCGCGGTGTTCGAGCCGGCGTTGCCTGCACGGGCGATCACCGCCAGCAGTTCGCCGGTGTTGTCACACCACGCCAACAGCGGGTGGAAGCCAAACCCGCCTTTGAAATTGCCTGCGGCGTGCTGCTTATCGCTGTGCGACTGAATCAGCGACGCGTCGATGCGGATCACGATCGTGTCCCCGAGGTCCCCATAGCAGGTCTGCGAAGCCGGGATCGCACCGTGGCGGGCCTCGATCGCCTCCCACACCCGAGAGCGGACCTTGTTGCGCACGGCCGTGACCTCGGTGATGCTCTGCTCGTCGATCTCGCCCAGGGACCGCCACATCGTCGGAACCGACGCCACCGCCTGAAACAACCGGTGCTGATCGCGCAGCACCGCGGTGCCGGCCAGGTTCTGCGCGCCGCCGGCGATCGATACCGCCACATCGCGCAACACCGCGCCTCGGTCGTGGGTGACTTCTGGGCGCGACAGCACAAACCGCTGGTCAAACCCAGATTGTCGGCCAGCAACCGGGGTATCACGTTACCGGCGTGCCCGACCACGTCGTCGCCACGGACCTCAACTCGGACATTCTTCGACCAATCCGTAGTAGCCTGCATCTGACAGGTGCACTCCCATCCTGGATAACCGAGCCTCGAATACTCCGATTATCCTTACTGGCGTTTCCGTGGTTGCCGCCGGAGATCAACTCGGCAATGATGTTTTCCGGAGCGGGGTCTGGGCCCCTGTTCACGGCCGCGGCGGCTTGGGGCGGCTTGGCCTCGGAGCTGTCGGGTGCGGCGTCGTCGTTCCAGTCGGTGGTTTCTGGGCTGACTGGCGGGGGCTGGCTGGGTCCCGCGTCGGTCTCGATGGCCGCGGCGGCGGCACCGTATGTGGGGTGGCTGAGCGCCGCCGCGGGCCAGGCCGAAGCGGCGGCCGCTCAGGCGGCGGCCTCCGCTACGGCTTACGAGACGGCGCGGTCGGCGACGGTGGCTCCGGCGGCGGTGGCCGCGAATCGGGCACAGCTCACGGCGCTGGTTGCGACGAACTTCCTGGGGCAGAACACGCCCGCAATCTTTGAGACCGAGTTCCAGTACGTGGAGATGTGGGCGCAGGACGTGGCCGCCATGTTCGGCTACCACGGCGCGGCGACCGCGGCGGCGGCATCGTTGCCGGCGTTCGCCCTGCCGCCGCTGAGTTTCGCGGGCCTCGGGAGCTTGCTGTCGACGCCGATCGCGGCGTTGGCGTCGTCGGCGGGCGCCGCATTGCTGGCCCCGGTGGAGGCGGCGATGGCGCCCGCGGTGACGTCGGTGACGGCGGTGGCGTCCCAGTTGCCGCTTCAGTCGATCATGCAGATGGCCCCGATGGCGATGTATCCGGCGAGCATGATGATGTCGCCGCTGATGATGGCGTTGCAGGCCGGGATGCACCCGGCTGCCGGTCTGGCCAGTGCGACCACACCGCTGGCGGACGCACCCAAGTTCGTCGGCGACGTGGCCCCCAAGGGCCTGGGCGGCGGCGCGGGGGCGGATGGCCTGGGCGCGGCGTCGGCGGGGCTGGGCAAGGCCCGGCTGGTGGGGGCGATGTCGGTGCCCCCGACGTGGCAGGGGTCGTCGCCGGCCCGCATGGTCAGCGCCGCGATGTCGGGTGTGGGCGCAGTGCCCGTCGGTGCGGTCGGCGGGCCCACCGGGGGAGGCGGCATGCCGTTCATGCCGATGCCGATGGGTGGCATGGGCGCCGCCGGCGGGATGCCCGGCGGGATGTTCGGACGCGGCGGGGCCAGTCCCAATGCGGCGCAGGCGCGGCCCAGCGTGATTCCGCGAGTCGGGATCGGATAGGGGTGCAGGTCGGAATTGGTTTAGCTGCCGCATAAAGGGTGTGGCAGTACGTGACAGGAATCGAATATGTGAAAGGAGCTGAGTGATGGCCACTCGGTTTATGACGGATCCGCATGCGATGCGGGCGATGGCGGGTCGTTTTGAGGTGCACGCGCAGACGGTGGAGGACGAGGCTCGCAAGATGTGGGCGTCGTCGATGAACATCGCCGGTGCGGGCTGGAGCGGCCAGGCCCAGGCGACGTCCTACGACACCATGGGTCAGATGAATCAGGCGTTCCGCAACATCGTGAACATGCTGCATGGGGTGCGCGACGGGCTGGTCCGTGACGCGAACAACTAGAATGTCCGAGTTGAGGTCCGTGGCGACGACGTGGTCGGGCACGCCGGTAACGTGATACCCCGGTTGCTGGCCGACAATCTGGGTTTGACCAGCGGTTTGTCGTCGGTGCTGTCGCGCCCAGAAGTCACCCACGACCGAGGCGCGGTGTTGCGCGATGTGGCGGTATCGATCGCCGGCGGCGCGCAGAACCTGGCCGGCACCGCGGTGCTGCGCGATCAGCACCGGTTGTTTCAGGCGGTGGCGTCGGTTCCGACGATGTGGCGGTCCCTGGGCGAGATCGACGAGCAGAGCATCACCGAGGTCACGGCCGTGCGCAACAAGGTCCGCTCTCGGGTGTGGGAGGCGATCGAGGCCCGCCACGGTGCGATCCCGGCTTCGCAGACCTGCTATGGGGACCTCGGGGACACGATCGTGATCCGCATCGACGCGTCGCTGATTCAGTCGCACAGCGATAAGCAGCACGCCGCAGGCAATTTCAAAGGCGGGTTTGGCTTCCACCCGCTGTTGGCGTGGTGTGACAACACCGGCGAACTGCTGGCGGTGATCGCCCGTGCAGGCAACGCCGGCTCGAACACCGCGGCCGATCATATCGCGATCATCGACGCCGCGATCGCGGCGATCCCGGCCAAGTGGCGCCGCAAGTTGCTGGTCACCATCGACGGCGCGGGTTCAAGCCACGCCGTCGTCGAACACCTGGAGAAACTCAATGCCCGGCCGGGGATGTCAGTGGGCTACTCGGTCGGATTCGACCTCGATGAGCGGGTCCGGGTCGCGATCGGCCAGATGCCCGATGCGGATGGCAAGCCGCACTGGATGCCACCGGAGCGGCCCGTGACGACGCCCAGGTCGCCGAGTTGACCGGGCTGCTGCGCCACAGCACCGGAGGGGATCGGCTGGTCGGCTGGCCGGCCGGCATGCGCATCCTGGTGCGGCGCGAAGAAATCGAACACGGCACCCAGTTGTCATTGTTCGAGCAGCTGGCCGGCTACCGCTACCAGGTCCTCGCCACCTCGACTGCCGGTGGACAACCCCAGCGACTGGAAGCCCGCCACCGCGTCCACGCCCGGGTGGAGGGCTTCATCCGCACCGGCAAAGACACCGGCCTGGCCCGCTGGCCCTCACACTCGTTCGCCATCAACACCGCTTGGGTCACCGCCGTCGCGATCGCCATCGACCTGCTGTGCTGGATGCGACTGCTACTCCTGGACGGCCCTCCTGCGGATCCCCCAAACCTGGCCCTGGGCACAAGAATTCGCCGACGCCCTCAACAGGGTCCGCGCCATACCCTGACCCACAGGCCCCTATGCCCTCTCGACCCCAAGAAAGGAGTAACCACCCCCGGGATAAAGGACCCGGCGTCACCGCACGACACGCGGCGCCGCCGCCTACCCCCAGCCTCAAAACCTCGACAAAGCTGCCGCCCCGCAGACCGCCACAGCAGAACCCGGGCCACCGTGAAATTCTGAGGCTGATACTTCAAAGGAGATAAATAATGACCATTAACTACCAGTTTGGCGATGTTGATGCCCACGGTGCGCTGATCCGGGCGCAGGCCGCGTCGTTGGAGGCCGAGCACCAGGCGATTGTTCGCGATGTGCTGGCTGCCGGTGACTTCTGGGGCGGTTCGGGTTCGGTGGCCTGCCAGGAGTTCATCACGCAGTTGGGTCGTAACTTCCAGGTGATCTACGAGCAGGCCAACGCCCACGGGCAGAAGGTGCAGAGCGCCGGGTCCAACATGGCCAGCACCGACAGCGCCGTCGGCTCCAGCTGGGCCTGACCTTGTGTCGAGGGGTGTGGCCGCGCCCGCACCCCTCGACACACCGGGATACCGACCCGCGCAGGGCGACGAAAGCCCCACCCCCGGTACGAGTTTCCTGGTGGTGGTGACGTGTCTGAGGGTTTGGTAAAAGGTCGGGATTTTGATAGTGATGTCCCTTACTCTCTACCCGTGGTCTATGTTGGTTCTCGGGTTGCGAGTTTGTCGGTACGGTTCATGCGGCTAGCTGGGTGGGGGTTGTGATGTTTCCAACGTTTCCGTGGTTGCCGCCGGAGATCAACTCGGCGTTGATGTATACGGGTGCGGGCTCCGGGCCCCTGTTCACGGCCGCCTCGGCGTGGAACAGCCTGGCTGCGGATCTCGCGGGCGCGGCGTCGTCGTTCAACTCGGTGGTCACCGGGCTGTCCAACGGGGCATGGACGGGTCCGGCGTCGATGTCCATGGCCGCGGCGGCGGTACCCTACGTGAGCTGGCTGAACGCGGCGGCCAGCCAGGCCGAGGCGGCGGGCGCCCAGGCGGTGGCGGCCGCGACCGGTTTCGAGACCGCGCGGTCGCTGACCGTGCCGCCGGCGGCCGTGACGGCGAACCGGGTCCAGCTTGCGACCCTGGTGGCGACGAACTTCCTGGGGCAGAACACGCCCGCGATCTTCGCCACCGAGTTCGAGTACATGGAGATGTGGGCGCAGGACGTGGCCGCCATGTTCGGCTACCACGGCGCGGCGACCGCGGCGGCGGCCATGCTGCCGGCGTTCAACATGCCGCCGACCCTGCTGGCCGGCCTGTCCAGCCTGGGCGGGCTGCTGTCGGCCCCGCTGTCCGGAGTCTCCGGGCTGGGTACGACGGCGATGAGCGCTATCAGCGCGCCGGTGAACGCCGTGATGTCGACTGGAGTGCTTGCGCCGGTGACAGGTGCGTTCTCGGCGCTGGCGGCGAACCCGTCGTTGATGTCGGTGGCCGAGATGGGCATGTACCCGGCGAGCATGATGATGTCGCCGATCATGATGGCGGCCCAGGCCGGGATGCGCGGCGGAGCCGGGGCCGGGATGGCGGCGGGTTCCGGCGCAGCATTGGCGGACGCGCCCAAGTTCGTCGGCGACGTGGCCCCCAAGGGCCTGGGCGGCGCGGGGATGGGTGGCCTCGGTGCGGCGTCGGCCGGGCTGGGCAAGGCCCGGTTGGTCGGAGCGATGTCGGTGCCCCCGACGTGGCAGGGGTCGTCGCCGGCCCGGATGGTCAGCGCGGCGATGTCGGGTGTGGGCGCCGAGGTGCCGGCCGGTGGTGCCATGCCGGCCGGTCCCGGTGGCGGCGGCATGCCCATGATGCCGATGCCGATGGGCGGCATGGGTGGCGCCGCGGGCGGCATGCCCGGCGGCATGCTGGGACGCGGCGGGGCTAGCCCGAACCACGTGGTCCAGTCCCGGCCGAGCGTCGTCCCGCGCACCGGGGTCGGATAAACCGAAGAGTTGGGCCTGCCGTGGCGCGCCCGGAGGTGTGGCGCGGTGCGGGCGTGAGTGAGCTGTTGACGTGAGAGGAACGGTGTGATGGCTACACGTTTTATGACTGACCCGCATGCGATGCGGGCGATGGCGGGTCGTTTTGAGGTGCACGCGCAGACGGTGGAGGACGAGGCTCGCAAGATGTGGGCGTCGTCGATGAACATCGCCGGTGCGGGCTGGAGCGGTCAGGCCCAGGCGACGTCCTACGACACGATGGGTCAGATGAATCAGGCGTTCCGCAACATCGTGAACATGCTGCATGGGGTGCGTGACGGGCTGGTCCGTGACGCGAACAACTACGAGCAGCAAGAGCAGGCTTCGCAGCAGATCCTGGGCAGCTAGGGCTTGCGGGTGTCAGGAGAGTAGAGCGATGTCGATTAACTACCAGTTCGGCGATGTTGATGCCCACGGTGCGCTGATCCGGGCGCAGGCCGCGTCGTTGGAGGCCGAGCACCAGGCGATTGTTCGCGATGTGCTGGCTGCCGGTGACTTCTGGGGCGGTTCGGGTTCGGTGGCCTGCCAGGAGTTCATCACGCAGTTGGGTCGTAACTTCCAGGTGATCTACGAGCAGGCCAACGCCCACGGGCAGAAGGTGCAGAGCGCCGGGTCCAACATGGCCAGCACCGACAGCGCCGTCGGCTCCAGCTGGGCCTGACCATGGGCCACAGGGCGCGGGCAACACCTCGGCAGCGGGGTGTTGCCCGCGCCTTTGGCCTGTTCAGGGCGCCCGCGCCAAATCACGCGCGACGGTGCGAAGACGGGTTCGTATCCGTCTCCGCGAGCGAAATCCGCCAATCCCGGACATTGTCCCGAGAATTGACTTACGATTCTCGCAAAACTCGGTGGCGGATCGCCGCCGAGTCCAATAGTTACGAACGGCTCTGAAAGGGGGCACCGTGCTTCTGCCTCTGGGTTCGCCCTTGCCGGACGATTCGGTGTCGGCGAAGCGGGGCGAGTCGGGCATGCTCGGCGGCTTGTCGGTTCCGCTCAACTGGGGTGTGGCCGTTCCGCCGGATGACTACGACCATTGGGCACCGTCGGAGCCGGAGGAGGGCGTCACCGCCCCCGTTAAGCCGGTCGAAGAGCCGGTGCCCGGTGCGATCACCACCGAAACGACTGACGAATGGGACGAATGGGCCCAATGGAGTGAATGGCAGGGCGAAGCCGAACCGCGCTTCGACGTACCACGGACCAGCGGCGTGATACCGCGTTCCCCGGCGGCCGGCTAACCGAAGGGGAATGAAGACGTTGGTGTTTCACCGCTGATCGGCGGATCACCGCTAGCCGCCGACAACAACAAAGCTGAATGACGAGTTCAAGTAACCAAACCCAGTAAGGAGACAAGGCAACATGCCAACACGTTTTATGACTGACCCGCATGCGATGCGGGCGATGGCGGGTCGTTTTGAGGTGCACGCGCAGACGGTGGAGGACGAGGCTCGCAAGATGTGGGCGTCGTCGATGAACATCGCCGGTGCGGGCTGGAGCGGCCAGGCCCAGGCGACGTCCTACGACACCATGGGTCAGATGAATCAGGCGTTCCGCAACATCGTGAACATGCTGCATGGGGTGCGCGACGGGCTGGTCCGTGACGCGAACAACTACGAGCAGCAAGAGCAGGCTTCCCAGCAGATCCTGGGCAGCTAGCCCTCGATCCCTGATACTTCAAAGGAGATAAATAATGACCATTAACTACCAGTTTGGCGATGTTGATGCCCACGGTGCGCTGATCCGGGCGCAGGCCGCGTCGTTGGAGGCCGAGCACCAGGCGATTGTTCGCGATGTGCTGGCTGCCGGTGACTTCTGGGGCGGTTCGGGTTCGGTGGCCTGCCAGGAGTTCATCACGCAGTTGGGTCGTAACTTCCAGGTGATCTACGAGCAGGCCAACGCCCACGGGCAGAAGGTGCAGAGCGCCGGGTCCAACATGGCCAGCACCGACAGCGCCGTCGGCTCCAGCTGGGCCTGAGTTAGCCAACGGTTCGGGGCGGGCGCGCCCGCCCCGACCACTGCTTCACCGCCGCCCCCGCGCTCCCAGAGCGCGGGGGCGGTGTGTTTCCCGCTCGCGTTTTCGGGTCGAGGCCGGGCCACGACGGCCTAGAATCGGCCGCCACCGCCCATGAAGTCGCCGTCGGACGAGTCGCCCCCGGAGCCCCAGGACGAGGCGGGCGCGCCGCCGAACGACGTGGGGCTCCAGCCGCCGAAGCCGCCACGCATGCCTCCGCTGAGCAGGTCCCCGATGATGATCCCGCCCAGCATGGCGCCCATGTCGCTGCCGCCGCGACCGGTGTAGGCATGCTGAGCCGATTGCACGTCGGCGTTGGCCAGGGCCTGCGCGTTGGCGGCCAGCGTCGACGCGGCGTTGGCGTCCGCGATCGCCGCGGACGGGTTGGCCGTGCCCTTGTCGCGCGCTGCCTGCAGGTGCCGTTTGGCTTCGGCCAGCCGGGTGCGGGCTTCGGGCCCGATGCTGCCCCGACGGGTGTCCACGTAGTCCGACACCGCGCGCACCCTCGCCTCCGCGGTGAACATCGCCTGCTCGAGCGAGCGGGCGAGCCGTTGGGCGTTGGCCCGCTCTTCGGCCACGGTGTCCAGGAGTGCGTTGAGGTCGGCGTCGGCCTTGGACAGCCGGGCGAAGGCGCCCAGCGGGTCCGCCGAGCCGGCGCCGCGGGCGTTGTCGAGGGCCTCGGTCGCCGCGTCACGTGCGGCCACCAGGGCACCGGTGTGAGGCGATCTAGCGCTCTGGGCTTTCTGTAGTTGCTCGCCGGCGCGCTGGATGCTCGCCTGGATGTCGGCGATGGAAGACGGCAGCTCGTCGATCGCGTGTCGGATGTCGTTGGCGGCGCTGTCCACCGCGTCGAGCAGGGCGCGGGCCTGCCCGAGCGCCGACTCGGCGGCACGGACCGCGTCCACCAGAGCGGTCTGCTGCCCGCTGACCGCCCGGGCGGCCGATTCGCGGGCCGCGCCGATGTTGTGGTCGGCGAACGCCAGCCGCTCCTTGGCCGCCCCGACATTGCCCGACACCGAAGTCAGTGCCGCGGGGTCGAATTCGTTGTGCAGCTCGGCCAGCCGCTGTTCGGCCGGAGCGACGCGGGCGGTGAGTTCGACGTAGCGCTGTGTCAGCCCGTCCAGCCGCGAGGGCGCGTTGATCACCAGGTCGCGCAGCTTCTCGAATTCTTCGCTTTGCGATCCGAGTTCGCGGTCGGCGCGCGCCGCCGCCACGATGACCCGGGTGAGCAGCTCGCGGCGCTGCTCCGGTGTCTCCGGCGTGGCGTCGTCGAGCTGTTGGCGCACAGTGAACGCCTGAGACAGCGCCGCTTTGGCGTTGTCCACCGCCCGGGTGAAGGGTTCGGTCCGTTCGGCGCCGAATTCCTCGATCGCCAGGGCCAGTTCGTTGGAGCTGGTGCGCAGCGCGTTGTCGACGTCGACCACCATCGAGCGGGACAGGTCGTCGAGGGCCTCGAGCGGGACCGCGGCCAGCGCGCCTACGTCGGTCGGGTCCACCCGCCGGGCCGCGGCCAACTCCGCGGCGCGGCGGCGCCGGCGGCGGACCCGCATGACGATCAGCAGGATCGCCACGGCGCCGGCGATGACGGCCAGCCCCACCAGCAGGATCACCGGCCCCGACGACGTCGAGTTCGCGTCGAGCCCGTCGGCCGCCGCGACGGCGGCGCCGCTCCAGTCGTTGCCGTGCAGCGCGGGTTCGATCTTGTCGCGCCGCAGGGCGTCGACCTGCTTCGCGTCGACGCTCTTGATGGCGGAGGGCACCAGGAAGGCATAGGCCCGGCTGCTGGTCGCCACGGCCAGCAGGGCGTCGTGGTCGCCCAGGTCGCTGAGGCGGTAGGTGCGCCGCCCCCAGTCCGACGCGTCCTGCCCGGAGAAATCGTCGACGTAGACCACCCACAGCCGGACCCGGCGAGCGGAGTAGAGCTTGTCGATGGCCGAGGTCACCGCGGCGCGACCCGACGCCGACAGCGCTCCCGCTTCGTCGGTGACGTAGCCCGCCAGACGTTGCGGTGGTTGCGCGGTGGCCGGGGGGGCCAGCAGTAACCCGGCGGCGAGGATCGTCAGGATCGCGCCGAGCGCGCGAACGGAGCGCATACGTCAATGTAGCCCGGGCTCGAGCACGAGTGCCCGGGCAAAGGCGGGCCCGCCCGGGGGTTGCCTGGCAGACTGTGCCTCGGTGATCACGAATCAGCACGACCCCTACGACGACTTCGACCGTCAGCGGCGGGTACCCGAAGCGCCGAAGACGGCGGGTCTGCCCGGGACGGAAGGCCAGCACCGTACCGACTTCGCCCGGGACCGGGCGCGCGTGCTGCACAGCGCCGCGCTGCGCCGGCTGGCCGACAAGACGCAGGTCGTCGGGCCTCGCGAGGGCGACACTCCGCGCACCCGGCTGACGCACTCCCTGGAAGTGGCCCAGATCGGGCGGGGGATGGCCGTCGGACTGGGCTGCGACCTCGAGCTGGTCGAATTGGCCGGCCTCGCCCACGACATCGGCCATCCGCCCTACGGCCACAACGGCGAACGCGCGCTCGACGGGCTGGCCGCCGCCTACGGCGGTTTCGAGGGCAACGCCCAGAATTTCCGGATACTTACCAGGCTGGAGCCCAAAGTGCTTGATGCCCAAGGTGATAGCGCGGGGCTGAATCTGACCCGGGCGGCGTTGGATGCGGTGACGAAATATCCATGGGCGCGGGCCACGGGGCGGCGCAAGTACGGCTTCTACGACGAGGACCGCGAGTTGGCGGACTGGGTGCGCGCCCGCTCACCCGCGGACCGGGTGTGCCTGGAAGCCCAGGTCATGGACTGGGCCGACGACGTCGCCTATTCTGTGCACGACGTCGAGGACGGCGTCGTGTCCCAGCGCATCGACCTGCGTGTGCTCGCCGACGACGAGGACGCCGCCGCGCTGGCGAAACTGGGCGAGAGCGAATTCTCGCGGGTGAGCGCCGACGATTTCTTGGCTGCCGCCCACAGGCTGTCGGGGCTTCCGGTCGTCGCCGCGGTCGGCAAATACGACGCCACGCTTTCGGCCGCGGTCGCCCTCAAGCGGTTGACCAGCGAGCTGGTGGGCCGGTTCGCCTCGGCCGCGATCGCGACCACGAGGGCGGCCGCGGGACCGGGGCCGCTGGTGCGCTACCAGGCCGACCTGCAGGTGCCCGACGTGGTGCGCGCCGAGGTCGCCCTGCTGAAGATCCTGGCACTGCAGTTCATCATGTCCGACCCGCGGCACCTGGACGCCCAGGCGCGGCAGCGCGAACGCATCCAGCGGGTGGCGCACTGGTTGCATTCCGCGGCGCCGCGCACCCTCGATCCGATGTTCGCCGCCGCGTTCACCGCCGCCGCCGACGACCGCGCCCGTTTCCGCGTCGTCATCGACCAGATCGCGTCCTACACCGAGGGACGACTGGAGCGCATCGACACCGGTCAGGTCCGTTCTTAGCGGCCGGCGGCGGCGTCGCCGCGGGCTAGGCTGCCCATCATGATGAAACCCGGCGGCATCGCCTCGCTCCTACTGTCGATTCCCGTTGTGGTCCTCAGCGCCTGCAGCCCGGGTCAGAATCCGAGTTCGCAGCCGGGCACCGTCCCTCCCGTCAAGGGCGCCCCGTTGGCGTCGCCGCCGGTGGCGACCAGCCCGGCAGCCAGCGCCGGATCGCTGACGGCGCAACTGAAGACACCCGACCGCCGGTCGGTGGCCACGGCGACGTTCGATTTCACCGGGGGCGCCGGGGGGTATGTCACCGTCACGGTCAGGACGACTTCGCCGGGCATCCTCGCGCCCGGTTTCCACGGCATGCACGTGCACCAGATCGGCAAGTGCGAACCCGACTCGGTGGCCCCCGGCGGTGGCCCGCCCGGCAACTTCCTGTCCGCCGGCGGGCACTTCCAGGCGCCCGGGCACACCGGCAAACCCGCCAGCGGCGACCTGACGTCGCTCGAGGTGCGCCGGGACGGCTCGGCCTACCTGGTGACCACGACCGACGCGTTCACCCGCGAGGACCTGCTGGCGGGCGACAGGACCGCGTTGATGCTGCACGGTGCCGACGACGGCGACCAGGCGATGCAGCGGGTCGCATGCGGTGTGATCGGCTCGGGCTAGTTGTCCGCCTCGGCGCCGCGGACCGGGCCTTAAACTAGCCGAATGTCCAGTCCGGCGGGTTCGACGAATGCGGGCCGGCCCAGGGGGCGGGGCCGCATTCCCGACCGCGATATCGCCGCCATCCGCGAGCGGGTCCGCATCGAGGAGGTCGTCGGCGACTACGTCCAGCTGCGCAACGCGGGCGCGGACTCGCTGAAAGGACTGTGCCCCTTCCACGACGAGAAGTCTCCGTCGTTTCACGTTCGGCCCAATCACGGCCACTTCCACTGCTTCGGCTGCGGCGAAGGCGGCGACGTGTATGCGTTCGTCCAGAAGATCGAGCACGTCAGCTTCGTGGAGGCCGTCGAACTGCTCGCCGACCGCGTCGGCTTCACGATCGCCTACACGGGCCCGGCCACCAGCGTGCAGCGCGACCGCGGCACCCGCAGCAGGCTCGTCGGCGCCAACGCGGCCGCCGCGGAGTTCTATGCGGCGGCGCTGGAGTCCGACGAGGCGGCGCCGGCGCGCCGCTACCTGACCGAGCGCAACTTCGACGCCGAGGCGGCCCGCCGGTTCGGCTGCGGGTTCGCCCCCTCCGGCTGGGATTCGCTGACAAAGCACTTGCAGCGCAAGGGTTTCGACTTCAAAGAGCTGGAGGCCGCGGGTCTGTCGCGGGAGGGCCGGCGCGGCCCGATGGACCGTTTCCACCGCCGGCTGCTGTGGCCCATCCGCACCTCGGCCGGCGAGGTGATCGGTTTCGGCGCCCGCCGGATCTTCGACGACGACCCGATGGAGGCCAAGTACATCAACACTCCCGAGACGCTGCTGTACAAAAAGTCGTCGGCGTTGTTCGGCATCGACCTGGCCAAGCGCGACATCGCCAAGGGGCACCAGGCCGTCGTTGTCGAGGGCTACACCGATGTCATGGCGATGCACCTGTCGGGGGTGACCACCGCCGTGGCGTCGTGCGGCACCGCGTTCGGCGACGAGCACCTGGGGATGCTGCGCCGGCTGATGATGGACGACAGCTTCTTCCGCGGCGAGCTGATCTACGTCTTCGACGGCGACGCGGCCGGCCGGGCCGCCGCGATCAAGGCCTTCGACGGCGAACAGAACCTGGCGGGCCAGTCGTTCGTCGCGGTGGCCCCCAACGGCATGGATCCCTGCGACCTGCGGCTGCAGTCCGGGGACGGCGCCCTGCGCGACCTGGTGGCACGGCGCACCCCGCTGTTCGAGTTCGCGATCCGCACCGCGCTCGCCGAGACGGACCTCGACAACGCCGAGGGCAGGGTCGCCGCGCTGCGCCGCTGCGTGCCGATGGTGGCCCAGATCAAGGACCCCACGCTGCGCGACGAGTACGCCCGCCAGCTCGCCGGCTGGGTCGGCTGGGACGACGTCGCGCAGGTGATCGACCGGGTCCGGCGTCAGGCCAAGCAGCCCAAGGCCCCGGCCCGCGGTGCCCGGCAGGGTCCCGCCGCCGCAACCGCGGCCGCGGCCGAGCCCAGAGAAGCGGGAGCCGCCCGCCCCGACCCGCGCGATCCCGGCCTGTGGCCCCAGCGCGAGGCGCTCAAGTCCGCGCTGCAGTACCCGGCGCTGGCCGGCCCGGTGTTCGACACCCTGACCGTCGAGAGCTTCACCCACCCCGGCTACGCGGCGGTCCGCGCGGCCATCGAGGCGGCCGGCGGCACCTCGACCGGCGTCACCGGGGCGGAATGGATCGACATGGTGCGTCAGAAGACCACGTCGGCCCTGACCGCGGGCCTGATCAGCGAGCTGGGTGTGGAGGCCGTCCAGGTCGACGAGGAGAAGCTGCCGCGCTACATCGCCGGGGTGCTGGCCCGCCTGCAGGCGGTCTGGATGGGCAGGCAGATCGCCGACGTGAAATCCCGGCTGCAGCGCATGTCACCCATCGAACAGAGCGACGAGTACCACGCCCTGTTCGGCGACCTCGTCGCGCTGGAGGCCTACCGGCGCAGCTTGCTGGAACAGGCTAGCGGCGACGATCCGACGGAGTGAGGGCTCCGTCATCGGGCCGCTCGATGACGGCGGTCTCGGCGTCGATCGCGGCCAGCGTCACGAACCCGGTGTCGGGTGAGATGCGGTTGGCCACCTTGCGCCGTCCGCCCTCGATCATCGATCTGACCACGGGACTGCCGGTCAGCGCGCGATACGTGCCGGTGATCTGTTCGTAGCGACGGCGCCCGGCCTTCGTGCCCAGCACGTAACCCAGGCCGAGTACCACGGCATACCGGATCAAAGCGTTCCTCCCGACGACGTACGGACGCCTCCATCCTGCCTCACCCGGCGGGGTGCCCGCGCGGCCGATCCGCCTCCCTCTAGTTGGGTGACGGCGGGCCAGTACGCTAGAGTCGTCCCGCGGTCAATCCCCTGTAGCTCAATTGGCAGAGCATTCGGCTGTTAACCGAAGGGTTGGTGGTTCGAGTCCACCCGGGGGAGCAAACGCTCCTGCTAGTCGTAGGCCGGTGTCCAGATCGTGTCGAGGATCGCCTGCCGGATGTCCTCATGTGTCTTGCGGGCTACCCCGTCGTCGACGGCCGCGCGGTAGACGGCCTCGGCGACCGCCGTGGAGACGGCCCGCAGGTTCTTGACGTCGGGTAGCAGCGGATCACCCGGGGTTGCCGGGCTTGCCTGGTGCACAACGGCTTCCGCCGCGGCCTGCAGCATTTTCGGCGTGACCAGCCTCGCCCCGGCGACGATGATGCCCAGCCCGATCCCCGGGAACACCAGCACGTTGTTGGCCTGCCCGATGGTGTAGGTCGTGCCGTCGTATTCGACGGGCGACACCGGGGTGCCGGTGGTCAGCAGCGCGCGGCCCTTCGACCACTCGAGCACGTCGCCCGGCATGGCCTCCATGCGTGAGGTGGGGTTGGACAGCGGGAAGATCATCGGGTGCTCACATGACGCCGTCATCGCCTCGACGACCTCGCGGGTGAACGCCCCCGACACCGCCGAGCAGCCGAGCAGCAGGGTGGGGGACGCGAGCCTGATCGCATCGACCAGGCCCACCCGCTCACCGGGGGCCACGCCCAGCTCGCGGCGGTTCTTGGCGTAGGGCCGCTGGAATTCCCGCAGGTCGTCCATGTCGTCGAACAGCAGGCCCTGCTTGTCGATCGCCCAGATCTGCGAGGCGGCCTCCTCGAGCGTGGCGCCGTTGGCGACGAGCGCGTCGCGGATCTGGTCGGCGACCCCGATCCCGGCCGTCCCGGCCCCGAAGACGATGGTCTTCTGCTCGCGCATCCGGGCCCCGGCGACGCGGCACCCCCCGTACACGGCCGCCACGACGACCGCGCCGGTGCCCTGGACGTCGTCGTTGAACACGCAGTACTTGTCACCGTAGGTCTGCAGGATGCTGCGCGCATTCAACGGCCCGAAGTCCTCGAAATGCAGGATGGCGTTCGGGAACAGCCGGTGCGCGGTCTCGATGTAGCGCTTGACGAAGCCGTCGTACTCGGCTCCGCGGCGGCGCGGATGCCGGTTGCCCAGATAGAACGGGTCGGCCAGCAACTGTTCGTTGTCGGTGCCGACGTCCAGCGACACCGCCAGGCAGCGGCGCGGATCGATGCCGGCGCCGGCGGTGTACAGCGCCAGCTTGCCTACGGCGATCTGGATGCCGCCCACCCCCCAGTCGCCGATGCCCAGGATCGCTTCGGCGTCGGTGCACACGATCAGGTCGACGTCGTCGGGACCAAGGCCGAAGGTCGCGAACGCCTCCTCGATCTCGTCCGGCTCGTCGATGCTCAGGAAAAGTCCCCGCTGTCCGCGGTATTCGTCGGAGAAACGCTGGATGGCCTCGCCGACGGTGGGGGTGTAGACCACCGGCATCAACTCGGGCAAGTGATCTTCGAGCACCTTGAAGTACAGCACTTCGTGGCGGTAGTGCAGCTGTTCGAGCAGCAGATTGCGGCCCAAATCCGTTGCCAGGCTTTGCACTTGCTGCCACACGCGGTCGGCCTGCTCGTCGAGCGTGAGCACCGCCGACGGCAGCCGGCCGGTCAGCCCCAGCCGCCGCCGCTGTTCGTGGGTGAAGCCGACCCCGCGGTTCAGGCTCGGCGCGGACAGCGCTTCCGGGACGTGCGGCGTGCAGGGATCGCTCATGACAGCCACGGTAACGCCGGTCGGGGTGGGCCCGCCCGGTGGCCGATCTAGATGGAGAAGTCCTCGCCGTGCCAGACCCCGGCCTCGGGCGGGCGGATGACGCGCCCGCTCTGCTGCCCGTCGCTCAAGGCCTCCAGCTTGGCGACCCGGGTGAGCAGGGATTGCAGGCTGACGCCGACGAGATCGGGCATCATCGAGTCGTCCGGGCTGCCCCGGCCCTGGCGACTGATCACCTGCCCAGGCACCCCGACTACCACCGAACTGGACGGAACGGCCTTGACCACCACGGCGTTGGCGCCGATGCGGCTGTCGTCGCCGATCTTGATCGCGCCGAGGATCTTGGCCCCGGCGCCGATGGTCACGCGGTCGCCGATGGTGGGGTGGCGTTTGCCGGTGTCGGCGCCGCTGCCGCCGAGGGTGACGCCGTGGTACATAGTGACGTCGTCGCCCACCTCGGCCGTCTCCCCGATCACCACGCCGGTCGCGTGGTCGATGAACAGCCCGGAGCCCAGGTGGGCACCGGGGTGGATGTCGACGCCGGTCAGGATGCGGGTCAGCTCGGCCAACACCCGCGCGGTCACCCGCGCGCCGCGCCGCCACAGCCAGTGGCTGATCCGGTGGCCCCAGATGGCGTGCACGCCCGGGTAGGCGAAGATCACCTCGAGCGCGGTCGGGGCCGCCGGATCCCGCTCGCGGGCGGCCCGGATGTCTGTCCGTATGGCAGCGAGCATGGTTAGTCCGCCACGTCGGCGAACAACGGTGTGCTCAGATACCGTTCGCCAAAGCTCGGGAGCACTACGACGACGAGCTTGCCGGCGTTCTCAGGCCGGCGGGCCACCTGCACGGCGGCCACCACGGCCGCGCCCGAGGAGATGCCGGCGAGCAGCCCCTCTTCGCGGGCCAGGCGCCGCGCCATGGTGAGCGAGTCCTCGTCGCCGACGGTGACGACTTCGTCGATCAGGTCCATGTCCAGCACCGGCGGGACGAAGCCGGCGCCGATGCCCTGGATCGGGTGCGGCCCCTTCTGGCCGCCGGAGAGCACCGGTGACGCCGCCGGTTCCACCGCGATGATCTGCGCCGACGGCTTGCGCTCCTTGACGACCTGGGCCACGCCGGTGATGGTGCCGCCGGTGCCCACCCCGGCCACGAAGATGTCGACCTTGCCCTCGGTGTCACGCCACACCTCCTCGCCGGTGGTGGCGCGGTGGACGGCCGGGTTGGCGGGGTTCTCGAACTGCTGCGGCACGAAATACCGCTGATCGGTCTTGGCGAGTTCCTCGGCCTTGGCGATCGCGCCGGCCATGCCGTCGGCGCCGGGCGTCAGCACGAGTTCGGCGCCGTAAGCGCGCAACAGCATGCGCCGCTCGACGCTCATAGTCTCGGGCATCGTCAGCACGCAGCGGTAGCCCCGCGCGGCACACACCATCGCCAGCGCGATGCCGGTGTTGCCGCTCGTCGGTTCGAGGATGATCGTGTCGGGTTTGATCAGCCCCGCCCGCTCGGCCGCGTCGATCATCGCCACGCCGATGCGGTCCTTGACGCTGTTCGCTGGGTTGAAGAACTCCAGCTTGGCCACGACGTCGGCGACCGCGCCCTCGCTGACCCGGCGCAGCCGGACCAGCGGTGTGTGGCCCACCAGTTGCGTGATGTCCTCGGCGATCTTCATGTGCTTTCCTCGAAGGTGTGCGGGACACGTCGGCCAAGCCCTCGGTGAGATCGGTGAAATGCGGTCATCGGTGGTTGGTCTTCCTGGAGAGTGACGCGCGTCCTGGTGCCGCCCCGGCGTACCCGCGGTACCGCCCGTATCCGGCGCCGGACGCAAACAACAGTTGAGCGTCGAAAGGCGTCAGGAAATCAACAACAACGACAACAACAGTCCACGGCGGGGCGGCGCGTAAGGGCAAGGCGCGGCTGTATGGCCTGTTGCATAGCCCTACTATAGGACATCTGTGCTGTTCGCCGGTCTGGCTCATCCGTGCCTCTGCCTCGTCCCGAAGCTGTACCACCGTCTACAGGTCTTAACCGGATAGAGCGCCGGTCAATTCCGCGCGGGGCGGCCCGTGGTGTTCAGCGGGCGGCGGCAGGCGGGGTTCGCGCGAGCGCGTCGTCTCGGCCGAGGGGGCAGTCGTTGCCGCGGGCGCACAGCCGGGGGCTGTCACCGAAGCGGCGTGCGAGCCGGGGGTCCCGCCGGCGCAGCTGGTGCTGCAGGTAGACCTTGTCGCGCTGGTTCTGAGAGAACACGAAGTCCAGGTTGACGGGCAGTCCCGCCCAGTCGACCCGGTCGCGGGCGGTGTCTGGTGCGTCGCCGGGCCGCAGCCGGCACTGCAGCGGGCAGACGTATCCGGGGGTCCGTTCGGACCCGGCACAGTCCCGAGCCACGGTTCTGCCACTCCTTCGACCCGCGCAGTCCGACAACAGCATGGTGCGACGGAGATGTTTCGGCGGAGGGCCCGCGACGTTTCCGTCGCATTACGCGTCTCGCGGTGGCGTGCGAGGTGTCAGTAGACGTCGCGGTGGTAGCGCTTGCCGGCGCTGAGCGAGCGCACGTATGCCTGGGCCGCGTCGTGGTCGAGCTTTCCGTGCTCGGCCGCGATGTCGCACAGCGCGCGGTCGACGTCCTTGGCCATCGGGTCGGCGTTTCCGCAGACATACAGCTGTGCGCCGTCCTGCAGCCAGCGCCACAGCTGGGCGCCGCGGCGCCGCATCAAATGCTGCACGTAGACCTTCTCGCGCTGGTCACGGGAGAACGCCAGATCCAGCTCGGTGAGGAAGCCGTCGGCGCGCATCGCCTCGATCTCGTCGCGGTAGTAGAAGTCGGTGGCGGCGTGGCGTTCACCGAAGAACAGCCAGTTGGGTCCGGTGTGGCCGAGTGCCCGGCGCTCCTGCAGAAAGCCGCGGAAGGGGGCGATCCCGGTGCCGGGGCCGATCATGATCATCGGTGTGTGCGGATCGGTCGGAGGCCGGAAATTGCTGGACGGCCGCACATAAAGTGCGATCTGGTCGCCCGGCGCGCGGTCGGCCAGGTAGGTCGAGCACACGCCGTGGCGCGGGACCCCCTGGAAGTTGTACCGCACGGGCGAGACCGTCAGGTGGACCTCTCGCGGGCTTTCCTTGGGGCTCGACGAGATCGAATACAGCCGCGGCTGAAGGGGTTTGAGCACGGCCAGCCATTCCTCGACCGAGGCGGTGACGGGAAACTGGGCGAGCAGGTCGACCGACTGCCGTCCCCACGCCCAATCGCTCAGCGCGCGTTTGTTTTCCGGCTTCAACAACTCGACGAGCCCGCTGTCGCGGGTGCGTTGCTGCACGAAGCGCAGCAGGTCGGGGCTGATGTGGGCGATCTCCAATCGCTCGGTGAGCGCCGACCGCAGGGACATCACGCCATGTCCGGCGATCTCGACGGGAGCCTGGTCGTCCAGCCCGGTGAGTGAGAGCCATTCGTCGACCAGCCGGGCGCTGTTGCGCGGCCACACCCCGAGCGCGTCGCCGGCCTCATAGCTGAGCGACATCTCGGGCAAATGAAACACCAGCTGCCGCACGTCTTTTGCCGATCGCGGCCGGCTCAGGGTGATGTTGCGGGCCACGCCCGTGATCAGTGGATGCTTCTTGCTGTAGGCGGGCGCGGCGGGCCGCGCGACCGGGCGGGTCGCCAGCGTGGACGCTGCTCCGCCCGGGCCGCCCCGGCCAGGACGTGCCGCCGCACCGCCCAGGGCGGCCACGACTCCGCTGAGCCAGCCGGCCGCCGCGTCGTCGTAGTCGGGCTCGCAGTCGACCCGGTCGGTCAACCGGGTCGCCCCCAACTCGGCGAGCCGCTCGTCGAGGTTGCGTCCGTGGGCGCAGAAGTCGTCGTAGTTGGAGTCACCCAGCGCCAGCACGGCGAAGCGTGTCCCGGTGAGCGTCGGTGCACCGTCGGCCGCCAGCGCCCGCCAGAATCCGGCGCCGTTGTCTGGGGGATCGCCGTCGCCGGTGGTGCTCGTGATCAGCAGCAGTTCCCGGGTACCCGGCAGCTGAGCCACCGGGAAGTCGTCCATGCCGTGCAACGCGACCGGCAGCCCCGCGGTGCGCAGCCGCGCGGCGACGTCGGCGGCGAGTTCTTCCGCGTTGCCGGTCTGGGAGGCCCACAGCACCACGACCGGGGCGTCGCCGGACGGCCCGGTGACCGGTTTCCCGACGGCCGGTTGGGCGCGTGGCCCGGGTTCCTCGGTGCGCGAGAACAGGCCCGCGAGCAAACCGTCCACCCAGAGCCGGGTGGTCGGGTCCAACGGCGCGCTGACGGGCACGGTGGGCACCCCAGGTGCGCGCTGGGCGGCCTCCGAACGCAGCCCGACCAGCATCCCCGCCAGATAGGAGCGGGCGGACTCGTCGAACTCCGGCACGGGTTGGGTTGTCACGCCGAGCAGTTCGGCCAACAGCTCGAGTCGCGCCTCACCGCGTTCCCGCGTCCGGGCGGGCGGCGCGCCGGCGGCCGGGTCGGTGTGGGCGCCGGCGGCAACCCTGGTCAACGACACCGCGCAGGCCTTGAACTCGGGTTGGTGCGAGACGGGGTCGACGGCGTCATTGGTGACGGCGTTGATCGACAGGTACTCGCCGAACGCGTCGTTCCAGTGGATGGGCGCAAAGCAGTTGCCCGGGCGCACGCGCTCGGTGATGACGGCCGGCAGCACGGCACGCCCACGGCGCGAGGCGATTTCAATCGGGTCGTCCGCGGCGATGCCGAGCCGGGCGGCGTCGTCGGGATGGATCTCGACGAACGGCCCGGGGTTGAGCCGGTTGAGTTTGGCGACCTTGCCGGTTTTGGTCATGGTGTGCCACTGGTGCGGCAGCCGCCCGGTGTTGAGGACGAACGGGAAGTCGTCGTCGGGCATTTCCTCAGGCGGCAGGTGGGGGCGGGCGAAGAACACCGCGCGGCCGCTCGGGGTGGGGAAGGCGAGCCGGGGCACGCTTCCGTCCTCGCGGATCAGCCGAGTCTGGCTGATGCCGTCGTTGACGTAGCGGATCGGGCTGCGGCCACCGGCGGACCCGGGCGGGCACGGCCACTGCAGCGGTCCCTGCCGCAGCCTCTCGTAGTCGGCCCCACGCAGGTCGTATCCCGTTGCGGGATTCCAGAATTGCTTGATCTCTTCGAACACCTCCCCGGCGGATTGGTAACCGAAGGCGTCCGAATACCCCATCGCACAAGCGATCCGGGCGATGATCTGCCAGTCCGGCAGCGCCTGGCCCGGCGCCTCGACGGCCGGCTGGAACAGCGTCAGGTTGCGCTCGGAGTTGACCATCACCCCTTCGGATTCCGTCCACAGGGCGGCCGGCAGCAACACGTCGGCGTACTCGTTGGTCTCGGTGTCCAGGAAGGCGTCCTGGCCGATGACCAGCTCCGCCTGTTCCAGGCCCTCCAGCACGGTCTTCCGGTTGGCCACCGACGCGGTCGGGTTGGTGCAGATGATCCAGCACGCCTTGATCCGGCCTTCGGCCATGCGCGAGAACAGGTCGACGGTTCCGGCGCCGGTCTCGGCGCGCAGCGTCCCGCGGGGTATGCCCCATCGGTCCTCGACGAAGGCGCGGTCCGCTGCCGAGGCCACCGAGCGCTGGCCCGGCAGACCCGGCCCCAGGTAACCCATTTCGCGGCCGCCCATCGCGTTTGGCTGGCCAGTCAGCGAGAAGGGGCCGCTGCCCGGGCGACAGATCGCGCCGGTCGCCAGGTGCAGGTTGCAGACGGCGTTGGTGTTCCAGGTGCCGTGGGTGCTCTGGTTGAGACCCATTGTCCAGCAGCTCATCCAGTTCGCCGATTCGCCGATCCAGCGGGCGGCGGTACGGATGTCCTCGACGGCCAGACCGGTGATCTCGCTCACGGTGTCGGGTGTGTACCGCTGCAGGAAGCCGGGCATCGCGTCCCAGCCCTCGGTGAATTCGGCGATGAATTCGGCGTCGGTGTGGCCGTTCTCGACGATAAGCTGCAGCAGGCCGTTGAGCAGCGCGAGGTCGGTGCCGGGGTTGATCTGCAGGTACAGGTCGGCCTTGTCCGCGGTCGCGGTGCGGCGCGGGTCGACGACGATCAGTTTGGCGCCGGCCTTGATGCGATCCATCATGCGCAGGAACAGGATCGGGTGGCAGTCGGCCATGTTGGCGCCGATGACGAAGAAGACATCGGCCCGGTCGAAATCGTCGTACGAGCCCGGCGGGCCGTCCGCACCGAGGGACAGCTTGTAGCCGGAACTCGCGCTGGCCATGCACAGGCGCGAGTTCGACTCGATCTGGTTGGTGCCGATGAAGCCCTTGGTCAGTTTGTTGGCCAGGTACTGCGCCTCGAGGGACATCTGTCCCGACACATAGAGGGCGAAGGCCTCCGGGCCGTGTAGGTCGACGATCTCGCGTAACCGCTTCGCGCAGCGGGCGATCGCGTCGTCGATGTCGATCGGTTCGACGGGCGCGCCGCGATCGGTGCGCACGTGCGCCGTTCCCATCCGACCCGGCGCGGCGAGCAGGTCCGCGGTGGTCGTGCCCTTGGTGCACAACCGGCCGAAGTTGGCCGGATGTTGTTTGTTGCCAATCGACTTCACGACGTGACGCCGGTCGTATCGCGCGCCCGTTGTGACCTCTAACACCATGCCGCAACCGACCCCGCAGTAGCCGCACATGGTGTTCACCAGAGCTGTGTTCGTCGAAGCCGCGTCGGGATCCACGGGGTCCTTAACGGGCTCCATCGAGCTCCCTCGCCACGGGTGAGTTCCTCCCTTACTGCGCAGACAGAAGTCGATCGTGCGACAAGGATGTTTCGGCATCGGTCATCCGATGTTTCCACCGCTTTACGGCTTCATCGCAACGGCTTGGGAAAGTTGGTGATCCGTGCGGAAATCCGTGATCAGCGCAGCTCACCGTGGGTCAACGTCGACCGGCGAACCTGGCACGACACTACCGGCGGCGCCGGCGGCGACCCCGGCAAAGTCGGCCTTTCGGCCAAATCTGTGGGACATTCACAGCCTTCGCTAAGCTAGTCCGATGCGTCAGCTGGTCGCGATCCTGCTGATCCTGGCGGCTTCGGCGTGCGGCTCGAAGCCGGCGGGCGCGCCACCGAGAGCGCCTGTCACGTGCAAAGATTCCGACGGCCCCTCGGACGACACGGTCCGGCGGGCCACCGCCTCGGTGCCGATCGCCGTCCCGGGCACCACCTGGGTCGAAATCGCGCGTGGACACACCTGGAACTGCCGGCTGTACTGGGTGCAGCTCATCCCGACCATTGCCACCGAGTCGACTCCCCAGCAGTTGCTCTTCTTCGACCACAACACCCCGCTGGGCGCAGCCACCCCCGACCCGAAGCCCTACATCACCGTGCTGCCGCCGTCGGATGACACCGTCACGGTTCGGTATCAATGGCGGGTCGGCAACGACGAGCCCTGCTGTCCCTCCGGCAACGGCACTGTGCAGTTCCGGATCGGCCCGGACGGCAAACTCCAAGCGCTCGGCAAGATCCCGCACCCCTAACGCGCTCGGGTGCGCGCCGAACGCCGTATCTTCACAGGTTTCGCTCAGCACACTCCTAGCGGCGAGTGACACCACGGACGGGGAAGGCCTGGCATCCTGAGGATCAGTGTCGGCGGCTACGAGGCCGGCGGCGCAGCAATGCGATCGGCTCGTCGAGTCGGCGTACGAAGGCGTACGCCGACGAAGACTACGAAAACGTGAAGACCACGGAAGACGTAGAGGGGGCAAGCACAGCGGCTCCTTCCGCTGTTCACCGAGTCCGGAACGTGATTCGGCCGACGTAGTATCGCCTGACCCACTGTCGCTGCGGGCGGTTCGACTACGACTTCTTGAAGACTCCTCGAACACTCGGCGTGAAAGGCAATGATTTCATGGGACGCGCGCGCCTCATCTCGCACTGGGACCCCGAAGACGTCATCGCTTGGGAGACCGGCAACAAGGTCATCGCCCGGAGGAACCTGATCTGGTCGATCGTGAACATGCATGTCGGGTTCGCGATCTGGACCCTGTGGTCGGTGATGGTCCTGTTCATGCCGCAGTCCGTCTACGGCTTCACGGCGGGCGACAAGCTGCTGCTGGGCGCCACCGCGACGTTCGTGGGCGCGTGCGTGCGCATCCCCTACGTGATGGCCACCGCCCGGTTCGGTGGCCGCAACTGGGCGATCGTGTCGTCGTCGGTGCTCCTGATCCCCACCGTGGGGGCCGTCGTGCTGCTGGCCAATCCCGGGCTCCCGCTGTGGCCGTATCTGCTGTGTGCGGCCCTGACCGGGCTGGGCGGGGGCAACTACTCGGCCTCGCTGGCCAACGTCGAGGCCTTCTACCCGCAGCGGCGCAAGGGCCTGGCGCTGGGCCTGACCGGCGGACTCGGCAATCTCGGGGTGGCCGGCATCCAGGCGGTCGGCCTGGTGGTGCTGGCCACTGCCGGCAACGGCTCGCCGTACTGGGTATGCGCGATCTACCTGGTGCTGCTGGCGGTCGCCGGGCTGGGCGCGTCGTTGTTCATGGACAACCTGGACCACGCCATCGAGGTGAGCCACATCCGGGCCGTCCTCAAGGTGCCCGACGCCTGGGGAATCGCCTTCCTCTATATGTGCGCCTCAGGCTCGTTCATCGGCTTCGCGTTCGCGTTCGGACAGGTCATACAGCTCAATCTGCTGGCCGGTGGGCAGACCCATGCGCAGGCGGCGCTGCACGCGGCCGAGATCGCCTTCATCGGGCCGCTGCTGGGGTCGGCGGCGCGGATACTCGGCGGCAGGCTGGGTGACCGCTTCGGCGGCGGCCGGGTCACCCTGGTCGTCGTGGCCGGCATGATCCTGGGCGCCGGGTTGCTGGTCGCGGTGAGCACCTACGACGACCTCACCCGCGGCCCCGGCGACCCGACGACCGGCGTCACCATGATCGGCTACGTCACCGGCTTCATCGCGCTGTTCATCTTCTGCGGCATGGGCAAGGGGGGGGTGTTCAAGCTGATCCCGTCGATCTTCGAACAGCGCAGCCGCGCGCTGAACCTGAGCGAGGCGGAACGACGCCGGTGGGCGCGGACCATGTCGGGGTCGTTGATCGGGTTCGCTGGCGCGTTCGGCGGCCTGGGCGGCGTCGGGATCGACCTGGCGCTGCGGCAGTCCTACGTCAGCAGCGGCACCGAGACGCCGGCGTTCTGCAGCTTCCTGGCCTGCTACCTCGTGGCGGCGGCCCTGACCTGGACGCGGTACGTGCGGCCGCGCCGCACGCTGGTGCGGGCGCCGGGCCACCGGGACGTCAACGTCGGCCAGCGCAGCCTGGAGGCGAGCCTGAAGGTCGTCGCCGGGGAGCCGGTCACCACCTGAGTTACGACGTGAGTTCGTCCGCGAGATTCTCCGGGTGCAGCATCTCGACGTACCGCAACTCCTCGGGGATGCCGAAGCCGTCGACCAGCGTTCGTGCGTGCGGGCGCAGCGCCCGGCACCGGTCGTTGATGCCGCGGGTGACCGCCTTGGCCCGATCCGTGGACAGGTAGCGGTGCTCGACGTACCAGGCCTTGTCCTCCTCGATCACCGACAGCGCGTAGAGGTCGCAGACCAGCTCCAGCAACTCGCGGGCCTGCTGGTCTTCGCACGAGTCGATACCGGCGACGAAGGCCTCGAGGATAACCCGGTCGATGTGCGCGCCGGCCGCGTGCAGGACGTGATCCTGCACGGCGTTGAACGCGTCGAACGCCGACATCTCCTTGGATTTTGCTTGCAGCCGGCGCGCCACCGATGACAGCAGATACTCCTCGCGGTCCTCGAACATCTTGACCTGCGTGCCGCGGTTGAACAGGCTGCCCTGCTCCTCGCTGTCCTGCCGGGCATCCACGATCGTCTGGATGATCGTCTCCGCAGCGGTGCGTTTGATGACGCGGTCGCCGACGGTGCCCGCGGCGAAGCGCACCCACTCGACCGGGCTCATGCTGTGGATGTCGTCGGCGTAGGCGGTGAGCAGCTCCTTGGCGACCAGCTGGGTCAGCACATGGTTGTCGCCCTCGAACGTGGTGAACACGTCGGTGTCGCCGCGCAGTCCGATCAGCCGGTTCTCGGCCATGTAGCCCGCGCCGCCGCAGGCCTCCCTCGCCTCCTGGATGGAGCGGCTGGCGTGCCAGGTGTTCGCGGCCTTCAGCCCGGCGGCGCGCGATTCCAGCTCGCGCTGCTCCTCGGCGTCGGGCGCGTCGGCGGTCTGGACGTCGTGGCATTTGGCGACGAGCTCGTTCTGGGCGAACTGCAGCGCATAGGACTTCGCGATCAACGGGAAGAGCCGGCGCTGGTGGACCAGGTAGTCCATGATCAACACCTCGGAGCCCTCGTCGGGTGCGCTGAACTGCCTGCGCTGCAACGCATATCGAGTCGCGATGTCCAGTGCGACGCGCGCCGCGGCGCCCGCGCTGCCACCCACGGTGATCCGGCCGCGCACCAGGGTGCCCAGCATCGTGAAGAACCGCCGGTTAGGGTTTTCGATCGGGGAGGTGTACGTGCCGTCGGGAGCGACGTCGCCGTACTTGTTGAGCAGGTTGACCCGCGGGACCCGCACGTGGTCGAACATGATGCGGCCGTTGTCGACGCCGGGCAGCCCACCCTTGTACTCGCAGTCCGAGGTCGTCACCCCGGGCAGGTCGTTGCCGTCGGCGTCGCGGATCGGCACCAGTAGACAGTGCACGCCGTGGTTGACCGGCTCGCCGTTCTCGGTGGTGATCAATTGTGCGAAAACCGCTGCCACGGTGGCTGTTTCGGCGGCCCCGCCGATGTAGTCCTTGCGTGCCGACGGGGTGGGGGAGTCGATGACGAACTCCTCGGTCTCGGCGTCGTAGGTCGCGGTGGTCTCCAGCGCCTGCACGTCGCTGCCGTGGCCCGTCTCGGTCATCGCGAAACAGCCGCACAACTCGAGGCTGATGACCTTCTTGACGAGGGCCTCGTGGTGGCGTTCGGTGCCCAGGTTCTCCACGGCACCGCCGAACAGGCCCCACTGCACCCCGGCCTTGACCATCAGCGACAGGTCCGACATGGCGAGCATTTCGATCATGGTGATCGCCGCCCCGACGTCACCGGTGCCGCCGTGTTCCTTGCGGAAGTTGTCGCCGGCGGCACCGAACGCGGCCATGATCCTCATCTGCTCGCCCACCTTGGTGCGCGCGATCACGGTGTCGGGGGTGTAGTGCGGGCGGAACATGTCCTCGGTCATGGTGTCCCGCATCCGGTTTTTCACCTCGCGCCACCGCCCGTCCAGCGTGTTGCGCAGATGCTCGACAGTGCTCGTCGTTACTGGCGCCATGATTCGACCGTAGCCCGCCGCTCGCGCGGCGGAAACAACCACGCGACAACGACGCGCGAAACCGTTACACGCGCCCGGCTTCTCCAACTGTCCGGCCGGCCTGCTCGGGCCGTGTTGCCCCGGTGCGGGTTCCGCGCTTGCGCGGCAGCAGCCAGAACCAGCCCAGCCCCGCCCACAGCGCGCCGAATAGCACCAGCATGTTCATGTCGAACGCCCACCAGCCCACGTAGTGGGTCCACATCTGGATGTTGGCGGCGAGCGCGTCGACCCGGCGCAGGTCGACGGTCGACGCCGACGCCGCGAAGCCCCACTGGGCGGGCACGAACCAGGAGATCTGGTCGTAACCCCACGTGCCCACCAGCGGAACCAGCCCCCCGGCGAACAGCAGCGACGCCAGGACCACCGGCACCGCCAGCGCCAGGACCTCACGCGGGGACCCGGCCCGTGCGGACAGCGCCAGGCCGACGATGGCCGACACGACAGCCGTGACGGCCACGCTCACGTAGAGCTCGAGGTCGGCGCTCCCGAGCAGGACGGCGCCACGCACGGGCCCGCCCTTGCCGGTCAGCACGATGACGGTCAGCACGGCCGTCAAGCCGGCCGCGGCGACGGCGAACACGACGACCTTGCCGGCCAGGTAGGCCGCCGGGGAGAGCCCGACGGAGCGCTCCCGTCGGTAGACGAGGCGCTCGGTGACCAGGTTGCCCAGGGTCAGCACGGTGCCGATCACCACGGCGGCGAAGTTCAGGGCGGCCAGGATCTCGACGGCCTCGTGCCGGTTGGGGCCGGACGGGTCGGCCCAGCCCAGCCCGGAGTCGCCGGGAATGAGCAGCATCAACGCCCCGAACACCATCGGCAGCAGCGCCAGGACGACGACCTGGGTGCGGCCGGCGAGAAGCTGGCGAACCTGGCGGCGGATCACCAGACCGGTTTGCCGGGACAGGGTCAGATCCGCGGGGGCCGGCCAGGGCGCGGCGATTTCCGGCCGCGCCGGCGGGGCCGACGCCTGCTGCCGCTCCCGGAACGCGCGGTGTGCGCCGTCGGGGTCGGCGCTGACCTGCGCGAGAATCCTGGAGAAATCGGCGGTGCCCAGCGCGGGTTCGGCCTGCAGCGGTGTGCCGACGTAGGCCGGCGTGCCGGCGCCGGTGAGTACGACGGCCTGGTCGCACATCGACACTTGGGTCAGGGAGGTCTGCGATGCCATCGCGACCACGACGGCACAGCCGAGGTCGGCCTGCCGCCGCAACACCGCCATCACCTGGTTTTCCTGTGCCGCGTCGAGGCCGGCGCCCACGCCGTCGACCACGAGCAAGGTTGGGCGGCTGAGGAGTTCGATCGCCAGCGACACGCACCGGCGCAGCTCGGGCGGGAGTTTGGCCACCGGCGTCGCGCCGCGCGGTGTCAGCTCGAGTTCTTCCAGCACCTGTTCCACCACCCGGTCGCGCTGGGAGGGGGTGGTCTCGGGCGGAAGCCGCAGTTCGGCGGCGTACCGGAGCGACTGTGCGACGGTGAGTTTGCGGTGGAGCCGGTCGTCGCGCGGCACGATCCCGATGCGGGTACGCATCGCCGCCGGCTCGGCGTGCACGTCGTGTCCGTCGACGGTGACCACGCCGGAGTCGAGTCGTTGCGTGCCCGCGAGCATGTCGAGCAGCGCGCTGTTGCGCGGCGCGGAGGGGCCGATGACCGCGGTGAGCGTGCCCGGACGCGCGGTGAACGAGACGTCGCTGATGACCTCGCGCCCGTCGACGGCGAGCCCCACCCGGTATGCGGCCACCCCGGTGGTGCGCGCCCCCGGCCGCAGCGGCAGCCGGTAGGTCCGGTCGGCTTCCTCGGAGCGGAACGAGGGCTGCTGGGCGCGCAGCCTGCGGGTCGCGTCGGTCATCCGTTTGATCAGGCCTCGGTTTTTCGGATGTTCGTCCCGGGGCGGTTCGGGCGGGGGGACCGGCCGCGGTTCGGGCGGCGCCGGCCGGGCGCCGGGTTGGGGCGGCCGGGCCGGCGGCTGCTGAGCCACCGGCATCCGCTGGGTGGGGCGTTGCGTCGGCGCCTGGGGGACCGGCCCGGGCTGCTCGCGCGGGACCGCGCCGGACGGCTGCGGCCGGGGACGCGACGGCGGCGGGACCTTCGGCCGCTGCTGCTGCGGCGGCGGGGCTGCCGGGCGCGGGGGCGGGCCGGACGGCCGGGCGGGCGCGCCGAGCTGGAAGACCAGCCGCGGACCCCGTTGCGGATCACCGATCGCGATCGCCTGCCCGTCGCGGATGTCGACCGTCGTCACGCGGGCCCCGTCGACGAACATGCCGTAGGGGCTCGTGTCGACGGCGACCCAGTGCCCGTCGGCGAAGCGCAGCACGACGTCCGAACGGGCCGGGGGTGGGGCTGAACCGGCGTGGCTCGGGCGGTCGAGCGGGACGTCGCAGCCCCTGCCCTGCCCGACGATCACGTCGCGCCCCGGGGTGAAGACGTAGCGCATCGATCCGACCCACACCGTCAGCGGGGAGGCCGGGTAGGCCGGGGCGTCGGGCCGCATCGCCGTCACCTTTCGTCGCCGATCAGACCGGATCGCGCGGTAAACGAATCCGGGCTGTGCCTAAGTGTCTACCCGTGCCTAAGTGTCTACCCGTGCGCGGTCGTCGATCCAGCGGGATGGGCGCCGGTCACTGGGAGCCGCGGCGGCGTGGGGCCGCGGCCTCGTCGAGCAGCCGGCGTAGCACGCCCACCGCTTCCGCCAGTACCTGGCGCTCGGCCGGGTCGAGCTGACCCAGTTGCGGTTCGATCGCGGCGGCGCGGTCGGCGCGGACCGCGTTCAGCGTCCACCGGCCCGCGGGCGTGATCTGGATCCGGACGGCGCGGGCGTCGCCGGGGTCGACCGTCCGGGTGACCAGGCCGGCCTCCTCCAGGCGTCGTACCTGGGTGGTCATCGTCGGCTGCGAGCAGTGGTCGACGGCCGCCAGGTCGCCGATGCGGGCTTCGCCGTGCGCCTCGATGGTGGCGAGCAGCCTGGCCTGCGCCGCGGGCAACGGCATTCGGATGCGCTGGGTGGCCAGGCGGTTGAGGCGGGCGACCACCGCGAGCAGGTCCGCCCCGAGGCTCGGTCGCGGCTCGGGAGTTGCGGCGCCTGCCACTCCGTTGACTCCGTTGTGGTCGGCGGATGCGTTCATTCCTCCATGGTTGCATAGCTCCCCTAAGCGAGCCGCTGGTTCGACGGCGGGCCGCAAATCCGCAGCTGGCCCGGTGTTCTGCCGGGCCTCGGGCCCGCGGCCTGGCAGAATCGATCAAGTGACCGGCCCCAGACCCCTGCGCGCGCGTCATCGCGGTGGACCGCTGCAGCCGGTGGAGTTGGCGCAGGCGTCGGTGATGGGGGCGCTGTGTGCGGTCATCGCGATCATCTCCGTCGTCGTCCCGTTCGCCGCCGGCGTGGCCTTGCTGGGCACTGTGCCGACGGGGCTGCTGGCCTACCGGTACCGGATGCGCGTGTTGCTCGCCGCGACGGTCGCCGCCGGGATGATCGCCTTCCTCATCGCCGGCCTGGGCGGGTTGATGACGGTCCTGCACGGCGTGTACATCGGCGGCCTGACCGGGTTCGTCAAGCGCCGACGGCGGGGCACGCCGACGGTGATCGTCCTGTCGCTGGTCGCGGGGCTGGTGTTCGGCGCCGTGACGCTCGCCGCGCTGGCCGTCATGACCCGGCTGCGGCACCTGATCTTCGAGGTCATGACCGCGAACATCGACGGGGTCGCCGCGTTTTTGACCCGGATCCACCTGCAGCAAGCCGGCGCCGACGTCAAACGGCATTTCGCCGACGGCCTGCACTACTGGCCGTGGATCCTGCTGGGCTACTACACCGTGGGCATCACGATCGTGTCGCTGATCGGCTGGTGGGCGCTGTCGCGGCTGCTGCAGCGGATGCGCGAACTGCCCGACGTGCACAAGCTGGACGCCTGGGACGGCGAAGCGGTCCCGATCGGCCCGGTGCCGGTCCGGTTGGACAGGGTGCGCTTCCGCTACCCGCACGCCGCCCAGGACGCGTTGCGCGAGATCAGCCTGGACCTGCGCGTCGGCGAACACGTGGCGATCACCGGCGCCAACGGCTCCGGGAAGACCACGCTGATGCTGATCCTGGCGGGCCGGGAGCCCACGTCGGGCACCGTGCGGCGCCCCGGCGCGGTCGGCCTGGGCAAGGTGGGCGGCACGGCCGTGGTGCTCCAGCATCCCGAAAGCCAGGTCCTGGGCACCCGGGTTGCCGACGACGTGGTGTGGGGCCTGCCGCCGAGCACCGAGATCGACGTGAACCGGCTGCTGGGCGAGGTGGGCCTGGACGGGCTCGCCGACCGCGACACCGGAAGCCTGTCGGGGGGCGAGCTGCAGCGCCTTGCGCTGGCCGCGGCGCTGGCCCGGGAGCCGTCGCTGCTGATCGCCGACGAGGTGACCACCATGGTCGACCAGGAGGGCCGGGAGGCCCTGCTCGGCGTGCTGTCGGGCCTCACCGAACGACACCGGACCGCGCTGGTGCACATCACCCACTACAACGTCGAGGCCGAGTCGGCCGACCGCGCGATCAACCTCAGCGATTCGCCGGACAACGCCGACATGGTCGAGTCCGCACCCACGCCGCTGCCGTCCGCGCCGGTGGCGCACCTCTCCTCCGCGCCGGCGATCGAGCTCCTCGGGGTCGGCCACGAATACGCCAGTGGCACACCGTGGGCCAAACCCGCGCTGCGCGACATCAGCTTCGTGGTGGAGCAGGGCGACGGGCTGCTGATCCACGGCGGCAACGGGTCCGGCAAGTCGACGCTGGCCTGGATCATGGCGGGGCTGACGATTCCCACCACCGGCGCCTGCCTCCTCGACGGCCGGCCCACCCACGAGCAGGTCGGCGCGGTGGCGCTGTCGTTCCAGGCGGCCCGGCTGCAGCTGATGCGCAGCCGCGTCGACCGGGAAGTGGCCTCGGCCGCGGGTTTCTCGCACCGCGACCGGGACCGCGTCGCCGCGGCGCTGGGCGCCGTCGGGCTGGACCCCGCGCTCGCCACACGCCGCATCGACCAGCTCAGCGGCGGTCAGATGCGCCGAGTGGTGCTGGCCGGGCTGCTGGCGTGTTCGCCGCGGGCATTGATCCTCGACGAGCCGCTGGCGGGGCTGGACGCCTCCGCCCAGCGAGGCCTGCTGCGACTGCTCGAAGACCTGCGCCGCGAGCAGGGCCTCACGGTGGTGGTCATCTCCCACGACTTCGTCGGCCTGGAGGCCGTGTGCCCACGCACCCTGCATCTGCAGAACGGCAGGCTCCAGTCGGTCCCGGCCGCGGCCGGGGGCGTGGCATGACGGCGGCCGCGGGCCCCGAGCACGGCACGACCCGGCACCCGCCGCGGCCGGTGGTGCTGCTCGTCCCGGTGCCCGGGACGTCGACCATCCACGAACTGTGGGCCGGTACAAAACTGCTCGTGGTCTTCGGAATCTCGATGCTGCTGACTTTCTACCCGGGCTGGGTGGCGATCGGCGCGGTGGCCGCGCTGGTGGCGACCGCGATGCGGATCGCGCGCATTCCGCGCGGGGTGTTGCCGTCGGTTCCGCGCTGGCTGTGGGTCATCGTTGCGCTGGGCGGCATCACAGCCGCGCTGGGCGGGGGCAGCCCGGTGATCGCCGTGGGTGGCCTGCACCTGGCCCTCGGCGGGTTCCTGCAGTTTCTACGGATCACCGCGCTGTCGGTGGTGCTGCTCGCGCTGGGCGCGATGGTGTCCTGGACCACCAACGTCGCCGAGATCGGCCCCGCCATGGCGGTTTTGGGCCGCCCGCTGCGGCCGTTGCGGATACCGGTCGACGAGTGGGCGGTGGCGCTGGCGCTCGCGCTGCGCGCCTTCCCGATGCTGATCGACGAGTTCCAGGTGCTTCACGCGGCCCGCCGGCTGCGGCCCAGACGGGTACCGCACGGCCGCAGGGCGCGGCTGCGCCGCAACGCGCTGGAGGTGATCGACCTGCTCGCCGCGGCCATCACCGTGACGCTTCGGCGCGGCGACGAGATGGGGGACGCGATCACCGCCCGCGGCGGCACCGGCCAGCTCTCCGCCAACCCGGCGCGGCCGAAGATGACCGACTGGGTGACCCTGGCGATCACCACCGCTGTGTGCGGCGCGGCGGTGTGGGTGGAGACCGCGTTCCACTTGGCGCGTTAGAAAGCCGTGGGCGCTGCGGCGACCGACGGCCGTCGCGTAGCTTGGGCACGTGTCCGACGCGCACCGCAACCGCCGCATCGCGGCTTCCCCGCAGGAAATCTGGGACGTCCTGGCCGATTTCGGCGCGATCAGTTCGTGGGCCGGCAACGTCGACCACTCCTGCATCCTGTTCTCCGGTCCCGGCGGCGCGGCCGTCGGCACCGCGCGTCGGGTCCAGGTCAACCGCGACGCCCTCGTCGAGCGCATCACCGAGTTCGACCCGCCGCATGTCCTCGGCTACGACATCGAAGGCCTGCCCGCCCGCCTGGGCAGGGTGGCCAACCGCTGGACGCTGGCGCCTGCCGGCATCGGCCCGACGCTGGTGCGCCTGACCGGCACCGCCGAGATCGGGCCGCGCGCAGCGCACCGGCTGGCCGAACGCGTCGTGTGCCGCGTCCTGGCGCGGCAGTCCGCGGTGATGCTTGCCGGGCTCGCGAACCGATTGGAGAAGGCCCGTGTCTGATCGCCCCGACGTGGTCGTGGTCATGACCGACGAGGAGCGTGCGGTGCCGCCGTACGAGGCGCCCGACGTGCTTGCCTGGCGCGACCGGGTGCTCACCGGCCGTAAGTGGTTCGACGACCACGGGGTCAGCTTCGCCCGGCACTACACCGGCTCGCTGGCCTGCGTGCCCAGCCGGCCCACGATCTTCACCGGGCACTATCCCGACCTGCACGGCGTCACCCAGACCGACGGCATCGGCAAGACCGCCGACGACACCCGGATGCGCTGGCTGCGCCGCGGCGAGGTGCCCACCCTGGGCAACTGGTTCCGCGCCGCGGGCTACGACACCCACTACGACGGCAAGTGGCACATCTCCCACGCCGACCTCACCGATCCGGCGACGGGTCGCACCCTGGCGACCAACGACGACGACGGCGTCGTCGACCGCGCCGCCGTGCGGCGCTACCTCGACGCTGATCCGCTGGGGCCCTACGGCTTCTCCGGGTGGGTCGGCCCCGAGCCGCATGGGGCCGCGCTGGCCAATGCCGGAGTGCGCCGCGACCAGCTGATCGCCGACCGGGTCGTCGCCTGGCTCACCGACCGTTACGCCCGCCGCCGCGCCGGGGACGCGGCGGCGCTGCGCCCGTTCCTGCTGGTCGCCAGCTTCGTCAACCCGCACGACATCGTGCTGTTCCCGCTGTGGGCGCGCCGCAGCCCGATCACGCCGTCGCCGCTGGACCCGCCACCGGTGCCGCCCGCGCCGACGGCCGGCGAGAACCTGTGGACCAAGCCGGCCGCGCAGATCGCCTTCCGCGAGGCGTACTACTCCGGCTACGGCCCGGCACCCGCGATCAACCGGACCTATGACCGCAACGCCCAGCGCTACCGCGACCTGTACTACCGGCTGCACGCCGAGGTCGACGCGCCGATCGACCGCGTCCGGCGGGCCGTCGCCGACAACGGCTCGGCCGAGGCGGTGCTGGTGCGCACTGCCGACCACGGCGACCTGCTCGGCGCGCACGGCGGCCTGCACCAGAAGTGGTTCAACCTCTACGACGAGGCCACCCGGGTCCCCTTCGTGATCGCCCGCGTCGGGGAGCGGTCCACGGGCCCGCGGGTCGTGACGGCTCCGACGTCGCACGTCGATTTGGTCCCGACGCTGCTGTCGGCCGCCGGGGTCGACGTCGCGGCGGTCGCCGCCACGCTGGCCGAGTCGTTCTCGGAGGTCCACGAGCTGCCGGGCCGCGACCTGATGCCCGTCGTCGACGGCGCGCCGGCCGACGACACCCGCGCGGTCTACCTGATGACCCGCGACAACATGCTCGAGGGCGACACCGTCGCCTCGGGCCTGGGGCGCCGCCTCAAGCAGACCGTCAATCCGCCCGCGCCGCTGCGCATCCGGGTCCCGGCTCACACCGCGTCCAACTTCGAGGGCCTGGTCGTGCGCGTCGACGACGTGCCGGGCGGCGAAGGCCACCTGTGGAAGCTGGTCCGCACGTTCGACGACCCCGGCACCTGGACCGAGCCCGGCGTGCGACACCTGGCCGCCAACGGGCTCGGCGGCGACACCTACCGCACGTCGCCACTCGACGACCAGTGGGAGCTCTACGACCTGACTGCCGACCCCGTCGAAGCCGACAACCGGTGGACCGATCCCGGCCTGGACGAGCTGCGCGGGCACCTGCGCGCGCGGCTCAAGGACGCCCGCGCCGGCTCGGTGCCGGAGCGAAACCACCCGTGGCCCTACGCGTCGCGCCGGCCGCCGGGCCCGGCGCCGTCGGTGCTGGCGCGTGTGGTGCGCGGACTGTCGCAGCGCTGAGCACGGTCACAGCCACCCGGGTGGCTTGTCAGAGCATGGAATGGACCATCATTCCGGCGTCGCTGACGGCCTGGAGCGACCCGCCGCCGACCTGCCTGAAGTCGACGAAGGCCGAAAGATGGTTCGAGGTGTTCAGTAACTCCTCGAAGACGCCCAGGATGGGGATCGTGCCCTGCTGAGTCGATATGTCGGCGCTGTAGGGGATGGAGGCTTGCTGCTGGAATTTGGCGCTCTGCAGCGTCTTCGTCTCGGGCCCGCTCATGTCCGTCACGTTGGTCAAACCGGTTGATGCCGTGCCGGTCAGCCGGTTGATGTCGCCCTGCAGCACGGCCACGACGTCGGTCCCGTCGGCCGGCTTGACCGTTACCTGCATCCGCGAGGTGTTGTCGGAGTCGTAAAGCGTCACAGAATTCGAGGTGCGCTCGGCGAGTGACCAGTCCGGTGCGAGGGTGATCGAGATGCCGTCCGCGATGACGATCGGGTCGGCCGCGGTGAGCGCGACCCCCACCTTCTGCGCGTCGGCGTGGCTGCTGGGCAGCATCGGAGGCGGTTTGGGCCGGTTGGTGTTGCCGGAGAAGACGATCGCGGCCGTCACGGCGGCGGCGATCACGATGATCACGCCGATGACGGTGGCGATGACGGCCGGGCGCAGGCGGTGCCCGACCCGTCCGCGGCGGCCCGGGAAATGAACTGGTGCCGGCGTATGCGGGGGCGGTGGCGTCGATGACATTCGTGACTCCTGACTGGCTGTGGTCTTCAGGCCTTCGGCGTGGTGCCCATGGCACCTGTCGCAGGGAAGGGATGGCGCGCCAGCGCGGCCGTGGCCGTTCCACAGACTTGGCAGAACGCGGCACCGGCGCCGATTGCCGCGCCGCAGTGCGCGCAGATCTGTTGGGTGCCGGGGGCGCGACCCACGGCGCCGTTTCCGGCGAGGGCGTCCCGGGCTTCGGTCACCAGCGCGGCGTGCAGCGCGTCGCGCGTGCCGAGCAGTCCGGCGCCGGCCAGCACCAAAGCCACCAGGGTGGTCAGCACGATGCCGCGGGAGCCGTAGGGCGTGAGCAACGTGGTGGCGAGTTCGTAGAGCACCACGAGCACCAGGCCCTTGGCCAGCCCCAGCGCGACGTTGCCGCCGCCGCGCAGCGCCAGCACGGTCATGGCCGCGGCGGTGGCCAGGATGATGGGCTGCAAAAACCCGAGCGTCAGGGCGATGAACGCGACGTGCGCCGGGTCCCCGGCGGTCGCCTCGATGTGGGTGAAGGCGCCGCGCTGCACGACCACGCTGAGCCCCAGCGAGAGTGCGGCACCGCTGAGCGAGCAGACGATCACGGCGTCGATGGGATGGCGGAACGCGCTGCGCGCGGTGGTCAGCATCGGCGCAATCAGCACCGCGACAAACGCCACGACCGGGACGATCAACCCCAACTCCCACACCTGGCTGAGCTTGGGAAGCCCGTGATTTGGCGCGGCCAGTAACACCGGCCTGGTGAAGTGGTCTTCGAGCAGCCCCACCCCGATGCCGAGTAGCAGGGACAGCAGAAAGTCCACGCCGATGACGGTGGCCGGCTCGTCACGCCACACGTCGTGGTCGTGCACATAGGTCAGCACCACTGCCGGAAGCGCGATCGCGGCCAGTATCAACGCGATTGAGAGGACACCGAACGCCGCTGCGGTCAATGCCGCCAGCAGCGCTATGGCGATCGCGCCCCGGTAGATGTGGTGACGTCCGCCCGACAAGTGCGGCATCAGCGTGCTCATCATTGCCAGCGCCCGCACCGGTTCCTCGGGATGGGCGGCGAAGTGCCGGGACCTATCGACGCCCGGCTGCAGGGGCGTGCCGCACCGGGCGCAGAAACGGGCGGCGTCAGGATGCGGGGTCGAGCAATTCGGGCAGTCCATCATTTCCTCCGGCTACTCGGTGGCCAAATACTTTTCCGAAACTGCGGCCGGATCGGCGGCGAAAAAGAACGCCAAGGGCGGCGCGGTTGTTTATCGGGCCGCGGCGTCATTTCGCATTGACCCCGCACAGACAGACGCGACCCGCGCTGTCGCGCCATCTGTCGAACACGCACCGCAACCTCGCCAGACCGTGCATTTTGTCTCGGAGAAAGGCGACCGGGACACCGGAACGTGTCAATCGTCATTTGTTTACACCGTCATGCATAGGGACTTCCGGCCCTAAATATCTGTGGCGCGGTGATTTAGAGCGCTGGTTGATGAATTCAATTCGGTGGGCCGCGCATAACTGCGTGTGGCGTCGACAGCCGGGGCGGCAAAGGGCGGGGCTCTCCGCCGATTACCTGCCGGCCCGGTCAGCGGCCCTGCGCGCCTCAGGGCCGCATGCGGTCGATCAGGTCGGACAGCACGACGATGCTCTCGCTGCGTTCGATGTCCGCGCTGGACCGGATCCGCTCGAGGGCGGTCTCGAGGTGCTGCATGTCGCGGGCCAGCACGTGCAGGATCGCGTCGGAGGTTCCGGTGACCGTGGCCGCGCTGACGATCTCGGGGATGTCCTCCCACGCCGCCCGCAGCTCGGCCGGCGAAATCCGGCCGTGGCAGTACACCTGCACGTAGGCCTCGGTGTTCCAGCCGAGCGCATTGCGGTCGATGACCGTGGTGAAGCCCTTGATCACCCCGGTGTCGAGCATCCGGTCGACACGCCGCTTCACCGCGGGCGCCGACAGGTTCACCTTCTCGCCGATCTCGGCGAAGGTGGCGCGCGCGTTGTCGGTCAGCTCCGCGAGGATGCGCTCGTCGGTCTCGTCGAGCCTGTCCATGCCGTCATGACCTCCCATTTCGTCGACAGACAATAAACAACCGCTAGACCCACTCTAGCGCAACAAATACGCGTACAAGACGCAAGATTCGTCGATTGATTGTCTGTAACGGCTCCAATATCGTGGATTTGTGACGGATTACTATGTGGCGGAGCCGGCGCCGGTCGCCGCGCCCGCGTATGTGACTCGGCCCGACGCCGAGGCCCCCAAGCGCACCCGCACCTCGCGGGCCCGTCGGTACGCAATGACGCCACCGACCTTCTTCGCGGTCGAGTACGCGATCAATCCGTGGATGGACCTCAGCACGCCCGTGGACGTCGGCGTCGCGCACGCGCAGTGGGAGAACCTGTACCAGACCTACCTGCGGCTGGGCCACCACGTGGACATCGTCGAGCCCGTGCCCGGGCTGCCCGACATGGTGTATGCGGCCAACGGCGGATTCATCGCCGACGACATCGCCATCGTGGCCAAGTTCCGGTACGCGGAGCGGGCCGACGAGGCGCGCGCCTACGCCGGGTGGATGTCGGCGCGGGGCTACCGCCCGCTGTCGACCCGCCACGTCAACGAGGGGCAGGGCGATTTGCTGATGGTCGGCGACATCGTGCTGGCCGGCTACGGCTTCCGCACCGACCGGCGCGCGCACGACGAGATCTCGGCGGCGCTCGGGTTCCCGGTCGTGTCTTTGGAGCTGGTCGACCCGCGTTTCTACCACCTCGACACCGCGCTGGCCGTCCTCGACGATCACACGATCGCCTACTACCCGCCGGCCTTCAGCGAGGCCGCGCAGGACCAACTGCGTGCCCTGTTCCCCGCTGCTATCGTGGTGGGCAGCGCCGACGCGTACGTGCTGGGACTCAACGCCGTCTCCGACGGTCTGCACGTTGTCCTTCCTTCCGGCGCAACCCATTTCGCGACACAACTGCGTGAGGCTGGTTTCGAGCCGGTCGGCGTGGACCTATCCGAGCTGCTCAAGGGCGGCGGTTCAGTCAAATGCTGCACATTGGAGGTGTTCTCATGACGATTCTCGACGCCCGGACCGCGGAGGCGGTGACCACCGACCGCACCCAGAGCGCGATCGCGTTGGTCGACAAGTATGCGGCGCACAACTATTCGCCGCTGCCCGTGGTGGCGGCCAGCGCCGAGGGGGTGTGGATCACCGACGTCGACGGCCGGCGCTACCTGGACTGCCTGGCCGCCTACTCGGCGGTCAACTTCGGTCACCGCAACCCCGAGATCACCGCGACGGCGCACGCGCAGCTCGACACGGTGACGCTGGTGAGCCGCGCTTTCCACGCCGAGGGCCTCGGGCCGTTCTGTGCCGCGCTGGCGCAGCTGTGCGGCAAAGACATGGTGCTGCCGATGAATTCGGGAGCCGAGGCCGTCGAGAGCGGCCTGAAGGTGGCCCGCAAGTGGGGCGCCGACGTCAAGGGCGTGCCCACGGGCCAGGCGAACATCATCGTGGCCGAGAACAACTTCCACGGCCGCACGATCAGCATCGTCAGCTTCTCCTCGGATCCCGCGGCGCGCGGCGGCTTCGGACCGTTCACGCCGGGCTTCCGTGCGGTGCCCTACGGCGACGCCGCGGCCCTGGCCCAGGCCATCGACGACAACACCGTCGCGGTGCTGCTGGAGCCGATCCAGGGCGAGGCGGGCATCATCGTCCCGCCGGACGACTACCTGCCCTCGGTCCGCGCGCTGTGCAGCGAGCACAACGTGCTGATGATCGCCGACGAGATCCAGTCGGGGCTGGGGCGCACGGGCTACACGTTCGCCTGCGACCGGTGGGGTGTCACTCCGGACGTGTACCTGCTGGGCAAGGCGCTGGGCGGCGGCGTGGTTCCGCTCTCGGCGGTGGTCGCCGACCGCGACATCCTCGGCGTGCTGCATCCGGGCGAGCACGGGTCGACCTTCGGTGGCAACCCGCTGGCCATGGCGATCGGCACCACGGTGGTCTCCATGCTCGCGCGGGGCGAATTCCAGGCCCGCTCGGCCGAATTGGGTCGTCACCTACACCGGCGGCTGGCCGAGTTGATCGGTCACGGCGTGGTGGCGGTGCGCGGCTTCGGGCTGTGGGCCGGGGTCGACATCGAACCCGCGCTGGCCACCGGCAAGGAGATCAGCCTGCGGCTGGCCGACCGGGGCGTGCTGGTGAAGGACACCCACGGCTCGACGCTGCGGTTCGCGCCGCCGCTGGTGATCACCGCGCAGGAGATCGACTGGGCGGTTCAGCAGTTTGCTGCGGTGCTGCGCGAGGCTGCCGCATAATCAGCTGACCCGGCACCAGGAGGCGCATTTGCCCGCGACGTCGATCGGCCTGGCGGGGCAGATGCTGCGACGCCGACCGGTAACCGGCGCACCCGTCGCGCACGGCGCCGCCGAGCGCCTCAAGCGGAGCATCGGCACGTTCCAGCTCACCATGTTCGGCGTCGGCTCGACGATCGGCACGGGCATCTTCTTCGTCCTGTCGCAGGCGGTGCCCGAAGCGGGTCCCGGCGTGATCGTCTCGTTCGTCATCGCCGGCGTCGCGGCCGGGCTCGCCGCGATCTGCTACGCCGAGTTGGCCGCCGCCGTGCCGGTGTCGGGTTCGTCGTACTCCTACGCCTACAGCACGCTGGGTGAGGCCGCCGCGATGGGCGTGGCGGCCTGGTGCGGCGCTGTTTCGAGGCCGCCGAGCGGTTCGGCGTGCCGATGCGGGTGCTCACCTTCGCCGTGCGCGGCAAGACGATGTACCCGCCGAAAGTGGGGCTGGACGCCGAGGACTCCATCCTGCACGCGTGGGTGGCTCAGGCGCGGGAGATATTGCAAGACTTAAAGACTCGACACGTCTGTCGGTGAGGACGTCCTGCTCGACGTGGTCGCCGGCCATTCGTGGGAGGAGGTGCTGGGCAAAGTGTCCTGGGTGGACGGCGAGATCCTGGCGCTGGGCACGTCGCCGGGTGGCGACATCCGACGCGTGTTCCTCGGGTCGCGCAGCACCAAGATCATCCGCAACAGCCCGGTTCCGGTGCTGGTGCTGCCCGGGTGAACTACCGCTGGGCGGCGGCGTTGGCCGCCGCCTCCGCCCGCTTCAGGGTGGCCGCGACATCGCCTCGGCCCAAGAACATCTCGTCGAAATAGCTTTGCAGGGCCACCTCCCCGGCGGGGAATCCGGCGCCGCCCGGAGCGGGGATACGCGGGCCGCGCAGCACCGAGAAGAACGGCGTGACGTCGATGCCGCGCGCCGCCCAGTAGTCGAAGTAGACGCGCTGCGCCGAGAGCACGGCCGGGATCGCCGCGCCCCGGCGGCCCAGGTACGCGTTGCCCTCCGTGCTGCCCAGCCACGCCAGCACCGCACGCACCGCCCCGGGATGCTTCGACGCCGCGTTGCCCACCGCCGCGATGCCGTTGGTGACGCTGACCCGGCCCGCGGGGCCGATCGGCAGCATCGCGATGCCCCAGCGGAAGCGGGCGTCGCGGGCCACGGCGGCCAGGTTGTAGGTGCCGGATTGGAAGAGCGCCATCCTGCCGGCGAGGAACTGGTTGCGGGAGAAGTCGCCGTTGTCGTTGGTGTCGGAGGCCGGCGGCGCGACGTGGTCGGCGTTGATCAGGCCGACCAGGTAGCGGAACGCCGCGATCGCCGCGGGGTTGTCGAACGCGAACTGGTCGCCGCGCTGGAACACCCCGCCGGCCGAGCCGATGTAGTCCAGGTAGATCGCCTGGGGGTCGTTGGCCGCGTTGTATCCCCACTGCCGGACCCGTCCGGGGTCGAATCCTGTTGTGTCCGCGGTTCTTCCGTCGGCGTCGACGGTCAGCCGGGCGAGCAGGGGGCGCAGGGTGTCGTCGGCGGCGTCGGGGCTCCACCGCAGGGTGTCCAGGCGCGCCGGATCGATGCCGGCCGCGGCGAGCAGGTCGGCGTTGTAGTACACCGCGATGCCGGCGTCGGTCAGTTGCGGCACGCCCCAGAGCACACCGCCGCGGGTGAACTGGTCGACCACCGCGGGTTCCCAGTCCGCGGCGGCGCCCGGGCCTAGGGTGTCGCCGATGTTCATCAGCCGGCCGCCGTCGGCGTAGGCGGCCAGGTAGGCGTTGGACAGCCAGAAGATGTCGTCGGCGCTGCCGCCGGCCACGTCGGTGCGCAGGGTGTCGAAATAGTTCGGGTAGGCGACCATATCGGCGCGCACCTCGATGCCGGGGTGCGCGCGGTTGAACGCCTCGAAGGACTGCCGGTAGGCCTGCGCGATCGGCTCCGCCCAGAACCGCACCCGCACGACGATCCTGTCGCCGTGCGGTTCGCCGGAGTAGTTCAGCAGCGCCGCCGTCGCGGCCAGCAGCACCGCGACGAGCACCAGGACCGCGGCGGCCAGCGTGGAGAAGCGGGGCCGGCTCACTTGAGCCCCGAGACGACGATCGAGGCGACGATGTGGCGCTGGAACGCCACGAACAGCGCGACCAGCGGCACGATCGCGACCGTCGTGGCCGCCATCACCAGCGTCCATTGGGAGTTGAACCGCGACTGCAGGTCGGCGGTGGCCACGGTGAGCACCCGCCACTTGTGGCCGCTGGTGATCACCAGCGGCCACATGAAGTTGTTCCACTGCGAGACCACGGTGATCAGCGCCAGCGCCGCGAGCACCGGCCGGCTGGACGGGATCACCACGTGCACGATCACGTCGAGCGTGTTGGCGCCGTCCAGGCGCGCGGCGTTGACGAGGTCGTCGGGGATCATCCGGAAGTGCTCGCGCAGCAGGAAGATCGCGTAGGGGGAGCCGAACATGAAGGGCAGCACCAGCGCCCAGAACGTGTTGCGCAGACCCAGTTGGGCCATCATCAGATACAGCGGCACCACCGTGACGGTGCCCGGCACCATGAGGGTCGCGATGTAGACCCAGAACAGCGCGTCGCGTCCGGGGAAGTGCAGGCGCGCGAACGCATACGCCGCCAGCACCGAGAAGGTGAGCTGCCCGACCAGGATCACCGCGGTCATCAGCGCGGTCACCGCCGCCGCGCGGCCGAACCCCACCCCGCCCAGGTCGGCGTAGTTGGCCAGCGTGGGCGGGCGCGGCCACTGCAGCGGTGTGCCGGTGACGAACTGGTGGGCCGAGGTGAACGAGGTCAGCAGGCCGAGCGCGAACGGCGCCAACGTGATGAGTGCACCGCAGGCCAGCGCGACGTAGATCGCGACGGCGCCGAGCCGGCTAGGTGAGGTCATAGCTGATCCGACGCCGGAAGTAGGACTGCTGCACCAGGGTGACCGCGATGAGGATGACGAACAGCACCACCGCCATCACCGATGCCCGCCCGATGGCCGCCGAGCCGAACGCCTCGGCGTAGATGCGGTGGGCCACCAGGTCGGTGCTGCCGGCCGGCCCGCCGCCCGTCAGCGCGTAGACGGTGTCGAAAACCTGTGCGGTGCTGACGATCCCGGTCACCAGCACGAAGAACGTCGTCGGCCGCAGCATCGGCAGCGTGATGCGCCAGAACCGCTGCCAGGCGGTGGCGCCGTCGGTGCGCGCGGCGGCGTGGATGTCGTCGGGGATCGCCAGCAGGCCGGCCAGGAACGACAGCGAGACATACCCGACGTTGGTCCACACGACCACCGCCGACACCAGCGGCAGGGCCAGGGTGGGGTCGGAGAGCCACTCGATGCGGTGCCCCAACAGGGTGGCGACGGCGCCGTCGGTGGGGGCCAGGATCCAGCGCCACAGCACCGCGATGGCCAGGGGGGCGCAGATCCAGGGCAGCACGTACAACGTGCGGAACAGCCCGGTGCCCGGTAGCCGGCGCGCCAGCATCGCCGCGGCGGCCAGCCCCAGCACCGTCTGCGCGGGCACCACGATCGCCACGAACACGGCCGTGACGAGCAGCGAGCTGCCGAAGCCGGGGTCGGTCAGCACCGAGCGCCAGTTGGCCAGGCCCACGTAGCGCAGCGGGCCCAGCAAATCCCACCGGTACAGGCTCAGCCACACCACGACGAGGATGGGCAGCAGCAGGAAGGCGGCCACACCGAACAGGCTGGGCGCCAGCAAGGTATAGCCCAGCGCGGTGGATCGACGTGTCACGTCGGGCATGGGTGTATTAAAGCGGGCGCCGACGGGTTTTGTGGGGGCAGCGGTCGTTACGGTGGAGTCGTGACACCGACCCGGGAGATCGATGCCGACTTCCTGGACCTGCCGCGCCACGAGTTGGCCGACGCCGCCTTGACGGCGGCGACCGAGGCCGGGGCCAGCCACGCCGACCTGCGGGTTCACCGCATCAGCACCGAGATCATCCAGCTGCGCGACGGCGAGCTCGAGACCGCGGTGGTCAGCCGCGAGGTCGGCCTGGCGGTGCGGGTGATCGTCGACGGCACCTGGGGTTTCGCCTCGCACGCCGAGCTGGCGCCGGCCGTCGCGGCCGAGACCGCGCGCCGCGCGGTGCAGGTGGCGACCACGCTGGCGGCGCTGAACCGCGAGCGCGTCGAGCTGGCGCCCGAGCCGGTGTATGCGGACGCGACCTGGTGCTCGAGTTACCGGATCGACCCGTTCGGCGTCCCGGCACCCGAGAAGATCGCGGTGCTGCAGGAGTACTCCGGGCGGCTGCTCGCCGCCGACGGCGTCGACCACGTGTCGGCCGGCCTGAACGCGGTCAAGGAGCAGACCTTCTACGCCGACACCTTCGGGTCGTCGATCACCCAGCAGCGGGTGCGCGTGATGCCGTCGCTGGACGCGGTGACCGTGGACACCGCGGCCGGCAGCTTCGACTCGATGCGCACGCTGGCGCCGCCGATGGGCCGGGGTTGGGAGGCGCTGGCCGGCGACGACGTGTGGAACTGGAGCGAGGAGCTCGCCCAGCTGCCGGGGCTGCTGGCCGAGAAGATCAAGGCGCCCAGCGTGACGCCCGGGCCCACCGACCTGGTGATCGACCCGACCAACCTGTGGCTGACCATCCACGAATCCATCGGGCATGCAACCGAATACGACCGCGCCATCGGGTACGAGGCCGCCTACGCCGGCACCTCGTTCGCGACGCCGGACAAGCTGGGCACCATGCGCTACGGCTCGCCGGTGATGAACGTGACCGCCGACCGCACCGTCGAACACGGCCTGGCCAGCGTCGGCTACGACGACGAGGGCGTGGCCGCCCAGAGCTGGGATCTGGTGCGCGACGGGATCTTCGTGGGCTACCAGCTGGACCGGGTGTTCGCCCCGCGGATGGGGCAGCCACGCTCCAACGGGTGCTCGTATGCCGACTCCCCCCATCACGTGCCGATCCAGCGGATGGCCAACGTGTCGCTGCAACCGGCGCCCGAGGACGTCGGCACCGCGGAGTTGATCGGCCGCGTCGAGAAGGGCATCTACATCGTCGGCGACAAGTCGTGGTCGATCGACATGCAGCGCTACAACTTTCAGTTCACCGGCCAGCGGTTCTTCCGGATCCGCGACGGCCGCTTGGACGGGCAGCTGCGGGATGTGGCCTATCAGGCCACCACGACCGACTTCTGGAATTCCATGGAAGCCGTCGGTGGTGCGTCGACGTGGCGGCTCGGCGGCGCGTTCAACTGCGGCAAGGCCCAGCCCGGCCAGATCGCCGCGGTCAGCCACGGCTGCCCGTCGGCGCTGTTCCGGGGCGTCAATGTGCTCAACACCCGCACCGAGGGTGGCCGATGACCGCGTCGGCGACGATGCGGAGCGCAGCGATGCCGAGGAGTGGCGCCGATGATTAGCCCGCAGCACGTCGTGAACCTCGTGTTGGACGAGGCGGCCAAACTCGGCCGAGCCGACGAGACGATGGTGCTGCTGACCGACCGGGTGGAGGCCACGCTGCGCTGGGCGGGCAATTCGATGACCACCAACGGGGTTTCGGTCAGCCGCCACATGACCGTGATCTCCATCGTGCGCGATGGGGAGAGCGCGCGTCTGGGCACGGTGGTGTCGGCCGAGGTGGACCCGCGGGTGATCCCCGGGCTGGTGGCCGCCTCCCAGAACGCGGCCCGCTCCGCGCCGGAGGCCGGTGACGCCGCGCCCCTGATCGCCGACGCCGGGACTCCGGTCGACTGGGACGCGCCGGTCTCGGGCACCGGCGCCGAGGTGTTCGCCGACGTCGCCGGGTCGCTGAGCCGGGGATTCCGCGGCGCCGAACGGTTGTACGGGTTCGCCCACCACAGCGTGGCGACGACGTTTCTCGCGTCGTCGACGGGACTGCGCAAGCGCTACACCCAGCCCACCGGCGCGGTGGAGATCAACGCCAAGCGCGGCGACGCCAGCGCCTGGGCGGGCATCGGCTCGGCCGATTTCGTCGACGTGCCCACCGATCTGTTGCTCGAGCAGTTGTCCACCAGGTTGGGGTGGGCGCAGCGCCGCGTCGAGCTGCCCGCGGGACGCTACGAGACGATCATGCCCCCGTCGACGGTGGCCGACATGATGATCTACCTGGGCTGGTCGATGTCGGGCCGCGGCGCCCAGGAGGGCCGGACCGCCTTCTCGGCGCCCGGCGGCGGGACCCGGGTGGGGGAGCGGCTCACCGATCTGCCGTTGACGCTGTTCTCCGACCCGATGGCCCCCGGTCTGGCGTGCGCGCCGTTCGTCGCGGCGAGCAACTCCTCGGAGACGGTGTCGGTGTTCGACAACGGCATGGAGATCGGGCAGGTCGACTGGATCCGCAACGGGGTGATCAACGCCCTGGCCTATCCGCGGGCCACGGCCGCCAAGTTCGACACCGATGTGGCCGTCGCCGCCGACAACCTGGTGATGACCGGCGGGTCGGCCGACCTCGCCGACATGATTGCTGGCACCGAGCGTGGCCTGCTGCTGACAACGCTGTGGTACATCCGCGAGGTCGACCCCACCACGCTGCTGCTCACCGGGCTGACCCGCGACGGGGTGTACCTCGTCGAGGACGGCGAGGTGACCGCGGCGGTCAACAACTTCCGGTTCAACGAGAGCCCGCTGGACCTGCTGCGGCGGGCCACCCAGGCCGGCGTCAGCGAGAAGACCCTGCCGCGGGAATGGGGGGACTGGGCCACCCGTGCCGCGATGCCCTCGTTGCGGATACCGGATTTCCACATGTCCTCGGTGAGCCAGGCGCAGTAGCCGATTGCCCAGGGGGCGGGCGCGTTCTAGCGTGTGACGAATGACGGCCCCGGTTTCGCTCGGACACGATCAGCTGACGCGGTTGGTGGCCCTGGCGCCGCCGTCCCCGGACAATGCGCGCCTCGCGGCCCTGGTTCGCGGGGTGTGCGCGCGCACGATGTCGCTGCCCCCGCTGCCCGCGGAACTCGAGGTGAGCGAACCCTCCTCGGAGACCGAAACCGTCGTCGCCGAATTCGCCGAGCAGTTCAGCGCCGACGTCTCGGCGATCACCGGCGAGCAACGAGGCCGGCTGTTAAAACAGTTGGGGGAGCGTGCTTTCGTCGTCGTCGTGGCGATGTACATCGCCGACTTCGTCCCACGGGTGCGCGCCGGGCTGGAGGCCCTCGGCGTGGGCTCGGAGTATCTCGGCTGGGTCAGCGGCCCGGTGGCCTGGGACCACACCAGCGATCTCGCCGAAGTGGTGTTCAACGGTTTTCTGCCCGCGGTGGCCCGGATGCGCGCGCTCGATCCCGTCACCTCCGAGGTGGTCCGGCTGCGCGGCGCGGCCCAGCACAACTGCCGGCTGTGCAAGTCGCTGCGGGAGAGCACCGCGCTCAAGGCCGGGGGCTCGGAGCCGCTGTATGAGGACATCGAACGCTTCGCGACCTCGACGCTGCTGGACGCACGTGCAAAAGCAGCGCTGCGGTATGCGGATGGGTTAATTTGGACGCCTGCGCACCTCGTCGCCGACGCTGTCGCCGAGGTGCGCTCACGGTTCTCGGAGGCCGAGGCCGTGGAGCTGACCTTCGACATCATGCGCAATGCCAGCAACAAGGTCGCCGTGTCGCTGGGCGCCGACGCTGCCCGGGTCGAGCAGGGCACCGAGCAATATCTTCTCGACGCGAACGGTCAGACCGTCTTCAGCTGAGTTTGGGGGTGCGCCGTCGTGTCGGGCAACGTCCCGGTGATGGCTCGGCGGTATAGTCACCGCGCGCAGCGCTGGCGGTAGTTGCTTGCCGCACATGCGAGTTGAATGTTGCCGCGCCCAGTCGACGCATCCCGTGGTGCGCACCAGTTCAAGTAATGGCAACCATCCGTTCATGTTCCCGCAATCGGGTGTTATTTCCGTTGCCCGCCGGTGTTTGGCTGCGGCCAGCTAAACTCTTTGCTTGGCACCGATGCCGTTGGTGGCGGTGACAGTACGTGACAGCGCCACTTGTTTGTGACGATCATCGGCCGCCGCGCGACTGCTGGTCGGGGGTCGAACGACTTTGGGCACTGTTTCACGCGGCACACGCGTTGAAAGCGGTTGCTTTCCCACGTAGAGAGAGGTTCAGACATGACTACCACTCGTTCACGCTCGCGCATGCGTGCGTTGTCGGTGGGGGCTGCCGGCGCCGGATTGATGGCCCTGATGGTGGGCCAGGGCGTTGCTTCGGCACCGCATGCGTCGGCGGGGTGCACGTTGAGTGCCCAGGACGAGCAGTACATCAACCTGCTGGCGCAGGACAAGCTGATCCACGGCACCGACTTCAACGACTGCCACATGGTCGCCGAAGGCAGGTGGTTCGCCCAGCAGGTGCGCACGGCGTCCGATCCGTTGGCCACCGCGAAGTCCCTGGTCAAGATGGTGGACGACGGGACGCCGGCCAAGGAGGACCAGGCCGAGTTCGAGGTCGAGGCGGCGATCTACACCTACGCGCCCGACATGGTTCCCAAGATCAAGGACGAGTTCGCCCACCAGCCCCCGCCGCCGGAGGCCGCTCAGTAACCGCTGGGGGTTTCGTCGACTCCGGCAGCGCAGGAAGGCTCGATGCGCTGGCGGGATGTGCACCACGTCGAGTTCAACGTCCTCGACTACGAGGCGTCGATCGCGTTCTACGGCGCGATGTTCGGCTGGATGGGGTTGCTCGAATCGGCTATGAGATAAGCAAATTCGTGTCGGTCGCCGGGAGCGCGGACCGTTGCGCAATGCATTTGCGAAGAAGGGGTCGTAGTGATCGATCTCACTCCACACTGGCTGGCCCGCCCCCAGCGGCTTGGCCACCAGTCGGCTGCGAAAGCGCGCCAGCTGCGGCCACCAGTTGATGTAGCTTCTCATGGCCGAGTTGATCGGATGCATCGATGATGACGAACGTGATCGTGTGCGCAGGCGTCTTCGAGCTCTGCGTGTGCAATGACAGTGCGTCGGTCCCCGACATTCGCGTAACCATCGGTGCGCCATCCCCTCTGAAATGAACCATCGAAGCCTCGAACCAACACCGCCAACCGCTGATGCTGGCTTCTTCAATTCGATTGGTAGGGTCTCTAGTCGCCGAAGCATGCGTGACGACGTCGGATGCCTGGCGTCACGCGCGGCCATGGTTCTCGGACCGCGGTCTTCGAATCGTCAATATCGTCGAGTCGCCGAAGCTTGCTCCGGGAAACTCACGCCTCGGCAGGGTCTCATCAATATCAAAGTCACTGAACGCCTTGGATACTGGGGCGTCGCATCTCATGTCGGCGGTGTCCCGCGTTACGGGTCCGGTAGGCGCACTGGCACGGGAGGAGACGCGAGGCAAGGCTCCCGCAGAACCAGTGGTCGATTTCGGCTGCTGCAAGACCCCTTGAGATCGTCACTGTCCGACGAGAACGCCGACACCGACGGCCCGCGCCGAATCACCGATTCCACAGTTGAAGCCGTGCTCCATGTCGTCCACACGGCAAAGAACCGACGGCGGCCTGGTACCGGCTGCTTGACACCCAGTTGCACACCAAGGGCCATCCGCAGCAGATCACGATGAGCAACCTTTTCGGGCCCGACGCTGTCTGCGAACGTATGCCATATGCGACGAAGATAGAAGATTCGACCATGGATTTGGTGCGCACTCGACTTGCGCCGGCGATCACCGGCAGCGGACGCGGTGGCGATTCACCCCGGCAAGAGACCTCCAGGGATCTCCGGCGAAGCGAGCGGTCCGGTCAGGGTCCGCCGGCAGTTGCCTTGGGGTCTGCCGTTGCCAACCGGCGCGGCGCGCGTTGGCGAATCGGCGGCGATTGGCGCATCATCACGCTATGAGACGCGAAGTGGGCGCCGAGATCGAGGTCGAAATCACCGCGCCCACATCGCTGGAGTTTCAGATTGCCGTTGCTCCGCATCCGCGCACCGAGGTCTTCGAGTCGCTGCGTTTCGTGCTGAACGGTCGGCCCGTCGAGCCTCTGGAAGTCAGCGGTGTGCATGGCAACCGCATCCACAAGTTCGACGCGGCGGTGGGCACATTGAGAGTCGATTACGCGGCGACGATCGTGGGTCAGACCGATCCGGCTCCGGTGACCGATTACGACCTTTCGATGTATCTGCGCCCTAGCCGCTATGCCGAAGCCGACAAGTTCTACGGCTTCGCCGCAACCGAGTTCGGAACCTACGGTGATTCGGCGACGCTGTTGGAGAATGTGAGCTCATGGGTAGGCACCAGGCTGAACTACGTCCCCGGCTCAAGCGATCCGATCGATGGGGCGGTGGACACGTTGCTCGCCGGCAAAGGCGTGTGCCGCGACTTCGCGCATCTGGTGGTGGCGCTGCTGCGCGCGGTCAACGTCCCGGCCCGCCTCGTGTCGGTGTACGCGCCGGGCGTCTATCCGATGGATTTTCACGCGGTGGCCGAGGCATACGTCAAGGGGCAATGGCGGGTGGTCGACGCGACGCTGCTGGCGCCGCGGCAAACCCTGGTCCGCATAGCCACCGGTCGTGACGCCGCCGACACCGCGTTTCTCGATAATCACAGGGGCCAGATCACGCTCGACCGACTGGTCGTCACCGCGGTCGTCGACGGGGACTTGCCTTCGGACTCGATCGACCAACTGGTTTCCATCCGCTGAGGACGCATGGCCCTCGATCAGCTGAGCACGACAACCGGCTTGCCTCGTTCCTCCGGACCGGCCGAGTAGTGTGGAGGCACCGGCGATATTTCGTACCTGACTATTCAAGCCATGTCGTCGCCGATTCGAATGATCTGGCCGTTTCGCGGTCAAGACGGGAGCGTCGCGATGACGCTGAAAACCGACCATATGGGTGCCCGGCACCCGGATGTTCCACCGGTGCACACACCGCGTTTGAGGCTGAAACGCAAGGCGCCCCAGAGCGGGTATGTCGATGGGGCTTGGTGGCCGCGCAGCTCGAATCTCACGGCGGAGCTGCCGGACTTGCTGTCGGTGCTGTCAGTTCGACTCGGGCCGATTGGCCGTGTGATCTACAACCTGAGCGAATGGGTGACGCCGCCCGCAAAGTTCGTGACTGACGGACGAACGGTACGACTCGACGGATATCGCCTCCAGCCGGCTAACACCGTCGAAGTGCTGGGGTTCGATCACAACAAAATCGTCTTGCTGGTCGTTTCGCCGCGAGCCGAGCCGAACCAGGCTCACGCGATCATGATGACCGCAGCCAGTTTCGACAACATCTCGCCGGTCGAGGGCCTGCTGATGGTTAGCCCTGAACAGGGGGAAGCCGGCGTATAGGCCCGAGCAGTCGGGCATTGCGCGAAATTGTTGTCAATCAACTCGCCTCGAGCCGCCGCGGGCTAGGTATCGCGAGCGCGTCGCGAATCGAAGGCGTTGTGGCACAGTCCTAAACGCCGGGCATGCTGCAAAGTTGCGATCACCGCCAGGGTCGCCGCGGCGCCCTGGTTGTTGTCCACGCCGGCCTCGTGCAAGGCGTTGTATCCGCCGCCTGTGTCCGGGTCCCACATCGGCTCTCCCGCGTCGTTGTCGCCCATGAACCAGGCCGCTGCGGCCCTGACGCCGGCGGGCCAGATCGGATCGGCGTCGGTGGCGGCCGCGCGCGCGCACGCGTCGGCGAGCGTGGACACCTCGATGGGAAGCTGATCGAATCCGGGTCTGGTGTCCTCCGCGCCTCGGCCCCCAACAGGGGTAGGCGACAAATGGCCGTTTTCCGTTTCGTATGCGACCAGCCACGCCAACAGATCCAGCCCCTGCCGAATCAGCGTCGTGTCGGCCAGCGCGGTACCGGCGGCGATCATCGCCTCGGGCACAATGGCGTTGGCGTAGGTGAGTCGAGGCTCGGGCCACGGCCACGCCACGTCTGTGTTCGGTGCAGGCGCCGACGCGGCATAGTCTGTGAGCAGTGCGCGAGCCGTGTGTTGTGTTGGGTCGAAGGAGAGGAGTTCGGCAGCGCCGAGTGCCGCGAACGCCATCGCGCGCGGGCATAGCGATCGCTCCCGGGCGGCGCACTCGAACTGCATGATGGCAGAGTGGCGGGCCCAGGCGACATTGCTGTGGGCGGCCGCGGTCCCCAGACCCCAGATGCACCGCCCCCAGGGGCCCTCCAGGGCGGGCTCGTCGACCCAGCTTCCGCTGCTGTCCATCCGATTGCGGCACGCGCCGGTGAGGGACTGTGCGTCGTTCAAGAACCGCAGCGCAACACCGGCCAGGCCGTTCAGGATTCGATCGGGGCCATGGTCTCGGGTGGCGACGACAAGCACTCGCGCCACGTCGTCGGTGCAGTAACCGTGTTCGGGCAGCGGCTCGGCCAAGCGCGCTTGCTCCAAGGTGCCACGACGGTCCGTCAGCCGCAGCAGGTGATCGAACTTCGGGGCTGGTGCCGCGGTGGTCATACCCGTGCCCGTCGCTGCGCCAGGATCCGATGCGCGAGCCCCAGATACGCACGCGCGACGAGTGGCCAGGCCATTGCCGGCGCTAATCTCCTGGACTCGGCCGCCATGGCGCCGGCGAGGCGCGGCTCTGTCAGTACTCGGCGCAGGGCACCCGCCAGCGCATCGGGGTCGTCATGGGCGACGACAATCCCGGCCCCGGTGGCGAGCAGCTCGACGGCGTGCGGGAACGCGGTGGCCACGACCGGGCGGCCGCTCGCGACGGCGTCGACCAGAGCGCTGGAGGTCACCTGATCGGTCGAGTCGTAGGGCAAGACCACGACCGCCGCGGCCTGGACGAGGGCGGTCAGCATCGCAACGTTGCGGTAACCCGTATCGAAGCACACCGAATCCGCCACGCCGCTGCGCAGCGCCTGGTCTATCCGGGCATTGCGGTACGCCTCGCCATCGGTGGCGAGCACCTTCGGGTGCGTTCGGCCCGCAACCAGGTACCGCGGCCGGCCGGGCAGGTCGTTGAGCGACCCCATCGCCTCGATCACGCGCTCGATGCCCTTGCCCGGGCCCAGCAGGCCCCGGGTCAACACGATGGGTCGACCACTCCGCACGCAAGGGGCCTTCGTCGGGACAGTCGCCCCGTGTGGGATGGTGGTGACTTTGCGGTGGTCGATGTCGAAGCGCTCACGCAGCCGTTGGCCGGCCGCCTCCGACATCACGATCACCTGGTCCACCTGTGCGGCAACGGCTTCGAACATCGAACGTTGTTGTCGCTTAGGTTCTTTGAGAATACTATGAGCGATCAAGATCGATGGGACGCGCAGTCGCTGGATGATCCCCACGAGTTCGTCGTCGTCGACGCCTCCGTAGCTGCCGAACTCATGGTGGAGGATGGCGATGTCGATTTCATTCAGCGAATCGGCGCATGCTGCAACCGAGGCCGCTGAGCCGTTGACCAACTCTGCGATGACACGCGTACTCGACGACGGCGGGCCGTCGGACACGCGAACGATGCTGACGTCTGCGCCATTTGTACTCAAACCGTGGGCCAGAGCGGCGCTGAACGCTGCCAGCCCGCATGGTGTCGGTGGATAACTACCCAGGATGCCGAAACTCGGTGCGTCAGAGAGTCCCTGTCCATCAGGGGAATCCATCAACGATGGAAATCCATACGAGGCGGTCAAGGTGATCCCAACTAGCGGTGGTCACCTGCGTGCCCGGCGTGAGCGGTTGCTCGGTGCGATCAGTCATGGCAAGGCTGACTCGGCCCGGGCTGCCTGGATTTCCAACTTGTTTGAGGATACACCCATGCCTCCGTGCGACGCCTGAAGACCCACTGACCCCGGTCTTGGAGTACAGTCGGAGCACCGGGACCAATCAGGCCCCCATGATGAAGGGGTCAGCGATGTCCGATAGGTCTCCTCGACAAACCATGAGCAAGAAGTCCGGAAAGTCGTTGAAGGAGAAACGGGCCGACAAGCACGTCAAGGTAGCCCGCCGCGCTGCGGCCACCGAGGCGTCACTTCGCACTGAGAAGCGCTGAGGCGCAACACCGGTCGTTTGTAGGAGTTTCACCAATCGCCGATGGCCGGTGAGCTATGTTGCCAAATTAGCTACAACACAGCCGGTCTCGGCGGTGAGGCATACGCGGCGGTCGTTTACTTCTTCTCGTCGTCTGGCTTGTTCAGTGCCCGGTCCGCGCTACGCACGATGCTGCGGTGGAACTTGTACTGCGCGTCGACGAGCTGGTCAGCCAATTCGATCGCGGCGTCAACGATCTTCTTACGCAGCGGTTCTACGGACTCGGGAAGGGCTTGATCGACGGTGTCACGGAACCGACGCAAAGCGTTGGTCGCAGCCTCTTGTCCGGCCTTGGCCGAATCGCGCACCTCATCGACCAGTTCGGCTGCTCGAGGTGCCATCGTCTTCTTCTCATCGCCGTGGGTCATATCCGAATCTCCCCAATCTCTTTGGTCAGCCACTTGCTATGTCAACCGGAGGTTAACCGACGCCGGCGGTCGGCCCATACGGCCGAAGGTCACAGACTGAGCAGCCGATGGTCCGCATGCTCAGGCCGAGCCGCCCGGAGGGCCCCGCTGGCCCGGGCTGTCAGGTAGCGTGTCTGTACACCCGGGCAAGCCGACTTGAAGGGTTGTGATTTCGGACTGTCCCTGACGCACTCCCGTGCGTCGAACGTTGACTGCTGCGTACGTCGTCGATTGCGGCGTGCCTCGGTGGCTCATTACCTGCCGGCATGTATCGTCAACACATTGGACGTGCCCAACACCTCGGCTGCGGCCGGAGTGACGCATCATCTCGCGCCTGCCTACAGGGGGAGGCCCTGCCGCGGCGGCACCAACAGTATCTGCGCGCCCGGCGATCTCGGTCCGAACTCCGCGGGCCACATCCGACATATTCAACGCTTCACTCGGGCAAGCGCGGCCCACCGTTGAACGTCTCGACGGCGGTCAGCCACGGCGCCGTCGCGCCGGAACCAAAGGAATCGCCTTGAGCAAATTCACCGAAACGATGTTCCGTACCGCCCAGACCAGTTCGAAGGGCATGGTCACCGGAGAGCCGAATTGCCCCGTCCGGCATACCTGGGGTGAAGTGCACGAGCGGGCGCGTCGGATCGCAGGTGGCCTGGCCATGGGCGGCGTCGGCCGCGGTGATGCCGTCCCGGTGCTGGCGGGTGCTCCGGCCGAGATCGCGCCGGCGGGGCAGGGAATCTGGATGCGCGGCGCCAGCCTCACCATGCTCCACCAGCCCACCCCGCGCACCGATCTCGGACGCTGGGCCGACGAGACGATTGCCGTCATCAAGATGATCGGCGCCAAAACGGTCGTCGTCTCTGAGCCGTTCATGGCCGCAGTCCCACTGCTGTCCCAGTCGGGTACGCAAGTGCTGACGATCGAGCGGCTACTCGCCGGCGCCCCGATCGATGCGGTCGAGACCGACGACTACGACGTTGCGCTGCTGCAGTTGACCTCGGGTTCTACCGGGTCGCCCAAGGCCGTACAGATCTCACACCGCAATGTCGTATCAAACGCCGAAGCGATGTTGGTCGGCGCGAAAGTCGACATCGATACCGACGTAATCGTGAGCTGGTTGCCACTGTTCCACGACATGGGACTTACCGGCTTCTTAACCGTGCCAATGTATTTCGGCGCAGAGTTAGTCAAGGTCACTCCGATGGACTTTCTGCGCGACACGTTGTTGTGGGCGAAGCTCATCGACAAATACAAGGGCACGATGACCGCGGCGCCGAACTTTGCCTACACGTTGTTTGCCAGGCGCCTCCGAAAACTGGCCGAGCCCGGCCAGTTCGACCTGTCCAGCTTGCGCTGGGCGTTGTCGGGATCCGAACAAGTCGAACCCGCCGACGTCGAAGACCTCTGCGAAGCCGGGAAGCCGTTTGGGCTACGTCCCGAGGCGATCCTCCCGGCTTATGGCATGGCCGAGACGACCGTGGCGGTGTCGTTCACCGAGTGCGGCGCGGGGCTGGGGGTTGATGAGGTTGACGCCAATCTGCTCGCCCTACTGCAGCGAGCCGTCCCGGCGACCAAAGGAAAAACCCGGCGGCTGGCCACGCTAGGCCGTCCTCTACAGGGGATGGAGGCCCGCGTCGTTGACGACGACGGCAATATCCTGCCCGCCCGGGGTGTCGGCGTCATCCACGTGCGCGGAGAATCCGTGACGCAGGGCTACGCGACGATGGGCGGTTTCCTTGCGGCACGAGATGACCGGGGTTGGTACGACACCGGCGACCTTGGGTACCTCACCGAGACCGGCCAGATCGTCGTCTGCGGCCGGGTCAAGGACGTGATCATCATGGCCGGCCGCAACATCTACCCAGCCGACATCGAGCGCGCCGCCGGACGCGTCTCCGGCGTGCGACCCGGCTGCGCGGTGGCGGTGCGCCTGGACGCCGGGCACTCGCGGGAGAGCTTCGCTGTCGCAGTGGAGTCCAGCAACTGGCACGATCCCGCCGACGTGCGCCGCATCGAGCATCAAGTGGCCCACGAGGTAGTTGCCGAGGTCGACGTCCGGCCCCGCAACGTCACTGTGCTTGAGCCGGGGATGATTCCCAAGACCCCGTCGGGAAAGCCTAGGCGCAGCCATACGCTGGCGCTGATCGACTGACCGCGCGGGAGCCGGCGACGAATAGATCTGTCATCCATGAGGGCAGCACCCTCAAGGGGGTATGTTGAGCGACTTCGACACCCAGCCCGCTCGCAAAGCGTCGTCCGAACTCTTGGGGTTGACCCCTGATGGTGGACACCTGACTGGTGGGACTGCTGGTCCCGCGGGAAGGATGCCCGTATGTCGGGTAAGCGTCGCAAGTACACCCCGGAGTTTCGGGAGCAGGCTGCCCGCCTGGTGATTGAGACCGGTCGGCCGGTGGCTCATGTGGCCGCCGAGATCGGGGTTGGTGATCAAGTGCTGGGGCGTTGGGTGCGCCTCCAACGCTAAGCGGCCGGAGCTGGCGATACTGGCGCGGTGCTAGATGCTGATGAACGCGCCGAGCTGGAGCGCTTGCGTAAAGAGAACGCCGAATTACGTTTGGACCGTGAATTTTTGAAAAAAGCCGCGGCCTTCTTCGTCTCCGAACAGCACCGGTAGAAGCCTACCGGGTGATCGAGGCGGAGAAGGCCACTTACACGGTTAAGCGGATGTGCGAGTGCCTGGAGGTGTCGCGCTCGGGGTACTACAAATGGCGCAAATCCCGCGAGCGCGGACCGAGTCCGGCTCAGCAGCGACGCACCGAGTTGGATGCCAAGGTCGCGAAGTTCCACGCCGCCTCCGACGGCGTCTACGGTGCCCCGCGCATCCTGGCCGATCTACGCGATGACGGTGAGCGGGTGTCGCGCAAGACGGTGGCTGCCTCACTGCGCCGGCAGGGCCTGGCCGGGATCTGTCCGCGGCGGTTCGCGCCGGCCACCACGGTGATTGACCTGGATGCTGCGGTGCCTAAAGACCTGGTCAAGCGCCGCTTCGACACCGGGATCCTCAACCGCGTGTGGACTTCGGATATCACCTATTTGGGCACGGGTGAGGGCTGGCTTTATCTGTGCGCGGTCCGCGACGGCTGCTCACGGCGGGTGATCGGCTGGGCCGTCGACGATTACTTGCACACCGATCTGGTGCAGGCCGCCGTGGAGATGGCTGTGGCGATGCGCGGTGAGCTCGCCGAGCAGGTCGTGTTGCACGCGGATCGCGGCTGTCAGTACACCTCAGCACAGCTCGCGCGGTTCGCCCATGAGCACAACCTGGCCCGTTCAGTTGGCCGCACCGCGGTGTGTTGGGACAACGCCCAGCAGGAATCATTCTGGGCGACATTGAAAGTCGAGTTCTACGACCGATACCTGTGGCCGACCAAGGTGGCCGCCAAGCTCGCCGTCGGCGACTGGATCGAGCGGGTCTATAACCGACGCAGACGTCATTCGGCCCTCGCTATGATGAGGCCGGTCGAGTTCGAAGACCGACTCAATCAGACGGCACAAGCCGCCTGACCCTGTGTCCACCGAACGGGGTCAAGCCCAGGTCCGGCAGAACCATGAGTTCCGACCGTGCGATCGAACAGGTGCCGCCCCCGAGATCCGGGAGGTGGACGCTACAAGGTCCGGAGGCCGGCAACTGGATCAATGTCAGGCACACGCAGCGCACCACCGCGTTAGTGCAGGCGCTAATGTCAAGGTCGTGCAGAGGCTTCTCGGACATGCGACAGCGGCCATGACCCTTGACCGTTACGGGCACGTGCGAAGCGGCGACTTGGCTGATACAGCGAACGCCTCGGGCAAAACAATCGAGGGCGCTGTGGTATCAACGCCGCATTTGGAATCCGAGACTACGAGCGTGGAGACTATATCCGCAGCTATCTAGCAAATGGGGCGGTAGCTCAGTTGGTTAGAGCCGCGGACTCATAATCCGTTGGTCGCGGGTTCGAGCCCCGCCCGCCCCACGTCAGAGGCTATTTTTCAAGATCAGTCTCGCCAAGTCATCGTTTATTCATCGCACTTAGTGACGGTTCGGTCGAGTAGATCGGTGGCTCCGGCCGCGTGTCGTGTACCGGTCCTGGGTCATCGGGACGAGGGCGGGGGAGGTGGTCGGGTCCGATGCGTGCCGAGAGACGTCGTCGTCGATCATCGTCGCGACCATCTAGCGGAAGCTGTGACTGTCGCCGAGCATCCAGATGAGCAATCCCCACGGCATTGTCAGCAGGCCCAGCAGCAGCACCGAAATTGCCGTCGGCCACCCGAGCGGGCAGTCCGGACGCAACGGCTCGGAGAAGGGGCGTTGCCGACCCCGCCAGGCAGCTTTTGGCTCCACTTGTTTGACTACGCAGTATGCCGCGGATGGTCCGCGTCGAGGACGCGCAGCGCCGGGTCGCGTACCCGAAGTGGCGTGGGGATCACCGCTGTGGGCCTGCTGACGCCACGGCCCGTTTGGCCGCCTCGACCAGATGGGCAGCGGCGCGGTTCATCCTCTTGCACTCGGCGGTGGACAGCGCCTGGTCGGTGTAGACCGCCTTGTTCTTCAAGCCGAGCAGGATGCTCAGATGTTTTCCGGATCCCTTGTCCGCCGTTTCCAGCAGAGTGACGGCGTCGTTGTGGGTCCCGCTTGACGAGTGCACTCCTAGCCGGACGCAGCAGATAACGTCGGACGCGGCGATACCGGCGTCCACAAACAGATCACCCGCTGCATTGGGCATGTCGTCTTGCAGATGCTCAGCGGCGTCGAAAAACTCAACCGCCTTGGACAGGCGCCCCGCGGTGACAGCAGAGCTGCACTTACGTGTCCCCGCCATCGGGCCCTTCTCGATCCCGCGCCTTACCTCTCGGGCGCAGCTGGCTATTGAGCCATGCCCGTGTCCCGGCGACGGTCAAGCCTTGCCTGGCCACGTCGCTGAGCAGCGGCTCACCTGCGGCGGCCGCGGCGCGAAGCTCGTCTTCGGTGAACTCGACGATGCGGCCGTCGTTGCCCGTCCAAGCGGTGACCGACCGTGCGAGTTCGCTCACCTGTTGCTCCCACGCCTCCGGATCACCCAGGCGGCCATCGTGTTCGGTGTCGGAGGCGCGCACCAAGAACAGATCAATGTCGCTGTCGAGAGTCATCCGCCCCGTCGCGGCTGACCCGAACACCGCGGCGTACTTGGGCACCTCGCCCCACCCTTCCAGGTGCGCCTCGAGGCGGTCCAGGAACGTTGCGGTCAGCCGTGATAGCGCCAGGATCGGCTCTGCCGCAAGATGTTCGGTGTTGAGTCGGTAAATGTTGGTCCTGCCGACTCGATCATGGAGTACCACACCCTGGGCAGTGAGGCGGGTCAGGACTTTGCGGATGCCTTCGCCTGACGCGGTGGTCAGGATGCGCTGGATCTGGGCGATCGTGAACGTCACCTCGCTGGTCGCCAGCACGCCGAGTACGTCACCGTCCAACGTCGGCGTCACCGTGGCGAACGGCCGGTTCAGCTGCATGGCGGACACCATCTCTTCGTCTACAACTAAAGTTAGAGTATTACAACTATAGTTGGAACCGCTCAGGCGCACAACGCCAGGGCGGCGATGATCGCCCCATGGCCTTCGATCGCCAATGACGTTGTCAGTGCTCTCGGAGCGGATCCGCCCGCTGGACACCCACGTCGGTTGTGACTGTGCCGTCAGGGGAGTGCTATCCGGAGAGCCTTGCTGATTTCCTGCATCGTTGGCGAGGAGAGCGCGCCGAGTGGCTCGGTGAGTTCATCGTGGTAGAGCTGCACGATGTCGTCGACCAGGACAAATCCGACGAGAGGGTCGGCGGCGGTCAAGGGCACGACTGTGGGTACGTGCGCATTCTTGCTCGTCGTAGTGATCCGCGCGGCTAACACGGTGTTCAGGCTTCTGTTCCGGGAGTTGTTGCTGAGGACAACCCACGGCTTCAAGCCGTGCCCCAGGTCCACTCGGTATGTCTGGCTCCGCATCCCGCGATTCACAGATCGGTCTCGTTCCGGCGCGCGTAACGGTCCCGCGCAACCCGGCGCTCGGCGCTGGCGGGCTCGCTGTTGAACTCTGCGGCCAGTTGGGCGTACCCGGCATCAAGGACTCGTTCGCGGAGCGCTTCGGCCCCGGCCTGGAGCAAAGCTCGGAGTGCCCCGGCTTCTGATTTGATGTCGCCTTCACCTCGCTGGCTGGCCCAGTCGCGCAGCGCCTCGAATGAGGCGGACCCTTCGCTTAGGTATGGGGCGATCGCCGCTTCATCCGAGGCTTTGAGGATCAGACTGACTCTCTTGCTCATGCCCCAGATCCTACACCGGATTCAGGTGCACGAACAAGCGCACATTTTGATGCATCCCACGTTCCCTCCAGCCTCCGAGCGACCCGCACAGGCGGGTGGTGACCGAAGTGGCTGGCCCAATGACGAGCAAGCCCGGGAGCGCGAGAGACGGATTGGATCGTCTATCGCAGTCACCGCTTATTCATCGCTAATGATCGAGAACCGGCCTGAATCGATGAGGATTGTTCGGTCTTTTGAGAAGCTCAAGTACCCTGTCGCGCAGGACGTTACAGTCCTATCAGTTGGTTACCGAGAACCCTGAATCACGAATCCGTTGGCCGCGGGTTCGAGCCCCGCCCGCCGCACTCTGTTCCCGAGACATCGGCTGATGGCTGACGTTTCGTCTTTGGGTGACGCCCGACCTTGTTTCGGCTGATGGTTGACAGTTACTTCGGTTGGTCCTTGACGCTCCCTCGATGAGGGAGTTGAGCGTGGCTGAACGCGCCGGCATGTCCGGAGTCTCTGGACTCACCGGGCGGTTCACCAGCCGTTAAGCTCGAAAGTTCCGGATCTCAACCCGAAGTTCCGACAACCGCCGAGAGGTCGACGGCGTCATGCCCGGAGGATTTCTATGGTCTCCTCAGGCCGCGTTGCGGCGCACGCGAAGGCTAGCGTCGCGCAGCAGGCGACGCGACCGGCGGGATCCTGCATTCGAACTACGTTGCGGCGCAATGGAGACGCAACATGACCACACGGCTGATATGGCAGTTGATTCGAGCTCAGGAGTGCGTCGAGCAGATCGAGGCGCGTCTGACTGGCCCGCTGGTCGTTTCCAGCCACGGCGCGATCAGCCCGACGCGACCCGAGGACATCGTGGCGCTTCTGCGCGACACGACCAGACTCACCCATCCGATGCGGGGCCACGACGGCACTCACCCCTGGGTGCCCACCGGCGCGGCACCCGCCCAACACGCCAGGTACCGGGCGGTCCTCAACCCGCTGTTCAGGCCACGAGCGTTGGCGTGGCTCGTGCCGTCCATCCAGGAGCACGCCGCGGCGCTCGTCGACGCGATCGCTGCGAAAGGCCAGTGCGAGGCCGTCGGTGAGGTCGCCCGCCAGCTGGCGACCCAGACAGTGCTGACGCTGCTCGGATTGCCGGCGGGCAGTCTTGAGACGCTGCAGCGGCTACTGGCGCGGCAAGCGGAATTCCCCAGGAGCGCGCCCTTCCATGCCGACCTGATCGAATACGTCAGCCAAGCGATTTCCACAGCCAGGCCGCCGGGGATCATTGCCGCCCTCCGCGACGAATTCGAGGAAGTGGAAATACTGAGCTTCGTCTTGCTCCTGTTCGGTGCGGCAATCGAGACGACGACTGCGGGAATCGGTTTTGCCCTGTTCGAGCTGGCCACCGACCCGCAGTTACGGGCACTGCTCATCCGGCACCCCGATCAGATCGGAACATTCGTCAACGAGGTGCTGCGCCTTTACTCTCCGCTCGGCTATTGCCCGCGCGTCACCCTGGAGGAAATCACCATTGGCGGGGTACGCGTGCCGCCGCTAACCGAACTGGAACTCTCATTGCGCACGTTGAATTTGGCCAGCGGCTACCTCATCACCTGCGGCGACGACAAAATCCGCGGCCGCCCGTTCTACTCATTCGGAGCCGGGTCGCGCCGATGTCTCGGAATGCACGTTGCCCGAGCGCAGCTGATCGTCCTTGTCGCCGAGTTCGTGCGTCGTATCCCCAGCTTCACGGTGGCACAGGACCACATCGAGTTGAACGTCGGCGACGATAGCACCCGACTCGGCCCGACCACCATGCCCTTGCAGTGGCCGACGTGAGAAGCGAAGCCGCCGAGGTCGTCGGTCCGCCGGCAACGGGACGGAAGTGCGTCCTTCGCCGTTTGGGTAGGGACACGGCGTTGTGCCCTGCCTTCAGCGAATCCGGCCGGCGCCGACTCCTCCTGAGGTGTGGCCGCCGGCATCCTCGGCGATACCGGCGCTAAGGCATCGCCACGCCTCTAGCATTCCGTTACATGCGTTCCAAAAGATTTGCGATGCGCAATCTGGTGGGCCGGTTGGCGGCAGCCGTCATGTTGGCGGCAGCGGCGATGGCAGGCACGACGATCGGGACGCCGGCGGTGAGCTCGGCGGAGTGCGAACAGGGGCAGTATTGGGAGCCGTTCACCAAGGCCTGCTACCCACTGGGCGTCGGGCCGCAGCCTCTGGCCTGCGATCCCGGGCAGTGGTGGGATCCGAGCGGCAACGTCTGCCGGCCCCTGGGCGTCGGGCCGCAGCCCTTGGCCTGCGATCCCGGGCAGTGGTGGGACCCGACCACCAATGTCTGCCGGCCCCTGGGCGTCGGACCGCCGGGCGGGTGACAGCCACCGGCTGCCTCGCTCGCCTGCGATGAGCGCGGGCTTGCCAAATAGGGCTTCGGCCCGGCCACGATGGGTAGTGAACCCTCTTGTGCCCCAGGAAGAGACATGCGATGTCTGGTTCGGTCGCGAAGCGCCTTCGGCACATTCGAGCTGCGCTGACCAGCCGGTGGCATCGGCTGGCGTCCCCGGCGTCGGCGAGCACGTCGGACGGCAGGTGGACGGTCGACTCGGCGATGTCGGCGCTGATCGCAGCCTTGTAATTGCCCTGCTGTTGTTGCGCCGCGCGCACATATGTTTGACGACCGAGGGCGCGCAGACCGTGAACGCGAGGTGGCCCGGACGTGACGTTTCGGCGCGCCGTCCGTGGTTCACCGTGCCGGTGTGGCCGGCGCAGGCTATGAAATGACGGTGAGCACCCACCATGTGAACCTGACTCCGCAGGAATCCTTGTTGATCGGCGAAAGTCACCCTGAGGCCCTGCAGCGCATGGATGAAAAGCAGCTGAAGGATCTGCAGAGCCGGCTCAGGACTGCACGCGAGAAGAACTTCAGCCTGCTGCGGCGCCAGGGCGCGGCCCGGGTGGCGGCCGAAGGCGCGCGCGGTGCGGCCCAGCCGGCCAACGAACGGCGTGGTGAAAAGGTGGAGGTCTTCGACGAGGCGCTGGCCCGGGTGAGCCAGCGCCTCGATGCCGTCCGCGACACCGAGTAGTCACGGAGTCGGCCCTCAGCTCCACAAGGCATTCATGGGCTGGGCGTACCTGTCGTTGTAGGTGAGCGGGTTGCCATCGACGGCGTCGCGGTCGACATCCGGCTCGCCAACACGGCTGCGGTTCTTTCCTCCCCTTTGCGGTAGAACGGTACGAGTTGGATCATTGCCGGCCACTCCTGGAAGGGGCTCAACATGCAGTCCGTCAGCGGAACGAACGTCCTCGTCACCGGTGCTGCCATGGGTCTCGGGAAGCTCTTCGCCGCCAACGCCGTCAAGGAGGGCGCCGCCGCGGTCGTCCTCTGGGACGCCAACGAGACCGCGCTGAAGAAGACCGCTGCGGAGTTGGAAGCCGCCGGCGGCGTAATTCGTGTCGAGACCGTCGACGTCACCTCGCAGGATGAGGTGGCCGAGGCCGCCGCGCGCGTCCGTGCAGACGTCGGCACCATTCACGTGCTCTTCAACAACGCCGGAATCGTGCGGGGAAACGGCTACTTCTGGGAGAGCAACCCTCGCGACTTCCTGCTCACCATGGAAGTCAATTCCATCGGCCCAATGCTGGTGGCGCGGGAGTTCCTGCCGGCGATGATCGCGTCCGGTATGCCGTGTCGGGTCGTCAACATCGCATCCTCAGCCGGGCTGAACGCCATCCCCCGCATGGCCGCATACGCCGCTTCGAAGTGGGCGGCAATCGGTTTCTCTGATTCGTTGCGGCTCGAGTTGGAACAGGCCGGCCATCACGACGTCAAAGTCACCACCGTGTGCCCGACGTACATCAACACCGGCATGTTCGAGGGCGCCAAGGGCATACTGTTCACCCCGATGCTCGAACAGGAGGACGTTGTCGACCGCACGTGGACGGCGATGCTCGAGGGCAGGCCGTTTGTGGTGATGCCGTGGACGTCGAAGATGAACAAGGTGCTCTCGGCGGTGTTGCCCGTCCGGCTGCGCGATGCGTACCTCCGCCGCGTCGGCGTGTACAACTCCATGGACGAGTTCACGGGGCATTAGCGCACAGGCGCGATGCACCGGCCCCAGCGATTGCCGGCTCGACACCGAGTAGCGACGGAGTCGGCCCTCAGCCCCAGAAGGCGTTCATGGGCTGGGCGTACATGTCGTTGTAGGTGAGCGGGTTCAGGCCCAAGGAGTCTTCGATCGTGGCCATCAGGCTGTACTCGTTGTAGTAGCTGTTGGTGACGAAGTGGCCGGATTGCATCCCCCCGGTTGCCACGGCCCCCTGGTTGGGGATGACGATCATCGGAACGTTGTTGCCCTGGTTGCCGATGCCCAGTGACAGGTTGTTGTAGTCCTCGTCCCAGGTGATGATGATGGCGTCCTTCTGGGTCGGGTCGGTCCACGTCGGCGAGCTCTGAATGGTGGACACCTGCTGCTGGACGAACTGGTCTCCGGCCGAGACGTTGTACTGGTGCGTCGTGAGCTGGCTGCCAAGCCAGTTGGCGATGTTGGAAGGGGAACTGACGGGCCCTTCCATGTTGTTGGCTTCGTTGGCGGCCAGCCACGCGAATTTCGGTGCGGTGCTGGGGGTCTGCAGATTCGTGCCCAGCTGCGACAGCGGCAGCAGGTGGGTCTGCAGGTAGGCCGGGGTGTTGTTGTAGACGTAGCTGAATTGGGCGAAGGGCAGTTCGTCGACGGCGTAGTTGCCCGACGACGTGATGGCACCCGGGTAGGGCATGCTCTGCGCGTAGCCGGCCCACGACACGCCCGACTGATCCATTTCCTGCATGAGGCTGGGCGCGTTGATGGAGTTCGACGTCGGGTTGTAGTCGATGCCGAAATCCGACCCGCCCATGATCCGGAAGTAGTTGGGGTTGCTGGGGTGGCCCAGCGCGTAGTAGTTGTCCGCATACCCGTAGGTGTTGATCAGGGCGTTGATGTAGGGCGCGTTGGGGCTGCCGATGATGTCGCCGACGCCGTGGTTCTCCATGTAGATCAGGAACACGTGGTCGAGTTGGCCGACGTGGGACGTCGGCACGGTGAGCGGCGCGGCGGTGAGGCTGGGATCGCCGACGGTGAACGACAGGTTGTCGGCGTAGGCGTTGTTGTAGTGGCCCAGGATCGGGTTGTGGTCGGCGAAGGTCGCGGTCACCACCGCGGAGGTGGTGCCCACCGGGATCGTGCCGGAGATGTCTCGTGGCTGAAACCCGGTGAGTCCCAGGCGATCCAGCGCGGTCACCGACCCGGTCGAGCCGGTGCCCAGAACGACCCCGTTGGCGCTGAGGAAGGTGACCTTCAGCGAGGCCGACGACGGGTCCAGCAGGTAGCCGCCGAGCATTCCACTCAGCGTGTACGGCGTTGTGCCGGTGTCGATTCTGCTGAGCGCGCCGCTGAGGTCGACGGTCTGGCTGATCGACGACGTGCCCACGGGTCCGCCGCCGGCGAAGTTGTTGCCGCCGCCCGGGGGCGCGATGCCCGGGAAGCCCAGGGCGCGCGGCAGATCCGGGAACGGCGACGCCGTCGGCGACGGATAGCCGCGCGGGGTGCCGTAGGCGATCACGGTCGGGGTGCCGGTCACCGTCCAGCCCGGGATGGTCACCGAGCTGAAGCCCGACCCGGACGGGTCGGCGATCTCGAAGCCGGGATTGACCAGCAAGTTCTGGCTCATCGGCAAGCCGGGGACACCGTTGCGGCCGAACAGCAGCCCGCCGGCCCCGATGGTGCCGGGGCCGCCCAGCAGCGCGAGGGTCGCGGCGTTGCCGCCGTTGCCGCCGTTGCCGCCGTCGCCGATCAGGAAGGCATTGCCGCCGGTCCCGCCGCCTCCGCCGCTGTAGCCGGGGGCGGCGTCGGCGCCGGCCCCGCCGGAACCGCCGTTGCCCAGCAGCGTCCCGCCGCCCCCGCCGTGGCCGCCCGCCCCGCCGGTGCCCGTTGCGGCGAATCCGCCTGTCCCGCCGGCCCCGCCGCAGCCCAGCAGGATCGCGTTGCCGCCGGCCCCGCCCTGCCCGCCGGGGCCCGCTGCAACACCACCCGCGGCGCCGCCTGCGCCACCGGTGCCTCCGGAGCCCAGCCAACCGGCGCTACCGCCGGCCCCGCCGAGGCCCCCGCCACCGCCAGCGGCTCCGGTCGCCAGCACCGATCCGCCGGTCCCGCCGGTCCCGCCGCTGCCGATCAGCGCGCCGCCGGCCCCACCGGCGCCACCGGCCCCGCCGGTGCCGTCATTGCTGGAACCACCGTCGCCGCCGGCCCCGCCGCTACCGAACAGCGGGCCGCCGCTGCCGCCGACCCCGCCGGTCCCGCCATCGGACTGGATCGACGACCCGCCGACCCCGCCCGCGCCCCCGCCGGCGCCGACCAGCCCGCTGAGCGGCCCGCCCGCCCCGCCGGCCCCGCCGGCGCCGGGGCGCAAACCGGCGGTCAACTGACCGGTCAATCCACCGGTCCCGCCGACCCCGCCGGAGCCCAAAAGCCCGCCGGGCCCGCCGGACCCGCCGCTGCCGCCGTCCCCGCCGCTCCCGGAGGTGGCGCCGACCCCGCCGGCCCCGCCGGGACCGCCGTTGCCGAACAGCCACCCGCCTGATCCGCCCATGCCGCCGGCAATGCCGGGGCCGGACGCGCCGAACCCGCCGGCCCCGCCGGCGCCGCCGCTGCCCAACAGCCCGGCCGCGCCGCCGGCTCCGCCGGGCAGGCCGTTGGCGCCGGACCCGCCGGCACCGCCGTCGCCGAGCAACCACCCGCCGGGCGCCCCGGCGGCCCCGCTGCCCGCGGCGCCGGGGGCGCCGTTGCCGATCAGCGGGCGCCCGGTCAGGGCCAGGCTGGGCGCGTTGATCGCGTTGAGCGCCGCCGCGGGCAGCAACAATCCGTTGGCGCCGGTGGCGCCGCCGCTGCCCGCAGGCGCACCGAGCCCGCCGGTCCCACCGGCCCCGCCGATGCCGAGCAGCACGGCCCTGCCGCCGTCCCCGCCGACCCCGCCGGCGAACCCGGCGGCGCCCTGTGCGCCGGCACCGCCGGCACCGCCGTCGCCGAACACCAGCGCGCCGGAGCCGCCGGCGCCGCCGTCGCCGCCGGTCCCGGACAACGCGAACCCGCCCGCCCCTCCGGTGCCGCCGAAACCGATCAGGCCCGCGTTACCGCCGGCCGCGCCGTGGCCACCGCTGCCGGCGCCAAAGGTGTTGCCGCCGGCCCCGCCCGAGCCGCCGGAGCCCAGCCAGCCGGCGTGGCCGCCGACGCCGCCGGCCCCGCCGTTCCCGGAATAGCTGGTGCCTCCGGTGCCGCCGGCCCCGCCGTTGCCCAGCAGCGCGCCGGCCGCGCCGCCGACCCCGCCGGCACCCCCGTCCCCGGTGCCGCCCAATCCGCCGTTGCCGCCGTCGCCGCCGTACCCGGCCAGCAGGCCGCCGGCCCCGCCGGCACCGCCCGCCCCTCCGGTGTCGCCGGCTCCGCCGGTCCCGCCGACCCCGCCGCCGCCGAACAACACGCCGGCTCCACCAGACCCGCCGACCCCGCCGGTCCCGGTCGCCGCGAGCCCGCCCGTGCCGCCGACCCCGCCGCCGCCGAACAACCCGCCGGCCCCGCCCGCTCCACCGGTCCCACCGGTCCCGGTCGCCGCGAACCCGCCGGCCCCGCCAACCCCGCCGGTGCCCAGCAGCCAGCCGCCCTGCCCGCCCGCGCCACCGGCCGCGCCGGTGCCCCCGGCCCCGCCCGCCCCCCCGATGCCGATGAGCCCCGCGGCCCCGCCGGCCCCGCCGGCACCACCGGCCGCGCCGGACCCGCCGGCCCCACCGTCGCCGAGCAACCAGCCTCCGGCCCCGCCGTTGGCCCCGGTCCCGGGGGCCCCGTTGGCGCCGTTGCCGATCAGCGGGCGCCCGGTCAACGCCAGGATCGGGGCATTCGCCGTGCCCACCACGCTTTGCTCCAGGGCCAGCGGATCCAGGATCGTCTGCAGCCACGATCCGTTCGCCGTCTCGGCGGCGGCGTAGGAGCCCGCACCCCCGCTCAAGGCCTGCGCGAACTGCTCCTGGAACGCCGCCGCCTGGGCGCTCAGCGCCTGATAGGCCTGCGCATAGTTGCCGAACAACCGCGCGATCGCCACCGACACCTCGTCGGAGGCCGCCGCCGCGACATTGGTGGTCGACGGCGCCCACGACGCCGTCGCCTTGCCGATCGCCTCTCTGATCCCACTCAAATCCGCCGACGCCGCGGCCAGCGCCTCGGGCCGTGCGATCAAGACAGTGGGCATCTGCGCCTCCCAGCAAATGAATCTGGGGATTCGGCAGCGCTAACTGTATTTCACCGGCCCTGGGAATGTGAAGCACATCATAGCTGGTGTCGGAGGTCGGGGGTGGCGGCCGCTTCGTGCTTTCCGTAAATCTTTGGCTCTCCTGACGTTCATGTGGATCAGGGAGCGTGTGGTATGGCGGCGGGGATGGTGAGCGGGGCGCACGGACGGTGATCTAGGTTCGATGGCCTTAACCCCGATCGATCCTGGAGCCGTCCGTGCGCGCATCAACCCTACTCAATTCCCTGCTCGATCTGCCTGGCGTGCGCGTCGGCGCGGCCGCTGTGCACGGTGGTGAGCTGCGCGTCACGGTTAGCTTGCGCCGGCGCCGGCTTGGCTGCCCGCACTGCTCGTTTACGACCCGGCATCGCTATGACACCCGGGAGGTGGACTCGTCGTGGCGGCATCTGGACACCGCCGGGAGGATATGCCGGATCCTGTTGCGGCGCAGGCGGCTGCGCTGCCCGACACATGGTGTGCTGGCCGAAGCGGTGCCGTTCGCCCGCCCCGGCTCCCGCCACACCCGCGACTTCGAGGACCTGGTGGCCTGGCTGGTCACCAAGACCGACAAAACCACCGTCAGCACCTTCGCCAGGGTGGCCTGGCGCACCGTAGGCGCAATCTGCGAACGCCTCGCCCCCGACGTGCTCGACCCCAACCGGCTGTGCGGGCTGGTCGACATCGGCGTCGACGAGATCTCCTGGTGCAAACACCACCGGTATTTGACGCTGGTCTCCGACCACGACAGCGGCACCATCGTGTGGGGCAAACCCGGCAAGGACAGCGACACCTTGGACGCCTTCTTCGATGAACTGCCCGACGAAGGTGCGTCCATCGAAGCGGTGTCGATGGACATGGGACCCGCCTACGCCAAAGCGGTGCGCCAGCGGGTGCCGGCGGCGGTGATCTGCGTCGACCCGTTCCACGTTGTCAAGCTCGTCACCGACGCGCTCGATGCGGTGCGCCGCCAGGTGTGGCAGGCCGCCCGCACGCTGCCCGATCAGCGCATCGCTCGCACGTTCAAGGGTGCGCGCTGGGCGCTGCTGAAGAACCCCGCCGACCTCACCGACACCCAAGCCGAAACCCTGCGGGAAATGAAACGCAGCGGCGGGATCCTTTGGCGCGCCTATCAACTCAAAGAAGCGTTGCGCGAGGTCTTCGCCGGCGACCTCGACGCCGCCACCGTCGCCGAACTGCTGGATCGTTGGTGCTCGCGAGCCCAACGCAGCCGCATCCCGGAGTTCGTCAAGGCCGGGCGCACCATCCACAAACACCGCGCCGGCATCAACGCCGCCATCGAGAGGAACCTGTCGAACGGACGCCACGAAGGGCTCAACACCAAGGTGCGTCTCCTCGTGCGCCGTGCCTACGGCTTCCACAGCGCTCAAGCTGCCCTCGCTCTCATCCTCCTGGCTTGCGGACCGGTCACCCTCGAACTCCCATACCACACCAGGGGCCACCCACATTCATGTCAATAGAGCCAAATCTTTGCTCGGGGGCGCGGCCGGCGGCGGGCTAGATTACCCGTATGCGCAAGGTTCGCCTGTTCGCTGCGGTCCTGACGATCCTGACGATCCTGACGGCGGGGTTGTCGCTGGCAACCCCCGCTGGCGCGCAGCCGCCGGCCCCGCTCACCGACCACATCACCGACACCACCGGGGCGTTGACGAGTCCGGGTCGGGCCGCGGTCAGTTCGGCGATCGACCGACTCTACCGCGACCGCCACATTCGACTGTGGGTGGTCTACGTCGACAACTTCTCCAGGTACAAGCCCGAGAACTGGGCCGACCGCACCCGCAGCGCCAGCGCGATAGGCGATCACGACGCGCTGCTGGCCGTGGCCACCAACACCAAGCTGTACGCGTTCAGCGCGCCGAGCCTGACGTCGGCGGAGTCGAACAGCCTGCAGGCCAACAAAATCGGGCCCGCGGTGGCTGCCAAGGACTGGAGCGGCGCCGCGCTCGCCGCGGCGGACGGGTTGGGCCCGTCGGCAAGCCCGCCGCACCGGAACTGGCTGACGATCGCGATCGTCGTCATCGCGGTCGTCGTGATCGTCGCCGGGGCCGTGCATCCTCGTGCTCTACCGCAGGCGCCGCCGCGGCCCGCCGCAGTTCGACCCCGGCGTCGAAGGGGGCACCGGTTCGTCGCCGCAGGCGCTGTCCATCGCGGACGCCAGGTTGCAGCAGATCTCCGACTACGTCGCCCGGCATCGCCAGAGCATCGGCGCCGAGGCCAAAGCCCGGTTCGACGAGGCGCGAAGGGAATTGGCGGCGGCGCACGGCGCGCAGCCGGGCAACGACAGCGAGGCGATCTCCCATGCCAATCGCGCGTCGACGCTGGCCGCTCAGGCGCAAACCCTGGCCAACGCCGACGTGCAGGCGGCGCACCGCACGCGACGACGGCGGGGTGCCACCTCTAGGTGACGTCAACCGTCGCTCGGGTCGGGGATTCGAGCCGACCGCCGGCGCGCCGATGACGTTGGAGCGATTGGAGTAAACGACAGTGAAAACCAGGCGCAGCGCCTTTCGGTCCGATCTGCTCGACGGCAAGGTCGGGCTCGTCACCGGGGGCCACGGGCTCGGCCTGGAGGCCTGCCGCGTCCTCGGCCGCCATGGTGCTCGAGTCGCCCTGTGCAGCAGAAAGGAGGCGAATCTTCAAGCCGCGCTGCAGGTTTTGCGCGACGACGGCATCGACGCCATGTACGGCGTGTGCGACGAGCGTGAGTTCGAGGCCGTGGCAGACGTGGTGGACTCCGTGATCGCGCGGTTCGGGCGCCCGGACATCCTGGTCAACAACGCCGCGGGCAACTTTCCGGCCTTCATCTCGGATCTGAGTTCCAACGGCTTCAAAGCGGTGGTCGACATCGACCTGCGCGGAACGTTCAACGCGTCCAAGCGGCTTATGAGCGGTGGCTGCGCCACCACGGCGGCGCGGTGGGTCAACATCACCGCCGCCACCCAGTATCGGGGAATGGCGATGCAGGCGCACGTGGTCTCGGCGAAGGCGGGCATCGACGCCCTGATCCGGACGTGTGCCATCGAGTGGGGTCCCGCCGGCGTCCGGGTCGACGTCGTCGCCCCCGGCGGGATGGCGGGTACCGAAGGCGTGCAACGCATCACCGGCGGAGACGACAAGTTCCCGACGGACTCCAACCCGTTGCGCCGTCTGGGCTCGACGACCGAGGTCGCCCAGACCGTGCTGTTCTTGGTCAGCGACGCCGCGTCCTACATCACCGGCGCGGTCGTCGTCGACGACGGTGGCAGCTGGTTGACCGGGCGTGCGGAATTCTGACGGCGGGACCTGCACCCTGCTCTGCGTCGACATGATGGGCGGCGAACTCGAGCGGCGGGCCGGCTTGGGCATCGGATCGGGAGAGTAGGTCAGCTTCGTCGGGGTGTCGCGGGCGTTCGGCGCCGCGGTATGCGACATTGGCGGCATCGCAAAGACATCGTTCGATCCGCTCCTGCTGGGTTTTGCCGCCCACCGACGGTGGTTGCTCCTCCGGTTGAGATATCGGCAGCGCGTTCAGGCTGCCCGAACAAGCCGCAGACGGCGATCGCCCTGAAGCGGCACAGCGCGCAAGTAATGTTGCAGCGATGGACGGTGTGGCAGAACTGGTGCCGGTGCTACCGGCGCACCGCTTCGACGAGGCCGCTCTCGCGCGGCACCTGCGCGGACAACTGCCCGGCTTCGATGGTCAACTGACGGTTCGCCAGTTTCAGGGCGGACAGAGCAACCCCACGTTTCACCTGCAAACCGCCGGTGGCGAGTACGTCCTGCGCAAGAAGCCGCCGGGCAAGTTGCTGCCCAGGGCGCATGAGGTGGAGCGCGAATACCGCGTCATGTCGGCGTTGCGGGACACCGATGTGCCGGTGCCCCGCATGCGGCTGCTGTGTGACGACGAATCCGTCATCGGCACAACCTTTTTCGTCATGGATTACGTCCCCGGACGTATCTTCACCGACCCGGCCCTGCCGCAGAGCTCCCCAGAACATCGTGCGGCGATCTATGAGGACCTCGCCCGCGTGCTCGCGGCACTGCACCGGGTGGACTGGCGCGGGGCCGGGCTCGAGGGGTTCGGCAGGCCGGAGGGCTACCTGCAACGCCAGGTGGCGCTGTGGGCGAGACAGTGGCGGGCCGCGCGCGTGGAGGACATGCCCGCGATGGACCTGTTGGCGCAATGGCTACCCGAACACCTGCCACCGGACGACGGACCGGCCTGTATCGCCCACGGCGACTACCGCTTGGGTAACGTCCTGATCCATCCGACCGAGCACCGGATAGTCGCGGTGCTGGACTGGGAGCTCTCGACCATCGGCCATCCGTTGGCCGACCTCGGCTACACCTGCCTGACCTATCACCTTCCGCCGGGCTTCACCGGCACGAGTGGTGTGGCGGGCAAAGACCTGACCGGCACCGGTATCCCCGACGAGCACGCGTTCGTCGCGAGCTACTGCCGGCATGCCGACCGGGAGCCACCCCGCTCGCTCGACGCCTTCATCGTGTTCTCATTGTTCCGGCTGGCCTCCATCACCGCGGGCGTTTGGCGGCGCGGGCTCGACGGCAACGCATCCGACTCCCGGGCCGGCACCACGGAGGTCCGCGACCGTTACCGCGGCCTGACGCAGCTGGCATGGGCTCTGGCCCAACGGCTGGCGGATGCTTGAGGCTGCGACGACGAGCGGTGGCGCAACCCGCTCACCAGCGCGTAGCGATCGGATCGTCGAACGGCTCGTAGGTGCCGGTGGCTTTCCACTGTTCGGCGGCCTGTGTGGAGTGCCGAACCACCGGACGTGCCGCGCCACCTCCCGCGGGGAACGCGCTCCGTCCGATAGATGCCCGGTCGGAATCTCCTCGGGTGCGAGTGGTTCACCCTCGTCCGCCAGCGCCCGGGTCGCCTCGTCGAGCGGTTCGGCGAGGACGTCGGCGAGCACCACCTTCATGCCCTCCAGGCCGAAGCGCCGCCCCATGACGCGGCCGATGCCTCCGGCCCTACCGGTCACGACCGCCACCTTGCCCTGAAGGTCTCTCGTTGTAGCAATCGTCACACGGGCACGCGCACGCCTCACGAGGTTCGCGTCATGAATATTTGTTGCGCATAACCGGATATCGATGTCCTCGAGGTAACTAACCCGTTGCCGCACAAGCGTCTTGAGCATCATCGGGGGGGGGGGGGGGGGGGGGGGGGGGGGGGGGGGGGGGGGGGGGGGATCCGGGTCCGGGAACTCGTCGGACGCCCGTCAGACCCGCGCCGGCGCCGATACTGAGCAAATATTCGCGGGCGAGTGGTTCCGTCGGGACACGCCGGAACCAACCGGCCATCGCGCTCAACCCTGTGTAGCGTGATGATCCCCGGCCGAATTCGCGCGCGGGAAATAGCTTTTCACCGCGGATGCCAAATGGAGGATATGCGATGACCGCCGTGCTGGTGGCGCCGGAGCTGTTGGTGAGCGCGTCGGTGGATATGGCCACCATCGGGTCGATGGTCAGCGAGGCCACCACGGCCGCGGCGGCCCCGACCACCGGGCTGGTTGCCGCGGCCGGCGACGAGGTCTCCGCGGCGGTGGCCGCGGTGTTCGGTGAGTACGGCCGGCACTATCAGGCCCTCAGCGCCCGGGCCGCGGCGTTTCACGCGCGGTTTGTGCAGCTCGTCGACTCGAGTGCGAGCCGGTATGTGGCTGCGGAGACCGCGAACGCCGGGCTGTTGCAGACGTGGGGCCGAGACGTTCTCGGCGCGGTCAACGCGCCGACCGAGACGCTGCTGGGGCGCCCGCTGATCGGCAACGGCGCGAACGCGGCGCCGGGTACCGGCGCCGCCGGCGGCGCGGGCGGGATCTTGTTCGGCAACGGCGGCAACGGCGGCTCGGGTGTGTTCGGCCAAAGCGGTGGTAATGGCGGCGCGGCCGGGCTGATCGGCACGGGGGGCAACGGAGGCAACGGTGGCCTGGGCGCGGCGGGCGGTACCGGCGGCAACGGCGGTTGGCTGTTCGGCAACGGCGGTACCGGCGGCAACGGCGGATTCGGCGCGTTGGGCCTCACCGGCGGCAACGGTGGCGTCGGTGGCCGCGGCGGGTGGCTGTTGGGCTACGGCGGCGACGGTGGCAGCGGCGGCGACGGCGGGGCCGGCATCACCGGCACGGGCGGCATGCCCGGCGGTTCCGCCGGTTCGGGCGGTTCCGGTGGTTCCGGCGGCGATGGCGGCTTGCTGTTCGGCTCGGGCGGTCACGGCGGGCTCGGGGGCCATGGCGGCACCGGCGGCACCAGCGGCAACGGCTCCGCGGGCCTGGGGGGCGGCGCCGGCGGAGCCGGCGGGGTACCCAGCGGCTTCGCCGGGGGTGCCGGGGGTGCCGGCGGGGCGGCCGGAACCCGCGGGGGCGGGGACGTCTACGTCACCAACGCGTTCGGCAACTCGGTGTCGGTGATCGACCCCGTTACCGACAAGGTCATCGCCACGATCGCGGTCGGCACCGATCCCAGCGCGGTCGCGGCGAACCCCACCGGCAGCACCGTGTACGTCACCAACGCGGGCAGCGACAGCGTCTCGGTGATCGACACCGCCACCCAGACCGTGACGGCCACCGTCGCGGTCGGCAGCAGTCCGAGCGGGGTAGCGGTCAGCCCCGGGGGCAACGCCGTCTACGTCACCGATCCGACCGGCCTCAGGGGCTCCTACACCTTTGCCGGCCCCAACGTGGCGGTGATCGACGCCGCCACCAACCAGGTCGCCGACGTGGTCACGGTCACCGGCGACCCGACCGGGGTGGCGGTCAACCCCGCTACCGGTGTCGTCTACGCCACCAACCCCGGCACCAACGTCGTGGCGGTGTTCAGCGCCGGCTCCGGAGGTCTCCTCAACTCCTCCTACAGCACCGTCGCGGTCGGCAGCGCCCCGAACGGGATAGCGGTCGACCCGACCGGTGGCGCCGTGTTCGTCGGCAACGAGAGCGGCGGCAGCCTGTCGGCGATCAACCCCACCACCAACACCGTCACCACCTCCTCCGTCGGCGGCACGCCCTACGGCGTGGCGGTCGGCCCCGGCGGCAACGCGGTCTACATCACCGACTACGCCGGCAGTGGAGCCCTGTTGGTGATTGACCCGGCCACCAGCGCCGTCACCGCCACCATCCCCGTTGGCAACTTCCCGAACGGCGTGGCGGTCAACCACCTCGGCGGCGCCGTCTACGTCACCAACGCGGGCAGCAGCACCGTGTCGGTGATCAACCCCGTCACCGGCCAGGTCATGAGCACCGTCACGGTCGGCAGCGAACCGAGCGCGGTGGCGGTCGCCTGACGCGGTTGTTCACCTGCTGTTTGCGGTGCTCGTGTTTGCGATGCCCAGTGCTCGCGGTACCCGTCCCATCAGGCGCGCCCTTGGAAAGCAAACAACGTTTCCATAGCGGAGGGGGTTCCAGATGACGACGAGGCGCACACACCCGCGCGGCAGGTTGTCGGCGCTGTGCGGCGCCGGCGCAGGCATCGGCCGGGTGCACCCTGACCGGCGCCGAGCGGTACATCGATTTGCTGGCTCAGGACAAGATCGTTCACCCGGTCAACTACAGCGACTGCGACATCAGCGCCGAGGGACGATGGCTCGCCGATCAGGTGCGTAACGCACCCGACCCGTTCGACAAGGCCAATTCCCTGGTGCAACTGGCGAGCAACAGGACGCAGATGACGGCGAAACAGGCGGAGTGGAAGGTCGAGTCCGCGATTTACACGTACGCGCCGCAGACGATCCCGAAGGTCAAGGGTCAAGCCGCGCAGCGACAGCCGACGTGATCACCCGTTGATGTAGGGCCGGCGATGGGAAAGACTCACTACGGGCCGGCCCTACCGACGGAAGTGACAAAGTGAGCCGCACGCGTGCATCCACTGTTCCGGTGGCGCTGGGCGCCGTCCTGGCCCTGCTGGCCGGGTGCGCCGGGCCCACCGCGCCGTCGGCGGCGCCCCGGAGCGTCATCGCGCCCGCGCCGACAGTGCCCGCAGCGGTGCTGGCGTCGACCACGGCGGTCGCCGCCGATCCGAACCCACCCGACGGTGCGCAGCCGGCGTCCGGGCCCGCCCAGCTGGCCGACGATCTCGTCGCCGACGAGGGCGCGCTGCGTGATCCGTCCACGGCGGAGTCGGCGCTGCAGACCGCGGCGCACCGGCAGCAGTCGGCCTACCGGGCCATCGCCCGGCACCCCGACTGGGACGCGATCACGCGGCCGCGGATCCCGCCGTGGCTGCTGGACACCTACGACCGCAACCTCGACGCCCGCCGGCAACTCAACGCGATGACACACGCCAAGAACACGCTGCCCGCCTGGCGGATCGAGCCTCCGGCGCCGGCCGACGAGCTGCTCGGCGACTACCACGAGGCGGAGTCGCAGTCGGGCGTCGGCTGGAGCTACCTCGCCGCGATCAACATGATCGAGACGCGCTTCGGCAGCATCGTCGGGGACAGCACCGCCGGCGCCAAGGGTCCCATGCAGTTCCTGCCGTCGACGTTCGCCTCCTATAGCGAGGGCGGCGACATCGGCTCACCCCGCGACAGCATCATGGCGGCGGGTCGTTATCTGGCCGCCAACGGTTTCGCCGCCGACGCCGATCGCGCCCTGTACCGGTACAACCACTCGCCGCAGTACGTGCGGGCGGTCGAGCAGTACTCCGGGGTGCTCGCAGCCGATCCCGCCGCGTTCGCCGGCTACTACCGCTGGAACGTCTACTACGCCACCACCGCCGGCGACGTGATGCTGCCCATCGGGTATGCCGCGACGGCACCGATCCCGGTCGGCGATTACCTGGCGACCCACCCGCAGTAGCGCCGTGCATACGCCGGTTGGCTGTCACGTGGGATGACTTTCGGCACTAGCTGCATGCAGACCACGCCGCTTGGGTTACGTGGTAAGAAGTAACTTTCTCCCACCAAAGGCGATCCGGCAATGACACTTTCGCTCAGGCGTCGACTACCGGTATGGGCTGCCGCCGTCGTCGTGGTTGCCGCCATGCTCGGCCATTGCGTTCTGGCCGCGCCACGGGCGGCGGCGCAATGCACGTTGACCGCCGAGGATGAGCAGTACATCAACCTGCTGGCTCAGAAGAACATGATCCACGGGTCCGAAGTCAACGACTGCAACATGGTCGCCGAGGGGCGGTGGTTCGCCGATCAGGTGCGCAATTCCGCAGACCCGTTCGCAACCGCGAAATCTCTCGTGCAGCAGGTGGCCGACAACACGCCGATGACCGCGGATCAGGCCGAGTGGGAGGTCGAGGCGGCGATCTTTGTCTACGCACCGGAGCTGATCCCCAAGATCAAGGATCAGTTCGCCCAACAACCCCTGCCGTGAGACACGCGAAAAGCGCTGCGCGGCTTGGCTAGTTCAGCGGCGAAGCCTCCCGAGCGTCACCGTTGTTAGCGTTACACCAATGAGCGATGCCACGGCCGGCGCGCCGGACGACGGCCTCGAGGTCGTCATCGCCGAAGCGGGCGTCGAACCGGCGGTGAAACGGATCGGCGAAGGCCCGGCCGTGCTGCTGGCCGGCGGACTCGGCATGCCGAGCATCACGTGGGACATCTGCGGACTGCCCCAGTCCCTGTTCGATGCGGGATTGCGGGTGATCGCGTACAACGCGTGCGGCATGTCGCCCTCGTCGGCACCGCCTGCACCGTACTCGGTGGCCGGCCTGGCCCGCGACGCCGCTGCCATCCTCGACCACTTCCAAATCGGACGGGCCACGGTCGTGGGCTACTCGATGGGTTGTTACACCGCGCAGATGCTGCTGCGCAGCCGGCCCGAGTTGGTGGGTGCGCTGGTTTTGTTCGCCGGGTTGCAGCCCTCGCCGGTGAGCGCGATCGTCGGGGAGATGGAACTGGGCCTGATCGAGCGCTACGGCCAGGTACCGCGCGAGGTAATGGTTTTCGAGCAGTTACTGACCATGCTGCACACGCCGATGTTGCAGGATCCGGCGACGGTGACGGGTTGGCGGCAGGTGCTGTCGGCCGGCCACGACAGCGGCTGGGCCGGGCCGGACGGATTCGCCGGGACAGCTGGCGGCATCCCAGGAGTGGATCACCGCCGGCGAACCCGTGGCCGAACAGCTCGCGGCGATCGGCGTGCCCACCCTCGTCCTGGCGTTCGAACACGACCTGTTCTTCCCGCCGGACCTCTGGGAGGCGTCGGCCCGACGGATCCCCGCCGCCGACTTCGCACGGATCGACAGCGCGGGCCACGGCGGCATCTCCACCGGACCCGGGGACAGCGTGGCGCGCATCATCGCGTTCTGCCGCGCACAGCACGGCGGTTGATCCGCATGCGGAACGCGGATTTCACGTCGGCAGCCCGCTGCCGTCCGACTCGTGGTCGTGCATGAACGCCTCTTGGATGTTCACGCGATAGCGGGCGGCCTCGGCGAGGATGTTGCCGAAAGCCAACGGCAACGCCAGCACCGGCCGGGGATCGTGACGCTTGAAGATGACCCCGTCGGTACGCAGGAAGCTGCGGAACTGTTGTCCTGTAGCGACGACTTGCGCCACCCGTACATCAGCATGCCCGGACCCAGCATCTTGCTGGCGCCGGGCAGCGGCACGATGACCTCGTCGTTGAGGACGAAAAACGCCCTGTCCAAACGCGTTTCCGGGTCAAACAGCAGAATGCCGCTGGTCGCACGGCCTGGAATCCGTACTTGTTCTCCAGGCGGGCCTCGACATCGAATAGGAATCGAATAGGAGAGGAACGGCGTGCAGTCGTCGGGGCACAGGTCGGGGCGTTGCTTGACCGTGTTTGCCAGGATCTCTGTCCCCTCGTGGACCGGCACGACTAGGTCCACGCCCTCCTCGCGGACGAGGCGCGCCAGTGCCCGCGTCCACTCGACCGGTTCGTACCTCGGCTGCGGTGTGCGGAGTGTCTTCGTGACGTGCGAGGAGTACCGCGTGATGGGAAAGGGCACCGAGTCCGAGCTCAGCACCGTGTGCTCCGCGGCGCCCATCAGCCGGGCCGGCTGAGTGCCAAAAGCGACCGACCGAACGTGATCAACACGGTTTTCGCAGTTGCAGCCATCGCTTTCGGGGAATGCTGCTTCGCTGAATCGTCCGCCGGTGAGCCGGCCCACCGCCGCGTCGCGTCGACGATGCGGCCGGCCCGGCCGCCCGGTCGTCGCCGGCGAGGGCGAAGCCCCGGCCGGGCACGCCGCGCAGGGGCGCCGAACTTTGTCCCGGAAACGGCGACACGCGCGGGCCGAGGCGAGCACAATCGTTTCCGCCGCCGGCGGGAGGAGAAACGACATGAGCGAGGCGATCGCGGCGCGGTTTGCGCCCAGGCGAGTGCTGCGCGGTTGCGCGCCGGCTGCCCTCGCGGTCGTGCTGGGCCTGCCGGTGAACGGTCTCGCCGCCCCGGCGATCGCCCGGGCCGATCCGCCGGATTGCGCCCCGGGCTGGGTCTGGAGCCCCAACCTGAACCAGTGCGTGTTCTGGCTGCCGACCGCGAACGGACCCGGTGGGCCGGGCCGCCCCGCAGGGCCGGGGGGACCGGGCGGTCCTGGGGGCCCCGGCGGTCCCGGGGGCCCGGGTGGTCCCGGCCCCCGCTAGCCCTTGCGCCGGGCGAGACCGAACTGAGCGTGATCGTCGCACAATCGCCGCGCTGCACGCAGGGTTGACGCCGTGGGCGGGATTCTGCCGCCCCCAGTCGTTATAGTGGCTAAATAAAAGCTCCGGATCCGACGGTGGGGGAACAGGCGCATGCCACGCACAGACAACGACACCTGGAATCTGGCCACCAGCGTGGGCGCGACGGCCACCATGGTCGCGGCGGCACGGGCGATCGCCACCAAGGCCGATCACCCGGTGATCCAGGATCCGTTCGCCGAACCGCTGGTCCGTGCCGTCGGCGTGGACTTCTTCACGCGCTGGGCCGGGGGCGAACTGGCTGCTGCCGACATCGACGACGACGAGTCCACCTGGAAGCTCTCGCATATGCCCGACGCGATGGCCGCCCGGACGCGCTTTTTCGACTCGTTCTTCCAGGAATCGGCGCGGGCCGGCATCCGCCAGGCCGTGATCCTGGCGTCGGGCCTCGACGCGCGGGCCTACCGTATGGAATGGCCGGCCGACATGACGGTGTTCGAACTCGACCAGCCGCAGGTGATCGAGTTCAAGGCCACCACCCTGGCGGGGCTGGGCGCCACACCGCAGGCCGAATTGCGCACGGTGGCAATCGATCTGCGGCAGGACTGGCCCACCGCCCTGCTGGATGCCGGCCTGGACCGCAGCCGGCCCACGGCCTGGATCGCCGAAGGCCTCTTCGGCTACCTGCCGCCGGCGGCGCAGGACAGGCTGTTGGACGACATCACCGCGCTGAGCGCGGACGGCAGCCGGCTGGCCTGCGAGGCGGTGCCGAACATGTCGCAGGTGGACCACGAGCGGGCCCGGGAGATGATGCGCAGGGTCACCGCCAAGTGGCGCGACCACGGCTTCGACTTCGAGTTCTCCGATCTCGGCTTCGAGGGGGAGCGCTCCGACGTCGCCGCCTACCTGGAGGACCTGGGATGGCGGACGGCCGGGGCGCCGATGAGTCAGTTGCTGGCCGACAACGGTCTTGCCGCGATCCCGCAGGGCAACGACTCGGTGTCGCTGGCCGACACCGTCTACTACAGCGCCACGCTGAGCAAATGACGTCCGCGCAACGCCGGGGGCTCAACGACGCGGTCACCCGCATGTGGAGCTTCCTCGCCCCGGTCTACGACCTGCCCTTCCTGCAGCAGTGGGTCTACCGGCCCCCCCACGACGAGGTGATCGCTCAGTTGCGCGCCCATGGCGCGCAAGAGATCGCCGACATCGCTTGTGGTACGGGTATTCTCAGTGATCGCATCGAGCGCGAACTGCATCCGGAGCGGATTTTCGGGGTGGACATGTCCGACGGCATGCTGGCCCAGGCCCGCGCCAGGTCGAGCCGCGTGCGGTGGCTGCGCGGGCCGGCCGAGCAGCTGCCCTTCGACGACGGGGCGCTCGACGCCGTCGTGACGACCTCGGCCTTTCACTTCTTCGACCAACCCGCTGCGTTGCGTGAGTTCCATCGTGTGCTGGCGCCCGGCGGACTGGTGGCCGTGGCGGCGCTGAGCACGCGGCAGCCGCTGCTGCAGGTGCCGGCGGCGAACAGGTGGAAACCACAGCACAACGCGTCGCCGGCCGAGATGCGGACGATGTTCGAGAACGCCGGGTTCACCATCAGCGATCAGCACCGTATCCGGCGACCGGTATGGATGCGGGTCATCTCCGACCTGATCACCGTCGGCACCAAGAGCTGAGGCGGCCGGCGCCGTGCGTCAGGCGGCGAGCTTGTCCCGCGGGGCGGGGCGGGAAAGTTGCCCGCCGACAACCACGACACGCGAGGGCCGGTAGCCGTGGATTCGTGGGGCCGGGACCGCCCGTCGGCGTGCCGCACGCTCCCGGTTGTGCTCTGCCGTCCACCCGACGAAGTCGGCGACGACCCACCCGGCGCCGCACAGCGCCAACGCGACCCCGAACTCGAAAGGCGTCCCGGCGGCGAGCGCGGCCAGGGCGCAGATGCCCGACAGGGTGGCGGTCGTCAGCGCGCCGGCGTACACGGCCATGCGTGCAGCGTGGCTGTGCATCGGGAGCCCAATGTGGGTGGCCATCGCTTCTCCTGTCCGGTCGAGACTCCGGCTGGCGGAACCCAAACCGTGACCACAATGTTTCGCTACCGAGACCTCGCCGACGAGTGCCACAGGGCACGGCGATGGCGTGGCGAAGGGCCTCAAACCCGAGGGTCCAAAGTCACCCTGTGAATGCCGTTCGGCTACAGCGCGACCCACACCCCAAAACAACCGGAACACCGGTTTTCACCCTCCGCTGGTGAATTCCTCGAGAACTCCCCGACACCCCGAACGTCGGATGGGGTGCCTCTGGATTAGCTGCGCCGTGCCCGGGTGCTGTTCCCGCTGCACCCCGGGGTCTGTCCCGCGGCAAGGCGCAGAATGCTTATCGAGGCATGCGAACGCGCGCGGACCAGGCCGTACCGGGCGCACGTCGGTGTAGCTGGCGGTCCGCCCGAAAAACCTTTGGCAAGGCTATCTTTGCTGTTCGGCTAGGTTTTCGGCGTATATTGTTCCGCCGTGCCCGATACGTCGCACCCCGCAGAGCCCCATGTCGGTTCGGTGTCGTCGAAGCTGAACTGGCTGCGCGCCGGAGTCCTGGGCGCCAACGACGGAATCGTCTCCACGGCCGGCATCGTGGTCGGTGTCGCGGCCGCGACGGTGGAACGCGGTCCGATCCTGACGGCCGGGGTCGCCGGGCTGGTGGCGGGGGCGGTGTCGATGGCGCTGGGCGAATACGTATCGGTCAGCACCCAGCGCGACACCGAGCAGGCGTTGTTGACCAAGGAGCGCCGCGAGCTGCGCGACGACCCGGCCGCCGAATTGGACGAACTCGCCGCGCTGTACGAGGCCAAGGGGCTGTCGCCGGCGACCGCGCGCACCGTGGCCGAGGAGCTCACCGACCACAATCCGCTCGTCGCCCACGCCGAGGTCGAATTGGGTATCGATCCCGACGAGCTGACCAACCCGTGGCACGCGGCGTCGTCCTCGGCGCTGTCGTTCGCGGTCGGCGCCACGCTGCCGCTGGTCGCCATCCTGGCGCCGCCGATCGCGTGGAGAATCCCCGTGACCGTCGTCGCGGTGCTGCTGGCCCTGCTGATGACGGGGGTTGTCTCGGCCGGGCTGGGCGGTGCCCCGAAGGGACGGGCGGTGCTGCGCAACGTCGTCGGCGGCGGCCTGGCGTTGGCCACCACGTACGTGATCGGTCATCTGGTAGGCGCCGCGATCACCTGACGCCGCTGAAAGCGTCCGATATCGTTGTGTCATAGCGGGTTTGGCGCTGAGCGGTGCCGCGGCCGCCGGACTGGAAGCGGAACTGTAATATCGACAGTTGCCGCTTACCGAGGAGGAGCCCGTGAACGTGCCGCTGCCGCTGACGCGAAGGGTCGCGCGGTGACCGAATCGAAGACCGCGCCGGACGATGTCGACTCGCCGGAGTCGGCGCCGTACTTCTTCCGCGACGGAAACCTCTACCTCCCAACCAGAATGGCCCGCGGCGGCTGGGGGCCGTCGATCAGCGGGCACGTCGTCGGCGCCCTGTTGGGCTGGGCCGCGGAACGCGCGGTCGACGACGCCCATCTGCAACCCGCCCGGCTGACCGTCGACCTGCCCCGGCCCACCGCGCTGGAACCGCTCGAGGTGCACACCCGTGTCCACCACGACCGCAAGCGGCTGCGGCTCGTCGAGGCCGTTCTCATCCAGGACGGCTCCCCGGTGGCGCGGGGGAGTGCGCTGTTCCTGCGGCGCGGCCCGCAACCCGACGGCGACGTGTGGTCCCAGCCAGTGCAGATGCCGCCGGTCCCGCTCGGGACGGATGGCGCACCGTCGACGCTGTTCATGCGCACCTACGGCTGGGGTTCGGAGGTGCAGAACCCCGACCCGGACTGGCCCCGCGAGCCGGGGCGGAAATACACCTGGCTACACGAAACGCGGTCGTTGATCGACGGCGAACCGCTCACGGCGTTCACCCGCGCGGCCATGGCCGGCGACATCACCGCCTCGCTCGCCAACTGGGGCACGAGCGGACTGCAGTTCATCAACGCCGACTACACCGTCATCCTCAGCCGCCTGCCCGAAGGGCCCCACCTCGGGCTGGCCTCGCTGACCCATTCCAGCCACCAGGGCGTGGCCACCGGCTCGGCTGTCCTGGTCGACCCGCACGGCCCGATCGGCAGCGCCGTCTCGGTCGCGATCGCACACTCCGGATTTCGGCCCCCGCCGGCGGTATGAGCACGTTCTGGGCGTTGATCGCCGACGCGGCACGGCGCGCATCGGACCGCCCGCTGCTCGCCGACGAGCACGGTCGCAGCCTCACCGCCCGCCGCCTGCACGACGCCGCCTGCTCGACGGCCGCCGCGCTCGCCCGCCGCGGGATCGGCCCGGGCACCGTGGTGTCCTGGCAGCTGCCCACCACGCTGGAGACCATGGTGGTCATGGCCGCGCTGGCCCGGCTCGGGGCGGTGCAGAACCCGATCATCCCGATCCTGCGCGAACGTGAGGTCGGCTTCATCACCGGCCAGGTGGGGACCGAAGTGCTTGTCGTACCCGAGGTTTGGCGCGGATTCCAGCACGGTGAGATGGCGCGTGCGCTGGCGCGGGAACAGGGGTTCGACGTCGTCACCGTCGAGTTGTCCGCACCGCCGGCGGCCGATGAGCTGCGCCTGCCGCGGGCCGGCGCCGAGGCACTGGCACCGCCGCCGGAAGCCAGCGACGACACCCGCTGGATCTACTACTCGTCGGGAACCACCGCAGCCCCCAAAGGGATTCGGCACACCGACGCCTCGGTGATCGCCGGCTCGGCGGGCGTGGTGGGCATGGTGGGCGCCGGCAGCGGCGACGTGGACCCGATCGCCTTCCCGGTCGCGCACATCGGCGGCGCCGCGATGCTGGCCGCCGCCCTGTCGACCGGGATGCGGTTGGCGCTGTTCGAGGCGTTCGATCCGGCCACGACACCCCTGGCCGTCGCGGCGCACAACCCGACGTTCCTGGGCACCGCCACCCCGTTTTTCGTGGCGTTTCTGCAGGCCCAGGAGGCGAACGCCGACCGGCCGCTGTTCCCGTCGCTGCGCGGCTGTCTGGCCGGCGGTGCGCCCATCACCGCCGAGCTGGGGCGCCGGGTCCGCGAGACGTTCGGCGTGGCCGGCGTCGCCAACGCCTGGGGGATGACCGAGTTCCCCTGCGCGACCTCACCGTCGCTGACCGCCGCGCCGGAGGTGCTCGACCACACCGTCGGCCCGCCGGTACCGGGCGTCAGCGTCCGCGTCGTCGACAGCGGCGGCACCGAACTGCCCGCCGGAGGAGAGGGGGAGCTGCGGCTCAAGGGACCCCAATGCTTCCTCGGCTACGTCGACCCCGCCCTGGACGCCGACGCCTTCGACCGGCGGGGCTGGCTGCGCACCGGCGACCTCGGACTCGTCGACGCCGACGGCAACGTGCGGGTGACGGGGCGCATCAAGGACGCGATCATCCGCAACGCGGAGAACATCTCGGCCCTCGAGGTCGAGAATGCGCTGGCCACCCACCCCGCGGTCGCCGACGTCGCCGTGATCGGGGTGCCCGACCCGCGCACCGGGGAGCGGGTGTGCGCCGTGGTGGTGCCCGCGCCGGGCCCCCCGTCGATCCCGGTGACGCTGGAGGGCCTGGTGGAGCACTGCCGCGCGCACGGGCTGAGCCGCTACAAGCGCCCGGAACGGGTCGTCATCGTCGACCACCTGCCGCGCAACCAATTCGGGAAGGTCGTCAAGAAGGAGCTGCGCGAGGCGTTCGGCTGAGGACGGGCTGCTACAAGCCCTTCGGCGCGTCGCGCACCGCCTGCACCGCCGCCGCGTCGCCGTCGAACTCCACCCGGGCGGCACGGCCGACGGCGAACAGCAGCAGCTCCTCGGGCAACCCGGTCACCGTGACCGCGGGACCTTGCCCGGCGGTCAGCACCGTTTTGCCTTCCGAGGTGCGCAACGCGACCCGGGCGGGGAGCTTGGCGAGCGTGAGGCGGGCCATCAGCGGCAGCGTGCGGCGCAGCGCGGCCACCAGGTTCTGTTCGAGCACGCGCGGCGCCCAGTCCGGCTGCGCGCGGCGCACGTCCTCGTGGTGGATGAACATCTCGGCGACGTTGGCCACCGGGTCGAGCAGCTTGAACGGCGAGTACAGCGGCGGGCCGGACGCCACCTTGTCCAGCAGCTCCGCCCAGTCCCGCCCGGCCACCTCGTCCTGCACCTTGGCGGTGTGCGAGGCGAAGAACGGGATCAGGATTCCCGGCGCGGCGTCGGGGCGGTACTCGCGGATGACCAGATGGGCCGCCAGGTCCCGCGTCTTCCAGCCCTCGCACAGGGTGGGCGCATCGGGCCCCACGTCGCGCAGGGTGTCGACGAGGGCGGCACGTTCGCGTCGAGCTACGGACACCGGTTCTCCTTCGGTAGGGCCGCGCCTGATCGGCGTCGATGACTCACGACAGTAGTCCTGTCAGCGCTGAGCGAACCCCCCGGCACGAGCGCTGCGCGCCTCGCTAAGTTTGAGGCGTCATGTCGTCGAACGGAGTCTCATGAACGCGCGTGTTGAGCAGATGGAGTTCCAGGCCGAGGCCCGCCAGCTGCTGGATCTGATGATCCACTCGGTTTACTCCAACAAGGATTCGTTCCTGCGGGAGCTGATCTCCAACGCCTCCGATGCCCTGGACAAGCTGCGGCTGGAAGCCTTCCGCAACAAGGACCTCGACGTCGACACCTCCGATCTGCACATCGAGCTGGAGGTGGACAAGGAGGCCCGCACCCTCACGGTCCGCGACAACGGCATCGGCATGACCCGCGCCGAGGTCGTGGACCTGATCGGGACGCTGGCCAAGTCGGGGACCGCCGAGTTGCGCCAGCAGCTCAGGGAGGCCAAGAACGAGGCCGCGTCCGAGGAACTGATCGGACAGTTCGGGATCGGTTTCTACTCGAGCTTCATGGTCGCCGACAAGGTCGAGCTGCTGACACGCAAGGCCGGCGAGAGCGAGGCCACCCGCTGGGAATCCAGCGGTGAGGGCACCTACACCATCGAGGCCGTCGACGCTGCTCCCCAGGGCACCGCGGTCACCCTGCACCTCAAACCCGAGGACCCCGAGAACGAGCTGCACGACTACACCTCGGACTGGCGGCTGCGGGGCCTGGTCAAGAAGTACTCCGACTTCATCGCCTGGCCCATCCGGATGGAAGTCCAGCGACGCACCCCCTCCGAGGACGACAGCGGCGACGAGGTCGTCACCACCGAGATCGAGACCCTGAACTCGATGAAGGCGCTGTGGGCCAGGCCCAAAGACGAGGTCTCCGACGAGGAGTACAAGGAGTTCTACAAGCACATCGCGCACGCCTGGGACGACCCGCTCGAGGTCATCGCGATGAAGGCGGAGGGCACGTTCGAATACCAGGCGCTGCTGTTCATCCCGTCCCACGCCCCGTTCGATTTGTTCGACCGCGACGCCCACGTCGGGATCCAGCTCTACGTCAAGCGCGTGTTCATCATGGGTGACTGCGACCAGCTGTTGCCGCACTACCTGCGCTTCGTCAAGGGCGTCGTCGACGCACAAGACATGTCGCTCAACGTCTCCCGCGAAATCCTGCAGCAGGACCGGCAGGTCAACGCGATCCGCCGCCGGTTGAGCAAGAAGGTCCTCTCCACCATCAGGGACCTGCAATCCGAGCGGCCGGATGACTACCGCACCGTGTGGAACCAGTTCGGCCGGGCCATCAAGGAGGGCCTGCTCTCCGACGCCGACAACCGGGAGACGCTGCTGGAAGTCAGCTCGTTCGCCTCCACCCACAGCGAGGACGAGGCCACCACGCTCGCCGAGTACGTCGGGCGCATGAAGGAAGGCCAGACGCAGATCTTCTACGCCACCGGCGAGACGCGCCAGCAGCTCACCAAGTCACCGCACCTCGAGGCGTTCAAGGCCAAGGGGTACGAGGTTTTGCTGCTCACCGACCCGGTCGACGAAGTGTGGGTGGGCGTGGTCGACGAATACGACGGCAAGCCGCTGCAGTCGGTGGCCAAGGGTGAGGTCGACCTCGACAGCGAGGAGAACATCAGCGAGGCCGAACGCGAGGAGCAGCAGAAGGACTTCGCCGACCTGCTGGGCTGGCTCAAGGAGACCCTGAGCGACCACGTCAAGGACGTGCGCCTGTCCACCCGGCTGACGCAGTCGCCGGCCTGCCTGATCACCGACGCGTTCGGGATCACGCCGACGCTGGCGCGCCTCTACCGGGCCACGGGACAGGACGTTCCGCTCGGGAAACGGATCCTGGAGCTCAACCCGGACCATCCGCTGGTCACCGGGCTGCGCCAGGCGCACCACGACCACGCCGGCGACGACGCCGCGCTCGCCGAGGTGGCCGAGACCGCCGAACTGCTCTACGGCACAGCCCTTCTCGCCGAGGGCGGTGCGCTGGAGGATCCGGCCCGGTTCGCCGAGCTGCTCGCCGATCGCCTGGCCCGCACCGTGTAGCACGCGCATCTCACGGGCCGACGGACATCGGTGTGATTGAAATCCGGTCGCCGGGGATAAGCTCATCGCATGGCCGCGTTTCGCGTCATCGATCCGCACGGCACGGTCGTTGCGACCAGGAACTTCGCCGGTGCCGAACGCGCGCACGCGTGGTTTTTGGGCCTCGTCGCGGGCCGTTCCGAGCTGGGCTGGCGCATGGAGGTCGACGACGACGGGCGCTGGGCGTTCTTCGATGACACCCAAGGTTTTACCGCGCCGGTGAGCCGCCATCCGCGATCGGGCTGACGGGGGACTGCCCCGATTTGGTGCTGATCACGCTCGGCAGTAGTGTGGCCCACGGCTCAACGAAGACCGAGAAAGAATTCGCATGCAGACCCACACGCTTTCGCGCCGCTCGTCCGCGGATTCCCTGCGCCGTTCCCACTGCCGCCGGCCCCGGCGCCCGGCCCCCGTGGCGGTCATCGGCCAGTGCTTCGACATCGAGGTCGAGCGCCAGGCCGGCGGATGGCTGATCCGCATCCCCGAAATCGGCGCCGTCACCCACTCCAGCCGCCGCGCCGACGTGGAATTCGCCGCGCGGGAATGCATCACGGTGCGCACCGGAATCCCCCTGGGCTACATCGCGGTCCGCATCCGCGACTGAATTCTGCCGGCGCTGCCGCAGCTTGGCGCGGCAATTCGCCAGAATTCGCGCCGGCGGCGTGCACTAATTCCTCGTTCCTCGCGGGTTTTGCTGTTCTTCATATTCGTGCCGCTTCGAGCCCGCACACTGACGGCATTGTCGTCTGAGGAAGGGATCGCATCGAATGCCCTCGTTTCGCTGGCTGGCCGCACTGGCCGTCCCCGTCGTCGTCTCCGCCGCCCTGGTCGCCGGCGCCGCGACCGCGACCGCCGACGCCGCCGATGACACCTACCTCGCCCAACTGCATGCCGCCGGCTTCACCTGGCCGCCGGACCACGCGGGTGCGCTGACCGCGATGGGGCGCCTCGTCTGCGACGACCTCGCGTGGGGATGGACCTATGACCACATTGCCCAGGACATCCACGCCAACCTGGACCAGAGAAACGTCACGGTCGGGGACGCCCACACGATGGTGAGCCTCGCGCATTCGACCTATTGCCCCAACCAGAGGTGCTCGACCGAGCAATGCTGAGCGCCGATTCGACACCCGCCATGCGGGTTTGACGGAGGCCGGCGATCAAGGTCCGACGCGGTTCGCGGCGACGGAAGGCGGCTTGCCGGCGCAAACATCGAGGATGCTGCGTGCCGCCGCCGTCTCGATCCGCAGGCGCACGTCGCGCACAGCCGAACCCAGGTGCGGGGTGAACAGGGTCCGGTCGTGGGCGAGCAGGCCGGGCGGGATGTCCCGCGGCCTGCCCGGATCCGACCAGTCCTCGAACGCGAAGACGTCGGCGGCATAGCCGCCCAGGTGGCCGGACGCCAACGCGTCGGCGACGGCGCTCTCGTCGACGACCGAACCGCGGCCCACGTTGACCAGCAGCGCCCCTGCCGGAAGCCGTTGCAGCGCAGCCGGTCCGATCAGGTGGCGGGTCTCGGCGGTCAGGGGTGCGGTGAGCACGACGGCGGTGCTGGACTTCAACAGCGTGTCCAGCGGCACCGCGCGGGCGCCCAGCTCCGCCTCGTCGGCGGCCGGCAGCGGGGCGGGGTCGGCGTAGAGCAGTTCCGCGTCGAACGCGCGCAGGCGGCGGGCCACCGCACGGCCCACCGCACCCATCCCGACGATCCCGACCCGACGACCGGCCAGCCCGCCGCCGTAGAGTTCCGGCCGCCAGCCCCGGTGGCGGCCCGACCGGACGTGGCGGTCCCCGGCCGGCAGGTGGCGGTCGAGCGCGATCAGCAGCCCGACCGCCAGGTCGGCGGTGGGGACGGTGAGCAGGTCCTCGACGTAGCTGACCCAGATTCCCCGGGCGGTGCAGGCCGCGACGTCGATGTTGTCGAAGCCCTTGAGCGCGCCGGCCACGAGCCGCAGCCGGGGGCTGTGGCCCAGCAGCTCCTCGTCGACGTGGTCGGGCATGAACACCAGCAGCGCGTCGGCGTCGCGGCATCGGCTCAGCAGCTCACCCCGGGGCAGGCTCCCGGGTGTCTGGTTGGCGACCACCTCGCACGACCGGCCGAGCAGGTCGAGCACCTCGGAATGCACGCGGTGGGTGATGACGACCCGAAACGGCCGCGGGTCAACCGGATTCATGCGAACCTGCGGCGCAGCCAGCCGCTGAGGCCGTCGACGACGGTGACGGTGGCCAAGATGACCAGCATGATCGCGGCCACCTGCCGGTACTCCAATATCCGCAGCGCGGCCATCAACTGGAAGCCGATGCCCCCCGCACCGACCAGACCGAGCACCGTGGATGCCCGGAAGTTGTGCTCCCAGCGGTAGATCGACACGTCGGCCAGCCGGGGCAGCACCTGAGGCAGGACACCGTGCATGATCACCTGCGCCGGTCGCGCCCCCACCGCCCGCGCCGCCTCGATCGGCGCCGGGCTGACGTGCTCGATGGCTTCGGCGTAGAACTTGCCGACCATGCCCACCGAATGCATCCCCAGCGCCAGCACCCCCGGCAACGCGCCGAACCCGACGGCGGCCACGAACACGATCCCCATGATGAGTTCGGGCACCGCGCGCAGGCCGTTGAGGATCGTTCTGGCCAGGTGGTACACCACCGGATGCGGGGACGTGTTGCGTGCGGCCGCCAGCCCGAGCGGCAGCGACAAGGCGATCGCGATCGCGGTCCCGGCCACACTCATGGCCACGGTGTCGATCAGCGGCCGCACCCAGGTTGCGGCGCGGCCGAAGTCGGGGGGCCACATCTCCCCGAGCAGCGAGAACAGCGCCGGCAGCCCGTCGCTGAGTCGTCGGGCGTCCAGCAGCCCGACATAGGCGCAGCAGCCGAGCACGACCGCCCCGACCGCCCCGACCCACAGCAGCGTACGGAGGCGCCGGCGCTCCTCGAGGCGCGCGATCGCCGCGTACTCGGCCGTCATTTGCTCAACGAGGACAGGTCGAGCCCCAGCTGGGTGCTCAACTGGCGGACCACGTCGTAGTCCGCGTCGCCCACGGGCGCGAACGACGCCGCCTTGAACGGCTTGAGCACCGCCGGATCCTTAAGGCTCAGAAACGCTTCCACGACCGCGGACTTCAGTTTCGGGTCCAGGTCGCTGCGCATGGTCCAGGGGTAGTTCGGGTAGGGCTTGGACTCGGCGAGAACCCGCACCTTGGCCGGGTCGATCTTGCCCTGCTGGACCAGCGTGTCGAAGATCGGCTTGCTGATGCCGCCCCCGGCGGCGTTGCCGTTCTGCACCGCAAGGGCGACGGCGTCGTGGGCGCCCACGAACTGCTCCTGATAGTTCTGCCCTGCCTTCAGGCCCTGATCGGCCAGCATCGACTTGGGGATCAGGTGGCTGGAGGTGCTGGCGGGATCGCCGTACGCCATCGTCTTGCCCTTGAGGTCGGGGATCGCGGCGATGTGCTGGGCGACGTTTCCGATCACCAGGGCATGGTAGACCGGCGGCCCGCCGGGCTCCTCGACCAGCGCCGCGAACGGCTGGACGTCGGGATCTTTCGACCGCGCAAGCACATACGACAGGGGGCCGAAGTAGGCGAGCTCGAGCCGCCCGCGCCGCATCGCCTCGATCATCGACGAATAGTCCGTGGTGACAACCAATTCGACCTGCTTGCCGAGTTTGGACTGCAGATAGTTCTTCAGCGGCTGGTTGTTCTGGATCACCGTGGCCGCGTTCTCGTCCGGCAGCAGGGCGACCCGCAGCGTTCCCGGGTTCGACGCCGCCTGGTCGTGCGAGCTCCCACAGGCGCCGACGACGAACGCCAGCAGGGCGATTACCAAAATACGGACGGCCTTCATGAGCATTCCTTTGTCGTCGGGACGATCTGGTGGTTCTGACTGGGGGAGCGATAGATCCGGGCGATCTGCGCCGCGTCGATGCGGCCGGGCGCGTCGTCGACCACCACCCGGCCCTCGGACAGCCCGACGATGCGGTCGGCGAAGTGCCGCGCCAGGTCGACCTGGTGCAGGCTGACCACGGCGGTGATGCCGTCCTGGCGGCATATCTCCCGCAGCAGGCTCAGCACGCCGACCGCGGTTTCGGGATCCAGGCTGGCCACCGGCTCGTCGGCCAGGACGATGTCGGGCTGCTGGGTCAGCGCCCGGGCGATCCCGACCCGCTGCTGCTCGCCGCCGCTGAGCCGGTCCGCGCGCACCGTCGCCTTGCCCAGCAAACCGACCCGGTCGAGCGCACCCAGGGCGCGGTAGGTGTGCGCGCGGTCGGTCCGCCACAGCCCGTGCAGCAGGCCGGTCGACGCCACCGAGCCGAGCAGCGCGTTGCGCAATGCGGTGTGCCGGCCGATCAGCTGATGCTGCTGGAAGATCATGCCGGTGCGCCGCCGGTGCGCGCGGATCCTGGCGCGGTTGTTCAGTTTTCCCACCCCGGCCACCTCGATGTGCCCGCTGGTCGGCGTCACGAGATGGTTCATGCACCGCAGCAGGGTCGATTTGCCCGCCCCCGACGGGCCCAGCAGGACGGTGAAGGTACCCGCGTCGAACCGGGTGGTCAGCGGGTGCAGCGCGACGGTGGTCTCGTACCGCACGCCCACGTCGAACAGCTCGATCACAGTTCCCCAACTTGCATGGCAATCCGGAAAATAGGCGTCGATCATGAACCGCCGGCAACCGCCCGGTGAACACGAGACATTCGCCGAGTCGGGAAGCGGCTCAGCCGGCGCCTGGACCCCCGTCGTAGGCTCCCATCATGCACGTCGACGCGATGACGACGCCCCAGCCCCTGCACCGCGCCGGTGACCTCGCCCGTCGCACCCAGTCGGCCGGCTTTTCCGGCCTGCTGTTCACCGAGACGGGGCGCACGGCCTACCTCAACGCCGCGGTGGCATCGCAGGCCGCTCCCGGCCTCGAGCTGTGCACCGGGGTGGCGGTCGCCTTCCCGCGCAGCCCGTTCGTCACGGCGGCCGCGGCGTGGGAGTTGCAGGAGGCCACCGGCGGCAACTTCCGGCTCGGCCTGGGCACGCAGGTGCGCACGCACGTGGTGCGCCGGTACGGGATGCCCTTCGAGCGGCCCGGCCCACGGCTGCGCGACTACGTGCTGGCCGTGAAGGCGTGCTTCTCGGCGTTTCGCACCGGGAACCTGGATCACCACGGCGAGTTCTACGACCTCGACTTCATCACCCCGCAGTGGAGTCCCGGGCCCATCGAGGCGCCCGATCCCAAGGTCGACATCGCGGCGGTGAACCCGTGGATGCTGCGGATGGCGGGCGAGGTGGCCGACGGGGTGCACATCCACCCGATCGGCGAACCCGGCTACATCACCGGCCACGCGCTGCCGAACATCGCCGACGGCGCGGCGAAAGCGGGGCGCGCGGCCTCGGACGTCGCGGTGATCGTGCCGGTGCTGACGATCGTCGGGGACAGCGACGAAGAGCGCGACCGGGAGCGAGAAGTGGTGCGCGCCAGCATGAGTTTCTACGGCAGCACCCCCAACTACGCGTTCATCTGGGACGAGGCCGGGTTCGAGGGCACGACCGCCCGGATCCGGGAGAAGCAGAAGGCCGGCGACTTCGCCGGGATGGCGGCCCAGATCAGCGACGACCACATCGCCGCCTTCGCCACGGAGTCGACCTGGGACGGGCTGGCCGATGCGCTGACCGACAAGTACGCCGGCATCGCCACGCGCCTGGTGCTCTACAACGCCCTGGGCGACGCGGACCGGGTGGAGCGCTACGGCGAGGTGGCCCGCCGCGTGCGGGGCTGATGCCTTTCGGTGGGTGTCGCGGCCTGGCTGCGGGCCAGCGCCACCGTCGCGGCGGCCATCACCGCGACCGACACGCCCAGCGCCACCAGGCCGAGGGTCTCGGTGGTCAGCGTCTCGCCCAGCACGGTGACGCCGAGCGCCGAGCCCACGAGCGGCTCGGCGACGGTCACCGCGGGTAGCGACGCGGTCAGCGGCCCGGCGCGGAACGCCGATTGCTCCCAGGCGGTCGCGGCGACCGCCAGCACCGCCCACACGTAGACCTCCGGTGCGCGCAGCAACGCCGGGATGCCGTGGCCGAGCTGGCCGACGACGCCCTTCATCAACACCGAGAACAGGCCCCACAGCGAACCCGACAACAGGCCCAGCAGGAGTGCGGCCACCGAGCCGGGGAACATGCGCGCGCCGAGCACGCAGAGGATCAGCGCCGGCCCCATGATCGCCACCACGATGCTCCACGTGTGCAGGGACCCGCGCGGGGTCCCGGCCTGCGGGTCGCCGACCGTGACCACCACCGTCACCGCGGCGGCCAGCAGCACAGCCCAAAACCCTTGCCGGCGTGTGATTCTGCGGTGGTTGGCGCGGGCGCTGATGACCAACGCGAACAGCAGCGAGGTCACCAGCAGCGCCTGCACCAGCACGACCGAGCCGAAGCCGAGCGCTGCGGCCTGCAGCCCGAAGCCGGCGCCGGCCACCAGGCTGCCCACCCACCATTGCCGGTCGCGCAGCAGCCGACGGAACAGGGCGACGGTGCCGACGGGCTGCTGGGTGACCTGTTGGGCGGAGCGCTGCTGCACGACGTCCCCGATGCCCATCATCAGCGCGGCCGCCACCGCCAGCGCCGCCGCGATGTCGGTCTTCCCCATCAGTGCCTCCTCGTGCGGCGAGCGTGCGCAGATTGCCGTCCGCAGCGGCGTGTCGTCGTACGTACACGCACGCTCGCGGGGAAGGGGCGGCAGCGGGTCAGCTGGTGCGCCTGATTTTCAGGGCGATGGCGACCATCGGAATCTGCAGCGGCAGCCGGGCCAGGGCGACGGCGCGCATCGGCCAGGGCTTGTCCCACCACAGCCGGACCATGTTGACGTTGGCGGGGAAGACGCCGACGAACAGCGCGGCGGCCGCCAGCGCCGCCGATCGCCGGGTGCGCCGCGGGACCAGCAGCGCCCCGACCGCGATCTCGGCGACCCCCGACGCGTAGGTGTAGAGGCGGGCGCTGCCGGGCAGTTCGGCGGGCACGATGGTGTCGAAGGGCTTGGGCGCCACGAAGTGCAGGGTGCCCACGCCGAGCAGCATCGCCGCGACCCGGTAGGCGGCTGTTCTGCTGGCGTCACGTCGAGCTACGGCTGAGGTCATGCGTCGATTGTGTCGTGTCCGCCCGGCTTACGCGCGGTCGGCGTCGGTGAAGCGGATGATCCCGCGGATGATGCGGCCCTCGAGCATGTCGCGGTAGCCGTCGTTGATCTGCTCGAGCGTGTACTCCCGGGTCACCATGTCGTCGAGGTTGAGCAGCCCCAGCTTGTACAGCTCGAGGATCGCGGGGATGTCATGCTGCGGGTTGCCGCCGCCGAACATGCTGCCCTGCAGGCTCTTCTGCAGCAGCGTCAGCCCCGCCAGGTTGAGCGTGACCTCGTTGGCCAGCACGTTGCCCATCGCCGTGAGGACGCAGGTGCCGCCCTTGGCGGTCAGCCCCATCCACGCCTCCACGTCGTCACCGTCGCAGTGCCCGACGGTGACGATCACCTCGCGGCACATCGCGCCCCACGTGGTCTCGGCGATCGCGGCCGCCTTGCCCGATCTCGGTGACGATGCCGGCACCCTCGTGCCCGCCCAGCACGGGATAGCTCGGGATGGGGAAGTCGCCGGTCAGCAGATGGTGATCGGAGTGGCACAGACCGGCCGTCTCCAACTGGACCGTCACCTCGCCGCGGCGTGGCCTCCGTCGCGTCACCGAGCCCTCGCCGGTCAACTTAGCCCATTACTATTGTCTATACAGTATTTGATACGATTCGCCGCGTCCGACCGTCAGACAGCTCGAGGGGCAGAACCATGGCTACACCCGTAATCGTCGGAGCCGTCCGGACGGCGATCGGCCGCTCCTTCAAGGGCGCACTGGTCAACACACCGCCCGAGGCGCTGATCACCACCGTACTGCCCGAGGTGATCCGCCGGTCGGGCGTCGACCCGTCCGTCATCGACGACATCATCTTCGCCGAATCGCATTACGGCGGTGGTGATTTGGCGCGGTATGCGGCCACCGCGACCGGCCTGGAGGACATTCCCGGCCAGTCGGTGAACCGGCACTGCGCGGGCAGCCTCACCGCGATCGGCAACGCCGCCGCGCAGATCGGCTCCGGGATGGAGCGGGTGCTCATCGCCGGCGGCGTGCAATCGCTGTCGATGACGCCGCTGACCAACTGGCGGATCCCGGGCCCGGAGTTGAAGTTCGAGGAGCAGTGGATGCCGCCGACCCATGTCGAGACCCCCGACGCGCCCGCCAAGGACATGTCGATCACGGTGGGCTGGAACACCGCGCAGAAGGTCGGCATCACCCGCGAGGAGATGGACGCGTGGGCGGCCCGCTCCCATCAGCGCGCGATCGCGGCGATGGACGCGGGCAAGTTCGCCGACGAGATCATCCCGCTGAAGATCACCCAGGCCGACGGTTCGGTCACCGAGTTCTGCGTCGACGAGCACCCCCGGCGCGACACCACCGTCGAGAAGCTCGCCGGGCTCAAGGTGCTGCACCCCGAGATCGAGGGCTTCTCGATCACCGCGGGCAACAGCAGCGGCACCAACGACGCCGCCGCGGCAGTCGCGCTCGTCGACCGCGAGTACGCCGACGCCGAAAACCTCGACGTGATGGGCACGGTCAGGGCGTGGGCCGCCGCGGGCGTGCCGCCCCGCGACACGGGCCTGGGCGCGGTCAAGGTCATCGGGAAGGTGCTGCAGCGGGCCGGATTGTCGGTCGGCGACGTGGCGCTGTGGGAGATCAACGAGGCGTTCGCCTCCGTGCCGATCGCGGCCTGCCGCGAGTACGGCCTCGACGAGGAGAAGGTGAACTTCTCCGGCAGCGGCTGCAGCCTCGGCCATCCCATCGCCGCCTCGGGTGCCCGCATGGTCACCACGCTGATCTACGAGCTGATCCGCCGCGGCGGCGGCATCGGCGTCGCGGCGATGTGCGCCGGCGGCGGGCAGGGCGGCGCCGTCGTCGTCGAGGTCTAGCGGCGATCCCGAGCGCGGCCCCGGAATATACGAGCCGGGCGAAGCGGGTCGCCGCCATCGGGCCAGCGGCGATCGCGAGCGGCAACCCTCAGTTGCAGAAGGTGTAACCGATGAACTCGGCTCCCTGCAGATCGGCGCCCGAGTAGTTGACGTAGTGCACCGCCGGCGCACCGTCGTACCGCGCGTTCATCTTCTGGGCGGCCGCCGGGGGAACGTCGGCGGGAAACGCCAGGATCATGTCCGCGAATATCTGCAGGCCGGCCTGGCAGATGGCGTCGGGGCGCGGCGGCCGCGGATTCCACGCATGCACGACCACCGGGTCTTTGAGCTGGTAACCGGTCGCACAGTTGGGGTCGCAGATCTTGAACACGGCGGTGCCTTTGCCGTCGGCGCCCTGCGGTCCCCACGACGTCCACGACATGCCTTGCAGCGCAACGGCTACGCTGGCACAGCCCACGATGTTGAGCGTTTTGGGCCGCTCGAGCGGGGGTACCGACGGGTTGTAGCAGCCCGGAATGGCGTACGTGGCCGGCGGCGCCTGGGTCGCGGGCTGCGGCGGTGTGCGGTGACCGCGGGTCAGCGTCACGACGACGAAGGCGGACACGCCGATGAGCACCGCGGCCAGCGCGGCACCGATCACGATCAGCCGCGTGCGGGTGATGCGTCGCCACCCGCTCGCCGCGGGGACATTGTCGGTCTTCAACAGATTCGCTCCCCCGAGAGAAATGTCACGCGGGGAGATTACTGCGCCGCGGGCGCCCCAGGGTAGGTTTGACCAACCTGACCGGCGTATCGAGGTGTGATGGTCCGTGGAGTTCACCGATGAATGACCACCAGCTGGCCGCGCGACTGGCCACCGAGGCGGGGCGGCTGCTGCTCAGGGTGCGCGAGGAATTCGCCGATGCCGAGGCCGGCGAGCGGAAGAACGCCGGGGACAAACGATCTCACGAGTTCCTGATGGAGGCGCTCGCCGGCGAACGGCCCGACGACGCGGTGCTGTCCGAGGAGGGCGCCGACGATCCGGTGCGCCTGCGCTCGGAGCGGGTGTGGATCGTCGACCCGCTCGACGGGACGCGGGAATTCTCCGAACTCGGCCGCGACGACTGGGCGGTGCACGTGGCGCTGTGGCAGGCCGGCGAGTTGGTGGCCGGTGCCGTGGCGCTGCCGGCGCAGGCGATCACGCTGGCGACACCCCATGTCGATGCGCCGCCCGCCGCCCCCGACCAGCCGCGCATCGTGGTCTCGCGCACCCGCCCGCCCGCCATCGCGCTGGCCGTCCGCGACGCGCTGGACGGCGTCCTGGTGGAAATGGGTTCCGCCGGCGCCAAGGTGGCCTCGATCGTGCAGGGCCTGTCCGACGTCTACGTCCACGCCGGTGGCCAGTTCGAATGGGACTCGGCCGCACCGGTGGCGGTGGCCCGCGCGGCCGGATTGCACACGTCCCGCATCGACGGGTCCGCGCTGGTCTACAACCAGCCCGACCCCAAGCTGCCGGACCTGGTGGTGTGCCGTCCCGAGCTGGCCCGCGCGGTGCTGGCCGTCACCAGCTGACGCGGCGTCGGTCGCCGGGCGCAAACGCCTTGCGAGCAGCGCGTATTCGTACCGGAGTCGGGTGCGCCGAGATTGCCGTCAGGGCTGTGTCCCGGCACCTTGAACGACCACCACGGCAATCTGGCTGCGGTGACGCGCGCTCAGCGGATGGCCTGCTGCCAGGACAGGACTCGCTGGGCCAGTTCCGGGCCGCTGTCCTCCTGGATGAAATGGCTCGCATCGATGCGGGCGTGTGGCTGGCCGGCGGCGCCGGGAATGTGGTCGATCAGGGGACGGTCGGCCTTCCCCAGGATGGGGTCGCGGGAGCCGAAGATGGCAAGGAACGGCTTTTCCCAGTGACCCAGTGCGTCCCAGGCGGCCCGGTTGGCGGGGACGGCCGGGTCGTCGGGCGAGGTCGGCACCAACTGAGGGAAGGCGCGCGCCCCGGCCTGGTACGCCTTGTCCGGAAAGGGTGCGTCGTAGCCCGCCCGCACCTTGGCGGGAACGCGGCGGACGGTGCCCACGGCGACCAGGCGGCCGGCGGGCAGCACGGGGGAGTAGCGCGCGAAGGCGCGCCACGCGTAGAGGGCGGGAGGGGTGCTCTGGCGGGCCGTCGGCAGAAACCCGTTCGCCACCACCAGCCGCGCGATCCGGTCGCCCTGCTCGGCGGCGATGCGCAGGCCGATCAGCGATCCCCAGTCCTGAACGAACAGCGTGACGTCCCTGAGATTGAGCAGCTCGAACCACGAGGTCACCCACTCGACGTGGCGCAGGTAGGTGTAGTCCTCGACCCGGCTGGGCTTGTCGGAACGGCCGAAACCGATCAGGTCGGGAGCGAGCACCCGGTACCCCGCGTCGGTCAGCGGCGGAATCATCGTCCGGTACAGGTAGCTCCACGTGGGTTCGCCGTGCAGCAGCACGATCGGGGGGCCCTCGATGGGGCCTTCGTCGAGGTAGTGCATCCGCAACGGCCGGGTGTCGCGCACCGTCACCTCGAGGTAGTTCGCTACGAACGGATAGCCCTCCAGGTTTTCGAATCGCGAGTCGGGGGTTCGCAGCACATGCATATTCAGTACCTCCGGGGCGCGGACACCACTGCAAGCCTCTCTCCGCGACGCGAATTCGTCCAGTAGCAGTTTTCACCGATGCTGTCATGGGCCGGCGGAAAGGCTTTGACGGGGCCGTCAAAACTCGACACCGCCCGGCAGCGGACCGTTTATGTCCGGCGGCTATGCAGATGAGAACGACGGTGCCGAGCGGCGCTTTACTAGGATGCGAGCAACATGGACGACACGGATCTCTCGAATAGGCCGGCCGCGATGACCGCCGACGTGTCCGGCGCGTGGAACTGCCGGGATGTCGCGCTGGCGACGGGGATACGTCCCGGCCGTTTCTTCCGGTCCAGCGAGCTGAGCGCGCTGGACGACGCCGGCCGCGCGGCGCTGGGGCGCCTCGGGGTCACCGATGTGGCCGACCTGCGGTCGGTCACCGAGGTGGAGCGCCACGGCGGCAGCGCCGTGCCCGAGGGTGTCGTGGTGCATCGGCTCGCGTTCGACGGCGAGCACGCCGCACCGCACGAACAGGCTTTCGAGCGGATACTCACCGACAAGCCCGACGACGAGGAGCCGGTCGCGGCCGCGCGCCGGTTCATGATCGAGGAGTACGAACGGTTTTCGGCGCTGCCCGGCACCCGCGCGGCGGTGGGGCAGGTCATCCGGATGATCGGCGACACGCGATCGGTCCTGGTCAGCTGCTTCGCCGGCAAGGACCGCACCGGTCTTGCCGTCGCCGTCGTGCTGGAAGCCGTCGGAGTGGACGACGACCTGATCAAAGCCGATTTCCTGGCCAGCAACGACTCGGTTCCGATGCTGCGCGAACGCATCCTGCGCAGCGTCGAGGAGCGCAGCGACAGCGTGACTCCCGAGATCCTCGACTACGTGCGGACCCGGCTGCCCGACCAGGTGCTCGGTGTGCGTGAGGAGTACCTCGAGGCCGCCCGCAAGACCATCGACGACCGGTACGGTTCGCTGCGCGGGTTCCTCGACGCCGCCGGCGTCGACGACGGCGCGGTGCGGCGCGCCCGGGCCGCACTCGTCGGCTGACGCGGCTACCGCGAATCGCGGAGCGCCCGGCCCATTCGCGACACCGCCTCGACGAGAATCGCTTGCGAGGTGGCGAAGTTCAACCGCACATGTCCGGTGCCGCCGGTTCCGAAGACGTGGCCGGAACTGAGCGCGACGCGGGCGTGGTCGAGAAACCAACGGGCCGGCCCGGCCAGATCGGCCACCACTGGGAGGCCATCGCCGATCTCCTCGGGGCAGCCGAGTTGCCGGCAATCCAGCCAGGCGAGATAAGTGCCCTGCGGCGGTGCATATCTCACCGCGGGCAGGTGCTCGGCGACGAGGTCAGCGAGCAACCGCCGGTTGTCGTCCAGTCCGTGCAGCAGCGTGTCGAGCCAGTCGGCTGCGCTCCGGAACGCTTCGGTGTGCGCGATGACGCCGAGGTGGCTGGGCCCGTGGCTGACCTCTTCGGGCATCCGGCGCAGGTCCGCCGCGGCCTGCGGGCCGGCGATCGCCAGGGCCGCCTTGAGCCCCGAGAGGCTCCACGCCTTGGAGGCCGACATCAGGGCGAACGCGTCCTCGGCACCGGGGACGGTCAGATACGGGACGAAACGCAGGGCTGCATCGATCCATCGATGAGATCATTGGGGCGTGCGGCCTGTCGCGCAACCAATGCGGCAGCGAAACTGGTTCCTGTTACGTGAGTTTCATTGCGGCCTGCAGGAGTCGCCACCTTGAGCCCGGGGCTATGAGGCGAGAGGCCACGTGACGTGATCACTTTCTGTGCTGTTGCACCGCCGACACAGATCGCTCCGCCACCGTGAGCCATTACGTCCGGCTTGATGCTGCGGCGATATCCACTTCCCGTCGCTGTCACGAGGCTGATACTTCGACATCCGTCCGCCGGGTCGACAAGGTAGCCCTGCGCAACTGCGTCAGTACCCTCGTCGTGAGTGGCGCACACGATGATTGCATTGACAGCTTCCGCCGGAGCAAGCAGCCTCTGTTCATTCTGTCGATGATCGATGGCTACTAGCAGAATCTGACGCCGGTCAGTTCCCACCGCTCCCGTGAGATCGGTTGACACCAAAAGGCTTAGCGCGAGCTTGCCATGATTTCCAGCGGATATTACGACAAGAACACCACGGGAGGTATGACACAACTTGCAACCCCTGCGGCGATGGCCGCGCCGGAGGGGCCTGTGACGCTGTACTTCGAGTTTCATGTTGTCGGCCCCGAACACGACGCCTCTTCACTCCTTGCCCGCTCGGGCACTGTTCACGGCGGGCGGCCGCTCGCCGAGGCAGGCGATTGCCGACCTCGTTTCCCCCACCCCCGAGTCGCAGGCTGGCCTGGCGGGCGTCGCCCCTTCTACCCGCCAGTCCAGCCAAGTCAAACACGTCGGATACCGTTGGGCAGCAGACAAACAGCTCCGAGACGCCGTCTGTGACTTCGCCGGCGACAGACGCCGAGCTAACCTTTGGGCCACCGACCTGCACAATCGCACCCAAGCCATCGGCCACCCTTCAGACCCTCCTCAACCAGGAACCACAGACGGCACCTTGACACAGGGCTACTCATGGGTTTCTCTCCCGGTGCGCGGTGGCGGGCCGTTTCGCTGGCAACTGTCAACGTGCAGCGGTGCTGGCGTGGTGGCGCGATCGTGTTTTCTGTGCGGCTGCCTCAGTCGGAGGACGTGGTCGGTTTGGTGGCGCGGATGATCGCGCCGTGCATTCCTTGGGCGACTTCGTGGGTGAAGGTGACGGTGGCATCGGTGAATCCGGCTGCGGCCAGCCCGTCGAGGTATTCCTGGCGGGACAGCGCTCCGGCGATGCAGCCGACGTAGGAGCCGCGTTCGGCGCGCTCGGCCGCACTGAGCTGGTCTTCGGCGACCACGTCGGAGATCCCGATCCGCCCGCCGGGGACCAGGACGCGGAACATCTCGGCGAGCACGGCCGGTTTGTCGGCCGACAGGTTGATCACACAATTGGAGATCACCACGTCCACGGCGGCGTCGGGCAGCGGTATGTCCTCGATGGTGCCCTTGCGGAACTCGACGTTGGTGGCACCAGCCTTGGCTTTGTTCTCCTCGGCCAGGGCGAGCATTTCGTCGGTCATGTCAACGCCGTAGGCGAACCCCTCTGGGCCGACCCGGCGCGCCGACAACAACACATCAATGCCGCCGCCGGAACCCAAGTCAAGCACCCGTTCGCCCGGGTGCAGGTCGGCGACCGCGGTCGGGTTACCGCAGCCCAAGCTGGCCGCGAGCGCTTCGGCGGGAATCTCGGAATGCTCGTCGGTGCCGTAGAGGCCGGCGCCGAAGATGGTCCCAACATCGGCCGAGTCGCTTGACCCGCAGCAGCTCGCGGCGGTCAGCACGTCGCTGTTGGTGTCACCGCTATGCGCCGCGGTGGCGGCGGCGCCGTAGCTCGCCCGGACCTGATCGCGCAGCTCGTTGTGTTCGGCAGTCATCCAACCCACTCCTTCCATCGACGGATATCTATGGGTTCAGTGTGCACGACTAATCGATGACTGTCAATGTGTGTCATACTGGGGCCATGCCCGCCACGACCAAGTCTCTGACCGAACGCGACGACTCGCGGCCGGTGGCCGACCTTGCTGCGTGCTGCAGCCCGATCACCGACGGCGTGCTGGACGCGGCGGCCGCCGAGCGGCTGGCCGGCGTGCTCAAGGCGTTGGCCGAACCGACGCGGCTGCGGCTGGTGTCGCTGATCGCGGGCCATGAGGGTGCGGAGGCGTGCGTGTGCGAGCTGACCGCGCCGGTCGGGCTGTCCCAGCCGACGGTGTCGCACCACCTCAAGATCCTGGTCGAGGCAGGCCTGCTGGAACGAACACAACGCGGCAAGTGGGCCTACTACCGGGTGGTGCTCGCCACCCTGGATGCACTCGGTGAGGTGTTTGTCGGTCCGCGCCGTCACTGACATCCTCAGCAGCCGCCTCCGCCTCCGGCTGGACAGCAGACTTGTCCATCTGGGGGTTCACTCGCAGCATCGATGTCCACCGTCGTTTTATCTGAGGCATCCGAGGCGGCGGCGGTGAATGCTCCGCTGACGAGTCCGTGAGTGTTTGCAATCATCCGCAACTGGAACGGCCCGACGCTCGGCCGCGTCTCCTAGACCGCTGGTTTCGACAAAGACCCGAAACCACATCGTTCACCTGCCCAAGCAGAGGAGAAAGTGAAGATGAGCAAAATTGAGGTATTCGAACCCGCGCTATGCTGCGCCACCGGTGTGTGCGGTGAGGACGTCGACCAAGACTTGGTGACGTTTTCGGCCGACATGGATTTCGTCCGGAGTCGCGGCGGGGAGGTGGTCCGCTACAACCTGGCGAGCGAACCGCTCGCGTTCGCCGAAAACGATGCGGCGAAGGCGTTTTTGGAGGTTGCCGGCTCTGAGGGGCTGCCGCTGATCCTGGTCGACGGTGTCACCGCGACGACCGGCCGCTACCCCGACCGCGCGCAGCTGGCCCGCTGGGCCGGCGTGGCGGCCGACGAAGCAGCGTCGCCGGTGATGCTCGGAGTCACCGAAACAGGCGCAGGCGGCTGCTGCGGCGGCGCAGACACCAGCTGCTGTTGAGATGGGTTGGGACATGAAGTTTTTGGACAATCCGCCCCGGTTTATGTTCTTCACCGGCAAGGGCGGGGTCGGTAAAACCTCCACCGCGTGTGCCACCGCGGTCACCCTGGCCAGGCAAGGCAAGCAGGTCCTGCTGGTCAGCACCGACCCGGCATCCAACGTCGGGCAAGTGTTCGGATTGACCATCGGCAACACCGTCACCGAGGTTGGCGCGGTCGCCGGGTTATCGGCGTTGGAGATCGACCCACAGCTGGCCGATCCGGCGCGCACTCGGCTGGTGCTGGTCTCGCGAGCCCAAAAATCGGCCCTGGCCGAAACCGCACGCACCCGCCGGGAACTGGCCGCGATCGGGTTGACCCGCCAGTATCTCGTCATCAACGCCGTGCTGCCCGCCCCCGCCGACGGCAGCGATCCGCTGGCGACGGCGATCTATCGCCGTGAACAGGATGCGATCGCGCACCTGCCGGCCGAATTAGCCGCCCTGCCGATCGATCAAGTCGAACTCAAGGCCACCAACGTCGTCGGCGCAGAGGCGGTGGCCGCGTTGTTCACACCCACCGCGGCCGCGCCAGCCGATGCGGTCACGTCCGATACCGGATTACCGACGACCGGGGCCACGCTCACCGATCTGATCGACGAACTCGCCGACCAGCCCCACGGCTTGATTTTGTGCATGGGCAAGGGCAGCGTCGGTAAGACGACCGTCGCCGCGGCAATCGCGGCCGAACTTGCCGGTCGCGGGCGCCAGGTACACCTGACCACCACCGACCCCGCCGGGGACCTCACCGACACCGTCGACCCGGATCTGCAGAATCTGCAGGTATCCCGGATCGATCCGGTCCACGAGACGCGCCGATACCGTGAGCATGTGCTGGCCACCAAGGGCGCCGCACTTGATGCGCAGGCCGCGCGATGCTCGCCGAAGAACTGCGCTCATCCTGCACCGAAGAGGTCGCCGTGTTCCAGGCTTTCTCCCGTGTCATCGGCGAATCCCGGCGCAAGTTCGTCGTCGTCGACACCGCGCCCAGCGGGCACACCCTGCTGCTGCTCAACGGTTCCGCCAACCGGGACGAACGGCAGTTCCCCGATCCGGACCGCTTCGACATCCACCGCCGCGGCAGCCACCTCAGCTTCGGCCAGGGCCTGCATTTCTGCCTGGGCTCGGCGCTGGCCCGGATGGAAGCCCGGGTGGCGCTCGAGGAGGTGCTCCAGCGCTGGGCCGAGTGGGACGTCGACTACGCCAACGCGCAGCGCGCACACACCGCCAGCGTGCGCGGGTGGGCGCGGCTGCCCGTCGTCACCGGTTAGACGGCGGTCTTGTCGATCAACACCGCGCCCCCGGGCTCGTCGTCGAGCGTCTGCAGCGGCAGCTCCACGCCCTGGGCGGTGAGGCGGACGATCTGGGCCAGTTGTCCGGGCGCGTCGCACTGCAGGTAGTGATCGGCGTTGGGAACCACCCAGTAGCGGTTGCGGCCCGGCTTGTTCTTCAGGTACGCCTGCCAGACATGGTTGGGCACGCGCAGGGGCGCGATGCTGTCGTGCAGGCCCCACGCCAGCGTGGTGTTGACCGGGCTGGTGAAAAGCGCTTCGAGCCAACCGGTTTCGTCGGCGGCGCGCTCGTGCAGGTACTTGATGGTGTCGGGCAGCACCCGGACCCCGTCGTTGTGGGCGAAACACTTGGCCATTGCCGCGATCTCGGGGTCTTCCAGTGTGCGCCGGGGCATGAAGGTGCCCGCCGCCATGCCCGTCGCGAGCATCTCCGGGGTGACCGCGGCCGCGGTGTCGCGTGCGGTCGCGTCGTCGAGCAGCGCGGTCTGGAACGAGGTGAGGTTGGACAGCGGCAGATAGATGTTGGCGTTGGTCAGGAAGAGGTCGACGGGCACCGCCGGCGGGTCCAGGTCGGCGAGCATGCCCACGGCGATCATCGCGACGCTGCTGCCGCGGTCGTGGGCGAGCATGCGGTACTCGCTCAGCTGCCACACCCGGGTGATCGCGTCGACGAGCAGGCGTGCGTCGTCGTACAGCGAGTACACGTAGGGCTCGGGTGGCTTGTCGGACAGCCCGTAGCCCGGGAAGTCCAGGACGTGGATGTCGAACTCGGAGCTCAGCTCCCGCGACAAGCCGTAATAGTCGATGCTCGACGTCGGGAAGCCGTGCACCAGCACCAGCGCGGGCGCACCGGGCGTTCCGCACCGGCGGGTGAACACCGAGACCTCGGTTTCGTCGTTGGCCGCCGTGGTCGACCGCCAACGAAGCTGCGTGCTGTCTTTCTGCCACTCCGCGAAGATGTCCAAGGTGCCAGCATCCCAGAGGTGACCGCGGTTGGACAACTGCCCGCGCCCCGAGCCTACGGGCAGGTCACGTGGATGCCGAATGTCACCGGGCGCGCACCGCTTTGATCCGGCGTCGTCGCCTGACCCGTGCCCGTCACCGTGTAGCTCTTGCCGTCCTTGGTCGCCTGGACCTGGATCGGTGACTGCGGTGCCTGATACGGGAACTGGTACCGGCCGTCGCCCACCTTCAGCGAGATGGCGAAGCCGTCGACGGTCGGGGGATTCAGGTCGGACAGGGTCAGCCGCACCGAGGACGCGTCGTCGTGGACGGCGATGCGGATGGTCAGGTCCCCCGATTCCGGGGGCGTCGCGTCGCGCTGCGCCGCCGTGGTGGTGCAGTTCACCGGCGACATCATGGTGTGGGTGGTGCCGCCGATCATGACGGTGGTCGGGCTCACCGGGACGGAACTGGTGGTAGCGGGGGTGGCGGCCTGCCGGCCGCCGTCACCGCTGCAGGCCGGCAGGCTGGCCGCCACCACGGCCACGCCGATCCCGGCAACCGTCCGCCGCATCTCTCTTCCTTTGCTAGACCGCCAGGAGGACTATAAGGCCCGTTCGTTTCCGGAAGGTCTCATGTCTCTGGCGGTGAGTCAAACTCGGGCACCCGCCGGCTCACGGCCAGGCTTCCCACCCGATCATGGCCCGCAGCGGACCGGCGAACACGGGCCGCACGGCCGCGGATCGCCACCGCCGTTCGACGAGCGGCGCCAGGGCGTCGGTGGTGGCGAGCGGGTCGCGGTCGAGGTAGACGACGGTGACGTACTGGGGTCCCGGGTGCCAGCCCCGCGGCAGGTGGCTGCGGCCGCTGCCAGTCCCGAACGTCCACGCGCCGACGGCGCCGGGCGTGGCCAGCAGCGCCGGATAGTGTTCGGCGTGCAGCCACTGCAGCCACGCGTCGGGCCGGCCGTCGGTGGGTTCTTCGACGATCAGCACGACGCCGCGGTGGGGCCGGAAGGGCACGACCACGTCGGAGACCAGCGCGTGCGGGGCGGCGTGCCACTGCAGCAGCCGCAGCCCGGCCACCTGCAGCGACGGGCGGACCACGGGAAACCGCCCGTTGTCGCGCAGCGCGCGGCCCAGCGCGACGAAGTCGTCGAAGGTCCGCTCGACGGGGTCGCCGACCAGGTAGTGCACGACGTTGCCCAGCTCGCTGAACGCCCCGCGGGCCGCCAGCCGGTGGCCGGGATAGTCGCCGTCGGCGATCCAGCGCAACCCGTGCACGATCCCGGGCAGTTGGTACTGCTCGGGCATGTGGTCGAGCAGGTGCCAGCGCAGGTAGCTGCCGTCGTCGTCGGGCGGTGCGGCGGCGGTGAAGCTGAAAAAGCCTGCCTTGACCCGGTTCACGGCGCACCCAGCTCGGCCAGCGCCTGCAGGGCGTCCAGGTAGTGCTCCAGCGAGCGATGGGCGAACACGGCGCTGACGATGGTGGCGCCGTGCGCGACGGTCTCCCCGAGCAACGCGTGGGTGCGTTCGGGCTCGCCGATCGGGTCCAGCAGCGCCGGCGGGGGCAGCACGACCTCGAACCTCGGGGGTAACTCGAAGCGGCCCAGCCAGTCCCGGGCCTGGTGCAGGCTCACGTTGAAGGGCGCCCAGCCGTCGGCCAGGGTGACCGCCCGGCGCAGCGAGCGCAGCGTGCGCCCACCGATCCAGATCGGCACCCGCTCCTGTACCGCACACGGGTCGACGACCACACCGTCGAACGCGTAGAACTCGCCGTGGTAGACGGGTTCGGCGACCGACAGCGAGGCCCGCAACGCGCGCAGCGCGTCGTCGGCGCGCGCGCCGCGGTCCTCGAAAGGCGCGCCGAGGAGGTCGAACTCCGCTTCGAGGCTGCCGACGCCCACGCCGAGGACGAGCCTGCCGTTGCTGACCTTGTCCAGCGTCCCGTAGCGCTTGGCGATCTCGAGTGGATGGTGGTAGCCGAGCACCAACACGTTGGTGGCCAACCGGATTCGGTGCGTGCGTGCGGCCAGATAACCGAAGGTGGCCAGCGGGTCCCAGTACCGGGCGCCGCGGCGGCCCTTTTCGGCGGCGGGCAGCGCGATGTGCTCGCTGCAGGTCAGGTGGTGATAGCCGAGGCGGTCCGCGGCCTCGGCGATGCGGGCCAGGTCGTCGATGGAGGCGTCGTTCTCCCAGTCGCCGCTGAGGTGGGGAAGCATCGTCACCACCGGTGTGGCCACCGACAGCCGTACGGGGGTGGTGCTCATCCCTGCAGGTACCCCCCGGCGTCGACGGGGATCGACTGGCCCGTGATGGTTCTGCTCTCGTCGCCGGCCAGGAACAACGCCAGGTTGGCGACGTCCTCGGTCGAGGAGATGTCCCGCAGTGCGACGCCCTTGAGGATTCTCGCGCGCTGCGTCGCGAAGTCGACGCCCTGCTCGTCGGCGCTGCGCTGCACCCAGTTGCGCCACAGCTCGGTGTCGATGGAGCCGGGGACGATGCAGTTGCACCGGATGCCGTACGAACCGACTTCCAGCGCAACCGATTTGGTGAACGCCCGCAGCGACGCCTTGGCGGTGACGTAATGGCTCTTGCGCACGACGCCGGTGTAGCCGGCGGTGGAGGAGAAGTTCAGGATCACGCCGCTGCGGCGTTGCAGCATCGACCGGTTGAGCACCTCGCGGGTGCACAGCATCGCCGCGGTGACGTCGATGGCGATCGTGGCGTTCCAGTTCTCCAGCGTCTGCTCCCAGATCCAGCGGTCCTGCCCGGGCGCGGCGGCGTTGTTGCACAGGATGTCGACGTGCCCGAACTCCTCGACCGCCCGTGACACCATGGCCGCGACGTCGCCCTCGTCGGTCACGTCGGCGCGCATGGCGATCGCGCCGGCACCGGCCTCCGCCGCGGCCGCGCGGACCAGGTCCTCGCGTCGCGCCGCCAGCAGCACCCGGGCGCCCTCGCGGACGAACAGCGCGCCCAGCACCGGCCCCAGGCCCGTGCTCGCGCCGGTGACGATCGCGACCTTGCCCTCAAGCCGGCCTGTCATCGCGCCTTCCTTCCGGTCCTTCCGAGACGGACTGCAGCCATTCGTGGATGCGGCCGGCCACGCCGGCCCAGCCGGGCTCGAGCATCATGTCGTGGCGGCGCGGCCCCTTGTCGATCACCTCGAGCATCAGCCTGATCCTATTGGCGGGCGCACTATTCCGGACCTCGGCTCACGGCGCGGGCCGGATCCGAACTCCACTCCGACCACGACCCCGGATACAGCGCCGCCCGGCGGCCCGTCGCGGCGAGCGCCGCGATCGTGATCGCGGCGGTGATCCCCGAGCCGCAATACACGCCCACCTCGCCGTCGACGCCCCGGTCGGCCAGCAGCCGGCGCAGGGCCTCGTCGCCGAGGAACGTGCCGTCGGCCGCCAGGACGTCGCCGCTGGGCAGGTTCGTTGCGCCCGGGATGTGACCGGCGACCGGGTCGAGCGGTTCGACGTCGCCGCGGAAGCGTTCGGGCGCCCGCGCGTCCAGCAGTGGCAGCTGCCCCGACCCCGACTGCTCGGCGGTCAACGTGGGCCGGCGACCGGAATAGATATCATCATGCGGCACAGTCACATTCCCGGCCCGCGGGGTGGCGTGGCCGGTTTCGAGGCGGTGTCCGGCCGACCGCCAGGCGCCGAGCCCGCCGTCGAGGATGCGCACGTCGGCGAGCCCGGCCGCGGTCAGCACCCACCACGCCCGCGCGGAGCCCGCTCGATTCCAGTCGTCGGACACCACGACAACGTCGTCGTGCCGGACGCCCCACCGGCGCGCGGCCGCCTCCAGGTCACGGCCCGATGGCAGGGGGTGACGTCCGCGGCCGGCGACGGTGTGGTCGCTGAGTTCGTCCTCGAGGGACACATACACCGCGCCCGGCAGGTGACCCCGCCCGTAGGCCGCCCGCCCGTCGGGCTCGTCGAGCCGCCACCGCACGTCCAGGACGCTCAGCGCAGCGCCCGCCTCGATGAGGGCGGCGAGTTCGGTGACGGTGATCAGCACCCGGTCGCGCGCCTCCACGCGGTCACCTCCTCGTCGCCTCGGAGGAAGCCTAGCCGCGCGCCGAGTCGACCGGCGGTCTGGCATACCGACCACTGGTCGGTTACCATCGGCCACGACCCCGGAGGGAGAACAATGGCCACACCGCAGCAGTCGCAGCTCCGCACCCGCATGTCCGCCCGGGTGCTGGGACCCTGGTTCACCGTCGTGCCGACCACGGTCGCGGTGCGCGGCTCCTACATGCGCACGCTGTTCACCGAGTTCCAGGCGAACCCGATGTGGCCCTGGCTGTTCGGCGCGATCCTTCTGATGTTCGGTCTGGTGATCATCGCGTTCCACCAGTACTGGCGGGGTCCGGCGGCCATCATCGTGTCGCTGCTGGGCTGGTTCCTGGCGATACGCGGGGTGTTGCTGCTGACCGTTCCCGGGGCGTACGACGCCGCCGGCAAGGCGCTCTACGGGGCGGGGGAGACGGCGGTGATCTGGGCGTTGTTCCTCTGCCTGGCCGCGGCCGGAATGTATCTGACCTATGTCGGCTGGAAGCCCGAGGACCGCCCGCGTGCCCCGGGTCGTTAAGCATCCCGACGTCCGCAGGGCCGAACTGCTCGACCTGGCGGCGGGGCTGTTCCTGCGGCGCGGCTATGACAACGTCAGCCTCAACGATCTGATCGCCGCCGCCGGCATCTCCAAAGGGGCTTTCTACCACTGGTTTCCGTCGAAGGAGGCGTTGATCGCGGCGCTGGCCGAACGTGGCGCGCGCTCGGCTTTCGACGCGGTCGAAAAGGTCGTCGCCGAATGCGAGGGTGGCGCGCTGGCCCGGCTCAACGCCGCGCTGCGGGCCGGTTTCGACGTCAAGATGCGCATGGCCGCACCGGAGCAGCTGGCCGCGATGGCGTCGTTGCTGCGCCCGGACAACGCCCACCTCTACGGGCGCGTGCTGGCCGCCGAGGAAGCGCTGTTTCTGCCCCTGTTGACGCGGCTGGTCGCCGAGGGGGTCGGCGAGGGGGTGTTCGACACCTTCGACCCCGAAGGGGCCGCCGACCTGATCTACGGCCTTGCCGCGCGCACGAACTCGAAGGTGCTGGCTGCGCTGCAGCCCGGCGACGAGCCCGCGCGGCAGCGGGCGGTCGACGCCCTGACAGCCCGGTTCCGGCTGCACGGGCTGGCCGCGGACCGCATCCTGGGCCTGCCCGACGGAAGCATCGCCACACTCTCGCGCGCCCAGGTCGAGGCGATGGTCGCGGCGCCGCCCCGACATTGCTGACCGCACCCTAAAGTTGGCGGATGCCGTCCGCACGCCCCTCCGACACCAGCGGTCGGCATCCCGCAGGCGAACTCGGGGTGGCGGCGCTGGTGTCGATCGGCATCGCCGGCATGGTCGATGGCGGCATCTTCTCGGTGCTGGGCCCGACGTGGTTGTTTACGCCGGTGCGCTGATCTTACTGGGGTATGAGGGTTTCGAGCTGATCGCCAACGCCGCCGAGGACGCGAAGGATCCGCGGCGCAGCCTGCCGCTGGCGTAAGGGATTTCGATCGGCGTGGTGATCGCCCTTTACGTCCTGGTCGCCTTCGCCGCCGTCGACAACCTCGACCTCGCCCAGATCGGCCGTGACTACGCGCTGGCCGTCGCCGCGCGACCGTTCCTGGGCCCGGCGGGTTTCAACCTGATCGGCGTCGCGGCGGTGGTCTCCACCGCGAGCGTGATCAACGCGACCCTCTACGGCAACAGCTCTGGGTCCTGGGCGGGTTCCTGTGGGGTGCGGTGCTCGTCGAGGGCGCGGTCCGGCTGCGGGGGAGACGGACCAGCCATCCACCCGCGCCGCTCCCACCGGGATGATCGCGCTGTCGACTTAGTGGTCTTGCCCGTTAATTCGTCGGGGGTCATGCGGCAGGGGTGTGGTGGTCGAGCCGGGTGAGGTGTTGGTGAAGGTCAGCGCTGGTGTATCGCCAGCGGAATGGTTCGGCGGTGCGGTTGTAGCAATCCTGGAATGTTGCCAGGCGTTGCTCGAGCACGGTGAGGTCGGGGAAGTCGTTGGGGGTGAGTACTTTCCGCTGGACGATGGAGAAGTAGATCTCGACTTGGTTGAGCCAGGAGGCGTGCACGGGGGTGTGGATCATGGTCGCATTCGGGTAGCGGGCGCTGAGCCGGTCGATCGCGGCGATACCGCGGTGTGAGGAGCCGTTATCGACGATGAAGAACACCCGCGTGGCTGATGCGTAGGGCTGGCTGGTCATGACCTGGTCGACCAGTCGGGTGAACGCCTTGATGCCGGTGGAGGTCTCGCAACGGCCGAAGACCCGGGCCTGGTGCACGTCGTAGGCGGCCAGATACGCCAGCGCGCCGCGGCGGTGGTAGTCGTGATTGACCCGCATCGGGCGCCCCGGCCGGGTCGCTACGGTGCGGTGGCACCGGTCGCGGGCCTGGATCGAGGGTTTCTCGTCGGCGGAGATCACGTATTCATCGGCTCCCAGTGGGGTGCCCTGATAGGTGCGGGCGTACAACTCGAGCACAACGGCGGCTTTGGCCTCGAAGTCGGGGTCGCGCACGAAGATCCACGATCGGTGCTGCCATGGTTTGAGCGCATCGTGGTCCAGCCAGCGGCGCACCGTGGACACCGATGCCGCGATGCCGTCGCGGCGCAGTTGGGCGGCTAGATCCACAGCACTCCATCGCGACAGCGGCAGGTCGTGTTCGGCGGGCAGCTCGCACGCCCAAGCGGTGACCTTGGCCCGGTCGGCCGGGGTGTAGATCGGTGGGCGCCCCGAACGCGGCGCATCGGCCAGGCCCTCGATGCCCTTGCCGGCGAACCGGGCCCGCCACTTACGCGCGGTGTCCACGCAGATGCCCAGTTCCTCGGCGATCGCCGCGTTCGGCGCGCCGTCGGCGGCCAGCAACACGATCATCGCGCGCAGCACCAGTTTTTGTGGTGTGGCCCCGGCGCGCACCCACCCGTTGAGGGTGTCGCGGTCTTGGGCGCTCAGCGTGATCCGGTGCGGGCTGACCATCACCATTGTTTTGCGTCTGACTTCGCGATAGAGATCGGTGTGTCGATCAGACGACATCCGACGGGTTCTCCGAGCTCTCTTGGAGGATCTGATCATGTCCGAAGCAAACTCTGGTGGCGACCGCTCGCACCGTCGCCCGAAGCGGTTCTTGAGCCCGTCGCAGAAGTACGAGATATGGCTGCAGCTGGTACGCCAGGAGGTGACGATCGCCGAGGCCGCCGCCAACCATCAGGTGGATCGCACGACGATCATGCGCGTCCGCACGATCGCCAAGGAAGGTGCGCTGGCCGCGCTGGCGGCAGCCAAGCCAGGCGCGGCGGCCCGCCAACGCGACTACGAACTCGATGCCGCCAAGGCCGAGAACGCGCGGCTGTCCGAGGCACTCAAGGAGATGGCCGTGCGGCTGACGTTGGTCGAGGGAAAAGGGCGCTGGGGCTAAGTGGCCGAGTCCCACACCGTGTCGACGTGGCCACCAAGACGGCGCTGTTGGGCTTGCTCGACCAGGCGGTCGATGAAGGTTGGACACTGCGCCAGGCATGCCATGCGTTGGAGCTCGGCGAGCTGCGGGCACATCGCTGGATCGCTCGCCGAGCGATCGGCCAGCTGGTCGACAAGATCCCTGGTGGGTCGCCCATGCATGGGCTGCTCGACGAAGAAGTCAGCGAGATCTTGGCGTTGTTCGACCAGTGGGGCGAGACCGACCGCTCGCACCGCAAGCTTGCTCACCGCGGCTCTTATCTGGGCCGGGTATGGGTGTCACCGTCGAGTGTTCGTCGGGTCCTGTTCTTGGCGGACAAGCACTTTCGACCACTTCCCAAGCCTGGACGTTCTCAACGCAAGCCCTTCCCGGATTGGGTGGACTACAAGCCGAACTCGATCTGGATTTACGATACGACGCACTTCACCAGGGCGGGGATGGCAGTGTTGATCATTCAGGATTTGGTCTCGCGCAAGTGGATCACCGAGGTCGTCTCCGCTGAGGAAACCTCCACCCAGGTCGAGATCGGGTTCACCGACGCGCTCGACATCGAGGGACTCCTGCAGGCCGTTGAGCGACGCGCCGACGGCCTGGTCGATATCGGCATCGACGACCAGGCCCGGCCGATCCTGCTCGCGGTGTCCGATAACGGTCCCCAGATGACGTCGGGCTCGACGCGGGAGTTCATGGCCATGTCTGCGATCGCCCAGCACTTCGGACGCCCCGGAACGCCGACCGATCAAGCCTGGATCGAGAGTTTCAACGGGCACCTCAAGGCCGAGTTCCCGCACCTGCTCGCGATCGAGGACCCCGCCACCCTGCGCGCCGAACTTGCCGTCACCCGCCAATTCTGGAACGGAGTCCGGTTGCACGCCGGCATCGGCTATGTCACGCCCAACGACGAACACGAAGGACGAGGGGAGGCCATCCGCAAAGCACGCCAAGCCGGGCTCGAATCCGCCCGCAACCGCCGACTTGCCTGGCACCGCCAGCAAAGGCACACTCAACCCATACAGGATCCCGACGATGTTGTCTGATCAAACGCGAATGTCTATCGCAAAGTCAGAAACACCTCACCATGCCCGGGCCCCGACCCTGTCGTCACATCCATCACTCATGCCTCAACCGTCACATTTTGGCGGATCACGGGCTGGTCACGACACGCCGATGACCGGCCCGCGCCACGCTGATCGGGCACCATCGAAGCCATGCCGAAACCACCGGAATCAACCAAGAATTCACTGCGCTGGAAGCTGCGCGAACATGCCAGTAACAGGTGGCCGCAGCTGAGCGCGATCACCACCCGATTCCACGGCCAATTCGCCTACGTCGAAGCCGCCCTGCCCGACCAAGCCGTCATGCCCTTGATGCGGCTGCGCTACAACGGCTCGGCCAGCATCTGGGGATTCGCCATCTACCTGGCCAGCAGCGACAAATATGAAGACTCATTCCTGCCCAACGGAACTCCCTCGGGCAGTCCCGAAGAAGCCCTCGACTGCGCCTGTGGCCTCTACCTCGGCGACCCCACCGCATGGCAACAACCCCCGACGAATTAACGGGCAAGACCACTTAGGTCCCACGGTTGTCGGGCCGAACGGCCCTATCGGCGCGAACGCGCGGCGAACAGAATCAGGCTCCCGGAGTCGGCTGCCCGCCGACTATTGCGTTGTTCGCACCAGTTGGGAGGACACCAATGAAGGTCACCTCGATGATAGCGACGGCGGTGGCGGCCGCGGTCCTGGCGCTGGCCGGAATCGTTGTCGCGCCCACCGTTTCGGCGGCTTACCCGATCGTCGGCAAGCTCGGCAGCGAACTGACGATGACCGACACCGTCGGCCAGGTCGTGCTGGCCTACAAAGTCGGCGGTCTACAGCCCAGCAACGACGAGACGCCCGGCTACACCCCTGCCGGCAAACTGTGGGAGGCCACGGTCACCGTCCGGGCGATCCAGGGCAGCGTCACCCCGGCCATCTCGCAGTTCAACGCCGTCGCCCCCAACGAGGCCGCCTACCGGGTGCTGTGGTTCGTCGCGAGCCCCACCAACATCAGCGGGGCCACGATCCCCGAAGGCGCCCAGTCGACCGGCAAGATCCACTTCGACGTCACGGGTCCGTCGCCGAACACCGTCACGATGAACAACGGCATGGAAGACCTCCTCATATGGGGCCCGTAGTGGTTGGGCGGCAGGATGATTGAGCGTCTGCAGGGGTTCCCCGACGACGCGGCGTTCGCCTGCCACGGCCATGTCACCAAGGCCGACTACGAAATGGTCCTGATGCCCGACGTCGACGACAGGTTCACCCGGCAAGACAAGCTGTGGGTGTAGTACGAGGTGCCCGCCGATTTCGATGGCGTGACGCCGGAGCGGTCTGGGACGACACCAACGTGGTCCTGAGGATCCGGCGCGGGACAGGAATTTCGGGTTCCTGATGCCAGCCCAACTGCGGGTCTTCCCCACCGCGGAGGCTGGGCAGGCCTGCGAATGGATCGCCCAACCGCGACAGTGACACCTGGCGCCCCGCGCCCTAGGCGGTGTGTTCCGAATCGCCGTCCCGGCCGCCCCCGCCGCGGGTTTCCAGCGACGCCAGCATGCCGGCCGCGGCCCGCTGCCAGGTGAAGTCCTCCGCGCGGCGGCGCGCGGAGGAGCGTCGGTGGAACTCGGGCCGGCGGACGATCGCGCCGACCGCGTGGGCGATGGCCCGGGGGTCGTTGTCGGCCAGGGCGCCGCTGTCGGGGGTGATGATCTCGGTCAGCGCCGAGGTGCGCGAGACCACGGCCGGGGTCCCGCACGCCAGCGATTCCAGCGCGGCGAGCCCGAATGTCTCGTGCGGGCCGGGCGCCAGGGTCACGTCGGCCGACGCCAGCAGCCCGGCGACGGTGTGCCGGTCGTTGACGAAGCCGGTGAAGTGGATCGGCAACCGGGCGGCCTGCCGCTCGAGCCGGGCGCGCAACGGCCCCTCGCCCACGACCAGCAGCCGGGCGTCGACGCCGGCGTGGTGCAGGGTGCCGAGCGCGTCGATGCTGCGGTCGACCCGCTTCTCCACCGACAGCCGGCCGCAGTGGACCAGCAGGATCTGCTGCGGCGTCGCCCAGCGCCGGCGTACCAGGTAGGAGTGGCGCCGCGGGTGGAACGTCTGCAGGTCCACGCCGAGCGGGACGGTGACGGTGTTCGACGCGCCGACGCGGTCGAACTCCTCGCGCGCGAAGCCCGTCGTGCACACCACGGTGTCGTAGTCGGCCGCGGTGCGCCTGTTGGCGAGGTCGGCGAACTTCTTGGCGGGGCGGCGCGGGAGTATCTGTCCCACAAGGCGATCCAGGCGTTCGTGGGAGATCATCACCGTCCTGGCGCCGTGTGCGCGGCCCCAGCGGCCCAGGGACCGCAGCGTGAGCCGGTCGGACACCTCCAGCGCGTCGGGCTCCAGCGCCTCCAGCAGGGCCTTGACGGGGCCCGGCAGCACCGCTCGGTAGCCACCCGTCAGAGGAATTAGCCTGGCGGGCAGAGTAATTCGTATCACGCCCGTCGGCAGCAGGGTCCGTTCGGGAAACGAACCGGGAACGATCAGGAAGACCTCGTGCCCGCTGGCGCAATACTCCGCGCCCAACCGGTCGACCGCGGTGCGCAAGCCGCCGGACCGTGGGCCGTAGAAGTTGGCGACCTGGACAACACGCATATCGTGAGGACACGCGGTGCGCGTGTGCAGTCAACGATGCCGAACCGACGGCGGCCTGAACAGTCCGTGAATTCCCTATCGGGTGTAGCTCACGTCACGGCTTGGGCGGCCGACCGGCCCGGGGGCCTTCGGCCTGGTCGATCCGCTCGGCGAGCTCAGCGCCGGAAAGCCGTGCGTCGAGGAACGCGCCGGAGGTGGGCAGGCTCAGGTGCAGCTGTGCGGCGCCGCTGACCGCGGCCCGCCCGCGCTCGAGGACGAAGTCGAGGACGTGGCCACCGGCGGTGCGGTCGGCGTCGAGGAAGTGCAGATGGTAACCGGCGACGGCGATTCCCTGCTCGAAGTCGGGGGTGCGGAAGCCGACCAGTGTGCCGTTCGCGTCGGTGAACACGGTTTCGGCCTGGTCCTCGGTCGCCTGCGTCAACGGCGGGTAGGGCGGCTCCTGGGCCATCACCGTGCGGGTACGCAGCTCGCGGAACCGGCCGGTGACCCGGATCGCGTAAATCAGGTTGGCGCTTGCGATCCGGTGGTCGATGGCGTCGATCACCGCCGACCTGGCGGTGGGTTCGGCGATGTCGAACTCGAAGTCGGCGTGGAATCGGGTGACCGCCGCGAACGGCGTGCGATCGGTCGGCTCCGCCCGGGCGGCGGTTCCGTCGGCGCGCAACCGGTAGCAGACGCCGTCCAGGACCACCATCTCGCCGTCGAGGTGGTTGAAGGTGCCCAGGCCGAAGTCGCCGTGGCGCATGATCTCGGCGACCGTGACGTCGCCGTCGTAGACCCCGTCCAGCAGCGCGCCGATCGTCGAGAACTGATACACCTCGGAGTCGGCCCGCTGATGAGCGAGAGTGCTGTGGCCCAATGCCGGAAGCGCTCGTATGCACCGGAGGCGTCCATCGTGCCTACTCGAAGGAGTCCGCGTGCAGGTCCGCGGCCAACTCGGCGTTGCGGCTGTAGTCCACGGGAACGTCGATCAGCGAGACGCCCGGCTCGGCCAGGCCCCGGCGCACCGTGGCACCGAAGTCGTCGAGGGTTTCCACCCGGTGGCCGCGGGCGCCGAAGGCGGCCGCGTAGGAGACGATGTCGTAGTCGCCGAGTGCAACCCCCGACGTGCGTCCGTATCTCAGGACCTCCTGGAAGCCCACCATGTCGTAGGCGTTGTCGCGCAGGACGATATGGGTGAACGTCAGGCCCAGGCGGGTAGCCGTCTCGAGTTCCTGCGCGGAGAACAAAAATCCGCCGTCGCCGGATACGGAGACCACCGGGGTGCCGGGGCGCACCAGGCAGGCGGCCATCGCCCAGGGCAGGGCGACGCCCAGGGTTTGTTGGCCGTTGGAGAACAGCAGCGCCTGGGCTGGTAGACCCGGAAGTGGCGAGCCATGTAGATGTAGACCGAGCCGATGTCGCAGGTGATTGTGGCCTGGTCGTCGTGGCCGAGTTCCTCGCGCAGCCGCAGCACGACCGCGGCCGGGTCGAGGCCGGGGCCCTCGGGGGTGTGATCGCGCGCGGCGGCATCGATGTCGCGCAGCGCCTTTCGCTGCCCGGCGATCTGGCTCCGGTAGCCGTCGGTGAGCGTGAGGTCGGCCAGCTTGTCGCTCAGCGACCCGAGAGTGGCCGCGACGTTGCCGATCAGCTCGCAGGTGGGCTGATAGTGGTTGTCGATGTCGGCGGGCACCGAGTCGATGTGCACGACGGTGCGTGCGACGTCGCCGTTCCACAGCACGGGGTCGTATTCGACAGTGTCGTACCCGACGGCGATCAACACGTCGGCTTGGCCCAGGACGACGTCGCCGGGCTGGTTGCGGAACAGGCCCACCCGGCCCAGGAAGTAGTCCTCGAGGTTGCGCGACACCACCCCGGCGGCCTGGAAGGTTTCCACCACGGGCAGCCCTGTCGTGGCGACCAGGGCACGCAGCGCCAGGCAGCTTTCCGGGTCGGCGCCGCGGCTGCCGACGAGCAGCGCCGGGCGGTGTGCGCCGCGAATGAGTTCGCACGCCCTCTCGATGGCGAACGCCGGGGCCGCCGCCAGCGGCGGGACGGGCAGGCGGTCGGTGATGCCGGCGGTGGTCGGGGCGGCCAGCACGTCGGCGGGCAGCACGACGGCGGCCGCGCCGCGCGGCGCGCTGAGCGCCGCGCGGAACGCCGCGACGGTGGCCTCGGCGGCGTTGTCGGGGTCGTTGATCTCGCCGGTGAACTTCGTGACCGTCTTGAGCAACGCTGCGGCGTCCATGGACTGATGCGTGCGTTTGAGGCGGTCTTCCCGGCGCACGGCCCCGCACAGCGCGACCACCGGGTCCTGCTCGGTGTTGGCGGTGAGCAGCCCGGTGGCCAGGTTGGCGGTGCCGGGGCCCGACGTCACCAGGACGACGCCCGGCACACCGGTGAGGCGGCCGACCGCCGCGGCCATGAACGCCGCGTTCTGCTCGTGGCGGCACACCACCAGCCGCGGGCCGGCGTCGGCCAGGGCGTCGTAGACGGCGTCGATCTTGGCGCCGGGCACGCCGAAGACGTACTCGACGCCCTGCGCCGAGAGCACCTCAACGATCTTGTCCGCGCTGCGCACCGGTTTGGCGGACTTGTTGAACACCATGTAGTCAGTCTGGCCCCTGGGCCGCGGTAGTGCAGCGTCGTCTCAGCGTCTGCCCCAGTCCCACGGCGGTGTGGTCAGCAGGCCCTGGCCGGCGACGCGTGTCTCACCTCACTGTTTGTAGAGCTCGATCTCGACGGCGCGCCCGGCCGGGCCGGCCTCGGCGATCGGCACGGCGTCGAGGAACTCCAGCAGTGCGGGGGAATGGGTCACCACCACGACCTGCGTCCGTGCCGCCGCGGAGCGGATCAGCGACGCGAGCGGTCGGACCAC